>JBAZBK010000024.1:0-89590 GCA_041671505.1 Thermoanaerobaculia bacterium | reverse complement strand
CGAGAACGTGTGAAAACCCGCGAAGCGCGCCAATCAGTGGACTTTCTGCGTTGCAATCGCGATGGCCTCAGGGAGGCAGTGGTCCGTTAGGCGAAATCTCGCACGAATCCGACATGCTCGGTGGACCAGCAATCCACGTGCCAGGAGTTTTCACACAGTCTCGCCGCTGCAGCCGATCCCGGCGCGCGCCACGGTGTCCGTAAGTTGTATCATCAGCGTGCCGCGCCGGGCCGGCTGAGCGGCAGGCGTTGGGCGGCTTGTTTGACCAATAGCCAGACACCGACTAGCATCGTTCCATGAGTTGGTTCGCTCGACTGCTGATCGTGATGGCGCTCCTTCCGGCATCCCTGGCGGCAGCCGATTCCACGATCGCCGCGGCACCAGCCGCGGAAACGTCGCCGTCGGTCTCGAGGGTGCTTGTTCCGGTTCTTGCCCTCGGTCAGCCGGGAGCAAACGGTTCCGTCTGGGACACGCAGCTATGGGTTTGTAACACCGCTGACGAACCCATCGTCTACTACTTCGGGTCTTGCTCCGTGGCATGCTGCTGTGACGAGATCAACACGTATCCACCCCAAGGTACCCAACTCGTCGAACTCATCCAACCGCATGGGCAGTGGTTCGAGTTTCCAGCGAGTGGATTCCTGCAAATTCATGCGAGGTTTCGTGATCGCTCACGCGAGAGTTTGTCGGCGGGTGTTGAACTTCCAGTGGTACGGACGGACGACTTCTCTTCAGGCGAATTGAACTTCATCGGAATTCCTCGGAATTCAAGTTTCCGCGTCATGCTCCGCCTTTACAGCCTTGAGGCTGGTGTCACCGTTTGGATTGATCAGATCGATCACTTTGGTCGGTTGATACGGCAGGATTCGGCCTACCTGGATCCGCCCGGTCCGGCGGACGTTGGCGGCATTCCGGCATACGCGCAGATCGCTTTCGCACCGAGCACGACGGAGGACGCTCCACTCCGCCTTCGCGCAACTTCGCTGCGACCGGAAACCCGGTTTTGGGGGTTCGTCTCAGTCACCAATAACGAGACGTCCGCGGTGACGATCATTCAGCCTTCGCGCTAGCGGTAGCAAACCCGCTCGGCTTCGTTGGCGCCGCCCAACAAGGCGCTCAAGCGGGTTTCAACGCGCCACACCGCGTGCTGTAAGCTGTTCGGGCAGCGCGGGCGCGTCGAAACCGCTTAGCGCTCGCGTTAGGCGTACTGAGATCAAGTTTTGAGAATCGAAAAGTAGAATGAACTTCATCTACGATCCGAAGTAGGCTGCGGCGAACCTTCGAGAACACAAGGTGTCGTTCGAGGAGGCTGTGAGTATCTTCCGGGACACCCTCTCGTCCACCGTTCCGGATCCCGAGCACTCGGTCTCTGAGTTCCGGTTTCTCACCGTCGGCCAGTCGGCGCAGGCGCGACTGCTCGTTGTGTCGCACGCTGACATCGCCGAAGATATACGCATCATCAGCGCACGGCGGGCCACGGCCCGTGAATCGAAGCAATATGGAAAAGGCATCTAAACCTCTGAAGTCAGATGACATGAGGCCGGAGTACGACTTCTCCGGAGGCGTCCGGGGCAAGTACGCCAATCGCTTCGCCGCAGGAACCAATGTCATCCTGCTGGAACCGGATTTGGCCGTCCGATTTCCCGACTCAAAGTCGGTGAACGAGGCGCTCCGGACCCTGGTTCGCGTCGCGGGGAAGACAGCCAAACTCCCGCGCAAGCCTGCCAAACGTCGGCACGCCTAACTGGGCTTCTCAAGCGGATTTCTACGCGCCGCTCCAAGTTTAGCTAGGCGGTTGCGGCTGTGCGGGCGCGTAGATACCGCTTGGCCGCATACGTTAGGCCGCCCATGACAGACCGAATCGAGTACACATCGCCGCCTCTCTCGTCCGAAGAGTTGGAGAAGCTCTGGGAGTTGTTTCCGCAGGCTCTTCGCGAACTCTTGGGCGATGGAATCGTCCTGGTCAGTTACGGAACACTTTCGAAACTGCACCCGGATCTCTGGTACGTACCGATGAAAGTGGGTACCGCGTGGATGGATCGGTTTCTCAGGGAATCGATAGAACAGGGGATCTCCGGGCCCGCTGAGGCAGACATCTTCTTTCAGTTGCCGGAAGGCGGCCCCGAGATTCTGTTCTGCCACGAGGGTGACGTTCACATCTCCGCGAGCGCGGAGAGTTCCCTTCTGTTCCTCCTCGGCAGAGAGCCATTCGCTCGCCTGTTTCCCGGAAAGGAGTTCAAGAGAAAGAGCGTGGCCCCGAGGGAGGCCTAACTCAGTCAACCGGACGCCAACGCGCAACACCATGCATCGCAATCTGTTAGAATTCGCCGTGCGGAGTGCCGCCGGTTAGCGGCAACCGTTAGGCGCCGATAATTTGCGTGAGTTTTTCACCGAGAATCGTCAAGCTCAGTAGCGTTTGGAAGCTCGTCGGACCAACGATGTGGTTCATGGCTGCTGCGTATCCACTCCTTGTCAAGTTCATCGAACTCCGTGAGTTGACTCGGGGCGACATTCTCCCCCCATTTGGAGTCCTGGTTCTTGGCTGCTGGTTCGCATTCGAGACCTCCCGTCGCGCGGTTGTGAACGACGATGGGATTTCATTCGAAACAATCTTCGGGAAGAAGTGGGTTTTCTGGTCAGATCTGGTAGGGGTCGACCTCGTTAGAGCGAACTTCGTGTTCCGCGACCGCTTCGGTGTCCGCCACGTGGTGAGTGAGCATGCGAATGAGGTCCAAGAGTTGGCAGAAGAGGCTCGGCGCCGCGTCGGGACTGGCGCCTAACTCAGCGCGTGCAGCGGATGCGGACGCGCACCTCCATGCATCGCAAGGTGTTAGACTTTGCCGTGCGCGCCGTCGCCGGTGAGCTCTAGGCGTTGGCTGGTTAAGAAGACTCCCGAATCCGAAACCGAAAGAAGGTCGAGATGAAGAATCGATTGGCGGCACTGCTGGTTTGCGGGCTCACTGCAAGCATGGTTCTGGCGAGCACTCCACCGAAACTGAAGATGACCACGGACATTCCGGCCGGGATTGCCGCACCGGACAAGATGGAAACGCGGCTGGGCACGCTGAACTTTTTCGATGGATTTCCGGACAAGACGACGGTCGAGAAGGTCTACGACAACCTCGACTTCCAGCGCGCGGTACAGGCCTACCTGCTGGCATTGGCGCCGGTGAACATGGCGGGACTGCGTGAGGGATTGCTGGGAGTCGGCCCCGCGAACGTCACCATCCCGACTTTCGAAGCAACCATGAACGCGCGTTCGATCTTTCTCACGGCAAACGCGACCACGCCCTACACCTGGATCTGGATCAATCTTCATGACGGTCCGCTCGTGGTCGAAGTGCCCCCCAGAACGCTGGGCATGATTGACGACTTCTGGTTCAGATACGTGACCGATATCGGCATCGTCGGTCCGGACCAGGGCAAGGGCGGCAAGTACCTTCTGCTGCCTCCCGGGTACAAGGGCGAAGTGCCGGAAGGGTACATGGTCGTACGCGTTCCCACGTTCGAGTCCATCCTCGTCTGGCGCAACATGCCGGTGAAAGGGGACCTCAAGCCCGCGATCGAGAGTCTGCACGAGAACACGCGGATCTACCCCTTGGCGCAGTCGGCCAATCCACCGTCCAACACCTTCGTCAATGTGTCCAATCGAGACTTCTCCACGGTGGCGCCGGCGGACTACCAGTTCTGGGAGCTTCTCAACTACGTCATTCAGAACGAACCCGTCGAGTCGGTCGATCCGATCACCCTGGGCTTCTTTGCCTCGATCGGCATCGAGAAGGGCAAGCCGTTCGCGCCGGATGCCCGCATGAAGGCGATCCTGACCGAGGCTGCCGCGGTGGGCGACGCTACCGCGCGAACCCTCACCTACCAGAGTCGCATCCCGGAGGCGTTCTACTATCCGAACAGCACCTGGCGCCAGTGGCTGGGTGGCTACAAGTTCGAGAAGCAGCCCGGCGTGGCCTATCTGGATGCAGCCGCTTTCTTCTACTTCTATGCCACCGGCGTGACACCGGCCATGGAAGCCAAGATGGTCGGACAAGGCTCCCAGTATGCCGTCGGCATCGTCGATTCCCAAGGCAATCCGCTGGACGGTGGCAAGACCTATCGGTTGCATGTGTTGCCTAACGCTCCCGTAAAGGACTTCTGGTCCGCGATCGTGTACGACAACCAGACCCGTTCGATGCTGCAAACCGATCAGGACTTTCCTCAGGTGAGCAGTCTGGACAAGGGTCTGGTCGTTAACAAGGATGGTTCCGCGGACGTTTACTTCGGGCCGAAGGCCCCGTCCGGCATGGAACACAACTGGATCCAGACCATCCCCGGCAAGGGGTGGAACATGCTGTTCCGGCTCTACGGCCCGCTCGAGCCCTGGTTCGATAAGACCTGGAAGCTGAGCGAGATCGAACTGGTGAAGTAGCATCGCTGCCAGCTGACAACCGGTTGCAGCGGACGGCATTCTGCCGCCGCTGGACCGGAACGTTAGGCGCCGGAGATCAGCGCTTACTCGCGAGCACCTTAGAGAGATCTCCACGTGTCGCACCAATTGCGAGCAGTGACCGCACGAGGAGGTCGACGCTCACGGACTTGTCGGCAGCCTCCATCATCGCAACGCGTGGCTGACTTGAACCGAGCAGCTTTGCCACCTGGGCCTGAGTGAGCTTTCTTCGCTCGCGTCGCAGTTTCAGTGCCTCAGCCAGGGCAAGTTTCACTTCCACGAATGCGCGTTCATCCGCGGAGAGTTCGAGAAAATCGTCGGCAGACCCAATGGTCCATCCAGCCTTCTCCAGCGCGGTTCGCTTGCTAGCTTTCATCGGCTCTCCTCCTCGCGTACGGTGTGTCGAAACCTCATCAGGCGTTCGCGGCAAGAATCAATCACTTGCTTCGGCGCCTTCTCGGTCTTCTTCTCGAACGCCTCAAGAAGAACGATCGCGTCATGCTCCACGGCGTACACGAGCCGCCAGCTCTTCCGGGCGTCGTTCACCCGGAGCTCGTGGCAGCCACGCCCGATCGTCGGCATCGGCCTCGAGGCGGGTAGGGAGAGCAGCTCTCCCCGCTGCAACCGTCGCAGCAGGAACCCAGCCTCGAGCCGTGCTTCCTTCGAGAACGGCGGGGTCTCAACCTCGCCGTGGAGCCAAACAAGCTTCTCCGTCGGGCACAACGTATATCAAAACGGATATATTCGGAACCGGCGGCTGACTGAGCCATTGAACCGGACAACCACGCGCAACACCATGCATCGCAACTTGATAAACTGTCCCGGGCGCGTGGTTGCCGGTTAGCGCCAGGCGTTAGGCGACACGGAACGATCTGGAGGGTCATGGGAGCGAAGACCTGGATGCTTGTTCGCAGCAGTGGCGACGTCCGCGAGATCCTGCGCGAGAACCCCGTCCTCGATCGTTCCGCGACTTCAGCGCTAGCCGAGACTCTATTCTCGAAGGAGCGGCTTGAACCGCTCGACGCAGGTGACTTGTCGTACACCTGTCCACCTGATGATGAGCTCGACATCGGTTCGTTCAACGGGTTGTCGATTCTGGCGGCAAAGGAGTTTGGGATCGACTACCCATCGAAGTTGGAACAGAGATTCCTGCAGGGCCCGGGAACCGAGACGGTTTACCTCCACGCGATGCATAGCGTGGTTGATTGGTTCGCGTTCGCGGTCTGGCAACAAGGCACACTCGTTCGCTCGCTGAGCTTATCTCCCGACAGCGGCATACTCGAGGATATCGGTCCTCGATTGCCGTTCGAGCTTCCTTATTGGGCTGGGCAGCACCCGGCCATCGATCCGGAGGAGCTCGACGAAGGAGAAGATCCATATCCGTTCCCGTTTCATCCCCTCGAACTGGGGGAGGCCGCGCTCAAAGAGCTCTTCGGCTACCAGCTCGAAGGCTTTATGGACGATTCGCTCATCGAACCGGAGGACGTTCCACTCCTACGGTTCAGGCGAAAGCGCAGCCTGCTCAAGTTCTGGTGAGTGGTTCCCTGTCTGCCGCCTAACGAACGCATGCAACCGTCGCCAACGCGCGACTCGAAGTTCGAAGTCCGGTGACATCGGTGCATGCGCCTTGGGCCGGAGGGAGGCGCAGCCGTTAGGCGGTTCCGCCCTCGCTGGCGTGCCGTTAACGCCTTGGACCTTCGAGACGCGCGACAGCTCGATCGGATGCGGGGCAGTAGGTCTGCTTCGGGTCGACGCCGGAGCTCGTCGCCTGTTCGCATTTGAAGTTCTAGACGCGGCACCTCGCAACGTCGTACCAGTGGCATGCGTCCGCTCATCCTGCTCGCGCTTTCGCTGCTCTGTTGTTCCGCGATGCTCGCGGCTGGCGCCGCGGGACCCGAGCTCGGGCCAGAGCGCCCCCTGAAGAGCTCCGCGATCGCGCCGGCCCGCGACGTCGGTTACGGCTTGGTTGCGTCGGACGGAAGCGACTACCTCGTCGTATGGTCGGCATTGAGTCTTCGAGCAGCCCGGGTGAGCAGGTCCGGGCAGCTTCTCGACCCGCTTGGATTCTCCGTGATTCCCGCGCAATGCTCCGGAGGCTCCCTCCGCGGCGTGACGGGAGGGACGCGCAGTTACCTTGTCTCCTACAGCTGCGGGCGAGGCGGCGGAACGGACGCGGCTCTGGTCGGCCCCAATGGGATCGAACGCACGGTTCATTTGAGCGGCGGCACGATCAATTGGATCGTGTGGACCGGAGCTCTCTACCTGCTGGTTTCTGAGGACGGAAGGATGGCGTCGTATCTGGACGAGAGCGGAGATCGAGTCGGACTACCGTTCGAGGTCGCGCCGGCGGGCTTTTACGTAACCTACGTGGTCGCCGAGGCCGGACACGTCGTCGCGCTGCTCGGGAACACCCCTGCCGACACCTACGATCCGACTGCCGCGCTCTGGATGACCACGATCGTCGACGGCCGCGTCTCCGAGGCGATCCCGCTGGAAGGCTGGAATGTCGGAGGCTCTGGCCAGCCGAGCTTCGATGGCGAGAGACTGCTCGTGCGCTACATGGTCGGCGGAGTCTTCGATCGCGCGCGGATCTACGCGCTGGACGGACGCATCATCCGCCCCGATTTCGAGCTTCCGCTCTCGGCCGAGCGCAATATCGCGGACATTACCTGGCAGGGCGAGTTCTACATCGCGCGGTACACCACGAACACGTCTCTGGACCAGTCCGTGATACTTCGCCTCGACCGCGACGGAAATCCTCTCGACCAAAGCCCCACGCCGACTGCAGGGGGCGTTTGGGGACGAAGTCGTGGCGGGTTCTTCGCGGTGCTCTCCACCGGCGACACGCTGAGTGCCGAAGGCCGACGACTCTATGGAACACTGCTCGATCTGCGCGGGTCGCCCGTGCAAAACCTTTCCGCGCAGGGGTCGCCGCTCGCGTTCTGTCGCTTGCGGCAGGACAACGCCGCCCAGGCCTGGGACGGTCGGGAGCTGATTACTGCCTGGAGAGAGCAGGCGGAGTCGCCCACGGGGTACGTGCTTCGCATTGCGGGCACGTTCCGCGGTGCGGCTGACGTCTCGATCCCTCTTCGGGAGAGTACGAACTCCGGGATCCCGTCGATTGCATCGATCGCGGGAATGGCGATGGTGGTGTGGCTCGACGCGGCGCGGTCGGTCGATCCGCAGCGTGTGCTCGCCGCTCGCTTCAGTCCCCGGGAAGGGCTGCTCGACCCTGAGCCCCTCGTACTCTCGACCAGGGCGTGGTTTGCGGAGCGGCCGCAGGTGGTGTGGGACGGTGCGCAGTTCGTCGTGGTCTGGGGCGAAGGGGACCTCTACGGCGGCGAGCAGGTGAGGATGGTCGCGAGCCGCGTGACTGCCGAGGGAGTCGTTCTAGATCCCGAGCCGGTTCAGTTAGGCGACGGGCGACGGTCTCAGATACGACCCGCGATCGCCAGGAGCGGAGAGTTCGTCACGATCGCCTGGGAAGAGGCCGATGCCTTGATTGTGAGGGCACAGGTTAACTTCCTCCATCGGGATGTGAAGGTGCGGAGACTCGACACGGGCCTCGGAATGGTTGCCTATCCATCCGTGAACGTGGCGTCCGCAATGCCGGACGGCAATAGCGATCCCTCTGCAGGGTCCGTCGCATGCGCGGAACGCGGTTGTCTCGTCCTCTACCTCGAGGGCGGGATACCGATCGCAAACGTGCGAGCTGCTTTCATCGACGTGACGCTCCTGACGACGGGCGGCAGCGTCGAGACCACCACCGATCTCGGAGGCAACTCTCAGTCACCGGTCGTGATCTGGAATGGCCGCGAATTTGCCGGGTCATGGAGCCGAAGAAACGGGGACGACTACGATGTAATCATGCATCGGTTCGAACCCGATGGCCGGCCTGCGGAGACCGGAGAGGTCCCGGTTGCGCACTCACCCGAGGCCGAAACGAATCCTTCCCTGTCCACGCGCGGAGACGGGAGTGTCACGGTGGTTTATGAACGCACGGCGGTCGAGCCTGAGTTCGGGGGGGCGGTTCAGATCTTCCTGCGTCAGGAATTTCAACGGCTCCGACCATCCCGACGGTAGAGAGCGGTTGCCGAAGCAGCAGGAGACGAGAGACGGGGAGTCTCCGACGTGACGCCGCCTAACAAGTCGCTTCAGCCGGCGGCGACGCACCTCTCGAAGTAGCGTAAACTGTCGGGGCCGCACGGCCGCGGCTGAACGCTACCGTTGGGCGGCACAGGCCATGATTCTCGCAGAATTCAGACGTCATCTGCTTTCGGCGACCGCAGCGCTGATTCTGCTGTCGTGTGCCACGGCGAGGAATCTGGATCGCGAAGGTCCCGCACCTGAGGTTCGATCGCCAGCTCCGACCAGGATCACACGAGGGAATCCATATCCTGAGCAGGTGAGATACACAGATCCCTCGGTACCCGGCGATCTCACGGGAGTCGACACGTGGGTGGCCATCGATGTGCATGTCTCGGAAACCGGTCATGTAATCACGACCGAATTCGTGGCGGGCGACCCTCGACTCTTCGCGTCACTGGATCAGGCAGCATCGAGCTGGCGATTCAAACCGCTACTCATCGACCGCCAGCAGACACCGTTCGTACTTTGTCTCGCCGTCAAACTTGCCTGGCAGACTCAACCGACGAAGGCGCTATTCAACATCGAGCTCCGGGAGTCGCGTTAGATCGCCGCCCAACCAGGCGATGCAGGCGATTGCAACGCGTCGCGCGAAATAGCGAGCGCCATCAGCGCTTCCCCAGGTTCTACCCGATCTCGAGCCAGTCGAACCAGACGGGGTGGCTCGCCTTGTACCACTCGAGCACGCTGCGGATCTTGGCCCGCTTCTCGGGCGGCATGACGCTGTCGTCGACACGATCGAAAAAGACGCGGATCGTCTCGCCGTCGTGCTCGAGCGCCTGGGAGAACATGGTCTGCAGCTCGTTGCGGATCCGGCCCGAGTCGGAGATCTTCACGGGCCGCGTCGTGTGATCGACGCCGCTGAGGAACCTGACGAGCAGCGGACTGAAGACGTGCCGCATCTGGTCGAACGGCTCCATCATCCGGAGCGTGAAGGTGACGATCGCGGTGGCGTTGCGCGTCGCGAGGCGCGTCGTGACGCGGTAGACCCCCTCCGACACTTTCGTCACGCCCTTGCAGCCGGTGTAGGGATCGTCGTTCATGTAGCCGATGCAGGCGAGGACGCGCCAGTTCTTCTCGGGCGAGAAGTCGTCGGCGCGCAGCACCTCTTTCCCCATCGGCATGTTCGCGACTCTCGCCTCGCGGATCGCCTCGGCATACGCCGCGATCTTCGCGTCGTCGACACTGCGCGCGCCGTAGATCGTCCGGACCTTCACCTCGAATTCGGGATCGTCGGGATCGAGATGCATCAACTGCCCTTCCTCGCGGCAGGGGAGCTCGAACGTCGACGAGAACGGGGCCATCGTCGCGTCGACGTCGAGAACCTCGGCGAGGCTCGTCGCCTGCACCGCTTCCGCAGTCGCGGCGTAGCCGTCGCAGAGGAATACGTGCGTCGCTCCGGCGGCGTCCTTCCAGCTGCCGACCATGAAGGTCGGCGCGTACGTGCCCGAGTCGGTGAAGACGGGAATGCCGGTCGGCCCGCTCCAGCCGTCCTCGACGAGGTGGACGCCTAACGCGCCCCATTCCGCCCAGAGCTCGCCGAGCCGCGCCTGGCGGCTTTTGCCACGGAGGGTCCAGACGTGGATGTTCGCGCGAGTGATGCCCGGGTACGCCGCTTCGATCGCCTCGACGACGCGGCTTCGCGGCGCGCGGAAGTCGAGCAGGACCGAATTACGCTCCGCCGCCGCGACGACCGCTTTCGGCACGGTGAGGCAGCCCATGTACGCTTCGTACGGCTTGGCCATGCGAAGCGGCGAGTCGAAGACGTGAAGGACGGCCATCGGTCCGGTCTCGCGACCTTCGGCGAAGCGCGACGTGTTCTCCAGCGTGTCGACGGCCGCGCCCCAGATCGTGATGCCGCGATCCTCGAGCCAGCCGTGGAACTGCTCGAACGTGTGCCCCGGCTCGTTGAGCAACCGCCTCACGCGCCGGTCGACCGTCTTCGCGACCTCGGGTCTCGCGTAGACGCGGCCAAAGCCGAGAAGCGGATTCGCGCCCATCTCCGGCGTCTCGCCCGCCTTCGGCATGAGACCTTCACCGAGGCTGACCATGAGCGCGTGGTTCTCGGGGAGCGTGCGCGTGAGATGCCAGAGGCCTTCGCTCATCACGTAGGCGCTGATGGCGTCGGCACCCTTCTTCACCTGGTTGAGTCCCGCCTTGTCGCGGCCCGCGCCGCCGCCGAAGTCGCCGAAGAGGCGCGTGCCGAGCGCCGTAGTCGCTGCCGTGAGTGCGAGGCAGCGAGTGATGCCGCGGGGAGTGAACGACAGGTCGTAGACCGGCTCCGCCTGCGCGCGAACCACGTCGACGTCCTCGAGCCAGATGTGAAAGCGAAGGAGCACAGGGCGGGTGTCGAACACCCACTGGGCGATCATGTTGCGCTTGTCGATGCTTTCCACGTGGTTTTCCCCCCGAGGCCGTCGTTGTGCCGTCGATTCTAGCGTTGACCGAGGTTCGCGGGCGAGGGGACTGGGGGTCACAGCCGCAATATGAAGTATTTCGAGCGCACCAGGCGGCGGGCAGCGGCGGTGCCGCCGCAAATACTTCGTATTGCGGCTGTGACCCCCATGACCCCGTCCGGGCATCAGCGATTTCGCGAACATCGAGTAGGATTGGACGATCCTCGAATGACGAATCACGCGCGGCAGCGCGCCACATCGCGTGCGCGGCATTCGGCATCGCGGGAAGGCAGCGGAGAGGCTCGAACCGATGATCGACAGAACCATCTCGCACTACCGGATCAAGTCCAAGCTCGGCACTGGAGGCATGGGCGTCGTTTACGAAGCCGAGGACACCGTGCTCGGCCGGCACGTCGCGCTCAAGTTCCTTCCGCCCGAGCTCGCGCAGGACGAAGCGGCCCTGCAGCGGTTTCAGCGTGAAGCGCGCGCGGCCTCGGCGCTCAACCACCCGAACATCTGCACGATCCACGCGATCGACCAGCACGAGTCGGAGCACTTCATCGTGATGGAGCTCCTCGAAGGGGAGACGCTCGCCGACGTGTTGCGGCGCGGGTCGCTGGGGACGCACGAGCTGCTCGGCATCGCGCTGCAGCTCGTCGAAGCGCTCGAGCTCGCGCACTCGAAGGGAATCATCCACCGCGACCTGAAGCCGGCGAACATCTTCGTCACCGCGCGCGGCCAGGCGAAGATCCTCGACTTCGGGCTCGCGAAGATCGACCTGAAGCGTGGTTTTGACCCCGCGGCGACCGATATCCGCAAGGACGAGCTGACGATGGCCGGGACGACCGTCGGCACGGTCTCCTACATGTCACCGGAGCAGGCGCGCGGCCAGCTCACCGATGCGCGCAGCGATCTCTTCTCCCTCGGCGTGGTCATCTACCAGATGGCCACCGGGTCGCTGCCGTTCTCCGGTGAGACCTCCGCGGTCATCTTCGAGGCGCTCCTCTCGCGCGATCCGAAACCGCCAACCGAAGTCGTTCCGACACTCCCTGCCGAGCTGAACCGGATCGTGGCGCAGGCGCTGGAGAAGGATCGCACCTACCGCTATCAGACCGCGGCGGAGATGCGCACGGCGCTGCTCCGGCTCAAGCGCGACCTCGAGTCGGGTGGCCGGCAGGTGGCGGAAGGCTCCGGCGGACGCGTCGTGGCGCAACAGGCCGACGAGAAGTCCGTGGCAGTTCTTTATTTCGAGAACCTGAGCGGCGTGAAGGAAGACGAGTACTTCCGCGACGGGATCACCGAGGACATCATCACGGAGCTGTCGAAGATCCGCGACCTCAAGCCGCGATCGCGCGCGAGCGTGCTCGTCTTTCGCGACAAACAGGTGACGCCGGCAGAGATCGGTCAGCAGCTTCATGCCGCGTACGTTCTGACCGGAAGCGTCAGGCGTTCCGGCACGCGGCTCCGGATCAACACGCAGCTCATCGACACGCGGACCGATTACCCGCTCTGGTCGGAGCGCTACGATCGCGAGATGGAGGACGTCTTCGCGGTGCAGGACGAGATCGCGCGGAAGATCGCCGACGCGCTCCGCATCACGCTCTCGCCGCAGGAGCGCGAGACGCTCGCGGAGAAGCCGACCGAGAACCTTCAGGCGTACGACCTCTACCTGCGCGGGAGGAACTACGCGCGGCGGCGCTCGCGGCAGGATCTCGAGTTCGCAATCCAGATGTTCGAGAACGCGGTCGCGCTCGATCCCGACTTCGGGCTCGCGCACGCCACGCTCGCTTCGGCGTGCGCCGAGTTCTACTACCTCTGCGACCGCACGCCGCGCTGGATCGAACGTGCGCGCGCCGCGACGGCGCGCGCCTCGTCGGCGAGCGGTGAGACGCTGCCCGAAGCGCTTACCGCGCAGGCGTGGCTGTCGTACGCCGAGGAGCGGATGGACGAGGCGGCAGGGCTCGCCCGCAAAGCGGTCAGCATGAAGCCCGACGTCGAGAGTGGCTATTACCTGTTGGGCCGAATCCTCTTCGCTTCGGGGCACCATCTCGAGCTGATCGAGATCGCGGAGGAGGCGATCCTCCATTCCGGCGAGAACTACAACACCTATGTCCCGATCCAGAACGCCTACCGGGCGCTTGGCAAGCTCGATGCGGCCGCGATGCTCATGCAGCGTCGTATCCAGGTCTTCGAGGACCAGATTCGCAAGGTGCCGGAAGACGCGCGCGCGCGTGTCCTCCTCGCCGCCGACTATGCCGAGACAGGGCGGGAGGAAGAAGCAATGCGCGAGGCGAACATGGCGATGGCCCTCCGTCCGCGCGACGGTCTCACCCTGTACAACGTGGCATGCACGTTCGCGAGCCTGAAGAAGAAGGCGGAGGCCATCGGCGCGCTTAGGAAGGCGTGCGACGCCGGCTTCCGCGATCCGGTGTGGGCGTGGAAGGATCCCGACCTCGATCTCCTGCACGACGAGCCCGAGTTCGCGCAGCTCTACGGAGTGAATCCCGCGAGTTAGGCGGATCGCCGGCCGCTGCCGACTGAGCTGGCGCTTCCCGAACGAGTCGTCGGGATGACAAACTACAGCAGCCAGGCGTAGCCGACCTTCAAGAATACCGTTCGGCTCTGCTGCGTCAGGTCGATCCGCTCGTCTCCTGTCCAGTTGTCGGAGTATCCGGCAAAGAAGACCGTCTGCGGGTTGATCTTGTACGAGAAGAGGAGCTGGTTGTAGAAGTCCTGGTTCCGCGCCGGGACGGCGCTGGCGTAGAGCGATGGATCCCTGTCGACGTCGAGATACTGGCCGACCCAGCGGACGAAGGTGCGGACGTTGAACTGATACGTCGCCCGCACCTGGCTCAGGTTCGCCGTGTAGAGCTCTCCCGCGTCGACGTCGAGCGTCTCGAAGCTGTGATCGAGGTTCAGGCGCAGATGGTCACCAAGATTGAACCGGACGCCCGGATCGATGCGGAGGCGTTCGCCTTGCTGCGCGTTCGTGAAGTCGACCTGGTCACCGGCGATCGCGTCGGCGTACGCGTAGATTCCAGGCGTCGCCTGGATCTCGCCGTGCAGTCTCACTTCGTCGGCGTCGAAGAGCTTCCCGGAGTAGAAGCGGTCGGCTTCGATGAGGTTGACCTGGACGAACGACTGTCGCGGCCCCTGTGCCCAGCTGTAGGCGTTGATCTTCCGTTCGAGGTGCTGGCCCGACTGGTCCTCGTAGTCCCATGCATCGACGCCGACGCGCCATTCGCTCCATCCCGCCTTGTCGGGATACCAGGCGCGCTCGAGGTTCGCCTCCTTCTGCACGACGTCGGACTGCGGGACGAAACCGAGGTCGGCGCGGAACTCCTCGCCGACGGTCCTGTAAAGGACGAACCATTGCCAGTTCCTCGAGGTGTGCTGGTAGACGGCGCGGAGCGCGTAATCGGACTGTTCATTCTCGGACTGTCCGTAGTCGCTCGCGATCGAGTCGGGGTAGAGCGTCTGCGACCCGAGGAGCTCGATGCGCGCCGCCTCGCCATCCTTCCAGCGGAAGAGGACGTCGCCGCCGAGGACGCGGTTGTGAAAGCCGTCACCTTCGCGTCCCGTGTAGAAGAAGCCGCCGGTCGTCCGTCCGAAAAGGTCGCGCCGGTAGCGGATCATTGTCGAGAGGTTCTCCTCGTCGAGCGACGCGAGGGACGACGACTGCGACGAAGGAATGAGGAAGTTGGTCAGCGAGTCCTGCGCCACGATCACGCCGAGGGCGTTCTTGCCGGTCTTCCCGGTCAGCTTCACGCCCCAGTCGGGCGCGGCGATGTTGCGGCTGTACATCGCGTTGAATCGCGTCTCGAAGATGTCGGCACCCTCGAGGAAGAAGGGGCGCTTCTCCGGGTAGAAGAGCGCGAACTGGGTGTTGACGTCGAGCTGCGCCGAGTCGGCCTCGACCTGCGAGAAGTCGGGGTTGATCGCGCCGTTGAACGTCATGTTAGGCGTCACTCCCCATCGGAGCGTCAGTCCCGCCTCGGTGTCGGGATCGCCGTTCTCGACGTCGCCGTCGGGGAAGTCGTTTCGCACTCCGGTCATCGAGCTCGTGAGCGTCGGGTCGAGCTCGATCGAGCGCGCCGGCTTCACTCCTTCGATCCCCGTGAGCTTCGACGCCTGGCAGAGATAGCAGTTGTTGCCGCGCTGCAGCGGGTTGAGCCCGAGCCGGTAGCGCTGGTCGCGCGGGTAGACTCGGACGGCGTCGATGCCCCAGGTCATGCCGGCAGTGGCGTCGGGGAAACGGAGCGACGAGAAGGGAATTTTCATTTCGACGGTGTAGCCACGCTCGTCGATCGCGCCGGCCGAGTCCCAGATCGCGTCCCACGAACTGTCCTCGTTCCCGGTGTGCTCGTTCTGCGTCAGGTCCATCTGGACGCCGGCCGGATTTACGAAGAACTCGAACGCACGCCGCTCGTCGTTGAAGGTGTCGACGATGATGCCGACGAAGTCGTCCTGGAAGGCCGAGTCGCGATCGGAGAGCCGCGCGCGGATCTTCCCGGGCTCGGGATCGAAAGCGCGGAATGCGACGTAGAGGTGGTTCTCGTCGTAGGTGATCCGGACCTCGGTGCGAACGCGTGCCGGGAGGTTCTCGCCGGGAGACGTCTCGACACCGAGCTCGAACGTCGACGGCCCCGACCAGGCCGCCTCGTCGAGGTGGCCGTCGATGCGGATCGCCTCGCCGACTCGAGTCACCGCGTACGTCGAACGCGTGACGGTCGCGGACGTTACTTCCTGCGTGGCGGACATCACGATGGGCGCAGCGACGATCGCGGCGATCGTCACGAGCCGGGCAGCGAGCGCTCTTCGGGCGGCCGCAGTGGTCAGTCGTGCGCGATCGATCCGCATTGGAAGGTTTCCTTTCGCAGCGTGTAAGGCCGGTCCGGCATGCTGTCGCCCGCGGCTCCGGCTCCGCTGAGCGTACTGATCATGGAGCAGGGAGTTTCAATGCGGTGCGCTGCCCGCCGCACGAACGGTGCCTTGTGACCGAAACCTTGCAGGTGAAGGCGGGTGGAATGCAAAAAGGGGGAGAGCGGTGCAGGCTGTAACTCGGCGGACTCGCTGCTTGCCGCTCCCTCCGAGGATGAAGAGCCCCTCCGCGTGCCTTCGGCGCGCAGCGCCGAAACATCGGTAGCCCCCGCCTTCAGGCGGGGGATGCGACGGACACGTTTATGAACGGCGCCGCTTCAGCGGCGCGACCAACCCTCTCGTTGCGCCGCTGAAGCGGCGCCTGGAACCAATGTGCGATCGACATCCCCCGGCTGAAGCCGGGGGCTACCGATGTTCCGCCGCTGTGCGGCGAGAACGCGACTGCGCGAGGGTGCGTCTCGACGAAAGCGACGCGCAACGTGGCCTAACGCCAATCGGAAGGGCGTGCGAACTCCCGCCCTCACCCCCGCTCCTCCGGCGGCCGCAGCGCGCGGAAGCTTCGGTAGAGCAGGAGGTCGTACACGATCTTGAGCCCGCCCGCGATGAGGAACGGCGCGCTCATCATGGCGGGAATCGCGATCAGGCTTCCGCTCAGCGACGGGGCGATCGCCGCGCCGATCGACCGTGCGGTCGAGGTGATCCCGGCCGCCGCGGAGCGCTCGTCGGGATCGACCACCGCCATCGTGTACGACTGCCGCGTCGGAACGTCCATCTGCGAGATGGCGAACCGCGCGAGGAGGACTCCCGTCGCGAGCCGCGCGTCGGGCATGAGCGGCACGAGGCAGAGGAGCAGGTTCGACGGGATGTGCGTGAAGACCATCGTCTCGACGAGCCCGAAGCGCGCCGCGAGCCGGGCCGCCACGGGTGCCGAGAGGCCGGCGAGCGCGTTCGCGACGAAGAAGATCGCGCCGAGCGCCGCCACGTCGACGCCGAAGCGGAGATGGAACCAGTAGGCGACGATGCTCTGCACCACGAAGCCGCCGCCGAACGCGTCGAGACCGAAGAGCGCGCTCAGCTTGAGCACTGTCTTCTTCGATCGGGTCAGCCCGAGGGCTGCCCGCGCGGATGGCTGCCTGGCCGGTTCCACGGCAGCGGAGACGGCGAGAAAGATCAGCCCTAACGCAACTCCGCAGGCGGCATACCCGCCGAGGACGAAGCGATACGACTCGACCGCGGAATGACCGCCCTCCTGCAGCAGACGGCTCGCTCCGCCTCCCGCGAGAGCACCCGCCGCCGTGGCAAAGGAGCCCGCCATGCTGTACCAGCCGAACGCGCGCGTGCGGCGGTCGTCGGGAAGGATCTGCGCGAGCGCCGCCTGCTCGATCGAGAGGAACGGGCCCGCCTCGTTGCCGCTCGGGCTGAGCACGCCGACGAACGCGACGATGACGACGGCGAGCGGCGATCGAGTGATCGCCATCGTCGCGCCGGCGAGGGCGAGCAGCCCTGCGCCCGCGACGAGCATCCGCCGGCGCCCCAGGCGGTCGGCCCACGTCGCCATCGCGAGCGAGAGTGCCGCGTCGCCGGCGAGCGTGATCGTGAAGACGAGGCCGATGCGTCCCGGCGTGAACCCGATCGCTTCGAGGTACAACGCGAGCACGATCGAGAGCGCGCCGAAGGCGAAGAGCCGGACGATCCGCGCCGCGAAGAGGAGCGTCGTGTCGATCTGGCGTCGCGAAGTCATCGTCCACCGCTCGCGCGGGATCCGCGCATCGCCCAACTCTATCGCGACCGTGAGCTCGCCAGTCCCGGCAACGCTACCGTGTGACCCCGGCCGCCGGCTGCATCACGATCGGATTGAACGGGCCCGCGCTGGCGATGACCTCTTCGCTCGGCGAGCCGTAGAAGACGAAGCGGGTCGGCTGCAGCACGTCGAGAAAACGGTCGGCAAACCTCGTGGCGAAGGTCCGGCCATGGATGAGCGCCGCCTCGGAGTCCGCATACCGCTCGTAGAGGTGGCAGATCGTTCCGTCCGCGCTGAAGCTCCACTCGTAGTTCAGCGTGCCGGGCTCGTTCGCACGCGTCGCGGCGACCATCTCTTCCATCAGTGCCAGGACGTCATTCCCTCGACCGTCCCGAACGTCCATCTCCAGCATCCAGGCGCACCAGCTCGTCATGCGGCTCTCTCCCTCTGCAATCGTCTCTGCCTAACGAATCCCGGCCCGGCTTCATCGTGCCGTGCCGATGTTACTACGGCGATCGGGTCGGCCTCCCACCCCGCGTGCGGCCGTGGGTTGATCCTCGCGACGATGGCGCGGCCGCCGCGGCGCCGAGAGCCTCCTGAGGCGGGTTCGAGTACCAGCGGCGCGGAGAATCGAATATCCTCATCCTGACGAGGCGGATTCGCCGAAGAACGGAGAGGTGACCATGTCGCTGGAGATCAGGAGTGAATCCCGCGGTGCAGCCCGGCGCGTCTCGCTGTCGGGGCGACTCGACGCCGAAACGAGCCAGCAGCTCGAAGATCTCGTCACGCCCTGGTTCGCCGACGCGGACGTGACTCACGTCCTCTTCGACCTGCGGGATCTCCACTACGTCAGCAGCGCGGGCCTGCGCGTCTTCATCCTCGTGCAGAAGGCGCTCGGCGAGCGAAACGGCTCGGTCGTCATCGCCGAAATGCAGGCGCCCGTCGCGAAAGTGTTCGAGATCGCCCAGGCGCTGCCGTCCGTCTCGATCTTCCGCAACGTGCAGGAGCTCGACGACTATCTCGACTACATCCAGCGGAAAGAGGCGGGCGAGATCGAGGAGTAACGCCATCGGGTTCGCAGATGGACAGGCGCGAGCCACCGGTTCGGCAATATCGTTTCCGTTCGGGCCAGGAGCTGATTTCGCCGTCTCCCTGCGGTCAGTCCCGTTGTCGTGCGGCGCGTTCCGGTGAAGCGTCGGCTCGAACGATCCTGTTACATGGCGCTCAACCTTTCGTGACGCGCTCTCCGGAGCGCCGCGACCTGAATTAGACTTTCGAGATCCGTCCTGCGATGTGTTCGAGGCCGATGTGTGCTCGTCTGAACGGTTCGAGCGTCCATGGGTCATCCGACGAGATTCAGGGGCAGCTGCGCCGGACGCGGGCGGCAGCCTGGACGATGGAATCGAGAGCATGGGCAACGAAATCGCCGAGCGAATGACGAAGGTCGTCGAGGAGATCTACAACTCCGAGTCGCGTCGCGTCTTCGCGACGCTGGTCAGGCTCCTCGGCGATTTCGATCTCGCCGAGGAGGCGCTCCACGACGCTTTCCGGGCCGCGCTCGAACAGTGGCCGCGCGACGGCGTTCCTGGAAACCCCGCCGCCTGGCTCGTGTCCGCCGGTCGATTCAAGGCGATCGACGGGTTGCGGCGGCGCTCTCGTTTCGAGCGGCTCGACGAAGCGGCGGCAGAGCGCCTCGAGGACCTGAGTGACGCAACGGGGGATTGGGACGGGGAGCAGGTCGTCGACGATCGGCTGCGGCTGATCTTTACCTGCTGTCATCCCGCGCTCTCGCCCGATGCGCAGGTGGCATTGACGCTCCGCGAGGTCTGCGGTCTGACGACCGAGGAGATTGCGCGTGCGTTTCTCGGCGCGCCAGCCACGATCGCGCAGCGAATCGTGCGCGCGAAGGCGAAGATCCGCGACGCACGGATTCCGTATCAGGTCCCTTCGCCCGCGGAGCTGCCCGAGAGGTTGGACAGTGTCCTCAGGGTGATCTACCTCGTGTTCAACGAAGGCTATTCGGCGACGAGCGGCGACTCGCTGACACGCCAGGAGCTGTCGGGCGAAGCGATCCGTCTCGGACGACTGCTTCTCGAGCTTCTTCCGGAGCCCGAGGTGATGGGGATCCTCGCGCTGATGCTCCTCCACGAATCGCGCCGGAGCGCGCGGAGCTCTCCCGAAGGCGAGCTCGTGACGCTCGAGGAACAGGATCGCGCCTCGTGGGACGAGCGGTCGATCGATGAAGGAATGGCGCTGGTGGAACGCGCCCTGTCGACGCGTCGCATCGGACCGTACAGCGTGCAGGCGGCGATCTCCGCGGTGCACTCCGAGGCGAAGAGCGCGGATGCGACACGCTGGGAAGAGATCGTCGGACTCTACGACCTTCTGCGTCGCATCGAGCCTTCTCCGGTCGTCGAGCTGAACCGGGCTGTCGCCGTGGCCATGCGCGACGGCGCCGAGCGGGGACTGGTGCTGATCGACGCCATCCTCGCGCAGGGTGAGCTCGACGACTACTACCTTGCGCATGCGGCGAGGGCGGACCTGTGCCGAAGGATCGGGCGAAACGACGAGGCACGCGAGGCGTACCGGCGCGCTCTGGAGTTGATGCGGCAGGGTCCCGAGCGGCGCTTCATCGAGCGGCGTCTCTCCGGGCTCGAAGGAAATTGAGCGAGTGGCTGTCGATCTCGCGCACCCTGGTTCGACGAGTCAACGAGAGGGTGGTCGTCGCGCAGCGAAGGTGACCGAGACGGAGAGCCACTCCGGGAACGAAATGGAGGAACGACATGCGATACCTTTGCCTGGTCTACCTGGATGAGAGCCGGCCGGAAGAGATTCCGCACGACGCGGAGTGTCTCGCGTACGACGCGGCGATTCGAGAGAGCGGGCACTGCATCGCGTCGGAGGCGCTGCAGCCGGTCCAGACGGCGACGACCGTGCGTGTTCGAAACGGACGCATCTCCGTCACCGACGGGCCGTTCGCGGAGACGAAGGAGCAGCTGGCCGGTTTCTATCTCGTCGAGGCGAGAGACCTCGACGAGGCGGTGCAGCTCGCGTCGCGCATTCCGCCGGCGCGCAGCGGGAGCATCGAAGTCAGGCCAATCCGCCCGATCCGCGAGTCGGCGGCCGTGCGCGGCGGTGACTGACGGCGTGTGACGATCGGGTGACGGCTCGCTCCGCGCTCGATGCTTCCCGGTGGCGATGTCGATATCGAGCGTGCCCGCTCGACCATCCATCGGGCGCACCGAACGCGCCGAAAAGGAGAAACAGTCAATGAGCTCGGTCAATCTCTATCTCAATTTCGACGGAAACACCGAAGAGGCGTTCGACTTCTATCGCGGGGTCTTCGGACAGGAGTACCAGCTGCTCGTTCGCTTCCGCGACTTCCCGGCCCACGCTGCGTGCGTCGACGAAGCGCAGCTCGACAAGATCGCGCACGTCGCGCTTCCCCTTGGGAACGGGACGGTCCTCATGGGGACCGACGTGGTCGATCGGGCGCGCAACGCCTTCGTGGTCGGTACGAACGTCTACATCCACCTCGACACGGACAGCGAGGGCGAAGCCAATCGCCTCTTTGCCGCGCTGTCAGATGGAGGATCGGTGCAGATGCCGCTCGCGCGGACGGAGTGGGCCGAGGCGTACGGCGTCTGCGCCGACCGCTTCGGAGTGCAATGGATGGTCAACCACACCGGGCGCGTGAGGTTCGCGCTCGACGCCGCAGCTCCCGCCGCCGCGACGAATTGATGCCTCGACGGGGGCGCTCGGTTAGGCGGCCTCGGAGGGGTTCCGGGGCCGCCGCAGTGCGGGGAAATTCCGGCGGGCGAGGCCCGGAGTATCGGGAGCCGTACGGGTCGGGGAAAACGCAGGTTGAACGATTGGAGGCGAGCATGAGAAAGGTCGTGGTGTTCGATCAGGTGTCACTGGACGGCTACTTCGTCGATGCGCGGGGCGACATGAGCTGGGCCCACAAGGATGACGATGAGTGGAATGCCTTCGTCGAGGGAAACGCAGCGGGGGGAGGCGGGCTGGCATTCGGGCGCGTCACCTACGAGATGATGGCGAGCTTCTGGCCGACCGAACAGGCGAAGACGCACTTCCCGATCGTCGCCGAGCGGATGAACTCGCTGCCGAAGATCGTCTTCACGAGGACGTTGCGGCACGCGGCGTGGAACGGCACGAAGGTTCTCGAGGGTGACGCCGTTGCTCACGTGAAGCGATTGAAAGGCGAAGACGGCGACGATCTCGTCATCCTGGGAAGCGGGACGCTCGTTTCGCACCTGGCCGGGGCCGGGCTGATCGACGAATATCAGATCGTCGTGAATCCTCTCGTGCTCGGATCGGGTCGAACCTTGTTCGAGGGAGTTGCCGCCCCGATTCCGCTGCGCTGCATCTCGACGCAGCATTTCAGGAACGGAAACGTCTTCTTGCGCTACGTTCCCGCAACTTGATGCGCCGAGCGGGGCGTCCGGAGAGCCTGAGTTAGGCCCTCTCCGGTATGCGTCGCCGGTTGCGGCGGGCGGGAGTTCCGGAAGACGCGCGATGCGAGGAAAATGGAAGCGAGCCGGAGGGCCGCGAAGCCCCGCCGCGAACGTTCCCGACGGAGCGTGTGTTTCCAGAGCGGGAGGCGTTGGTACGGAACGATCGAGCGGTCGTGGCGCTGTCGCTCCACCCTCGCGTCCTCCGACGACCGTTTTCCGACGGCGGTCGGCGTGCTCGTTCTGCGCGCGCTCCAGTTCCGGCAACCGGGGTTGCGCGAGCCCGGGTGGCCGGGGACCGCGCGGGGTGGAATGAATCGTTTGGCGCGTTGAGTTGCGCGCTTCGAGAACTCACACAATCCGAGCCGCGGAGCATCGCGGATCTGAGGCAGGCTGACGACGATGTCACGGGTCGTGAACATGGTTACCGTTCCCTCTCCGGAGGGTGCTTCGCTGGGCGACGTCCTGGCGGAGATCGCGACGCTGGCGTCGCAGACGCTCGAGCTGCAGGAGGTCTTCGACCAGGTTGCAGACTCGATGCGACGATTGATCCCGTTCGACAATCTGAAGGTCGTCCGGGTGGTCGGTTCCGATCATGTGGTCGTGCATGCGACGACGTTCGGGATGATCGACTGCCCCGAAGGCGGGCGTGTCTCCGGCTGCTGGGACCCGATTCCGTTGACCTCGTGGTCGCCGCGACTGCGCCCGCGTGGCGAATCGCTTCCCCCGCTCGTCGATGCGGAGGCCGAGCTCGATCCCGAGTTTCCGGCCGACCGTCGCATCCTCGCGGCAGGCGTCCGGTCGGGCCTTTGGGAGCCGTTTCACACGGGTGAGCGCTTTGCGGGAGGCGTCATCGTCAGCTCGCCGGTGCCGCGAGTCTTCACCGAGGCGCATCGTGAGATCCTGCGCCCCATCGCCGCGCTCCTCGGCTCCGCGGTCGAGCACTGGAGAATCTGGGACGCCGATCGCCGGCGGCACGAGCGATTCGACAGGACGGAGAGCGTGCTGGGCACTCTCGCCGGTTCGCTCGACGTGCGCGAAGTCTTCGACAGCTTCTCGAGTGCGGTGCAGTCGGTGCTCCCGCACGACGTCGCGACGCTGACCGAGATCGATCTTCGCCGTGACACGCTGCGCGTCGTCAAGTATGCGAGCACGTGCAACATCGACGTCCCTCAGGGTGAGATCCCGCTGACGCGCGACGAGCACGAGCTCCGCGCGGACTTCGAGATCGTCGACGACATCCCGGCGGTGATCGTTCCCCGTTCGGAGCGGGAGCGGCTCCTGCTGGCTACCGGAATGCGCTCGTGGCTTCGCGTTCCGGTTCGCCTATCGGGCGAGATCAAGGGAAGCCTCAATTTCTTCGCGCGTGAGGCGGCGGCGTACGACCGCGACGACGCCGAGGTCGCGCTGCGGCTCGCGGACAGAATCGCGCTCTCGTTCTCGTATCGGCGACTCGCCGAAGAGGCGCAGATCGCGAGCGAAGCGCGCGAGCGCGCCGCGAGGCTCGAGGCGACCGTCGAGACGCTGACACGCGAGCTCGAGACGAGAGGTCGCGGTCGCGTGGTGGGAGAGTCGGCGGGCTGGCGCGACGTGCTGAAGCAGGTCGGCCAGGTGGCCGGCGCAGACACCACGGTGCTCATCACCGGCGAGTCGGGCACCGGCAAGGAGATCGTCTCGCGCCTCATCCACGAAGGATCGGCGCGAGCCGGGAATGCCTTCGTCGCGGTGAACTGTGCCGCGCTTCCCGAGCAGCTGCTCGAGTCCGAGCTGTTCGGCCACGAGAAGGGGGCGTTTACCGGCGCCGTCTCCACGAAGATCGGACGCCTCGAGCAGGCTGCGGGGGGAACGCTCTTCCTCGACGAGATCGGCGAGATGAGCCCGCTCGTGCAGGCGAAGCTTCTGCGCGTGCTCCAGGAGCGCGAGTTCCAGCGCGTGGGTGGGACGCGGGTGATCAAGGCGAACGTGCGCGTCCTCTCCGCGACGAATCGCGACCTGGTCAAGGCGATCGGCCGCGGCGAGTTTCGCGACGATCTCTACTACCGGCTCAACGTCTTCGAGATCGCGATCCCTCCGCTCCGAAACCGCGCCGACGACATCCCCGCGCTCGCGGCGGCATTCGTCGACGAGCTGGGGCGGACGATGGGGCGCCCGGCGGCCGGCATTTCGCGCGACGCGCACGAATGGCTGCTCTCCTATCCGTGGCCGGGCAACGTGCGCGAACTGCGCAACGCGATCGAGCGCGCGATCCTGCTCTGCGACGGCGGGCTGATCACGCGCGACCACCTGCCTGCGCCGGTGAGGAGGCCCGGGTTGGGCGGAAACGGCTCGTTCGATTCCGATCCCGCCGCGCCGCTTCCCGCGGGAGGCGTGAGCCTCGACGAGGTCGAGCGAGGGCTCGTGGAGCGCGCGCTGCGCGATGCGGCAGGGAACAAGTCCCGGGCCGCGCGGCTGCTCGGCATCTCACGGGCGCAGCTCTACTCGCGCCTCGAGCGGCACGGCATCTCGTCCTGAGGCGGACGGCGGCGCCCTGGCGCCGCGTTCCGCTCGCGCTCCCGGACAGCCTGGCCCTCTCCGCCGCAAGCCCGCCTCGAGACTACCGCCCGTCGTGCAGCTCCCGCGTCCGTCCGCCTAACGGAACGCGGTACCCGATGCTCACGTGCTCGCGCTCGTCACCGTAGTCGTTGTACGACCAGGTCACGAAGATGCGATCGTCGAACACCACGCTCGCCCGCCCGGCCAGCGCGCTCGATGCGACATGCGGCTCGAGCGCATCGTACGAGACGCTCGTGAAGCGGGCGCCGGGCTGCAGCTCGACCGCGAAGCGTCCCCTCGGCTGCCACACCGCGTCGACTGTCACGAGCAGCCATGACCGGAACCCGGGCACGACGTCGGCGTCGAAGCTCGGCCCCCACGTGAAGCTGCCATTGGAGTCGACCGGACGGGTCGCCGTGATCGCCATGCGCGTGTACGTGCTCGATCCCGGGTACTCCAACTCGACCTGGTCGCTTCCCACCGCGCGGTGTACGGCGTTCTGCACGTTCTGTCCGAAGAGTCCTTCGCCGACATGGACGAGCCCGAGTTCGCCCGACAGATTCCAGGGACCGTCGACAGGCAGCGGGCGCCGGACGCTCAGGTAGGTCTCGTCGAAGCGGATTCCGGCGGCGCGGTCGGTGAATGCGTTCTCGCGGAGCGACCAGCCGGAGCCGGCCGACTCCACCTCGAACGCAATTCCAAACGTGTAGAGGTCGTCCGCGGGGCCGCTGCGCGAGAGGATGTCGTTTTCGGTGCTGAGGCGAAGAACCTGCGCGCCTCCCGGCGTCGCGGCCATCGCGAGGGCGATTGCGAGAGTGAAGAGGATCCGGCGTTTCATACCGGCGTGAAGAATCCAAATTGCCTGCCAGATCTCTCGCCCTCGCGCAAAGCGCTGATCTGTTAGGTCTTCCGGCCGGCCCGCGCCCCCGCGGTCACCGAACGTGTCTGACGGTCTGTCAGCAACCTGTAGAAATATCCGCACTCACCGTCACGGGGTGCGCCCGCCACCCGGCGAGGATGTCGCGTTCGAAGTCGTCTGAGGTCAGAGACTTCCGTCGCCGCTCGCGCTCGGGTGCAGCGGTTGGCACGGCTCTTGGAGTGTGGTTGGCAGCCGGGCGGCGTCTCGATGTCGAAAACGACCCGCCCCGTACGACAAGTGAGTACCAGGTGCTCGCGAACCGGGAAGGCCACGAATGAGTCAGCGCAATGTCGAGATCGTCATCGGTCGCATCGTCACAGACGAGGGCTTTCGCCGGAGGTTCAGGGAGTCACCGCCGTCGGCCTTGAGCGAGCTCGTCGAGCAGGGCGTCGATCTGAACCCCTGCGAGCTTCGCGCGCTTACCGGGATCGACACGGATCAGGCCGAGCGCTTCGCCGAGAGCCTGCATCCGTTCATTCAGCGAGTCGAGATCCATGGAGGACACCCGTGAAGACAACGATTGAATCGCTGGTCGTCGCGCTGGCGATGGCCCTACTGTTTCCATCGGCGCTGTTTGCCGATGGCGAAGCCGCCCCGGCGCGCGCGCTGAGTCTGCGCGACGCCATCGACAGCGCCCTCGAGAAGAACGAGAACATCGTCGTCGAGCGGGTGTCGCTCGGGTCGGCGCTGTGTGCGATCGACGGCGCCAAAGGCGCGTACGACCCGCAGCTGGGGCTCGACGTCGCGTGGCGCTCGACGACCGCGCCGGTCAACTCCGCCTTTTCCGGAGCGCCGGAGGGCGCGCTCGCGCCTAACGACGAGACCACCGAGGCGGGCGCCTCGCTCAGCCAGCTTCTGAAGTCGGGTGGCTCGATCTCGGTCATCGCCGGCTCGTCGCGCGCGACGACCGACGGCGAGTTCGCGCTTCTCTCTCCCGCCTACGAAGCGCGGCTCGGCGTCGCGTTCCGGCAGCCGCTGCTCCGCGACCGGGAAATCGATCCCGCCCGCCTCACGCTTCGCGCCGCCGCGGCCGATCGTGATCGCGCCGCGGGCGCCCTTCGCCGCGAAGTGTCGGAGACGGTCGCCAGCGTGGAACGGACGTACTGGATCTTCGTCGCGACGAGGCGCGCGATCAGGGTGCAGGAGGAAGCCGTCGAGCTCGCGTCGCAGCAGCTCGAGGACACGATGAGCCGCATCGAGAGCGGTGTGGCTCCCGAGACCGAGGCCGCCCAGCCTCGTGCCGAGCTCGAGCGCCGCCGCGGCGATCTGCTCGCGACGAAGGAAGCAGCGTCTCGTGCCGAGACGGCGCTCAAGCGCCTGATCCTCGGCGACGACACGAACGCGTGGTCCGAGCGGCTCGATCCCGTCGAGGACATCTCCGCCGCGGTCACCGCGATCGATGTCGCAGGGGAGATGGACCGCGCACTCGCGTCGCGCCCCGAGCTTGCCGTCGTGGAGGGAGCCATCGACCGACGCAAGGTGGAGTTGGCGTTCGCGAGTGACCGCGTCCGTCCTTCGCTCGACCTCGTGGCCTCGTACGACCGGTTCGGCCTCGCCGGCTCGGGCAACGCCGGAGCCTCCGGAATCCCGGGCCTTCCCGGCGATGTGCCGGCGGATCTGGAGGGCAACCTCGGCGATGCGTTCGGGCAGCTCGGCGACGGCGACTTCGACGACGCGCGAGTGGGCCTTCAGCTGAGCGTGCCGCTCGGGAACCGCTCGGCGCGCGCCGGCGCGGGGATCGCTCGCAACGAGCTCGCGCAGGCCGAGGCGGAGAGGACGCGGGTCCGCAAGGCGATCCGCGCGGAGGTTCTCGACGCGGTGGCCGCGGCGGAGACGGCGGGTGCGCGGATCGAAGCCGCGCGCGCTGCGCGTGAGGCCGCCGAGGTCCAGCTCATGGCGGAGAAGGAGCGCTACGACGCGGGCCTCTCCATCACCTTCCTCGTTCTTACGCGCCAGAACGATCTCGCGGCCGCACGGCTCGCGGAGATCAGGGCGCTGACCGATTACCGAACCGCGCGCACCGAGCTTGCCCGCGCGACTGGAGCGCTGCTCCAGGAGCGCGGCATCGAGCTCGAATGAACGCTTCCTCTTCGTGAGACAGGAGCCCTCAAATGGCAAAGAGAATGATTGTGATGCTCGTGGTCGTCGTCGTCGTGCTCACGGCGCTCGGCACGTTGAAATACCAGCAGGTCCAGGCCGCCATCGCACAGGGTGCATCGTTTCAGCCCCCTCCCGAGGCGATCACGACGATCGTGGCGAAGGACGAGCAGTGGAGCTCGACACTCGGCGCCATCGGCACGGCGACGGCCGTGAACGGAGTCACCGTGGCGGCCGACCTTCCCGGGATCGTCGAGCAGATCGCGTTCGAGTCGGGGCGTGCGGTCCGTAAGGACGACGTGCTCGTAAGGCTCGACAGCCGGCAGGAGCAGGCGCAGCTGAAAGCCGCCAGGGCACAGCGCGATCGAGCCACGTTGCAGCTCGAGAGGATTGAGGGACTGAGGCTGAAGAAGGTCTCGTCGCAGTCCGAGCTCGATGACGCGCGCACGGCGTTCACACAGGCTGATGCTCGCGTCGGGGAAATCGAAGCGACGATCGCCCGCAAGACGATTCGCGCGCCCTTCTCCGGAATACTCGGCATCAGGCAGATCAACCTCGGTCAGTACCTCTCGGCCGGCGACCCGATCGTGTCGCTTCAGGCGCTCCAGCCCATCTACGTCGACTTCGCCGTTCCGCAGCAGCAGGTCGTGAGCCTCCGGCCGGGTACCGCGGTGACCGTGACACCCGACGGTGAGGCTGCAGGGCCCGCGGGAAAGCAGCGCTCGGGCAGGGTGACCGCGATCGACTCGCTCGTCGATTCCGCGACGAGAAACGTTCGGGTGCGCGCGGAATTCGACAATCCCGACGGAACGCTGCGTCCCGGAATGTTCGTCCAGGCGCACGTCGACCTCGGCGCGACGAGCTCGATCATCACCGTTCCAGCCTCGGCGATCAACTACGCACCGTTCGGCGACTCGGTCTTCGTCGTCGAGCAGATCGCGCGACCTAACGGGGTGAAGTACCTCGGAGTCAGGCAGCAGTTCGTCAAGCTGGGCGGCTCCCGCGGTGACCAGGTGGCCGTGCTGTCGGGCATCAAGCCGGGCGAGCAGGTCGCGACCTCGGGAGTCTTCAAGCTCTTCAACGGCACAGCCGTCTTCGTGAACAACGACGTCCAGCCTGGCAACGACCCGACGCCGAAACCGGAGAACTCATGAGCCTCACAGACATCTTCATCAAACGCCCCGTTCTCGCGATCGTCGTCAACCTGCTCATCCTGATTGCCGGCGTGCAGGCCGTGCGCTCGCTGTCGGTCCGCCAGTACCCGCAGAGCGACATCGCCGTGGTCAGGGTGACGACGGCATACGTCGGTGCGAACGCCGACCTCGTGCGCGGCTTCATCAGCACGCCGCTCGAGCGCGTCATCGCGAGCGCGGACGGCATCGACTATGTCGAGTCGTCGAGCGCACAGGGCGTCTCGACGATCACCGTTCACCTGAAGCTCAACTACGACACCAATGCGGCGCTGACGCAGATCCAGGCCAAGGTCGCGCAGGTTCGAAACGATCTGCCGCCCGAGGCCGAGGCTCCGGTCATCGAGCTCGAAACGGCGGACAACCAGTTCGCCGCGATGTACATCGGCTTCTCGTCGAAGGACCTCGATCAGAACGAGATCTCCGACTACCTGACGCGGGTCGTCCAGCCGAAGCTGAGCGCCATCAACGGCGTGCAGCGCGCCGAGATCCTCGGCGGCCGGACGTTCGCGATGCGGATCTGGCTCGCGCCCGACAAGATGGCGGCCAGGGGCATCTCCGCTTCGGACGTGCGTCAGGCGCTCGCGCAGAACAACTATCTCTCCGCCCTCGGAAAGACGAAGGGCTCGATGGTGTCGGTGAATCTCGTGGCGAACACCGACCTCCGGACGGCCGAGGAGTTCCGCGACCTCGTCGTGAAGGAAAAGAACGGTGACGTCGTGCGGCTCGGGGAGATTGCGGACGTCGTGCTCGGCGCCGAGAGCTACGACTCCGAGGTTCGCTTCAGTGGAGAGACCGCGACCTTCATGGGTGTCTGGGTACTCCCGACGGCGAACTCGCTCGAGGTGATCCGCGAGGTGAAGAAGACGATTCCGGAAATCGAATCGCAGCTTCCCGCGGGGATGAAGGTGGCCGTCGCATACGACTCGACGCGATACATCGAGGACGCGCTGAGCGAAGTGATGAAGACGCTGACCGAGACGCTCGTCATCGTGGTCCTCGTGATCTTCCTGTTCCTCGGCTCGGCGAGGTCGGTCGTCATCCCGGTGGTCGCGATTCCGATCTCGCTGATCGGCGCGGTGTTTCTGATGCTCGTCGCCGGCTTCACGATCAACCTGCTGACGCTGCTCGCGATCGTGCTCGCGGTCGGACTCGTGGTCGACGATGCGATCGTCGTCGTGGAGAACGTCGAGCGGCACATTCATCTCGGCGAGACGCCGTTCCGCGCGGCGATCCTCGCGGCGCGCGAGCTCGCGGGGCCGATCGTCGCCATGACGATCACGCTCGCCGCGGTCTACGCTCCCGTGGGAATCCAGGGAGGGCTGACGGGGTCGCTCTTCCGCGAGTTCGCATTCACGCTCGCGGGCGCGGTCATCATCTCCGGCGTGGTCGCGCTGACGCTCTCGCCGATGATGGGCTCGAAGCTCCTCCGGGAGGGCGATACGCGCAGAGGCTTCGCCGGGATGATCAACCGGCACTTCGAAGTCGTGCAGCGGACGTATGCACGCCTGCTGTCGCGCACGCTCGAGTACCGGCCCGTCGTGCTCGTGCTCTGGGGCATCGTCGCGCTTCTCGTCGTGCCGTTCTACCTCTTCTCGGCGAAGGAGCTTGCGCCTAACGAAGACCAGGGCGTCGTGTTCGGGATCGTCCAGGCCTCGGCGAACTCCACGCTCGATCAGACGTCGCTCTACGCGCACAAGGTCAACGACGCGTTCCAGTCGTTCCCCGAGACCGAACGGACGTTTCAGCTGACGTTTCCGAACGGCGGGTTCAGCGGCATGATCACGAAGCCGTGGAGCGAGCGGGAGAAGTCGACCGCGGAGCTCCAGATGGAGCTCGCGCAGAAGGCCTCGAAGATTCCGGGCGTGCGGGTCATCCCTCTCGTGCCCCCGTCGCTGCCGGGCGGCGGCGACTTCCCGGTCGATTTCGTCATCGCGTCGACGCGCGAGCCCGAAGAGCTGCTGCAGGTGGCGAATCAGCTGGTCCAGAAGGCGTTCGCGAGCGGTATGTTCATGTACGCCGACGCGGACCTGAAGTTCGACCAGCCGCAGACCGAAGTGGTCTTCGACCGGGACAAAGTGCGCTCGCAGGGCGTCGATCTCGCCGAGGCGGGACGCGACCTCTCGACGCTCCTCAGCGGGAACTACGTGAACCGGTTCAGCATCCAGGGCCGGAGTTACAAGGTCATCCCGCAGCTGAGCCGGGCCGAGCGACTCACGCCGGAGCAGCTGGAAGAAATCCACGTGACCGGTCCTGACGGACAGCTGGTGCCGCTCTCGACGTTCGCGACGCTCAAGACGACGACGGAGCCGCGCGAGCTGAAGCGATTCCAGCAGCTGAATGCGGTGCGGATCCAGGGCGTCATTCCTCCGGGCGTATCGCTCGACCAGGCGCTTCGCTTCCTCGAGGACGAGGCGGCGAAGATCATGCCTCCCGGGTTCACGGTCGATTACGCGGGTGAGTCACGGCAGCTCCGGGTGGAAGGGAGCAAGTTCCTCTCGACCTTCCTCCTGTCGGCGCTGCTGATCTACCTCGTCCTCGCGGCGCAGTTCGAAAGCTTCCGCGACCCGTTCATCATCCTGGCGGGGTCGGTGCCGCTGGCGCTCGCCGGCTCGCTGGCCTTCTCGTTCCTCGGTGCGACGACGCTCAACATTTACAGCCAGGTGGGGCTCATCACGCTCGTCGGTCTCGTGGCGAAGAACGGCATCCTGATGGTGGAGTTCGCGAACGAGCTGCAGAAGAAGGGGATGGCGAAGCTCGCCGCGATCATCGAAGCGTCGAGGGTGAGGCTGCGGCCGATCCTGATGACGACCGCCGCGACCGTCGTCGGGCACACGCCGCTCATCCTTGCGTCGGGCCCCGGCGCCGGGGCGCGCAACTCGATCGGCATCATGCTCGTGTCGGGAATGGTCGTTGGAACCGCGTTCACGCTCTTCGTCGTGCCGTCGATCTACGTGCTCGTCGCGAAGGCGCGTACGGCCGAGACCGAGGAAGCGGCTGACGGCGCGGCGCCGGCGGGGCTCGTGGAGGCGCGGGTGATCGGGTAATCGAGGCATCGGGTTGAGAGAGTCGCTGCCCGGGTCGTTCCCGTCGAGACGGGTCGATCCGGGCAGCGGTGTATGCGGCGGCGGTCAGCCGCGGCGCAGGAGCCGGGCGACCGCGGACGGAACGCTGGCGCCCGGCCTAACGATCCTGCGGCTTCTCCTGCCCGGTGGCGGGCTCCTCGACCATCCGCGCCCTGACGTCCCTCAGCAGTCGCTTGAACTCCGGAGAATCGACGATGATCGTTCCCGCCGCGGCGCGCAGCCGGTCGACGGCTTCGGGCGGCAGCACGAACGACGTCGGCTGCGCGTTGAGATAGTCGAACTCCTTCTTGTCCTTGAGCCTCGCGAACGAGACGTCGATCGCGTAGATCTCGGCGTTGGGGACGTTCAGCATCCCGGCGATGGCGGGATCGCGGTTCGAAGAGAGCCCCGCGCTCTTCGAGAGGAGTCGCATCCGGCGCCACTCCTCGGCCATGTCCTTGAGCTGTTCGACGTTCTCGTACGAGGTCTGGTCGATCGGCGTGCCCGCGGCTTTGAGCATCGTCGAGATCGAGCCGGGCGGCTCCTCCGACTTGTCCCAGTTCGTCGGAGGCAGCGACAGCGAGTTGACGATGAAGATGACGATCCGGCGCGCGTTGTCGAGCGGGGTGGGCTTACCCGAGAGGTGCAACGCCTGCATGATCTGGAGGGCGTCGAGCACGCCGCGCAGTCCCAGGTTGTCCGACACGCCTCCGTCGATCAGATGCAGATAGGGGCGATTCGCGCCGTCGCCCATCGTCTGCATGTTCTCGAGCGTTCGCACGGCCCGCGCTGCAGGACGGGGCGGCTCCTCCACTCCGATGAAGGGTTTCGCCCATGACGGAGGGGTCATGCCGCACTTGCCGCCATAGTTGTTGAGCGTCACCGGGGAGAGCACGACCGGGACCGCGGACGACGCGGCCGCGGCGCGCGACAGCTTGACGCTGGAGAGGTCCGAGCAGATGACGTCGAAGATGGTTTGATTGAAGACGAAACGCACGCCGGTGGAGAGATCCGTGGCCGATGCCATGATGATCGGGCCCTGGCCGCGACTGAGGTCGCCGAACGTCGCGCCGTTGAAGAGGATCTCGTCGTAGTAGTTCGACGCGAGCTCCGATCGTCCCACCCCCGTCGACCAGATCTTCGGCCAGTTGAGCGGATTGAACGTCATCTTCGTCAGCGCGCCCTGAACGTTGCGCTTGAGGAAACGCGACTCGTAATCGTCGAAGAGCTTGTCGCCGTAGAGGCCGTATGCCAGTGCAGTGAAGCTGCCGCCGGAGACGCCGGTGATCAGGTCGACGCTGTCGAGCAGCCGATGCTTGTTTCCGGCGGAATCGGTAACCTCGGTTTTCCGCAGGAACTCGAGCACGCCGTACGAGAATGAGGCTGCCCGGGTGCCGCCGCCGGAGAAGGCGAGAATGACGAGATTCTCCTTGTCGCGCCTGGTCTCGTGCGCCTGTCGGAGTTCGAAGCGGTATCCGGCGGCCGGATCGACGTGCGTGATCGGCGGGTTCACGGGCCTCGAGGCACACGCGGCCAGCAGGCCGATTGAGCCGAGAAGAATCGATGAGCTGAGCGGGGTGCGACGGAGGTGCGTGAGCATTCAGTGTTCCTCGAACGCTGATTCTACTTGCCTTGTCGCTGGTGCGACTAGCGCGGAGGAGAGGCCGGGTCGGAAACCTCCGGCAGCGATCGCCCCTCGCAGTTGCCGGCCCTGAACCACTCCCATTCCTTCAGGATCTCGAGCTTGCCGCATTCGGCGAGAGTCACGGCGCACTGCGCCGTACGGCAGTCGAGCTCGTCGTAGCTGACGAGAAAGAGTCGTCCCGCGCCGTCGAGAACCCAGCCGATTCCGGTGTCGGATTCGATGCCCTGTTCGTACCTGATCGCGAAGAACGGGTCGCGCCTCGTCAGATTCGTCGCCGCGCATTCCCGCACGTCGTTGGATGGAAGTCGAGGACCTGTGGTTCCACAGTCCGTCGCGCCCGCCCCGGCGACCTGGCGGACGATCGACTCGAAATACGCCTTCCGCTCCTGCCGCGGCCCCGAGTCGGACGAGGAACACGCAGTCAGGAGCGCGAGAGCGATCAGCAGATACCGTTGCATGAGGTCGATTGCCTAACGCCACCCCGGCTTCAGCGGGGAGCTGCCGTTACTTGAACAGGCCGAGCGCGCGGAGGATGAAGATCAGCAGCGCAGCACCGGCGATTGCGACGAGAAAGCCCACGATGCCGCCGGGCGCCGAGATCCCGAGCAGTCCGGCGATCCAGTACCCGAGCGCCGAGCCCACCACGCCAACGATCACATTGGCGAAACAGCCCATCCGGGCATTCGTCTTCATCACGATGCTCGCCAGCCAGCCGATGATGCCGCCGATGATGAGCGAGATGATCCAGTTCATGTCGTCACTCCTTTGAGTCTCCAGGCGATGGTCGGCGCTCCTCGGATTGCGAGGTGGGCCGGCGACCCGGAGCACCGCGTGCGCGCGACTCCGCGCGACGAGTCTGGCACACCGGCCCCTGCGGCTCTACTCGGGGATCTTCAACTTCTGCCCGACCTTGATCAGGTCGGGGTTCTTGAGGATGTCCGTGTTCGCCTCGAAGATCTTCATGTACTTGTTCGCGTCGCCGTAGTAATGCTTCGAGATCTTGCTCAGCGTCTCGCCCGACACGACTTCGTGGATCTTCGGGCCCGTGGGAGCCGGCGGGCCGACCATCGGTGCCGCGGCGGCAGGGGCCGGTGCTGCGGGCGCGGCGACCGGTGCGGGCGCGGCGGCGGGCTTGTCGAGCGCGATCTGGTTGATCGTGTTCTTCGTCTCGACCAGCTGGTTGAACGCAGCCATGATCTGGCCCTTGATGTTGACGTCGGGCGCGTGACCCTTCAGCGTCACCACCTCGTCTGCGATGTCAGCCGCGATCTGTGCCATCGGAAACTGGCCCCGAAGCGTCTCAATCGCCGCATGCACTTTGTCTTCGAATGATTTTCCAAAGAGACCCATATCGTTCCTCCAGAAACGCGAATATACACCTCGCGTCGGAAGGTTGGGTCTGGCCGGGAGGAGCATGACCGGCCGCGTGACTCGAAGCCTCCTGCTATCCGAACGATCGGAGCCGAGGCCAGATCGTCCCCAGCGGGTGGCGCAGCGCGCGGCAGACGAAGATGTCGGGATGCCGCTCCGTCTCTTCGTTTTTCACGCCTGCTTCATTCGTGACGTGGCCGACGAGCGTCACTGCGCCGCACGCGCTCTCGAGCTCTTCGCGATTCGCGCCCACGACGATGAGAGTCGTCGGCGGGGGATTCCCGGGGCCGCGCAGCCAGTAGGAGTTGATGCCGCTGATGGCGGGAGGCAGGCCGTAGGCGGGGCCGTACAGATTGATCGCTCCCGCCTCACCGTAGTTGCCGCAGAAGATTCCCGTCTGCGCGCGCTCACCCGGCTCGATGCCGTTCCAGATGCGCGCAACTTCACGCGTGAGCTCGGGCCAGCCGATCTCCTCACGCAGATCTCCGTTGTTCTCGCTGACGAAGGCCCAGTGCGGGGAAACGAGCGGCACGAGGGGCAGCACGAGCGGCACGGCGAGGGTGCCGGCCAGGAGAAGGGTCGCGGTCACGCCCCAACCGGCGCGCGCCATGACGGGCCGGCTCGCTGCGAGTCTCCGCTCGAGATCGGAGGCTCCTGCCGCGAGGAGCATCGGATAGAGAGGGCCGGTGTAGTAGCCGCGGCCCTGTGCCAGGGCAAAGAGGACGACGGGTACGATCGCCATCCACCCCAGGGCCCGATAGCGGCGCCCCCGCTCGGAAACGAGCAGGGTATGGAGCCCGAGAGTCCAGAGAGGCAGCGCGAACAGATTCGTCGATACGAGGAGCTGATCGATCCAGTAGCTGTCGGTGCGTCCGATGCGCACGTCGCGCGCGTGGATGAATTTCAGGAAGTCGAGCGTGATGAAATCGTGCTGCAGCTGCCAAAGCAGGTTAGGCAGCGCGATGGCGATGGAGAGCGCGGCTCCGATCCAGAGCCACCTGCTGCGGAGCTGCGCGCGGAGCGGCGTGAGAAAGACGCCGGCAGCAAGGCCGGCGACGTAAAACGCCACCGCGTATTTCGTGAGTGCGCCGAGGCCGATGGCGACGCCGATCGCGAGCCACCAGCGCCCGTCGTTCGAGTCGACGAGGCGAATGATGAAGTAGGCCAGAAGCACGAACCAGAGGAAGTCGAACGAGACGTACTGGAAGAGCGAGCTCGCCGAGAGCGAGATCGGGGCGAGCATGGCGGCGAGCGCGGCTACGAGCATCGCCGCGCGTCCGCCGCCCAATCTCTTCGCCATGAGGCCGGTCACGACCATGGCGATGCTCTGCGCGAGCGCCGCAAAGAAGCGGAAGCCCGTGAGCGACGTGCCGAAGAGGGCTAGCTCGACCCGTCCGAGAAACGGTGTCAGCGGCGGGTAGGCGACATAGCCCCAGGCGAGGTGACGCGCATCGTCGAGCGTCGCCAGCTCGTCGCGATGGAAGCCGTACTGACCGTTCGTGAGAATGTGAACGAGCAGCTTCGCCGCGGCGAGCGCCACGAGAAGAACGAGATCGCGGTCGAGCGGCTTCCGCTCGCTCTCCACCCCGACGGTTTGATCGCCGCCCACCATGCCCCCGCGACCTAACGCCGGCGCGCCGTCCGAGCTTTGTATTCCGGTTGGTTGAACACGAAGAGGTTGCGGGCCGTGCGGAACTCGAGGAGCGGCAGGTTGTCGGTGTTGATTTCGGTCACCGATTCGGCGAGCTGGTTCACCGTTTGCTCGTCGAACGTCGGCTGGCGCAGGATCGAGGCCATCGCTTCCGGCTGCATTCCGATCAACGTCAGATCGCGCTGCACGCCCGAAGCGGCGAGCTTGCGCGCCAGGACGGCGTCGTCGAAAGTCAGCGGCGACTCGGAGGCGATGACGACGGCGTCGGAGCCGTTCGACCAGACCGCGACGTGCGGGAAGACCTGGCGCAGGGTCCTGAGCGCCAGCGCGAAGTCCTCCTTCTCGAGCTCGTAGATCGGCAGCCACTGCGACAGGATCCCACCCGGCTTCAGGCGGCTGCGTGCGGCCGTATAGAACTCGCGGGTGAACAGGCCGGACACGCCGGCCACCCAGACGTTAGGCGGCTCCGAGACGATCACGTCGAACTGCTTCGGCGTCCCCTCGACGAAGTTGCGGCCGTCGGCGATGACCGTCTCGACGCGCGGGTCGTCGATGGCGTGCTCGTTGATCTTTCCGAACTCGGTTCGCGCCGCCTCGACCACCAGCGGGTCGATCTCGATCGAGGTGATGCGCTCGACCTCTGCGTGGTGCACGATTCCTCGCAACGTGAGCCCGCCACCGAGACCGATGTTGAGCACGTCCTTCGGCGCCGGATGCAGAAGCAGAGGCGCCTGCGACATCCAGATCTGGCCGTAGTTGTCGCCGCCGTCGCTGGCGTCGGTCTTGCCGTTGTGCTTGAGCAGGAGGAAGTCGCCGTAATTGAAGACCGCCACCCGGCCGTAGAAGCCGTCCTTCTGCCAGCGCGGCTTCGTCATGTCGACCTGCTCCTGATAGGCGCTGTAACTGCCATCGCGCAGGCCGTGGTAGTAGAGCGCGTGGTACGGCAGGTCGAATGGCAGGACGAGCGGTGAGAGCAGGAGGGCCGTGCCGATCAGGCCTGCTGCCAGCATCGCGTGCCGGGCGATCGGCTGAGGGCGCGCGAGGAGCAGGAAGACGATCGCGGCGGCCGCGTAGAGGCCGAGGGCCACCAGGGTCAGGCCGGTGAAACTGAATTTTGGCAGCAGCACGAACTCGGCGACGAACGCCCCGAGCACTCCACCCATCGTGTTCACCGCGAAGACCTTTCCTACCGCGGTGGCACGAGTCTCCGGATCCCGGGCCACGATCAGCGCCACGAGGGGAAAGTTGGCACCCATGGCGATCGCCGCTACGAACACGATCGCGAAGATCACCGCGCAAACCAGGATCAGGAAGACCGTGTAGCTCGAGGTAAGCGCGAACGCGACGAAATAGGCGCGTGTGAAGAGAGTGGCCGAGCGCAGGACGAGGACCCCTCCGAGGGCGACGACCGCAAACAGCACCGCCGCCGTGGCCAGCGGATCGCGCACCCGGCCGATGTGGCGCCGCATCCAGAAGCTGCCGACGCCGAGCCCGCCCAGGAATCCGGCGAGCACGGTGCTCAGCGAATACACGCTGGTGCCGTTCAGAACGTAGAAAAAGCGATTCCAGCCTGTCTCGAAGAGCAGTGCCGCGAGCCCGGTGCAAAAGAACGTCAGCAGCACGAGTACCCCACGCACACCCGGCGTCGCGGGCAGCTCGAGCGACGCCGGTGCCGGATCCTCTCCCTTCTGCTGTTTTGCTTTCTTCGGGGGCTTCGGAGGAGGGGTCGCTCCCGGTTTCTCCGCCTGCAGGCGAATGCCGAGCACGACGGCGCCAGCGCCGAGCAGCGCCGCGGATCCCCAGAGGCCGACACGCGGCACCAGCACGAAGCCGGCAAGGATGGCGCCTGCGCCGGCCCCCAGCGTGTCGAGCGCGTAGATCACGGAGAGGTCGTGCCCCAGATCGTCGGTGCCGATTGCGACGAGCTTGGTCGCAAGGGGGAAGACGGCGCCGATCAGGGAGGTCGGGACGAGAAGACAGACGAGCACGACCAGGGCCTTGCTCACCGCGGTCGCGAACGGGGTCATGCCGAGCGGCGCGACCGCGAGGTAGCCGGCGCGCGCCAGTTCGAAGAGCGGGATCGACAGCCCGCACCAGATTCCGAGCGCGATCAGGGCCCGGGACAGCAGGCGCCACGCGTCGGCCGAGCGGTCTGCGAGGCGTCCGCCAACAAACGCCCCGGTCGCGAGACCGAGGAGAAAGATCGACAGCACGGTTGCGAAGACCGCCGCCGATGAGCCGAAGAGGAACGAGAGTTTGCGAACCCAGACGACCTGGCAGGCCAGGGAGAGGAGGTTCGCGAAGAAGACGCTCACGAGGAGCAGGCGGCGACGCTGCTTAGGGTTGAGCATGGCGCAGTCTAACGGATCTCCGGGGCGCGATTCTTCCCTTTCGATGTGACTTCGATTTCCGGCTCTCGGTCCGCGTCGAAGGAGCGGGGCACGCAGAGCCCCTTATCGCGGAGCGGCCGAACAAGAGGGTAGAGACGAGGCACGAGGGAAGTGAACGATTTGCTCGAGCGTCGTGTCGATCCCGGTGTGCAGGAGGAGCAACGGAGGGGTCACACCTGCAACACGAAGTATTCGATCCTCCGCTGATGGTGTCCCGCGCTTGCGCGGACGCGACGTGGAATTGCCGGGCGAGTCATGAAGACCGGCGGCTGCAGCTGCCGCGAAATCTCAATATTGCGGGTGTGACCCGTCGGGCATAGGCGAAGGCGGAAGCTCTGACGGCATCCTCGCGAAAACGACGAAGAGCACCGCGAGCGTGAAGCTCGCTGAACGCTCTTTTTCATCGACCGGTCGATCTCACGGCCCCGTTCCCTCGGTTCGTTGTGGAGAATGTGACCGCCTGTACTTTCCTCGATGATCACTCCAGAATCGTCAGTGATCACGGAAGGCGACGTGCCTGATAGAAGGGATCGAGATGAAACGGCCACGGGGTTCCGCCACACACGGCTCTTCGTCCCTGCCGACCCGTCGGGACGTCGTTCGCGGCGCGGTCGCTGGAGCGGTCACGCTTGCGGCCGCGGGGTGCGCAACCTTGCCCTCTGACACGGCGGCCGACGCGCGGAACGCGGGCGAGGAGTTGTTCGCATTCATCGAGAAGAGCTCCGGGCGCTTCGATGCGGAGATCTACCGTCGGCTGGTCGGCGCTGCAAATCCGTTCAAGGAAGGGGACGCGATCCTGGGAGTCGCCGCGCCGGACGAGGCGACGCGGCAGCAGGCCCGCCGCCTCCTCGCCGGCACCACGCTGGCCGCGCTGGATGCTCATCCTCTGTTCGACGACGACCTCTATCGCCGGACGCTCCTCACGCGCGACGCCGTCGCCTCGGCGCGCACGGCCGGATGGACCCTCGGTGAGCTCAAGAGCTTCCTTCTGACGGCCTCCGAGAACGAGGTGAAGGCGATCGCGCCCGGCCTCTCGAGCGACGTCATCGGCTGCGTCGTGAAGCTGATGTCCGTCGACGAGCTGGCAGCCGTCGGGCGCAAGGTCTGGAACCCGCTCCCCGGCTCGCACATCGGTGCTCCCGGCTACCTTGGGGCCCGCATTCAGCCTAACTCACCCACCGACGACGTGGACGACATCGTCTGGCAAGTGTTCGACGGCTGGTCCTTCGGGGTGGGAGACGTCGTGCTCGGCACGAATCCGGTATCGAGCGATCCGCGCTCCGTGGCCCGCATCGAGGCCGCGCTCCACGATCTCGTCTTGACGTTTGGTATCGAGGATGTGCTTCCGCATTGCGTGCTCGCGCACATCGACATCCAGGCCGAAGTCGAGAAGACGCAGCCGGGCACGACCGGAATCTGGTTCCAGAGCCTCGCCGGCAGCACGGCGGCCAACCTGACGTTCGACCTGACGACGGAGAAGATGCTCGCCCATGCCGCGACGCGCTCCGGCCGCTGGGGTCTCTACTTCGAGACGGGGCAGGGAGCCGACTTTACGAACGGGCACGGCAAGGGAACCGACATGGTCGTCCACGAGTCGCGTAAGTACGGATTCGCGCGGCTGCTGAAGCAGGAGGTCGCGAAGGCGCAGCAGGCGACCGGTCGCGAGGCAGCTCCCTGGGTCCACGTGAACGACGTGGCGGGGTTCATCGGCCCCGAAGTCTTCCGCACCCGCGAGCAGCTCGTTCGCTGCTGTCTCGAGGACATCGTCATGGGCAAGCTCCACGGCCTCACGATCGGCCTCGATGTCTGCACGACGCTTCACATGGACGTCTCGCTCGACGACCTCGACTGGTGCCTCGACCGGGTGGCGACGGCCGGCCCCGCGTACCTGATGGCGCTGCCGACGAAGAACGATCCGATGCTCGGCTACCTGACGACGGGCTTCCAGGATCACGTCCGCCTCCGCGAGCGTCACGGTCTGAAGGTGAACGACCGGATGTGGGCGTTCTTCCGGGAGCTCGATGTCGTCGATGCCGACGGGAAGCCGGGCCCGAGCTTCGGCGACCCTGTCAGTGTGTATGTTCATTACCGTCGTCGGAAGGGCGACGCGCGGCCGGACGCCGAGATTGCTGCCGAGGGGCGGCGGAAGATCGATGAAATCCGAGGACGCGGCGTACCGGTCGCCGTTGGGCATGGAGAGCGCTCGTGGAACCTCGCGCCTGAGCTGGAGGCGGAAATTCGCGCGCTCTATGCCGATGCGAAGAAGAGCATCCATGCTGCGTTGCCTGCCGGCTTCGCCGCCGCGTTTCCGGGAGCGGTCGAGCTGCGCACGCGCTCGTCGAACCGGACCGACTACATCCTCCATCCGCTGAGTGGTGAATCGCTCGACGCGGCATCCGAAGAGCTCGTCCGCGGGCTTCGTCCCGCCGCGGAGAATTTCGACGTGCAGCTCGTCGTGTCGGACGGGCTCAACGCCTACGCGATCTCCGACGATGGGCACCTCGCCCCGTATCTCGACGCTCTCCGCGACGGGCTCCGGGAGAACGGCTACCGGGTCGCGCCTGGGCTGCTCGTCGTCACGAACGGGCGCGTGCGAGCCGGCTACCAGATCGGCGAGCTGCTCTTCGGAGGCCTGTCGGATCCCGGCGCGCACCGGGCGATCGTCCACCTGATCGGAGAGCGGCCCGGCTCGATGCACCACACCTTCTCGGCCTACTTCACCGCCCCTGAGGCTCGAGTCTGGGGTACGAGCGGCGAGACGCGACGCGTGGACCACGACATCACCCGCGTCGTCTCGGGAATCGCGGACACCGCGCTCGCTCCGCGACTGGCGGCGGAGGAGACGGTGAGGATCCTCGAGACCCTGGCTCCGCGCCCGACCCGATGATCGATTTTGTCTCGCGTCACTTCCAGTGCTTCTGTACGAACGCTTCAACCTCGGGCAACCCGCCCTGCAGGATCAGGTAGCCGTTGTGCGGCTCTCGCGGGGTGATCTCGTGGTTGATCGGTGTCGTCATCATCTCGCGGATCGTCTTCGGGTCGTCGGTCTGGCCTAACACCCAGCCGAGCTTCACGTAGGCGGTCTCTGGGAGCATGTTGTCCATCGGGATGATGCCGAGGTCGAGCAGGTCGCGGCCCGTGTCGTAGACGTACATCTGCGCGAAGCCCCAGAGCGTCTGCACGGTCATGACGACCGTCATGCCCTTGTCGATCGCGCGGCGGATCGCGGGGTAGAGCGGCTTGTTCACGTGGCCGAGGCCGGTGCCGGCGATCACCATGCCGCGGTAGCCGAGATCCGAGAGCGAGTCGATGATGTCGGGGTTGAAGTTCGGGTAGTAGTACTGGATCGTCACCTTCTCCTCGAAGACCGGCGTGATGATCGGCTTGCGCGTCTTGTCGCGGCGGACGATGTCGTCGGTGAGGTAGGTGAAGTGGCTGCCGTTCTCGCCGGCGTAACGGCTCACCGTGGCGAGCGGCGTCGCGCCGATCGTCCTGAAGGTGCTCCGGTAGCTCGAGTGCATCTTCCGGCAGCGCGTGCCGCGGTGGAGCAGGTCGTAGTTGTCCGACGTCGGGCCGAACATGCAGATCATCACCTCGGCGATGTCGCACTCGGCCGCGGAGCGGACGGCGTTCATCAGGTTGAGCGCCGCGTCGGACGAGGGACGGTCTGAGGAGCGCTGGCTGCCGACGACGACGATCGGTACCGGGCTGTTCTGCACCATGAAGCTGAGGATCGCCGCCGTGTGCGCCATCGTGTCGGTGCCGTGCCCGACGACGATGCCGTCGGCGCCGCGCTCGATCTCTTCGCCGATCGCGATCGCGAGCGCCTTGTACTGTTCGGGCGCCATGTTCTCGCTGAAGACGCCGAAGAGCTTCTTCGTCGTGAGGTTCGCGATGTCGGCGAGCTCGGGAACCGCGCCGTAGAGCTCGCCCGGGGTAAACGCCGGGATGACTGCGCCGGTGCGGTAGTCGAGCCGGCTCGCGATCGTCCCGCCGGTGCCTAACAGCGTGACGTTTTTCTTCTTCGGATCGAAGGGGAAGTCTTTCTCGGGGATCTTGTAGACCGCCTTCCGGTAGCCTAACTCGCTGGCCGAGGCGATGCGGTCGGCCTTGATGCCGACGTTGTAACCGTTGAAGAGCTTGACGACGACGTGGAGATCGTCGGCGTTCTCGCTGCGCGGGAGGATGACGCCGACGAATTTCGAGCCGAGATCGTTGACGATCTCGACCTCGCTCCAGACGCCGATGCCGAACTTCTCGAATGCCGATTTGGCCATGCCGCGGTAGCCCTGGAAGCGGTCGGTGCGGTCGGCGATGGGGATGGGAGGGGGAGAGGGTGGTGTGGTCATCGGGGGAGCTCCGCGGGCGAATTGAGAATTGAGAATTGAGAATTGGGGGATGGGGGGGGCGCGGTGGTATGTGGCGCAGACACTCCTGTCTGCGCGTCGCCGAAGGCGACCGGTATCCGGTTCGGGTGGCGCGAATCCGTGCGGCGCTTCGCGCCGCGCGCAGGCAGGAGTGCCTGCGCCACATTCAGCGCCCCTCTCATCGCCCCGCTCCCAGCTTTTCCCGCAACGCCTCCGCGACTTCCTTCGCCGGCGCGCGGCCTTTCAGCGCGTCCATCGCCTTGCCCGCGAGAAATCGGAGCTTCTTGTCGGGCGTGTCGCCCTTCGCTTTCAAGTAGCCGTCCATCGAGAGCGTGTCGAGGTTCGGTAGCCACTCGCCGCGACCGACGAGCGCAATCCCGTCCGCGACCGCGGCGTCACTCGCACTCACTCCGTCCTTCGCCATCCGCGTCGCGATCACCGGCACCGACTCGCGGCCGATACGACCGCCGGCGAGCAGCTCGAACACGGAGACCCATTCCGATGCGCCTAACCGTTCGATCGGGATGCCCGCGCGCTTCAATGCCTTGGCCCGCTGTCCGATCTCGATCGCCGCGACGAGGCCGTCGACGCCGGTCTTCTCGATCACCGCGTCGACGATCTCCGCGCCCCCTTTGCGGATCAGGAACGTCGAGGTCTCCTCGGGGACGCGCCACGCGCCGTAGCGTGCGATGCGCTCCCAGGGTGTCGGCCTGAGACGCGCGCGGATCTCCGCGACACGCTCCTCGGTGATGCGCGTCGGCGGCGAGTCGGTGTCGGGATACATCCGGTCGGGGCCGGGGAGGATCCGCTCGAAGGTCGTGAAGCCCCCGGTGAGCGCCTGCCGCGTTTCCTTCGGAACTCCCTCCGTCGCGTCGCCGAACCGCAGCCAGATCTCGTTCGCCGCCGTCCTGCAATCCTCCTCGGGGCCGAAGACGATGAAGAAGTCGTCGTTGTCGCCCGGCTTCACCCGCTTGCGCAGCCGCTCGATGATTCGATGCTTGTCGGGGAACTGCGGGAGGACCGCGCTCGAGAGAACGATCGGCGGCTGGTCGAGGCAGGCGATCACGCGGATGCGTCCCGAGAGCTCGTCCAGGAACGTCGTGTCGGGCTGCGTCGGATGCTGCGCGAGCCCGCCGAGTCCCGGCGCCTTCACGGCGAAGACCTTCCCTCCAGCCTCGAGTGCGCGGCGGATGAAACCGAGGTCGACACCGTGGAAGATGTCGGAGACGTCGATTGGCTCGACGCGGATGGAGGCGGGCGTGGTGAAGCCGCGGCGATGCAGCTCGTCACGCAGCTGGAGGAGGCGGTACTGACGGATCCCCTCGTTGTGGACGAGGTTCACCGCGAGCCCGGCGCGCGGCACGCCTTTGATCTCGCAGCGGTTGCCGCCGCGGACCGAGACGTTGACGTCCTGACGGCTCGCGCCGATGCCGGTGCGGACGCGCCCCGTGGAGCGAGCGATCATGCCGCAGAGGAGGATCGCGTCGCGCACTTCCTGCGGCGTGACGAGCTCGGGGCCGGTCACCGTCTCGGTGAGCGGCATGCCTAACCGGTCGGTGCGCCAGACGATCTGGTGTCCCTTGTCCTTCACCTCGCGGCACGAGTCCTCCTCGACGCTGAGGTGCGTGATCGTGAGGTCGCGGCCGTGGAACGGGAGGATTCCGTTGACGCCGACGATCGCGGTGCGCTGGAAGCCGGTCGGGATCGAGCCGTCGAGGTACTGCTTACGCGCGATGTGGACCTCGTCGATGATGTCCATCTGCATCATCAGGCAGAGCTCGATCGAGACGTCGATCGCCTCCTGGTTGACGAGAAACGGCGGCGTGTCGTCCATCTCGTAGGTGCAGACGTTGAGATGGTTGAGGAGATAGACGATCTCCTTCTTCGTCTTGAACTCCATGAGCGCCGTGCCGTCGTACTCGCCGAGCTCGGAGAGGGTCGGACGCATGTGGCGCAGCACCTCGCCGTCATGCGTCTCGGTGTAGAGCCCCGCCGGGCAGCGGCAGAAGAGCTTGTGCTTCGTCAGGAGCTGCTGGTGCACTTCGAGGCCGGAGATGAGGCCGACCGCTTCGTAGTCGAGGGGTTCGAGCATCGGGGGGTCCTTTTCTCGCGCTCATCGAGCGGCCCGAAACGGCGAGCCGATCGACCGGCGGATCTTACACCCGGCTCCACATGCACGTCGGTGTGCGGAGCCTCACATCATGCGGTTCAGTCTCGGCGCGTGTTTCCTTCGTCATGTCGGCGAAAGCCGCTATGATCAGCCGATCCATGGCAATCGAGAGCGGACGTCGATTCGGCCCGTACGAAATCATCTCGCTGATCGGCGCAGGCGGGATGGGAGAGGTCTATCGTGCGCGTGACACGCGTCTCGACCGCACGGTCGCCATCAAGATCCTTCCGCCAGGGCTCAGCTCGAACGCCGCGCTCCGCGAGCGATTCGAGCGTGAGGCGCGCGCAATCTCGGCGATTTCTCATCCCAACATCTGCGCCCTCTACGACGTCGGCAGCGCCGACTCGACCGAGTACCTCGTCATGGAGTACCTCGAGGGGGAGACGCTCGCCGACCGGATCGCGCGCGGCCCGCTGCCGACGAGCCTCATCGTCCGCTACGGCGCCCAGATCGCCGAAGCGCTGCAGAAGGCGCATCGCGCAGGCATCACGCATCGCGACCTCAAACCCGGGAATGTCATGATCACCACGTCGGGGGCGAAGCTCCTCGACTTCGGCCTCGCGAAGTTCATTGAGCCTGCGGGTCGCGTCTTCTCCGACCACTCGGCTCCCACGACGATGGCGGCCCCGCTGACGGGTGAAGGGAAGATCGTCGGCACGCTCGTCTACATGTCTCCCGAGCAGTTGGAAGGCAAGCCGCTCGACCACCGCACCGACATCTTCTCTCTCGGCGTGATCCTCTACGAGATGGCGACGGCGCAGCGCCCGTTCCGAGGTGACACGCAGGCGAGCGTCATCGCCGCGATCATGTCGACCGATCCGGCGCCGATCCGGACACTCCAGGTGACGACTCCTCCCGCGCTCGAGCGGATCATCCAGACGGCGCTCGAAAAGAACCCCGAGGAGCGCTGGCAGACGGCGCAGGACGTCGCGCGGCAGCTGCGATGGATCAGCGAGACGTCGGGGACGGCCGAGATGGCGGCGCCGTCGCGACGAACCCGTTTCGCGCTGCCGGCGGCGATTCTCGTGACGGCGCTCGCGGCGGGCCTCGCCACCTGGGGAGCGACGCGGTGGTTCGGAACGTCGCAGGCGAAGCCGCAGACCGCGCGGCTCCATCTTGCGCTGCCTGACGGGACGAAGTTCCGGCCCCATCCCGAGGTGAACATGTTCGCGATTTCGCCCGACGGACGGCGTTTGCTGTTCGCCGGCGCGAACGAGGGCCGCGGAGCCACCTTCCTGTTCCTTCGTTCGCTCGACTCGTACGACGTGAAGAAGGTCGAAGGGACCGAAGGGGCCGTGGGGCCGTTCTGGTCGTCCGACGGAAACTGGTTCGGATTCACGGCGCGCGGCAAGCTTTGGAAGATGCGAGCCGATGGCGGCGCGCCGCCCGAGGCGATCTGTGACGTCCACGGCTCGGGGGCTCGCGCGACATGGCAAGGGAAGACGATTCTCTTCGCCGATTCCCGAGGCAACCGGCTGCCGATCCTTCGCGTCTCCTCCGACGGCGGAAAGGCCTCCATCATCACGACGCTCGACAAGAGCGAGTGGCGTCACGGATGGCCGTTGTTGTTTCCGGATGGCGAGCACTATCTTTTCCTCTCGTTCGGTGCGCGGAGTCTTGACCGGAAGCTGGTGCTGGCGTCACTCGATTCGCCCGGGCAGACGGTGTTGACGACGAACGTCTCGTACCCCAGGCTGCTCGGCATCGATCGCGTGGCTTACGTGCGCGACGGCAAACTACTCTCGCAACACGTCGACTTCCAGACGAAGCGGTTCGCCGATGAACCGACAACGGTGGCTTCCGACGTGAATTACTTCTACCCGACGGCCAGGGCCGATTTCGACGCATCGATCTCGGGAGTCGTGGTGTATCGAACCGATACGAGCAGCAGGCGGCTCTTCGCGACGGATCGAAGCGGGGCAGAGACCCGGGTCGTCGAGGCGAAGGATTCGGCATACGACGCGGCGATTTCGCCTGACGGCAGGAAGGCCGCCGTGACGATCCTGGCACGCGATACCGGGCTGATGGACATCTGGATCTACGATCTGACGCGTGGAGTGCGCGACCAATTCACCAGCGAGCCGGGAGTCGAGGTCTCGCCGGCGTGGTCGCCCGACGGCCGCTCGATCGTCTTCTGCATGGGTGAGGGGGGAGTCTTCCCTCACCTCGTGCTGCGGACGCTCACGGGCACGACGTCGGAGGACCTGACGCCGCGCGACTCGTTTCAGTTCAGCCCCGTTTTCTCGCGCGACGGTGAGTCGGTGATTTTCGATCGCGATGCGGAGCCGAGCTCCGACATCTATCGCGTGAATGTGAAGACGAAGAAGATCGAGCCGGTGATCAACGGTCGCGAGCGGGAGTTTCAGCCGGCGCCGTCGCCCGACGGGAAGTGGATGGCGTTCACGTCAAGCGCGGCGGGGTCGATCCAGATCTACCTGCAGAATCTCGTCGACGGGTCGGGCCGGATCAGGATCTCGAGCAGCGCAGGGCAACTCTCACGGTGGAGCACCGACGCGCGAGAGCTCTTCTACATTTCGGAGAACAACGAGGTGATGAGCGTCGTCCCCGGCTCAGATGGGCGATGGGACGAATCAACTCCGAAGGCACTGTTCAAGGTGCCGGCGGAGGTTGAAAGTTTTGATGTCTTCCCCGGCGGGAAGTCGTTCCTGATCTCCACCTGGGTTCCCGGGACCGACGACGACCTGTTCCACGTCGTGATCGCACCCGAGTAGCTCGAACACTCCGTCGGAACTCGCCTCGGAGGTTCCGCGCGACGGCTCAGCCGTGGTGTGGCGCGTCGTCCTCGATCCGATCGCAAATCGCCTTCGCGACCTCGAGGCTGGCCGTCGCTGCCGGTGACGGCGCATTGCAGACGTGAAGCGAGCCTTCGCCGCGCACGATAAGGAAGTCGTCGACGATGGCGCCCTCCGGGGTCACGACCTGCGCGCGGACGCCCGGCTTCGCCGGGACGAGGTCCGCTTCTGTGATCGACGGCAGCATCACCTGGACCGACTTCGTGAAGCGCGCCTTGCTGAACGATCGCGCCATTTCGGAGGCGCCGTCGCGCCAGAACTTCGCGGCGATGTGCCGGAAGCCCGAGTACCCGAGGATCTCGCCGAGGTCGCGCAGGTTGACGTCGAGCTTGTCGTAGCCCTCGCGCGAGAAGGCGAGGACGGCGTTAGGCCCGGCGTGGACGCTCCCGTCGACCGCCTTCGTCAGATGGACGCCGAGGAAGGGGAAGCGCGGGTCGGGGACGGGGTAGACGAGGCCGCGCACGAGATGCCGCTTTCCGGGGACGAGCTCGTAGTACTCGCCGCGGAAGGGGATGACGCGCGCGCCCGGCTCGGAGCCGTCGAGGAGCGCGACCCGGTCGCTGTGGAGGCCGGCGCAGGTGATGAGGAAACGCGTCTGGAAGTCGCCCGTCGTGGTCCTGAGCGTTCTCGTCGCGCCGTCGTGAACGATGGAGACGAGCTTCGAACCGAGGCGAAGGTCGCCACCGCGCTCGCGGGCGATCGCGGCGAGGCGGTCGCAGACGCCGACGTAGTCGGCGATGCCGGTCGACGGAACGAACAGCGCGGAGACGCAGCGGACGTTAGGCTCGACCTCTCGCGCCTCGGCGGGCGTCACCCGCCGGATCTCGATCCCGTTCTCGCGGCCGCGGTCGGCGAGCGAGTTGAGGCGCGGAATCTCGTCGTCGGAGGTCGCGACGATCAGCTTGCCGCAGATCTCGTGGGCGATGCCGTGCTCGCGGCAGAAAGCGGCCATGGAGCGGTTGCCCTCACGGCCGAGGGTCGCCTTGAGGCTTCCCGGCTTGTAGTAGATGCCGGAGTGGATGACGCCGCTGTTGCGGCCGCTCTGGTGAGCAGCCCAGGTCGATTCCTTCTCGAGGAGGAGCAGCTTCGCGCCGGGTTTGCGCGCGAGCAACTCGGCCGCGGTCGCGAGACCCACGATGCCTCCGCCGACGATGGCGTAGTCGTACATGAGGTGATTATCTGACGGCGAGGCGGTGGAGCGGAGGCGTTTCGCGTCATAGGGGGATGTGACGGGGGGAGTCCAGTCAACGTGATTGAGCGAGTTGTTTTGAAGTTAGAACGTAGAACGATGAATTTTGAACCCAGAAAGGGGGGCCACGCACATCCTCTTTCTGGGTTCAAAATTCATCGTTCTACGTTCTAACTTCGAGTTGTTTGGTTTCGCGTCTCACTCCCCCACCACTTCCACCACTCTCCCGCTCGCCGTCGCGACCAGGTGCTTCCGCCACGAGTCGAGCCCTCCCTCGAGGGGCCTTACGTGATCGATTCCCGCTCTCTTGAGCATCAGCGCCACACGGGCGCTCGAGGCCTCGTTCGGTCACGTGCAGTAGAGAATGATCTCGCGGTCGCGTGGGATCTCGCCGACGCGGCGCTCGATGTGCTCCACCGGGACGTGAATCGCGCCGGGGATCATGTCGGGATCGGCGTCGAAGTCCATCGCGTGCCGCAGGTCGATGATCGAGAACTGCTCGCCGGCGTCGAGGCGCGTCGCGAGCTCGCCGACGGTGATCCGCGCGGTGCGATGGTCGAGGAGGAACTTCCTGCGCTCGTACCACTTCCTTCCGATCCAGGCCGCGAACGCGAAGCCGAGCAGCAGGCCAAACCACATGCCGTACGTCGACGCGTATTCGACGATCTCCTCGATCTGGTTTCCGAAGACGTAGCCGAGGGCGAGGAAGAGGCCGAAGTGGAGGAGCCCGGAGATGGCGTCGAGCGTGAAGAAGACGTAGCGCGGCATCCGGACGACTCCCGCCATCGGCGGCGCGATCGTGTTCAGCCCCGGCATGAACTTGGAGACGACGATCGCCCCCGATCCCCAGCGCTCGAAGATGTTCTCCGTCTCACGCACGCAGGTGTCGGGCTCGAGCGAGATCTTGCAAAGCAGCCGCAGGACCGATCCTCCCTTGCGGCGTCCGATCTCGTACCAGATTCCGTCGGCGACGACGGCGGCTGCGATCGCGATGACGAGCGCGATCGTAAAATCGAGGTGCCCGAGCTTTGCAAGCGCGCCCCCGGCCATCATCACCGGCATCGACGGAATGGGAAGCCCGATCTGCTCGAGGAAGACGAAGAGCGCGATCAGGGCGTAGCCATGTTCGGCGACGAAGTCGATGGTTTCTTTCACGTTGGGCCTTGTCTCTCGAGAAGGGTCGAGTATGGCAAGGGGGGAGAGTTGGGGCAAGGGGAGAGGCAGGGCGGCGCCCCCGTCATCCCGAGCAAAGCGAGGGATCTGCTGAACATCTCGACCGCTTCCTCAGCAACGGGTCGTGCCACATCCACGAGTGCCGTTGGGGAAGAGAGCCAGTTCGTCGTTGAGCAGATTCCTCGCTTCGCTCGGAATGACAACCTGCACGCGTTGGGCAGACCCCGAGAGCATCACTGCCGCTCGTCTCTCGTGATCCTTCCGTCGTGGATCTCGACGACGCGGCTCGCGCGTGTGGCGAGTGCCTGATCGTGTGTGATGATCACGAGCGTGCTTCCCTGCTTCCAGAGGTCGCCGAAGAGGCTCATGATGTCGCCGCCCGAGGAGGAGTCGAGGTTGCCGGTCGGCTCGTCGGCGAGGAGGATTGCCGGCTCCATCGCGAGGGCGCGGGCGATTGCGACGCGCTGCATCTGGCCTCCCGACAGCTCGGTCGGCTTGTGTTCGGTCCGGTCGCCGAGGCCGACGGCCTCGAGGAGCTTGCGGGCGCGTTCGCGCCGTTCACGAAGCGGCACGCCGCCGAAGAGCATCGGCATCTCGACGTTTTCGCTCGCGCTGATGTGCGGGAGAAGATTGAAGTTCTGGAAGATGAAGCCGACTTTGCGGTTGCGGATGTCGGCGAGCTGGTCGCGCGTCAGGTCGGAGACGTGTTCGCCGGCGAGCTCGTAGCGCCCGTCGCTCGGCGTGTCGAGGCAGCCGATGAGATTCATCAGCGTCGACTTGCCCGAGCCGGAAGGGCCGACGATGGCGACGAACTCTCCCTTGCCGATCGCGAGATCGATCCCCTTGAGCGCCTCGACCTTCACTTTGCCGGTGTCGTAGATCTTCCGGATCTTGTCCATGTGGATGATCGACGAGCCGTTGCTCGCGGCCGGCACCGTGCTCTGCTTCGTCTCCGTGATTCCGAGGGACATCGCGAATCTCCTATTCGTATCTCAGTGTCGCCGCGGGATCGATCGCGGCGGCGCGACGCGCGGGGAAGTAGCCCGCGGCGATGCCGATCAGGCCGAGGATCGCCGACGTCGCGAGGCCGATCTGCCACGAGAGGGTCGGCTTTCCGAGGAAACCGAGCACCTGGTTGCTCTCGACCGGGAGGAAGCTCGCCGCGGTGACGAGGAGCGTCGCGATGACGATCCCGAGGAAGCCGCCGACGAGGGTGTAGATGAGCCCTTCGAGGAGGAACGGCCCGACGATCCAACCTGCGCGGGCGCCTAACGCCATCTTCACGCCGATCTCGCGCGTCCGCTCCTTCACGACCGCGTACATGATGTTCGCGACGCCGACGCCGCCGATCAGCAGCGTCAGCGTGCCGATGATGCCGAGGAAGATCTGGATGCCGAGCGTGATGTTTCGGGTGATCTCGGAGCTCTTGACCGTGTCCCAGATGCCGAACGCCTGCTCGTCGGTCGGGTCGTAGCCGAGCTTCGGCCCGAGCAGCTCGTGCAGCGCCTTGAGCGTCGGCTTCATCGCCTCGGGGCTCTTCGACTGGATGAGGAGCACCCAGAGCTTGTCGCGCCCCCACTGCGCCCGCCAGGTCGTGATCGGGATGACGATGTGGTTCTTGTCGGGGCCGCCGTAGGCGCCCATCTGGATCTTCTTCTGCATCACGCCGATGACGGTGTAAGGCAGGTTGTTGATCAGCATCGTCTTGCCGACCGGATCCTCGTCGCCGAAGAGGTCGGTGGCGATCTCGTCCCCGAGGAATGCGACGCGACGTTTTTCCTGCTCGTCGATCGGGCCGAAGAAGCGGCCGCCGGCGACGGGGTAGTGCTTGCGCACCTCGCCGTACTCGTAGTTGGTCCCGGTGACGCGGCCGTTGATCGTCTTGCGGCCGTAGCTGAGCTGCGTGCGCCACGACGTCATCTCGCCGATGACCGCGGCCGATTCGGGGAGGCGCTCTCGAATCCACTGGATGTCGTCGATCGTCGGGCGGACGGGGCGGCCGATCGAGAGTCCCTTGTAGTTCTTCGACGTCTCGCCGGGCCAGAGGATGGCGATGTTCTCTCCCATCGCGCGACGGTTCTTGTCGAGCTGGAGCTTCAGCCCCTCGCCGAACGCCAGGAGCAGGAGGATGGCGACCGTGCCCCAGGCGATCGCGGCGATCGTCAGGTAGGCACGCTTGCGCTGGATCTGCGCGGAGCTCGCGAAGAGGGTCAGGATGACGATGGCTGAGTGTTTCATCGGAGTTGTTAGTTTTTAGTTGTTAGTTGTTAGACAGGCAGCGATATGGGCGAGTACGCCTGTTTTCTGTTTCGCATCGTTTGCCTCTGTCTTCATTCAAGGTGCAGCCTTCGTAACTTGTCTAACAACTAACAACTAACAACTAACAACTTCCCCCGTCACAGCTTCATCGCCACGACCGGATCCAATCGCGACGCTTCGCGCGCGGGGAAATAGCCGGCGACGAGGCCGACGATGCCGAGGGCTGTGGCGGTCAGGAGCGCGACGAGGGGGGAGACGCGCGGCATGCCGACGTACTCGACCGCCTGCTCGGGGAAGAAGGCGCAGATGGTGATCGAGATCGCGAAGCCGATCGCGCCGCCGATGCCGGTCACGATCATCGTCTCGAGCAGGAACTGCGTCATGATCGACTTCTGCCTGGCGCCGAGCGCCATCTTGATTCCGATCTCTCGCGTCCGCTCCTCGACGACGACGTTCATGATGTTCGACACGCCGATGCCGCCGACGATGAGCGTGAGGCAGCCGATGATGCCGAGGAATGCGTTGAAGCTCAGCATGAACATGTCGAAGAACTTGAACTGTTCAGTGGTGTCCCAGAACGAGAGTGCTTCCTTGTCTTCGGGGTTGAAGCGCTGCTTCTCCGACATTGCGGCGCGCAGCGAGTCCATGACGGTTTTCGAGTCCGTTCCGCGGACGGGCTGCGCGATGAAATTGTCGATGTACTTCTCGCCCGTGAGCGCGCGGTAGGTCGTCGAGGCCATCATCAGCTTCGAGTGGTCGCGCCCGGAGTAGCTCGAGTCCTGCGACTTCTCCTTGAGCACGCCGACGATCTGGAAGGGCGAGCCGTTGACGAGGACGGTCTTGCCGATCGCATCGTCCTCGCCGAAGAGATCCTTCTTCAGCTGGTTGCCGATGAAGGCGCTGCGGCGGTTGTGCTTCATGTCGAGGTCGTTGATGAAGCGGCCGCCCCAGTCGGGAATCATGTTGCGCATCTCGCCGAAGTCGGGGGAGATGCCCGAGATGTCGACCGCGATCGTCTTCGTGCCGTAGACGACCCGCATGTTGTTGGCATACTCGCTCGAGATCGCGCGCAGGCCCTTCGTCTCGAGGCGCGCGTGGTCGATGTCCTCCTCGGTCAGCCTGATCCGCCTCCCCTTGCCGAGACCTTCCCACGGCATCGAGGTGAGCCCGGGCCAGCCGATGACGATCCGGTCGCCGAGCCCAGCCGTGTTCTTGATCATCTGCTTGTGCATGCCGGTGCCGAACGCGAGAAGCAGGCTGATCGCCACCGTCCCCCAGACGATCCCGAAGACCGTCAGGAACGTGCGCAGCTTCTGCCCCTTCATGTCGCGGGCAACCTGGCGGAACACATCCTTCAAGTTGATCATGGCTGCACCGTTTGGGGAGGCGAGAGGCGAGAGGCGAGAGGCGATGAGTAATCAGGCTGAGGCGAGAGGCGAGAGGCGAAAGGCGACGAGGAGGCACCTGTGAACGAGGGGTAGCGTGTCGCCTCAAATTGCGCGAGCACTCCCGCCTGCTCCATCGCGCCAGTCGGCTGTTTCATGTCTCCGCTCTTGCTCATCTTGAGTCTCGTCGCTTGAGTCCGCCTACTTGTCGCCTCTCGCCTCTCGCCTAACGCCTGCCTCTTACGATATTTCCTTCGGCGGCCGCTCCACGACCTTGTCGCCCTTCTTCAGTCCCGACGTGATCTCGACGTTCATGCCGTCGGAGATGCCGGTCTTCACGTCGACTTTCTTCGGTTCGTCCTTGGGCTTCGCGCCGGGAAGCTCGACGGTCGCTTTCTTCCCGCCGTCGGAGAAAGTCACGAGACGCTCGGGAAGGATGAGAATGTCCTTCTTCTCGCGGATGATGATGTCGGCGTTGGCCGAGTATCCGGCGCGCAGCGTCACCTTGCCCGCGTCCGCGAGCTCGATCTCGACGTCGAAGAGGGTCGCTCCCTCTTCCTGTTTCGCCTGCGGCGCGATGCGCGAGACGCGGCCGGTGACGACGTCGGTCGGCAGCGCGCCGACCTTGATGCGCGTCGTCATGCCGACGGAGAGCTTGCCTACGTCGATCTCGTCGACTGTGCCCTTGAAGATCAGGTCTTCCATCATCGCGATCGTCGCGAGCTCTGTGCCGGGCTGGTACGACGTCAGAGGGACGACCGGGTCGCCCGGATCGACGAGGCGCGTCAGGATCGTGCCGGCCGCGTTCGCGCGGATGATCGACTCTTCGCCGCCCGAGCCCGCCAGGCTTCCCTTGCGCGTCAGGTCGCGTTCCTGCTGCGCCTTGTTGCGCGCGATCTTCGCGAGCTCGAACTGCTCGCGCTTCGAGTCGAGGTCCGATTTCGGGAGCACGCCCGACTTCGACATCTCTTCGGCGCGATCGACCTCGAGCTTCGCGCGATTGTACGAAGCTTCGGCCGACTCCACACGACGCTCGACCTCGGTCACTTCCTGCGGCGTCGGGTCGGGAGCGATCTCGAAGAGTGGATCGCCCGGCTTCACCGTGTCGCCGACGTTGACGAACGCCTTCTTCACGATGCCGGAGATCTTCGACTTCACCTCGAACTTCAGGCGAGGCTGGATCTGTCCGACCGCGACCGCCTTCTCGGTGATCGAGCCCGCCGTCACTTCAACCTGCTTGAGGCCGTTCTTGTCCTTGTCGCCATTGCGCGCCCAGGCGTAGAGCCCGGCGCTGCCGCCCGCCAGCACGACGAGAATGATGAGGATCTTCGCGAGTTTGCCCATCTGCCGATTCTCCTGAGTTGATGCGCGTGCGGTCCCGCTGCGCGGCACCGCTCCTGACCTCTGGGTACGAAGACTGTCGGAAAAGGTTGCCGCTGGGGTGGTGCCCCGCGCCGTTTCCAATATTCAGACGCCCGGAGGGGCGAACGGTTAGCACGAGTGGAGGGCGAAAACGCAGCTTCCGCCGGGACGGGTAGCGCCGCGGGGGGACGTTTTCGAGGCGGGCTTGTCATCCCGAGCGGAGCGAGGGATCTGCAAAAGGATTCCTTGATCGATTCCTCGACAGTTGACCTGATTCCGCGCCCTGGCCCGATCCACTGCTGAGGAAGCGGTCAGTCGATGTTTTGCAGATCCCTCGCTCCGCTCGGGATGACAATCGCCCCCCCTCCCGCACCGAAGTCACAGCCACGGGTGCCGCGGACGCGCAGAATCAACGCAGCAAGGAGTATTGCCATGAACTTCCTCCGTCTCTTCCCCGCGATCCTCAGCATGCTCGTCCTCGGCGCGCACTTCTTCCGGGGAGGGAACCTCGTCGTCGTTGCCGTGGTCGTCGCGCTGCTCTTTCTTCTGCTCCTGAAAAAGCCGTGGGTCGCATACGCCTACCAGGCGCTTCTCGTCGTCGGGGCGGCCGAGTGGCTTCGCACGCTCATCGAGATCATGCGGCGCCGGCAGGCGATGGGGGAGCCGTGGACGCGAATGGCAATTATCCTCGGCGCCGTCGCGGTTATCACCGCCGCATCGGCGCTCGTCTTCCGCATGAGGGCGTTGCGCGAACGCTATCAAACGCTCTAACGGAGACGATTCCCGCATGCTCTACAAGCTTCTGGTCATCCTTCACATCCTCGGCGCCGCGACCCTCGTCGGCACAAACCTCGTCCTGATGCTCTCCGTCATTCCGAAGGCGAAGAAGGCAGGCGACATCGGCATCATCAAGGGCTTCCTCGCCGGCGTGGGACAGATGGGAGTTCACGCTCTCGCCGTGCAGCTGATCACCGGCCTCTGGCTCGCCACGCCCATGTTCAAGGGGATCAGCGCTGCCTTCCAGATGAAGGACGTCTTCATGACCCACGTCGTGGCGAAGATCGTGATCATGATCGCGATCACCGTGCTCGTCATCGTGATGCGCCGCAAGATCGCGCCGAAGCTCTCGATGGAGACCCTCGGCGGCTTCACCGCAACCGTCGGGATCATCACCGTCCTTGGCATCTTCATGGTCGCCCTCGGCGTCGGGCTCCGCACGGGCGGACTCTTCTAGGAATGCGGAATTCGGAGTTCGGAATGCGGAATTGTGTGGCGCAGGCACTCCTGCCTGCGCATCGCCGAAGGCGACCGTAAATCGGGCCACGAATTCGTAGGGGCGACGCGGTGCGTCGCCCCTTTCACTTGGTGGACGGCAAGAAAACGGGCGACCCACCGGGACGCCCGTTCGAATTCGTGTCGTGATCAAGGGTCGCCCCGCGGTGCGGGGCGACGCGCAGGCAAGAGTGCCTGCGCCACACTATTCCGAAATCCGAAATTTTCTACTTCAGTTTCACCGTCGCTTCCTTCGCCCCGCAGCTTCCTGCCTCGAAGACGATGCGCACCTTCTGGCCCGGTTTGACGCCGATGAGGGCCATCGGCACGGTCGTCTGGAGGACGCCATTGTTGTTCTCCGCCGAGGGGTAGTACTCCCCGTTCGTGTCGAGGTACTCACCCTCTTTATTCAAAGTCGGGTCGAAGACGTTTCCGTAGACGTTGCGCTGCTGCGACTTGCCGTCGGAGTCGGTATAGGAAATCGTCACGGTGGTGCCGATCTCGTCGTACTCGAGCGAGTACTCCGCGCCGGCCCCGGTCTTGCTGAACATGTCGGCCTTCTGCCCCGTTTTCGGATTGGAGTCGGTGTCGAAGTAGAAGGTCGGTGCGACGAAACCGTCGAAGGTCATCGTCTTCGCGCTCTTCGCGCGGTTGGTGTTGCCCCCGCCGAGGTACCAGCTCATCGGCTTCGGGAAGACGGTGCTCAGGAGGAGATCGGTCTCTTTGACCTCGACGTAGCCTTCGATGTTGCCTTCGACGAGCTTGCACGGGACGCTGATCTTCGTTCCGCCGGTCGCCGGCTTGTCCCACGTCCCGCCGAGGAGCGCGGCGATCTCGGTGTTTCCGGTGGCGATCGCGCGGTCGAGCGCGTTCTTGCTTTCCTTGTCTTTCATCGCGGGATCGATGCCGGCTCGCAGGAGCTCCATCACGATCTGCGGATAGCCGTTGTTCGCGGCGATCTCGAGCGCGCTCCACTTGTCGGAGTCGGTCGCGGTGAGGTCGGGGGAGCCTTCGAGAACGAGCCTTACCGCCTCGAGGTCGCCGCCGTATACGGCGTGGATGAGCGGCGGGGTGGCGCCGGGGCCGTCCTTCGGAAGCGTTGCGCCCGCCTCGACGATCGCGCGCGCTGTGCTGCCGTGTCCTTCACTGATCGCGAGGAGCGCGCCGTCCCATCCTTCCGCGGTCTTCGCCTTGACGTCGGCCTTCGCCGCGATGAGGCTCTTGACGCACTGGAGCTGGCCGTTGAAGGCGGCGAGCATCAGCCCGCTCCACCCGTCCTCGTCCTTCGCGTCGACCTTCGCACCGGCTTTGATCAGCGCGTCGAGCTGCGTCGTCCTTCCCTCGCGGGAGGCGAGCATCAGCGCCGTCTGTCCGAAATTGTTCTTTGCTTCGAGGTCGGCCTTCGCGGCGACGAAGGCAGCGATGACTTTCTCTTCGTCGGCGAACAGCGAGCCCGTCGACGCGTACATGAGCGGCGTCCACTGGTCGTCGCCTTTCACGTTCGGGTCGGCGTTCGCGGCGAGGGCCGTGAGAATGTCGTCGCCGTCGCGACTGATCGACGCTTCGAGGAGCGCGTCGGTGGCCTTCTTGTCGTACTTCTTCTTCGGGGCGCCGTCGGCGGGTGATGCGAATGCGAGCGCCGCGAGCAGCGTCACCACTGCGGCCGCAGAGAACGTTTTCATCGGAGTCTCCTTTCGGGGTCGACCGATTCTACCCTGCCGCCGCTCTTCCGGAGCGGGTGGGGGAGGGTCGGTTCCCGGCCGCCATCGTCCGGGGGGGCGCGTGATGCAGCCTTCACATCCTATACTTGCGTCATCGTGTCGTTTCAGTGCCCGCGGTGTGACGCTCAGGTAGCCCCCGCGCTCCACGCCTGTCCGTCGTGCGGCGAGAGGGTCACCGACTTTCTGCGCCAGTATTCGGAGACGGAGCTCGACGGCAAGTACCACGTGATGTCGCTTCTCGGCATCGGCGGGATGGGCGAGGTCTACAAGGCGATCCACGTCCATCTCGATGCGCTCCGCGTGATCAAGCTCATGCGCGGGAACCTCGTCACCGAGCCGGGCGTGCGCGAGCGATTCCTGCGCGAGGCGCGGCTCGCGACGAAGATCCAGCATCAGAACGTCGCGGCGCTTTTCGACTTCTCCTCGCTCCCCGACGGCTCCTGGTACATGGTCTGGGAGTACATCGACGGGGTGAACCTCGCGCAGTTCGTGCGCGAACGCGGGCGCCTCTCGCCGGGGCACGCGGTGCAGCTCGCGATCCAGGCCCTGCAGGGCTTCGACGCAATCCACCGCGCAGGCATCGTCCATCGCGACGTGAGCCCCGAGAACATGATGATCACGCGGCTCGACGACGGCACCGACCGCGTGAAGATCATCGACCTCGGGGTCGCGAAGCAGCAGGACGACCAGGGTGAGCAGCAGACCAAGACGGGCGTCTTCGTCGGCAAACTCAAGTACGCCTCTCCCGAGCAGCTCGGCGCGCTCAAGGGGGGCGACAAGATCGACGGGCGCGCCGATCTCTACTCCTTCGGCCTCGTCCTCTACGAAATGCTTGCCGGTGTCGCGCCGTATCAGGCCGAAACGCCGCACCACTACCTGATGATGCATCTCTCGCAGCCGGCGCCGCCGATCGCGCGCGTGAGTCCTGGCTCCGCGGTGCCTCCGTCGCTCGAGGCGGTCGTGCTCAAGGCGCTCGAGAAGAACCGGGCGAACCGGTACCAGAGCGCGGTCGAGTTCGCACAGGCGCTCAGCGCCCTGTCGCTTCCGGTCATCGACGCGGCGACCGCGATCGAGACCCTTCCCCCGTCGTCGCTGATCCCGACGGCGATGACGCCGTTTCCGCAGTCCGCGACGCCTTACCCGCGTCCGCAGACGCCGTCGCCCGAGCTGACCCGGTATCGGACCGTCGACACCCCCAAGCCCGGCGCGCCTCACCGGCGGAACATCGACGTCGATCCCGCGCAAGCGCGGCGCCGCGAACTGCTCGATCAGATTCAGCAGCTCCTCGTGGCGCGCCAGCTTCAGCATGCCGACGTGACTCTGCAGAACCTGAAGATGCACCTCGGGGTGCGCGCCGAGAGCGATGCCGATTTCCGGCGCATGCGCGAGGAGCTCGAGCAGGGCGCAGCCGAGGCAAAGCGGTGGTATGCGTCGGAGATCCAACGGGCGCGCGATGGCGGGCAGCCGAAGGACGTCGCGCGGCTCGTCGAGGAGCGCGAGCAGACGCTCGGCCGCCGCCTCTCCGATCCCGGCGTGAAGATCGAGGCGGAGCAGTGGCTCCGGCGCCGCTCCGAGCTGCTCGACAAGACGCGGACCTGGATCAACGCCGAGTCGTACGCGAGCGCCCGTGAAATGCTCGAGGACCTCGCCACGCATCTCGGGATGGGTGGAGTGAAGGACGAGGAGTACCTCGCCGTCGAGCAGAGCTTCCATCACGCCATGCGCGAGACGAACGCGCGGCTCGCGAAGTCGATTGCGAAGGCGAAGGATGCTCGCGACGTCGAAGGGCTGCAGAAACTGCTCGCGTGGCGCGAGGCGAAGTTCGGCGCGCGGCTCGAAAGGGATCCCGCGATCGCCGACGCCGAGGAGTGGCTTCGCCAGCGGAGGCGCGCGAGCGGACCCGCCTTCACGCAGCCGACGAGCGGAGGGCGCGGAGGGAAGATCGCCGCGGTGCTGATCTTCGTCGCCCTTGCGGCTGCCGGCGGCTGGTTCTATCGCGGCGCGATTCTCGAGAAAGTCGAGGAGACCGCGCCGCCGGAGGCGACGAAGGCATTACGGGAGATCGCGAAGCCGAAGCAGGCGCCACCGCCTCCTCCTCCCGCGAGGCGCGCCGACGCCCCGCCGTTGCTTTCGGATGCCGTGAAGGGAAGCGAGGGGCACGCCTGGACCAATCCTAAGGATGGCGCGGAGTACCTCTGGGTGCCGCAGACGTGGCTGCTGATCGGCTGCGTCTCGGGTGACGAGGCGTGCGCTGCCGACGAGAAACCGGCGCACACCGTGGGAGTCGCAGGCTTCTGGATGGCGCGCGACGAAGTGACGATCGAAGCCTTCGCGAAATGGGCCGCGGCTGCCGGAGTTGTGGCTGAGCCCGCCTTGAAGGGAGAGGTCGAGAGCGGCCCCGACGCCGACGCGGTGGGGCGCAAACGAAAGGAAGGAAGGAGCTGGGCGAGCCCGCTGAAGAAAGGCCAGCCAGGCGAGCCGGCCTGGCCGGTGACGCTCGTGACGTGGGACGAGGCGGCGGCGTACTGCAAGGCGGCGGGAGGGCGGCTGCCGACGGAGGCCGAGTGGGAAGCGGTCGCGCGGGAGCGCGACGTCAGGAACGTCTGGCCCTGGGGAGGCGAGAGCAGGACCACCGCAGGGGTCGCGAACACGCCGGGAAAGGGCGACAGCTTCCCAGCGTTCGCGCCGGTCGGCACGTTCCCGTCGAACCGGCTCGGTCTGCGCGACCTGGCGGGAAACGTCCGGGAGTGGACCTCCGACTGGTACGCGCCCGACTACTACTCGAAGTCGCCCGACGAGAAGGCCGCCGGACCCGAAAGCGGCGAGCTGAGGGTGATCCGGGGAGGCTCGTGGGCGAGTGGCCCGGGCGAGCTTCGGATTTCGGCGAGGCGCTCGCTTCCCCCGTCCGAACGATCGCTGACGGTCGGCTTCCGGTGCGCGACCGATGAGTAACGAGCCTCACACGTGCCGCGCGGCGGCGGGATGAGATTGTACGAAGGCAAATTTTTCCTCGCTGATTTTCAAATCCCGGGGCTACACTTTGTCATTCGCTCAACATAATCGCTGATTCAGGAGGGTTCACTGTGGCGAAGAAGGTCGTGAAGAAGAAGGCATCAAAGAAGGCTGCGAAGAAACCGGCGAAGAAAGTCGCGAAGAAAGCCGCGAAAAAAGTCGCAAAGAAAGTCGCGAAGAAAGTAGCGAAGAAGCCGACGAAGAAGATGGCAAAGAAGCCGGCGAAGAAGGTTGTGAAGAAGGCTGCGCCGAAGAAGGTTGTGAAGAAGGCTGCGCCGAAGAAGGTCGCGAAGAAGGTTGCTCCGAAGAAGGCTGCGAAGAAGGTTGCGAAGAAAGTCGTAAAGAAGGCAGCCCCGAAGAAGGCAGCTCCGAAGAAAGTTGCCGCGAAGCCGGTCGCGAAGCCTGCTCCGAAAAAGGTCGTGAAGAAGGCTGCCCCGAAGAAGGTCGTCAGGAAGGCGGCTCCGGCTCCTGCTCCGATGGAGCAGCTGCCGCTGATGCCTGCCGTCGAGCCGGTTCCCGCTCCGGTCGCCGAGCCGGCTCCCGCTCCGGCGGCCGACACGCCTTCGGGCGGTAATCCGTCGTTCTAACGAGGCGTTCCGGTGCCTGATCAGGCCCGTCGTTTCGCGCGCTGCGCGGAACGCGGGCCTTTTTCTCTTTGGATGAGGGAAACGGCAGCTTCGGCGCCGCGCTGTTCGGGCCGCGCCCGTCGCGAGGAAACCGAAATGAAGAATGTCGAATGTCGAATGAAGAATGAAGAAACAGCGCCCCCGTGGAGTCGAGGCGCAGACCCCTCTCTCAATTCTTCATTCTTCATTCGACATTCTTCATTTCGGTTTTCGAGCGGTGGCGGAGGTTGGTGGCGGGGCGCAGTCGCCAGGGCAGAGGGACAGCTAGAAAAAAGTTGGCCACCCTGCGAACGCGGCGCCCCTTGCCTGTGTTTAGTGAATCGTGAAGAGCTCGTGGACCGGCGGAGAGACCCTTGCGATGGCCCCGCACGCTGACATCCTCGCCCTGGCGGTTCATCGCCGGGAAGACGGCGCGTTCGAGCTGCTGGTCGGACAGTTCGAGCAGCAGCTCTTCAACTACGTCTACCGTCTGATCCAGAACGTGCACGATGCGCAGGAGGTCGTGCAGGACACGTTCCTTCGGGCGCACAAGGCGCTGACGCGCCAGTACGACGAGCCGAAATGCGCGGCGCTCCTGGTGAGGCCCTGGCTCTACCGGATCGCCCGCAACCTCGCGATGAACAAGCGTCGCGGGTTGAGGGCCAAGATCGAGCAGCCGCTCCCGCCGGAGGAACACGTTGGTTTCAAGCCGGCGGTCCGTCCACCCACGCTGCTCTGTTCGATCGAGACGCGCGAGGAGCTCGAGCGTCTCGACCGTGCGCTTGCCACCCTTCCGGTCGAGGCGCGCGAGCTCGTTTTTCTGAGGTTCATCGAAGAAATGTCGTACGCGGACATCGCGAAGACGACAGGGTTGGGCGAGGCGGTGTTGCGCGGCAAGGTGTTTCGCTCGCTGCGCCAGTTGCGCGACACGCTAGCCTCCACAGAGGAGAGATCCCATGCGATGTGACAGCGCGCTGATCCGGCTCGACGAGCTTCGCGCCGGCGAATTGCCCGCCAGCGAGGCGAAGCAGGTGCGCGAGCATCTGGCCACCTGCCGGGAGTGCGACGAGGATCGCGAGACGTTCGACGCGCTCGCGACGAAGCTCCCTTCGCTCCGCTGCGAGAGTCCGACCAGCTGCGTCGAGGCGGTGAAGGAGCTCTGCTCGCACGGCTACGATGTGGTCGAGAGCGATGCCAGAGCGGTCAGGGTTGCCTTCTCCAGCCGTGGAATCACCAGGGTGTCGCCGACGGGCGTGAGCGAGACGAAGTTCAGGGACGAATACCGCGAGCGCTTCGGGCGAGAGCTCGAGGCTCGCGAGCTTCCCGCGGCACTCCGCACCGAGGTCGAGAAGGCGCTGCGTGGCGAGCGCCTGAAAAAGGCCGACGTCGACATCGACGAGCTGCCGGAGTTCGAGCAGAAGGTGCTTCGCAAGCTGCTCGAGATCCCTCCGGGAGAGGTGCGCACCTACGCATGGGTCGCCCGCGAGACGGGAAGCCCCGCCGCGGTCCGCGCGGTCGGCAACGCCTGCGCGCGCAACCCGGTCCCCTTCGTCGTTCCCTGTCACCGCGTCGTACCCACCTCGGGGGGCGTCGGCAATTACGGATTCGGCGAAGCGATGAAGCGCGAACTGCTCGCCGGCGAGGGCGTCGACATCGCGACGATCGAGTCGATGTCGAAGCGAGGCTTCCGCTATGTCGCGTCGAGCACCACGGGGATCTACTGCTTCCCGACCTGCCGTGACGCGAAGCGGATCCGCGAAGAGAACCGCGTCCTGGTCCGCGACGAGCGTGACGCCGAGGCAAAAGGGCTGCGAGCCTGCCTGCACTGCAGGCCGCTCAAGAGGAGCGCGTAGGGGGGCGGGAGAGTTGTTAGTTTTTAGTTTTTAGTTGTTAGACAGGCAGCGCATTTCACGACCGGCAAGCTGACCAGTACAAGCCGAGCCGAAAACACGACGACGCACAATCCACGCAGATCGTCTAACAACTAACAACTAACAACTAACAGCAAGCCACCCCGTACCGGAGTCCCCCATGTCCGTAGCATTCACAGTCCCGTCCGAGAACACGAGCCGTGCGCACTATGAGACTCATGCGGTGTCGCTGCCGGCGCGTTCGTTCACTGGCGACTTCTATAGCGCCATGAGCGCGCGCGACGGCGGGCTCGTCTTCGCGCTCGGCGACGTCGCAGGGAAAGGGCTCGATGCGGCAGTGATGATGGCGATGCTGCAGGAGCAGCTCGAGCTGCTCGTCACCGAGCGGCGCGATCCTCGTGTCGCCGACCTGATCGCCGCGATCCACGAGGTCGCGTCAGTCGAGATGCCGTCGAACAAGTTCGCAACGCTCGTCGTGGGCCGGCTCTGCAATGCGGGCTATGTGCGCATGGTGAACGCGGGACACACGCCGCCGGTGATCCTCCGTGCCAACGGAGAGATCGAGGCGATCAACTCGACCGGGCCGGTCGTCGGACTGATCCGCGGCTCCGCATGGCGCGTTCACGACGCGATGCTCGCGGCCGGCGACTCCCTGGTTCTCTACTCGGATGGCGTCACGGAAGCCGAGTCGCCGGAGGGGCACGAGCTCGGCACCGAAGGTGTCTGCCTCGCGCTCCAGGGGCGTGAAGGAGAGGATGCGGCGACGCTCGTCCGTCGCGTTCTCGACGCCGCCAGCCGTCACCGCGCCGGCGGAGAGCAGGCGGACGACACGACGGTCATGGTCGTACGACGGTTGGCGTGAGAAGAGGCGATTCTGATCTCACGAAGGCGAGAGGCGAAAGGCGAAAGGCGAAAGACGAGAAGCAATCGTGGTGAGCCAAGACCGGGTCCGCGAAAACTGAATCGCAAGTTCGCGCTGCTCAGTTGAGGGCGTTGCTCTCGAGCACGATTGCGAGTTGCCAGCCAGCTTATCGCCTCTCGCCCTTCGCCTTTCGCCTCCCCACATCCATCCCCCCGCGCTCACTCTCCCTCGGCCGTCGCCGTGTCCTCGTCGCGGCGCATGATCTTTACGACGAGAAGGACACTCCCGAGTCGCACCTCGTCGCCGTCTTTGAGCTCCACCGGGTGCTCGATCCGCACGTCTCGCACGAACGTCCCGTTCTTGCTTCCTAGATCCTCGATCGTCACCCGGTCGGGATCGATGACGACGCGTGCGTGATGGCGCGACACCTGCGGATCGTCGAGCATCGCGTCGGCTTCCTCGTCGCGCCCGAGGATGTTTTCTCCGGCAGAGAGAATGATGCGGCGGCGGTCGTGGAAGAAGATCACGAGACGAGCCGAGCCTGACTTCCCGACGCTCTTCGATTCGACGATCTCGTTCGTGAAGGCATAGCCGCGCCCGTGGACCGTGCGCAGGAATCGTCCGTGCCGCTCGTGGTCGTCGAGCGCGTGCCGGAGGTCGGCCACCAGGTTCTTGAGGTTCGCCTCCTGTACGACCACGTCGGGCCACAGACGGTCGAAGAGCATCTGGTGCGAGACGACGTTAGGGCGCTGCTCTATGAGGTACTCGAGCAGCTGCATGGCTTTCGGAGTGAGGTGAACGGGGCTGTCGCCGCGCCGCAGCTCCTGCTGCGCCAGGTCGAGAGTGAAGCCTCCGAACTGGTACCTCATGCGGATTTCCTTCCAATCATCTGCGAATCGGGTGCACCCGATTGTCCTGCCGATCCGATTGTGAATGCAAACAATTCGGACGAGCCATTCGCCGGGAGGCCCCGCTCGGCCCGGACCAAGGAGATGCGTCATGCGCCTTGTCCGTTCGCTGTTCGTTTGCCTGCTGCTTGCAGCGTTCCCGGGCTACGCGGCCGAGCCGGTCGCGCTTGCGCTCGACCTCGAATCGGTCGTTCCCGCTACTGACGGCGACTTGGTCGTACCTGCGATCGACCTCGACCCGGGCGCCGGCGGCGCCGATGTCTCCTTCGCCGAGACGGTTCGTTATCACCAGCGCGGACAGAACATTCGCGGGCTTTGCCGGGCGGGATTCGACGTGATCGGCTGCACCGACTTTCCGGCGGAGAGGATCGAGTGCACCTGCGAGCGGAGAGGCGACCACTGGGTGCTCAAGGCGCACGCGAAGATCAACGCCGAGATTCATCTGGCCGACCGCCGTTCCTATAACAAGGTTCTCGCGCACGAGCGTATGCACCTGGTCGACCTCGAAACCGAGCTCCGCGCGCATCTCGGAAGCCTGGTGGCACAGCGGTTCGAGTCGGCTCCCGGCTGCGAGGAACTGGCGCGAGTCATCTCCGCTCCGTCGTATGTGCGTGCGGTCATGAACCGGCTGCGCAGGGCGTCGAATGAGAAGTACCACTGCCAGCGCCACGGCAGCCCCGTAGAAGCACCCGAAAAGCCCCTCGTTCTCGCGCGAGCGCAGCAACCCTGAATCGGCTGAGGCTCGGGGTTGATCCGCGAGACCGGACGGACGCGGCTCTATTGGCCGCGTCCGTCGCTTCATAGAGTAGCGTTTGCGCGCTGTCTCTGCGTCAAGGCCTACATAGGCGCACACCGCAAAGTACCGTTTGTCACAACATACGGTGCCCGGCGGACTTACGTTGACTCCATTCGCACTCGGTAAGCCCCGGAGTCGCGCCATGACAGGTCGCACGGTAGGGCACTATCTCGTCCTCGCTCGTGAGGAGCGCTGGCCTCCGGCCGGCTTGACCGCCGGCCTCCGGTCGGCATTCCCGTGCGGAGTGAAGGGATGATCGGCCGCACTGTCGGCCACTATCTCGTCCTCGCTCACCTCGGTGGAGGCGGCATGGGCGTCGTCTACAAAGGCGAAGACCTGACCCTCGGCCGCTTCGTGGCGCTCAAGTTCCTTCCTCCCGAGCTGACCCGTGACGACGACGCGCGGAAGCGCTTCCTGCGCGAGGCTCGCGCGGCATCACAGCTTGACCATCCGAACATCTGCACGGTGCACGAGATCGGCGAGACCGACGGCCAGACCTGGATCGCGATGGGGTTTTACGACGGCGAGACGCTCAAGGCGCGACTCGAGAAGGGAGTGATGGACGAGATCGAGGCGGTTGTCGTAGCGATCCAGATCGCACGCGGCCTCGGGAAGGCGCACGCCTCCGGGATCGTGCACCGCGACATCAAGCCGGCCAATGTGATGCTCACGCGCGACGGCGCGGCGAAGATCGTCGACTTCGGCCTCGCCAAGCTCTCGGGCGCGTCGCACATCACGCAGACGAAGCAGACGCTCGGGACGCTCGCATACATGGCGCCCGAACAACTGCTGGGAGAGGCCGTCGGGCCGCAGGCTGACCTCTGGTCGCTCGGCGCGACGCTCTTCGAGATGCTGACCGGCGCGCGGGCGTTCCGAGGCGAGAGCGCGCAGGCGATGGCGTACGCGATCCTGAACGAGCAGCCGCAGTCGGTGACGGCGCTTCGGCCGGGAGCTGCGCCGGCCCTCGACCGGATCGTCAAGAAGCTGCTCCGAAAGGACCCGTTGCAGCGCTACCAGGCCTCGGAGGAGGTGATCGGCGATCTCGCGGCACTCGTGCCGTCGCACGACTCGGGAGGGAAAGCCGCTCCGCGCCCGGCATCCGATCGGGAGATGCTTCGTTCCGGCGCGAGACTCGGTCCGTACGAGATCGTCGAGCCATTAGGCTCGGGCGGGATGGGCGACGTCTACCGTGCGCGTGACACGCGGCTCGATCGTCAGGTGGCGGTGAAGGTGCTTGCGCCGGAGTTCTCCGAGGATGCGGAGCGCCGGCAGCGTTTCCAGCGCGAGGCGAGGACGATCTCGTCGCTGAGCCACGCGAACATCTGCACGCTCTTCGACGTCGGCGAGCAGGAGGGAACCGACTACCTGGTGATGGAGTTTCTCGAGGGGGAGACGCTCGCGGAGCGACTGGCGCGCGGGCCGCCAGGCCTGAGCGAGCTGCTGAAGATCGGGGCGGAGATCGCCGAAGCGCTCGGCCGCGCGCACCAGCAGGGGGTGATCCATCGCGATCTGAAGCCCGCGAACGTGATCCTCACGGCGAGCGGCGTCGCAAAGCTGGTCGACTTCGGCCTTGCGAAGGGGATCGCCGCGGTGCTCGAGGAGAGCGACTCGGGTAGCGGCCGGAGGCGCAGCTCGAAGCCGGTGAGCCGTGAGGACTCGACGGCGATCATGAACACGCCGGGCTCGCCGTCGAAGCCGCTGACGGCGGAGGGGGCGATCGTCGGGACGCTACCGTACATGGCGCCGGAGCAGGTGGAGGGACGCGAAGCCGACGCGCGTAGTGACATCTTTTCGTTAGGCGCGATCCTCTACGAGATGGCGACGGGGCGCCGCGCGTTCGAAGGCGCGACGAAGGCAAGCCTCGTAGCCGCGATCCTGACGAGCGAACCGGCGATGCTGGCGGATCTGAACGAGGGAAGCTCGAGCAACTCCGCTTCGCGCCGCACGCTCGCGCCCGTGGAGCACGTCGTGCGGCGCTGCCTCGACAAGGAACCGGAGCGCCGCTGGCAGAACGCGCTCGACGTCGCGAACGAGCTGAAGTGGATCGGAGAGCAGGGAAGTCCGACCGCTCCCGCCTCGCAGCGGGCAGCGGCTCGCAGGGCGAACCGTGTCATCGCCTCGTTGTGCGGCCTCGTGCTTGTGTTAGGCGGATCTGTCGGTTGGCTCGGCTGGCGGCAATTGCATCCCGCGAAAGCGCCTTCGCGGCCGAATCCCAGGATCACGCAGCTCACGTGGGGGAAGGGCCGCGGCGGAGGCGCCGCGATCTCGCCAGATGGAACGACCTTTGTCTACATGAGCGACGTCTCGGGCAATGACGACATCCATTTCAGGCGAATCGGAGGAGAGAAGGCCATCAACCTCACGGAGGACTGCAAGAAGCGGGACCATCTTCCGAGCTTCTCTCCCGATGGCCAGTTTGTCGTCTACCGTTCCGAGTGCGACGGGGGCGGTCTGTTCGTCGTCGGTGCGACAGGCGAGTCGAAACGGCGCCTTACCGATTTCGGCAATATCCCCGACTGGTCGCCGGACGGGCGATCGATCACCTTCACGGAGGCGGACAGCGTATGGGTTGTCGATTCCGCCGGCGGCACGCCGAAGAAGATCATCGAAAAGGGCTCGGGCTACGGAACCTGGTCGCCGACCGGCACGAGATTGGCGATCTACGTCGACCGGCCTGGCGAACGCATAGCGATCGCGACGATCCCCGCGGAGGGCGGGACGCCGACGATCGTCTACGAACTCTCGGGAACTCACTACGCACCGCTCGAATGGACGCGTGGGTGGATCTGGTTCTCGAGTCTCGAGTCTGGAAGCTTGTGGCTCTGGCGCGTTCCGGTCGATGACGTGACCGGGGCGCGCATCGGCGATGCCGAGCCGGTCACGATCGGAAGCGCCGACGCGCGAAAGCCCTCGGCGACAGCCGACGGCAGGCGGCTGCTCTTCACTTCGGGAGTAACGAGGACAGCGCTCGAGCGGTGGGAGTTCGATCCGGTGCGTGGACGCGTTGCGGGCGGACCGCATGCAGTCATGAACGGCCCCAACGTCGAGTTCAAGGTGCTCTCGCCCGACGGTCGTCAACTCGCCATCATCCTCTGGGACAACGACAATCAGAACATCGGGCTCGTGCAATTGAGCACGGGGGATTGGCAGAGGCTGACGGACGGCGCTCCGCAGAAAGGATCGTTCGCGTGGGCTCCCGATGGTTCGAAGATCTACTTCGACATGGAGCGCTCGCCGACGGAGGTGTGGTCGGTCCGCCCCGATGGGAGCCATCCGCAACGTGAGGCCACAACCGGCGGCAGTGCAAATCTCAATGGACGCGCGGTCTCTCCCGACGGGCGCTGGCTCCTCGCGGTCGCGGCCGATCGGCGCGGGCTTTCGATGATCGATCTCTCCCTCCCGCTCGAGCGGCGGACTCTCGTCCCACTGCCGCTCCTGCCCGACGGAAGATCCGCCTCGATCGACGTCGACTACTTCGACGCCGTATCGCCCGACGGGGAACAGCTACTCGTTCGTGCGGCTCGGCCCCCCGGCCCTTCCGGAGCAGACACGTGGATCTTCCATGTCGGGGCGAGGAGTTATCGCAAGCTGGCAATGCCGCCTAGGGTGGAGTGGGCAGGATGGCTCCCCGATTCCCGCCGACTCCTCCTGCTGCGCGAGCACGCGCTGAGCGTCTTTGATACGCAGAGTGGCGCATTGACCGACGCCGGATCCTTCGACTCGAAATCCGAGTATCCAACGTTGTCGCGCGACGGTTGCATGCTGTTCACGCAGCGCTCCGAGTTCGACAGCGACGTGTACATGCTCGATTTCGGGACGAAAAAATAGCTTGCAGGTCCTGGACGCTCACCGGATGGACCGTTCGGGGTTCTGCGACGAGCGCCGTTCGCGGTAAAACGCGGCTCCAGCGCAGCCTAACTCGACGCCGCGGTCTTCGTCTCCTGCGCGCGAAGGAGAATCCTGACGGTCAGTGCGACGGTGCCGAGGCGGAGCTCGTCGCCATCGCTCAGCTCCGCCGGCCCCTCGATCCTCTCGCCGCGCACGAAGGCGCCGTTCTTGCTCTCGAGGTCTTCCACGGTCACCCGTTCGCGCTCGATCACGACTCGCGCGTGGTGGCGCGACACTTCGGCGTTGTCGATCACGGCGCTGGAATCCTGTTCCCGCCCGAGGATGCTCGTGCCGGCGGGAAGGACGATCCGTCGGCCTCCGTGGAAAAGGATCACGAGCCTCGACGAGGTCCCGTCGTCGCTCCGCCGCTCCACGACGGCGTCGCAGAAGGCGTAGCCGCGCCCGTGGACGTTCCGGAGGAATCGCCCGTTCCGCGCGTGATCGTCGAGCGCGTTGCGCAGGTTGGCGACGACGCTCCGCAGGTTCGCCTCGTCGACGATCACGTCGGGCCAGAGCCGGTCGTGGCGCTCCTTTGACGAGACGACGTTTGGCCGCATCTCGATGAGGACACCGAGCAGCTGCATCGTCTTCGGGGCGACGTGTAGCGGCTCGCCCTCGCGCCACAGCTCCTGCCGGCCCGTGTCGAACTCGTCCTCGCCGAACTGAAATCGCATCGCCCGAAACCTCGAATTCGCTGCAAATTCCCTGCAATTAGGCGCGCCGCCGAACCGACTTTTCCAGCAAAACATCGGACGAGTCGATCGCTGAGGGGGCCCCGCTCGGCCGTGAAGAAGGAGACGTCCGATGTTCCTTGCACGGTCGATTATCGCGCTACTCGTGATGAACGAGCTTCGCATCGCTTCGAATGTGAAATACGGCTGCGACCGCAAGACCAGGTTCTGACGGTCGGTCGCAGGCCGACCCGGTCCCGCGGTGCTCTCGCGGTGTCGGCGAGGTAGCGCAGTGGCTCGCGAAGTCCAATGCGGGCGCGCAATCTCCAAACTGAAACTCGTGATGTGCAATCAATGCAAACGTCCCGAAAACCGGGAGTGAGCGCTGCTGTCTTCGATTCGAGTCCGACGTATTACTGTCATATCGGACGAGTCGATCGCTAACGGGACCCCGCTCGGCCGTGATCAAGGAGATGCTTCATGCACCTTGCACGGTCGGTTTTCGCGCTCGTCGTGTTTTCGGTCTCAAATCTGCGGGCCGCGGAGCCCGCCGTCGCGTATGCTCTGCCGGAACCGCCGACGGGAAGGTTCGAGGTCTCGCTCGTCGAGACGGTGAAGGAGCACTCGCAGTCGACGAAGATCAGCGACGTCTGCCGGGTCGGCTTCCGGGTGCGCGGCTGCACCGACTTTCCGCGCGAGGAGCTCGCATGTCATTGCGAGCAGCGCGAGGGAAGCTGGTTCCTTACAGGCCGCGCGAACATCGAGGCGGTCATCCATCTCTCGTCGGGACAACCGATGAGCCAGGTGCTGCTCCATGAGCGGGCGCACATCGGCGACCTCAAGAAAGGACTTCGCGAGCATTTCGACGCAATCATGTCGATACGCTTCGGCATGCAGAGCGCCTGCGAGACGTACGCGCACACCCTCGTCGAGTCGCCGCACCTGCGCGTGGTCATGAACGACCTGCGGATCGCGTCGAACGTGAAGTACGGCTGCGATCGGAAGGGGAAGTTCTGATGCTTCCCGCCGGAGCAAGTCTTTAGGTTGGGAATCCGGCGCACGTTGCGCTTGAGTACCAGCCTGCGAGATCCCTCCTCCTTCGCTCCGCTCAGTCGTCGGGATGACAAGCGCGCGAGCAGGCGCACGTCGCGTTTGAGTACCAGCCTGCGAGATCCCTCCTCCTTCGCTCCGCTCAGTCGTCGGGATGACAACCAGCGCGATCAGACTCCCGGCAGACAGAGACAAGCGGACTTGAGCTTCACGTCGGCATCCTTCCAGATCGCCTTGAAGCGCGCTTCGACCTCCCCGGCTTCCTTGTTCTTCTTCTGGAGCCGCAGTGCGCGTCCGAGGCCGTAGAGCCCCCAGCCGTTCTCGGGGAGCTTCGCGAGATCTTCGCGGAACACTGTCTCTGCTTCCGCGAAGCGGCCTGCCTGGAGCAGCGCGGCGCCTAACGGGTGCCGGACGGGCTGGATCCAGTCGGGGGGCTCGTTGTAGCGCAACGCGTCTTCGCGCTTCACTCCTTCGCGCAGCGCCGCGATCCCTTCGTCGATCTTTCCGCTTCGAACGAGGATCTCGCCCTCCATCACGCTCTCGGCCACGCCGAGGATGTCGGCGCCCGTGTTGTTTCCGAAGACCGCGTCGGCGGGAACCTTCGCGCGCGCCTCGCGGAAGAGCGCCTGTTCCTTGCGTGCCGAGGCGAGGTCGTCCTTTGCGGCCCAGGCGACTACGCGCGCGTAGTGCTGCAGCGTGCGCGAGATCGGGACGAAGTCGGGGAACGGTGGCTCGGCGAGGAGCTCGTTCCACTTTCCGAAGCGCATCATCGTCTCGAGCGGCATCGCCATGAAGCCGTCAGCCCAGCTGTTTTCCTTGAAGAACTCGAGCGGGATGTCGGCGATCATCGTGCGGATCGACGTCATCGCCATCGCGCTCTGCCCCGTCATCATCGCGCCGTAGGTGAGCATGTGGTGGTTGTGCGACATGTAGAGGCGGTAGAAGCCCTGCTCGGTGGAGATCGCGGTATAGCGCCGGTCGGCTTCGATCGCCTTCGCGTTGGCGACGATCGACTGGCTCCAGCGCCCGCGACGCACGTCGATGTGCGACGGCATGTGGACCATGTGCCCTAACCCAGGCTGCAGGTCGCGTAGCGCGTCCGCTGCGGCGTCCGCCTTTTCGGGATGAGGCGAGGCCTCGACCGCGTGGATCATCAGATGGTTCGCGAGCGGGTGCTTCGGGTCGAGCGCGAGCACCGCGTCGAGCGTCGCGATGAGCTCCTCGGTTCCCGGCTGCGGCTTCCCGTCGGGCATCCAGAGGTCCCAGGGGCGAAGGTCGGCGAGCGACTCGGCGAAAAGTGCGCCGACGTCGGCGTCCTTCGGGTTCGCCTGCCAGACCTTACGCATCGCGTCGGCGTACGCCTGCTCGAGCGGCTTGCGATCGTCCGGTTGCGGGTCCGCGTAGCGGCGCACGAGCGCGTCGATGAGGGCGCGTTCGACGGGCGTGCCCGCGGCAGCGCTCGACATCGCCTGGCCCGTTGCCTTCCACGCGGCGGCGGCGTGATCGGGCGGCACGGCAGGGTTGTTGATGTGCGGGCCGTTGGCGTAGGCGACGCCCCACCAGGCCATGGCGCAGCCCGGGTCGAGCTCCGCCGCGTGCCTGAAGGCGCGTAGCGCCTCGTCGTGGTTGAAGGCATAGACGAAGGCGAGCCCCTGATCGAAGTAGCGCTGCGCCTCCGGAGACGAGGTCGTCACCTTGCGGGTGAGGCCGCCGAGCCCTTCGAAGAGAGGAGGCGCCTTCGCAGCGGCGGGCGCCTGAGCGTGCGAGGGAATGCTCCCAATGAGGAGCGAAAATCCGAGGAGCAGAGAGAGATGGGTCCTCCGCATGCGAGACTCCTTTCCTCGAGACGAGGGGTGAGATTGTGGTGATGCGGAGAGGATACAACGGGAGTGAGGGAGGAGGGAATGTGTGGACGACGGAACGAAAGGCTGAAGTTAGAACGTAGAACGTTGAATTTTGAACCCAGAAAGGGGAGCACATCTTCGTTTCTGGGTTCTCAATTCATCGCTTGATTCCCACATCCCGCGGGCTTCGATCGGGGGCTAAGGTCTGGCGTCGCTACGCGACGCATGAGGAAATCGCGATCCGCGTGTCCCCCGGTCTTCGACCGGGGGCTAAGGTCCGGCGTCGCTACGCGACGCGTGAGGAAGCCTAACAACTAACAACTAACAACCTCTACCAGCATGCAGCTCCTGCAGGCTCCTTACGCCGCCGCGCCCTTCCTGCAGCGCGCGCAGCCCCTCGACGCAGGCGGCGACGGCCGACAGCGTGGTGATGCATGGAATCCTCCGCTGCAGCGACGTTCGGCGGATGTAGGTGTCGTCGTAGAAGGCAGAGCGGCCGAGCGGGGTGTTGATGACGAGATCGATCTCGTCGTTGATCATCATGTCGACGATGTTAGGGCGACCCTCGTGGACCTTGAGCACGAGCTCCGCCTCGACACCGTGCTCGACGAGGTACTGGCGCGTGCCGCGCGTCGCGACGATCTCGAAGCCGAGGGAGCGAAGCTCCTTCACGAGTGGGATCACCATGAGCTTCTTGTCGTTCTCGTTGAGCGAGATGAAGACACGGCCGTTGCTCGGCAGAATCGTTCCGGCGCCGAGGAGCGCCTTCGCGTACGCCTCGCCGAACGAGTCGGAGATGCCCATGACCTCGCCGGTCGATTTCATCTCGGGGCCGAGGACCGGGTCCTCGTCGGGGAAGCGGGAGAAGGGGAAGACCGGGGCTTTCACGAAGTAGCTCGTCAGCTTCGGCTCCGCGGTCAGCCCTTCCTGCTCGAGCGTCCGTCCCGACATGACGCGCGCGGCGATTTTCGCGAACGCGATCCCGGTCGCCTTGGAGACGTAGGGCACGGTACGCGAGGCGCGCGGGTTGACCTCGATCACGTAGAGCTCGCCCTGCGCGATCGCGTACTGCACGTTCATCAGGCCGTGGACTTTGAGCAGCTTTGCGAGCCGATGCGTCAGGCGGCGGATGCGATCCTGGTCGCTCGCGGCGATGGCGTAGGGGGGGATGACGGTCGTGGAGTCGCCGGAGTGGATGCCCGCCTCTTCGATGTGCTGGATGACGCCGGTGATGACGACGTTGTCTCCGTCGCAGATCGCGTCGACGTCGAGCTCGAAGGCGTCCTCGAGGAAGCGGTCGATGAGGATCGGATGCTCGGGCGCGGCCTCGAAGGCCTGGCGCATGTACTGGCGGAGGGCGTCGGCGTCGTAGCAGATTGCCATGGCGCGCCCGCCGAGGACGTAGGAGGGGCGGACGACGATCGGGTAGCCGACCGAGGCGGCGACGGCGAGCGCCTGGTCCTCCGAGGTCGCCGAGCCGTGAGGCGGGGCGAGGATGCCGTTGTCGTCGAGCAGCTTGCCGAAGCGGTCGCGGTCTTCCGCGAGGTCGATCGAGTCGACCGACGTTCCCCAGAGCGGCGCGCCGGCGGCGGCGAGGCGCCCGGCGAGCTTGAGCGGCGTCTGGCCGCCGAACTGCACGATCACCCCGTCGGGCTTCTCGAGCTCGAGGATCTCCATGACGTCCTCGAAGGTGAGCGGCTCGAAGTAGAGGCGGTCCGACGTGTCGTAGTCGGTCGAGACCGTCTCGGGGTTGCAGTTGATCATGATCGTCTCGTAGCCGATCGCCGAAAGCCCCATCGACGCATGCACGCAGCACATGTCGAACTCGATCCCCTGGCCGATTCTGTTAGGCCCCGACCCGAGGATCGCGACCTTCTTCCGGGCGGTCGGCTCCGACTCGCACTCGACCTCGTAGGTCGAGTAGAGGTACGGGGTCGACGCCTCGAACTCGGCGGCGCAGGTGTCGACGCGCTTGTAGACGGGGCGGACGCCGAGCCGGTGGCGCAGCGCGCGGACGTCGTCTTCCTTCACACCGGAGACAGTGGCGATCTGCTTGTCGGAGAAACCGAGCCTCTTCCAGGCGCGCATCTCCTTCTTCTCGAGCGAGCGGTCGCGGATCTCGGCGGCGTACGACGCGATCTCGCGCTCGCCGGCGATGATCTGCTCCATCTCCCAGAGGAACCAGCGGTCGATCTTCGAGATCTCGTTGATCTCCTCGACGGTCATTCCGATGCGGAGCGCGTCGCCGACGGCGAAGATGCGTCCCGGGATCGGGGTGCGCAACTTGTCGCGCAGCGTCTCGCGGTCGGTGACCCCCTTCCCTTCGAGGCCGGCGCGGCCGATCTCGAGCGAGCGGAGGCCCTTCTGGAGCGCTTCCTTGAAGGTGCGACCGATCGCCATCGCCTCGCCGACGGACTTCATCGAAAACCCGAGGTTAGGCTTCGACTTCGAGAACTTCTCGAAGGCGAAGCGGGGGATCTTCACGACGACGTAATCGATCGCCGGCTCGAACGATGCGGGAGTCTTCTTCGTGATGTCGTTCGGGATCTCGTCGAGGGTGTAGCCGGCGGCGAGCTTCGCGGCGAACTTGGCGATCGGGAAGCCGGTCGCTTTCGACGCGAGCGCTGACGAGCGCGAGACGCGCGGGTTCATCTCGATCACGATGCGGCGCCCCGACTGCGGGTCGACGGCGAACTGGACGTTCGAGCCGCCGGTCTCGACGCCGATGGCACGAATGATCCGCTTCGCGTCCTCGCGCATCTCCTGGTACTCACGGTCCGAGAGCGTCTGCTGCGGCGCGACGGTGATCGAGTCGCCGGTGTGGACTCCCATCGGGTCGAAGTTCTCGATCGAGCAGACGATGATGACGTTGTCCTTCTTGTCGCGCATCACCTCGAGCTCGAACTCCTTCCACCCGAGGACCGACTCCTCGACGAGGACGCGGTGGATGGGGGAGAGCTGGAGGCCGTTCGCGACGATCTCGCGGAACTCCTCGACGTTGTAGGCGATGCCGCCGCCGGTGCCGCCTAACGTGAACGACGGGCGGATGACGAGCGGGTAGCCGATCTCGTCGGCGAACGCGAGTCCCTCGTCGACCGTGCCGACGTGCGCCGACTGCGGCACGTCGATGCCGATCTCGATCATCTTCTGCTTGAAGAGGTCGCGATCCTCGGCGGTCTTGATCGCCTGATAGTTCGCGCCGATCATCTCGACGCCGTGGCGCTCGAGCGCGCCCGACTCGTAGAGCGACATCGCGAGGTTGAGCGCGGTCTGCCCGCCGACGGTCGGCAGGATCGCGTCGGGCTTTTCCTTCTCGATGATCCGCTCGACGGTCTCGGGGGTGAGCGGCTCGACGTAGGTCGCGTCGGCGAACTCCGGGTCGGTCATGATCGTCGCCGGGTTCGAGTTGACGAGGATGATGCGGTATCCCTCGTCGCGGAGCGCCTTGCACGCCTGGGTGCCGGAGTAGTCGAATTCGCAGGCCTGGCCGATGATGATCGGGCCGGATCCGATGACGAGAATCGAGCGGATGTCGGTGCGTTTCGGCATGGTCGGCGCGTACTATACACGGACTGGAAAACGAGGGGGACGGCGCGGGCGAGGAGGCGGTGTTTCGCCCCCAAAAGCGGGTGAAAACCGAACGCGCGACGCGGGCGCGCCGCCCCTACGGAAGAACTTCGATCTTCATTGCGATCAGGCTGTGGTCGCCGTGCGGCATTCCGCTCACGTCGACGACCTCGCCGACCTTGAGGCTGGCAAAACCCGAGGGAGCGCCGCCGGGACGGAAGACGAAGGTCATTTTCGTCGCCGTAACGCTCCAGGGACCGTCTGAGGCCGAGAGGCGGAGCGTCAGAGTGTCGATCGCCGTGATGGCGCCGCGCACGCCGAAGGTCATGGGCGGCGGCGCGCCATCTCTGAGCTCGATCTTGCGCGCGAGCATCGTGTTGTCGCTCTTCCACTCGCCCGATGCGAAGAGCATCTCGTTGACTTTCACCTCTGCGAGGCGAATGCGCACGCCCTTGCGGACGATCTCCGTCGCTTCGTCGACGAGGAGCGTGGCATAGACCGGCGCGAACGTGGGTATGGCCTGCGGGACGATGATCTCGATCGATCCCGGGCCGACGCGCGAGACGAATCCGAATATCTGCTGAGGCCGCTCCGGCGCCACGATCGCGTCGATCCTCTTCGCGAGGATCGCCTTGTCGTCGCGGAGCTCGCCGACGACGATGACGGCGTTGCCTGTCTTCAGATCGCCGAATCCGATCGGCTGGCCGTTGCGGAAGATCTTCGTGTCGTCGCCGACGAGCACTTTCACCGTGCCGCCCGTCGAGCTCTCGAGCGGGCGCATGGCGCGCACGCGGACGAATAGCGTCTTCGTCGCCGGCTCGATGGTGACGATCTCACCGAGGATCGCCGGCATCGGCGGGAAGTCGGGACGCGACGCGAGGTGGATCGTATCGGCGACGAGCGCCTTGTCGTCGCGCCAGGTTCCTGCGACGACGATGAAGTCGCCCGCCTTGATCGCGTCGAACCGCACCTGCTCGCGATCGCGGTAGATCTTCGTGGTATCGGTCACCACGACGGTCACCGGTCCTGTCGGAGCATCGTGCATCCACCCGCGCTCGACGGCGACGGTCAGCTGCCTCGTGGCCGCGGAGACTTCGAGCACGCGCCCTGCGATCTTCGGAGCCGGAGCGGGGAGGTCGGCGATGTCGATCCTCGTGGCAAGCAACACCCTACTCGCGTCGAAAGTGCCTTGCGCCATGACGAAGTCGCCTAACGCAATGTCGTCGAAGCGGATCCGCTCGCCGCGCCGGTAGATTTCCGTTCGTTCGTCGGCGCGGACGGTCTCGAGGACCGCCGTTCCCGGTCCGTCCCTGTGGGGGTTGATCAGCAGCGTGCGGTCGGCCGCCCGGATCTCGGCGACCTGGCCGACGATCATGTCGCGGCGCGGCAGTTCTTTGGTTCGAATGTCGATCTGGAGCGCGAGGAGCGTCCGCTCGCCCGTCGTTTTGCCGACGACGCGCGCGATGCTGCCGACTTCGATGTCCTTGAGCGCGATGGCCGTGCCGTCGCGCCGGATCAGCGTCGTTTCGTTGGTCGCCACGCTGAGGAGCACACCGCCTGGCGTTTCGAGCTTGAGCTCCGAGAGCTCGGGAGTGACGGTTGCGACCCGTCCGTCGATTCTCACCGTTTCGCCCGTCGCGACCGATGACGGGACATTGAAGAGAGCGACGCTCTTCGCCGAGACGCTGCCGTCTCTTGCGGCGAGCCCTTCGACGATCGTGTAGTCGCCGAGTGCGGGAGTCATTGCAGTGGCGCCGACCTGCATGAGCTGCGTCCCCGACGTCAGTGTCACGTTGACCATGCCTGTGCCGGTCTGGACCCGGAAGCCCTCGGCAGACATCGCCGCAATGACCCCTTCGACGGTAGTCTGCGGGTTGGTGACCGGCCGGCGACGGCCCGGCTCCGATGCTCCGGCGCCGAGGGTGGTGACTGCGAGAACGAGCGCGAGCGCGGTGGTGACTCTGCGGATCATGGTGGCGACCTCCGACTTCAGGGTCAGGATACTCCCGCGGTCGCCGCGATGGCTGTGACAAAGCAACGGAAACAGGCATTCGCAGCCGATTTGCGCCGCGTCGCGCCGCGATGCAGAATGCCCTCGGAAGGAGTCGTATGCCAAGACTGGTCGAATGGAAGGGCCTCGAGTTCACGCTGCGGGGCGAGCGGATCGCCGCGATGATCGGCGAGGGAATCGAGGCGAAGAAGGCGCCGATCACGAGCCTCTTTCTCGAGTTTCGCGACGGCGAGCTGGCGATCGAGGGGAAGGCGAAGAAGGGGCTGACGATCCCGTTCGAGGCGAAGATCCGCTCGATCCGGCCCGACGGCGCCTGGCTCCGCATCCGGATCGACGAGGCCTCGGCGTTCGGTTTGCCGGTCCCGGCGTTCCTGCAGAAGTTCGTCGAAGGGTCCGTGAAGGACGGCTCGGTGCGTTACGACCCGGAGGCGAACGAGCTGATGGTCGACCTCGGCAGGCGGATTCCCGAATTTCTCGACGTTGCGATCGAATCTGTCGCGATCGCAAAGGAAGGCATCGTCTTCAAGCTCGGCGCCGGCGGTGCCGACATCCCGCCGCGCCGCGCGAAGGAGTAGCGGCCATGACGAAAAAGCACGGGCTGAATCCATTCGACAGCGACTCGGGAATCGCCGAGGCGCTGATCGACGCGCTGCGGGAAGGCGCGCTCGTAAGGCGCGTGACGAAGAAGCGCGCGACGCGCTTCTACGACCGGGTGCGCGGGAAGATCAAGGATTTCGTCGAGGAGCGGGGCGAGCGGTTAGGCCCGGCCGCGGAGTTCCTGCTCTTCGTTCCCGACGTCTTCATGCTGATGTTCCGCCTGGTGCGCGACGCGCGCGTGTCGGCGGCGAACAAAGCGCTGGTGGGGGTGGGGCTCGCGTACTACATCCTGCCGATCGACATCATCCCGGAAGCGATCGTCGGGCCGATGGGCTACATCGACGACCTGATCCTGGGTGTGTTCATCCTCAACAAGATCCTCAACGACACCGATCACGAAATCGTGCGCGAGCACTGGAGCGGCCAGGGCGACGTCCTCGTCGTGATCCGCCGCGTGCTCGAGTCGGCGGACCGGTTGGTCTCGCCGCGGCTGATCGCGAAGATCAAGAAGATCGTGAAGTAGGGGGCGGTCCCCGCTCCCCGTTCCCGCGCTTACGCGCGGGGCAAATCAGACGTCGCCGCTCCCGCGGCTCGAAGGTTCTCTCTCGATCCGATCCCCCGCCCTTACGGGCGGGGCTAGTCAGACGGCGCCCCTGCCGGGGCGCTGAAGGTCCTTATTGCGCGTGACCCCGCCCTTACGGGCGGGGCTAGTCAGACGCGGCCGCTTCCGCGGCCGGAAAGCGCGGCAAGAGTCCGTTCGCGTTCGATGCGGAAGCCGATCCGTCGCATAGTCTCGACGCCGCGGCAGCGGCGTTCGTCTAAATAGCCCAGCGCGTAAGCGCTGGGATCGCAATCGCACCCAATTCCAGAGCCGCGGCAGCGGCGACCGTCTGGATAACCCCGCGCGTAAGCGCGGGGGCGGGACGGGATCGACGACTTGCGCCGTTGCGCACCACCGAGGTAGCCTCGGTGCGGGACTTGCGCATGGCCGGAACGCGGCCATGTCACATAGCTACAACGCACACTACGTCCATGTGGTGTTCAGTACGAAGGAGCGTCGCGCGGCTCTCACGCCTGAAGTCCGCGTCGAGCTCTTCGCTCTACTGATGTCGATCGCACGCCGACTCGGAACGGATCCCGTTCGTGTGGGTGGCTGGGTCGATCACGTCCACTTGTTGATCCGCTTTAACGCGACGTCACAGGTGGCGTCGCTCGTTCGAGATCTGAAGGCGAATTCAAGCAGGTGGGTCCACGAGCATTGGCCCGCGAAGAAGGACTTCGCCTGGCAGGAAGGATACGCGGCGTTCAGCGTGTCGCCGGGGACAGTGGAGTCGGTGAAGCGGTACATCGAAACGCAGGAGGAGCATCACCGGCGAATCTCGTTCCGCGAGGAGTACCTCGAGTTCCTGAGATCCGCGGGGATCGAATACGACGAGCGATTCGTCCTGGGGTGAAGATCGCGAGCCCCGCTCGTGAGCGCGGAGTCGATCGTCTGCCCCGCCCTCACGGGCGGGGCTCTTTAGGCAAACGCCGCTTCCGCGGCTCGGAGGGTATTTCTCGATCCTCGACCCCGCCCTTACGGGCGGGGCTATTTAGACGCGGCCGCTTCCGCGGCCGAGATGAGCGGCATCGGGTACGTTCCTTCTCGTAACCGAAGGAAATCTCACGCGCAACGTCGACGCCGCGGCAGCGGCGTTCGTCTAAATAGCCCAGCGCGTAAGCGCTGGGACGCGATCGGTCGACACAATCCGAGCCGCGGCAGGGGCGACGTCTAGATAGCCCCGCACGTGAGCGCGGGGATGTGGGCGTTACCAGACCGCTTCGCCGACGTTCGAGGCGCGTCGCGCCAACAGCGGAAACGTCTCGACGTCATCTCCGCGCAGCTCCCGCAGCACTCCGGCGAGGAAGAGTTTCGAGACCTGCTTGCGCCAGGTCATGAGGAAGTCGGTGTTGTCGAGCGGCTTCGCCCACTTCGCGGTCGCGTCGACGAACTCGGCGATGGCGTCGTCAGTGAGAGTGCGGCCGACGAGAAGCGACGACTCGGAGAGCAGGAGCGGGCGCGACGCCACGGCGCCTAACACGATGCGGGCGTGCTCGACGATGCCTCCCGTGCCGAGGCGCAGCGCGGCGGCGACGCCGAGCGCGGGGAAGTCGAACGAGCCCCGTCTACGGAGCTTCCAATAGGTTGATTTCACGCCGTCATGCGGGATCGTCACCCGCGTCAGCACTTCGTCGGGGCGCTTCGTCATGTAGCGCATCCCGTCGTCGTGGAAGAGCGCCTCGAGCGGGATCTCTCGCTCGCCATCCTTCGACGAAAGAAGCGAGACCCTCGCCCCGAGGGCGATGAGCGCGGGCGCGGAGTCGGACGAGGAGACCGCCCAGCAGCGCGGGCTCGACGGCGCGACCCAACAGGTGCCGTCGCCGTCGTTCACGACGCTCTCGATCGCCACGGCCGCGGGCCCGGGCGCCTTCTTGCAGAAGTCGATCGCCTGCCGCCACTCGTAATTCTGGTTGTAGTAGTTGCAGCGCGTGTCGAGGCAGAGGTTGCCGCCGATCGTCGCGCTGTTGCGAATGAGCGGCGTCGCGACCTGCGCGGCTGCGCGGAAAAGCGCGCCGTGCTGACGGAGCCGCGGGTCGCGCACGATGTCGGCGAGCGTCACGCCTGCGCCGATCGTCGTCTCGCCGTCGATATGCAGCTGCCGCAGCTCGGATACCTGCCGCAGCGAGACGACGATCTCCGGCATCTGCTGCCGCCGCTTCATATTCGGAACGAGGTCGGTGCCTCCCGCGAGCAGCATCGCCTTCCCGCCGCCGTCGGCAAGCGCGGACGCCGCCTCGGCGGGACTCTTCGCCGCGACGTAGTGGAACCGCCCCGCGCGCATCATCGCTTCACCCCGTCGCCGACGTTCGCGCCGGGAGAGTCGGGAGCGAGCCTCACGCCAGAGTCGACGACCTTCGACTTGCGCGGCTTCTCGTTGATCGCGCGGCCGTCGCCACCTTCCGACGGCGGAGGCACGATCGACACCTCGCCCCACTCGATCGCCGGGAACGAATCGGGACCGACGCGCGGCGAACGCCCCTGTGCCTGTTCGCGCAGCGCCTTGAAGATTTTGTCCGGAGTGATGGGGATCTCGTCGATCCGGACTCCGACCGCGTCGAAGATCGCGTTCGCGATCGCCGGCATGATCGGCAGAAGCGGCCCCTGCCCGACTTCCTTCGCGCCGAACGGGCCGTCAGGCTCCGGCTCTTCGATCAGGTAGGTCTCGATCTCCGGCATCTCCATCGTCGTCGGACTCTTGTACTCGAGCATCGACGGGAACTTGTGGACGAGCGCGTTCGAGAGGCGCGCGGGAAGGCGGCGCATCGCCGACTCCTCCATCAGCGCCTCGCCGAGCGCCATGTAGACGCTTCCTTCGACCTGCCCACGCGCCAGCACCGGGTTGAGGGCGATGCCGATGTCGTGCGCGATCCATACCTTCTTCACCTCGACCCAGCCGCTCGTCCGGTCGACCTCGACCTCGACGACCGACGCCGAGTAGCTGTACGACGGCGACGGCCCGACGCCGCCTCCCTTGTACTTCGCCGCCGAGACCGCGGGGCGATACGAGCCGGTCGTACCGATGATCCCGTGCTTCCCTTCCGCGACGATCACCGCGTCCTGGAAGGAGAGCCCCTGCGCCGGGTCTTCCGCGTCGAAGACCCGCCCGTCGGCGAAGACGAGACGGTCCTCGGGGATGCCTAACTTCGCCGAGACTCCAGCGGCAATAATCGCTCGGGCTCGTTCCGCGGCCTGGATCGCAGCGTTCCCCGCCATGAGCGTGACGCGGCTCGAGTACGATCCGAGATCGACGGGGGTGAGGTCGGTGTCGCCCGTGAGTAGTTTGATCTCGTGCGGCGCGACGCCTAACACCTCCGCGACGATGCCGGCGAGGACGTCGTCGGAGCCCTGTCCGACTTCGGTCGCGCCGCAGAAGAGCGTGACGAGGCCCGAGCGGTCGAGCTTGAGCTGCACGCCGGAGTGGGGGAGGTCGTTCCAGTAGATCGGCAGCCCCGCGCCGCAAAGGTACGCCGAGCAGGCGATGCCGATGCCACGGCCGTCGGGAAGCCTCTGCCACTTGTCGCGCCAGCCGGAGCCTTCGACCACCTTCTCGATGCACTGCTTCAGCGCGATCGTCCCGAGGCGCATGTAATTCGCGGTGAGCGCTCCGGGCTGCTCGAGCTGCTGGAGGCGGAGGTCGGCCGGGTCGCGGCCTAACGCGATCGCGATCTTGTCGAGCTGCACCTCCTGGCCGAAGCGGGGCTGCGGCGTGCCGTGCCCGCGCTTGGGGCCGCAGGGAGGCTTGTTCGTGAAGGTGCGGCAGCCGCGGAAGCGGTAGCGCGGCACGTGGTAGGTCACGGTCTGAAGCTGGCCGGTGTAAAAGGTCGAGGCGACGCCGTAGCTGCCGTACGCGCCACCGTCGAGCAGCGTTTCGAGGTCCATCGCGACGATCGAACCGTCGCTCTTCACGCCGGTGCGGAGCCTCATCAGCACCGGGTGTCGTCCGCGGTGGCAGAGGAAGACCTCCTCGCGGGTGAGACAGATGCGGACGGGGCGGCCGGTGATGAGCGCGGCCTTCGCGACGATGATCTCGTGGTTGAAGACGTCGGTCTTGCCGCCGAAGCCGCCGCCGTTCGGCGCGGCGACGACGCGAAGCTTGTGCGCGGGTATCTCGAGCGCGCGGGCGACCTGACGATGAACGTAGTGCGGCACCTGCGTCGACGAGTGGAGCGTGAGGCGCCCGTCGGGATCGAGCAGCGCGACCGCCGCGTGCTGCTCGAGCGCGAGGTGGGTGTTCCCCTCGTAGAAGAAGGTGTCGTCGAAGACGTGGTCGGCCGCGGCAAGCGACGCGTCGACGTCGCCGAACTCGAGCGCGACCTTCTTGTGGACGTTGCCGTGGTCGCCGTGATCGTGAATCCGCGGCTCCTCGTTGGCGAGCGCCTCGAGCGGATCGGCGATCGTCTTCAGCGGCTCGTACGCGACGTCGATCAGCTCGCACGCCGCGGCGGCTTCCTCTTCGGTCGCCGCGATGACGGCTGCGACCGCATCCCCCACCATCCTCACCTTGTCCCTGCAGAGCGGTTCCTCGTCCATGCTCACGGGGAGGATGCCGAAGGTCACAGGGAAGTCTCTGCCGGTAAGGATCAGATGAACGCCGGGCGCGAGGTTCGCGTGCGAGGTATCGATGCTGACGATCCGCGCATGCGGATGCGGCGAGCGGAGAAGCTTGCAGTGGAGCGTGCGCGGGAACTGGAGGTCGTCTGCGAAGCGGGTCTGTCCCGTCACCTTCGCGCGCCCGTCGACGCGGCGTCGCGGTTTGCCGACGACGCGGTGGCCGCTCACTCGTTCTCCTTTGCGTCCATCTTCGCCGCGGCCTCTTCGACCGCTTCGAAGATCTGGATGTAGCCGGTGCACCTGCAGAGATTCCCAGACAGCGCCTCGGTGATCTCGCCGCGCGTCGCGCTAGGCCGCTCATCGAGAAGCGCCTTCGCCGTCACGAGGAATCCCGGCGTGCAGTAGCCGCATTGCGCGGCGCCGCAGTCGGCGAACGCCTCCTGCAGCGGGTGGAGCCGCGCGTCGTCGGCGAGCCCCTCGATCGTCTCGACCGTCGCGCCGTCGCATTCGAGCCCGAGAACGAGGCACGAGAGGACCGGGCGTCCGTTCATCAGCACCGCGCAGGCGCCGCATTCGCCGAGCTCGCAGCCGTGCTTCGTGCCGGTGAGGCAGAGGTCCTCGCGGAGGACTTCGAGCAGCGTCTTGTTCGGCGCGAAGAGAACGTCCTTCGATTCGCCGTTGACGGTGAGGGTGATGCGGGCGTTTTCGTTGATTGATGGGGTCATCGATGGTTTCAGACGGTTAGGTCGGCGTTGCATCCCGGAGGGATGCCAGAAGGTAGCCGGGGCGTCGCCCCGCGAAGCGGGACGACCCCCGGAACAACGGCCGCGAAAAATTCAGCACCCCGGAGGGGTGCCAGCGACCTCGTGCGGTGAATGTTCTCTGGCACCCCTCCGGGGTGCGCATTGACGATGCGTGACTGACCCCGGGTCGCCTGCGGCGACCCGGGGCTACCTTCTGGCACGCCTCCGGCGTGCGCCGAGGAGACATTGCGGAGGATTGAAGGCAGCAAATCGGGGAGCCGCTCGTACGCGTTGTCATCCCGACGACCGAGCGTCAGCGAGGGAGGAGGGATCTCGCAGGCTGGTACAGACAGAGTCGTTGTCGTTCTTCGCGTGTTGCTCATACGTACCAGCCTGCGAGATCCCTCCTCGCTACGCTCGTCGGGATGACAACCCGTGCGTGCATCGATCGATCGCATGGATTGACGATCCCTTACCGCGCCGCCTGCCCCGCCGCCTGTTCCTTCTCGACGCGCTGGACGACGGCGATCACGTCTTCCTCGGTCAGCAAATGATCGCTCTTCTTTGCGACCTCGAGGATGGCGCGGATGATGTCGGGAGTACAGGGCAGCTCGTGCTCCTGCAGGAACCAGGTGACGTTCGAGTTGCCCGACATCGGGCCGATCTCGATCTCCTGGCGCCGGCCGATCTCGTGCGCCGGGACGCCGGAGTAGACGAGGTTGGCGAGCTCGGCCTGTCCTCGCTTGTGCGCCTTCACGACCGCGGCCGCGTGCACGCCGGTCGCGGTGCGGAATGCGTCGCGCCCGACGATCGGCATGTTCACCGGCACCGGGACTCCGGTCGCTTCCGAGACGCGCTTCACGTACTCCGGAAGCCGCGAGAGGTCGTCGCTGCGCAGCCCTAACAATTTGAAATTGACCAGCAGCTGTTCCATTGGCGTGTTCCCGACGCGCTCGCCGATCCCTAGCCCGCAGCCGTGGATGCGCGTCGCGCCCGCTTCGGCGGCGGCGAGGGAGTTCGCCAGGTCGAGGCCGCGGTCGCGATGCCCGTGCCAGTCGATGCCGACGTCGACCTTCAGCTCTTCGATGAGATTCCGAACCCACGCGACGAGGTTGTAGGTCCCGTCCGGGACGGCGGCGCCGCAGGTGTCGCAGAGGCAGACGCGCGAGGCGCCCGCGTCGATCGCGGCCGTCAGCAGCACGCGGAGGTCGTCCGGATTCGACCGCACCGTGTCCTCGGTGACGTAGGTGACGTCGAGGTTCTCACGGCGCGCGAAGGCGACCGCCTCGCGCGTCTGCTTCAGGATGAAGTCGATGCTCCACTCCTCGGCGTACTGCCTGACCGGGCTCGAGCCGATGAAGATGAACGCGGTGATCGGGACGCCGGTGAGCTGCACCGCGTCGGCGATCGGCTGGATGTCGACGACCATCGTGCGCGCCGCACAGCCGGGGCGGATCTTCATCCGGTGAGTGTCGATCTCGCGGCAGAGGCGGATCGTCGCGTCGCGCTGGCGCTGGCCGGCGCCGGGGAGGCCGACGTTGACGCTGTCGATGTTGAAGCTCTCCATCAGGTGGAGGATCTCGACCTTCGTCTCGACGGAAGGATCGATGACCGACGGGCTCTGCAGGCCGTCGCGAAGCGTCTCGTCGTGCAGCATCACGCGCGACGGCCAGAGCGCGCGGCGCGCGCCGAAGCGCGACCAGTCGAAGATCAGGCGGCTCTCTTCGGGAATGCTCATGGCGGCCTCCTTCGCGCGATCGGTCAGCGGTTCACTCTCGCGGCGCCGAATTCGCGCGCGCGGCGGAGTAGATCGTCGGCTCCCTTGTCGTCGCCCTTTTGCCTGCGGATCAGGGCGAGGTGGTAGAGGCTGCTCGCCTCGTCGATGCCGTCGTCGAGGCTCTTCTCGAATTCGCGCGCCGCGAGGTCGAGCTCGCCGCGCCGCTCGTGGATGACCCCCATGTGGTAGTGCGCCATGAGGTATTCGGGCGTCAGCAGCATTGCGCGCTCGAAGTGCGTGAGCGCCTCTTCGAGCATTCCCTGATGGAAGAGCGAGAGGGCGAGGCGGTAATGCGCGGCGTTGTAGTTGGGATCGATGTCGAGGCAGCGGCGGAACGACATCTCCGCCTCGCGCATGTTGCCGCGATGGTAGAGGGCCACGCCGAGATCGTAGTGGGCGAGGATGAAGCGGGGGGCGAGGCGGGTCGCCTTGCCGTAGCACTCGATCGCGCGCTCGAGCATGCCGAGGTGGAAGTAGAAGGTGCCGAGCTCGTGGTTCGCGGGAACGTTGTCGGGATCGGCGGCGATGAGGCGCTCGAGCTCCTGCTGCGACTCGCGAACGCGACCTTCCTGCTGGTGCGCCATCGCGAGAAGGAGACGGTGATCGAGCCACGCGTCGCGAAGGAAGTTGCCGCACTCGGCGCAGAACTTGTCGGTGGTGGCGGGAAGGTGGCCGCAGCGCTCGCAGCGGGTGGCGGGAGCCGTTCGGATTTCGGTTGTCATCGGGGACCTCCGTGTGGGGGCATTATGGCGCGGAACGGCGCAGGCGAGAGGCGAAAGGCGAGAGGCGAGGAGGCTAAGGGAGCGAGGGGAAAGGAGAGAGGCGAGGATGAGACGAGGAGCATTTCGGCGCGTAGCGCCGAAGGATCGGTAGCCCCCGGCTTCAGCTGGGGGGACCTCACGCCAACCCGACCAGCGCGCCGCATCGCGGCGCAGGAATCGAGCCGAGGTACAATTCGGGGCTGGGACTTGCGCGTGGTCGTGATGACACCATGCACACATATACCTCTGTAGCCCTTCACGTGGTGTTCGCCACGAAAGAAAGAAGACGCTCGCTCACGCCCGAAATTCGGGACCACCTCTTTCCGTACCTCGGGGGCATCGTACGAGACCAAGGTGGATTCCCGATCACGATCGGTGGCATCGAGGACCATGTTCACGCATTGTTCGAGATCAGCGCCGTCGCGCCGATTTCGACGATCCTGCGTGAGCTCAAAGGCTCGTCGTCGCGTTGGATCAACGAAAACTGGCCACGCAAGGGCTTCGCGTGGCAACGTGGTTACGGTGCGTTCAGCGTCAGTCGATCGAATCGCGATGCGGTGATTCGCTACATCGAACGGCAGGAGGAGCACCACAAACACTTGACGTTCGAGGAGGAGTACATCGAACTCCTCAAAGCACACGGGATTGCCTTCGAATCGAAATGGCTCTGGGCGTGACGAGAGCGATCCTGCGCCGCTACGCGGCGCGTCGATCATCACGCGACCCATGACCCCCCAGCTGAAGCTGGGGGCTACCGATCCTCCGCCGCTACGCGGCGTCGAACGCGGCAGGTGGTTCCGGCACCCCCAGCTGAAGCTGGGGGCTACCGA
>JBAZBK010000023.1:0-103144 GCA_041671505.1 Thermoanaerobaculia bacterium | reverse complement strand
GATCAAGAAGCGGGCCTGTGGCTTTCGTAGCAGGGAGAGATTCCGTGAAGCAATCCTCTTCCATCTCGGAGGGCTCGACCTCTATCCTGCAGGCGTCGCTTCAATCCACTCGAAAGCCTGAAGCGCCTCTTAACTTAAGGCCATTGACCCCAATTCCGTATAATCCGCCCCCATGAGCCAGCCCGCGATCACCCCGGAGGTCGTCGCCTCCCACGGCATCTCTCCCGACGAGTACGCCCGCGTCAAGCAGATCCTCGGCCGCGCACCGAACTACCTCGAGCTCGGCATCTTCTCGGTCATGTGGAGCGAGCACTGCTCGTACAAATCGAGCCGCGTGCACCTGTCGAAGTTCCCGACGAGCGGGCCGCGCGTGGTACAGGGACCTGGAGAGAACGCGGGCGTGATCGACATCGGCAACGGCTGGCTCGCCGCGTTCAAGATGGAGTCGCACAACCACCCGTCGTTCATCGAGCCGTACCAGGGTGCTGCTACCGGCGTCGGCGGCATCCTACGAGACGTCTTCACCATGGGCGCGCGGCCGATCGCCTGCATGGACTCGCTCCGCTTCGGCGCGATCGACGCGCCGCGGATGAAGTACCTCGTCGACGGCGTCGTCCGCGGCATCGCCGGCTACGGCAACTGCATCGGCATCCCGACGGTCGGCGGCGAGACGTCGTTCCACGCCTCCTACAACGGCAACATCCTCGTCAACGCCTTCGCGTTAGGCATTGCGCGCGAAGGCAAGCTCTTCCTCGGCACCGCGAGCGGCGTCGGCAACCCGGTGATCTACGTCGGCTCGAAGACGGGGCGCGACGGCATCCACGGCGCGACGATGGCGTCGGCCGAGTTCGACGCGGCGAGCGAGGAGAAGCGCCCGACCGTGCAGGTCGGCGACCCATTCACCGAGAAGCTGCTGCTCGAAGCGTGCATGGAGCTCTTCGAGACGGACGCGATCGTCGGCATCCAGGACATGGGCGCCGCGGGCCTCACCTCGTCGTCGTTCGAGATGGCGGGACGCGCCGGGACGGGGATCCGGATGGACCTCGACAAGGTGCCGATGCGCGAGTCGGGCATGACGCCGTACGAGATCATGCTGAGCGAGTCGCAGGAGCGAATGCTCATCGTCGCGAAGATGGGGCGCGAGCAGGACGTGATCGACATCTTCCGCAAGTGGGATCTCGACGTCGCCGTCATCGGCGAGGTCACCGACTCCGGCTTCGTGCGGATCTTCTGGCACGGCGAGCTCGCGGCCGAGATCCCGGTCGAGCCGATCTCGACCGAGGCGCCGAAATACCATCGCCCGATGGCGCGCGGCACGTACCTCGACGCGGTGAAGCCGGCGCTCGACCGCAAGCCGGTCGACGATCGCGACCTCACTCCCGACCTGATGCGCCTCCTCGCCTCGCCTAACCTCTGCTCGAAGCACTGGATCTGGGAACAGTACGACACGACGGTGCGGACGAACACGCTCGCGCGACCCGAGCGGGCCGATGCCGCGGTGATCCGCGTGAAGGGCTCGGGCCGCGCGCTCGCTCTCAGCTCCGACGTCAACCCGGTCTACTGTTACCTCGACCCGTACGAGGGAGGCAAGCAGGCGGTCGCCGAAGCGGCGCGAAACGTCGCCTGCGCGGGCGGCCGCCCGGCGGCGATCACCGACTGCCTCAACTTCGGCTCGCCCGAAAAGCCGGAGATCATGTGGCAGTTCGCCGAGTGCATCCGCGGGATGAGCGAGGCATGCATCGCGCTCGACTCGCCGGTCGTCTCGGGCAACGTCTCGTTCTACAACGAGACCGAGGGGGCTTCGATCTATCCGACCCCGAGCGTCGGCATGGTCGGCATCGTCCCTGACGAGAGCTACCACTGCGGACTCGCGTTCCGCGAGGCGGGCGAGGCGGTGATCCTCCTCGGCCAGACGCGCGACGAGCTCGGCGGCTCGGAGTGGGCGCAGACGTACCACCCGTCCGAGCTCGCCGCCCCTCCGCGCGTGAGCCTCGAGCGCGAGCGCGCGCTGGTCGAACTGCTACTCGAGCTGCACTCCTCAGGAATGATCCTGAGCGCGCACGACATCGCGAACGGCGGCCTCGCCGTTGCACTTGCGGAATGCGTGACCGACGGGATCGGCGCGGAGATCGACCTCACGAGCCACGCCGACGGCGTCGACGCGATCTCGCTCCTCTACGGCGAGTCGCAGGCGCGCGCGATCCTCTCGGTGCGCGGCGGCGACGCACTCGCGGTGCTCGAGGCAGCCAGACGCCACGGCGTCGAAGCGATGCGCGTCGGCTCGACCGGAGGGGACACGCTGTCGATCCGCCGCAACGGCGTCGAGCTCGTCGAGGCGAAGGTCGCCGAGCTGCGGCGCGTCTGGACGAGCTCGTTCGCGCAATTGCTGTCGGGCGAGACGATCGAGAGCGTCATCGCCGGGAGCGGGCACGAGGAAGACCTGATCGTGGCTTGATGGGGCGGGGGTAGTTATTAGTTGTTAGAAAACGCGAAGTTAGAAGTTAGAACGATGAAGTTTGAATCCAGAAAGAAACACCGGGATTCATTCTGGATTCAGACTTCATCGTTCTAACTTCTAACTTCGCGTTCCGACATCGCCCTCCAACTTCGCTTCTTCTCGGCAACTGCCCGTCCGAGCTTCATGAGTGTCTTCACTCTGCAACAGACCCAAGGAGCTCCCGCGCCTCCACGGCGTTAGAATTCCGGGATCATGCCAAGGGTGATCGTCGCTCGCGCGACCGTGATCGTGATCGCGCTGCTCGTTGTGACGCTTCCCGCGTTCGCGCAGCCGCGACCCGGCAGCCCCGCCGAGCGGGAGCCGAAGACGCCCCGCGAGCTCGAGCGGCAGATCGACAACGTCTGGAAACGTGACCAGGCGACGTCGCGCTACGAGCTCCCGCCTCTCGAGAGCGCCGTCTACAAGCAAACGATCGAGGACTTCCACGCGGGGCATGCCGACGTCGTCGAGGACCTCCGCGCGACGTGGGGCGAGTACCTGTCGGGAACCGGCGAGTACTTCATCGCGCTCCAGCTCTCCCGCGCCGCGGGCGGAGACTTCGTCGAGGGGACGAACGCGACGCTCTTCGGCGAGGTGCTCGACGCGGCCGGGAAGCAGGTCGTCGGATTCCAGACGACGCGCCCGCTCGCCGCATCGAACGGCGTCGTCTACACCGATCTCTCCCTGAAGCTCGCGCCCAGCAGTTACACCGCGACCGTTGGCCTCGCCACCGGCGGCACGCCGCGCTCGATGGTCACCACGAAGATCGGCGCCGAACCGATCGACCCCAGGGCGTTCGGCGTGTCGCGCCTCCTCCTCTCCGACGACATCCATCCGCTCACCGTCCCGCAGAAGGCCGACGACCCGTTCGCCTTCGGCGGACTCAAGGTGGTTCCTCGCGGCGACCTCGGTTTTACGCCGGGCCGCGAGCTCTGGCTCTTCCTCGTCGTCCGCAACCCGGGGCTCGACGCCGCGAAGGCCCCGTCAATCCGCGCCCGCGTCGTGCTGAACGGCCCGGCGGGTGCGACCTCGCGCAAGAAGATCCTGCCGGTCAGCGACCTCACGCCGACTCCGCTCCAGGGCTTCGACAAGCACTGGGGCCTCGGCATCCCCCTCGACACCTCGAAGCTCGCGGCGGGCGACTACTCCGTCTCCCTGGAGCTGACCGACACGCTGCTGAGCAGGACCTGGAGCGCCGGGGAGCAGTTCAGGATTGTGGAGCCTTGAGGGCGGAGGCGAAAGGCGAGAGGCGACAGGCGATGAGCAGGCTGCATTCTTCGAACCTGCAGGCCGGAGAAAACCGAAATGGAGAATGTCGAATGAAGAATGAGGAATGAAGAAAGAGAACCCGGGCTCGGGCTCGGAACCTACTTCTTCATTCTGCATTCCTCATTCGACATTCTTCATTTCGGTTCTGGTAATCCCCCCATTTCGCACTCCGCACTCCGCATTCCCGAGCTATCCTTCCGCGACCCCTGGTCCGGAGGAATCCATTGCGAATTCTGAAGCTCTCGCTGACCCTTCTCTGTTTCGCCCTCGTTGCCGCCGCGCAGGACGCGCCTCCCGGCTCGAGGAATCCATTCGACTTCGGCAAGGCGCTCGAGTTCGTGCGGATGCCTAACGACCTTCTCTGGACGCCGCCGGTCGCGAGCCAGCGCGAGCCGCACTTCCGGCTCCGCTTCACCGACAACGACGACTTCAAGGCCGACACCGCGATCGGCGCGGTCTTCCCCGTCTTCCGCTTCACTCCCGCGCCCGAGTCGCGCGAGGGCATCCAGTTCGACATCGTCGCCTCGGTGTTCACCCGCTTCGACGACGACCTGAAGCTGACCGCGTCGGACTACCTCTTCGCACTCCCCTTCTCCTGGCGCCGCGGCCCCTGGGAAGCACGCGCCGGCTACTCGCACATGTCGAGCCACCTCGGCGACGAGTACATCAAGGACACCGGGGCCGAGACCGTCTCGGTCTCGCGCGGCGAGATTCTCTTCGGCGTCGCCCGCCGCTTCGACAACGGCGTTCGCCTGTACGGCGAGGGTTTCTACGGGGCAGGGACGCGCGGCATCCCCGAAGGGGAGAAAGACCGCTGGGAGCTCGGCGCCGAATGGGTGCGCGACCACGACGGCCTCTTCGCCGCGCTCGACGTGGAAATGAAGGCGAACCAGGATTATACGCCTAACACGACGACGCAGCTCGGCTGGCAGTGGACGAGTGGCACGAAGCGCGCCACCCGCATCGCGCTCGAGTACTACGACGGCAAGTCGCCGTACGGCCAGTTTCCCGACGAGGACGAAAACTGGATCGCCTTCGAGGCGGCGTTTGACTGGTAAGGCAGGCGAAAGGCGAGAGGCGAAAGGCGATAAGCAGGCGAACTCAGCGAATTCAAACCACAGATTGTTGAACAGAGGTGTGGGGATAGAGCGAGCTGCTTTTCTTTCGCATTCAGTCGCTCACGCCTTCAGTCCTCGAACCTGCCTTCTCCCTTCGTTGTATTCAGGCGGACGACTGTCTGCCCTTCGCCTCTCGCCTTTCGTCTCTCGCCTGGCCTGCTGATCGCCTCATCGCCTCTCGCCTCTCGCCTGGCCTGCTGATCGCCTCATCGCCTTTCGCCTCTCGCCTTTCGCCTGCTCATCGCCTCATCGCCTCTCGCCTCTCGCCTTTCGCCTGCTCATCGCCTCATCGCCTCTCGCCTCTCGCCTGCCGTTCCCACGTTCTCTTCGAGAACTCGCGCGCGAACTCGACCATCTCTTTCCAGTCGTTCACGAAGTGGACGCCCCAGCCATCGCTGCGCATCCGCTCCGATTCCTGCGACGACCAGCTGCTCTGCATGTGCAGCACGTACGTTCCGCCGCCGCGCGCGGCATCGAGCGAGAGCTTCGCTCGCTCCCACCCGGTCGTCTTCCCATCCTTCTCGCCGAGCATCGCGAAGATGTCGTGATCGGTGACGATCATGATGTGCGCGGCGCGGTCGGCCGGCTTGCGGTCGGCGAACGCGAACTTCAGCCGGTGGATACCGAACGAGTAGCCGGTACCGAGGTATCCCGTGAGCGTCTTGAGCACCTCGTGCTCGTCGCGGATGAAGCCGTCGGTCGCGCTGAACGAGCCCGGCTCGCCGGAGAGGCACACCATGACCCGCGCGCCTGCGCGAAGCGCCGAGAGCGCGATGATCGCTCCGGAGAGCACCGGATACGACATCGTCTGGGCCGGATTCGCCATCGATCCGGAACAGTCGACGCCGAGGTAAAGATCGATTGGCTCGCGCTCCGGGTCGTTCCCTGCGCTCGTTCCCCACGTACGCTGCAGCGTGGTGACTCCCGGGATCAGCGTGCTGCTCGCCAGCAGGCTCTCCACGACGTCGAGCGTCTCCATCGCGTCGCCTGCATCCCACGACTCGAGCCCCTCGGGCAGCGGATCGGTCGACCGCGGCAGCTCGCGCACCGGGAAGCGGATCAGGTGCGGCAGCGCGCGCTCGCGGTAGTAGCGGATCGTCATTTCCTCGTCGCTCAGCGTGACGCCGACGCTTCGGAGGATCTCCTTGTAGTCGAACGGCTCGCGGTAGCGCTGGCGCGCCCCGGTTTCTCCCTTCTTCGTCGCACCCTTCGGCTTCGCCTTCGTGTCGTCGTCCCAGTCGATCCCGCTCAGGTCGGGATCGAGCGCGGGATGGATCGCCCCGTCGAGCTCGTCATCGTCGATCTCGACGAGGCCGTCGGGGATCTCGCCCGACTTCGAGCTCTTCGCGTCGAGCCAGCGTCCCGCCTCGCGCGCGAGTTTGTCGTCCGGGAGCGATTCGAGATACGGGAAGCAGAGCGCGGCGAAGCGCCCCGAGCCGCGCAGCCAGTCCTTCGAGAACGAACGGACAACGCGCGAGGCGAGCTGCGCATCGACGTCGATCTTCTGCGTGATCTCTCCCGGCGCGAGCGACCCCTTCGGCAGGCTCCAGAGAATCTCGTAGCTGCGCAGATAGAAGCGCCAGAGCTCCGACGCATCCTCGGGGCCGCGGATCCGCCGGTAGAGCTCGTCCATTCGAAGCTCTCCCGCGCGCTGGAGCCGGTCGTTGATGAGGAGATCGGCGTAAAGGTTCGCGACGAGTGGCGCGCGATCCTGGAGCGGGGCGAGCGCGACGCGCATCCGCGCGATCATCCGCGCGTGGTCGCCGAGGTTTCCGGGGCAGTAGACGTGGTGCCCGATCTCGTGGGCGAGGACTTCGACGGGAAGGTCGTCCACGCCTAACTCCGCGACCTGGCGCAGGCTGACGACGACGCCATGGTCGTCGAGCCGGATCATCGCGAACGTGTCGGAAAGCGACTCGGCCTTCTCTTCGGCAACCGTTGCGCACCAGTGGGGATCGCGAAGCAGCGTGAAGCGGCTCCACTTCGCGAGCGCGTCGGGCCAGCGAGCGAGCCAGCGATCGCGCAGCACCGCGATGTCGGCCGGCGGATTCATGGCGTGCATGCGAGAAGCCGGATGCGGTGCGAGAGCGCGAGAGTCACGGCGAGCGTCGTGCCGTCGAACGCCTGTGTCCACGGTTGCCGAAGGTCGGGGAACGAAGCGCGGAGCGTCGCGATCTTCGCGCCGCCGTCCCGATCGACGGCTGCGTCGAGAAAATTCTGCGCGAGGAGGTCATCCGTGCCCGACCGGTGCCACGTGGCGCCGAAGCGGTCGGCGGTGAGAATCCACGCCGCTTCGTCGTCTTTCGCGACGAGCTGGCCGTCGCGAAGATAAACCTTCGGCGGAACGCGGAACGGCCCGCCGAAGCCGCGGAACGCGCCGATCGTCGCGACGAGGCGGAGCGAAGGCTCCGGCAGCCGCTCGCCCGCCGCGACCGCCGGGTCGAGCCACGGATCGCTCTCGAGCCGGTCGATCATCGCGTGGTACGACACGACGGCGCCGCTCACGCCGAGAGCGAGCGCCGCAAGATCGGGCGAGAGCGAACGGCAGGCGTCGAGCGCGCCGCGCCGGTAGTGCGCGAGCCCCGCACGCCACGCCACGGTCTTCCCGGCGTCGAGCAGCTCTGTCGCGTCGCCGCACTGACGCGCGAGCGTCGCCATCGTGTCGATCCATCCCGAGGCATCGCCGCCCGTCGAAACCGAAACTTTGTAAATCGCGTTCGTCAGCGACCCGGCGATGTGCTGCGGCGCTCTCGCGAGCATCGTCGCAGCCGCCGGAAAGATCTTCCGCCACCCTTCCGCGATCGCCGGATAGCGTGTGCCGACGCCGACGAGATCGCGACCGATGAGATCAAGAGTGAGGCGGAACAGCACGTCGACCACAGGACCGACCGATCCCGAATCGACGCGGTAGACCGCATCGACGACCGGACTCACCACGTCGCGCATATGCCCCGCGAGGGCCGCCGCGTCGAAGCGCTGCCCCGACGCGACACGCTCCGCCACGAGCGCATTGAAGCGCTCCCGATCGCGCTCGAGGGCGGAGGCGAGGGGGGCGGAGAGCGGCGGAGTCTGCATTGGTTGTTAGTTGTTAGTTGTTAGTTGTTAGACAGGCAGTGCTGAGTGCTGAGTGTTGAGTGTTGAGTGTTGAGTTTAGCGAGACGGCCGCGGAAGCGGCCGTTTTTAATTAGCCCCGCCCGTAAGGGCGGGGTGGGTGCGTCGGTTGGTTCATTCCGAGCCGCGTCAGCGGCGATATCTGATTCCCGCGTGCGTAAGCGCGCGATTCGGCGCACGCAATCCGCATTTCAGAATGGCGCCGCTGACGCGGCGCCGAATGATTTTCACCATCGCGGTTCCCCGCCCTGACGGGCGGGGCTAATTAGAAACGGCCGCTTCCGCGGCCGACATCACTGACAAGTCGCCAAATCACTGATTGACACCACTCAGCACTCAGCATCGCCTGTCTAACAACTAACAACTAACAACTAACAACTCCCCAGCTACCCCTTGAACTTCAACCACTTCAGATAATTCGTATACCGCTGGTGGAAGTACTTCATCTTGAGAACGTCGTCGAACATGTGGCCGTAGAACTTGCCCGCCTTGCTCCACGCGGCGAGAGTGCGCTCGATGCGGACGAGCCGCGCGCGGACTTCCTTCTCGGGGAGTCCTTCGAGCCCGCGGGCGAAGTCGGTTTCCTCGACGGCGACCGGGTCGTCGCTGTCGAGCGCGAGGCGGTCGTACTCGGCGCACGAGAGGTCGAACAGCCGGCGGATCCAGCCGACCTTGTCGATGCGGTAGACGGCGTTCCCCGCCTGCTCGAAGAAGGGGGAGTCGGCCTGCTGCGTCAGCTTGTCGTGAAGCACGAACGGGAGCACCTGGCGGACGTCGTCGAACGAGACCTCGGAGCTGCCGCGGAACCATGCGAGCGCCTTCGCGAACGAGAGGAGCGTCATCAACGACCGCACCGACAGGCCGTTCGTCGTCTGGCTGCCGAGGTCGCGAACCTTGTCCTTGCCCGATTCCGTCGCAGCGAGAAGGTTGAAATCGATCGCCGAGAGCTTCACGGTGTCCTTCGTCTTGTATTCGATCTGTGCCGCGGCGGGCTCGCAGAACTCGAAGTGGCTCGCGAAGAACTCGATGCGCCGGCGGAGCTTCGGCTCGATGGCGACGGCGAGGATTTGCCGGTGCGCCTCGTCGATCTCGCGTTCGGTGAAGATGATCTGCGGCGGAATGATCTGCTCCGGCCTCACCTCCTGCTCGATGCGGGCGAGGAGGTCGCCGAGGAAGCGGGTGTTGAAGTGGAGCGCCTTGACGACGATGTCGAGACGGTCGCGGAGCGCCTCGATCACCTGGTAGGTGCCGCCGCCCGCGTCGTCGTTCGCCGTCAGGTACCAGGCCGACTCGGGGCATTCGTAGATCTGGTCGAGGATCTCCGCGTAGTTGTCGGCGAGCACCGTGAGGAGCGCCGACTGCGTGCGGGTCGGGATGCGGTTGTATTCGTCGATGATCTTGACCCGCATGCCGAGCCACTTGCGCCACGAGATCTGGATCTCGTCGGCCGACTTCGCGTTGACGAGCGTCGACGGGAGCGGGTTGCCTAACAGGTCCGAGATCGTCATCTGCGGCTGGCCGTGCTGGATCGACCGGCGGACGTCGCGGATCGAGTAGCCGGCGATCAGCCCCATCAGCATCGCGCTTGCCGTCTTTCCGCGTCCCGGGCCGCCGACGAGGAGGCAGCGCTTGCGGAGGACGAGGTTGAGCAGCGGCATCAGGATGAAGCTCGAGTAGCTCTGGTCGCTCGGCAGCGTCACGGCCGACTTCTGGTCGCCGAAGACGAAGCTCTGCGCCGGGCCGTCGTTGTACTCGATGTCGTAGTAGGGGCTGATGATCGCGCTGTTGACGATCCAGAAGTAGGCCTGCCGCAGCTTCTCGTCGAGCGCGGCCTGCGACGGCGCCTCGCTGCGCGCCTCGACGGGGCCCGAGTAGAGATCGGCAACGTCGAACTTCCGCGACGGCTCGGCCCGCCGCGGGTTCGTGGGCGACTCGGGAACTTTGCGGAACCAGTCAGGCATGGAGGAAGGATAAACGCACCGGGAGGCGAGAGGCGAGGGCAGGCCAAAGGCCAGAGGCCAAAGGCCAGAGCAATCAACGAGTTCGGGGCGCCGATTCGGGCCGGCGCCCTGATCGATTCGAAACGCCTGCTCATCGCCTCTCGCCTATCGCCTCTCGCCGCGGCCTGCTCTGGCCTATGGCCTCTGGCCTCTGGCCTGCTCATCGCCTCTCGCCTTTCGCCTCTCGCCTCCGTTTGGATAGAATTTCCCCTCCCCTGCCCCCCGTTGCGTGGGATGAAAGGTTCCCGTCCTATGGCGTTCGACAAGTTTCGAGAGGAGTGCGGTGTCTTCGCGATCCTCGATCACAAAGATGCGGCGAACCTCGTCTACCTGGGGCTCTACGCTCTGCAGCACCGCGGGCAGGAGAGCGCCGGCATCGCTGCGCTCGTCCCTGACGCCGAAGGCGTCACCCGAATCGTCGCCGAGCGCGAGATGGGGCACGTGGCCGACATCTTCACGCACGAGCGCCTCCAGCGCCTGCCGGGCGACACTGCGATCGGGCACGTCCGCTACTCGACCGCGGGAGGCTCGGCGCTCTGCAATGCTCAGCCTCTCGTCGCCTCGACGGCGAAAGGGCCGTTCGCGGTGGCGCACAACGGCAACCTCGTGAACGGCGACGCGGTGCGCGCCGAGCTCGAGGCGCGCGGGGCGATCTTCAACTCGCAGGCCGACACCGAGGTATTTCTTCATCTCGTGGCCCGCTCGTCGTCACCCGGCGTCGAGGGGGCGTTTCTCGACGCGCTCACGCAGGTTCGCGGCGCCTACTCGGTGGTCGCCCTCGCGCCGGGACGCATCTTCGCGGCGCGCGACCCGAACGGCTTCCGCCCGCTCGTTCTGGGCAAGCTCGACGGCAGCTACGTCCTCTCCTCGGAGACCTGTGCGTTCGACCTGATCGACGCCGAGCTCGTGCGCGAAATCGGCGCGGGCGAGGTGATCGTCATCGAGAACGAAGCGGGGCCCGGCTCGCCGCAGCGCGTTCGCACCCTCCGCGTGGCACACGGGAACCGCGAGGCGCGCTGCATCTTCGAGCACGTCTACTTCGCGCGCCCCGACTCCGTCGTCTTCGGCCAGAACGTTGCCGCGACGCGAAAGCGGTTCGGCGCGCTGCTCGCGATCGAGCATCCGGCGGACGCCGACGTCGTCGTTCCCGTTCCCGACTCGGGAGTATTCGCCGCGCTCGGCTACTCGCTCCAGTCGGGTATCCCGTTCGAGTACGGACTCGTCCGGAACCACTACGTCGGAAGGACGTTCATCGAGCCGAAGCAGTCGATCCGCCACTTCGGCGTGAAGGTCAAGCTCAACCCGGTTCGCCAGATCATCGCCGGCAAGCGGATCGTCCTGATCGACGACTCGATCGTCCGCGGAACGACCTCGAAGAAGATCGTCCGGATGCTCAAGCAGGCCGGTGCGAAGGAAGTTCACATGCGCATCTCGTCGCCGCCGACGATCGGCCCCTGCTATTACGGCATCGACACTCCGAAACGGCAGGAACTGATCGCCTCGTCGCAGTCGATCGAGTCGATCCGCGAGTACATCGAGGCCGACAGCCTCGGTTATCTCTCGTCCGGTGGCTTGCTTGACGCTGTTTCTGACGGGGGTGATAATCCGGAGCGGCTTTACTGCACGGCATGTTTCACGGGCGAGTACCCGGTTCCCTCGTCGGAAGAAGAACTTACCCTCGAGGAGACGGCCCGAGCGTGACTTGATCTCCGGGGAGTCTCGCCTCCGGAGCGACCGGAGCGTGACCACTTGTCGTTTTCCAACAGATTCCTGTTGTGGCTGCTCCTCCCACCGGCGTTGATGGGGCTCCCTCTCTCGACGATCTTCATTTACGAGGTCGTCCACCTGGGCTCGTCGGGCTGGTTGAGACTGGTCGGGCTCGGCGTCGTCTGCGGCCTCTCGGCGCTGATCATGATCGCGACGATCCGGCCGCGCGCGAACGCCGTCGAAGACGCCCGAACAGACTCCGACGTGTCACAGCTCGTCTCGGAAGCGCACAGGGCGATCGTCGGGGCCGCAGCGCGCTCGTGGCTGCTCGGCGGACTGGTATTCGCCTGCCTCGCCGCCTGGCTGATCCTCCCGACGACGTTCGGGTTCATCATCTTCCTCGACGCGGCGATGATTGCCGCCGCCCCTTCGGTCATCTGGACCTACGCCACCTCGAAGCGGCTTCTGCTCGCGGAAGCGAAGACGAAGGCGCGGTTCCGCTACATCGGCGACGAGATCTCCCTCGGGACGAAAATGGCCGTGTTCTTCATCGGCATCTTCGTGCTCTCATCGGCGACGGTCGTGATCCTCGTGTCGGCGAAGGTCTCCACGACGCTCGAGAAGACCGCAATCATGAGCGAGGCGGCGCAGTTCGACCTCGCGTTCGACAAGGTCAAAGAGCTGCAGTCGATCGACTCCGCGGCGCTGGTCGCCATTCGCGACGCGGTGTCGCCGGAACATGGCCTGTTCGTCGTGCGCGGCCCGAACGATGTCGTGTCGAGCGAGCCTGCGACCGGTACGCAGTTGACCGAGGAGGACCTCACGATGGTCCTCGAGCTCAAGGACGGCGACAGCTCGGTCTACGTTTCGCCGACGGTCGGCACGTTCCGAGCGCTTCCCGGCGGCGGGATTCTCTTTATGCGGATACCGTTCGAGGCGTTCGCGGCGATCCCGAATCAGATCGCGAAGTTCACGGCGGTCGTCTCGGTCATCACTGCGATTCTCTTCATCGGCGTGACTCTGTTCCTGTCTCGCGATCTTGCGGGCCCGCTCCGCGCGCTGCGCAACGTCGCCACGCGCATGGCCGAGGGAGACTTCACCTCCGAGGCGCGCGTCTTCTCCGATGACGAAGTGGGCGCGCTCGCCGCGAGCTTCGACGAAACGAGGATCAACCTCCGCAATCTCATCACCAAGATGGGCGACCGCGGCAATGCGATCACCGAAGGGGTGAAGGTCATCAGCAGTGGGACCGACACACTCGTCACCGGCGCGCGGGAGCAGTCGGACCTGACGAGCAGGACGACGAACGCGGTCAAGAGCGTTCAACAGGGCGCGGAGACGGTTTACGGCGCGACCGGCAAGGTCGGTGATTTCGCGCAGGAGTCGTCGAGCCGCGCGACCGAGCTGCTCGCGTCGGCCGAGCAGGTCGTCCGGAGCATGGACACGCTGTTCAGCTCGGTCGACAAGAGCTCCTCGTCCGTCGCGCAGATGAGCGCCACGGCCGGATCGACGTCGGATCGGACCGACGTGCTGTCGAACATCGGCGAAGAGGTTCTCTCGTTCGTCACCGAGATGGACGCCACGATCGACGAGCTGCGCAAGACCGCGCAGTCGACCGCCGAGATCTCGCGACGCGTGCGCGAGGACGCCGCCGCCGGCAGCGACGCGGTCGGCAAGACCGTTCGCGGCATCCAGGAGACGAGCGAGACGACGATGCTGACCGCTCAGGTCATGAACGAGCTGCAGCGGAGCATCGGACAGATCAGCCAGATCCTAAACGTAATCGAGGAAGTGACCAACAAGACCAACCTTCTCTCGCTCAATGCGGCGATCATCGCGGCGCAGGCGGGCGAGCAGGGCGCGAGCTTCACCGTCGTCGCCGACGAGATCCGCGAGCTCGCCGAGCGGACCCGTGGCTCGACGAAGGAGATCGGCGGCATCGTCAAGGCGATTCAGCAGGGGTCGCGCGAGGTCGTCGGCTCGATGCACGAGGTCGTCGAGAACGTGCAGAAGAACGTTCAGCTCGCGCAGGAGGCCGCCGACTCGCTCTCGAAGATCCAGCAGAGCTCCGGACGGACGTGGGAGATGGCGAACCAGATCTCGACCGCGCTCGACGAGCAGGGCACCGCGAGCCGTCATCTGCACGAGGTCACCTCGAAGATGTCAGACCACATCGGGGAGATTCACAAGGCGACGAAGGAGCAGGCGTCCGCGACACGGATGCTCGCCGAGGAGACCGAGCGGGTGCGCGACATCGCCCTGCACGTGAAGCGCTCCGCCGACGAGCAGTCGCTCTCCGCACGCGGCATCGGCGACGCCATGGAAAACATCGCCGAAGACATCGGCGCAATCCGGACGATGCTCGAAGCGCAGAAAAAAGACACCGAGCGCATCGCCGGTGCTGCGAGCACGATGCTCGACATCGCGCAAGCGAACGACTCGATCGCCCAGGAGTTCAACCGCGCCCTCGGCGACCTCATGCAGACCGGCCGCGAGTTCGACAACGAGCTGAAGCGGTTCAGGGGGTAATGCGGAACGCGGAACGCGAAACGCGGAATGAAAGGCGAAAACCGAAATGTCGAATGAAGAATGAGGAATGGAGAATGAAGAAATCACCTCGGTGAGTTGCGCCGGTGCTTCCTTTCTTCATTCCTCATTCGTCACTCGTCATTCTTCATTCTCCATTTCGGTCTTGATTCCCGTTCCGCGTTTCTACCGAAGCATCCTCTTCCTGAACTCCTTCGACGCGAGGATCGCCTCGACGACTCCGCGCCGCGAGGAGCCGCGGTCGAGCCGCATCAGGTAGAAGGCGATCGCGTCGCCCTCGGCTTCGCGGCCTAACAGATCGCGATAGATTCCCGCGATGAAGGCTTCCGCCTTCGGCTCCTGGTGCGCGGCGAGCACGGCGTCGACGAGCGGATCGATGTTCCCGGAGCGGATCTTCTCTCCAGCCTCGTCGTCCACGTGGAGCGCGCCCAGCATGGAAGGCAGCCGCTGCTCGTTCCACTTCGTATAGGCGAACTTCCGGCGGGGATGCCACCGGAGGAAGAGGTGATCGTACGCGGTCGTCTCCCCGCGCCCGTCGACGACTTCGACCCGCAGGTCCGTCTCCAGGTCGAGCGAGGCGGGCCGTGTCGGAATCACCGCCCTGAATCCGGGGCGAAGCGTCTGCGGATACCAGGGAATCTTCTCGTGAAGCCGCGGCCACTCGAACCGCTCGACCGGAAGCGTCAGAGTTCCATTGCCGAAGACGAGGCGGACGTCCTTCACGTCGTAGGGCGAAAGCGTCCAGCCCGAAACGATCAACTCGCCGTCGGGCTCGTCGTTGTATTTCGGCTGGTCGAGCCAGATGAACGTCGACGCGTTGTAGGTGCGGCCGTTGTCGGCGAGGAAGAGCTGCAGGTTGTCCGACGGCATCCGTCCCGCGGGATCGGCGATCTCCGGGGCGCGCAGTGCGGCAAGGTTCTTCTCGACCCCCGTCAGCGCGAAGACCCAGTCGCCTCCCGTGCCATGATCGAAGCGCCGGACGAACGTGAGGCGCCCCGAATCGATCCCCTGCTTCAGCCAGACGCGCAGAGGCGCGAACGCGTCGAACCGCTCGTTGTGCACGATCAGCAGCCCGCACCCCGCACGCTCGAGCTCGCCGTAAAGGTCTCCCGTGATCGGCGTCTCGCTCATCGCGCGCTCGAGCCGGTCGTGGAGCTTCGTCGGATAGCCGGAGATTCCGTTCAGGATCGGCTTGCGATGGGAGATCTGGCGGAAGAGGTAGATGTACTCCCCCCATCCGTACTGCGCGATCGGCAGCTCGAGCACCGCGCCGGTCGTCGGTGCCTTCGCGAGCCACTTGTAGACCACCGGCGGCCGCGTGTCGAAGAAGTACCAGCGGATCGGCGCCGCCCGCAATTCGAGCAGCAGCAGGAGCGAAATCCCCACCGCGACGAGTGGTCTCCTCGATTCGCGGACGCGCTTCGTGAGCGCTACGGCGCCCGCCGCCGCCAGCCCCGCGAGCCCCACGTACGCGATCATCGACCATCGTGCCGGAACGCGAAGCGAGCGGAACGGCTCGAGCTGCGTGAAGAGGAACTGATGGAAGAACGAGTTCATCCCGAGCGACCCGACGACACCGAGGATCACCCAGAACACGCAGAGCTGGAGCTCGAGCCCGAGGCGCGAGCCGCGCAGCTTCTCGCCGAGCGACGACTGCGCACGCTGGTCCCACGCGCCGGGCCATGCGATCCAGAGCCGGGCGAATCCCGCCGAGACGAGAAGCATCGCCGGAAGCGCCGCCTTGCGCCACGTCTCGACCGTCGCGTCGTCGCCGGCACGGTCGGCAAAGCCGATGCACATCGCCACGAACGACGCGAATGCGACCGCGTCGAGAATCTTCAGCAGCTTGCGCCGTCGCTCCTCGGGCATCTCGCCGGCGCCTTCCGCCGGCACGCACGCACCCTGCGCATCGAGATCGCCGCGACGCAACAGGAGCACGCTGAGAGACGCGAGCAGCAGCACGATCGCGCCGGGGAAGAGGCAGACCTCGGCGTGGCCGTACGACGTGGTCCCGCCGTAGAAGCGGCTTTGCCGGCTCGCCACCATCCAGTCGGAGAACTTCGCCGAATATGCCTTCGCCTCACCCGCCCACCGTCTCATTCCGTAGAGCTCGCCGGCGATGCCGTACGGCCGCAGCACCACGCCGAGGATGCCGTGCGTGATCGCGAGCGACACGAGCAGCGGCAGCCAGAATCGGCGGTCGAACGTCCGGCCCGAGAGGATGGCGAGCAGGATGGCGCCGAGGCCGATCGCGACCCCGCCGAAGAGGAGCCAGTGCCCGTTCGAGAGACCGTTGACCAGCAGCGCGCCGCCGATCAGCGCGGCCCGCTGCCACGACGGCCGGCGGCCGTAGAAGACGAGCGCCGCGAGTGCGAGCGGCAGCCACCCCGACCAGACGTGCTGGAGGTGTGCCATGTGATCGAACCGGTACGGCACGAAGGCAAAGAAAATGCCGCCGACGATCCCGGCTCCGCGCGACCCGGTCAACAACCGCCCGAGCACGTACGCTCCGTAGCCGCTGAACGCGAAGCCGGCGAGCATCGCGATGTTGTAGATCACGAGCGGCTTCACGCCCGCGGCAAAAAGCGGAAGGAACCAGACCGTGATTCCGAGGAGATTCTCGGTGAATGCCGTCGTGTAGCGCAGCGGGTGAAAGTACGGCACGTCCCAGAACTCGGCGCCGGGCGTCGTCAACGACTGCCAGGTCCACGACATCGTCCTGACGTTGAGCAGCGGATCACCCGGATCGGAGACCGCAGTCTCGAGGTGCGCCGCGAGCGGCCACGTCATCATGACAGTGAGCGCGACGAACAGGAGAAGCACCGCGCACTCGACCAGAGTCGTGCGCGCGACGCTTCCCTTCCCGTGGTTGATCTCTGCCGTCTGATCGCTCACTCGCGTGTCCGCTCCGCCCCGATCAGAGGATCCCGTGCTCGGTCGCGACGGCGCGAATCGCGTCGATCGCGCGGTCGAGGTGCTCGCGCTCGTGCGCCGCGCTGATCTGACAGCGGAGGCGCGCCTGTCCCTGCGGCACGACCGGGTAACCGAAGCCCGAGACGTAGACGCCGCGATCGAGCAGCTGCTTCGACATGGCAATCGCCTTCGCTGTGTCGCCGATGATCACCGGGACGATCGGATGGACGCCCGGCCGGATATTGAGGCCGAGCTCGGTCAGCTTCGCCCGGAAGTACTTCGTGTTGTCGTGCAGCTTCGTGACGAGCGACGCATCGCGCTCGAGCACGTCGAGCGCCGCGAGCGATCCCATCACCACCGCGGGAGGAAGCGTGTTCGAGAAAAGGTACGGGCGCGACTTCTGACGCAGGTACTCGACGAGCGCCTTCGGACCCGTCGTAAAGCCGCCGTGCGAGCCGCCGAGCGCCTTGCCGAGCGTCGACGTGTAGGCGTCGATCTTCCCGAACACGCCGAGCTCTTCCGCCGTGCCGCGGCCGGTCGCGCCGAGGACGCCGGTGCCGTGCGACTCGTCGACCACGAGGAAGCCGTCGTGCTTCCGTGCGATCTCGACCAGGCGCGGAAGCGGCGCGAGGGAGCCTTCCATCGAGAAGACGCCGTCGGTCATGATCAGCTTCCGCCGAACGTCCGTGTTCTCGGAGAGGAGCGCGTCGAGCCCGTCGGTATCGAGATTCTTGTAGCGAAGCCTCTTCGCCTTCGACAGGCGGATGCCGTCGATGATCGACGCGTGGTTGAGCTCGTCCGAGAAGATCCCGTCCGGCTCCTCGCAGACCGCCTGGAAGAGCCCTTCGTTCGCGTTCCAGCACGAGCCGTAGAGGATCGTGTCCTCGGTGGCAAAGAACTTCGCGATCCGCGCCTCGAGTTTCTTGTGAATGTCCTGCGTGCCGCAGATGAAGCGGACCGAGGCGAGGCCGTAGCCGTAGTCCTTCTCCGCTTTTTCCGCCGCCTCGACCACCTCGGGGTGGTTCGCCAGGCCGAGATAATTGTTCGAGGTGAGCATCACCACCTCGCCCTTGCCTTTGACCCTGACGAGGGCGCCCTGTGGCCCTTCGAGCTCGAGCTCGGTCTTGAACGTGCCGGCCGTGCGCATCGCCTCGACTTCGCCCGCCAGCTGCTGGATGAGATTCATGTGATTACCCCCGGATGAACGGTAACTGCGGGGGGATCATATGCGCTCAGTGGAGAATTGAGGAAGGGGGCGAGAGGCGAAAGGCGAGAGGCGAAAGTAGACAGCGCACCGGGCAAAGAGCGCGTTCAGCGGCCGACTGGAGTCAGCCTGCTCATCGCCTCTCGCCTATCGCCTCTCGCCTGCCTTACTCCGGCTTCGTGTCGTACGAGAGGTCACGTCTGGCGCAGACCTGCTTCTCCAGGTCGAACACCACGCACGAGTCGATCGGCTGGGAGTAGATGTGCAGGCTCACGGCAGGGCCGTTCCCGGGAGGGTTCACGATCCGGTGGATCGTCTGCGTCTTGTCGACCGTGTTGAGCGCGCTCCAGGGAGTCACCGTCTCGGTGTTCAGCAACTCCATCTCGATCTCGGTGGCGCCCGCCACGCAGTCGATGCCGACGACCTGCTGGTTCTCCGGCTTGTTGCAGCGCTTCATGTGGTAGTTCTCGACGCGGATCGTTCCCTCGACGACGACCATCCACCCGAGCTGCCCGTTGTGCGTGTGCAGCGGCGTCACCGCGCCCGCCTGCCAGCAGATCAGCATCAGCTCGATCATCTGGTTTCGGAAGATGAGGTTCCGCGTGTGCTTCGTCGGATTCCAGCTCTTGTGCCGCGCGAGGTCTTCGTCGCGAATCCTGTAGCGAAGCACGAGGTCGGCGATCGCCTGCTTGGTGATAAGCCCTTTCGAGAGGCTCTCGATCGCCCTGACATATTCGTCGAGGGAAACCGTTTCTCCGAACGGAACGACAGACGCTGCCTGTGTGGAAGAAGTTTCCATCGAAAACACTCGCTCTCCAGGGTTTTGAACAATATAGCGCCCGTGCGCGCACCGTTCAATGCACGGACGCTCTCGGGGACAACACGGGCGACGCGGTGCCTCGCACCTCTAGGTCGATGATCTCGCGAACGTGTGCAGTTCCGGCAACAGCCCGAGCGCGGCGACGAGATCGGTGTGAAGGTAGCGGTCGCTCTCCCACGTCGCGATCTTCGACCGTATCGCCGCGAGGGCCGATTCGACCGGCGGGGACGACCGGAGCGGCCGCCGGAACTCGAGCGCCTGCGCCGCGGCCATCGCCTCGATCGCGAGCACGCCGGCGACGTTTTCCACCACGCGCCCGAGCTTCCAGGCCGCGATCGGCCCCATCGACACGTGGTCTTCCTTGTTCGCCGAAGTGGGAATCGAGTCGACCGACGCCGGGTGCGAGAGGGCCTTCGATTCGGAGACGAGCGCCGCTGCCGTCACCTGCGCGATCATGAAGCCGCTGTTGAGCCCGCCCTCCTTCACGAGGAAGGGAGGAAGCTCGGAGAGCTGCGGATTGACGAGGCGCTCGATGCGCCGCTCGCTGATCGAGGCGAGGTCGACGAGAGACAGCGTGGCGACGTCGCAGGCCATTGCGACTGGCGCGCCGTGGAAGTTCCCTCCCGACACGACCGTCTCGTCCTCGACGAAAATCAGCGGGTTGTCGGTGGCCGAGTTGATCTCGATCGCGATCTTCCCTGCCGCGAAGCCGACTGCGTCGCGAACCGCCCCGTGAACCTGCGGCACACAGCGGAGCGAGTAGGCGTCCTGGACCCTCGCGCACGCGCGGTGCGACTCGCGCATCTGACTCCCGACGAGAAGTTCCTTCATGCGCCGCGCGACCAGCATCTGCCCGGGGTGGGGTCGCACCGCGTGAATCCGCGGATCGAAGGCCGCATCCGTGCCGAGAAGCGCGTCGAGCGTCATCGTCGCGACGAGGTCGGCGACGTCGAGCAGCATCGCGGCCCGATCGAGCGCGAGCGACGCCATCGCGCAGATCGCCTGGGTTCCGTTGATCAGTGCGAGCCCTTCCTTCGCCTCGAGCACGACCGGCTTGCGCCCGATCGCGGCGAGCGCTTCCGCGCCCGTCATCGCCTTCCCTCCCGAACGGACGAGGCCTTCTCCGATCAGCGTCGACGCGAGATGGGCAAGCGGCGCGAGGTCACCCGACGCGCCGACCGATCCCTGCGACGGGATCACCGGCGCGAAGCCGGCGTTGAGCATCGCGAGAAGCGTCTCGACGACCTCGACCCGGATGCCCGAGCAGCCCTTGGCGAGCGCATTCGCGCGGAGGAGCATCATCGCCCGCGACACGTCGTCGGGGAACGGGTCGCCGATGCCGGCGCAGTGCGACAGGATCAGCCGCCGCTGCAGCTCGAGCACCTTGTCGCGCGGGATCGACACCTCGCTGAAGACGCCGAAGCCGGTCGTGATTCCGTAGACCGTCCGCTCTTCCGCAACGAACTTTTCAACGAGCGCGCGCGACGCCCGCATCCGCTCGCGCGCCCCGTCGGTCAGCACCGCTTTCGCCCCTCCCCGTGCAATGTCAACGACGTCGTGGATGCGCAGGCTGTCGCCATCGAGATGGATCGTGTTCATAGCGGCGAATGATAAACGCGGAACGCGAAACGCGGAACGCGGAACTTGGACGAAAAGCCGACAGGCCGGGCGCGGGCGCGGCTTTTGACGTTCAGAATCGCCGCCGCACCGGCACCGATAGCTCCCATTCCGCACTCCGCAATCCGCATTCCGCATTCTTCCCCGAGTCAAGTCGCCGCGCTCTCCGGTATGTGCTAGATTTCCCCCCGAAATGGCACAGAAACAGAACCTCGCGGTTCTCGGCGCCCAGTGGGGCGACGAGGGCAAAGGCAAGATCGTCGACCTCCTCTGCGAGAGCTTCGACGTGGTCGCTCGCTACCAGGGGGGACACAACGCCGGCCACACGGTGAAGTTCGCCGACCGGCACTTCGCCCTCCGGCTGATTCCCTCCGGCATCCTGCATCCCGGGAAGCTCTGCCTGCTCGGCAATGGGATGGTCATCGACCCGAAGGCGCTGCTCGACGAGATGGAACAGCTCCGTGGCGCCGGTGCGGTGATCGACGACAACTTGATGATCTCCGAGACCGCGCACGTGATCCTGCCGATCCACAAGGCGCTCGACCTCGCACGGGAAGAGGCCGCGGGCGACGCGAAGATCGGCACGACCGGCCGCGGCATCGGCCCGACGTACGAGATGAAGGTGAGCCGGTACGGCGTCCAGATGGGCGAGTTGCTCGACGAGCAGGTGCTACGCGAGAAGATCGCGACCGCCTGCAAGGAGAAGAACGCGACCCTCACCGGCTTTTACGGCAAGGAGGCGCACGACCCGGGCGCGATCGCAGACGAGTACCTGCGCTACGGCGAGATCCTCCGCCACCGCATTACCGACGTCGCGCTCCTCGCGAATGAAAAGATCAGGGCCGGCAAGCGGGTCATGTTCGAGGGGGCGCAGGGAACGCTGCTCGACATCGACCACGGCACCTACCCGTTCGTCACATCTTCAAACACGGTCGTCGGCGGCATCACCACCGGCCTTGGCGTCGCGCCGAAGCACATTCACGAAGTGATGGGAGTCGTGAAGGCATACACGACCCGCGTCGGCTCGGGTCCCTTCCCGACGGAGCTCACCTGTGAGGTGGGCGACCGCGTCAGGACGCGCGGAAACGAGTTTGGAACCGTCACGGGGCGGCCACGCCGCATCGGCTGGCTCGACCTCGTCGTCCTCCGCACTGCGATCATGCTGAACGGGATCGATTCGATTGCCCTGACGAAGCTCGACGTCCTCGACGACTTCGACGAGATCCCAGTCTGCACCGAATACGCCGTCGACGGTGGGGTCGCCCGCTTCTACCCGCGCACCGCCGTGGCGCACGGAAAGTACGAGCCGAAGTACACGACGCTCAAGGGGTGGAAATCGGACACAGTCGGCATCCAGTCGTACGACGAGCTGCCGCAGGCGGCGCGCGACTACGTGCGCTTCGTCGAAGATCAGCTCGAGTGCCGCGTATCGATCGTCTCGACCGGCCCGCGCCGCGAAGAGACGGTGATCAGGTAGGAACGCGAAGCGCGAAACGCGGAACGCGAAACCGGGCGCTCCGCGATGCGGAGCGTCTTTTCGTTTCTGCTCGTCCGCGCAAGCTCCCGGCTTCGCGTTCCGCGTTTCGCGTTCGGATATCATTCCGCGCGGAGGCACCCGGATGAATGCTCTCGCGATGATCGCGATCCTGTTGGCCACGCCGCTCGTCCAGGCGAATGCAGGGGAAGGGCCGGGCTGCAAGGCGGCGCTCAACGAGCTCGCGATCGCCGCGCACACTGCCATCCTCGCGACCGATGCGGCCGACGCCCTCGTGGTGAAGGTCGATGCGCTCCAGGAAAAGGTGGGCAGCTGCCACAAGGAGAAGGGGAAGGGCGGCACCGCCTGCGGGAAGCTCGAGGAAAAGCTCAAGGCAGCCGAGCTCGAGCTCGACGACGCGGAGGACCAGCTGACCGCGGCGCTCGAAGGTGTCGACGCGGCCTACGACGAGTTCGACGTCTCCTGCAGCTGGGACGACCCCGACACCAACGTTCAGGTTCGCAACTCGCCGGTGCGCGCGGGCGGCCACCGGGATGACGCGCCAGCGGCGCGAGGACGCTGAGCCAGCCTAACCACCGTCCCGCTGCCTGATGGCCGCGTCAATCGACTTCATGACCTCGGCGCGCATCGGAGCATTCACCTCGAAGTGCGCCTCGAGAAATTCGAGGATCGCGCGCGCCGACTCCGGTGTCCAGTCGTACCCCTGCACGAAACGGCCGAGGTTCTCCGCAACCGACGGGAAGCGCGCCTCGAATCGGCGTTCCGCCGAGTAGGGATCGGCGCTGCCCGCCCGTCCCGGCTCGATGAGCTCCGCGAGCTCGATGATGCGATCGACCGCATGATGCTGCACCAGCCGCTCCGCGGAGAGCTTCTCGCCGCGCCGAAATCTCCCGACGCCGACGAAGAGGCAGGTGAGCGCCTCACCGACGCACCAGTCACGGTCGGGCGTGCCGCGACGCGCCGGAGCGCGGACCGGAATCCTCATCGCGTCGTCGACGCCCGCGGCCCTCCAGACGATCCGGCCTTCCGCAAACGGGATCGCAGCGAGCTCGCCCCGCTCGAAGACGGCGAACTCGCCGTAGATGCCATCGTCAAAGAGGATCTTGAAGCCGTCGACCGTGTTTCTGAAGGCATAGACGAGCGGGGCGGCATCGGAGAGCCAGCCGAGATCGCCCAGGAACGCCGTCTTGTGCCCGGGAGCGACGATGGCGAAGAAATCGAGATCGGAAAACTCGTCGATCCGGTCCGTCTCGATCCCGACGGAACCGAGCCCGAGAAGTGCGAGTGCGCCATCGCGGCGGGAGAGCGCGGCGCCGATCGCGTCGAGTCGTGAAAGGAGGAGCACGCGTCGATCCATGTCTTCCTCGTCAAGGCAGCAGCGATGGCGAAGCGTAGCATGCGTGGCGCAGTCCCGCCGCCTCGCGTATCATCTGCGGACATCGAAAACTTGAAGGATTCGGGCGGGACCCCGACGCAGTTCCCGTCCCGCTCGTTCCGAATCGAGGAGAGCTCACATGATCAGAAACGCGAGCGTTGTTCTCGGGCTCGTCATCGCCCTGTCGCCCGCCTGCTCCACGGCGCAGGACAAGCCCGCCACCGCACCGCCGCCGAAGCCCGCGTTCGATCAGGCCGCCGCGCTCGAGACTCTCCGCACCGCAATCAAGGGCCGCGAAGAGGAGAAGTCGTCGGCGGTCTTCAAGAACGTGCAGATCCTGGGTGACGTCCCCGCCGGACGCCTGCTGAAGATCATGGAGAACGGCTGGGCCGGGTCGCTCGGCGTCAGCTGCGATCACTGCCACATTCCCGGCAGGTGGGAAGTCGACGACGTGCCGGGCAAGGAGATCGCGCGCGACATGGCCAAGATGACCCGGACGATCAACAACGACCTTCTGGCGTCGATTGAAGGGCTGAAGTCGAATCCCGAGAAGCCGGTCGTCAACTGCACGACGTGTCACCGCGGCCAGGTCAAGCCCGCGACATCGCTGAAGAAGTGACGACGGCGCGCGCGCGCCTCACCCCGGCCTTGCGCCGGGAATCCTGAGCTGAACGAGGCGGAGGGCCTGCTTCGCGAGCGCCGGATCGCTCACGACGATCAGCACGTCCTCGATCGACGCGCTGGCGTGCGAGATCGCGGTGGCCATAGCGTTCACTGCCTGATCGAACGGGAAGTGCGCGTGCCCCGTGGCGAAGACCGGAATGGCGATGCTTCTGCAACCGCCGCTCGCGGCGAACGCCAGCGCGTTCTCTACGCACGTCATGATGATCGCGGCCGAAGACTTGTGCGCCGCATCGCTCGCAACGCAGTGAAAGATCACCTTCGCATGAAGCGACCCGGCCGGAGTCGCGTGGACCGAGCCGACCGGCATCGCGTCGCGTCCTGCCGACTCGAGAAGCCCTTCGACCTCCCGCTTCACCTGCCAGCCACCCCGCTCCACGACCGAACCGCCGGTCCCCATCGCGAGCGACAGGCGCGGGTTCGTCGACGTGCAGAGTGCCTCCGCCTTCGCGTCGGCGATGTCTCCGATCGTGATGATGACTCTCATTGGCTGCCGTACCCGCGGGTCTTCAAGAGACTACCACTATCGCGAGTCCGGCTCGGCGCAGCGGACGTAGAATTGCGCGATGACGATCGCGGCATTCGCACTGGCGCTTCTGATGACGACGATTCCACACGGCGAGCAGCAACTCCAGAGTGGCGACGGCGTGACGATCTGGTGGAGGAGCGCCGGGAGCGGCCCGCCCGTCGTCGTGATCCATGGAGGACCGGGGCTCGACCACGGCTCACTCGCCGCCGACCTCACGACGCTCGAGAAATCGCACACGCTCATCTACTACGACCAGCGCGGCGGCGGCAGGTCATCGCTTCCCGACGATCCGGCGCTGCTGACGATCGACCACCACGTACGCGATCTCGAGGCGCTTCGCGTTCGGCTCGGCCTGAAGAAGCTGACTCTCGTCGCCCACTCGTTCGGCCCGGCGATCGCAGCCCGATACGCGATCGCTCACCCGGACCGCGTCGAGCGGATGATTTTTCTCGGGCCGATACCGCCGAGAAAGGGCACCTTCTTCGAAGATTACGGCGCCACGTTGCGGTCGCGCATCGGCGATGAGGGCGAGAAGCGCGCCGACGACGCGTACAAGCGGATGATGGAAGGAGACGACGTCGCCGCCGCCTGCCGCGACTACTGGGCGGTCGGAACCCCACCGAGGCTCGCGAAGGGCGTCGAGGTGTCCGTGGTGAAGTCCGACCTCTGCACTGCGCCGGCCGCGGCGATCCGCTTCGGCATGAAGACCACGGGCGAGGCGACCTGGGCGTCGTTAGGCGACTGGGACTGGCGCGTGGAGCTGGAGACGGTGAAGGCTCCGGTCCTCGTGATTCATGGCGACGAAGACGCGATCCCGCTGGGACAGGTGCGCGAGTGGATCTCGGCGCTCCCCGACGCACGGATCCTCGTCCTCGAACGGACGGGCCACTTCCCGCACGCGGAGAGGCCGGCAATCGTCTTCCCGGCGATCGAGGGGTTCCTGAAGGGAAAATGGCCCGTCGACGCGAAGACGAAGTGAGCGTGGGCGCTCAGGTCAATCGATCGTAATCCGCGTGGGAGCCGATCTTCTTGAAGTGAAGAGAAGGGTGGAGGGGATTCCCTTTCAATAGCTCGAAGTTCGAACGTGCAAGCGACTGCACTTCGGCGGGCAACGCATCGAAGCAGCGCCAGAATCCGGGAGAGGTGAAGTGCCTCAAATCGGGCGACTCTTGTCCACGGAGTGATCCTCGAGCGCCTGCTTCATCATCGCGTCGAGCTTTCCCGACGCGGAGTCGCCTTCGATCTGGCGATCCCACTCGGCCCAATCGCGCTCCATCAACCAGGATCGAAGCTGCGCAAACTCCTCCGCACTGAGCTTTCCGATCTCCTGCTCGAGCTGTTCGACTCTCGTCATGATGACTCGCAAAACAGACGGGGCGGGAGGACTCTTCCTCCCTTCCCCGATTCGCATTTCTTCCGTCCGCTAGATCCTGTCGCGGAAGTAGTCGATCGTCCGGGTGAGGCCCTCGTCGAGCGAGACCTTCGGCTCCCAGCCGTCGAGAACCCGCTGCGCCTTCGAGATGTCGGGCCTTCGAATCTTCGGGTCGTCGATCGGGAGCGGCTTGAAGACGATCTCCGACTTCGAGCCGGTGATCCGCTTGATCGCTTCGGCGAACTGCACGATCGTCATCTCCGAGGGATTCCCGATGTTCGTCGGCTCCTGCTCGTCCGACATGAGCAGGCGGTAAATACCCTCGATGAGGTCCGACACGTAGCAGAACGAGCGGGTCTGCTGCCCGTCGCCGAAGACCGTCATCGGCTCGCCGCGCAGCGCCTGGCTCACGAACGCCGGAACGACCCGGCCGTCGCGAAGGCGCATCCGCTCGCCATACGTGTTGAAGATGCGCACGATGCGCGTCTCCACGCCATGGAAGCGGTTGTACGCCATCGTCATCGCCTCGGCGAAGCGCTTCGCCTCGTCGTAGACGCCGCGCGGGCCGACCGGATTCACGTTCCCCCAGTAGTCTTCCTTTTGCGGGTGGACCAGCGGGTCGCCGTAGACCTCGGAGGTCGACGCGATCAGGTAGCGCGACTTCTTGTGCTTCGCGAGGCCGAGCGTCTTGTGCGTGCCGAGCGAGCCGACCTTGAGCGTCTGGATCGGCTTCTCGAGGTAGTCGATCGGGCTCGCCGGCGATGCGAAGTGCAGGACGTAGTCGAGCTGCCCGTCGACGTGAATGTAGTTCGTCACGTCGTACTGGACGAACTCGAAGCCCTTGCGTCCGAACAGATGCGCGACGTTGTCGGACGAGCCGGTGATGAAGTTGTCCATGCAGACGACTTCGTGCCCGCGCGAGAGAAAGAGGTCGCAGAGGTGCGATCCGAGAAATCCGGCACCGCCGGTGATCAATACGCGGCCCATCAGCGCGACTCCTCTCGCGGCTTCGGCTCTCGCACGTCGCCACGACCGATCGACGTGTACTCGAACCCGGCCGCCTTCATCCGCTTGTGGTCGTAGACGTTGCGGAGGTCGACCATCACCGGCGCGCGGAGCGCCTTCTTGATCTTCTCCATGTTGAGCGCGCGGAACTCGTTCCATTCCGTGACGATGACGACTGCATCGGCGCCCTTGCACGTCTCGTAGGCGTCATGGCAGAACTCGACACCGTCGAACATCGTCGTCGCGTTCTCCATCGCCTCGGGATCGAACGCGCGGATCGTCGCGCCGCGCTTCTGCAACCCCTCGATCAGCGGGATCGACGGCGATTCGCGCATGTCGTCGGTCTCCGGCTTGAAGGCAAGACCGAGGATCGCGACGCTCTTGCCGGTCGCCCCTTTCATCGCGGCGTCGACCTTGTCGACCATCCGCGCCTTGATCGTGTCGTTCACGCGGATGACTGATTCGATGATCTGGAAGTCGTAGCCGGCGCGGCGCGCCGTGTCGGCGAGGCCGTGCGTGTCCTTCGGGAAGCAGGAACCACCGTAGCCGGGGCCCGCCTGAAGAAACTTCGGACCGATGCGGTTGTCGAGACCGATGCCGCGCGCGACGTGCTGCACGTCGGCGCCGAGGATCTCGCAAAGCACCGCGATCTCATTGATGAACGAGATCTTCGTCGCGAGGAAGCCGTTCGCCGCGTACTTGATCAACTCCGACGACTCGACGCTCGTGACGACGAACGGGCACTCGATCGCGTGAAGCGGCGCGTAGATCTCCTTCATCAGCTCGATCGCCTCCTCGTCGGAAGCGCCGAGGACGACGCGGTCGGGCTTCATGAAATCCTCGATCGCCGAGCCCTCGCGGAGGAATTCGGGGTTCGAGACCACCGAGGCGAGATGCTGCTTGCCGTACTCGGCGACGATCTTCTCGATCATCCGGCCGGTGCCGATCGGAACAGTCGACTTGGTGATGATGAGCTTGGGGCCGTCCATGTACTTCGCGATCGTGTGCGCGACGTCCTGCACGTAGCGGAGGTCGGGAGAGCCGTCGGGCATCGGCGGCGTGCCGACAGCGATGAAGATCGCCCGGGCGAATCGGATCGCCTCCTCGAGGTTCGTCGAGAAGCGGAGGCGCTCCTCCTTCACGTTGTTCGCGACGAGCGCGTCGAGACCCGGCTCGTAAATGGGGATGCTTCCGGCGTTGAGCGCCGCGATCTTGCTCTCGTCGATGTCGACGCAGACGACGTCGTTTCCGAAGTCGGCCAGGCCAGTGCCGGTCACGAGGCCGACGTAGCCGGTGCCGATGACTGCGATATTCACAGGTGTCTCCTTAGGGAACTTTCCGGCCAGGGATCGGCCGGGGCGAAGCCGTCGAATTCTATCGAAAAGCAGGCGAGAGGCGATAGGCGAGAGGCGAAAAGCAGGCCGTAAGGCAGGCCAGAGGCCAAAGGCCAGAGGCCAAAGCAGGCTGACGATTCGCGAAGGCTGGACGTTTGGCCGCAAAGCGGCGACGCGAAGCTCGGCCCTAGAGCGCCGTGAATCAACGCCCGGGCGGAGGTGTCGGCGGCGGAGTCGTCGTCGTGTCGGTCGAAGGCTCCGCCGGTGGCGGCTGGGTCGAAGTCTCCTCGGCCGGAGGTTCGGTGACCTGCGGCGGCGGCGGAATCTCGGGGCCCGGCTCCACTGCCGTCACTGTTGCAGGCGGCGCGGGATTTTCAATCTCAGACGGCGAAGCTTCGGGAGTCGGCGTGGCATCTTCCGGCACCGTCGATACGGGAGGAGGAGGTGCGTCCGTTCCGGCCGACGCTCTCTCTGCCCGGTAACGCTCCTCGATTCCCTTGGCCTGGCTTCTTCGCACGAGCCAGCGAAGCATCTTCGACTCGTTGATGCCGATGAGGATGTCGTTGGCCGATTCGTAGACGGAGGGGTCCTGGATCAGCTTTCCGGCCGTTCCGTTCCCTTCCGAGAGCTGCTTCGACACGGCGTTGAGCTGCGACACCATGCTCTGGAACTCGGCGAGAGTCTTGTCGGCGTACGGCTCGTCCTTGATGAGACGCGGGATCACGCCCCCCTTCCCTTCGAAGCCTTCGCTCAGGCTCGCGAGGCGGGTCGAGACGACCTCGAGATTGCCGATCAGTGTGATGACTTTCTTCTTCTGCTCCGGATCGTTCATCAGAGCGGGAATCGCGCCTTCGCCCGTCTCGAAACCCTGCTCGATCGACGCGGCGATCGTCTGAACCGACGCGGCGGTCTGTCCAAGCGAGGTGAGCAGCCGGTCGGCGTAGACGTCGTCCGTGACGAGCCGCCCCATCAGGCCACGTCCCCGCTCGATGTCGTCGAGCACTCGATTGACCTTGGTCATCGTCTGGAGAAGCGTCTGGGTGACCTTTTCCTTCGACTCGGGGCTGCTGGTCAGCTCGCCGAGAAGTCCTTCGCCGCGGTCGACGCGCTCGAGCACGTTGCGCAACGACGAGGAGATGCTGACGAAGTTGTCGACGAGATCCTCGCCCTGGCCGAGCAGGTCGTCGACGTTCGCCTGCCGCGCCGCGGGGATGTCGGATCCGGGATGGAGCGCCGGCGAGTCGGGCGACCCGGGAACGATGTCGACGTAGCTGTCGGACGCGATGAGTCCGAGCTTCTTCAAGCGCGCCCGTGAATCCTCACGAATCCTCGCGGCGAACTTGCGATCGACCGAGATCGTGATCTCGACGAACTTCTGACTCGCCTTCTCCGGAAGCCTGATCTCCTTCACGACGCCGACGTTCACTCCCGACATGTGCACCGGGTTTCCCTCGGCAAGCCCCTGCGCGCTCGGGAACCTCACCTCGTATTCGTATTTCTTCGAGAAGAGCTTCTGCTCGGAACCGATGAAGAAGAGAAAGATGAGCAAGGCGACCGCCGCGGCCGTCACGAGCAGGCCGATCCTGACGTTCCTCGCGTTTTCCGATTGCGTCGTCATCGTCGATCCGGTCCCTCTAGTCTAACCGCACTCGGCGCTGCCGCGCCGAGCTAACCATCGCGTCGCTGCTTCGCGGTTGAGCGTCAGACTCACGCCAATCGCCAGCCTGCTTTGGCCTCTGGCCTCTGGCCTTTGGCCTGCCTATCGCCTCTCGCCTGCCTCGATCGGCTGCGCCGACGCGACGTTCGAGGTCACGAGAAATTCGCGCAGCGTCGCGGGTGCGTTTCGGCGCGCCTCGTCCATCGTACCGGTCCACTCGAACACACCATCGCGAAGGAACGCAATCCTGTCGCCGACGTAGAACGCCGATTGGATGTCGTGCGTCACGACGATCGACGTCACTTCGAGCCGGTGCTGAAGGTCGACGATGAGCTCGTTGATCTTGTCGGCCGTGATCGGGTCGAGCCCTGTCGTCGGCTCGTCGTAAAGGATGACCTGCGGGTGGTGGACGATCGCGCGCGCGAGGCCGACCCGCTTGCGCATTCCGCCCGAGAGATCGACCGGCATCAGCTGGCCGCTCCCGGGAAGCTGCACCATCGCGAGCGCCTCCTCGACGCGCCGGGCGAGCTCGTCCTCCGCCGTGTCACTGTGCTCGCGAAGCGGGAAGGCAACGTTCTCGAACACAGTCATCGAGTCGAAAAGCCCGCCGCTCTGAAAGAGCATCCCGAATTTCATTCTCACGCTGGCGAGCTCCCGCTCCGAATAGCGCGAAATCTCCTCGCCGAACGCGAAGACCTCGCCCGCGTCGGGATGTTCGAGCCCGAGCATGTGCCGCAGGGTCACGGACTTGCCCGATCCCGAGCCTCCCATGATCACGAGCACCTCGCCCCGCCTGACCGCGAGCGTCGCGTCGCGCAACACCTGCTTCGCGCCGTAGGCCTTCGCCACGCCGCGCAGATCGATGATCGCGCCATCGAATGTGTTTGCCGTTTCGCTCATGCCACCATCAGGAAAAGCTTCGTCAGGAAAAAGTCGATCACGAGCACGGAGATCGCCGACGTGACGACGGTCTGCGTCGTCGCCCGCCCGACGCCGTCCGCGCCGCCGCTGGTACGCAGGCCGTTGAAGCATGCGATCAGCGCGATCGCGAAGCCGAAGAAGAACGACTTGCCTACCCCCGATGCGATGTCGTTGTATTTCAGCGTGGAGATCACGCTCCGCATGTAGAAATTGCTCGAGAGGTTCAGGTTCGAGACTGCGATCAGCATGCCTCCCGCGATGCCGACGACGCAGGCGATGATCGTGAGCAGCGGGAGCATCGCGGTGGTCGCGAGCACCTTCGGAACAACGAGCTTTCGAACCGGGCTCGTAGCCATCGCACGGAGCGCGTCGATCTGCTCGGTGACCTTCATCGTGCCGATCTCCGCCGTCATGCCGGCGCCGACCCGCCCGCCGACCATCAGCGCCATCAGCACGGGCGCAAGCTCGCGCACGAGCGAGAGCGAAACCACCTTGCCGATGAAGAGCTTTCCGCCGAAGTCGGCCAGCGCGTATGCCGTCTGGAGTGCGAGCACCATCCCGATGAAAAGCGCTGTCACGAGAACGATCGACAACGACCGGACTCCGATCTGATCGCACTGCGTCAGAAAGATTCGCGTCTCGAACGGTCTCCGGAACGACTCCCGCAGCGTCTCCGCCGCGAGAGCCGCGAGGCCGCCCACGTACGCGAACAGCGCCTCCGCCCTTCCTTCAATGGTCATGGACGGGATCAACTTACCAGCGGAATTGAAAATTGAAAATTGAAAATTGAAAAATGGCTCGTCGCCGGCAGCTCCGCGACCTGTCCCGCGAGCCAATTCCTGCGTCGTTATTCAATTTTCAATTTTCAATTCGTCGCCGTCGCCGGAGGCGTCGCCGGTGCCGGTGCGGCCGGCTGTCGGAACAGCCACGGCAGCATCCTCCGGATCCTCGAGCGCCGATCGTCAGGCAGATCGTCGGGGGTGACCGCGAACGGATCTTCCTGGCCGAGATCGTGGAGCGGGCAGAGCATCGTCGGCTCGGCGCCCTCGACGAAATACTCGCTCCGCAGCTGCGGGCACTGCGGCGTGGAGAGCATTCCGGTCTCCGGATCGATCTCGCGCACGACGATGCCGCCGGGGCGCCGGAACTCCGCCTCGGGAACCATTCCGACCACGCGGCTCATGTGCTTGATCCAGATCGGCAGCGCGCCGTTCGAGCCCGACAGCCTCGTCGACCGGTTGTCGTCGAAGCCGATCCAGACGAGCGAGAGGACGCGCGGCGAGTAGCCGACGAACCAGGAGTCGCGGTAGTTGTTCGTCGTTCCGGTCTTGCCCGCGAACTTGCCTGAAAAGCCTGCCGCGCCGGCGCGCGCCGCTGTTCCGTAGGTCACCGCGTCCTTGAGCATCTCGTTGATCACGAACGCAAGGTTCGCGGGGATCACGCGCTTCATCGTCACTTCGCGGTTTTCGCGAAGCTGGCCGTCGGCGTTCGAGACGGCGAGGATCGTGACCGGCTCCGCCTTCACGCCGCCGTTCGCGAAAACCGAGTAGCAGTAAGCGATCTCGAGCGGCGTCACCTCGAACGAGCCTAACGCGATCGACGGGTAGGCCTGGAGCTGGCTCCGGATACCGATCGTCTTCGCCAGCTCGACGACGTTTTTCACGCCCGCCGCCTGTGCAGCGCGCACCGCGGGGATGTTGTAGGAGAGTGCGAGCGCCTTGCGCACCGACACCGGCCCGTGGAACTGGCCGTCGTAGTTCTGCGGCACCCAGTTCCCGCTCGGGCTCTTCAGCTCGATCGGGCTGTCGTCGAGCACCGACGCCGCGGTCAGCGGCTCGCTCCGGTCGGGATCCATCGCCGCCACGTAGACGAACGGCTTGAAGAGCGAGCCGGGCTGGCGCCTCGCCTGCACGGCGCGATTGAACTGGCTCTTCCGGTAGTTCGTCCCTCCGACGAGCGCCTTCACGTAGCCGGTTCCTGGCTCGATCGTGAGCACGACTCCTTCGAGCGAGACGTCGGCCTTGCGAATGTGGGGATAGCCTTTCTTCAGATCGGTGATCCCGTCCTCGAGCGCCGTCTCCGCGGAACGCTGCATCACGGTGTCGAGCGTCGTGAAGATCTTCAGCCCGTCGGTCTTGAGCTGCGTGTCGGGGTAGGTCTCGCGGAGTTGCTGCAGGACGAGATCGACGAAGTAGGGCGCCGAGTTGATCGATCGCGGGTAGCGATTGACCGTGAGCGGCTGGTCGACGGCCGCCTTGTACTCGGCCTCGGAGATCATCGCCTGCTCGAACATCGACTTCAAGGCGATGTCACGCCGCTCGCGCGCGCGCTCCGGGTTCTTCAGCGGAGAGTAGTTGTTGGGCGAGCGGATCATCCCGCCAAGCGTCGCGCACTCGCCGAGGGAGAGGGCGCTGACGCGCTTGCCGAAGTAGACGCGCGAAGCCTCCGCGACGCCGACGAGTTGCACCGAACCGTTCTGCCCGAGGTAGATCTCGTTGAGGTACGCCTCGAGGATCTCCTCCTTCGAGTAGCGGGCGTCGAGGATGATCGCCATCAGGATCTCGCGCAGCTTGCGCCTGACGGTCCGCTCGTGCGTGAGAAAGAGGTTCTTCACGAGCTGCTGCGTCAGCGTCGAGCCACCGGCGCGGACGCCGCCGCTTTTGACGTTCGTGACCGCAGCCCGGAAGATGCCGCGGATCGAGATCCCCTCGTGCGTCATGAAGTCGCGGTCTTCGACCGCGATGATGGCGTTCACGAGGTTCTTCGGTACCGCGTTGAGCGGCACGGGGTCCCGGCTCTCCATCACCTCGTCGTAGACCGAGGTGATCAGCTCCGGCTCGATCCTGACTGCCTTAAGCTTGATCTGGTCTTCGATGCGCTCGATGGAACGGACGTAGCCGTCCCCCTTCATGTCGATCGAGACCGCCATCGGCGCGAACTCCATGTCGGGATAGTCGAACGCCTGGAGGTAGATCTCGAGATCGCCGTCGACGTAGCGGTAGTGCCCGGGACGCGAGACCTTCTCGGAGACCTCCTGGTAGCCGACGTGGTTGAGCTTCGGCTCGAGGATCGCGCGAGGATAGGTGCGCCCCGGAAGGATCGGCGTCGCGTCGGAGTAGATGCGGCTCGGAAGGTCCCACCGGCGGGACGAGTCGAACTTGCGCGTGATGATGACGTAGTTCCAGGCGAAGACGGCCAGGATGACGAGAATCCAGGCCATCACGAGAATCGTGATCCCCACGGCGTGCCGCCAGAGGAAGCCCTTGATCCAGTTGATCGCTTTGTTCGCCATCCGCGCTGTTCCGACGAGTCGCTATTCTGCCAGAACGAGGGGAAGTATCGGGGAGGAAGGTGGCAGCAATGAGGCGATGAGGCGAGAGGCGAGAGACGATGAGCAGGCCAGAGGCCAGAGCAGGCATCGAGGCGCGCGGACTGCGCGTGCCGGGACGCCGCCGGCTTCCCGCCCTCTTGCCTGCTTATCGCCTCTCGCCTGTCGCCTCTCGCCTCTCCCCTCAAAACAAAGAGCGCCGGCTCGCGCCGGCGCCCCAACTCTCTGCCTGCTCTGGCCTCTGGCCTATGGCCCTTGGCCTGCTTATCGCCTCTCGCCTCTCGCCTACATGCTTCCCATCGCGTTGAGGAACTCCACGTTCGTCTTCGTCTTCTCGAGCTTCTCGAGCAGGAGCTCCATCGACTCGACGGTCGACATCGGGCTGAAGACCTTGCGCAGGACCCAGATGCGGTTGAGCTCGCCCCTCTCGAGGAGCAGCTCTTCCTTTCGCGTTCCGGAGCGGTTGATGTCGATCGCCGGGAAGACGCGCTTGTCGGACAGCTTGCGGTCGAGGTGGACCTCCATGTTGCCGGTCCCCTTGAACTCTTCGAAGATGACGTCGTCCATGCGCGAGCCGGTATCGATCAGCGCGGTCGCGATGATCGTCAGCGACCCGCCCTCTTCGATGTTTCGCGCCGAGCCGAAGAATCGCTTCGGGCGCTGCAGCGCGTTCGAGTCGACGCCGCCCGAGAGCACCTTGCCCGACGGCGGCACGACGGTGTTGTAGGCGCGCGCCAGACGCGTGATCGAGTCGAGCAGGATCACGACGTCGCGCTTGTGCTCGACGAGCCGCTTCGCCTTCTCGATGACCATCTCGGCAACCTGCACGTGGCGTGAGGCGGGCTCGTCGAAGGTCGAGCTGATGACCTCGCCCTTGACCGAACGCTGCATGTCGGTGACTTCCTCGGGGCGCTCGTCGATGAGAAGGACGATGAGCGTGATCTCGGGATGGTTCGCCGTGATCGAGTTCGCGATCGCCTGCAGCAACATCGTCTTGCCGGTTCGCGGAGGCGCGACGATCAGGCCGCGCTGTCCCTTGCCGATCGGCGCGACCAGGTCGAGCACGCGCGACGACATGTAGGTCGAGACCTCGAGCTTGATTCGCTGCTCCGGATAGAGCGGCGTCAGGTTGTCGAAGAGAATCTTGTCGCGCGCGACGTCGGGATGCTCGAAGTTGACCGCCTCGACCTTGATCAGGGCGAAGTAGCGCTCTCCTTCCTTCGGCGGACGAACCTGGCCGGAGATCGTGTCGCCGGTCCGCAGGTCGAAGCGGCGAATCTGCGACGGCGAGACGTAGATGTCGTCGGGGCCCGGGAGGTAGTTGTACTCCGGCGCGCGGAGGAAGCCGAAGCCGTCAGGGAGGCACTCGAGCACGCCTTGTGCGAAGAGAAGCCCCGACTTTTCGGTCTGCGCCTGCAGGATCGAGAAGATCAGGTCCTGCTTGCGCATGCCCGCGGCGTTCTCGATCCCGTGATCCTTGGCGACCTTCGTGATGTCGGGAAGGCGCATCTCCTTGAGCACGCGGATGTCGAGCGTCTCGGCCGCAGCCCTCGGGCTCGCCGGCTGTCCTTCGCCCTTCGCAGGCGCGACGTCGGCTTCGGCTGCCGTCGCAGCATCGTCCTCGCTGGCCGCGGGCTCTGCCGCTGCTTCTTCGGCGGGTGCCTCCGGCGCAGGCTCGGCTTTCACAGCCTTCTTCCGCGAGGGTCGCTCCGGCTTCGCCTTCGCTTCCTTCTCAGGTTTCGCGGGCGCTTCCGCCTCGTCCGTCACTGCCGTCTGCCCGTTCTCGATTTCCTGATCTGCCATCTCTACCTCGTAAGAAGCTCGCACCGTTCCGGAGCGGGCCTGAGTTCATTTCACTTGCCGCGTCCTAGGAGACCGCGTTGACCTTCATGTTTGCGTCGATGATCTTCCATACCGAATCGACTCCGAGTCGCGACACGCTCGAGAAGGGAATCAGCGCGTCGGGGTCGATCTCCAGCGCCTTCGCGATGGCGCGCCGGCTTTTGGCCAGCTCGTTGCCCGACAGCTTGTCCGACTTCGTCATGATGATCACGACGCCGACGCCGGCCGACCGCGCCAGATCGAGCATCATCGCGTCTTCATCGGTCGGCTCGCGCCTCGAATCGAGCAGCAGGAAGAGCGCGCCGAGCGACTGCGCCTCGGCGAAGAAGCCTTCCATCAGCTGCGCCCACTCCGCGCGCGTCGTCTTCGCCACCTTCGCGTAGCCGTAGCCCGGAAGGTCGACGAGGTGAATCCGCTCGTTGACGATGTAGTACTGCACCGCCTGCGTCTTGCCCGGAGTCGAGCTGACGCGCGCCACGCCTTTACGGCTGCGGTTGAGGAGAACGTTGATGAGAGTCGACTTTCCGACATTCGACCGTCCCACGAAGGCGAACTGCGGCCTGCCGTCGCGGACAAAATCCGCGGGGCTGTAGGCGGCACGGTGAAATTCGACCGATCGAACCTGCATGACGCTCCGTTTGTGAGTTGGAATTAGTTCCGGAGGAACAGTCTCCGGGTTCAGGGCTTGGACGTGTGCCCGCGATGGCGCTCAGTCAAGGCAGAAAACCCTGAAGTTAGAACGATGAACGCTGAATGATGAACCCAGAACATAGCACCGTCAGGCATTTCTGGGTTCTGAATTCATCGTTCTGCGTTCTCACTTCGAGTCTCCCTGCATCAACCTGGGGGTCATCGCGAGTGATCGGCGAAGGCCGCCGGGGCAGGATGCCGAGGCGGTCTCCGTCGAGGTATGGTCGGCGGACAGAGGCACGCTCAGTGCGTGAGCGTTCCCCCGCCATCGACCGTCTTGGCCGGCTCGGGGAGCTTGTCCTTCGCTCCGACGACCGGGGCAATCGTTCCGTCGAGCGCGATGGCGACGACTTCGTCCATCGATTCGACGGTATGGAACTCCATGGTCTCTCTCACGTCAGCCGGGATGTCGTCGAGATCTCTCTCGTTCTCCTTCGGCACGATGACCCGCTTGATGCCGCCGCGCGAGGCTGCGAGCACCTTCTCCTTGAGGCCGCCGATCGGGAGCACCTTGCCGCGCAGGGTGATCTCTCCGGTCATCGCGACGTCGCGGTGAATCGGGATCTTCGTAACCGCTGAAAGCAGCGACGTGGCCATCGTGATTCCCGCCGACGGGCCGTCCTTGGGAATCGCCCCCTCGGGGACGTGGATGTGAATGTCGACCTTGTCGAGGAAATCGGCGTCAACGCCGAAGTACTCCGCGCGCGAGCGGACGTAGGTCAGCGCGGCGCGCGCCGACTCCTGCATCACGTCGCCGAGCTTGCCGGTGAGAGTGAGCGTTCCCTTGCCGCGCGTCAGCGCGACTTCGGTCGAGAGCAGTTCGCCGCCGACCTCGGTCCAGGCAAGTCCAGTCGCGACGCCGATCTCGCTTTTCTCCTCACGCTTGTGCGAGCGGAACCTCGGCTTCCCGAGGAACTCGCGAACCTTCGCCGCGTCGATCTCTGCCGTGTACTCGCCGCTCGACTTGAGTACCGCGCGGGCTACCTTGCGGAAGACCGATCCGATCTCGCGCTCGAGGTTGCGGACGCCCGCCTCACGCGTGTAGAACTCGACGATCTCCGAGATGCCGTCGTCGGTCATCGAGATCTTCGCCGGATCGAGCCCCTGCTCGGTGAGTTGCTTCGGCACGAGGAACTGCTTCGCGATGTGAAGCTTCTCCACGTGCGTGTAGCCGGAGAGGTGGATGATCTCCATGCGGTCGCGCAGAGGAGCCGGAATCGTGTGCGACACGTTCGCGGTCGCGATGAACATCACGCGTGAAAGGTCGTATTCGACGTCGAGGTAGTGGTCGACGAACGCGTGGTTCTGCTCCGGGTCGAGCACTTCGAGAAGCGCCGACGACGGATCTCCGCGGAAGTCCATCGCCATCTTGTCGACTTCGTCGAGAAGGAAGACGGGGTTCACCGTTCCCGCCTTCTTCATCCGCTGGATGATCTGGCCGGGGAACGCGCCGATGTACGTGCGTCGGTGACCGCGGATCTCCGCCTCGTCACGGACGCCTCCGAGGGAGAGACGGACGAACTCGCGCCCCGTCGACTTTGCGATCGACTTCGCGAGCGAGGTCTTGCCGACGCCCGGAGGGCCGGCAAAGCAGAGGATCGTCCCCTTGGAGCCCTTCACGAGCTGGCGCACCGCGAGGAACTCGAGGATGCGCTCTTTGATCTTTTCGAGACCGTAGTGGTCGTCGTTGAGGATCTGCTCGGCCTTGTCGATGTCCTTGTTCTCCTTGGACGACTTCTTCCAGGGAACCGCGACGAGCCATTCGATGTAGTTGCGCGAGACGGTCGCCTCCGCGGAAACGCCCGGCATCGTCTCGAGCCGCTTGAGCTCCTGGAGCGCCTTTTCCTTGGCGTCCTTCGGCATCCCGGCAGTCTCGATCTTCTGCTTGAGCTCCTCCACCTCGTCGGTCCGATCGTCCTTGCGACCCAGCTCCTGGTGGATCGCCTTGATCTTCTCGTTGAGGTAGTACTCCTTCTGCGCCCGCTCCATCTGCTTCTTGACCTTGGAGTTGATGCGCTTGTCGAGATTGATCTTGTCGATCTCGATCTCGAGGAAGTCCTGGAGCTTCTGGAGCCTCTCGTAGGGGCTCGCCGTCTCGAGAAGCTGCTGCTTCTCGACCGTCGTGATCAGCAGGTGCGACGCGAGCGTGTCGGCGAAGCGGTCGGGGTCCTCGACCTTGAGCGTGGACATCACCCCCTCGAAGGCGAGGTGGTGCGACATCCGCGCGTACTGCTCGAAGGTCTCGAGAATCTTCTGGATGTACTCGTTGACCTCGGGAGTGAGCGGGTAGGCCGAGTCGATGACCTCGACGTCGACCGCGACGAAACCGTCGCTCTCGACGTGACCGATGACCCGGGCGCGCTGCAGCCCCTCGACCATCACCTTCACGTTCTGATTCGGGAGCTTGAGATTCTGCACCACGGTGGCGATCACGCCGACGTGGTAGATCTCCGTGATCGACGGATCGTCGATCTTCGGATCCTTCTGCGTTGCGAGGAAGATTCTCTTTTCCGTCGTGGAAAGCGTCGCCTCGAGTGCGAGGATCGAGGCTTTCCGACCGACGACGAAGGGAGCCATGGTCGAGGGAAACACGACCATGTCCCGGAGCGGAACGAGCGGAAGCCTGTTTTCGATAGTCATGGACATGATTGGGGTCGAATATCACACGCCCGGCGCGCCTGCGCCGCCGGGAGTGCGGAAAGAGTTGCGCAAGGCTCCTACCCGGCCTTGCGGAACAGCTTGATCGGTTGAGTGCGGTTCACGACCGTCTCGCGCGTGATGACGCACTCCGAGATCGAGTCGTCGGACGGGATCGTGTACATCAACTCGAGCATCAGCTCTTCGATGATGATCTTCAGGCCGCGCGCCCCGACGTTCCGGGTCAGCGCTTCCTCGGCAATCGCCTCGAGCGCGTCGTCTGTGAACTTGAGCGACACGTTCTCGAAGCCCATCATCGTCTCGTACTGACGGACGAGCGAGTTCTTCGGTTCCTTGAGGATGTCGACGAGCGCCTGCTTGTCGAGCTCGTCGAGCGTGCCGACCACCGGGAGGCGGCCGACGAATTCCGGAATCAGCCCGAACTTGATCAGATCCTCCGGGTGCGTCTGGGCGAGAAGGTCGCCGACCTTCTTCTCCTTCTTCCCGGTGATCTTCGCGCCGAACCCCATCGACGACTGCGAAAGGCGACGCTCGATGACTCCGTCGAGCCCCACGAACGCACCGCCGCAGATGAAGAGGATGTTCGTCGTGTCGATCTGGATGAACTCCTGGTGCGGATGCTTGCGTCCCCCCTGCGGAGGAACGTTCGCCACCGTCCCCTCGAGGATCTTCAGCAGTGCCTGCTGCACTCCCTCGCCGGAGACGTCGCGCGTGATCGACGGGTTGTCACCCTTGCGACAGATCTTGTCGACCTCGTCGATGTAGACGATGCCGCGCTGGGTCTTGTCCTTGTCGTTGCCCGCCGCCTGGTAGAGCTTGAGGATGATGTTCTCGACGTCTTCGCCGACGTAGCCCGCCTCGGTGAGCGTCGTCGCGTCGACGATCGTGAAGGGAACCGAGAGCATCCGGGCGAGCGTCTGCGCGAGCAGCGTCTTGCCGGTGCCGGTCGGCCCGATCAAAAGGATGTTCGACTTCTGCAGCTCGACGTCCTGCCGCGTGTTCTTCTGCTGGTAGTCGATTCTCTTGTAATGGTTGTAGACGGCAACGGCGAGCTTCTTCTTCGCCCGCTCCTGCCCGATCACGTAGAGATCGAGAAACTCCTTGATCTCCCGCGGCTTCGGAAGCTGTCCGCTCGACTCGATCGCACCGGGATCTTCCTTCCGGTCCTCGGCGATGATGTCGAGACAGATGTCGACGCACTCGTCGCAGATGTAGACGGTCGGCCCCGCGATCAGCTTCTTGACGTCCCTCTGGGACTTGTTGCAGAAGCTGCAGCGGAGCACGTCACCGGTGCTTCCCTTCTTCGACATCGGGCAGGTTTCCTCCGGATCAAAACAATTCTTGTCCTCCCCCGAGGGAGTGTCAAGAAACGCTCACTTCGCCCTGACGGAACCTTGGGCCTCCGGCGTTCATTCCGGAGGGCAAACAGGGGGCGTGGGGGGCACTGGGAGAGAACAACGGCGCATTCCCGTTCTTCATTCTTCATTCCTCATTCGACATTCTTCATTTCGGTTCCGTCACGGGGAGGAAAACCGAAATGAAGAATGTCGAATGAGGAATGAAGAATGGAGAAAAAGAAGGGGCACGGCGTGCCGTGCCCCCGGGGAGAATCGGAGCGTTGAGGCCGGGTTACTCGCGCCTCGACATCACCTGGTCGACGATGCCGTACTCGACGGCGTCGACGGCGTTGAGGATATAGTCGCGGTCGGTGTCGTTGTTGATCTTTTCGACCGGCTGGCCGGTGTGGCTCGCGAGGATCTCGTTCAGGCGCGCGCGCATCCGCATGATGTCCTTGGCGTGGATGTCGATCTCGCTCGCCTGCCCGCCGAGCCCGTACATGAGCGGCTGGTGGATCAGAACGCGCGAATTCGGCAGCGCGTAGCGCTTTCCCTTCGCGCCCGCGGCGAGGAGCACGGCGGCCATCGATGCGGCCTGTCCGATGCAGATCGTGGCGACGCTCGGCTTGACGTACTGCATCACGTCGTAGATCGCCATGCCGGCGGTAATCGACCCGCCCGGGGAGTTGATGTAGATCCAGATGTCCTTCTCGGGGTTCTCGGCCTCGAGGAAAAGCATCTGCGCGATGATGACGTTGGCGACCTGGTCCTCGATCGGCTGACCGAGGATGATCACGTTGTCCTTGAGAAGCCTGGAGTAGATGTCGTACGAGCGCTCACCGCGGCTCGTCTGTTCGACCACGTACGGAATCAGCACCATGATGCCCCTTTCCGCCCATCCGGGCTCAACGGCTCCGCGCCCCTCGGGGCGGGCACCGCGGCGTCGCTACGACGCTTTTGCCTCTGCGATCACCAGCTGGAACGCCTTCTCCTCGGCGACATGCCGGCGGATCTCTTCGTACGTTCCATCATGCTGCAAGCGGCGCTTGAGCGCCGAGAATTCCGAGGCGTTGGAGACGCCGCGGTGGATCTCCTCGTCGACGTCGGCGTCGCTCGCGGAGAGACCTTCCTTCTTCGCGATCGCGTCGAGGACCGCCGAGAGCTGCACCCGCTTGACCGCGTCGGGCCGGAACTCGACCTTCAGGTTCTCCCAGTCGATCGGCGCCTTTTCGACGTCGACCCCCTGGCTCGAAAGGAAGCGGGCATAGTTCCGGAGCGCCTTGACCGTCTCGTCGTCGACCAGAGCCTCGGGGACGTCGAACGAGTGCGCCGCGACGAGCTCGTCGCCGAGCTGCTTCCGCTTGTCGCTCATCGACTCCTGCGCCTTGTGGTTGCGCATGTCGTCCTCGATCTTCTTCCGCAGCTCGTCGAGCGACTCGGCGAAGCCGGTGCCGCGCGCGAAGTCGTCGTTCAGCTCCGGCAGCTCGCGGACCTGGAGCTCCTTGACCGTGACGTCGTAGTGAACCGTCTTGCCGCGGACGTCTTCGTTAGGCGCGTCGTCGTCCCACGACTTGTCGAACGCCACGTTGTCGCCGGGCGACCGGCCGAGGAGAGCCTCGCGAAGCTCGGGGAGCACGGTGTCGGGGCCGAGGTGCACGTAGTACCCCTCGGTCGACTTCCGCTCCATGCCCTCCGCGGTGCTCACGAGATCGACGACGACGTAGTCGCCTTCGACCGCGGCGCGATCGGCGACGCCGCGGAACGTTCCCGACTGCTCGCGGAAACGCTCGATCGTCTTCGTCACCTCGTCGGCCGAGACGTCGACCGGCTTCTCGGTGACCGCGAGTCCGCGGTAGTTCTCGAGCGCGACCTCGGGCCGCACCTCGAGCTCCGCTTCGAAGCGGAGAGGCGAGCCTTCAGCCAGGTCGTCGATCTTCTTCAGCTCGGGCGTGCCGACGACTTCCAGCTTCTTCTCCACGATCGCCTCGTGAAGGAAACGGGGAAGAATCCGGTCGAGCACTTCCCGCTTGATGTCGTCCTCGAACTTCGATTTCACCACGGCGCGGGGCACCTTGCCCGCCCGGAAGCCGGGGATCTTCGCGTGGCGTGAGAACTCGTCCAGCACATGCCCGAGCTCGTGATCGATCGCGTCGGAAGGGACCTCGACAGCGACGAACTTCTTCACGGGGGTGACGTCCTTGTATTCGATTAGCATCGGTTTCACTCGTCTCGGTTATGAACTGCGCTGCCAGGTGCTGAGGTCGGACTGCAGAAGCGGAAGTGAGAACGCAGAACGATGAATTGAGAATCCAGAAAAGGAGGCGCCTCTCTTCGGGGTTCTCAGTTCACCGTTCTACATTCAGCATTCTGCATGTTCACATCGAAGGATCCGGTTCGCGGGATCCCGCTGGTGCGAAAGGGGGGACTCGAACCCCCACGGCGTTTAAGCCACTGGATCCTAAGTCCAGCGCGTCTGCCAATTCCGCCACTTTCGCAAAGCATCGAGGACCGGGAACCGGGCCACTCGGTCGCCCGTCTCCCGGTCCTCGGAAAAGCTTTCGATTGGTGCCTCCACTAGGACTCGAACCTAGAACCAACGGATTAAGAGTCCGCTGCTCTACCAATTGAGCTATGGAGGCAGGGAGCTTACGAAACCGCTCGTCGCCGAGTCGTATTTCCCGCGGCCGGGGATTGTAGGGGTTGCGACATCGCGCGTCAATGACCAATTCCAGGTGAGGCAGGCGTGAGGCGAGGGGCTAGAGGCGATGAGCAGGCGAGCAGCCGTGCGTAGCACGCCTTTCGTCCTTCATTCTTCATTCTTCATTCCTCATTCGACATTCTTCATTTCGGTCTCTGTGCAGCCTCGATACGAGCGCGGAAACCGAAATGAAGAATGTCGAATGAGGAATGAAGAAGTCTGACGCCGCCGCGATCCGAGGACGGCCAGAGTCTTTCGCTCCACGTTCTGCGCTCGACCTCACCCCTCCGCGGCGCGCTCCGCGAGTATGAAGCGCGCCTGGCGCAGGTAGCCGAGCCCGGAGAAGAGCGTCATGCCGAGTGCGAGAAGGATCAGCAGGGGAAGAAGCGTGAGGCCGATCGGCGCCAGCACGCCGTTTGCCGCGATCACCGCGGAGAGCGTGACGATCTGGATCACCGTGGACGTCTTGCCGGCGATCGACGGCGGAAAGCGACGCACCTGGATCCGCGTGTAGAGCAGGTACGCGAACACCGTGATCATCAGGTCGCGCATGAAGATCGTGATCGTCAGCCATCCCGGCAGGCGGTGGAGAATCGACGCGTCGACCGTGTAGAGGATGTAGGCCGAGAACATCATGATCTTGTCGGCCGCGGGATCGAGCACCGCGCCGATCGACGACTTCTGGTTGAAGCGGCGTGCGATCCAGCCGTCGAAGATATCGCTCACCCCCGCGGTCACGAAGAAGGTGAACGCAAGGTTGTGATGGCCGGTCATCGCAGCCGCGACGAAGAACGGGATGCAGCCGAGCCGGCCGACCGAGATGAAGTTCGGAATCGTGAACACGCGGCGGCGCCGCGGTTGCTCGGCCGCGAGCGGAGTCACGGAGCGTTCGATGCCCTCGCCGCTCACGACGCCTCGCGGAATCTGCGCAGCCCCTCGCGGCGCAGGTAGATCGTCTTTCGCTCCGACAGGAGCACTCCCTGCGCCATCAGCTCGTGGAGCAGACGCGAGACGGTCTCGCGCGAGGTGCCGATCGTGTTCGCAATCGCCTGGTGCGTCGGGCGCGTGAAGGCGACGTACCCGCCCGGCGCCTCCCGCCCCTGGCTGTTCGCCAGCTCGATCAGGTAGCGGGCGAGCCGGCCGTTGACGTCCATCGTCACGAGCGACTCGATCCGCGACGACGCGTCGCGAAGCCGCTTCGACATCTCGGCGAGAAGACGGCGCGTGAATGCGAAGTTCTCGGCGAGAAGCTGGAGAAAGTCGCTCCGCCAGATCGTCAGAACCTCGAGCCTCTCGGTCGCGATCACGTTCGCCGAGCGCGGCTCGTCGTCGAGCAGCGCCATCTCGCCGAAGAACTGCCCCGGCCCCAGCGTCGAGAGGATCAGCTCCTTCCCCTCGGGGGAGGTCATCGTGATCTTCACCCGTCCCTGCTTGATCAGGCAGAAGACGTCGCCCCGCTCGTCCTCGCGGATCACGACCTCGTCGCGCGCGTAACGGCGCGACTTCGCCACCGCCGCCACCGACGCGAGATCCGCGTCGGGAAGGTCGGCAAAGAGCGAGAACCGCCGGAACAACTCGTACGCCATCGGCGGCATTCTATCGGGGATTGGGGCGAATCCGGCAAGCGCGGGACTCGCCCGAATTGAAAATTGAAAATTGAAAATTGAAAACCTGACCTCGTTTGCGCGTATTTGCCGTCTGCGCGCCGGGCGTCGACGAGAAGTGAGCGTCGCGGCGGCTCCTGTCCGAGTCGTGCTCTAATCCGGACGTGCCGCCCCCATTTCAATGTTCAATTTTCAATTTTCAATTCGCACTGCCGCGCGCATACAATCCGCCTTGCCGCCGCGTCAGACGCGCGGCGCCGCGCCCTCATGAAGCGAATCATCCCCGTCAGCTCAGGCAAAGGTGGCGTCGGTAAAACGACGTTTGCGACGAACTTTGCCCTCTCGCTTTCCCGCCACGGCAAGACGGTGCTCGTCGACCTCGATACCGGCACCTCGGCGATCCGGCACGCCATCGACACACCCGTCACGAAGGATCTCTATCACTTCTTCCGAAAGGGCGAACCGCTCGCGAACTGCGTGACGCAGATCGATTCGAAGCTCGACCCCGACGGCACCTACAAAAACTTCGGCTTCGTCGCCGGCCCGCTTCACCTGATCGACGAAATCACGAACTTCGGCCCGCAGCACAAGTCGCACCTGATCGACGCGATCAACTCGCTCGATGCGAACTACATCATCCTCGACATGCGCGCCGGGCTCGACTCGACCGTGATCGACTTCCTGCCGGTCTCGAACTCGGGGATCCTCGTCTTCACACCTCACCTCCCGAGCGCGACGCTGGCCGCCTCCGACATCGTCAAGGCGATCCTCTTCCGCAAGCTCCGGCTGATCTTCGGCAAGAACTCACCCTTCTACGAGACGGTCGACGGCAGGCTCGACTTCTTCCGCCTCACGAACGAGTTGATCGACCGGGTCGAGGACGTCTACGACGGGTCGATGAGGAATCTCGACGAGTTCGCAGCCGACCTCCGCTCCTCGCTCGGCGACCACCCGATCACGCGAACGGTACAGGCGACGCTCGACAGCTTCCGCGTCCACTTCGTCCTCAACCTCTTCCACGGCGTCGACGAGTCGTACCAGACCGCGATCCGCCCCTTCATCGAGAACCTGACCGGCAACGTCTCGAGCCACTGCGGGATCACGAACCTCGGGTGGGTCACGAAGAGCGAGGCGATCCACAAGGCGAATTGCCAGAGCGTCCCCGCCCTGCTCGCGGTCGACGGCGACAGGAAGAAGCCGAAAGACCGCATCGCGCAGGAGCTCGAAGACCTTCGCATCACGGCGATCGGGCTCGAGCCCGCGAGGAAGAAGCCCCAGGTCACCGGCCGCGAAAAGAGCTCCGACCCGGGCGACCACCTCACCGCCCAGCTCGACACCCTCTCGCGGATGTTCGAGCAGCGGCGCAGCGACGACTACCGCGCCAACTTCGAGTACATCTGCCAGCGCGCCCTCTTCACGATGAAGACGCGCCGCTCGAACGAGTTCGGCGACACCCGCATCTACCGCCCCGGCGAGATGCTCGACGCGATCTTCGCGAAGTCCGCCCACCCCTAGCCGCCAGGCGGGAGGCGATGAGGCGAGAGGCGATGAGCAGGCACACGCCCACTCGAGCCCGCCGTATGGAGTGCGCAAGCGCAAGCTTGCGCTCTTCCACGCCGAAGCGCAGCTTCGGCGTCAGCTGAGCGGAAAGGAGAGCGGAAGCTGCCGCTTCCGCCGAGGAAGAGCGCAAGCTTGCGCTTGCGCACTCCACACTCGCCTGCTCATCGCCTCTCGCCTTTCGCCTCTCGCCTGCCCTAACCGAACAGCCTCGTCCGCGTCACCACGCCCGCGATCCTGAGCGTGTCGAGCAGCGGGCGGTAGTGGCTCGTCGCGAGCCCGTTCACGAACCCGAGCTCGATCGGGATCGACAGGATCGTCCGGCCGAGCCGCCCCGCGCGCACGATGATCTCGCTCTCCGCCGCGAAGCCGTTCGCACCCATCGATACCTCGCGGATCAGCGAGGCGGAGTAGAGGCGGAAGCCGCTCTGCGAGTCGGTGACGACCTTCCCTGCGCACTTCGAGATCGCCCAGGCGGAGAACATGTTCGCGTTTCGCCGTCGCGGCAGCATCCCGCCGAACAGGTGGCTCCGGTCGCCGATGATCAGGTCGGCGCGCGTCTCGCGCCAGGCGCGCAGGAACTTCGAGATCTCGGAGGGAAGATGCTGCCCGTCAGCGTCGACCGTGATCACGGCATCGAAGCCCCTGTCGAGCGCGTAGCGGAACCCGGTTCGAAGCGCGGCCCCTTTGCCGAGGTTGTGCGGATGCTCCAGCACGACCGCGCCCGCCGCCGCGGCCTCGTCCGGCGTCGCGTCGGTCGACCCGTCGTTCACGACGACGACGTCGGGCAGCTGCGCGAGGCTCGCCCTCACGACCTCTCCGACCGAAGCAGCCGCGTCGAGCGCCGGGATCACGACCATTACCTTGTCAGTCAACGTTGCTCCCGCTGATCACCGCCGATACGATGCCGCCGCCCGCGGAGATTGAATTCACGAGCAGGTGTTTCACTCCCGCCTGCACCGATGCGCGCGTTACCGGAATGGAGACTCCCTCCTCCGCGCGATCGAAACCGACCGTCGCGGGGAGCCGTTGATCGCGCAGCGCCATCACTGCCGATGCGATCTGCGCCGCGCCACCCGCCGCGTACTCGCCGAAGATTCCCTTCGTCGCGACGACGGACGGGCACGAGTTGCCGAAGAGCTCGTCGAGCGCGAGCGCCTCGACGCGATCCCCGTTCACGCTCCCGTTCGCCGAGGCCCAGACCGCGCTCACGTCCGACATCGCGATCTCCGCATCGTCGAGCGCGGCACGCATCGCGCGCACGATCGCGTCCGAGCCGGTTCCCCAGTCGGAGATCGTCGCGCTCTCGTCCTTCGCAATTCCGAAGCCGGAGACCCACGCCAGAGGAGTGCCGTGCAGCGCGTCGGGCCGTTCGAGGACGAGCGCCACCGAGCCCTCTCCCACGAGCATGCCGTTGCGCCGCTCGTCGAACGGGCGCCCTTCCTCGTCGAGTTCCCCGCTCGCATGCGCGAGAGCGCCGATGCGCGCGAGCACCGAGTAGAGCAGCTCGTTCATCTCGTCGACGCCGCCGCAGACGGCCGCCTTCGCCGTCCCTTTGATCAGCTGCCCGCAGGCGAACATCAGCGCGGTCATCGCCGAGCTCTCACGCTGCGTAAAGGTAACGTTGAATCCCTCGAAGCCGTGCTCGATCGCGATGTGGCTTCCGGGCGCGTTGGCCACCGACTCCGCGAAGAGTTGCGGCGGGGCGAGCGCCGCCCCCTTCTCCATGTACTCGCGCAGGTACTCGATCGACGTCTGCACCGGGCCGAAGGCCGTGCCGATCGCGACGCCGACCTCCGGGCGCGCGAAGCCCGCCGCTTCGAGCCCCGCGTCGGCGACCGCGAGCTTCGCGGCCGCGAGCCCCATGCGCGAGAGGTTGTTCATCCGCCTGATCTTCATCACCGAGATGAAATCCTTCGCTTTGAAATCGCGAAGGAGGGCGGCGCGATGCGATCCCGACGTCGAGGTGTCGAAGCGGTCGACCTCGGCTGCCGCCGTCGTCCCCGCGCCGAGCAGCGATCGGAAGGCGTCGACACCGATCGCGCCAGGCGCGATGACGCCGATTCCGGTGACGGCGATGCGTGAAATATCGGTCATGATTCGAATCGAAACGACACCCGGCCCCCTGAAGCGGCGTCACTCTAGCAGAGGGGCAGGCGAAAGGCGAAAGGCGACAGGCGAGAGCAGGGAGGCTTCCTGGATGGTGTACACGCGCTCGTGACGGCACGGTCGCGAGTCGCTACCACATCGCGCTGGATCGTGAATCACCAACGGCTTGCTCTCGCCTCTCGCCTCTCGCCTACACCGCCCGAAACAGCAGCGACACGTTGCTGCCGCCGAACCCGAAGGTGTTCGAAAGCACCCGCTGCATCGCCAGCGGTCGTGGCGTCTTCGGAATGTAGTCGAGCGTGCAGTCCGCGGCCGGCGTCTCGAGCCGCAGGGTGGGCGGCGCGATCTGGTGCCGCAGCGCGAGAACCGCGATCACCGCCTCGAGCCCTCCCGCCGCGCCGAGCGTGTGCCCGAAGTACGATTTCGTCGACGAGACCGGCACGTCGGCGCCGACCGCCGCGACGATCGCCTTCGTCTCCGCCGAATCGTTGAGCAGGGTTCCCGTGCCGTGGGCATTCACGTAGTCGATCCGCTCGCCGTCGGCGCCGCCGTCATGGATGGCTCCGAGCATCGCCGCGCGCGCGCCGCGACCGTCTTCGGCGGGAGCCGTCGGATGGCTCGCGTCGCACGACGCGCCGTAGCCGCAGAGCTCCGCGAGGATCTCGGCGCCGCGCGCGACGGCGTCGTCCCATCGCTCGACCATGATGTACGCCGCGCCTTCGCCGAGGGTGATCCCCTGGCGCGCCGCATCGAAGGGGCGGCACGGCTTCGGGTCGACAGCCTGCAGAACGTTGAATCCGCTGTAGGTTAGGCGGCAGAGGGCGTCGCTGCCGCCGGCGATCGCCGCGCTCGCCTGTCCCGAGCGGATCAGGTCGGCGGCAAAGCCGATCGCCGCGCCGCCCGAAGCGCACGCGGTGGCGTTGGAGAACACGCCGCCACCGAGTCCGAGATGGCGCGCGACGGCGTCGGACGGCGCCGAGGTCGGCTGCTGGAGGACCGCCGACGCCGCGGCGCGTCGCGCGCCGAGGCGCTCGCGCCTCATGAAGAACTCCTCGCCCTCGAGAAGCCCGCCGGTCGATGTGCCGCTGGAGACGACCACACCCTCGGGAGCGATCGCGCTCCCCGCCGCGTTCGCCTGCGCCCAGCACTCGCCTGCCGCGACGATCGCGAAGAGGTCGGTGCGCGACAGACGTTTCGCCTCGCTGCGCGAGAAGCCGGCGGGAACGAAACGCTCGAGGTCGGCCTGCGCCGCAATGTCGGTTGGAAACGTCTCGCCCGGAAACATGTCGAGCGTACCGATGCCATCACGCGCCGCGACGATCGAAGCCCACACCTCGTGCTGATCGTTCCCGATCGCGCAGCGGATTCCGATTCCTGTCACCGCGAGCCTGACGCTTCCGTCTGCGCTCCTCATCGATCGTCGTCTCCCGGCTCCGGAGTTTCCTGTCCGGCGAGATAGAAGCGCGCGCGGGCGAACTCGACGGAGCCGTCGAAGGCAACGCCGTCGAAGCGGTGGATTCTTCCGAACGACTTGACCAGCCGCACCTCGAGGCGGAACGACTCGCCGCCGAAGAGCGCACGCTCGACTCGCGCCTCGTCGATCGCCGAAAGGAATCCCGGTTCGGAAGAGCCGCGGAAGGCGAGCACGCCCGCCGTCTGCGCCATCGCCTCGATGACCATCACCTCGAGGGGAATCCCCGAGGTCAGCGCGTCGGCGGCCGAATGCAGGAACACCCCGCTGGCGTTTTCGGCGTCGACCACTTCGATCCGCGACGTGGCGCGGAACGGGATCTGGTGGGGAAGCCCGGAAAGGCTTCCCGTCACGCCCCGGCCTTCGGCGCCGTCCGCTCCGCGACGAATTCCGCGAGGCTCGCGATCGAGCGGAAGTGCTCGCGCGCCGACGACTCGTTCTTGATCTTCAGGCCGAATTCGCTCTCGAGCATGACCACGATCTCGAGCGCGTCGATCGAGTCGAGGCCGAGGCCTCCCTCGAAGAGCGGGTCGTCGTCGCCGATGTCACTCGGGGTCATGTCTTCGAATTTGAGGCGCTCGATGAGGAGCGCCTTGAGGCGGTGCTTCAATGCGTCGAGATCAGGCAAGGTTACCCTCCGGGGCGCGTCGTCGCGCCGGTTCGGGCAGCGACGTCCACGAGATTTTCGGCGCGATCACGGAAAAACGCTTTTGCATCCGGACGAGCCAGAAGAAGAAACGAAGCTTGAACCAGTCGGGATTGCGATCGAAGATCTTCCCCGCCAGCACCCCGATCACCGGATCGAGAAGCCCGAAACGCTCGGACGGCTGGAGGAAGATCTCGAGAAACTCCCGACAGTAGAAGTTCTCGATGAACTCGAAGTAGCGCCCCAGTGCGACCTTGAGCGACTTTACGTACGCGCGCAGGCCCGAATCCGAGCCGGTCCTGAGGTAGAGGTCGAGCCCGCCCGCGACGAGCTCCGCCGATTTCATCGCGACGAAGACGCCGGTCGAGAAGATCGGGTCGAGGAATCCCGCCGAGTCGCCGACCAGGACGTAATTCGTCCCGAACGGCTTCGACATGCTGTAGGAGAAATCCTTTCGCGCGTGGATCTCGGAGACGCGGCGCGCGTCCTTCATCCTCTCCGCGACGTACGGCGTCGAGGCGATCGACTGCTCGAGAAGCTCCTGCGGTGAGAGCCCGCACGCCTTCACGTGGTCGCGCTCGACCACGATCCCGACGCTCGTGGTCGTCGCGGTCAACGGGATGAGCCAGAACCAGGCGTCGCGGATCGCGACGATCACCGTGTTCCCCGCCTCCGTCCCCTCGCCGCCCGGCGCCACGTTCTCGTAGTGCGCGAAGAAGGAGATCTTGCGAAGCACGGCGTCCTCGACCCTGCCGCCGACTTTGCGCCCGACGACGTTGCCGAGCCCGCTGGCGTCGAGCACGAATCGCCCCTCGAGCTCGAACACCTCGCCCGACTCCGACGTCCCGCGCACCTTCGCGCACTGCGGGTCGGAGAGCTCGACGTCGAGAACCGTCGCCCCTTCGCGCACGTCGACGCCGTTCTTCGCGGCGTTCCGAAGAAGGATCGTGTCGAAGACCGATCGAGTCACCTGGAAGGTCTGCCAGTAACGCTCGTCGAGCGCACGCCGGAAGTGGAACTTCGCGCTCGGCGAGCCGCCGCCGGTCGTGAACTCCGCGCCATGCTTCTCGACGAAACCCTGAGCGGCGACCTCGTCCCAGACCCCGAGCTCACGGAGCAGGTCGTTGTTGTACGGAAGGAGCGACTCGCCGATCTGGAAACGGGGAAATTGCTCCCGCTCGAGCAGCGTCACGGCGTAGCCGCGGCGCGCCAGCAGCGTCGCCGCAGCCGATCCGGCGGGGCCTCCGCCGATCACGATCAGGTGGTTGTCGCTCATCGCGTCAGGTTCGCCGGCGGCCGAAGCCGCGGCGGCTCGATTCTATACCGACCTTGACGGTCGAAAAATCCTACCGCTATCCTTCGCGCGGCTGCCGGTGGCGATCCGCATCGCGACCGATATCCCCGCATCCGATGTCAACCTCATCCACAACAGGATCGCCAGCCGCCGCGCTCTCCGCGACGTTCCTGAAGCTAGCCGGCCTCGATCCGCATGCGCGCGCCGTGATCGATGGCGAGAGCGGCGCCATCACGACGCGCGCCGCGCTCGCCCGCCGCGCCGACGAGCTTCTAAAGCTTCTCGTCACCTCCGGAGTCGAGCAGGGGCACCTCGTGGCCCTCCAGCTGCCGAACTCCGCCGACTTCGTCGCCTCCGTCGCCGCCGCCGACCGCGCCGGGGCGACGATCGTACCGATCGACCGCGATACCCGCGAGGCCGAGGCCTCCGCGATCGTCGCGCACCTCGGCGTCCGCGCGATCATCGCGCGCGGCAAGGACGGCGAGACGACCGTCAGATCGCTCGGTGGCGCAGCGCGCATCGAGCTCGACGAGCCGGTTCCCCTCCTGAAACTCACTTCAGGCTCGACAGGACTGCCGAAGGGAATCGTGACCACGCGCCGCAATCTCGCGGCCGATTGCGAAAACATCTGCGCGTCGATGGGAATCGCCCCAGGCGACCTCAACCTCGGCGCGATCCCCTTCTCGCACTCCTACGGCTTCTCGAACCTCGTGACTCCGCTGCTTCTCCAGGGAACCCCGGTCGTCGCGACGAACCTCTATCTGCCGCTCTCGATCGTCGAGCTCGCGAATCGGCACGGCTGCACGGTGATCCCCGGCATCCCGATGATGTTCGACCACCTCGCCCATCTCGCTCCCGACGACGGCCGCTTCACCACGGCGCGAACACTGATCTCCGCGGGCGCCCCGCTCCGCGCGAATGTTTCACGCGCCTTCCGCGAGCGCTTCGGGCTCGACATCCACTCCTTCTTCGGCTGCAGCGAATGCGGCGGAATCTCGTACGACCGCGACGGCGCGTCCGTCGAGCGCGGCAGCGTCGGCACGGCGATGAACGGGGTGACGCTCACGATCGAGCCCGACGGCCGCCTCATCGTCGAGAGCGACGCCGTCGCGCGGGGCTACCACCTCGGCGGTACGGAGGAGAACGCCCGCTTCGACGGAAGGCGCTACCGCTCCGACGACCTCGCGCGTCGGAGCGAGCGAGGCGAGATCGAGCTGACAGGGCGTGCAGGCGACCTCATCAACACCGCCGGGAAGAAGGTGAATCCGCGCGAGATCGAAGCGGCGATCCTCGACTGTCCGGGTGTCCGCGAGGCGAAGGTCTGGGGCGAGCCGGCCGGTGCGCGCGGCGAGGTCGTCGCCGCCGCCGTCGTCGCGGATGGCTCCGTCACCGCCGCGATGATCCGCGAGCACTGCGCCGCGCGCCTCTCGTCGTGGAAAGTCCCGCGAATCGTCAAGCTGCTGGAGAAGATGCCGCTCGACGAGCGAGGGAAGCTCAAGCGGGAGGAGCTGAGGAAGGCGTGATTCGGAATGCGGAAGTGGGAATTCGGAATGCGGAGTGGAGCAGAATCGAAACGAAGAATGTCGAATGAGGAATGAAGAAGTGAGTCCTGCGGGACGAATCCATTTCTTCATTCTCAATTCTTCATTCGACATTCTCCATTTCGGTTTCTTTATTCCGCATTCCGCACTCCGCATTCATTTCCGCCGCCACGGCCTCCCCACCTCCCCCTCGGCCTCGAACGCTCCCTCGAGACGCTCGACGCGGAAGCGCCAGCGGGTCTTCACGATCGATACGACGTCGAAGCGGAGCTCGACGTCGGCGCCGAGCTCGCGCTCGTGCGCGGCGAGCCACCCTTCGGCCGCACGCATGATCCTGCGGCGCTGGCCTTCGCGCACCGACTCCCACGGCTCCCCGGCGTCCCCCTCGCGTCGCGTCTTCACCTCGACGAACGCGAGCGTCCGCCCGCGGCGGACGATGAGGTCGACTTCGACGCCGGCGATACGCGCGTTGCGCGCGACGATCCACCAGCCGCGGAGGAGATAGTGGAGCGCGGCGCGGCGCTCGCCGGCGCGGCCTAACGCATCCCTGTCGCGCGGGGCCGCCACGCTCACCGCCGGTGGAAGTGCTTCTCGATGTCGAAGTGCTTGATGTCGACGATGATCGGCCTCCCGTGCGGGCAGGCGAACGGGTTCGCCGCGCCGAGCAGGTCGGCGACGAGCTGCGACATCTCGCTCCCCGACATCGGGCGGTGCACCTTGATCGCGGCGTGGCAGGCGATCGTCGCAAGGAGGCGGTCGCGGAGCCTCTCGACGTGCGAGCGTTCCCAGGTCGCCGCGTCGAGGAGCTTGCGGAAGAACACGTCGATCCCCTCGCGCCGCAGGATCGCCGGGATCGACGAGATCGCGAAGCTGCCGCGCGAAAACTGCTCGATCTCGAAGCCCGACTCGCGCAGCTCGCCGAGGTACGACGCGATCGTCCCCGCCTCGGCGGCGCCCGGCTCGTAGATGAACGCTTCGAGGAGCCGCTGCGACGCGTCGTGCGACGGCGGCGCCCCGAGGAGCCGCTCGTAAAGCACCCGTTCGTGCGCCGCGTGCTGGTCGACGAGGCGCAGACCCTCCGGCATGTCGACGAGCACGTAGCTGTCGCGGTACTGCCCGATGACGCGTCCCCGCAGGTCGCCGAGCGGCGCCTCGCGCGGCGGCTGCACCACGGCGCGCTGCTGGAAGAGCGGCGTCGCCTCGTAGCGCGGCGCGGAGCGAGGCTGCGCGACCGGATCGACGAGCGGCTGCTGGAGCGGAGCGGGATCGCCGGAGCCGCCCGGCGCCGGCCACGACGAGTCGACCCGCGTCGCATCGACGCCCGACGACTCGGACGTGTCGCGCGCCGAGAGGAGGCCTCCTCCCTGCGCGGGCCCGCCTAACGCATTCCGGACACCGACCTCGACCGCGACGTGGACCTGGCCCGAGTCGCGGAAGCGGACCTCCGTCTTCGCCGGGTGAACGTTCACGTCGACGAGCTGCGGGTCGATCTCCACGAAGAGGACGACGCCGGGATGGCCGTCGCCGTCGAACGACTCGGTCGCGCGGTTCACCGCGTGCGTCAGCACACGGTCCTTCACGAGGCGGCCGTTGACGAAGAAGTACTGGTTGCGCCGGCTGCCGTAGCGGAGCCCGCGCGTGACGAAGCCGCGGGCCCGCACGGGATCGATCGTCAGCGCGATCTCGGCGAGGCTCTCGTCGACGTCGGAGCCAAGGATCTGCACGGCGCGCTCGCGCGCGTCGGGCGCCGACGGAAGATCGAGCACCTCGCGCCCGTTGTGGCCGAGGCGGAAGGCGACGGCCGGGTTAGGCAGCGCGTACGAGGAAACGATCGAGACGATCGACCGGAACTCCGCGTCGGTGCTCTTGAGAAACTTGCGCCGCGCCGGAACATTGTCGAAGAGGTCGGCGACGCGGATCGTCGTGCCGCGCGCCCGCGCCGCGGGGCGCGACTGCGGCGCGATCCCCGGCACGCAGTCGATCTCGACGCCGTGCTCCTCCGCGCCGTCCCACGTCAGGATCGAGAAGCGCGACACGCTTGCGATCGACGGGAGCGCCTCGCCACGGAAGCCGAGCGTCATCACGCTCAGCAGGTCGTCGAACGAGCGGATCTTCGAGGTCGCGTGACGCCCGAGCGCCGCGATCGCGTCGCCCGCCGACATTCCACTCCCGTCGTCGCTCACCTCGATGAGCCGCTTGCCGCCGTTCTCGAGCGCGATCCCGATCGACCGCGCCCCCGCGTCGAGCGCGTTCTCCACCAGTTCCTTCACGACCGAGGCCGGCCGCTCCACGACCTCCCCCGCCGCGATCTGGTTCACCAGGTCGTCGGGGAGGATCTGGACTTTGGAAACGGTCTCGGTGGGGGGCATCGGTTGCTATTGTCCCTCGGAATGCGCGAACGTCCGAGGGTCACTGGAAGTGAGAACTCAGAACGTTGAATTTTGAACCCAGAAAACAAGCTGCACGGCCTTTCATTTCTGGATTCAACATTCATCGTTCTCACTTCTCACTTCAACGGGTCGCGCGTGCTGTCTCGCGGATCGATATCGGCAAGGCACCGCCTGGGCTACCCCACCTCCAGCACCACCTTCCCCGCCGCCTCCCGCGCCTCGAGCACGCGGTGTCCCTCGCGGATCTGGTCGAGCGGCAGGACGCGGTCGACGACGGGACGGAGCCGCCCCGCCTCGATGTGCTGCACGACCTCCTTCATCTCCGCGAGGCTGCCCATCGTCGAGCCGAGCAGCGAGATCGCCTTCGCGAAGAGCACGCGGAGGTTGATCGTCACCTCGTGGCCCGAGGTGGAGCCGCAGGTGACTAGGCGTCCGCCGCGCGCGAGCGAGCGGACTGAGCCGTCCCAGGTGTCACGCCCGACGTGCTCGAACACGACGTCGACGCCGCGCTTGCCCGTGATCTCGCGAATCTCCTTCGCGAAATCGGTCTCGCGGTAGAGGATCGTCCGATCGGCGCCTAGCGTGCGCGCTTTCTCCGCTTTTGCTTCGCTGCCTGCGGTGGCGATGACCGTCGCTCCCCACAGCTTCGCGATCTGCACCGCCGCACTGCCAACGCCCGAAGCCCCCGCGTGCACCAGCACCGTCTCCCCCGGGCGCAGCTGCGCGCGCGCCACGAGCATGTGCCACGCGGTGAGGAAGTCGAGCGGCATCGACGCCGCTTCGACGAACGACAGCTTCGACGGCTTGCGCATCAGGTTCCGCACCGGAACAGCCGCGAGCTCCGCCGCGCCGCCGTCGCTCGTCTCGCCGAGGATTCCGTACTCGCGACAGAGAGGATCCCAGCCCGACGCGCACTGGATACAAACGCCGCAGCTCGTGCCGGGCGAGACGAGAACCTCGTCACCGACAGCCCAGCCGGTGGTTCCTTCCGGGAGCGCCTCGATCGTCCCGGCGATCTCCGAGCCGAGGATGATCGGAAGCGGGAACGTCGCGCCCGGCACGCCGCGTCGGACCCATATGTCGAGATGGTTCAGCGCGACGGCGCGAACGCGAACGACGGCAATGCCCGGGCGTGGACGAGGATCGCCGACCTCGGTCATCTCGATGGCTTCGGGGCCGCCATGCGCTCTCACGACTGCTGCCTTCATCGTGTCTCCTTCGCGGCGGGAGCGCTCTCGATCCCGCGACCGCTGCTGGTGCTATAGTTCCACGATAACAGCCCCTTGCCGATGATCCGAAAACTCGCCGCTCTGCTCGGTATCGCCGTCATCATCACCGTCCTCGCCACGCTCCTCTGGACGGTTCACCAGCACAAGTTGCGCACGGAGATCGACCCCGCAGCAGGCGGGGATCTGTCCGACGATGTCCCGGTTCGAGAAAGGGATGAAAGGCTATGATCAACGATCAGATTCGCCAGCTCGCCACCAGGCCCGACAGCAAGGGCCCCTTCGTCACCCTCTACATCGACACGGCGCGGAACGACGAGGCGCAGAAGGACAGGATCCGGCTCTTCCTGAAAAACGAGACGGGGCGGCTGCGGGAGACGATCGGCGAAAATGGCAACGGCCTCGAGGAGGCGATCCGGCAGATCGAGCGATACGTTGACGATTCGCTCTCGCCCGACACGCGCGGGCTCGCGATCTTTTCGGCACCGGACGAGCACTACTTCTCTCCGATGCAGCTCCCGGTCCCCGTCCGTCCGCAACTGGCGATCGGCAGCCGGCCGCACATCCGGCAGCTCACCGAGCTCCGCCAGTCGCACCCAGCGGCAGCGCTGGCGATGATCGACGCGAAGTCGGCCCGGCTCTTCATCGTGAACTTCGGCGTTCTCGAGTTCGAGATCGACCTCGAGAACCCAGACACGCCGAAACGTCACGATCAGGGAGGCTGGTCGCAGTCGAACATTCAGCGCCACCTCCAGGAGAACATCGACAGACATCACCAGAAGGCGGCCGACGCTCTCGCCCGCATCGTCGACCAGGGGCGCGCGCGTGGCGGCGTGGTTCTCAGCGGCCAGGAGCGCAACGTCGCGAACTTCCGCAGCTTCCTGCCAAAGCGCGTCGACGAGAAGGTGATCGGCGTGCTCCATCTCGACATGCACTCGAACGTGGAGGACGTGACAGCAGCCTGCAGCGCGCTGATCCGCGGCCGCGCGCGCGGCGACGTGATGGCGCGCGCATCGGCTCTCGAGGGGAGCCGCGCCGCGGTCGGACTCAACCGCGTCGTCGCCGCCCTGAACGAACGCAAGGTCGACACCCTCTTCGTCAGCACGAAGGCCTCCGCCCGCGGCTGGCGCTGCCTCGGCTGTCGGATCATCGGGCTCGAAGTTCCGCTCGGCTGCCCCGTCTGCGCGGAACCTGTCCGCTCCTGCGATCTCGTCGAGGCGATGATCCTCACCGCCGAGGCGGACGGCACGGCGGTCGCCTGCATCGACGAGCCGTCGCACCTCGATCGCTTCGAGGGTGTCGGCGCTTCGCTCCGTTTCTAGGGTTCCCAACGACACTCAATCACACGCAGCGAGGCTCCGCTTGGGGCCTCGCCGCGTCCGCGATCGGCCGCATCTCCGTGTGATAAGCTTCATTTAATCTCGCCCGGGCGCCGTGTCCGGGTCGACAGATCTTTTGAAAGGGAGGTTTTTCGAACAATGCAACGCGCACGACTCTTCTGTCTCGTGACGCTGGTGCTCGTGATGGCGTCCGCTCTCGGCGCGCAGACGATCTCGAAAGAAGATCAGCTGTCGCTGCTTGCCCCGACCTTCACCGGTGCCACCGGTCTGTTCGACATCATCACTGCCGACACGCTCACGCAGGGTGACTGGTCGTTCAGCACATATTTCAACCAGTACCAGTACCTCGCCGCCCCGGCGCTGGAGCTGCAGCCGCCGTCGAACCGCCCAGGGCACGACATGGACTTCATCCAGGACGAGTTCACCGCGTCGATCGGCTACGGCCTGACCGATCGCTGGGAGCTCACCCTCGGCATGCCGTACGTCACGCTCGATCAGAACGCCGACGACCTGGCAGGCTACATCAACGGTTATCCGTACACCGGCAAGTTTACCGACAACGACATCGGCAACCTGCGCGTCGGCACCAAGTTCGGCCTCCTCGACAGCGGCTCGAGCAAGCTTGCTCTCTCCGCGTTCTGGGACGTGAACACCGGCCACGAGGACAGCGGCATCGCCACCGGACGCCCCGAGTACGGCGCCGGACTGCACTGGACCTCCGGCATGGTCACCGCGGCGGCCGAGTACTTCATGCGCCCCGACCGTCGTGCCAGCACCTCGCCCGAGGGCATCGACTTCGACATGTCCGACGAAGTCAGCCTCGGCGTCGGACTCAACTACCCGCTGAGCACCTTCAATCCGACCAACTGGGTCACCGAGCTCAACTCGACGATCTACACGGGCGGCGAGCGTCAGCCCGACGACATCGTCGAGCTCGCGACCGGTCTCCGTCACTGGTTTGGTGACAGCGGCTGGGGCGTGAGCGCGATGGTTCGCTCGAATCTCACGATCGCCACCGGCAGCAACACCGACGGCGTCGGCTTCGGCTACGGCTTCGGCGTCCACTACACCCCGACGCACCTCGCGCCGGTTCCGCTGCCGCCGCCTCCTGCGCCAGTACCGGTCGCCGCGCCTCCTCCGCCGCCGGCTCCCGTCGAGGCTCCTCCCGAGCCCGTCGTCGCCCCGCGCGTACCGCAGGAGATCCTGTCGAGCGACATCATGTTCGACAACGGCTCGGCACGCCTGACGAACATCGCCAAGGCCCAGCTCGATGACGTCGCGCTCCGCATGAAGTCCGAGCCCGCCGCCACCGCGGCCGTCACCGGCTACACCGACGGCACCGAGAAGACCGGCAAGGGCAATGACCTCGACCGCCGCAGGGCGGAAGCAGTCCGCGACTACCTGGTCAGCCGCCATGGCATCGACGCCTCGCGCATCACCACCGAGGCGATGGGCACCGACCCGGCGCGCCGCGCCAACGTCAAGCTCATCGTTCCGTAAACGCAATACAGCGCAACACCCCACGGCCCCCGCGAGAGCGGGGGCCGTTTCGTTTTGGAGGTAGGCGAAAGGCGAGAGACGAGAGGCGATGAGCAGGCACGGAGCGTTGCATCGGGTGGAAACCGAAATGAAGAATGTCGAATGAGGAATGGAGAATGAAGAAGGCGGGACCGCGGCACCTCCGTGGCCACAGCCCACACCCGCTTCTGAATTCTCCATTCCTCATTCGACATTCTTCATTTCGGTTTCCGCCCGAGAGTCGGCACCCCTCCCCGAGTCCGTCGGGACCGCATCGAAGCGTTCCCCCTGCTTCTCGCCCGTCGCTTAGCGCCCGCCTGCTCATCGCCTTTCGCCTCTCGCCGCTCGCCTGCCCCTCGCCTTTCGCCCCCTTCGCGATTATCCTGTGCGCCGCGAGGAGGGATCGCGTTGGACGCATACCGTGGAGGTTGGATCGAGATCATTGCAGGCGGAATGTTCTCCGGGAAATCGGAAGAACTGATCCGTCGCGTCCGGCGCGCGCACATTGCGCGGCAGCGCGTGCAGGTGTTCAAGCCGATCATCGACGATCGCTTCAGCATCGAGGAAGTGGTCTCGCGCGACGAGCGCCGCCTCAAGGCGATCCCCGTCGCAACCTCGGCGCAGCTTCTCGCGCACGTCGAGATCGGCGTTCAGGTCATCGGCATCGACGAAGTGCAGTTTTTCGACGCGGGCATCGTCGACGTTTGCATGCAGCTTGCCGACGCCGGGCTTCGCGTCATCGCCGCGGGCCTCGACCAGGACTTTCTCCGCCGCCCCTTCGGCCCGATGCCGGCGCTTCTCTCCGTCGCCGAAGAAGTCGTGAAGATGCACGCCGTCTGCGTCCGCTGCTCCGGCTCGGCTCACTACTCGCAGCGGATCGCGGGGGGCGACTCGCAGGTCGAGGTGGGCGATACGTCGTACGAGGCGCGCTGCCGCTCGTGCTATGAGGTCTACCATCCCGGCGAGGACGCGGGAGTCGATCCCGTGCAGCTCACTATTCCAAAAAATTGAGGAAACAGCTGGCAGGCGAGAGGCGATGAGCAGGCGTCGCGCCCTGCCCTTGGGCTTCCTCGAAGCGCTCATCCCCGTTTCAACTCGCACATTTCCGGCCTAACGGGGCACGGAAGACCACAGGGGACGCAACCGGCGGCCCTCGCGCTCTCCCGTTGTGAGTCCCGGGATAGCGTCTCGGCCTGCTTATCGCCTCTCGCCCATCGCCTGCCGCGAGCTACTTCGCCGTCAGCACCGTATTGAAGTGCTCGTAGAGCTTCTCGTGAAAGTCGTGCGCGTCGCGGTAGACCTTCCTGAACGACCCAACGTCCTTCGTCGCGAGGACGAGGTTCACGCCGTAGAGGAACGCGGCGTTCCCGTCGAGCGTCTTGAGGTTGTCGGCCACGAGGACGAAGAAGCCGCGGCGCCGGTCGGTGGGGCTCACGGAGAGAAGGGGCGCAACCTCCGCGAGCGGCGGCGGCGTCATCGCCTGCGGTGTGAGCACGACGAGCTTCGGATGATCGCGATAGTAGGCGTCCCTCGCTTCATCGGCCGAGGTGAACGAGAGCGGGACCAGCCCGAGGGCCTTGACCGCGTCGCGGATCGCCGGGACTTCGCGTCCCAGTAGGATCGCCTTCGGCTTGCCGTAGTAATCGTCATCGTCCTCGTCGTCGACGGCGGGAGCCACGGGGGCGGCGGCCGTCTCGGCCACAGCTGCGTCCGCACCCTTGCTCCGGTCGAAGAACTGGTTCGCCTTGCAGTGGGGACATGGAAACTTCACTTCCTTCATCGGAAGCTTCGTCTCGTCGAGCGAAAGCTGCTTGCCACACGAAGAACAGGTGATCTTGACCATCGGTTACTCCAGCATCGAGAGCATCGATCCGCCCTCGGCTTCCGCCTTCTTTTTTGCCGACTCCGGCTCGTCGGTCAGCCTCAGCGCGAGGTTCGTCGGATTCGTCGAGTAGACGAGGGCCGTGTCCTTCGAGATGATTCCCTCGTTCCAGAGCTTCTCAAGCTCGTCGTCGAACGTCTGCATCCCGTCGACTGCGCCGTCGTGCATCGCGTCGGCGAGCGAGCGGCCTTCGTTCTCTCCCTTGAGGATGTAGTCGCGGGTACGCATCGTCGACTTGAGCAGCTCGAGCACCGCCTTGCGCCCGCCGCCGATCTTCGGCACGAGCCGCTGCGAAATGACGTAACGGAACGATTGCGCGAAGCGCGTGCGCACCTGCTGCTCCTGCTCCTTCGGAAACACGCCGACGATGCGGTCGACCGTCTTCGACGCATCGATCGTGTGCAGGGTCGAGAGGACGAGATGCCCGGTCTCCGCCGCCTCCATCGCGATCTCGATCGTTTCTGCGTCGCGCATCTCGCCGATCAGGATGACCTTCGGCGCCTGGCGCAGCGCGGCGCGCAGAGCGAGCGAGAAGGTCTTCGTGTCCGACCCCACTTCGCGCTGATTCACCGTCGACTTGAGATGCTTGTGCATGAACTCGACCGGGTCTTCGATCGTGATGATGTGGTACGCGGAATCGTTGTTGATCTTGTTGATGATCGCCGCGAGCGTCGTCGACTTGCCGGAGCCCGTGGGACCCGTAACCAGCACCACGCCGTTCTTCAGCCTCGCGACGTTGTTGATCTCCTCCGGGAGCCCGAGCTGCTCGACCGTCGGAATCCCCTCGGGGATCACGCGGAGGACGATCGCGTAGGTGCCGCGCTGCGAGAAGACGTTCACGCGAAAGCGCGTCCGGCCCGGGATCGAGTACGAGAGGTCGGTCGATCCGGAGGTGAGGAGCGTCCGCGTGAGCTCGCGATCGCCGCGAAGCATGTGAAGCATGATCGTTTCGGTCTGGAACGGAGTCAGACGCTGGAGTCCCGGGAAATTCACCGGCGTCAGCTGGCCGTCGACTTCGACCTGCGGAGGCTTGCCGACCGAGAAGTTGAGGTCCGAGACGCGCTCGGACACCTTCAGCATCGCCTCGAGTATCGCGTCGAGATTGAAGTTCTTCATCGCGTCTCCTGATTGTCCGCCCGATTCTATATCAGTATGAAATTCGAGCCACCCCGTACGCGATTGAGCCTCCTGTCATGGGTTGGCTCGGCATCGACTTCGGCTCCAGGCGCATCGGCGTCGCCGTCAGCAGCTCCGGCACGATCGCCGAGCCGCACTCGGTCATCGTGCGCGGCGACGACCTATCGCGCGTGATCGCGCAGATCGCGCGCATCGCCGAGGAGTACGAAGCGACGACGATCGTCGTCGGCATCCCGAAGGGGGGGCGCCGCGCGCCGTCCGACAACCTCCCGCTCTACGAAGCCTTTGCGGCGACGCTCCGGCAGCAGCTCGCCGCCGACGTGGTACTTTGGGACGAAAGCTACTCGACGACCGAGGCCGCGGCGAGGCTCCGCGAAACGGGAAAGCGACCCCGCGACGCGAAGCAGCGGATCGACATGCTCGCCGCCGCCGTCATCCTGCAGTCGTATCTCGATTCCCGGAGGAACAGCGCATAGCACGCACCGGCGGCAGCAACGGAACGCACTTCCTGCGGACGATCGTCGTCGCCGCGATCGTCTTCGCGGTCGGTGGCGCTGTCTTCACGTGGAAGGCGCTCCACGCGCCGTACCAGGGCTACCAGGGAGCGTCCGCCACCTACGAAGTGCGCCGGGGAGCCACCACGTCGCAGATCCTCCGCGGTCTCGAGAAGCGCGGCGTACTGCGTGACTCGTTCGTCCCCGTGCTCTACGTGAAGGCGCTCCGCCGCGATCTCCGGCCCAAAGCCGGGCTCTACCAGTTCGACGGCGCGATGTCGCCGCTCGAGGTGCTCGATCGGCTCGGCCGCGGCGAGAGCCTGATGATCCAGGTCACCGTGCGCGAGGGGCTCGATCGCTTCGCCGTTGCGAAGCTGATGGCCGAGGAGGGTCTCGGCAGCGAGAAGGAATGGCTCGATCTGACCTCCGACTCCGCGCTCGTCGACGACCTCGCCCCCGAAGCGACGAGCCTCGAGGGCTATCTCTTTCCCGACACCTACCGCTTCAGCCCCGGCACCGCTCCGAAAGTCATCGTCGAGGAGATGGTGAAGAACTTCCGCAAGCATTTCGGAACGGAGCTCGCCTACATCGACACCGGCCTCACCGTCCATCAGACCGTCACGCTCGCGTCGATCGTCGAGACCGAAGCGCAGCTCGACGCCGAGCGTCCTCTCATCGCTTCCGTCTACCGCAACCGGCTGAAGAAGCGGATGCTGCTGCAGGCCGACCCGACCGTGATCTATGCAATGAAGATCGCCGGCACCTGGAGCGGGAACATCAGGAAGGACGACCTCCGGATGAGCTCGCCGTACAACACTTACGCGCGTCCCGGCCTCCCTCCGGGACCGATCGCAAACCCCGGCCTCGCCTCGCTCCGCGCCGCCGCGAATCCCGCCGAGAGCGAGATGCTCTACTTCGTCGCGAAGAACGACGGCTCGCACGTCTTCGCAATGAACCTCGACGATCACAACCGCAACGTCGCCGAGTGGCAGAAGCGGTACTGGCGCAACCGGAGCGAGCAGCGTTAAGCCGGCCAGAGGCCAAAGGCCAAAGGCCAGAGGCCAAAGGCCAAAGCAGACCGCGAGCCTCCTTCCGCGTGATCAACAGGCACGACGCTCGTGCGAGCACGCGACCTAGTGAAGCCTACCCGCCTCGGTCTTTCATCCTTGGTTGCTATGGCCTGTGGCCTTTGGCCTCTGGCCTGCTACTCGTTGACCGCCTATTCATTGAATGCTACGGTTCGCCGCAGTTCGCGCGGTCCCCACGCTTGCCGCGCGAAAGGGGGGGTTCATGCCAACGCAGACGCCTGCGAAACCGTACGACCGTCTCGGTCCGTTCGTGCTGTTCCGGAAACTCGACACCGACGCGCTCGGTGAGACCTGGCGTGCGGGACTGCTCGCGCCTCCGGCCATGGGACCCGTCCTTGCGATGCGCAAGCTCACCGGCAACCGCGAAGCCTGGGCCGCCAGCTTCCCCTCGGCGAAGCTCTTCGGGGAGAAGATCGGCGGCAACACCATCGCCAAGGCGCAGAAGTACGAGTTCGTCGACAGCCAGCCCGTCATCGCCTGGGAGTACGCCGGCGGACGCAGCCTCTCACACATCGCGACAGCCGCCGCGAGCGCACACAACCCGATCCCCACCGACCAGGCCCTCGCCATCGCGGAGAAGGTCGTCGCAGCGCTCGAAGCGATCAACAACGTGAAGCAGGAAGGCAAGCGCCTCGTCCATGGCGCGCTCATCCCACCGTTCGTCTGGATCAGCGACGACGGCGACGTACGCGTGACCGGCCAGCTTCTCGGCAAGGGATTGCTCGCCTCACTCGCCGACTCGGCGACGGCACGCGAAGCGGGGCCTTACATCGCTCCCGAGGTGCGCGGCGGCGGCGAGGCGACCAAGCAGTCGGACATCTACGCCGCCGGTGCGATCCTCTTTCTCGCCGTCACCGGTCAGGCGCCTCCCGACTCGAAGTCGGGCCGCGTCATCGAAGCCGTGCACGCCGCGAAACTCGCGCAGGGCGGCGACCCGGTCCCCGACGACATCAAGGCGATCCTGCTCAAGACGCTCGCGCCTGAGCCTGCCGCCCGCTTCGACGGTCCTGTCGAGCTCCACAAGGGTCTCTCCGAGCTTCTCGGCAAGGGACAGTACGCGCCGACGACCTTCAACCTCGCTTTCTATCTCCACAATCTTCTCCGTAGCGAGATGGAATCGGAGCAGAAGGAGCGCGAGCGCGAGTCGAAGATCGACGTCAAAGGCTATCTCGAAGACCTGGCACGCCCCGCGGCCCCCGCACCCGCGGCACGTCCACAGCCCGCTCCGCAGCCGGCCCCTCCCGCCGCACCGATGTTCGGCACCGCGACCTTCGAGCAGCCGAAGAAGGGAGGCAGCAAGATGCCTCTCGTCCTCGGCGGCGTGGCGGTCGTCGCCCTCGCCGCTGCAGGCGCGTGGTATGTGATGGGGAAAAAGGAAGCGCCTCCCGCGAAGGTGGCCCAGGCCGCGCCCGCTCCCGCGACGCAGACCGCGGCGGTCGCGCCGGTGGCGGCGGCTCCCGTCGTGACCGCGCTTCCCGGACAGGACGCTGCCGCGCCGACCGGCACCGACACGGAAGAGCACAAGAAGACGCTCGAGGAAGAGATCAACCGCCGTGTGGCCGCCGAGATGGCGAAGGTCCAGGCGGAGTACAACAAGGAGCTGGTGAAACAGCAGGAAGCCGCGGCGCGCGCAGCAGGACCGCAGCCCGCTCCCGCGACGAAGGCGCCCGCTCCCGCAGTCGTCGCGCAGCCCGTGCCCGCGCAGCCCGCTGCCGTCGTGCCGACGGCGCCCGCCACGGCGACACAGGCGCCCGCTCCGGCGCCCGCCACCGCAACCCAGGCGCCCGCGGCCGCAGTCGCGGCACAGCAGCCACCACCCGCCGCGCCGCAGCAGCCCCCGGCCGCTCGCGTCGTGGAGACCGGCGACTTCGTCGCGAGCACCGAACTCGACAAGAGCCCCAAGGCGATCAGGCGCGTCGACCCGATCTATCCGCCGATGGCCGCAAGGCAGCGGATGAAGGGCGCGGTCATCCTCGGTCTCCTCATCAACGAGAACGGGCGTGTCCAGGACGCGCGCGTGCTCAGCGTCGACAGGAAGGGAATGGGCTTCGAAGACGCTGCCGTCACCGCGGCAAAACAGTTCACCTACGAGCCTGCGATGAAGGACGGCAAGAAGGTGAAGACGCTCATCCCTGTGCCGTTCATGTTCGGAAAATAGCAGGTTAAGGCCGGCCAGAGGCCAGAGGCCAAAGGCCAGAGCAAGCGGAGCAAGGCTCGATCCGGTTCGCCGTTTCGCGGCGCAGGACAGCCTGCTCGGTGCTGCTCGCCTGTCGGTTTTCGCCTAACGTTGCTCGCTTTGGCCTTTGGCCTCTGGCCTCTGGCCCGCCCCTTCGCCTCTCGCCTTCTTCACGTATATCGTCTTATCCACCGACGCATGCGCCGTTCCCTCGGCGTCGACGAGGTCGATCGTGTAGACGCGGTCGATCGAGCGCTTCGTCTCCAGCTCCGCGCGGATCGCGTCGAGCTCCGCGTCGTCGATCCGGAAGGTCGCGTGGAGCGTCGTCCGCCCGGGCTTGAGGAATCTCACGGTCGCCGCCTTGTCCCAGACGACGTAGTCGGGTCCCAGGCAGTGGATGAGCATGATCATGTACATCGGATCGACCGCGCCGTACATGCTGCCGCCGAAGATCGTCCCGACGTAGTTCCGCGTGCGCCAGGAGAGCGGAAGCTCGACCCTGATCTCGCGCAGGTCTCCGGCGATGTAGGCGACGCGCGCTCCGGTTCCCCGGTAGGCCGGAAAGAAATTGAACTTCCAGCGAAGAAGCCGCGTGCGGAACGATTCCGGCATCGCGCCATTCTACTGACGGCTTGCCATTGCGCGCTCGTCGGTCTGGAACGTCGGCCCGTCAGTCGAAGCTGCTCGGTTTCGGGTGGATCTTGAGCATGCCGTCCTGTCGCACCAGGAGCACTTCCGTCGGCACGTTCGCGGCGGTGACCGAAACGTGGATGTGGTCGCCGTGCTCGCGCGCGGAGACGAATTTCGTCTCGCACCATGCGCGGTACCACATCCCCTTCTGCCTGAGCTCGACCTTCAACTCCTCGCGGTCGCGATCGCGGTCGTAGACGTCGCCAGGATCGGATCGTTCGGAGAGCGTTCCCTTCGGCGGAAGCGCGGGGTCAGCCGTCAGCGCGAGGATCGTGTCGACGTCTTCGCGAACGTAGGCCTTGCGCATCGCCTCGACGAACTGCTCGGGAGTCTCGGGTTTCGCGCCCGGAGAGCACGACGCGATACCGAGAGGCAGGAGAACGAGCAGCGACAGGACGACGGCGAGCGGTGCGCGCATGGCGTTGGCCTCCGGTTGGAAATGTACGAGAGAGTCTACGCCCGCTGGCTCAGCGTTTCGCAGACTCGACCGTAAGGGCAACCTCCTGCCCGTACGCGAGCTCGAGGGTGTGCCCGTCGGGATCGCGGAGGAAGGCCCAGTATCCGACGGGAGGTCCGCTGTCGGTCGGCCCGTCGATCAGCACGCACTCTTCGCGCGCCGCGGCGCACAGCTCGTCGACGCGCGCGCGGCTCTCGCAGCCGACCCCGAGGTGCGCGATCGGCAGAAGCTGCACGGAGACCTCGGGCTTCTCGATCAGCACCACGACGAACGGGCGCGTGCCGTCGCTGATCCACACGACGTCGGATCCCGACTCGGCGTCGCTCCTCCGGTGCACGGCGCGCATGTTCGCGTATTTCGCGTAGAACGCGAGGCTCCGGTCGATGTCCGTCACGGTCAGGGCTACGTGGGTCAGGCCGATGTCGATCATGCGAAGGCTCCCGGTCTCCTCGAATTATAGAGACTGGAAGAATGGTCTGCGCGCGACGCATCAGGCGCGAACGACGTCGTCGGGATGGTTCTGCCGCACGAAGGTATTGGCGTGGATCGCCACGGCCGGCGCTCCGTCGGCGATGAAGACGCCGCCGCCGCGCGCCTCCGCGCTGCCGTTCCCGGTGATCACGCAGCCGCCGAGCTGCGTGTCAGCGGGCTCCCTGAAGTAGATACCGCCACCCTCGCACGACGCGCCGCGCAATGCGTTGTCGGTGACGCGACTCTTCCACATCCGCAGTTTCGTCCGCTCGCACCAGATGCCGCCGCCACGCGCATCGCCAATCGCGTAGACCTCGTTGATCTGAATCGTGCACCCGGCGATCTCCGACCGGCAGTCCTGGAGATAGAGGCCACCTCCGCCCGCCTCCCCGGAGGAAGCGCACGCGACCGTGTTGGCCGAGATCACCGACTTCTGAAGATGCACGGAAGAGCGGCGGCAGAGCAGTCCGGCACCTGACGGCTCGTCGTCGCCGGAGACGCGGTTTCCCGCGACGACGCAATCCTGAAGGCTGATCGAGGAGTCGGCCACGAGCAAGCCGCGCGCGGTACCCCTCGAGCGGATCTCGATGCCGCTCAGGTGGAACGTCGAGCTCACGACGGCAATCACGGGCGCGCTTCCCGCACCGGTGAGGGTCACCCCTCGGCGCGAGAGCCGCCCGCTCTGGATGACGAGATACTCCTTCGAGACGACGCGGATCGATTCGGCGTAGACACCGGGCGCCACGACGATCGTCGTCGGCCTTACCGCCGCATCGACCGCCTGCTGAATCGTGGCGTAGCCGTCGGGCACGAGGAAGACGTCGTGGGATGCTGCATCGCTCATGCGCGCGATGATAGCGGAGCGAGGGGAAATACGAAGGGCCGCGCACTCATCGTGCGCGGCCCGCTCGGCGGATACTTCGTTTCGGCGCTGGCTACCGGGTGAGGAAGAACTCGCCCGCGATCGCGTCCCACTTGCCTTCCGGCAGGTTGGGAGTCAGGTCGTCGCACGCCAGGCCGCCGTCCTGCGCCAGGGCGCCCGCCGCGGCCGGCATCACTGTCTGCAGCCGGCGCGTCGCGTCTTCCATCCATCCGCGCACCATCGAACCGTTGATCAGGTTGCGGAACATCGTCTTCGAATCGGGCGCCTGGACCGTGATCAGCCAGCCGTCGCCGTAGGGATCCTGGCGCATCACGTCGGGATCGGCCGCAACTGCGGGGTTGATCGACATCACAGTGCCTTCGATCGGCGACACCATCTTTGCGGTCTTCCCGTCGTGCTCGACCGTGATCACTGCCTGTCCCTGCCTAACCCAGGTTCCCGGAACCGGAAGCGAGACCTTCTGCAGACGTCCTGTGAGCTTTGCCGCGAAGTCGTCGATGCCGACACGGACGAGCTGCGGGCCTTCGGCCGCCGCCCACGTGTGACCAGGGTGATAGGCGACGCTCGACGACACCTTGAATCCACCAACCACCGCGGGAACGAGACGGGGCTGTGCCGGCTGCTCGGCCCTGTTCGCTTCCATTTCCTTGACCTGCTTGCGAGAGAGAACGAAATCGATCGTAAGAACGACCAGGACCATTGCGGTTACGAGAAGTACTGTCATGACTTGCCTCCGTTGCGTCCCGTCTGGGAATCGCTTTGTCTGCCTCTTGATAGAGCAAGGTCGATGCCAGTTCGTCGCGCGACGGGGTCAGGTCGTGGAAGTCGCATGGATCGTTGAGCTTGCGCGGAGCGTTCCCGACGAGCGCGGAAAAGCGCATCAACGGCGAATGATGTGTTTCGCAGCAGTCGATTTTCGGGCTTCTGCGCGAAGTGGATGCATGTCGATGAAAACGAAGGGAGTTAGGCATGCGGTGAATTTCTATGCTGCGGATTTCAGCAATCGATGTGATTTGCAGCGGAGCAGGAGGAAGGGGTGGGAGAAGTTCAGCGAGTGCCTTGTTCGATCGGGCAGATTCACGCCAGGCGCGCACGCGGGCTGTGCACGCGCTTGCCGGCGGGACGCCAGCGGTCCAGCCGGCCGGAGGCCAGCGCTCCTCACGAGTCCAGCGCTCCTCAGGAGGTCGGCGCTTCCCGGTCCCCTTCTCTCAATTCTCAATTCTCCAATTCTCAATTCCTACTCCGCCCCTCTCCCTGTTAGCATTTCGACACTCCACGATGACGACGCTGCTTCGACCACCGAAGTCGCTCTATGCCGCGTTCGACCGCTTCCCGACACGGAAGGGAGCGTCGACGCACATCGCGCGCTTCGCGCCCGCCCTCTTCCGCCACGCCGGCGGCGGGCTTCTCTACGTCCTCGGTGATGCGTCGATGCCGGCGCGCCAGCTCGAGGACGACGTCGAGATCGTCCGCTTCCGCCGCGAGATCCCGAATTTCCTCGACCGCGCCGTCGCATTCGAGGCAGAGCTCGGGCGCGTCGTCGACGCGGCGCGCCCGTCGCTCACGATCGCTCACTTCCGCGATCCCTGGAGCGGCCCGCCCCTCGTCGCCTCGGACCGCAGCTGGAGCGCCGTCTACGAGGTCAACGCCCTTCCGTCGATCGAGCTGCCGAACGCCTTCCCCGGCATCGCGCCGCGCACGCTCGCGAAGATCCGCGCCGTCGAGCTCCACTGTCTCGCCGAGTGCGACGCCGTTATCACTCCTTCGCACACGACCGCCGCAATGCTCGAGCGCCTCGGCGTCGACCGCGCGAAGATCACCGTAATTCCGAACGGCGCCGACCCGGTGCCACAGCAACCGCGCCCGGTCGACGCTCCCGACCGCTACATCCTCTACCTGGGAGCGATGCAGCGCTGGCAGGGTGTCGACACGCTCCTCCGCGCCTTCGCGCGCCTTGCCGACCTCGACGAGCTTCGCCTCGTGCTCTGCGGCTCCGCCCGCTCGCGCGACGCGCGACGACTCGAGTCGCTCGCGGCGAAACTCGGTGTCGCCGATCGGACCGTGTGGCACTACGAGCTCCACGACACGGAGCTCCGCCCCTGGCTCGCGAACGCGGAGCTCACGGTCGCGCCATTGCGCGAATGCGCGCGCAACGTCGAGCAGGGCTGCGCGCCGCTCAAGATCGTCGAATCGATGGCGGCCGGCGTGCCGGTCGTCGCCTCCAACCTTCCGCCGGTTCGCGAGATCGTGACCGACGGCGTCGAGGGACGGCTCGTCGCCGCCGACCGCCCCGCCGACCTCGCGCGAGCGATCCGCGTCCTTCTCCACTGCCCACAACTTCGCGAGGAGATGTCGGCCGCCTCACGCCGCCGTGTCGCCGCGTCGCTGACGTGGGATCATTCCATCACTCGGCTGCTCGACCTCTACAGGCGACTCGACCCGCAACGGCACCCGCGCGCCATGGCGCGGCCGGCCGCGGCAACCATGACCGAAGGAGCCCGCGCATGAACAAAGCTCTCGCCGCGCTCAAGGCGCTCACCCCGGAACAGAAGTCGATCCTGAAAGAGAAGCGGATCGATGGAAGCTACACGCCGCAGGACGCGATCGCGCTGCTCAAGCCGGTCGGCGAGTTCGACCGCTTGAACGACAAGGCGCGCACCGGCATCGGCTGCTGGAGCGCCGTCTTCTTCGTCCTCGGAGTGGTCGCCCTCATCGTCACCGGGAACGGCGTTCTCCCCTGGTTTCTCGGCATCCCGATCGCCATCGGATTGTTTGGCATGTTCGTCTACTTCCTCGTGACGGTGATCCGTCTCTCGAAGAGCGACCTTTCGAACAACTTCCGGCAGATCGCCCTCCCCTTCCTCGCGATTCTCAAGGAGGACATGGAGAAGGGCGAGGCGATGCAGCTCAAGCTCGATCTCTCGTCGGCGACGCACGACTCGAAGAAGACGGGGCAGGGCGACGCCTACGCCCTCGGCGCCTACCACAAGGTCATCGACCACTTCTATCGTGACGCCTGGTTCGAGGGCTCTGCCTGGCTCGCGGACGGAAGCTCGGTCTCCTGGTCGATCGTCGAGGACATCACCGAGAGCAAGCGGACGAAACGGAACGCACGCGGCAAGTACAAGACGAAAACGAAGTACCGGAAGATCTGCAACCTCGCGGTCGACGTCACGCTTCCGCACAAGGAGTACTCGGTCGCCGGTGGACAAGCTGCGATCGACGCGAAGGTGAAGATCAAGAATGGTGACAAGCGGACGACGGTTAGGCTGTCGCGCAAGGTGAAGATCAAGGCGAACGAGCCGTGGGACGTCCGCGCCCTCGTCGAGCTCGTCGCCGAGGCGTTCCGCCGGGCGAGACCGGCGGTCGCGGCGGGAGGTGCTGCATGATGGGCTGCGAATGCAAAGGTGGATTCTTCGCGCTGCGCGACTGCGACCAGGCGGTCGCGAACTCGTGCGGGACGTGCGGCCGCGGCGTCTGCTCGCGCCACCTCTCTCCGGCGAGCGGCTTCACGCAGTGCCTCGACTGCTGGGCGCAGGGACACGGCCAGGAGGCGCAGCCGGTTGCCGATGACGGCAGCGTGCCGCCGGCGCAGCAATCGGTCACCGAAGGCGCCGCGCTCGACGACGACTGGGCTTTCGGCTACCGCCACGGCTTCTACCGGAGCGGCTACGCGCCGATCTACTACGGCAGCCACTCCTCGCGTTACTACGACACCTACGACACCCGCTCGTTCGACGACGACTACGACGACACCGGAGTCGACGACAGCGACGGCGGCTTCGGAGACAGCTGACGCGATGTCGCGTCCGCTGCTGCTGACCGAGAACTACCCTCCCGACCGCGGGGGGATGGCGCAGTCGTGCGACCGGATCGTCCGAGGCCTCCGCCTCGGGGGCGACGTCGACATCGTCCACTTCTCCCGCCGCCATGGCGCGATCGAGCGCGAGACGCACGAGCGCGGCGCGCTCATTCGCTGTCCCGCGGACGACGACCCCGGGCACTGGATCAACCTTCTTTGGAACGAGATCCGCGACGAGCGCCCGTCGCACGTCGTCGCGTTCGGCGGCCACGTCCCGATGCTCGCCGCGCCGTCGCTCGCCACCTGGTCGGGTGCGCCGCTCCTCACGCTCGTGCGCGGAAACGACTTCGACGCCGCGCTCTTCTCGCCGCGTCGCGGATGGATTCTGCGCGACGCGCTTTCGCGCTCCGCGCTCGTCGCGGCCGTGAGTCGCGACCACGTTCGCCGGATCTCGGCGCTTTTTCCGCACGTCCCGGTCCGCTGGATTCCCAACGGCATCGACACCGCGGAGTGGAAGCTCGAGCCGCACGACCTCGAGCGCGCCCGTGCCTGGCGCGCCGAGCACGTCGAGCCGGGACGCCGCGTCCTCGGTCTCTTCGGCCAGCTCAAGTCGAAGAAGGGGGGCTCGTTCTTCCTCGACGCGCTTCGCCGCGCGGGACGCGACGGCCGATTCCACCTTCTCGTCGTCGGCGAGGCGGAGCCGGAGATGCTCGCGCGCCTCCTCTCGATCGAGAGCGCGGCGTCGTGGACGCACGTGCCGTTCGTCGACCGCTGGGAGCTCCTGCCGTACTACGCCGCCTGCGACCTGGTCGTGATCCCGTCGCACTACGACGGCCTGCCTAACGTCCTCCTCGAGGCCGGCGCACTGGGTATCCCGCCGCTCGCGTCGACCGCGGGCGCGATGCCCGACCTCCTCGACGACGGCGACAGCGCGCTCCTCTTCCGCGCCGGCGACCCGCACGACTGCCGGCACGCGATCGAGGCCGCGGCCGCGATTCCCGACGACGACCTGCGCGCGCTCGGGATCCGCCTCGCCGAAAAGATCGCCCGCGAGTTCGACGCCGCGAGCGAAGCCGAACGCTACCGCGAAGCACTCCGTGACACCGCGCTCCCATCGGAGCCGGCACTGCGACCCTCACTTCAGGAGCAAGAACGATGAAGACCATTCTCCGCACCGCCATTCTCCTCGCCCTCGTCGCCTGCAAGCGCGGCGAAGAGGCCCCGGCGCCTAACGTCGGGTTCGAGTCGAAGCCCTCGACGGCCCCCGCCGCCGCGCCCGCCTCGACGACGCAGGCAGCCGCGCCCGCAGCAGCGGGAGGCACGATCGCACTCGTCTCCGCCGACGGCGCGAAGACGATCACCGTCGTCACCGACGGCAGCCACGTCGAGGTCTCGATCACCGGCGGAGCGCGCTACGTCGGCGAGCTCGACGGCCAGAAGCGCCGCTACCGCAACGCCTCGAGCGGCGCCGCCTTCGTCGAGGTGAAATCGGGCGACAACAACGGCTTCAAGGTCCGCACGCCCGACAGCAAGCTCCTCTGGAAGGTCAAGGTCGACACCGACAAGATCAAGGTGAGCGACAACGAGGAGAACCAGAACCCCTGGGTGCTGAAGACGAAGTACGACGACAAGGCGAAGGTGCTCGACCCGGCCGAGAAGGAGATCGGCGAGGTGAAGTACTACCGCGACTCCGGCAAGGCGAAGGTCAAGGACGCCTCCGGCGCCGAGGTGCAGACGAGCGAGTCGGGACGGATGTCGCCCGCGTTCGGCGTCTCGCTCATGAGCGGCGTCCCCGAGGAGTACCGGCTCATCGTCATGGCGGAGCTGCTCGCACGCGGGATCTGAGCGCATGATCCTCGTCTACGCGCTCGGCGGCGGACTGGGACATCTCGTCCGCGCGCGCGCGTTTCTTCACACGCTCGGGATGGAGGGCGACGCGGCGATCCTCACCGCGTCGCACCACGCCTCCGATCCGCGCGTCGTCGGCGGGATCGAGACGATCAGAATTCCGCGCGAGCTCGAGCGCGACCCGTCGGCGTGCCGCACCTGGATCGTCGCCCTGCTGGAGAAACGGCGCCCCGACATCTTCTGCGTCGACGCGTTCCCCTGCGGGATCGTCGGCGAGCTCGGCGGCGCGACGCTGCCGCACGCAGGCGCGCTGTGGCACCTCGCGCGCCTCCTCCGCTGGGACGAGTACGCGCGCCACGCGACCGATGCGCCGCTCTTCGACGTCACCTGGAGGCTCGAGCCGCTTCACGGCGGGCACGAGGCGTGGCTCGAGCGGGCGTCACGAGAGATTCGCAACGTGGAGCTGATCGACCCCCCGTCGGACGGCGCGCCTCCCGACGGGCTCCCGGAAGGATTCTGGCTCGTGGTTCACAGCGGACCGTCGTCGGAGGTCGAAGAGCTCGCGAGCTACGCCGAGGATCTCCGCACGGCGGAGAAGTCGACCGCAGCGATCGTCGTGGCGACGCTCGAGCCTCCGGAGTCGCTGCCGGAGGGAGCGATCGTCGTTCGCGAGTTCCCGGCGAGTCTGCTCTTCGCGCGTGCGGCACGCATCGTGAGCGCCGCCGGGTTCAACGTCATGCGCCAGGCTCGGGCATTTCGCGAGAAGCAGATCGTGATGCCGCTGCCACGGCGTTTCGACGACCAGTTCGAGCGCGCGCGGCGCGCGCGGAACGCGGAACGCGGAACGCGAAACGCGGAACCGTAAGGCGGAGCGCGGCACGCCGTGCCCCTACGTTAGAATCGTCACCGCGTCCAACCGGCCAAATGGGTCTCCGATGTCGTCGTCCCGAGCGCGAGGCGAAGACCAGGTACGGGAGGTCGACCCACGATCGCTCCCGCCGGGCGGGCGACTAAAGGAACAGCACGATGCAACTCGACGGCACCACACCGCTCATCCGCCAGCCCGACCAGAATCTGCTCGTCTACTACGCCCTCGGGTCGCTCCTTCTCGGCCCCCTCTTCTTCATCCCGCTCATCCCGCTCTACTTCCGCTACCACACACTTCGTTACGTCTTCGATCGCGAAGGGGTGACGGTGCGCTGGGGTATCCTCTTCCGTCGCGAGATCAGCCTCACCTACGCGCGAATCCAGGACATTCACCTCACGAGCAACCTCGTCGAACGCTGGCTCGGCCTCGCACGGATCCAGATCCAGACGGCGAGCGGCTCGTCGGGCGCTGAGATGGTGATCGAGGGGCTGCACGACTTCGAGGCGATTCGCGACGCGCTTTACGCGAGGATGCGCGGCGTCCACGCCCCGCGCGGTGAGGCCGTCCACGCCGCGGCGCCATCCGAAGGAGGAAGCGAAGCGGCGCGCGCGATTCGCGAAGCGGCGGGCGAGCTCCGCGCCATTCGGGACGCGATCGAACGGGGAGCGATCCGATGAGCGGCTGGCGCGGCCTCCTCCTCCGCGTGATGCGCGTCCCGCCCGAGCCCGCCACACCGCCGGGAGAAGGGACCCGCGTCTTCCGCGCAGGCCGGAACTACTTCCGCTACAAGCTCGTCACCTGGCTCGTCGCGCAGCTCGCGGCCGCCGCAGGCCTCGTCTTCGCGTTCTGGTTCGCCGCGAACGTCCGGATTCCGGGAGTCCCCGAGAAGGTCATGTTCGTCATCGAGACCCTCGGCGCGATCGGTTTCGTCGCGCAGCTCCCCTTCTCGCTCCTGCTCATCGTGCTCGATTTCGAGATGCGCTGGTACATCGTCACCGACCGCAGCCTTCGCATCCGCGAGGGAATCACCTCGGTGCGCGAGAAGACGATGACCTTCGCGAACATCCAGAACATCGTCGTCCGGCAGGGACCGCTCCAGCGCCTGCTCGGGATCGCCGATGTCGAAGTGCGCAACGCGGGAGGCGGCTCCGGCGACGAGCAGCACCACAAGCAGGGAGTCGGCGACCCGGTGCACGTCGGTTACTTCCGCGGCGTCGACGACGCCGACGCGATCCGCAACCTGCTTCTCGACGGCGTCAGGAGGCAGCGCGACGCAGGGCTCGGCGATCCTGACGACGTCGCGAGCGTCGCGCCGCAGGCGCGGCACGATGCCGGCCTCGACGGCGCGGCGGCGCTTCTGCTCGCCGAAGCGCGCGCGCTACGCGCCGCGATCGAAGCGCGCAGCCGCTGAGCAGGCGTCCCGGACACACGAGTGCGCCGGGACGCCCCTTCTCACGCCGGGCGCAGTCCACCGCGAAACAGCTTCACGATTCCGAGCAGCAGCAGCGCCGCGCCGAACGTGCAAACGATCGCCGCTCCGGTCGGAAGATCGAAGCGGAACGACAGGAGCACGCCGATCGCGCTGACGATCGCACCCATCGTCCATCCGAACGCGAGCCTCGTCCCGACGCGCCGCGCGAAGAGCATCGCTGCGACCGACGGGACGATCAGGTACGAGAATACGAGCAGCACCCCCGCGATCTCGACCGACGAGGTCACGACGACGCCGAACGACGTGTAGAAGAGGAAGTCCCAGAACTTGACGTTGATCCCCGACGCCGCCGCCGTCTCCGGCTCGAGCGAGATCATCATGAACTTGTCGCGAAACACGTAGTGGAACGCGCCGACGAGCGCGTAGAGCACGGCGGTCTTGATCACCTCGTGCCACGAGACGCTGAGAATGTTCCCGACGAGCATGTCCTTGAGGTGCTCGGTGCCTTCCGGCGCCTTGCTCATCACGAGAATCGCCGAGGCGGCTGCGACCGCGTAGACGATGCCGATGATCGCTTCCTGCGGAATCCGCGTCGTTCCATGGACGCGGGTGAGCGCGAAGACCGCGGCCCCGAACACCGTGAAGCCAAGCGACCAGAACCAGGTCACAGGCGAGTGGAGATCGTTGCCCGCGAGATACGCGGTGGTCGCGCCGAGCGCGGCGATCTGCGCGAGCGACAGATCGACGAAGATGACACCGCGCTCGACCACGTGAAGACCGAGGTACGCGTGGATGCCGGTCAGCACCAGCCCCGCCACGAAGGGAATCGCGAGGAATCCGATCAGCTCGATGCTCATTTCAGTCCTTCCGCAAGCGCCTTGATGTTGCGATCAAAGAGGGTGAAGTAGTCGTCGAGCCCCGGGGCGCCGCCGACCGACGGGTACATCACGATGACCTTCGCCCCCGTCTTCTCGGCGACCGAGTTAGGCGTCTTCAGGTCGAAGTAGGGCTCGACGAGGAGGACCTTGACGCCCTTGCTCTTCATCTCCTGGACGAGATCGAACAGGTGCGACGGCGACGGCGGCACGCCCGGCTTCGGCTCGACGTAGTCGATGACCTCGAGCTGATAGCGCTTGACGAAGTTCTGCCACGAGCGGTGGTACGTGACGATCTTCGCTCTCTTGTAAGGCGCGAGCGCCGCGGTCCAGCGCTTGTTCGCGTCGTTCGCGCGGACCTTGAAGTCGTTCAGGCGCGCCGTGAAATAGCCTTCGTCCGCGGGCCGCAGCTTCGCGAGGCGGTCGCGGAACTGGATCGCGATTCGGATGGCGTTCCCCGGTTCCACCCAGTAGTGCGGGTTGCCCATCGCGTGGATGTCGCCCATCGAGCGATCGACGGCCGAGGTCGGCTTGTCGACGATCTCGACACCCGTCGAGAGATCGAGATAGCCGTCCGACCCAGGATGGACTTTCGCATTGCGGCTCTGTTCGATGAGCGGCGGCAGCCAGCCGATCTCCAGCTCGAGGCCGACGACGGCAAGCAGCTCGGCGTTCTTGATCAGCAGGAGGAAGCTCGGCTTCGCCTCGACGAAGTGCGGGTCCTGGTAGCCGCGCGCGATCGACTCGACGGTGATGCGGTCGCCTCCCACTTCCTTCGCGATCGATGCGAGATCGGAGGTCGTCGTGACCACCTTGAGCGGCTCGGCCCCAGCGGCGAACGCGCCGGCCACGAGCATGAGTGCGAGCAATAGTGTCCTTCTCATCGCGTCCTCCTAGAACGGATGCGCGCCGTGCGCGCCGATGCCGAATTGAACCTGCAGCAGGAGCTCGTCCGCCACCGGCCCGTCGCCGTAGTCGGTCCTGCGGTACTGCCCGCGGATCAGACTGAACTCCGACGGGCGGAAGGTGAGCATGAGCGACTGGCCGCGGTCGCTGATCGACGGGTCGTCGGGGCGCTCGACGCCGTCGACGCGGAGCCCGGCGATCCAGCGCCGCGCGAACTGGTAGTCGGCGCCCGCGTAGTAACCGAGCGCCGAATCGTTCTGTCCTTCTCGATCGTTGACGATCACCTCGCCGCGCGCGAGCAGCGAGTTGTAGATCGAGCGGGAGAGCGGCTTCCACCGGTAGGTCACGTCGACGCCGGTGAAACTGTTCGTGCCGCCCGTCTCGGGCAGCGTCCCCGTCGCATAGCTCGCACCGAAATCGAGGTTACTGTTCTCGGAGATGTCCTTGTAAGCGCGGAGATGCGCGTTGTAGAGGAGGTCGCTCGTTCCGTTCGGATCGAACACGCCGTCGACGCTTCCGCGGAACGCCTCCGCGGTCGCCTCGACGAAAAGGGGGCCGGCGGGAATCAGCTTCGACACCGAGACTCCGCTGTCGGTGATGCCTTCCCCGCCGAAGAAGGTCGAGCTGACGAGCGGCTCGTCGATCGCTGACCAGCTGTGAAAGTGCGTGGTGTTGAACTTGCCGAACGACGCCTTCATCTTGCCGACCTTCGCAGAAAGGTCCCACGGGAGCGATACGAACTGGATGTAGCCCTCCTCGACCGCGACTTCCTCTTCGCTGTAGCCGATGAAGAACTTCGCCTTCGCGTACGGGTCGACCGCCGCTTCGAGACCGAGCTCCGCCTCCTGCAGCGCGATCGAGTCGCGCCCTTCGGGATTGTCGCCGCCGGTGTGCGAGACGACGTTACCGATCACCGAGATGTCGGGGTTGAAGAGTTTCGAAGCGCCTGCGGCGGGAGCATTCGGGACGACGTCGACGCCCGCGAGCGAGCCCTGCGGCGGAGCTTCGGCCGCGGCGCTCTGCGGCGCGGCGGGAACCGCTTCGATCTGCGTCAGGTCGTCCGCGGGCGCTTCGGCGGGCGCGGCGGGAACACCTGCCTTTGCCTTGAGCGCGTCGATCTCCGCGCGGATCGCCCCCGACTCGCGGTCGAGCGCTTCGAGACGGCGCGTCAGCTCGTCGAGCTTGCGCGTCAGATCCTCGTCGACGGCCTGCGCCGTCGCGACGAGAGGAAAGATGAACACGAGAACGAACAGCGGCATGAGCCGCCTCGGGAAAAATGCGCTGGGCACGAAACACCTCCGGTTGAATGGGTTTGACGATCCTGGTGGGGCGGGAGCGTCAGGCCGCGGGAGGCGCGCGTCCGCAACGGACGGGCTGGGGAAGGACGACGACCGCGATCTCGGGAACCGAGACCTCCGCGATCGCCTGGAGAACGGGAGCGATGTCGGTCTGCTCGAGCACGAGCCCTGGGCTTGCGCCGAACACGCAGGCGGCGCACGACGATTTCTGCGGCGCAGTCTGGTCTCCGTCGAGCGCGCCGTCGTGCGAGTGCAGCGGAGCGCCGACCGCGACGAAGGCGATCATCACCGCCGCCGAAAGGAGGCGGGCGAAGATGCCGAAGGCCGAGGTCGGAGCGATGAGCTTCATACCTGCGGCCTTATTACTACAGAAACGGCGCATCCGCAAAGCGCAGGGCGGGGGACGTGACGGATCCGTTGCAGGGTGGCATGCGAGCAGGCGAGAGGCGATACGCGGGCCAGAGGCCAAAGGCCATAGGCCAAAGCAGGCTTGAGTGTGGCGCAGACACTCCTGTCTGCGCGCGTCGCAAAGCGACGCAATCGTTCGTTCATGGGGCTGCGCGGGGCGCACTTCTTGAGAATCGGTGATTGCCCGACAATCGGTCGCCTTCGGCGACGCGCAGACAGGAGTGTCTGCGCCACACATGTTGGCTCCCGCGGCGGCACCGCTCTCTGCCTGCTCTGGCCTCTGGCCTGCTCATCGCCTTTCGCCTCTCGCCTTTCGCCTCTCGCCTCTCGCCTGCCTTTCACTCCACATCGTCGATCGACTTCGGCCAGTCGTCGTGGAGGAGGCGCGAGAGGGCGCGGTCGGCGAGCAGCTTGCCGCCGGTCTGGCAGCGCGCGCAGTAGTTCGTCTCGTTGTCGGCGTAGACGATCCGCTGCACCGGGGTCGCGCAGTCGGGGCACGGCTTCCCGAAACGCCCATGCACCGCCATCCCGTCGCGGAACGCCGTCACTTTCTCGGGAAACTTTTCTCCTGTCTCCGCGCGCAGACAGTCCGTCCAGATCGTCAAGGTCTCGACGACGGCGCGATGCAGTCGCGCGATCTCTTCGTCGTTCATCGACTGCGTCAGCTTCATCGGCGACATCCGCGCGCGATGAAGGATCTCGTCGGAGTAGGAGTTGCCGATGCCGCTGAAAAGTCGCGGGTCGGTGAGCGCGCGCTTGACCGTGTGGTTCTCTCGGACGAGCGCCTCGCGGAACGCGTCGAGGCTCGCCTCGAGCGGCTCGATGCCGCCGCGATCGAGCGCTGCGAGGCCTTCGCGCCCCTGCAGCAGATGCAGCGACGCGCGACGCCTCGAGCCCGCCTCGGTGAGGATCAGCGTCCCCGTCTCGAAATCGAACGCCGCGAGGCCGAGCTTTCCGGGAACCTTCGCTCGGGGCGCGAGCCAGCGGAAACGTCCCGCGATCATGAGATGGATCGCCATCCAGCCATCCTTCTCGAGACCGATGACGATTCGCTTCCCCATCCGCGCGACCGACTCGACCACGCGTCCGGCGAGTTCCGCGGGCGACGGCGTGACGGTGCGGAGCAGGAACGGGCTGGCAAGCCTGATCGCTTCGAGCCGGCGCCCGACGATGCGCGCGCCGAGCGCCTCGACGTAGATCGTCACATCAGGGAGCTCGGGCGTGGTCGGATCATACCGAATGCGGAATTCGGAATGCGGATTGCGGAATCGGCAAACGCTCATCGTCGCGTAGCGACGACCGACCTTAGCCCCCGGTGACGGAGTCCCGCGGAGCGGGACGAGGGAACCGGGGGACGATGTCGAGGTCAGGTATCCCGCCGCGTAGCGGCGGCATATCCGGCGCCGCTACGCGGCGCGAGAAATTCGCCTGCCGCGCTCCCCCGGTGGCTTCGTCCCGCGCTGCGGGACTCGCCACCGGGGGCAAAGATCGGCCGTCGCTACGCGACGACGCACCTCTGCCCTTCACTCCGCGTTCCGCGTTCCGCAATCCGCATTGCGAATCACTTCCAGCGAAAGATCTTCAGCGCCACCACGAAACTCAGCACTGTCCAGACCGAGAGGTTCACCAGCTCGGGGGCCACCGCGACGACGCCGGCGCCTTCGATCATCACCTCGCGGAGCGCGTCGTTGAGCGCGGTGAGGGGAAGCAGCCGGATGAACGGCTGCGCGACGTCGGGAAAGCGGTCCGCGGAGAAGAAGACTCCCGAGAGGAGCCACATCGGCAGCATCACGAAGTTCATCAGCCCGCTGACCGCCTCGATCGTCTCCGCCCTCGCGGCGACGAGCACGCCGAGTCCGGCGAACGCCATCGCGCCGACGAAGCAGATGAGCGAGAGGAGCAGCAGCGACCCGCGCACGCCGACGTCGAAGACGAGCCACGCGAAGCCGAGCAGCAGCACCACCTCGGCGGCGAGGAACGCGATGCGCGAGAACATCTGCGCGAGCAGGTAGTCGCGCCTCCGCATCGGCGTCGCCACGAGCCGCTTCAGCAGCTTCTGCGAGCGCGCGGTCACGATCGAGAAGCCGACGCCCCACATCCCCGTACCCATCAGATTTAGGCCTAACAGGCCCGGGATCAGGAAGTCGATGTAGCGCGATCCGCGCTCGGTCACCTTCTGCTCGCCGATCCTCACCGGATCGACGCGCCCCGCGGCGCGCTGCAGAGCGTCGTCCGCCTCCATCCGCGCCACGCGCGAATCGGGCCGCGTCGCGTCGAAGCGGAAGACGGTCGCACCGTCGGCCTCGACGAGGAGCGAGATCCTGCCGACGCGCAGCGCCTCGCGCCCCTGCTCCGGCTCGTAGAGCCGCACGCGAAGCGCGGGCGAGGCTTCGAGCGCCTTCATCACCGCCGCCGAATTCGTTCCCCTCGCGACGCCGATGGCAATCCTGTCCGGCGCCTTGTCGCGGAACGCGAAGCCTAACGCGAGCGCCAGGAGAATCGGGAAGCCGAACACCCAGAAGACCGCCTCACCCTGCCGAAGGAACTCCTTCACCCGTGTGACGGTGAGCTCGTAGAGGGGAGATCGCGTCGCCATCGTCGTCCGTCTCCGCCGCGCCTAAGCGTCGCGGAGCTCCCTTCCGGTCAGCGACACGAAGACGTCCTCGAGCGTCGCGTGGTGCGTCGAAAGATGTACGAGCTTCGCGCCGCTCCCTTCGATCTCGGCGAGCAGCGCCGGGACCGCGCGCGGCAGCGAGTCGACGTGCAGCGCGAGGTTGGGCCCCCGCGCATGGCAACCGTGCACGCCGGGCAGCGCGAGCAGGCGCGCCGCCTCCGGCATCGGCTCGGCCGCGAGCTCGACGACGTTCGGCGCCTCGAGCTCTCCGATCAGCTCCGTAGGCGTCCCGAGCGCGATCATCTTCCCCTTGTCGATCACCGCGACCCGGTCGCAGAGCCGCTCCGCCTCGTCCATGTAGTGCGTCGTGAGGAGAATCGTCCCCCCTTCCGCGCGAAACCGCGTCACGACCTCCCAGAGCTGAAGCCTGCTCTGCGGGTCGAGCCCCGTCGTCGGCTCGTCGAGGAAGAGGACGTCGGGCGAGCCGACGAGCGCGCAGGCGACCGCGAGGCGCTGACGCTGACCGCCCGAGAGCTTCCCGACGCGTGCGTTCACCTTCTCGTCGAGCGAGAGCCGGCGGAGAACCTCGTCGTGCTCGCGGCCCGTCTTGTAGAAGGAGCGGAAGAGGCGGATCGTCTCCCCCACTGTCAGCTTGTCGTTGAAGCGCGTCTCCTGCAGCGAGATCCCGATCCGCTCTTTAAGCGCCTGCGTGTCGCCGCTCCAGCTCTCGCCGAGGATCGAGACCTCTCCCGCATCGGACTCGGTCAGCCCCTCGAGGATCTCGATGGTCGTCGTCTTCCCCGCGCCGTTCGGCCCGAGCAGGCCGAAGCACTCGCCGCGCCGCACCTCGAGATCAAGGCCATCGACCGCGACGACGTCGGCGTAACGCTTGCGCAGACCACGACAGAGGATCGCCGGGGAGGAAGGGGGGAGCATCCGTTGATTCTAAATGCGGAATGCGGATTGCGGAATGCAGAATGAAAGGCGGGAGCGGCGCGGAAACGGAATACCTTCGAAGAGCAAGTGGAAACCGAAATGAAGAATGTCGAATGAGGAATGATGAATGAAGAAAGAGAAACTCGGGCTCGGGCTCAAATCAGCCCGCTCCCTTCTTCGTTCCTCATTCTTCATTCGACATTCGACATTTCGGTTTTGCATTCCGCATTCCGAAATCCGAATTCCGAATTCAGCCTCTAGACCTCGATTTGCGCCCCCAACTCGATGATCCGGTTAGGCGGCAGGCGGAAGAAGAGGCCGGCGCCGCTGGCGTTGCGCGCCATCCAGATGAAGAGCTTTTCGCGCCATGCCGCCATTGCGTGCCGGTGCGTCGCCACGAGCGTCTCGCGGCCGAGGAAGTACGACGTTTTCGCGGGGTCGAGGTCGAGCCCCGGCGCGTTCACCTCGGCGAGCGCCTTCGGGATGTCGGTGTCGTCCATGAACCCGTAGTTGATCTCCATCTTCCAGACGCCAGAACCGAGGTCCTTCACCTCGGTCCGCTTCGTCGGGTCGAAGAACGGCTCGTCCTCGATATGCACCGAAAGCAGCACGACCGACTCGTGCAGCACCTTGTAGTGCTTCAGGCTGTGGAGCAGAGCCGCCGGCACCGCCTCGGCGTTGCGATGCATGAAGATCGCCGTCCCGGGAACGCGGTGCGGAGGATTCGACATCACGGAGGAGAGGAACAGGTCCATCGGCAGTGAGCCGGAGCGGAGCCGCTCGTCGAGGATCTGCCGTCCCCGCTTCCACGTGACCATCAGCAGGTAGATGCAGCCGCCGACCACGAGGGGGAACCAGCCGCCGTGCGCGATCTTCACCGCGTTCGCGGAGAAAAACGCGATATCGATCAGGAAGAACGGCAGGACGATGAGCGTGGCGACGGAGATGCGCCAGTGCCAGCGCTGGACCATGACGACCCAGAGGAGAATCGCGGTGACAACCATCGTGCCGGTCACCGAGATGCCGTACGCGGCCGCGAGGTTGCTCGACGTGCGGAACCCGAGCACAAGCGCGATGCACGAGATCATCAGGATCCAGTTCACGAGCGGGATGTAGATCTGTCCGATCTCCCGCTCCGAGGTGTGGTCGATCTCCATGCGGGGGCTGTAGCCGAGGAGCACGGCCTGCCGCGTCAGAGAGAAGGCGCCGGAGATGACCGCCTGCGACGCGATGCAGGTCGCCGCGGTCGCAAGCGCGACCAACGGATAGAGCGCCCACGACGGCGCCATGAGGAAGAAGGGGTTGACGTTCGCTTCCGGAGTGCGGAGCAGCAGCGCACCCTGCCCGAAGTAGTTGAGCAGGAGCGCGGGCATGACGATCGCGAACCAGGTCACGCGGATCGGCTTCGCGCCGAAGTGCCCCATGTCGGCGTAGAGCGCCTCGCCTCCGGTCACCACGAGGAAGACCGACCCGAGAACGAGAAAGCCGCGCACGCGCGTCTCGATGAAGAAGTCGACCGCGCGCATCGGGTTGATCGCCGCGAAAATCGACGGGTACTGAACGATCTGGATCACGCCGAGGATCGCGATCGACGCAAACCAGATCAGCGTCACCGGCCCGAAGACCGCGCCGACTCCCGCGGTCCCGTGCTTCTGCATCAGGAAGATTCCGAGCAGGATGATGATCGTGATCGGAACGACGTAGGGGGTGAAGAGCGGCGTCGCCACCGAGAGACCCTCGACCGCGGAGAGGACCGAGATCGCCGGCGTAATCATGCCATCACCGTAGAAGAGTGCCGCGCCGAATAGACCGATCACCATGAGGATCCAATAGCGGCGGCTCTTCTCGTGCGGCGGCCGGACGAGCGCGGAGAGCGAGAGGATGCCCCCCTCGCCTTTGTTGTCCGCGCGCATGACGAACGCGATGTATTTGATCGAAATGATGATCACGAGCGCCCAGAAGATGAGCGACAGCACTCCCAGCACGTTCTCCGGCGTCGTCGCGACGGCGTGCGGGCCGTGGAAGCACTCACGAACCGAGTAGAGAGGGCTCGTGCCGATGTCGCCGTAGACGACACCGAGGGCGCCGATGGCGAGCGATGCAAAGTAGCCGGCGCCTCGTTTGCGGGGATCGGTTTGCTGGCTCAGGCGGTCACTCCCGGCGCGACCGGCCCGCGCCCAGGGCGGAGGCTCGGATTGCTTGGTGTCTGCTTCATCGCGTCACGATTCGGATTCGGATCGAACTCACCCCGGGCGTGCCGGAAGCGCCAACGATATCGCAAGCCGTCGCACTCCGGTAGCGGGGCTCCCCGGATGTCATCGGGCGTGCGCCGGAACGGCGGACAGCATCGCCATCGCCCGCTTCCAGTCGCGCTTCGCCGCAGAGAGCGCGCGCTTCGCTTCGCGACGCGTCTGTCTCCACGACTTCGACAGCCCCTCGGCGCGTTCTTCCGCCTGCCGTCGCCAGAGCTCGACCGCGCGGCTGAACTGCTCGCGGGCCGCGGCGATCCCCTGCCGGATCTCCTCGGCGCGATCGCGCGGCGCAACCGCCAGCCGCGGCTCGAGGACAGCCACCACGGCCTCCATTCGAGCCTGCTCGATCGTCGGGGCCGGCACCCGTCGCAGCTCCCACGCCTGCCCCGCCGCCTGCAGCCCGCGAATCAGCCACTTCGACGGATCCCACTGGTACCAGCGGATCCCGTTGCGGAAGTCGCTCGGGAAGCGGTGGTGGAAGCTGTGGTACCCCTCGCCGAAGGTCAGGAAGGCGACGAACGGATTGTCGCGCGCCGAAGAGTCAACGTCGAAGGTCGGCGTGCCGAGCGCGTGCGCGAGCGAATTCACGAAGAACGTCGAGTGATGAACCAGGGCGACGCGGAGGAAGCCGCCCCAGAGCAGGCCCGCCACCCAGTCGCCGAAATACGCCCCGATGAGCGCCGGGAGCCCGAAACCGACAACGATCATCAGAACGTTGTGCCACCGGTGCTGCCACATCACGACCGGGTTCTTCAGCAGATCCTTCGCGTTGTCGTACTTCTTCGCGTCGGGGTTCCTGTAGAAGATCCAGAAGATGTGCGCCCACCAGAAGCCGCGCTTGATGTTGTACGGATCCCAGTCGCGGTCGACGTAGCGGTGATGGACGCGGTGCGACGACGACCACTGGAGAATCGAATTCTGCGCAGCGAGCGCGCCGAAGATCGCGAAGAAGACCTCCGTCGCGCGCGACGCGTCATACGCGCGATGCGAGAAGAGGCGGTGATAGCCGGCCGTGATCGAGAGGCCGACGAGGAAGTACATGACGAGGCCCAGGGCGAGCATCCACCACTCGAAGCCGTGCGTGACCGTCCAGGCGATCGTGCCGAAGACCGCGATGAGCGGCGTCAGCATCAGGAAGATGATGTTGACCCAGTCTTTCTTGTGCGTCGTCGTTTCCATCGGAGGCTCTCCTCGAGCGTAAAAAACGGCGCCCGGGCACATGAACGTCCTGCCCGAGACGCCGATCCGCAAATCGTAGCAGATCGGAGGTTTCGCGGAGGTGAAAAGGCAGGTTGGAGGTCAAAGGTCATGGCAGGCGAGAGGCGACAGGCGAGAGGCGATGAGCAGGCATGGCGGAGAGCTCATCCTGGCCGAACGGCCCGGTTCCGTCTGCGTTCCGTTCTGCATTCGATAATCTACTGATCGCCTCTCGCCTCTCGCCTTTCGCCTGCCTTATCATTCCGTCATGCACGAATCCTGGCGCATGTCGAAGGAGCAGTTCGAGCGGCTCGTCGAGGAGGCCGTCGCGGCGATTCCGGAACGGTTCGCGCGCGCGCTGCAGAACATCGCCATCGTCGTCGAGGACGAGCCGGCGGACGAGGACCTCGACCTGCTCGACGACCCCGATGAATTCGAAGAGGACGACGAGCTCCTCGGCATCTACCGCGGCGTCCCGCTCCCCGAGCGCTCCTGGTCCGACCCGGCCGCGCTGCCCGACCAGATCGCCATCTTCCGCGGCCCCATCCTCCGCATTTCCGAGACGCGTAACGACGCCGTCGAAGAAATCCGCGACACCGTCATCCACGAGATCGGCCACTACTTCGGCCTCGAGGACGACGAGATGCCGTTTTAGAGCAGGCGAGAGGCGATGGGCGAGAGGCGATAAGCAGACCAGAGGCCAAAGGGCAGAGGCCTGAGCAAGAGATCATTGGCGCTCGAATCGCAGAGCAGTGCGTCGCCCCTCCGACCGCAAACCGCAGCTTCTTCGCGACAAAACACGAGCGCCGGCTCGCGCCGGCGCCCAATTCTTCTGCCTGCTTTGGCCTCTGGTCATTGGCCTCTGGCCCGCCTCTCCGCCTGCTTATCGCCTCTCGCCTCTCGCCCCTCGCCTCTCGCCTGCCTCTAAAACACGAACCCGAACACCAGCTTGCCGGCGAGGGCGATCATTACGAGCGGCACCACGACGAACGCGAGCACGATGAGGAGCGGTGCGAGGAACGCGGCGACCACGGCGAGAACGACAGCCGCGATCACGACCTTCACGAGCACGAACGCGATCTTCAGCGGGATGATGGCGACGGTGAGCGCGAGCTTGAGCACCAGCACGACGATCCCGACCGTCACCCCGACGACCGCGATCGCGATCGCTACGGCAAAAAGGGTCATGACCAGCGCAAGAAAGGCACTCATGGCGTCACCTCCACTTCTTCAATACGAGCGAGTTTCCGCAATGTTGCAGGGAGGCGAGAGGCGAAAGGCGGGAGGCGATGAGCAGGCAAACGGTGGATCGTCGCAGTCAGCCGCGGAGCGGCGTTGAACATTGCAGCGGAAGCGCCACACGTTTCAGCATGCAGCCCTGCACGACGGCCTGCTTTGGCCTCTGGCCTATGGCCTATGGCCTGCTCATCGCCTCTCGCCTCTCGCCTACAGCCTGACGACGAACGACACCCCGTGCCGCTCGAATCCGAGGGCGTCGTAGAAGCGGTGCGCATCCTCGCGCGTGAGATTGCTGGAGAGCACGAGCTTGTAGCAGCCCGCCTCGCGGCATCGCTCCATCGCGTGCTCCATCATCGCGCGCCCGATCCCGAGCCCCCGCGCGTCGGACGCCACGACGACGTCCTCGACGATACCCTCCGGCGCGCAGCGGTCGCCGAGCGTGTCGATGATGCAGAGCGCGTAGGTGCCGAGGAGCCGGTCGCCGTCGAACGCGAGCCAGACCCGATAGTCGGGATAGCGCGCGAGACGGGCGAACACCGCCTCGAGCCGCTCCGGAGTCACGCGCGGAGCGCCGAGCGCGAGGTCGCAGTAGAGCGAGTAGAGTCCGGAAAGGTCGTCACGCGTCGCTTCGCGAATCGAAATTGCCATCGACAATCCTCACGTCACCCGAGCCACTTCTTGAGCTTCGACGAGATGCGCCCCTTCTCCCGCGCCGTCTCGTCGGCGACGAACTGCGTGTAGTCGACCACGCGCCGGTACACCTCGCTGTCGGGCCAGAAACCGAAGCGGTAGAGCCAGCGCTTCGGAGGCCCCTCATCGAGCTCCGCCCTCTCCAGCCGGTACGGCCGTTCTTCGAAGAGCAGCGTCATCGGCGGCGTCCAGTCGGTGCGCTCGTGTGAGGAGGCGATCACGAGGGCCCAGCCTCCGATCTCGTCGTCGATCACGTAGTCGCCCCCGGCGAGTCGCCGCATCTGCCCGCGACTCCGGTCTTTCCGGAGCTCGAGCGCGACATCGGCCGCCGTCGGAAAGCGATCCGCCGGATTCTTCTCGAGGCACTTGAGGACCACACGGTTGAGCCAGGCAGGCACGTCGGAACGGATCGACCGCGGCGGAGGCGCCGGCTCGCGCGTGTGAGCGAGCGCGAGGGCCATCGGCGAGTCGGCCACGAACGGGAGCCTTCCCGTGAGCAGCTCGAACAGCACCACGCCGAGCGAATAGACGTCGCTCCTGCCGTCGACGCGATGCCCTTCGAACTGCTCGGGCGACATGTACTCCGGCGTTCCGACGACCATCCCGGTCGCGGTGATCGTCTTCATGTCGATGCCGACGCCCCGCGCGACGCCGAAGTCGAGCAGCCGCACCGAGCCGTCGGTCGCAACCATCACGTTGTGCGGCTTCACGTCGCGGTGGATGATCCCGTGCCGGTGCGCCTCGTCGAGCGCGTCGGCGACCGCGGCACAGACCCGCGCCCCCTCGTCGGCATCGAACGGCCCCGTCTCACGCACGATCCGGCGGAGGTTCTGCCCGTCCACGAACTCGGCGACGAAGTACATCTCGTCATCCAGCAGACCTGACCCCGCGATCTTCGGAATCGAGGGGTGCGCGATCTTCGCGAGCACGCCGATCTCCCGGCGGAAGCGCTCCGAGCCGCCCGGGTCGTCGGCCGCGGCGTGCAGGATCTTCAGCGCGAGCCTCTCGCCCGACTCGCGGTCGCGCACCCGGTAGACACTCCCCATCCCTCCCCTTCCGAGGAACGACTCGATCTCGTAACGCCCTGCGTAGAGAAAACCCTCGGTGTAATCGGGGAGCCTCGCACGCGCGGAGCGCGGAGAGAGGTCGGGCGTACTCCGCTTCTCGGTCGACAGCTCCGAGAGAGGCGTCGTGTGCGAGGCGGTGATCTCACCGCACACCGCGCACGCCCGTCCATCCTCGAGCCCGTCGAACCCGCAGTTTGGGCAGATCAACATCGGAATGCGTGAATTGTATTACCCGAGAAAGCGGAAGTGGGAGTTCGGAGCGACGGGCCGGAGAAACCGAAATGTCGAATGAAGAATGAGAAATGGAGAATGAAGAAACGCACGACGTTCAGCGATGCAGTGCGCGGCCCCTTTCTTCATTCGTCATTCGACATTCCTCATCTCGGTTCTTCACCCGTCCGCATTCCGAGTTCCGCATTCACCGAGTGAGCCAGTCCGCGAGCTCGTCGAGATTCCTCAGCTCGCGATCGGGGATCACGTCGGTACCGGGGCGATCGTTCTTCCTGTTGATCCATGCGACCGGGATGCCGAGCTCGCGGCACGGAACGACGTCGTGAAAATGGCTCTGCGCCGCGTGAAGCCAGCGCGCGCCATCGCCGAGGCGCCTGCGCGCTTCGAGGAAGTGCGCGTGCCCCGGCTTGTACGACTTCATCTGCTGCGCGGTCACGACCAGGTCGAAGTCGACGGTGAAGTGCCTCCGCGTCTCCGCGATCAGGTCGTCGTCGACGTTGGAGAGAATCCCGAGCCGGATCCCCGCGGAGGCGAGGCGCTCGAGCGCCCGGTTCGTATCGACGAAAGGAGGCCACGACGGAAGACTGTCGGGAAGCGACCCGGCCTGCTCGTCGGAAACGTCGACCCGCAATCCCGCGCCGACGCGCCGCGCAACCTCGGAGAGCACTTCGCGGTAGCTCCGGTAGTCGCTTTCGATCTCCGGCTCGACCTCGTGGTAAAGCTCGACGATGCGCGCCCGATCGAGCGGATCACCGATGCCGGCGGCCAGCAGCGCGCGCACGAATCCCTTCTCCCAGTCGATCAGCGTGCCGTAGCAGTCGAACGTGACGATGTCGTAGATCAAGGTGGCCTCCGACGACGGGATCTGCGCTCACTCGCGGTTGCGGCGCACGGGTGTGCCCTGTAGCCAAGGCGTCTCGCCTTGGCAAATCGTGTTGGTTGCGCATCTCGCACGGGAGGCCAAGGCCAGAGGCCTTGGCTACATGCGCCCGGCGCCTGGCACCACCGCGCGGTTGATGCTCAATCAAATCCGCTACTCCTGCTGCAGCGGAATGAACTCGGGGTCGTCCTGCCGCTCGCGCTCCCAGCTGAGGAAATCCCAGTAACCGCAGTGATGCTCCTCGGGGTAGTTGCGGCAGGTCTGCGGGCGCACGTCGTAGATGGTGCAGCGCCGTGTGTCGGTGTCGAGGAAGCGGCAGGCCGTGCCGTAGATCGCATCCTTCTGGTGCCGCAGCACGCGATCGCCGTCGACGATCTTCGTGAATCGCTTCTTCGCGAACTCCTTGTCGATTCCGAAGTGTTTCGCGATGCGCGCGATCTCGCTCTCCTTGAGCTCGATCGCGGGGTAACTGCAGCAGTACGCGGGACACTTCTCACAGTCGTAATTCGGTTTCTTCGCCAAACGGAGGGCTCCTTACGGAAGATGCGGCAGAGTCTAGTCGAGAATTGAAAATTGAAAATTGAAAATTGAAACGGGCGCCGAAAGGGGTCGAAGTTGGAAGGCAACTTCGATCTCGCTCAGTCGTCGCCCGCCAACGCGACTTCAGCTCCACTCCCGTCAGAAGCAGGGGCCGTTTTGCTCCCACGGCTCCGTACCGATCATCTGCCGTCTTTCAATTTTCAATTTTCAATTCTCAATTCTCCTCTACGATGAATGCATGAACGCCCAGCTGCTCGGGTCGCTCGAGACGCTCGCGCTCGCACTCGGGCTCGGGATGCTCGTCGGCCTGCAGCGTGAGAGCGTGCACAGCCCCATCGCGGGGCTGCGCACCTTCGGCCTCGTCACCGTGACGGGAGCGCTCGCCGGCCTGCTCGTCCCCTCACTCGGCCCATGGATCGCAGTGGCGGCGGTCGTCACGATCACGGCGTTCGCGATCCTCGGCAACGTCCTCGCTCTCCGCAGCAGCGAGGTCGACCCCGGCACGACGACCGAGGTCGCCATGGTGCTGATGTGCCTGATCGGGCTCTGGCTTGCAACGGGAGAACGACTGGGAGCCGTGATTCTCAGCGCGGCGATCGCGGTGCTGCTGCAGCTCAAGGATCGCGCGGCGAAGATCGTCGCGCGGCTCGGCGAGAAAGACATCGAGCAGATCATCCGCTTCGCGCTCATCTCTCTCGTGATCCTCCCCGTTCTCCCCGACCGCAACTTCGGCCCGTTCGACGTGCTCAACCTCCACCGCACCTGGCTGATGGTCGTGCTGATCGTCGGCCTCTCGCTCGGCGGCTACATCGCCTACAAGTTTCTCGGCGCGGGCGCCGGCGTGCTGCTCGGCGGCATCCTCGGCGGCGCGGTCTCGAGCACGGCGACCACGGTCAGCTACGCCCGCCGGTCGAAGTCACTGCCCGAGTCGAGCGGCCTCGCCGCGGCGGTAATCCTCATTGCATCGACCGTGGTGTGGGTTCGCGTCCTGGTGGAGATCGGCGTTGTCGCACCCCTGTTTCTTCCATGGGCGATCGGTCCATTCGGCGTTCTGCTCGCGGTGACGATCGGCATCGCCGCCTTCGCGTTCCTCCGGCAGCGCGGCTCGACACCCGAGCTTCCACCGCAGGAGAATCCGTCGGAGATGAAAGCGGCCATTCTCTTCGCCGGGCTCTACGTTGTCGTGACCCTCGCCGCGACCTGGGCTCAGCAGGCGTGGGGCGATCGCGGCCTCTTCGCCGTCGCACTCATCGCCGGGCTGACCGACGTCGACGCGATCACCCTGTCGACCTCGCAGCTCGTCTCGTCGGCGAGGCTCGGCGCCGACGAGGGATGGAGAATCGTGATGACAGCGGTGCTGTCGAACACGCTCTTCAAGCTCGGGGCGGTGGCACTGATGGGAAGCCGTCGTCTCCTCGCGCTCGTCGCGGCCGCGTCGGGCGCGGTGATCGCGGCGGGAGTCGCCACGATCCTCTTCTGGCCGTAGGATTGCGCAATGAAGCTTGCGGCAATCGCCCTCGCTCCCGCGCTGCTCGCCGTGGCACTCGCCTCGGGATGCGGCGTGCGGAGCGACGGGGCGAAGGAGGCTCGGATGATCGAGAGCCCTGCCCGTGCGAAGGACGACGCGGCGTGGACCGAAGAACGGCGCCGCATGGTCGAGACCCAGCTGGCCGCCCGGGACATCCACGATCCGAAGGTGCTCGCCGCGATGAAGAGAGTCCCCCGCCACCTCTTCGTCCCCGAGAGCGAGAGACGTTACGCGTATGGCGACGGCCCGCTGCCGATCGGCGAGGGGCAGACGATCTCGCAGCCCTACATCGTCGCCTACATGACGCAGGCGCTCGACCTGCAGCCGGGCGACCGGGTGCTCGAGGTCGGCACCGGCTCCGGCTACCAGGCCGCGGTACTCGCAGAGCTCGTGAAGGAAGTCGACACGATCGAGATCCTTTCGGAGCTCGCGCGGCGCGCCGAGCTGCTGCTGATGGAGCTCGGCTACACGAACGTCCACGTGCGCGCGGGCGACGGCTACCGGGGGTGGCCCGAGAAGGCGCCGTTCGACGCGATCATCGTCACCGCGGCCCCCGAGCACGTGCCGCAGCCGCTCGTCGACCAGCTGAAAGTCGGCGGCCGGCTCGTCATCCCCGTCGGCTCGTGGGACCAGGAAATGGTCATCATCACGAAGACCGACAAAGGCGTCCTCGAGCGCCGCACCATCGGCGTCCGCTTCGTGCCGATGACGGGGGAAGCGAGAAAACCGTAGTGCTGAGTACTGAGTACTGAGTACTGAGTACTGAGTACTGAGTACTGAGTACTGCTTCGTGGCAGCTCCCGCGTACGACGCGCTGGTGCCGGCGGTGCAGCCGAGGTGGTCCCTCGCGGTTCAGATCTTCCGCCGCAGTCCTCCCGACGCGAGCAGGAAGTCGAGGGCGTCCTAGCTTGCGACGCAATGAGCGCCCGGCTTTGAACTAGTTGACGATCTCGTCGTCGGGCGGATGGCCTTCGTCGTCAAGGACCGAGAGCGCGAGCGCATCGATGCGCGCATCCTCCGCCGCCATCGCTGCGAGCCGCGCGCGGTCGCGGCGCATCCGCGCGGCGGTGGCCCACGTCGCGAGCAGCGTAATGGCGCCCCAGAGCACGAGCGAGCTGGTGAGGAGAGGAATCCATCGGTTCCACAAGCTCCGGCGCCGCCAGAACTGCTGCTCCGCGCGGTGAAGCGGCTTGCCGGTCACACGCACGAATGCATATTCGAACGGCGCGCCTGCACGGACACGCGTGAGAACTCCGGCGATGGAGTCGCGCCCTTCCCGCTGCACCATGTCGTTCACGAACGCTCCCGAGAGCGCGTACGCCTGCCCGACCGCCGGCTCGCCTTCGCCGAACATCTCCTCGACCCGCGCGAACGAGAGCTCGCCGGTCCGCGCCAGGGTCAGCGTGACCATCGAGCGGTCGCTGATGCTCCACGTGCCGCCCGCGACCGTTGCGACCCCCTCATTGAACCAGCGCGGCACCTCCTTCCCGCCCGCGGCGCGCGCGAGCAACACGTGCGCCATCTCGTGGCGGAGGAGCTCCTCCATTCCATCGATCGGGTACTGCACCGCGCGCTGCGGGAAGACGACGATGAAGCTCTCCTCCGGCACCGCGTAGCCCGAGATCCACGACGGCGTCCGCTTCGCGAGGGGCGAGCTTTCCGGAGCGACGAGCACGAGCACCGGCGCGCCCGCCTCCTCGAGGCCGACGAGCCGCATCACCGGATCGAACCGATGCGGATCACCCGCGCGGATTGCCGTCGCGACACGCTCCATCCCATCGCCGGCACGGACCTCGAGGGTCACGCTTGCGTCGGCGGCCGGCGCGAGCAGCGTAAGAAGAGCGAGCAGCGCGGCCGCCGCGAATTGAAAATTGAAAATTGAAAATTGAAAGAGAGGCCGCCTCTCCTTCGCGACACAGTTCCTCCGATGCACTCGTGACGATCGCATCCTGCCGACACCGATCTTCGCAACTTCCAGTTTTTCAATTTTCAATTTTCAATTTTCAATTCCCATCCGGCCGCTCGATCTCCCAAACCTCGCCCAGCGTCGCGTACTGCGTCCCGCCGAGGCGCGCGACCGGGTCGACCTTGCGCGGATCGACCCGACCCTCCGTGAGCGCGGCGTCGACGGCGTGCAGCAGCACGACCTCCGCGAGAATGAGCGAGGTCGTCAGCTCGGGCGGCCCAACCTTCACCACCTGGATGCATCTGCACTCGAACGCGATCGGGCATTCACCGACGCGTGGTGGGCGGACACGCTGCGACGGCACGCGAGTAAGGCCCGAGACGTCGAACTCGCTCACCTCGGGGCCGTAGTCCCCCGAGGTCTTCACCATCGCCTCGGCGATGCGGCGCGGCACGATGTTTACGACGAGCTCGCCCGTCGCCTCGACGTTCCGGATCGTGTCCTTCTGCACGCCGCCGCGCTTCGGGCCGACCGCGACCGACAGCACCGGCGGCGAGGACGACACGCCGTTGAAGTAAGAGAACGGCGCGAGATTCACGACGCCGTCCACTGAGAGCGAGGAGACGAAGGCGATGGGTCGCGGGAGAATCGCCGCGGTCATCCATGCGTACCGCTCGCGTGTCGACAACTGGTTCAGATCGATTTCCATCGCCTTCCTCCGCACCGCCTTACCAGGCGAGCGATACTCTCCGTTCGGCGGCTGCGCCACCGCTTCAGGAAGAAGTATGATCCGTCCGGGCCCCGTACGACGTGAACACGAACCATCTGACCTTCGAATCGATCGACGGCGTCGAGATCGCGATCGCCGATTACCGGGGCTGCACGCCGGAGGAATTTCTCCAGCGCCTCCGGGTGACGAGCGATTGGGTCGTGAGTCAGCCGACACACTCGGTGCTGATGATCACGCTCGCCGCGGGGATCGGCTATAGCCCCGACGCGATGCGCAGCCTCGTCCACATGCTTCGAGAGACGAAGCCGTACGTCAGAGCCAGCGCCGTCGTCGGACTCGGGCATCTTTCGCTGCTGGTCCGCGTAATCAACCATCTCTCCGGCCGGAGCCTCCGGGGATTCGAAGCGATCGACGACGCGAAGCGGTGGCTCGTCGACACCGCGCTCGACAATCACGCCTGAGCTCTGCGCGCGGCCTCAGCCCGGCAGCGGCTCTCGAAGCTTGAGCAGCGCGCTCACGACGAGGAAGAGCGCGAGCCCGATCAGTAGCGACGCTGCGACCGAGTTTGCGAGCTGCACGTCGAGGCCCTTCGAGAGCTCGAACGTCTGGTACGCGATCCTCCCGAGCGCCCATAGCGTGATCGTCAGCACGAATGCCATCGGCAGCAGCGTGAAGGCGATCCGCTTCCGCGCCTTGTGGAGCCAGACCGAGATCGCGAGCAGCGTGAGCGCCGCGAGCAGCTGGTTCGACGCGCCGAAGAGAGTCCAGAAGCGAACCCAGCTTCCTTCCTTCGCGTAGACGATGAACCAGATCGGAATCACGACGGTGGCGATCGTGGCGACCGCAGCGCCCAGCTTCGTCCGCCAGCCGAAGAGCTCCTGCAGGATGTAGCGTCCCAGCCGCGTCGAGACGTCGAGCGTGTCGAACACGAAGGTCGAGAATGCCATCGCGCCGAAGGTGATCGCGAAGTTGCGATGCTCCTCGCCGATGATCAGAGTCAGGAACTCGCCGATCCCGTTTCCGTAGATCGTCCCCGGCTTGAGCCCCTTGAGCTGCTCGCTCGACATGATCATCACAGTGACGAGCGCGATGAACGCGACGAAGCCTTCCGCGAGCATCGCGCCATAGCCGACGGGGCGGATGTGCGATTCGCGCTCGACCTGCTTCGAGGTCGTCCCCGAGCAGACGAGCCCGTGGAAGCCGGAACAGGCACCGCACGCGATCGTGACGAAGAGGAAGGGGAAGAGCGTCCCCGTCATCCCGCCGATGTCGAAGCCCTTGAACGCCGGCTGCTGCACGTCGTAGCCGCCGAAGAAGACACCGACCACGCCGAGCGCGAGCGCGGTGTAGAGGATGAATCCGCCGAGGTAGCCGCGCGGCTGCAGGAGCAGCCAGACGGGAACGACCGAAGCGACGGCGCAGTAGACGAGGATGAGAATCCCCCACGACTTCGCGTCCATGATCAGAAGCGTCGAGATCTTCGTGCCGACCCAGACCACGCCGAAGGCCGCGGGAACGAAGATGATCGTCTGAAGCCAGAGCGGGGGCTTGAGGAAGCGCTCGACGAGCCCCATGACGAGTGAGAGCAGGAGGTACATCACACTCGCCGCGGCGACTGCTCCTCCCGGGTTGAACGCGAAGCTTGCCCCTTCGAGCTCCTCGGTCTTTCCGACGAAGCTCGCCGCCGTGATGTCGGCGAAGGCGACGACGACGTAGATCAGCGCGATCCAGATGAACGCCATCATCGCGAAGCCCGCGCGCGTACCGAGGTGCTCGCGCGTGATCTCCGCGACGGAGCGCGCGCCGTGCCGCACCGATGCCGCGAGCGCGGAGAAGTCGTGCACTGCTCCGATCAGGATGACACCCAGCAGGATCCACAGAAGGCACGGAAGCCATCCGAACGCCTGGCACGCGATGATCGGCCCGGCGATCGGACCCGCCGCGGCGATTGCCGAGAAGTGCTGGCCGAAGAGATAGAACGGCTTCGTCGGCACGAAGTCGACCCCGTCGTTGACGACGTTTGCAGGCGTCGAGCGCGCATCGTCGAGCGCGAACTGCCGTTCGACCCATCGCCCGTAGAGCACGTAACCGGTGCCGAGAACGCCGAGAAAGAGCAGCGCGAGCAGTGCGAGATTCATAGGTAAGGGCAATTCAAACTGAAACGGAGGCGAAAGGCGAGAGGCGAGAGGCGATGAGCAGGCGCAGGAGTCAGGCGACCGCGGTCAGGTCGGCTGGCATGAAGAACGCTGGCGAAGCGCTCGCGGCGGCGCAGCGCTCCCCAGATCACCCGCCGCGGCACATCGACCTGTGATCCCCGGCATGGGCCCCGACGTCTCGAAACCATAACCTGCGACGAGTCGCTCTCCGCTTTCCGGAAGGCCGCAGATCACCTCGGAGGCTCGCATGAAGATTCTCTCTACTTCGATCGCCGCACTCGCCCTGGTCACCATGCCGCTCCTTGCCGGCGACCAGCCATCGGTTCACTACCCCGAGACACGCACACAGGCCCACGTCGACGACTACCACGGCACGAAAGTCGACGACCCGTACCGCTGGCTCGAGGACGACGTCCGCGTCTCGAAGGACGTCGCCGACTGGGTCGCCGCCGAGAACGAGGTCACTTTCCGCTACCTCGAGGCGATCCCGCAGCGCGAGGCGATTCGCCGCCAGCTCAAGGCGCTCTGGAACTTCGAGAAGTACTCGACTCCCGCGAAAGAAGGGGGCCGCTACTTCTTCAGGAAGAACAGCGGGCTCCAGAACCAGGACGTGCTCTACGTCCAGAAGGCGCTCGCCGATGCGCCGCGCGTGCTGATCGACCCTAACACCCTCTCGAAGGACGGCACGGTCGCCCTCACCGGCACCTCGGTGAGCCGCGACGGAAAGTACATCGCCTTCGGCACGAGCGAGGCGGGCTCCGACTGGCAGCTCTGGCGCGTCATGGACATCGACAGCGGCGCGCTCCTCCCCGACGAGATCCGCTGGATCAAGTTCTCCAACCCCGAGTGGACCGCGGACAACATGGGCTTCTTCTACGGCCGCTATCCGCAGCCCGCCGCGGGCGAGGCGTATCAGAAGCTCGCGCAGAACAACACGCTCTACTACCACCGCCTCGGCACGGCGCAGTCGGACGACGTGCTCGTCCTCTCATTTCACGACCAACCCGACTGGGACTTCTCGCCGAAGGTCACCGAGGACGGGCGCTGGCTCGTCGTGACGGTCTCCGTGACGACCTATCCGATCTACCAGGTCTGGTACCGCGACCTGACCAATCCTTTTGCCGGCTTCACGGAGCTGGTGAAGGACTTCAAGTACGAGTACAGCTTCCTCGGCAACGACGACAGCGTCTTCTACTTCAAGACCGACGACGGCGCGCCGCGCGGGCGGGTCGTCGCGATCGACGTGAAGAACCCCGAGCGCGAGCAATGGAAGGAGATCGTCCCCGAGGGGCGTGGAACGATGACTGATGCGTCGCTCGTCGGCGACATGTTCGTCGTCGAGTACCTCGAGGATGCGAAGAGCGCCGTGAGGATGGTGAGCCGCGACGGCACGACCGTCCACCCCGTCGAACTTCCCGGCATCGGCGTCGCGAGCGGCTTCGAAGGAAAGCCGGGCGACCCCGAGACCTTCTTCACCTTCCAGAGCATGACGACTCCCCCGACGGTCTATCGCTTCGACGTCGCCACCGGCGAGCGGCGCGAGATCTTCCAGTCGAAGGTCGCGTTCGATCCGAAGCAGTTCGAGACGAAGCAGGTCTTCTTCCAGTCGAAGGACGGAACGCGCGTGCCGATGTTCCTCGCGTACCGAAAGGGGACGAAGCTCGACGGCACGAACCCGACGCTCCTCTACGGCTACGGCGGCTTCAACATCTCGCAGACCCCGGTCTTCTCGGCCTCGCGCATCGTCTTCATGCAAATGGGAGGCGTCTTCGCGGTGGCGAACCTCCGCGGCGGAGGCGAGTACGGCCGCGAGTGGCACGACGCAGGAACGAAGCTTCACAAGCAGAACGTCTTCGACGATTTCATCGCGGCAGGTGAATGGCTGGTCCGCACCAGGTACACCTCGCCGTCGAAGCTTGCGGTGATGGGAGGCTCGAACGGCGGGCTGCTCGTCGGCGCCGTCGTGAACCAGCGCCCCGACCTCTTCGGCGCTGCCCTTCCCGCCGTCGGCGTGATGGACATGCTCCGCTTCCACAACTTCACCTCGGGCAAGTCGTGGGTCGATGACTACGGCTCCTCCGACGATCCCGCGCAGTTCAAGGCGCTCCTCGCCTACTCGCCGTACCACAACGTGAAGAAGGGAACGAAGTACCCGGCGACTCTCGTCACCACGGGAGACACCGACGACCGCGTCGTTCCGGGGCACAGCTTCAAATACGCCGCCGCGCTCCAGTCCGCGCAGGCAGGCCCCGCGCCGGTCCTGATCAGGATCGAGACCCGCGCCGGCCACGGCGGAGGCAAGCCGCTCTCCAAGCGCCTCGAAGAGACGACCGACCAGTGGTCGTTCCTCTGCGCGAACCTCGGGATGAAGTTGCCGAGAGGGTTCGGCAAGTAGAAGGCGAGAGGCGATAGGCGAGAGGCGATAAGCAGGCCAATGAGATCGGGGCGCCGGCGCGAGTCGGCGCCCCGACGCGTTTCGTAGCGCCGGCGTCTCGCCGGCAACCTCGAGGGAGTCCCGCCCGCGAGGCCGAGTCGAGACTTGCTCGCCGGCGAGACGCCGCCGAGCCTGCCCGCGGGCCGCGGGCGCTACGACAGCCTGCTCATCGCCTCTTGCCTCATCGCCTTTCGTCTTCGGCCTCATCGCCTCTCGCCTCTCGCCTTTCGCCTGCTTTTCTATACAATCCCCCGCACCAACCGCCGCCCGGGAGCTCTCGCGTGATCCATCCAGCAGAAACCGTTCTCGTTCTCGATTTCGGGTCGCAGTACACCCAGCTCATCGCGCGACGCGTGCGCGAGCTGAAGGTCTACTCCGAGATCCATCCGTTCGATCTTTCGATCGCGAAAATCCGCGAGCTCGCGCCGAAGGCGATCATTCTCTCGGGCGGCCCGCAGTCGGTCTACGGCGAGAACGCGCCGCATCCTCACCGCGAGATCTTCGACCTCGGGATTCCAATCCTCGGCATCTGCTACGGCATGCAGCTGACGGCCTACTTCCTCGGTGGCGAGGTCGAAGCCGCGCCCGAGCGCGAGTACGGCCGCGCGTCGATCGAGACGGTCCGCGGCTCGATCTTCCGTGAGACGCCGGAGAAGCAGACGGTCTGGATGAGCCACGGCGACAAGGTGCGCAAGGAGCCTCCCGGCTGGACGATCCTCGCACGCTCGGAGAACGCCGAGATCTGCGCGTTCGAGAGCTTCGACTACAAGTGCGTCGGCATCCAGTTCCACCCCGAGGTCACGCACACCGAGCACGGCACGCGAATCCTCGCGAACTTCCTCTTCGAGTTCGCCGGCTGCTCGCCGTCGTGGGACATCGGCAACTTCCGCAAGCAGAAGGTCGAAGAGATCCGACAGCTCGTCGGCGACCGTCGCGTGATCGCCGCGGTGAGCGGCGGCGTCGACTCGTCGGTTGCGGCGCTCCTGGTCTCCGAGGCGATCGGAGATCAGCTGACGGCGGTGTTCGTCGACAACGGCGTTCTCCGCAAAGACGAGGCGATCCAGGTGATGTCGAAGCTCAGCGACGGCCTCGGCATGCACATCATCGCCGTCGACGGGCGCCGGCGCTTCTACGACGCGCTCGCCGGTATCTCGGACCCCGAGCTCAAGCGGAAGAAGATCGGCAACGAGTTCATCGTGATCTTCGAGGAAGAGGCGAAGAAGATCGAAGGCGTGGAGTTCCTCGTGCAGGGAACCCTCTATCCCGACGTCATCGAATCAGTTTCGGTCCGCGGCCCGTCGGCCGTCATCAAGACGCATCACAACGTCGGCGGGCTCCCGGAGAAGATGGGGCTCAAGCTCATCGAGCCGCTGCGCGAGCTCTTCAAGGACGAGGTGCGTCGGTTAGGCGTCGAGCTCGGCCTCGAGGAGGAATTCGTCTGGCGCCACCCGTTCCCCGGCCCCGGGCTCGCGGTCCGCATCATGGGAGAGGTCACCGAAGAGAAGGTGCGCGTGCTGCAGGAAGCCGATGCGATCTTCATCGAGGAGATCCGCAAGGCGGGGCTTTACCGCCAGATCGGCCAGGCCTTCGTCGTTCTCCTTCCCGTGA
>JBAZBK010000022.1:0-103447 GCA_041671505.1 Thermoanaerobaculia bacterium | reverse complement strand
CGCGTGTAGAACAACTGCGGCTGCGGTGGGGGTTGCTTGCGCATCATGAGCGCCACCTCAATTGACGCTCATTATTATACTCACTAATACGGTTTGTTAATAGATTCTTATTTGGGCAACACGCCCTTACGCGCGGGGCTATTTAGAATGCGGCCGCTGCCGCGGCCACTCGGGTCGTGAAGGGACAGCGTTCCACGCATTGGTCGGGAACCGTGCCTGGAGCCTTGTTGGGGCACCGCGGCTGGGGCGAGGCACGCTTTCGTCGCGAAGCGACGACACATCGGTAGTCCCCGGCTTCAGCCGGGGGGTTAGGCGGGTCACCGATTACCCGGCGCCGCTTCAGCGGCGCGACCGAAGCGGACGAGCGGGAGCACGGCGTGCGTGCTCCTGCTCGCGCAGTTCCGGAACGGGGGGCAAGGCGGGACGCCTTGCCTACGTCGTCGGCGCCGTCTTCGTTGCCGGGGCGTCGACGACGTCGGTGTACTCGAAGAGCGGAGTCGAGAGGTACCGCTCGCCGGTGTCGGGAAGGATGGCGACGACGCGCTTGCCGGCGCCGAGATCCTTCGCCACTTCGAATGCGGCCCAGAGGATCGCCCCCGACGAGATGCCGACGAGAATGCCTTCCTCTTTTCCGAGCCTGCGCGCGGTGCCGACGGCGTCGTCCCAGGTGACGTCGACGATGCGGTCGACCACCTTCTCGTTGTAGTTCGCCGGGATGAAGCCAGCGCCGATCCCCTGAAGGCGGTGCGGCGAGTGCGTTCCGCCGTGGAGCACCGTCGACTCGACCGGCTCGACCGCCACGATGAGGACCATCGGGTTGACGGTCTTGAGCACTTCGCCGACGCCGGTGACCGTGCCTCCGGTGCCGACGCCCGCGACGATGGCGTCGACCTCACCGCCCGTGTCGGCGATGATCTCGACGGCGGTCGTCGTCCTGTGGATGTATGGATTCGACGGGTTGTCGAACTGCTGCGAGACCCACGCGCCCTCGTTCTTCGCGGCCCACTCGTGGGCGACACGCATCGGCTCGCGGATACCCATGTAGCCCGGCGTGAGGATCAGCTCGGCGCCGAGCGCCTGGAGAAGCTTGCGCCTTTCGATCGACATCGTGTCGGGCATCACGAGGACGCAGCGGTAGCCGCGCGCCGCCGCGACCATCGCGAGGCCGATCCCGGTGTTGCCGCTCGTCGCCTCGACGATGATTCCGCCCGGCTTGAGCGCGCCCGATTCCTCGGCGTCTTCGACCATCGAGATCGCGATGCGCTCCTTCACGCACGAGAGCGGGTTGAAGCTCTCGAGCTTGACGAGCACTTCGGCGCCGCCCGCCGGGCCGATCCGGTTGATCCGCACGAGCGGCGTGTTGCCTATCGTTTCGGTGATGTCGTTGTAGATTCTTCCGTGAGGCATGTCGTTCTCCTCTCTCTACTCTGCAAAAACGAAAGACCCGGCCTCGTGAAGGCCGGGTCCGGTTTCGATTGCGTCAACTCTGCGTTTCGTCAGATCACGCTCTCGTCGCGAACGCCGGCCTCGGCCCGCATGAAGCAGGCACAGCCGATGCGACACGCGTGCAGCGAGAGCGTCATTGTGTGTACGAAAGGGTAGGGCCAGTCGGGTTTCAGGTCAATGGCGGCGACGTTTCGGATCGGTGGCATGTGGAAGTGCGAAGGCGCGGACCCCCTTGTGGCGGCGGATTGCAATCCGCCGCGGGCCGGTCGAACGCACTTCTCCTCGGTTCTCTCCACCGAAGCCGATTCAGCGGCGCTCCACGCCGCGCCGGACATCGGAATGTCCGGCCACAAGCGCTCCACACTAGAATGCGCCGATGAAACTCGCCCCGATTGCCGCGCTCGCGGCGCTGCTCGTCGCCGGCTGCGCGCGGACGGTCACTCTCGTCCACTTCTCCGACTACCACTCGCACGCGGTGCCGTTCTACGCGAACGGGGAGAATGATGCGGCGGGAATCGCGCGCGCGGTCGCATACATCGAGCCCCTGTCGCGGCGCGACGACGTGCTCGTATTCAACGGCGGCGACACGATCAACCGCGGTGCCCCTGCGTTCTCCGACAAGTACCGCTGCGTGGAGTGGCCGTGGTGGAACGGGATCGTCGACGCGATGGCATTCGGCAACCACGATGCCGACTACGGCGCCGCGGTCTTCCGCGACTGCGCGAACTCGGCCGCGTATCCCATCCTCTCCGCCAACGTCCTCGACGCCGCGGGCTCTCCCGTCTTCCTCTACCGAGGCCGACCCTACGCGGTGTTCGATGTGCAGGGAGCGCGGATCGGAGCGTTCGCGCTCGCGGGTGACGATTTCTCGCAGCTGCTCAAGCCCGAGACCTCGCCCGTCGACGGCGTCCGCTTCGCCGACCGCGCGGAGACGGCACGGAAGATCGTTCGCACTCTGCGAGACGTCGAAAAGGTCGACGCGGTCGTCCTAATCGGCCACGCCCACAACCACGAGGACGAGGCGCTCGCGAAAGCGGTTCCGGGGATCGATCTCGTTCTCGGCACGCACAGCCACATCGTCGCCGATCTGCATCGGATCGACGGGACCTCGACCTGGATGATCGCGTCGGGGCAGTACCTCGAGCATCTGAGCCGCGTCGATCTGCGATTCCGTTGGGGACGGCTCGCCGGCGTAACGGGGGAGGTCGTGACGATGTCGCGCGAGTTGCCGGAGGATGCGGCGACACGCGAAAGAGTCGCCGCGCTTCAGCGGCAGCTCGAAGCGGATCCGGCGTTCGCGCCGCTCTTCGTCGTCATCGGCGGGCTCGGCGCCGCGCTCAGTATCGATCGGATCAACGACGAGAACGCGGCGCTTGGCGGCTACGTGATGGACGCGGTGCGCGAGGCGGCGCACGTCGATGTCGCGATGTCGACCTCGAGCAGTTTCCGCGCGGCGCTACCGCCCGGTCCCGTGCGCGAGACCGACCTGCGCGACGCGCTGCCGTACGACAACGCGATCCACTGGTTCGAGATCGAAGGCGCGGATCTCGCCAGGGTGCTCGACTACGCGATCTCCCTGCGCGGCACTGACTCGTTCGTGCAGCTCTCGGGCGCGATCCTCGGCAAGACTGGGGCCGAGAGTCTGATCGGCGGGACGCCGATCGAGATGAATCGACGCTACACGATGGCGACGACCGACTACGTCACGCAGGTCTCGCTTTACAAGGGGCGCTTCGGCAAGGTCATGTTCGTTCAGATCGGCCGCGGCCCGCGCGACGCTCTGAAAGTTCGCGACGTCGTGAGAGACAGGCTGGCGACGGGGCGGTGATTTCGTATCACCCCCAAGGCCTCCAGGTCACCGCGTCAGCGCATCCCTCGCTGCGACCACTCGCCCCAGCGCCACGCCCGTCGTTGTTCCGAGCGCCGTGAGATGCCCCATCTTCCGCCCGGCGCGCGCCTCGCGCTTGCCGTAGAGGTGGAGCTTCACGTCGCCGCCGTCGATCGCTGCGGCCCATGGCGGCTCTCCATTCGCCCAGAGCTCGCCTAACAGATTCGCCATCGCAGAAGGTCTCATCGCCGTGTCGCCGAGCGGAAGGCCGCAGATCGCGCGGACCTGCTGCTCGAACTGGCTCGTGAATGCGGCTTCGATCGTCAGGTGGCCGGAGTTGTGAACCCGCGGCGCGAGCTCGTTGACGACGATCGAGCCGTCGCCGCAGAGAAACATCTCGACGCACATGACGCCGACGACCTCGAGGTGCTCGAGAATCTGCCGCGCGATCTCGACCGCATGGTCGGCCGTCTGGTCGTCGATCGCGGCCGGCGCGATCGTCGTGTCGAGGATGTGATTCGCGTGGACGTTCTCCATCACGCCCCAGTGCGTGAACGAGCCGTCGAGCCCGCGCGCCGCGATGACCGAGATCTCCTTTTCGAACGGGACGAACGCTTCGACGATCGCCTCGCGCGCGCCGATCGCTTCCCATGCTTTCGCGGCATCGTGCTCGCTCGAGATCCTCGCCTGTCCCTTGCCGTCGTAGCCGAGCGTGGTCGTCTTGAGCACCGCGGGGACGCCGACGCCGCGCAGCGCCTCGTGCAGCCGCGCGAGCGAGTCGACGGCCGCGAACGACGGCACGCCGATCTCGAGATCAACGCAGAGGCTCTTCTCGCGGACGCGGTGCTGCGTCACCTCGAGCACGCCGCTTCCCGGCCTGACCGGCACGATCGCCTCCGCCCAGCGCACCGTCTCGACCGGGATGTTCTCGAACTCGAGGGTGATCACGTCGCACGCCCGCGCGAAGCGCTCGACCGCGGCGCGGTCGTCGAAGCGCGCGACCGTGTCGAAGTCCGCCACTTCCGCCGCCGGCGAATCGGCCTCGGGGCCGAATGCGTGAACGCGATAGCCCATCGGCTTCGCCGCGAGCGCGATCATCCGGCCGAGCTGGCCGTTGCCGAAGATGCCGATCGCGGAGCCGGGAAGGATCGCCGTCATTGCGAGCTCACCGGGGCAGAGCTCCCGAGCTTCATGAACTCGAGGATCCGTCCCTCCATCCAGGGGTGGAAGGGGCTCCAGCGAAGCCGCAGCATGTCGCCGGGAGAGATCTGAAGCACGCCGCGCTCGCCGCGCAGCTCGCTGCGGCCGATCCTGATTCCGGGGCTCGGCACCGACTCGTCGCCGCCGTAGAGCGGGTCGTCGTAGCGCATCGGGAGCGCGACGTGGGAAAGCGAGAAGACGCCTCGCGGCCACTCGAGGCCTAACGGCGAGTCGCTCGGGATCGGCTGCCCCGCCTTCTTCGTGCGCGCGACGACGGCCAGGGTCTGAGGGCTCTCGTTCGTCACGATCGTCACGTCGTAGGCGAGCTGCTTCGCGGCAAGGAGCCCCTGCACCGTCGGCTTCGGGTCGATCGCGATGATCTGCTCGATCATCGCGTGGCGGTTGATGTCGAAGAGGACGAGCTCGTGCCCTTTTGCCGGAAGCCTGTCGAAGAGGTCGGTCACGACCGCGGGCATCGACACCGTGGCATCGACCGCCGACTGGAAGGCGAGGATCGGCGGCATCGCGGCGAGTTTTTCGGGCCCCGCGGCGTCCATCTCGTCCTGCACCTCGATTGCGAGCCGGTAGACGACGTCCGCCGCGTTGACCGCGAACGCGCCGTACTTGAATGGGTCGTACTCGGGGCCGAGCGCCTGCCACTCGAGTTTCTTGAGACCGAGGAGATGCCCGAGGCGCGCCTGCCAGACCGCGATTCCAGCGGCGGGAGTGACACCCATTGCGGGAGAGATGACGACGAGACCGTCGAGCTTCGGCAATGCCGAATCGTCGAGGCAGCGCAGCGCGTATTGCACTCCGAGAGGGGCTCCGGTGGAGTAGCCGACGAGGTAGACGGGCGCGCCCCCCGACTTTTCCTTCGCGTAACGCACCGCGAGCTCGACAGCCGCGGCGAAGTCGCGCCAGGTGACGCCGACGAGGCCGCCGGGGATCGTTCCATGCCCGGGCAGGCGCAGCCCGACCACGTACGCCCCCTCGGCGTTGAGCTTCTCGCCGATCGTGTGAAGCGAGTAGGGAGAGTCGGACATGCCGTGGACGAGGACGACCGCGGCCTTCGGATGCTCCGCGGCCAGCTCGAACGAGCGGTTCCAGTTGCGCGGCCAGCGCGCCGGGTAGGAAAGGCTGTCGCGCGTGTAGCGATTGATCTTCGACTGCTGCGCCGGCGGGACCTTTGCGACGACCTGCTCCTCGAGCTGCCTGAAGAGTCTTTCCTCGAGCGCCATGTACTCGGGGAACGATTTGACGTCGCTCTTCGCGTCGTACTCGGCGTCGAGCGTCGCGGTGTGCCAGATCGAGAGGTCGGGCCGGCCGTTGAGGTAGAGGACGCCTAACGTGACGAGGAGGACGAGGTTGCCGAGAAGGAACCAGCCGAGCGCGGAGAGGACGCGGCGTGCGGCTCCCAGCAGTCGCCGCGGCGCTCGCGGCCTGGCGGGGGGGGCGGGCTCGATGGAGGGAGTTTCGGACATCGGGCCTCTCTCTTTCTCGCGGCCTGAGGCCGTGCTAGTCGAGCGTGGAGTTGCGGACTTCTTCGGTCTGCTTCGCGCGGAGCTTGCGGAGCTTCTCGCGCAGCTCGGGGCGCGTCGTCGCGAGGATCTGCGCGGCGAGGAGACCCGCGTTCTTCGCGCCGGCCGCGCCGATGGCGAGCGTTCCGACCGGGATGCCGCCCGGCATTTGGACGATCGAGAGGAGCGAGTCGAGGCCGTTGAGCGCCTTGCTTTGCACCGGCACGCCGAGGACCGGGACGAGCGTCTGCGCCGCGGTCATGCCGGGGAGATGGGCTGCGCCGCCCGCGCCGGCGATGATGACCTCGATGCCGCGCGACTCGGCCGACTTCGCGAATTCGGCCATCCGGTCGGGCGTGCGGTGAGCCGACACGACCTCGCACTCGTGCGGAATCCCGAGCTCGGTGAGGATGTCGGAGGCGTGCTTCATCGTCTCCCAGTCGGTGCGGGAGCCCATGATCACGGAGACCAATGGTTTGGATTCGCTCATGTCAGGCTCTCAATTCTACATTCGTCATTCGACATTCTTCATTTCGGTTTTCTTGGGCGAGTGGAAAACCGAAATGGAGAATGTCGAATGAGGAATGAAGAATGAAGAAAAGCGAAGCGGCATGCGTCTTCCGGATCTCTCAATTCTCAATTCTTCATTCTCAATTCGCGCCTCGCGCCGCCACCCATCCCACCGCCAGCTCCTCCGCCCAGTAGCTCGGCTTGAACAGTGAGCCGGTGACGAAGCCGATGTGGCCACCCTTCTTCGTCACGACGAGCTCGGCGCATGACGGGAGCAGGGCGCGGACGCGGTCGATGACGTACGGCGGCAGGAACGGGTCGTCGAGCGCGCTCAGGCAGAGCACCGGCGTCGTGATCCGGTCGAGGAAGCGGATCGAGCTGCAGGTGGCGTAGTACTCGTCGGCGCCCGAGAGTCCGTGGAGCGGCGCAGTCGCGGCATCGTCGAACTCGCGGAAGGTCGAGCTTCGCCCGATGCGCTCGATGTCGAGCTTCGACGCCATATCGGGGAACGCGCGAACGATGTGCGTCGCTTTCTCGACGAGCGTCCGGACGAACGCACGGATGTAGAACGGGCCGAGCCCACTCTCCATGTACGCCCCCCCTTCGCCGAGATCGTACGGGACCGAGAGTGCGGCGGCGGCGTGGACGAGCTGCTGGCCGGGATGCTCGCCGAGCCACTTGAGGACGACGTTGCCGCCGAGCGAGGTGCCGATGGCGAGGCGTCGCGTTGCGGGGGAACGGCGCGCGAGCTCGTTCACGACGAAGTCGAAATCGGTCGTCTCGCCCGAGTGATAGAGGCGCGGGCGGCGGTTCGGAATGCAGCGCTCGAGATCGCGCTGATCACGGGCGCAGTAGCGGAAGTTGATCGCGGTGACGGCGAAGCCGCGGGCGAGGGCGAGCTGCGCCATTCCCTGGACGTAGACCGAGTTTGAGCTTCCTTCGAGACCGTGAAGCAGAAAAAGCCGCGTCGCCGCGCCGTCGTCACCCGCGTGGTCGACGAGCAGCTCGTCGCCGTCGGGTGTCGTGAGCGACTCGCGCCGGAACGCCACAACCTGACGCGGCCGCGCGAGCCGTCCCCAGACCGTCTGCAGATGCGGCGAGGGGAGCCACCACGCGGGCGAGTAGCCGTTCGTCGTCACGCGCCCTGCTTCCGAAAAAAGAGCCAGTACGCGAAGGCGTTGATCAGGAGAACGCTCACTCCGAGAACGATCTCGACGCGGCGGGTGAGGCCATCGGGGTAGAGGATGCGAAGGAGGTAGGTTTCGATGAAACCGCCTTCGAAGCCTTCGTGGCCCCCTTTGCGTCGGAGCCAGTTCTCGAGCGGGGTCAGCGGGCAGACGAAGTGGACGAATTCGATGACGGCGCCGTAAAGGGCGACGGGAATGTGGACCCACGGAATCCATCGCCATTTGAGCGCCAGAAATCCGCCGAGCACGACGAAGAGCACGAAGAGAAAGTGCACCAGCATCACGAGGTCGGCCGCGAAACGGAAAAGCATCGCGGGCATTGTAGCGGGAACGTGGAGAGGAGAATGCGGAGTGCGGATTGGGGGCGAGGAGCGTGGAATGGGGAGCCGAATCGAAGAATGAGTCCGTCTTCCGTCGCGTAGCGACGGCATATCTTAGCCCCGGTGACCGAGCCCACCCCGCGAAGCGGGAGGGCGAGGGAACCGGGGGTGAGCGATTGGATGTTGTTCACCGCCGCGAAGCGGCGGCAGATCCTGCGCCGCTACGCGGCGCGGACATCATTGAGGACGCCTTCCCCCGGTGGCATCGCCCGCTTCGCGGGCTCGCCACCGGGGGCAACGATATGTCGTCGCTACGCGACGGAAGGCAGGCTCGCCCCGGTTCCGGCTCCCCGCTCTTCGCCGTTCACTCCGCATTCCGCATTCGATTGCCTTCCGAAACCTTTCGCCCCCCGTCCCGTATCAATTTCCAGAATGCTCGCTGCGTTCCTATCCCTCCTGAATCGACTGGCCCGGCAGCTCGTAGCTGTCGGGCCGGCCGTTCGCCTCGTGCCGGTTCCCGTGCGTGCACGGCGCCTCTACCGCACCCGTATTTAGGGCTCCCCACATCACGCATCCGAGGCGCGAAACCCGCGCCCGTGAACTCGTGTAAACTCAACTACCCATCAACCAAGGAGGTTCAGTCATGGGCCTGTTCGACAAGATCTCGTCCCAGTTCATCGACATCATCGAGTGGCTCGACGAGTCGAACAACACACTCGTCTACCGCGTCCCCACCTACCAGCAGGAGATCAAGATGGGAGCGCAGCTGACGGTTCGCGAGAACCAGGTTGCGATCTTCATCAACGAAGGTAAGGCCGCCGATCTCTTCGGCCCCGGCCGCTACGAGCTGTCGACACAGAACCTTCCGGTCCTCACGACGCTGCGCAGCTGGAAGTACGGCTTCAACTCGCCCTTCAAGGCGGAGGTCTACTTCTTCAACACGCGCACCTTCACCGACCTGAAGTGGGGCACGGCGAACCCGGTGATGATGCGCGACGCCGACTTCGGCATGGTGCGCATCCGCGCCTTCGGCATCTACGCGATGAAGCTCGCCGACGCGAAGGTGTTCTTCAACACGATCGTCGGCACGCAGGGCCTGACGACGACCGACGACATCATCACGCAGCTCCGCTCGACGATCGTCTCGCGCTTCTCCGACGCGCTCGGCGAGTCGGGCATCCCGGCGATCGACCTCGCGGCGAAGTACGACGAGCTCGGCCTCGAGCTGAAGAAGAAGGTCCAGGCCGACTTCGGCGAGTTCGGCCTCGAGCTCACGCGCTTCGTGATCGAGAACGTCTCGCTTCCTCCCGAAGTCGAAGCCGCGATCGACCAGCGGTCGAAGCTCGGCGTCCTCGGTGGACACCTGAACCAGTACACGCAGATGCAGGCCGCCGAGGCGATCGGCAAGGCCGCGGAGAATCCGGGCGGCATGGCCGGCGCGGGCGTCGGAATCGGCGCGGGCGTGGCGATGGGCCAGGTGATGGGCCAGGCGTTCCAGGGAATGGGCCAGCAGCAGGCGCCGCCGCCGGCGGGATCCGCTCCGCCTCCTCCTCCAGCCGGTGGCGCGCAGTGGACGATCGCCGTCGAAGGGAAGACCTACGGACCGTATGGTGAGTCGGCTCTGAAGCAGATGATTGCCTCGGGGCAGGTCGCCTCCGACGCGATGGCGTGGCGCCCCGGCGCGGCCGGATGGGCGCCGCTGACCAGCTTCGCCGAGTTCGGCGGAGGCGCGGCGATGCCGCCACCACCGCCGCCGCCGAGCAAGTAATTCGATGAATGCTGGCGAGGGAGCGCGGTTTGCGCTCCCTCGCTTTTTGCCTCTCGCTCATTCAAAAACCGGAATGAAGAATGTCGAATGAAGAATGAGGAATGAAGAAGGTGATCCGCGCTCGCGAGGATGGGCGCTTTTCATTCTCAATTCTTCATTTCTCATTCGACATTCTTCATTTCGGTTCTAAGGTCGAGCCAAACCGAAGATGACCTCTCAGCCAGCGCCCTCCGTCACCACCAAAGTTCGAAAATTTCCCTGCGAGCAGTGCGGCGCCGACCTGGTGTGGAATCCGGGCGTCGTCAGCCTCAAGTGCCCGTACTGCTCCTTCGTGAAGGAGATCCCGCAGACGGCCGAAGGGGTCGTCGAGCGGCCGATCGAAGAGGCGCTGACCTCGCGTAAGACGCTCGGCTGGGGGATGGAGCGCAAGGCGTTCCACTGCACCCGCTGCGGCTCGTCGACGACGTTCGAGGCGGGGCAGGCTGCGGGCGCGTGCGCCTTCTGCGGAACTCCTGCCGTCGTCGAGGCGCCGCTTGACGAGAACATGGTGCGCCCCGAGGGGGTGCTGCCGTTTCGCGTCGACCGCGACTCGGCGATCAACAAATTCCGCTCGTGGGTGAAGGGGCTTTGGTTCCGGCCTAACGACCTGAAGCACAAGTCGGCGGTGACGCATATCCAGGGGGTCTACGTCCCATTCTGGCTCTTCGACGCCGCGACCTACTCGGCGTGGACCGCCGAGGCGGGGCACTACTACTACGTGAGCGTCCAGGTGCAGGAGAACGGGCGGATGGTGACGCGGCAGCAGCAGCGGATCCGCTGGGTGCCGGCCGCAGGAAGGCTCGAGCACTTCTTCGACGACCTGCCTTCGATCGCGTCGCGAGGGCTCGACGCGGGGCTCGCGCAGGCGATCGAGCCGTTCCCGACCGACGGCCTCGTCGCGTACGACAAGGCCTACCTCTCGGGCTTCATCGCCGAAGAGTACGCGGTCGACGTGAAGGAAGCGCTCGCCGCGGCGCAGCAGAGGATGGAAGCGGAGATCCGCGCGATGTGCGCCGGGCAGATCCCGGGTGACACCTACCGGAACCTTCTCGTGCGGACGAGTTACTCGGGCGTCGCCTACAAGAACGCGCTGCTACCGATCTGGATCGCCGCCTACCAGTACGGTGGCAAGGCGTTCCGCTTCATCGTCAACGGCGTGACGGGGAAAACGTCGGGGACGGCGCCATGGTCGTGGGTGAAGATCACCGCTGCGGTGCTCGCCGCGCTGGTCGTGATCGCGATCGTCCTTGCGGCGAAGGGGTGACGGGGAAGCTACCCGCCTAACCCGAACCGCCGCTTCAGCGCGAGGCCGTACCAGCGGAGGTAGATCGGCAGCCAGGCGACGATCCGGAAGCGGCTCGCGCCGTCGGTGCGGTCGTACCACTCGGCCGGCACCTCCTCGACGCGTCCGCCGCCGACGTGCGCCTTCACCGCGAGCTCCATCGCGAGCGCGAAGCCCTCGGCGCTCTCGATCGGCGTCGCGTCGAGGAACGCTCGGCTGTACGCCTTGAAGCTGTTCGTCGGGTCGTGAACGGGAAGCGCGCCGAGCCAGTAGAGGGTCAGTCCCGCCATCCGGCTCATGAGTCCCTTGATAAAGGGCCCGCCGATCTGACGGCCGCCTCTCATGTAGCGGCTCGCGCAGGAGATCGTCGCGCCATCCTCGATCTGCCGGATCATCGCCTCGACCTTCGGGAAGTCGTCGCTGAGGTCGGCCATCATGACGATGACGACGTTCGCGCGCGCCGCGCGCATGCCTGCTTCGATCGCGAAGCGGACGCCGCGGCCGAGATCGTTTTTCACGAGGCACATTCCGGCGGGTAGGCGCGCGGGAGCGAGTGCGGCGACCGCGGCCAACGTGTCGTCACCGTCGAAATCGTAGCAGACGAGGATCTCGCCGCCGGGAGGGAGTGCCTCGATCGCCCGATCGAAGAAGCGGCCGATGTTCGCCCCCTCGTTGTAGACGGGAACGACGACCGAGTATCGCGGCGTGTCGGATGGCGTGGACAAGACGAGCGATAGGTTGCCACAAGGGAGCGAGGAACGCGAAACGCGGAAGGCGGAGCACGAAATGCGGAATGCGGAATGAAAAGCCGTTCACGGGCGCGGGCGCGTTCACGGGAAAAGCCGGGATCGGGCTCGGGATCGGGATCGGGATCGGGAAATGCGGGATGCGGAACGAACGGCCGATCACGGGCACGGGCGCGAGACGAGGTGAGTAGCCGCGGGAGTGGGTGGCCGTTTCGTGAACGCGCCCGGGCCCGCGCCCGGCTTTCGACGTGGAGAAGATTCACTTCGTATGTGCTCGCGTTGCTCCGTGGTTTCGATCCCGAGCCCGATCCCGAGCCCGGCCTTTGACTTCCTTGAAGCGAGACAGAACTTCACATCACTGCGCGGCCCGCTCCGCCGGCCGTCCCGGCGCCACTTGTGTGCCTCTCCCCGGACCGTCAGAATGGTGCCCGCTGACTCCACACATGACTCCGTCCAGAGGCGGGAGGACCATACCCATGAATCGGAAAACCTGGATCGTGGCCGCGTTCGCGTGCGCCCTCGCATTCGCTGCTGGCGCGAGCGAGCCTGCGGCCGGCGGTCACGCGGCCGGCTCGACCTCGACGCTCGAGACGCTGCTCTACGTCTTCATGCTCGGCTCGTTCATCGGCCTCGGCGTGATCACGCGCGTGTCGCGGCTCCTTCACACCCCGCTGATGTCGATCACGAACGCGATTTCCGCGATCGCGGTCGTCGGCTCGATCATCATCACCGGCTCGAAGCATCCGCCGATCATCAATCTTCTCGGCGCGATCGCGCTCTTCGCATCGATGACCAACATCGTCAGCGGCTTCCTGATCACCGATCGGATGCTGAAGATGTTCAAGACGAAGGAGCCGGGTAAGTGAACGCAGCGATCTTCACCTCGATCGCCTACCTGGCCGGCACTGCGCTCTTCATCCTCTCGCTCCACTGGATGAACACGCCGAAGACGGCGCGCAACGGCGTCTTCGCCGGCATCGGCGGCATGACGCTCGCCATCGTCGGCACGCTCTTCACCCCCGGTATCGAGAACTGGCTCTACATCACGATCGCCATCGTGCTCGGTTTCGTCGTCGGCGTGCCGCTCTCGCAGGTGCCGCTCACCGCGGTGCCACAGCGAACCGCGCTCTCCCACGCGTTTGGCGGCATCGCCGCGGGACTCGTCGGCACCGCGAAGTTCTACCTCTGGCTCGGCGAGGCGCCCTCGGAGCTGACTCCGTTCCGCATGACGGCGATCATCCTCGAGATTCTCCTCGGGTATCTGACCTTCACCGGTTCGCTGATGGCGGCAGGCAAGCTTCAGGAAGTGAAGTGGATCCCGCAGCGGCCTGTGACCTATCCGGGACAGAACCTGACGAATCTCCTTCTCTTCCTCGTGGCGATCGTCTGCGGTGTCATGCTGATCATCGACCCGATCGGGTACTGGTATCTCTTCCCGGTCGTCATCGGACTGTCGCTCCTCTTCGGCGTGCTGCTGATCATCCCGATCGGCGGCGCCGACATGCCGACCGTCATCGCACTCCTCAATTCGTACGCGGGGCTCTCCGCGGTCGCGATGGGTTTCGTCCTCGACAACAAGCTGCTCGTCGTCGCCGGCGCGCTCGACGGATCGTCGGGCCTGATCCTCTCGATCATCATGTGCAAGGCGATGAACCGGTCGTTCACGAACGTGCTCTTCGGAGCGTTCGGCCAGGTGCAGAGGAAGATCGAGGGGGCCGAGGTCAGGACCGTCAAGTCGGAGACGGCCGAGGGTGCGGCGATGGTGATGGAGCAGGCGTCGAAGGTGGTCATCGTACCGGGATACGGCATGGCGGTCGCGCAGGCGCAACACCGCGTCCGCGAGCTCTACGACATCCTGACGAAGCGCGGCGTCGACGTGAGGTTCGCGATCCACCCCGTCGCGGGGCGCATGCCTGGGCATATGAACGTGCTCCTCGCGGAAGCCGACATCCCGTACGACCGTCTCGTCGAGATGGACGACATCAACCCGGAGCTGCCGCAGACCGACGTCGTGCTCGTCATCGGCGCGAACGACGTCGTCAACCCCGCGGCGCGGCACGACAAGTCGAGCCCGATCTACGGCATGCCGATCATCGACGCCGACAAGGCGCGCATGTGCCTTGCGATCAAGCGCTCGATGAACCCCGGCTTCGCCGGTATCGAGAACGAGCTCTACTTCGCGCAGTCGACGTACATGCTTTTCGGCGATGCGAAGGCGGTGATCGGCGAGATCGTAAAGGCGCTCAGCGGAAGCAGCGGCGGGCATTGACGTTAGGGCGATCGCTCGATGAGTCAGCGCGGGCCGGACGGCAACGTCCGGCCCGTGGCAGTTTCAGGCGCTGAACGAAGGAGTTGTCGTCCCGACGACTGATCCCGCGAAGCGGGAGAAGGAGGAGGGACCTCTCAGGCTGGTACTCACGTGCAACGAGCCTTGGTTTACTGCTCCGTAGCGACAATGCATGCCGCGCCCCAACATCGTCTGTACCAGCCTGAGAGATCCCTCCTCCCCCGCTTCGCGAGGTCGTCGGGATGACAAGTCCTGCGGCCGCTCGCGAACCATCTCCCCGTGTCCTTCCTCACGCCAAATGGCGCACCGCTCAGGTTAGACTCCGCGCCGGAGAAACGACTCATGCCGAAGATCACGTTCAACGCCTCGGGGAAGGCGATCGACGCCGAGGAGGGAACCTGGATGTACGACGTCTGCCAGGACGCCGACGCCGGCGTGCCGTTCGCCTGCAAGGCGGGGGCGTGCGGGACCTGTGCGACGGAGGTTCTCGACGGCATCGGAAACTGCGGCGATGCGGGAGCGCGCGAGGTGCGCACGCTCACGGCGCACGCGCTCGATCCGCGTCACTTCCGGCTTCCCTGCCTCCTCGAGGTGGGCGCGGGCGACGTGACCTTCGGCGCGCCGGTCCTCGGCACGAAGAAGGCCGCCGCGGTCGCAACGCACGAGGCGGTGGTCGAGTCGTTCCGCCCGCTCAATCTCACCGTTGCCGAAGTGCGCTTCTACGTCGAGTCGGCGAAGTTCGAGTTCAAGCCGGGGCAGTACATGATCTTTCACGTGCCGGGCGACGGAAAGACGGTGCACCGCTCGTACTCGATCAGCACGCCTCCGTCGGATCGCAGTCACTTCGAAGTCTGTGTCCGCGCCGTCTCCGGCGGATTCGGCTCGAACTTCATGCACCGGCTCCGTCCGGGGATGAAGCTGAAGGTCGAAGGGCCGGTCGGCGAGTTCGTTCTGCGCGAAGACTCCACGAAGGACATCGTCATGGTCGCGACCGGCACCGGCATCGCGCCGATCCGGAGCATGCTCATGCACATGCTCGACACGCACAGCAGGAGAAAGGTCCGTCTCTTCTTCGGCCTGCGACACGAGAGCGATCTCTTCTACGGCGACCTCTTCCGCGGGCTCGCGGCGCACTATCCGGAGTTCGAATACCACGTCGTCCTCTCCTCGCCCGATCCGGCGCGATGGGCGGGGGAGAGTGGAAGGGTGACCGACCTGATCGAGAAGCACCTGACCCCCGAGGTGGCGGCGAGGTCGGAAGCGTACCTCTGCGGCAGCGCGGCGATGATCGAGTCGGCGAAGGACGCGCTCGTCGCGAAGGGGATGGCACCCGGCGACGTGATGCACGAGAATTTCTATTGAGTCTTCACGATGCTGATGCTGCCGTTCGTCGTGCGGATGCGGAGGCTTTCGCCGCCGCCGTTCATCGCGCCGTTGAGGCGGTTGCGATCCATCGTTCCCTGGATGGTGATCGGGAAGTCGGACTTGATCGAGCCGTTCGTCGTCGCGGCGTCGAGGTTCGCCCGGAACGAGACGGGGAGTTGGAGCTGGACGCTGCCGTTCGTCGTCTCGAGCTCCATCTTCCCGGGTGAGGTTGCGGCGAGCTCGGCCACGATGCCGCCGTTGGTGGTCTCGGCGCTCACGCGCCCGGAGCTCTTCGCGATCTCGATCTTTCCGTTCGTCGTCTCGAGCTCCATCACGCCGTCGATCCCGCTGACGTTGATCCGGCCGTTCACAGTCTCGAGGTCGAGGTTCGTCTTGCGCGGCACGGTGACCGTGTAGCGGACGTTCGCGTCGACGTCGTTTCCGGCGAGCCAGCTGAAGAAGCCGCCGTCGTGGTCCTTCGGCATCACGGTGCGGATGCGAAGCGAGTCGCCCTCCTCACGGACGTCGATCTTGATCTCCTTCATCGCGCTCTTCGCGACGTCGCCGCTGCCGTCGACCGTCTTCTCCGCTTCGACGCGGATCTCGTTGCGGTCCCACGACTGCACGGTGACCGAGCCGTTCTCGTTCTCGACGCCGACCGTCGCCTTGTTGGCAAACGTCTTGTCGAATCTCTCCGTGAGCTCGCCCGCGTAGAGGCTCGCGCTCGTCAGCAGTGCCGCGGCAGCGGCGGCCAGAATGTTCTTGTTCATTTCTCAGTCCTCCCGATCGTTCGAATGGGAGTACGGAAAAACGGGCGCCCGGGTTGCAACAGCGGGCGCCTCAGGACGCAATGCTGCTCAGAAGCTTCGTGAGGAGCGGTAGATTCGCTTGATATCGAGCGCTTTTGGCAATTTCGGCGTCTCGGCTCGAATCGAAACGACGAGCGTCGAGCGATCGCCGGAAACCATCCACGTTTCCGTGAGCGTCAGCTCCGGCTCGTGATGCACGGCGACGATCGACTGGGGGGTGATGGTGATCTCGCTTCCCGGCGCGGCCGCCCTGCCGTCGACGAAATAGGTCCGCTCGAAGCGGCCTCCGCCGTTGATGATCAGCCTCGGGCCGATCCGCTCGATCGACAGGATCTCGGGAGGATTCCGCAGCACGAGCAGCCGGTCGCGCATCGGATCGTTGTCCTGCTTCAGCTCGCTCAGCCATTCCTGCGGGATGTCGGGAAGCTCTCCCGTCTCGGTGAAGCTCGAGGCGTAGTCGTACATCCAGCTTCCCTCGATCGGCGGGTAGACGAACGCCGGCGCGCTCGCGCAACCGGCAGGCAGGAGCACGACGAGCGAGGCGAGGAGCAGCGCGTATTTGGTTTTCATCGAGCGTTGATTCTAGAGTAGTCCGGGCCGTTTGGCCCGCGGCAGACGGATCGACGTCGTTTCCGGTCTCGCGGAGGGGCCGGGCTCGTTACCGCATCGCATGGTCGAGCGGCAGGTTCAGGTGCTTTGCAAGGTCGGCCTTGTCGACCGCCTTCGTCAGCACCTCTGCCGGCTCGCACTTTCCTTCTTTCACGAGCGCTGCGAGAGAGTCGTTGAGCAGAACATTTCCCTGCGCCTTCCCCGTCTGCATCATGCTCGGGATCTGGTTCGTCTTCCCCTCGCGGATGAGGTTGGCGATCGCGGCGTTGACGACCATCACCTCGAGCGCGGCGACGCGGCCGCCGCCGATGCGCCGGCAGAGGTTCTGGCAGATGACCCCGCGCAGCACGTCCGAGAGCGCCGCGCGGGCCGACTCCTGCTCTTCCGGAGGGTAGAGGCTCACGATTCTCGCAACCGTGAGCGGCGCAGTCGCGGTGTGGAGCGTCGCGAGGACGAGATGGCCGGTGTTCGCCGTCTCCATCGCGAGGGCGACGGTCTCGAGGTCGCGCATCTCGCCGACGAGCACGACGTCTGGGTCCTCGCGCAGCGCCGCACGGAGCGCCTTCGCGAACGAGGCGGTGTGGCTTCCGACTTCACGCTGGTTCACGTGGGCACGCTTGCTCGGGTGGACGAACTCGACCGGATCCTCGAGCGTGAGGATGTGATCGTCGCGCGTCTCGTTGATGAGGTCGACCATCGCCGCGAGAGTCGTCGACTTGCCGCTTCCCGTCGGTCCCGTCACAAGAACGAGCCCCTTCGGCTGCGCGCAGAAGCGGCCCACGACGTCGGGCATGCCGAGCGAGGCGAGCGTGGGGATCTTCGACGGGATGTGCCGGAGCACGGCGCCGGTGCCGTTGTTGTCACGGAAGAGGTTCACGCGGAACCGTTCGCCACTGGCGATCCTGTAGGAGAAGTCGACGTCGTTCGTCTCTCGGAACTTCGTTCCGTAGCGTTCCTCGACGAGTGGCGCGATCAGCTCGAATACCGAATCTGCGCCTAACCGAGGCGTTCCCGGAATCTCGCGGATCGAGCCGTCGATGCGCCACTTCGGCTTCTGGCCCGCCGAGAGGTGCATGTCCGACGCTCCTTCGCGCACCATCGCCTCCAGCCAGGGATCGAGCGTATGCACGCCGGTGTCGACGGCGGCACCCGGTACCTCGGGCGTTTCTGCCGCCGCCGTCGCCACGGCCGACTCGAAGAATGCGCTTCCGATCCGGACCGGGCGGAGCTCCGCCCCGGGCACCTGCGCGCGGACGCTGGCGAGCAGCGCCGTCGACGGCGTGTCGACGCAGCCGAGGGTCAGCGTCTTCCCGTCGATCCCGAGGGGAACGACGCGGTGACGGAGGACGAACTCGCGAGGAAGGAGCGCGACGGCTTCCGAAGCCGGGATCGGAGCGTTCTCGGGATGGTCGGGCATCGGGAGCTGTCGCATCGCGCGCTGGAGCCGCTTCGCGACCGAGCGCGCGAGCGCGAGTCCGAAACCGGGAGCCCGCGCCGCCATGTCGTCGAAGAACGCCGCGGGGAATCGTGCCGCGACGACACCCTCGGAGGCTCTGACCGACGCTCCAAGCGGCTCTTTGAGGAACACCGCGACGTCGCCGAACGAGTCGCCCGCGCCGAGGAGCGCCACCTCCTCGTCTCCCCGGCGCTCGTCACGCCTGACGAGCACGGCCGCCTTCCCGTTGAGCACGACGAAGAAGGCGTCGGCGAGCTCGCCTTCCTTCGTGAAGTACTCGCCGGGCTCCGCCTGCACGAGCGTGGCGTGGGGCGCGGCTTCCTTGAGCACCTGCGGCTCGAGACCCTGGAAGAGCGTGCAGTTCGCGAGCGCGCGGACGAGATTCTCGAGGAGGTCGGGCGAAGCGGGAATCGATCGCATGTCGGGGACTCCTTCCGGGGCTGGTATCAGGAGCGATGCTCCCCGGAGGAGTCTACGCCTCCGGCGGAGGTCCGGCTCTTTACGTCGAATTCACACTGCCTGCGAGGGGCGTTCATCGCTCCCGCCTAGAGTCAGCCGCGAGAGCACACGCCGCGTGCGCGGCAGCGCTCCGTGAGGAGATCGAAGCGATGCAGCGCCATTTCGACCACGACATCGAGAAGCTGAAGGAGCAGATCCTCCGGATGGGGGCGATGGCGGAAGACGCGATCGCGCAGAGCATCCGGGCGCTCGTCGAGCGCGACAGCGCGGTCGCCGAACGGGTGATCGCCCTCGATGACGACATCGACCGCCTGGAGCTCGAGATCGACCAGTACACGCTCGAGCTGATCGCGAAGATGCAGCCGGCCGCGAGCGACCTCCGCATGGTCGTCACGGCGATGCGCGTGACCCCCGAGCTCGAGCGGATCGCCGACCTCGCGCAGGACGTCTGCGAGCGCGCCGTCGAGCTGAACCGCGAACCGCCGCTCAAGCCGATGGTCGTCATCCCGCGCCTCGCGACGATTGCGCAGGACATGGTGCGCCAGGCGATCGACGCCTTCGTCCGTCAGGACGCCGACCTCGCGCGCGAGGTGATCCTGCGCGACGACTACGTCGACGACCTGAACGAGCACTCGTTCCGCGAGCTGCTCACCTACATGCTCGAGGACTCGAGGAACATCTCGCGCGCGATCCGCCTGACCTTCGTCGGCAAGTACTTCGAGCGGATCGCCGACTCGGCGACCAACATCGCCGAGATGGTCGTCTATCTCGTCGACGGCCGGATCGTGAAGCACCAGAAGAGCCAATGACCGGCGAATTCGGCGTTGATTTACGCGTGCTTTACCTGCGGTTCATGCGGTTGTCGGGCCGGCGCAGTTCAATGCGCCACCAGATTCGGCGCAAGGCGGCCGGATACGAAAACAACCGATCAGTCTCATCCAAGGAGGGTTTCATGACGCAGGTTCAAACGAAGGCGAATGGCCGGAAGTCGATGCTGGCGCTCGCCGTCACGATTCTCGCGCTGGCGACGCAGCTCGCGTTTGCCCAGGGCACGTTCTATGTCGAGGAAGAGAAGGACGGCCGCATCTACGTCTTCAACAACATGAAGTCGTACGAGATGTGGAAGACGGGCGGCGAGCTCGGTGTCTCGATCACCCGCCCGGGCGAAGGCCCGAACGGCGAGACGATGGTCTTCGATACCGACGAGGCGATCCACCTCTACAACTTCAAGCACGGACGGCCGGGCGAAGTGCTCGAGCGGCCGGAGCCCGCCCCGAAGCCGGTGATGAAGTTCTCGTGGAAGGACGGCAAGACGACCTTCGAGACCGACAAGGCGCAGCTCGTTCTCTCGAATCGCGTGCAGCTCCGCTTCACCGAGGAGATGCCCGAGGCCGGTGACGACAAGGGCTCGTTCCGCGTTCGCAGGGCCAAGACGAAGTTCGAGGGCTGGTTCTACAGCAAGAACATGACCTACGAGCTGCAGCTCAACTGGGCTGATACGACGAGCTCCATGGAAGACGCGAACATCAATTACGACTTCCTCGGCGACAAGTCGATCATGGTGAAGGCCGGCCAGTTCAAGGTTCCGTTCGGCCGCCAGGAGCTGACCTCGTCGGGCAGCCAGGAGTTCGTCGACCGCTCGATCGTCTCCTCCGAGTACGCCAAGGGCAGGGATGTCGGCGTGCAGCTCTGGGGCATGGCGCTCAACAACATGATCGACTGGCGCGTCGGCGCGTTCAACGGAAACGGCCGTAACAAGTCGGCGAACGACAACGACAAGTATCAGTACAACGCCCGCGTGACGTTTCAGCCGTTCGGCGACCTCAAGTACAGCGAGTCTGATTTCGATTCGAAGGACAAGCCGCTCTTCGCGGTCGCTCTTCAGTACGAGGACAACGACCTGCACGGCTCCACGACCGGCAACGACAGAGCTCGTGAGATCTTCGGCGGCGACGTCGCCTTCAAGTACAGGGGGCTGTTTGCCTTCGCCGAAGCTTTCTATGGCGACAACGACTTCGAGACGGGTGCCGATACCGAGTCCGAGGGCATCCACTATCAGGTCGGGTACCTCTTCCCTAACAAGCACTTCGAGGCGGCGCTCCGCTTCGCACAGAACGACCCGAATGTCGACGTCGCGAGCGACGCCCAGACCGAGAAGGGCATCGCGATGAACTGGTTCTTCAACAAGCACGCGTACAAGATCCAGAGCGACTACCGGCAGGTCGAGAACAACAAGACGAAGCAGACGAACGACGAGTTCCGCGTCCAGCTTCAGTTCATCTTCTAAGCCATGGATTCAAGGAGAACCATGATGAAACTCAAATCAATCGCAGTCGCGGTGGTTGCGTTCGGAATCACCGGCACGGCGTTCGCGCAGGCAGTCAGGGTTGACAGCGCCATCCCGAAGTACACCCCGACTCAGGGTGTCTCCGGGAACATCAAGAGCGTCGGCTCCGACACGATGAACAACGAGATGACGCTCTGGGCGGAAGGCTTCCGCAACCACTATCGGAGCGTCAAGGTCGAGATCGAAGGAAAAGGCTCGACCACCGCGCCTCCCGCGCTCACGGCTGGAACTTCGCAGTTCGGCCCGATGTCGCGTGCGATGAAGGCGGACGAGATCGACAAGTTCGAGAAGAAGTACGGCTACAAGCCGACCGAGATCCGCACTTCGGTCGACGTCCTCGCCGTCTACGTGAACAAGGACAACCCGATCAAGGGCCTCACGCTTCAGCAGGTCGACGCGATCTTCTCGAAGACCCGCCGCAGCGGCGCGAAGAAGGACATCAAGACCTGGGGCGACCTTGGCCTGACCGGCGAATGGAAGGACAAGCCGATCAGCCTCTACGGGCGCAATTCCGCCTCCGGCACCTACGGCTTCTTCAAGGAACACGCGCTTGCCAAGGGAGACTACAAGGACTCCGTCAAGGAGCAGCCGGGATCGTCTTCGGTCGTCCAGGGCGTCGCGTCCGACCGTTACGGCATCGGCTACTCCGGAATCGGCTACAAGACTGCCGACGTGAAGGCGGTGCCGCTCGGGAAGTCGGACGCCAAGTTCTACGAGGCGAACGCGGAGAACGGTTATCAGGGTATCTATCCACTCTCGCGCTACCTCTACATTTATGTGAACAAGGCCCCCGGCAAGGCGCTCGACCCGCTCCGCGGCGAGTTCTTCAAGTACATCCTCAGCCAGGACGGTCAGGAAGCGGTCGTGAAGGATGGCTACTTCCCTCTCCCGAACAAGACCGTGATGGAGGAGCGACAGAAGCTCGGTCTGAACTAGCCCGACGATTGTATTCGGGTCCACTCTGATGTCATCCAAAGACGAACTGATGCCGGATACGGCGGGCCGAAGGGCCCGTCGTATCCGCGTTACCAGCCGGAAAGTTCTCGTCACCGACAAGGTGACGAGCGTCGTGATCAACGTGGGAGGCGTCGCCGTCATCGCAGCGGTTCTCGCGATTCTCGTCTACCTCGTGCTTGTCGTATTGCCGCTATTCGGCGGGGCGAAGCTCTCGCCTGGAAGCACGACCGCGCTCGGCGCTGCCGGCGATCCGAGGCAGTTCCTCATCGTGGAAACCGACGAGTATCGAAGCGTTCTCGCCGTCATCCGCCGAGACGGCGAGGTTTTCTTTCTCGACGCGTCATCGGGACGGCTCCTCCAGCAGCGGAACGTTCTGGGGGGCGAGTCCGCGGGGGTCGCGATCACGTCGTTTTCCAGGCCGGTCGACGGCCGCAGCGTCGCCTTCGGTTTCTCCGACGGCACGGTGCGGACGGGCACGGTCGAGTTCGTCACCGATTTTCTCGACGAAGCGAGCGTGGTTCCTTCGCTTCGCAGCCTCGAGAAAGGGAAGCGGGCGCAGTTCGAGGATGGAGTCGTCGAGCACGTGCCAACCGGCGAGTGGCGTCGCGTGCGCGGGAGTGTCGAGTTAGGCGCCCCGCTCCCGGTCGCCGATGCCTCCGCCGCGGTGAAGCTCCTGCAGTACCGGCCGGCCGATGGCGGAAGCCGTTTCGCGGCATATCTCGCAAACGGAACGCTAGCGGTCAACGAGGTCTCCGAGCGAGAGAACCTGCTGACCGGCGAGATGGTGCGCGACGTCAGCGCCCATATCGTACCGGTACCTCCGGAGCTGACGCGGGAGGTCCCGCTCGCGATGCTCTTCACGAGCAAGGGCGATCAGCTCTATCTCGCCTGGGTGGACGGACGCGTGGCTCGCTTCGACCTGCGCGACATGGACGCGCCGCTCCTCGCGGAGCTCACTGACTTCACCACGGGAGACGCCAGGCTCACGCTGCTTCGCTTCATGTACGGCGAGCAATCGCTGCTCAGTGGCGATTCGGAGGGCAACGTCCGGGGATGGTTCAAGCTCGCGAGCGCGGATGGCAGAAAATCCGACGGAGCGCATCTCGTGCCAGCGCACCTCTTCGCCAGTTCGGGTGGGGCGGTGACGACGATTTCGACGTCCGTCCGCGACAAGAGCTTTCTCGTCGGGCGGGCAGACGGAACGATCACGCTGTATCACCTGACCTCCGAGCAGCGACTCGGCGAGTTCCGCCTTCCTGCCGGCGCTTCGCTCATCGCGACTCAGATCGCGCCGAAGAGTGACGGCGTCCTGGCCGTGACCGCGGACGGAACCGCGACCATCTGGCCGATTTCCAACCCGCACCCCGAGACGACCTGGACGAGCATTTTTCGCAAGGTCTGGTACGAGGGTTACGCCGCGCCCGAGCACACCTGGCAATCGTCGAGTGGTACCGACGACTTCGAGCCGAAGTTCGGCCTCATCCCGCTGATCTTCGGCACGCTGAAGGCGACGGTCTACTCGATGCTCTTCGCCGTTCCGGTCGCGCTCTTCGGCGCGATCTACTCGTCGGAGTTTCTCGACAAGCGCTACCGCGCACCGGTGAAGTCGACGATCGAGATGATGGCGTCGCTGCCATCGGTCGTCCTCGGCTTCATCGCCGCGCTCGTCCTCGCGCCCATCGTCGAGAACTTCGTGATGGCGGTGATCACCGCGTTCCTCCTGATTCCCGTCGCCGCGCTCGCCGCGGGCTATCTCTGGCAGCTCCTGCCGCGAACCGTCGCGATCCGCCTCGAGGGAGCCCCGGTCGTCGTGCTGCTTCTTCTCGTCGTCGCGGGCGCCTGCGTCGTCGGCGCGAACCTCGGCGGCGTGCTCGAGGACCTGATCTTCTTCGGCGACTTCAAGGCGTGGCTCGACGGGCGTGTCGGCAACGGCGCACCGGGAATCGCGCTCGTCCTCTGGCCCGCGCTCTTCTTCGGGCTGCTGTGGGTCGACCGGAGTCTCCTCTCCGACCGGATCGCCGCGGCGCGGCAGCGTTCGCCGCAGTCGGTGCTCGCGATCATCGAGCTCGTGAAGTTCCTCGCGATCGCCGTGCTCTCCGTCGGCCTCGCCTGGCTCGCCGGCGAGACGGGCGCCGCGCTCGGCTTCGATCTCCGCGGCGTGCTTTTCGCCACCTACGTGCAGCGCAACGCGCTCGTCGTCGGCTTCGTGATCGGCTTCGCCGTCATCCCGATCGTCTACACGATCGCGGAGGACGCCCTGAACTCCGTCCCCGCGACTCTCCGCTCGGCGTCGTTAGGCTGCGGTGCGACACGCTGGCAGACCGCCACGCGCGTGGTTCTTCCCGTCGCGACGTCGGGAATCTTCTCCGCGGTGATGATCGGCCTCGGGCGTGCCGTCGGCGAGACGATGATCGTCCTCATGGCGGCCGGAAACACGGCGATCATGGATTTCAACATCTTCAACGGGCTGAGGACGCTCTCGGCGAACATCGCGGTCGAGCTCCCGGAGGCGGTCAAGGACGGCACGCTCTATCGCATGCTCTTTCTCGCCGCGCTCGCGCTTTTCGTCATGACGTTCGTCGTCAATACGGTCGCCGAGATCATCCGGCAGCGCTTCCGCAAGAGGGCCTACCAGTTATGACCACCGCGACCGTAACCGAGCCGGGCGGAGACCGCGCGGTGCAACCCGTCGAGGGCGCGACGCCGAAGAAGCGTGAGCGGCGGAACCGGCCGCTGTCCCTGGCGGGTCGCGGAGAGCCGTTTGTATGGGGCACCGGCGCCGGCCTTGCGGTCGGCGTCCTCATGATCCTCGGCCTCCTCGCCCTCGTCCTCTACAACGGCGTTCTGACCTTCTGGCCGAAGCGCGTCGTGAAGATCACGATGACCGACGGCAAGGTGGTGCTCGGCGAGGTGACACGGGGCGAGACGTATCGCGTGTCACCCGAGGTGCTCGAGGCGTTGCCCGGCGAGGCTAAGGCGGCGATCGGGGCGAAGGACGGCTACGCGCACCGGAGGCTCATCAAGCGGGGGAACTACGATCTCTACGGCGACGACTTCGTCTGGGTGTCCGACTACGACGTGGCGAAGGAGGAGTTTCCGCGCGACGCGTGGACTCTCGAGCGGCGTGAGTGGGGGGGGGCGTTCGGTGTTCCGGCGAAGATCGTCGTCGGCGACGGAAAGCCGGTTGAAGGCGCGGCTGCGATCGCGACGAGCTTCGATGCGCTGCACGACGCCGCGACCGCCCGCTACGACGCGATCCGCAAACTCGAGAAGGACGAGATCGGCGACATCAACTACCGCACGGAAGCAGAGCGGCTGAAGATTCGCCGGGTCGCGCTCCGGAATGGAGAGAGCTCGCCCGAGCATCAGGTGGCGATCAAGTCGTTCGAAGCGCTCGACGCGAGACTGAAGGCGGAGTACGAAGCAGTGCAGACGAGAATCGAGGCGATCCGCTCGGCCGACGAAGGGGTTCGCTTCGAGATTCACGACGTCAATGGCACGCTCATTCCGCAGAAGCCGTCGGACGCCGAGACGCCGATGGCGCTCTCGCACGTCGTCCGTGCCTACCCGGCGAACGCGATCGGCTTCGGCGAGCGGGTGAAGATTTACCTCGGCCGCTGGGTCGAGTTCCTCGTCGACGAGCCGCGTGAAGCCAACACGGAAGGGGGCGTCTTCCCCGCGATCTTCGGAACCTTCATGATGACGGTGCTCATGTCGCTCGCGGTCGCGCCGTTCGGCGTGATCGCCGCGCTCTACCTGCGCGAGTACGCGAAGCAGGGGCCGCTCGTATCGGCGGTGCGGATCGCGGTGAACAATCTGGCGGGCGTGCCGTCGATCGTCTTCGGAGTTTTCGGGTTAGGCTTCTTCTGCTACGTCGTCGGCGCGCGGATCGACGAGCTCTTCTATGCCGAGCGGCTGCCGTCGCCGACCTTCGGCACCGGCGGCATCCTCTGGGCGTCACTCACGCTCGCGCTGCTCACCGTGCCGGTCGTCATCGTGTCGACCGAAGAAGCGCTCGCGGCCGTACCGCGCTCGATGCGTGAAGGCTCGTACGCCTGCGGCGCGAGCCGCTGGCAGACGATCTGGCGGATCGTCATCCCGAAGGCGACTCCCGGAATCATGACGGGACTCATCCTCGCGATGGCGCGTGGAGCGGGCGAGGTCGCGCCGCTGATGATTACCGGCGTCGTGAAGCTCGCGCCGGAGCTGCCGTTCGACTGGCACGCCCCGTTCTTCCACCTCAACCGCTCGTTCATGCACCTCGGGTTTCACATCTACGACGTCGGCTTCCAGAGCCGCAACTCGGAGGCGGGAAAGCCGATGGTCTACACGACCACGCTGCTGCTGATCGGACTGATCGCGTTGCTCAATATGACGGCGATCTATCTGCGCAACACACTGAGGAAACGCTACAAAGGATCGGAAGTATGACCATGCTCAACACAGCCGAATTCGTCGAACGCCCGAAGGCGCCCATCCCGGCAACGACCGAAACCGAAGGGCCCTACATCCATCCCGACATCCTCGCCGAGGAGCCGGTGCTGGAGATCGACCACTTCGACTTCTGGTACGGCCAGAAGCAGGCGCTCTTCGACATCAATCTCAACATCCCGCGCGGGAAAGTGACGGCGCTGATCGGCCCTTCGGGCTGCGGCAAGTCGACGCTGCTCCGGTCGGTGAACCGGATCAACGACCTGATCGACGGAATCAGGATCACCGGCGACATGCGCCTCAACGGCGATTCGATCTACGGGAAGAACGTCGACGTCATCGAGCTGCGCAAGAGGATGGGGATGGTCTTCCAGAAGCCTAACCCCTTCCCGATGTCGATCTACGAGAACGTCATCTACTCGCTCCGCATCGACGGCGAGAGCCGCAGGGGGGTGCTCGACGAGGTGGTCGAGCGGAGCCTCAAGTCGGCCGCGCTTTGGGACGAGGTGAAAGACCGCCTCCAGGCGAGTGCGCTCGAGCTCTCGGGCGGCCAGCAGCAGCGCCTCTGCATCGCGCGCGCAATCGCGGCCGACCCTGAAGTGCTCCTGATGGACGAGCCCTGTTCCGCGCTCGACCCGATCGCGACCGCGAAGATCGAGGAGCTGATCTTCTCGCTGCGCGGCGAGTACACGGTGCTGATCGTGACGCACAACATGCAGCAGGCCGCGCGCGTCTCCGACTACACCGCCTTCATGTACCTCGGCAATCTCGTCGAAGTCTCCCCGACGAACGTCATGTTCCTCAAGCCGGCGAGAAGGCAGAGCGAGGAGTACGTGACGGGGAGATTCGGCTAGGGGAGCGGGCAACAGAATCACGCTTCGGGTAGTCGAATGCCCATGCATGCCGATTGCACACGATCGAGAGAACGGGCAGGGGGCGCAGCCACTGACCTGATGCTTAGAGATTCGCACCTTGGCAGCGGTCATTCCGGCGGAGCGAGGAATCTGCCGGAGTTCCGATATCCAAAGTACTCCGTCTGACCCTCAGAGGCGTGCGCTCAATCGAAGGGGACGGCGACGACGGTTACCTCGGCCTTCGTCACGCCGGAAGCGACACCCACCCTCACCGGCGCATGGGCTGGAACTCTGTTCGGTATCGACCGCGGCACGTTGGTCGGCGCGAGCGCCCAGATCTCCCAGGCTCCCGCAGGCAGACCGTAGAGCTCCCTCTTTCCCTCCGCGATCCGCGCGCCCCGCATCCGCCCGCACACCGGGTACGGAATCCACTCTCCGTTATAGCGCAGCATGACGAAGCCGTCCGCGCCCTTGCCGTCGGAATCCCGCAGCTCGAGCTGCAGCGTCCCCGTGGGAGGCAGGACTTCGACGCGCACCGGCCTGTCTCCAGGCTCCGTCGCGCTGACCCGCATCACGGCGAGCGATCCTTCACGCGGAAGCACGTAGAGAACCCTCGTCTGGCCGGGCGCGACACGGAGTGGCAGGCGCCCGGCTGCGTCGGTCGTGTGAAACAGTTCGGCGTTGTGGCCGTCGCGCGCCACACCCTCGAGAACCTGCGCCCCGGCAACCGGCTGGCCGGATGTCCAGACGACCTCGAGCGTGACGCGCGTCCCGCGCTCTAGTGTGATGTCGACTTTCCGGGAGCCGTCGGCGTCTGTCAGCGCAACGCTCGTCGTCTTCGACAGGAACTCGTCGGACGTGACCGTCAGATCGTACACGGCGTCCTGCCATGCCGCGATCTCGTACTCACCGGTTTCTGCAACCTGTACCGAGGAGTAGCCTCGGCCTCCATCGGCGGCCTCCGTTTGCAGCTTGAGCTTGACGGCTCCGACACCGGCGCCCGTTTCGGCGTCGAGCACGCGGCCGTGGATCGTTCGCTTCCTGAAACGAATATCCCACGTCGACGGATCGCTTCCGAGCTCCGGGGATGTCGTGTACATGAGTCCGCCGACCGCATCGGAGATCCTGACAAGTGCATTCAGGCGGCCCGTCTGCCATAGCGTTCTGCGGAAGCGTCCGTCTCGATCGGTGGGAACTGTGGCCTCCCAGGTCGGTCCGAGGTGGTAGGGCGTGAGCCTAACCGTGCCCTCGCGAAGCGGCTCTTCACCGATGGTGACCGTCCCCTGGAGAACCCAGGGATGGATCTCGACCCGTGTCGTCACGTTCGCGGCGCCGATCTCGACGGGTACGACCAGGCGCTCGAGCTCGTGATCGCCTTCGAACAGCACCAGGTAGTCGCCCGCGGAGAGGTCGGCGAGCTCGATCGATTCCTGGTCGGGGCGTACCTCCCGGCTCGTCACGAGCGAGTGTTCGTACCGCGTGCCTTTCTTCTGCAGCTGCAGCCGGATGGTCTCGTCACGCGCCTCGCCGGTGCGGTCGAGGTCGAGGCGAAGCGTCACACCCGCCTCCAGCCGGATCTCGCCGAGGTCGTTGTCGGAGCCGAGGCGCTCGAGCGGGACGATGCGCATGCCGAGTCCGGGGCTCGTCACCTTGATCTCCTCCGGAATCGGCTCGGGCAGTTCGACGCGGAAGATGCCCTGCTCGTTTGCCGTGACTGCAATCGTGCCGTGAGGAAGCGCGATCTTCGCTCCCGCGACGGGGACGATTCGTTTCTCGTCGAGTCTCGTGATGCGACCGGAAATCGACGGTAGCGGGTCGAGCGTGATTTGCCCGAGGGCCAGGTTCTCGTCCACGCGAAACTGCCGCGACGCGGGGCGATGTCGCTCGGCCTCAGCCCACAGCCGATACTCTCCGGCCGGCAGATAGATCGTCATCTCGCCCCTGGTCGATCCGGCGGGAAGCGTCCACTCCCAGTATTTCTCCTTCGATTGCTTCAACGTGAAGACGACGGCCGCGGGCCAGCCTCGGCCGGCGTCGCCACGAACGGAAAGCGTGACGGCCGGGCGACGGGAATCCGTCTCACCGCGCGACGATGGCAACGCGAGATCGATTTGACCCGTGTCCGGCTGCAGCTCTCCGACGACGACGGTTCGACCGTCCTCACTCGTCCATGTGTACCGGCGTTGCGCGTCCTGTTTCGCAACGGCGATCCTGGTTCCAATGGTGGCGACGCACTCACGACCGCCAGAGAAGCAGAGCGTCCCGGTTATCGGTGCGGCATCCGTGGTCATGAGAAGTAAGGCGAGTATGAGATTCATCGTTCCCTTGTGTCGGCAGGTGAGCCGGGAGTTGCATGGCGTCGGAGGTGCATTCACGAACATACCGCAAGGGCAGCATGGGTGAATGGTCTCTCTCCTATACGACCCGGGGCAGTCGAGGTCACGCGGCCCCGGGGGGCACGTTGGTTACGTTGGTTAAGGGGTGAGTGGTCGCGGTTCGGGGAAGGGGTCAGAGCTTCTCTTCTCGCCTGGAGCGTGATGCTGCGTCGCACCGCCGGCAATCTCTCTACTCTTCGCAGAGTACTTTCTGGAGCTCACGAGTCCCGCCGCAGCCGACAGAAGACAGAAGCTATGACCCCTTCAACGAAGGCCGTGGTTCGGATTCTCTGGGAATGCACTCTGCCAACGCTTCACAATCGTCGCGCGAAGCTCACAGCTGCAGCGGTGAGGGGCGCCCAGGTCGACGTTGTTGAGGCGAACTAGAGCGTCCCAGTATTCCGAGGTCGCGCGGACGTCGGATCGAAGCATCAGTTCGACGAGCGCGCGCGAAGGATCGCGTTCGAGCGCGAGAAAGGTCCCGAGTGAGACGGGCCCGTCGTAACGCTCGGTGTCGCGGATCGCCTCGTCGAATGCGACGTCGCGAAGCGGCCGCTTCTTCGCCTCATTCCACCAGGAGCGGAGTTGAGGAGTATTCATTTCGAACGCCCCGAGCCAGAGCTGGTCCAGGCGGCGCGCCGGCTCCAGCCCGGTCGCGAGTCGCTCGATCTCGCGACGGAGCTCGCTCTCTCGGTCGACTTCGATCCATGGTGAGTGCAGGTGAGCTCGGAGCTTCTCGAGATCGATCGTTCTGCGCCTGTCGTCGGGCCGCGCGTCGAAGCCCGGAAGGGCCGACTCGTACGCGCAGAGCCGTACGAAAGCATCTTCGGAAGGATTCAGCGCACGCGATCGCAACGCGATCATGTCGATCATCTCGGCCTTTTCCGCGCGCGGATAGGTGCCGAGTGCCCGGACGACTGCAGGGTCCGGCCCCGACGCAGGGCCTTCCAGTGAGTCGTCGGGCGCGACGGTGATGACCTTCCCATCCGGCTCGGGCTCGATCGTCCGTGGCTTCCGAGGGAGAGGCGGCCCGTCGAGTAGCGGGAGAATCGCACGCCACGAACCCGGACGCTGCGTGGCGGCTATCGCGGCGATCGCACACTCGACGACGTACGGGTCGGGATCGAAGACGAGCGACTCAATCGTCGCGTACGTGTCCTCGAGACAGAGGAGCTGAGCTCCGCCGACTCCAGATGCTCGAATCGCGGGCTCCCGGTCGTTGAGGGCGGCCCGAAATAGGTTCGCAGCGTCGTGCCAGCGCAGCGCCGCAAGGTGGTGCAGCGCGCTGGCGCGCTCGATGGCACTTCCGTTTCGCGCATCGTGCATCAGGAGCGCCGGCCCTCGCTCGTCTTCGAATACGCTCCAGAGCAGGAGTGCGACGTCGTGGCGAGTGCGCACGTCGGAAGTCGACAGGTATTCGATGAGGAAAGGTACGGCACGGGGACCGATCAGCCCGAGTCGGTCTTCCGTCACGACTGCGCCGGGCGGCGGCGAGGAGTATTCCGAGTACGAGTCGCCGAACCGGCCGGGAGGATGAAGCTCGCGAACGAGATGCTCGATCTCTCGCTTCCATCGTTTCTGTATCGCATCGTTCAGTTGCGCAAGTTGTGGAGCCGGCAGTGGCCGGGTCACATCGCCGAGGACGGCGGTTGAAGCATCTTCGATTCCCTCGCCGGATGTTCGTGTGCGCCCCGGCAGACTCCGACGCGCCGTCTTCTCACGTCGGGACATCGCGCGCATGAGCTCGGCATTCGTGGCGCGCCCAAGCGTCGATCGCGTTTCGGCGGGAACTTCCTCTTCCAGGACGACGTGGATGCCCTTCGTTCCTCCTCCGAACGAGAACGGGAGCGCAGAGGGGCGGCAGGGAGACGTCGATTCATCCGACCATGCCAGGGAGACCACCGCGTGATCGCCGGTTTGGGAGGACGCGAAGAAGGCGTCTCTCCATCCGAAGATGTCGTCGCGCAGAAGCGTACGACGGACGACTGCGGAGCGCGCATCGAAGCTGTGGGCGATTGCCCACAACAGCTCCTCATCCTGCGGAGCCACTTCCCACGCCGACCAGAGCCGGTCGAAGTCCTCGCCGTCGGCGAAGAGCGCGACCAGCTTCGGTGAGAGAGGTTTGTTTCTGAAGATGGTGGCAGCGGCAGCGTGTCTGGCTTCCGCCGTGAGTCGCGCAGTTCGAGGCGCCTGTCCACCCATCGTGTTGACGACGCAGTTCACGAATGGCGCACCCTCGGCCAGACCCGCCGAAAGCGAAGTAGTGAGCAGGTCGCTCCGGCCATACGCGACCGCGGCGAGTACCTGATGACAGTTTGCGTCAGGCATCTTTGCGAGCTGATCCAGCGCGGATGTCGACAGATCGAAGCCTGCCACCCGAGCCGAATCCCACCAATCGAGGTTCGGAAAGAAGAACCCGTGCTCGGCCACGCGCCGGATTTCGGTTGGGCTCAGGACGCTCAGCGCATCATTGACGGGATCTGTGTACGGAGTAGCCGGATTCGGCGCGAGGGTGTGTTCCATGATGAGCTCCGCCAGCATTCCGGGAGCTGACGGATCGCCCAGCGCGTGGAGCCGCCGTGCGATCGCGCTTCGCGTGCTGCCCTTGGCGATCACGAACCATGCCTTCAGCAGCTCCCGGTCGTCGGTGCGCGCGATGGCACGGTCGCTTGGAGCGCGTCGAGGGCTCGCAGCCGCCAACTCCTCGAAGATCGCCAGCTCGTCGCGGAGATACTTCTGCTGCGAGTCGGAGAGCTTCGGGTTGGCTGATAGCTCGCGCAGGAGTGCCGTCGTCGGCGAGTGCAGGACACCTTCGCCGAGCAGCAGGGCGTAGACCTCGGCACCGTACGCCGTCCGCGGAGAGACGCGACGAGTCGCCTCGCGAACAGACAACTGCAGGCCGAGCTCGTTCATCGAGTACACGGCGTCTCGGACATCACGGAAGTCAGGGCTTTCGATATCGTCGAGCAGGATCGGACGCGCGAGATCGCGATCCTCCATGAGAGTCATCGAATAGATCAGAGCCCGGTGGACTTCCGGGTCGGTGTCGCCACGCAGCGCGTCACGCGCGTCGATGTACTCGGGGGCTCCCATTCTTGCGAGCATCTCGATTGCCGTGGCGCGTCGTACCGAGTCGTCCGATCGAGCCCAGCTCAGCAGGACCCGGGAAAGATCCGCGAGTGCGGCGTCGAGCGACTGCTCTCGCGCGCCGGCGAGCGGCATTGCGACGACAAGGAGTAGAACGAGCGCTGATTGGCGTGCGCGCCTCCCTGGCTTCACTGAGATTTCCCCGAGCATGAACAGAGTCTGACAGCGGCGTAGAACCTCGCTGCAACCATTCCGTCAATTTGGCATCGAATGCTGGGAGCATCAGGCGGAGGGGGAGAAGGGGCCAGCGGTGATGGGGCCACACAGGAGAATGGGGCCGAGCTTCGCGTTTCGTCGGGAGCGCGCTGCAGCGTCGCGCCGCCGGCGCGTTTCTCTCCCTAACGAAAACGGGCGGCCCGAAGGCCGCCCGTCGTCGTGCCTGATTCGATGGGGTGTCAGGGCGCCGACGCGACCATGCAGGTTTCGGCCTTCGCGAGGTCGGCAAGCATCGCCGCCGCGCGCGCGTGAAGATCGGCGAAAAGCGCAGGCGGGAGGTTCTTGCCGCCGCCGTCGAGCGCACGAACGAACGCCTCCACGAGACGGATGTTCGTGGCATGAATCCCGGACGCGCGCTTGAGATCACCCGCGAGAATCGTGTCGAGCGCCCGCAGGTTGGTCGCCTGGATCGGATGGACGGCGATCGGCTTGATGCCTCCTCCCGTCACTCCCTCGGCCTCCGCCTTCTCGAGAGTCGCGATCAGCTCCGCGATCTCGAGGCCGATGTACCGGGTCATGCTCTCCTTCGTCGCCTCGACCTTGTGCTCTCCGATGAAGTACCTCGTCGCCGGCGGCTCGTCGGTGTCGACCTGGCTGACCGTCGTGACCCTGATCTGGTAGACGGTGTCGTCCATGCCGGCCCAGTCGCGCGGCGGGGTGACGGTGATGCTGTCGGTCTCCGATTCGAGCGGGGCGAGCTGGCCGGGCTGCGCCTCGGGGAAGTACGGCGTCAGCGTCGACACGGTCGTCCACGCGGCAGGAATCGCCGTCGGCACTGCGCGATACGCGCAGTTCGGATCGGATCCCGGCGCCAGCCGTCCTAGCGTCGTGAGGGTGCAGTGAGCCTGGTTGAAGTCGACGAACAGCGGGGTGACGCTCATGCTGTCGGGCGCATTGCCGGCGTTGGTGCCTTCGATGACGTAGCTCTTCAGCACCCCGGGCTTGCCTCCGTCCTTGTTAGGCAGGATGACCACCTGCGGCTCGAAGAAGCTCTCGATGTTGATGAACGAGACGTCGGTCGCGTCCGCGCGCGCGTTCCCGCTCGGATCGACCGCCGCCAGCGACTTCGCCTTTGCCTCGGTGCTGTCAGCCGTGACCTGGATCGGGTAGATCCCCGGGCTCGTCAGCGGATGACGGAACGGATTCACGGCGATGCGGAGTGACTGTCCCGTCAGCGGAGGACCGGTGGGAGGAGTGGAGCTCGTGTACGGGCTCAGGTCGAGAATCGTCTGCGTCGTGAAGTCGAGACTGGTCGGGCTGGTTGCCCAGACGTCGGGCGGATCCTCGTCCGGCCAGCCGTCACCGTCGTCGTCGCGCTGCGCGCGGCTGAGGCCCTGCACGGTCGAGGGCGAATCTTCGTCGATGCATTCGATGCGGTCGGCGCGTGGCGCGCCGCTGTCGAGGTAGCAGTCGTCGGCGACGCCGTCCCAGCGGATGCCGCGCAACGTGCAGGGCGAGCCCTCGGCAAGGCGGCAGTCGTGGTCGTTGTTCGGGTCGATGGCGAACGTGAGCTTGCCGGGCTCCTGGCCCGGCCGGTTGGAGAGCGCGATGCGGAAGTTGTCGAAGTCGCCGGTGAAGCTGCCGATGTTGCGAACGCCCGCCATGAACGAGCCGTACTCACCCGGCACGACGCGCAGGGTGTCCGCGTTGACCAGCAGCGCAGGATCGGACGTCTCGGGCTTCACGCTCGTCTCCAGCCCGTAGTTCTCCACGAAGATCCCGAGCCACACTGGTTCGGTCCCGGGGTGCTGCGGAATCGGCAGCCCCCAGTCGCCCAGACTGATGTTGAGCCGGTAGATGGGGAACGAGCCGATGTCGGGGATCGGCGAGAGGATGCCTCCGAACTGCAGATTCGCGTTGAGCGTCAGCTGGATCAGGTTCAGGTAGTAGACGAAGTCCTTGAGGCCGATCTTCGCGGTGTCGTGGAAGTCGGCGTCGTCGTAGTTGTCGGCCTTGAAGGTGAGCGCCACCTTCGCGGCGGCCTCGTTCGCGGCGCGGGTCCAGTCGATCGTGCCGTACTTCGTCGCGTCCTCGGCGGTGTTCCACTTGCTGCGGATCAGGTTCGATCCGGCTCGCGCCTCGAGCCCGAGGCCGACGCCGAGGCTCGCGCCCGAGACGCCCAGAATCATGTTGGTGCAGAGCGGCCGCGGCTTGCCGCCGATCGTAATGATCTCGCCGCGCACCGCGGCCTCGGCGCAGTCGGCGCGGATCTCGTACTTGCCGCTGAACGGGAACGGGCGGATCGCGCCGTCGTCCTTCAATCCGAAAGGCGTCTCGAACGTTCCGCAGGCGCAGCCCTTGTCCTTGATGAAGTCGAGGACGCTGATGATGCCCTCCTGCGTTCCGCCGCCGAACCCCATAAGCGCTTGGACGAACGCCGCGATGTCGGTCATCGGGATGTCTCCCGGCGACTTCAGGATGTCGATGATGTGCTTCATGGTGCAGGCCGCGGGGATGTCGAGGCTCGAGTCGATGGCCCAGTTGATGATCGGGATCATCAGCACGCGCACCTGGATGCCGGCGAAGACGCTGTAGCGCGCGACGAACTCGTCGCCGTCCTTCTTGTCCGCCGGGAGCAGCGAGTCGGGAACTGCCGCGTCGAGGAAGTTCGTGAAGCCGAAACGGCGGCAGGGCGACGCCCCGCCGCCTCCGCCGATGAACCAGTCGGCCGCGAGGTTGTGCTGGTTGCAGAAGTCCTCGAACTGCGAGGTGGTGAAGTTGAGCGGCTCGACCTGCGTGTCGATGGTGTGCTCGCTCCCGGCGAGCACGGAGTCGGGCACGTCGGGAAGCTCGACCTCCACCGGCAGCCGCAGCCCGAGCGCGAGGCCGAACTCGTAGCCGATGCGGGCGTAGAACACCTCCACGCAGATGCCGAGCACGCAGACGTCCTCGTCGATCTTGTAGCCCCACTCGATCACGGGCGGGGCGAAGGTGAAGCCCATCATCGCGACCTTCGCGATGACCGGGTCGTCAGACTCAGGCGAGGCGACGATCAGATCCGTTTCTCCGAGGACCCGCAGCGTGGCGAGCGTCTCGGGGTCGGCGTTCTCGAGCTCGTCGTCGGGGATGCAGACGCCGGCCACGAACGACGAGCCGCGCCGGCACTTCACGCCGAACGATTCGGTGATGGTGATGTGGCGCTCTTCTTTTCCCGGCTCGACGCCGTCGGTGGCGTCCGGGTCGTAGGTACCGTCGTCCTTCGCCTTGAAGAGCTTCTTCTTCCCTTCCGCTACCGCCTTGTCGTTGGCGAACTTCACGAGGGCGCGGCCGACGTCGCACGGCTTGGACTGGTCCGACTCGTCCGCGGTCGGCTCCATTCCGAGCCCGCGGTAGAAGCGCGCGCAGTCGCTCTCGGCGTGGGCGGCGGTGCCGTCCTCGTTCGTTGAGCCGTCGCCGTCGTTGTCGACCAGGTCGAGGCCGTCTTCATCGATCAGCGCCTGGAGCGTCTCGCCGTGCGGTCCCGTTCCGAGGCAGGCGGAGCCGCGGTAGATCGTCCCCATCGAGTCGATGCAGTCGTTGTCGTCATTCACGCCGAGCGGCAGGCCGTCTTCGTTGACCTTACCGTCGCCGTCGTTGTCCAGCTCTTCCGCTCCGTCCTCGTCGATCAGCTCGACGAGCGTGGTCTTGAGTACGTTGTCTTCGTCCCAGCAGTCGTCTTCGACTCCGTCGGTGGCGTCGCCGAAGTAGACACTTCCGTTCGTATGGCGGCAGGCGCCTGCGACCGCAGGATCGACGGTGAGCGTTCCGATCATCTTGCCGGCGGCGTCGAAGCAGGTGCTCTGCGGGTAGTGCTCACCGGTGAGCGTGTCGATGCAGTCGTGATCGTCGTTCGCATCGGGAGCGGGGAGGAATGACGATCCGAAGCTCCGCGACACGCCGCCGGAGGCGCTGTCGATCGCCGGTCCGGGGAGATGCTGCTTGACCCGCTCGAATCCCTTCAGCTTTTCAGTCGGCCACTTCTCGTTCGGCGTGTCGTCGGCACGGCCCTTCTGCTTCGGCGACTTGTAGTGAATGTTCGTTCGCGTGACGAGCCGCTTGCCGGCGGACTTGCCGTCGGGATGCTTGAACTCCTTCGCCCCGCCTCCGATCGTTTCGCTGGTCAGCGTTCCGACGTCGTCGCAGAACTGCGCGATCTGGTTGTCGTTGCCCGCCGCGATCGCGGCGGCACACTTGTCCTTCCTGCCTTCCGGGTCGTTGTCCGGCATCTTGTCCTTCTTGCCGGTGGCGTTCTCGCGATACGCCTGCTTCAGCGCCTTCTGCAGCGGTGTTTCGAAGTCGTCGAACTCCGCCGGCGGCCGCTTCGGGGCAGGGGGACCGCCCTGGGCCAGCGCGGAGCCTGCAGAGAGAACGAGAAGAACGGACAGGATCGAGGAGAGAAACGAACGGACCGTCACGATGATCCTCCTGAAGCCGGGAGGCCGCCTGACTCGCTCAGAACGGTCGCCCTGGCTCGCCGATTGCTTAGTGGAAGTGTCCTTCGGCACCGTACGCCGGCGGGTCCCGAAGGGCCGGTGCCGGCCGCACTCCGGGCGCGTGATGTGTGAGCGCTTCGCGTGTTTTTTTGAACACCGACGATCGGACGGCGGGCGACTCCGAAGACACCGGTATCGACTCATAGCGGTCGAGCGTGCTGCAACCGCCGTCGCCGGACGAGATGGCTCCAGCGACGACCCAGACGATCAGGCGCACGACAGCCTCTTTCGTCAGACCTCGACATGAAAGGACGTCTTCCTTCGAACGGCTGCATCGGGATCTCGGCCGGGTTTCGGTGGCGGGCGGAGGCCAGGCGCGACGCGTCGCTCCTGGCGCGTGCAATCGAAGCAGAGGCTCGCGGAGGCCGCCGCGTGGGAGGAGCGTGCCGCAACTTCGAAGCAGGCTTGCTGCGGGCCCGAATTTGCACCGGAAACAGAACTTCGTCCCGTCGAGGTGACAGTTCTCCCGAATGCTGGCCCGGGTGCGGAGGGCACCCCGCCATCAGCGATTGACCCCGCCTGACCCGCCTGCACGACCGTTTCTGGTCATCCCGTGACCACTCTCCGGGAGATCGGTCGCCTAACTTCCCTGTTTGGAAACAGTTATAATTTCGTAAAAACTGGCGCGTGAATTGTATATGTTTATTGCACCTGGGACGCTCCGTGTCGGTGCCGTGTGCGCACGGGTGCGGCCGTTTGTACTGATTTCATGACAGTTCGAACTTCTTTCCGTGAAATTCGCACCGGCCCGACATGCGGCGACCGGCGGCTTGACGGGGGAGCGCTTACGCTGCTCCCGCCCGAGCCGCCGCGACCGCGGACGCCGGGCGATCACTCGTCATTCCGGAGGTCTCTGATGCGCATCGTTGCTCTTGCACTCGCCGTTCTCTGTCTCTTCGCCGTTCCGCTCTCCGCCGAGGAGTACGACGACTGCGACGCGAACTTCGTCGCGTTCGTCGGATCGAACGCGTACCAGTTCTCTCCGGAGCACGCGGGCGAGCTCGGCGCGGTGCGGCTCTTCTCGATCCTCTCGTACAACCGCGCCGCGCACGCCGGTCGCCACGGCATTGCCGCGTGGCGTCTCGACGTCGAGCGGGTCGACGGCGGCGCGCGCGTCCTGACGCTGCGCGGCCGCGCGCGCATCGCCGAAGACGGCGCCGCGGTCGCCGAGTACTTCTGGGACGGGCGTGACGACGCCGGCGAGCTCGTTCCGGCCGGCCGCTACCGCTACACCTACCGCGCCCGCTTCGTCGAGGAGCGCTTCGCCGCGAAGCTCGACTCCGCGGTCGAGTACGACTGGATCGAGGTGGAGCCCCGCGACGAGGCGCTCGCCTCGTGGGACGAAGTCGTCGTCAATTATTCGCTGGCGGAGTCGAGCGCGAAGGAGCTTCGCGCGAGCGCCGAGGCGACGACCGCGTGCCAGCTGCAGCAGAACGCGCCGCTCGAGGCGGGCTTCGGCTTCAACTACTACTACGGCTCGACGCATGCCCACTCGAACTGGTCCGATGGCGGGCAGCCGACGACGGCCTGCTCCTCGGGGAACGCCTACGGCAGCGGCACTTACGCCCCGTCCGACGTCTTCGCCTTCGCGCGCGACACGGCCGGCCTCGACTTCTGGGTCGTCAACGAGCACAACCATCTCATCCAGGACGCGATCGCAACCAACAACCCGCCGGTGACCGAGGCGAAGGTCCGGCAGCGCTACCAGGACGGTCTCGCCGCGGCGGTGACCGCGACGACCGGCTCGTTCGTCGGGCTCTACGGCATGGAGTGGGGAGTGTCGACGAACGCCGACCAGGGGCACGTCACGCTGATCGAGACGCCCGCGCTGCTCGGCTGGGAGACCTGCACGGGCTGCAACGGCCCGTCGCCCGAGTGCACGCCCGGCACGAACTGCTACTTCGACGCCTTCACGCCGAAGCGCTACGGCTACCTCACGCTCTACGCCCGTTCGGTCGAGAACGCGTCGCCCGCCGGCGCGCTCGGCATCTTCAACCATCCGGGAAGCGGCAACTTCGACGGCTTCGCGTTCGACGCGAACGCCGACGCGGCGATGCAGGGCATCGCGGTGCGCAGCGGCCTCGCCTTCTCGACCGCGACCGACTGCTCGTCGACGAACGTCGCCTCGACCGACTACTCCGGTCGCTGGCGCGAGGCACTCAACGTCGGCTTCCACCTGGCGCCGGCCGCCGATCACGACTCGCACTGCAACAACTACGGCGTCTCGCTGCCGACGCGCACGGTCTACCTCCTGCCTAACTCGACGACCCCCGCGCTCTCGAAGGGGGCGCTGCTCGCGGCGCACAAGGCGCGCCGCTTCTACGCCACCGAGGATCCCAACCTGCAGCTCGTCTTCCGGACGTCGGACGGCGCGCACGTGATGGGCGACATCTTCAGCTCCGCGGGAGGAGCGACGCTCGTCGCCTCGGTGTACGACCCGAACGCGGAGGGAGTGGCGACGATCGAGCTCTGGCGCGGGCAGATCGGCGCCGGCGCCCCCGCGGCGCCTTACCAGAGCTGGTCGTCGGTGAGCTCCGCCTCCTTCACGGAGACGCTCACCTCCGGAAGCTACTGGTACTACGTCCACGTCGTCCAGGCCGACGGCCACGACGCCTGGTCGGCGCCGATGTGGATCACTTACGGGCCCGGCGGCGGCGGTGGCGGAGATACGACCGCGCCGACGGTGGCGCTGACCGCGCCGGTCAGCGGCGCGACGATCAGCGGAACGACCACGGTCGCCGCGTCGGCGAGCGACGACACCGGCGTGACGCGCGTCGAGTTCCTCCTCGACGGCGCGCTCGCGTCGACCGACACGACGGCTCCCTACGAGTGGAGCTGGAACAGCGCGACCGCCTCGAACGGCGCGCACACGCTCCAGGCGCGCGCATACGACGCCGCGGCGAACAGCGGAGCCTCGACGGCCGTCGGCGTGACGGTCGACAACGGCGGCACGCCGCCACCGACCGGCAACGCCGACATCTCCGGCTGGAAGCTCGTGCAGGCGAACTCGGTCTACGAGTTCGTGGTGCCGGCCGGCACGCTCGTGCCTAACGGCGGCTACCTCATCGTCGCCCGCAACGCGACGAAGGCGGCGTTCGAGAGCTTCTGGGGCGTCACGCTCGGGGCGAACGTCGCGTTCGTCAGCAGCGTCGACAAGATGCCGATCATCAACGGCAGCGAGACCTACCAGCTGTTGAACGGCGCCTCGGCGCTCGTCGACGGCACGACCATCGCGATGGCTTCCGGAGCCTCGCAGTCGATCCGCAGGAACGATCCCTGCAGCGACGCGACGCTCGCGTCGAGCTGGACCGTCGGTACCACGGCCACGGCGAACCCGGGCGCGGGCGCGGGCGCCGGCTGCGGCGGCGGCGTGAAGATCAACGAGTTCTCCGACGCCATCGGAACCGGCAACTACATCTACGAGTTCGTCGAGCTGCACAACGACGCGGGCGCGACGGCCGACACCGAAGCTCCGGCGACGTCGATCACGGCGCCGGCAGCGGGGGCGACGGTCTCGGGAGCGACGACGGTCACGGCGTCGGCGACCGACAACGTCGGCGTGACGGGCGTCGAATTCCTGCTCGACGGCGCGGTCGTGGCGACCGACACGACGTCGCCTTACTCGTGGAGCTGGAACACGACGACGGCGGCGAACGGCGCGCACACGCTGCAGTCGCGGGCGAGCGACGCGGCGGGGAACGTCGGGTCGTCGACCGCGGTGAGCGTGACGGTGAGCAACGGCGTCGCCGGGCGCTCGCTCGACGGCTGGCGCCTCGTGCAGGCGAACTCCGCCCTGACCTGGTACTTCCCGACCGGCACGCTGCTGCCGACGAAGGGCTACGTCATCGTCGGACGCAACGCGACGAAGGCGGCGTTCGAGACCTACTGGGGACGCACCCTCGGCGCGAACGTCGTCTACGTCAACGCGGCCGACGCGATGCCGCAGATCAACGGCGGCGAGACCTTCACGCTCTACAACGCGGCGGGGACGAAGGTCGACGGCGCGACGGTCGCGATGGCGACGGCGGGAGGCGAGTCGCTCCAGCGCACGAAGCCGTGCGGCGGCGCGAACAAGGCGACGAGTTGGAGCCGCGTCGCCTCGAGCGCGGCGACTCCGGGAACCGGCGCGCCGGCGGCATGCGGCAAGGGAGCTTACATCGGTGAATTCTCCGACGCCCTCGGTACCGGCAACTTCGCGTACGAGTTCGTCGAGATTCAGAGCGACAACTAGAGGCAGGTAAGAGGTAAGAGGTGAAAGGTCAAAGCAGGCACGTGATTGGCGGGCGCGCAACGGAAGCGGGTCCGCGACCAAATGCAGCAGATGAGGTTAGGCGTCGGGATCGGGCATCCGGAAGGCTCTCCGGTTCTTGACGAATGAAATCGATCGAGGGTCCGATGACGGGATGCCCGTCCTTGGACCTTCGTCGGTTCAGGGGGAGCGATCGTCGTGAGCCCGAACGTTCGTGACGTCGATCTTTCCGACGACCGGTAGGCGAGGGAGCTGCTGGCAGTCCAGGTTGCGGCGCACGCGGTCGAGGCCGCGATCCTCGACTACCCGTAGCCGCCGCTGTTCGAAACGATCGACGACCTTCGCGCGTCGGAAGAGCGTTTTCCAGCCGCGTCCGACGGCGACGAACTGGTCTGCGCGACGTCGGTCGCGGAAAGCGTCGGGGCGTCGACATCTGCCGCATGGTCGTCTGCCCGCCTCACATGCGGCGCGGGACCGCGAGCGGCAACACGTCGATGGTGCGGCTCCGCAGCGTCGTGCCGCCCGGCTGCGCGGCGATCTGGGCGAAGCTCGAGTGGGAGAACCCCACCGGCAGCGTGAAGGACCGGATGGCTCTCGCGGTGATCTCGCGCGCCGAGGCGGACGGCAGGCTCCTGCCGGGCGACACGGTCGTCGAGTACACCGGCGGCACCACGGGCGCGTCGCTCGCGCTCGTCTGCGCGGCGAAGGGGTATCCGATCCGGATCGTCAGCTCCGACCCGTTCGCGCGCGAGAAGCTCGACCAGATGGCCGCGCTCGGCGCGCAACTCACCTTCGTCCCGAGCGAGGGCGGGATGACGACGAAGAAGCTGATACTCGACATGATCGAGGCGGCACGGGAGATCAGCCGGGAGCCTCACTCGTACTGGACCGACCAGGTGAACAATCACGACAGCATCGCGGGCTACTACCCGCTCGCCGACGGCATCGAGGCGGTCTCGACGGGCGACGCGAAAGAGATGACGCGCCGTCTCGCGCGCGAGGAGGGGCTCATCGCGGGAACCTCCGCTGGAGCGAACGTGGTCGCCGCGATACGCGTCGCGGAGCGGCTCGGTCCCGAAGCCACCGTAGTCACGCTGATGGCGGACTCCGGTCTCAAGTACATGAATACCGACGTCTACCAACAAGGTTAGGGCCGTGACGCTCGTCCGGTTCCGCCCCGCCCTACCGACTCAGCGTGTCGCGATTGCTGCGCGTTTTCCGCGCAACATGAAGGTGAGCGCGAATCCGGCGATGAATCCGCCGATGTGCGCCATGTACGCGACGCCACCACTCTCTGCCGTGTTGGCGATGGAGCCGATACCGCTGAAGAACTGAAGAACGATCCAGAGCCCGATGACGACGACCGCGGGCATTTGAACCACTTGCTGTCCCTGCAGAACTTTCACTCGCCCCTGGGGGAAGAGCAGGATGTACGCGCCGAGGACTCCTGCGATCGCGCCTGATGCTCCGAGGTTAGGCACGCTCGATCCGGTGCTGAAGGCCAGCTGCGCAAAGGTGGCGGCGAGGCCGCAGATCAAATAGAAGATCGTGAATTTGACGTGGCCGAAGCGGTCCTCCACGTTGTCGCCGAAGATCCACAAGTACAGCATGTTGCCCCCGAGGTGAAGCCACCCGGCATGCATGAACATGGAGGTGATGAGCGAGGGAAGATCGGCGACTGGATTGGCGAGAAAGCGGGACGGAACGAACGCCCACTTCCCGATGAATGCGTCGCCGCCGCTGAGCTCTACGAAGAAGAAGAGCGCATTCAGCGCGATCAGGACATAGGTGACCAGCGGAACGGTCCTTCGAGCGGAATCATCATCACCGATTGGAAACATGCGTTCATCTCCTCGATCGCTACAACTGTGATCGCAGCAACCCTGCAAGGCTGTCGAGTGCTTTCTCTGCGGTTGGCCGCGCGTCGAATTGCTCGAGCGTCACCCGCCGTGAATGTGCGAGGTCGTCGCCGAACGTCAGCTCCTGCTCGGCGGCGAACGCGCTGTCGTAGATGTTCGCGTTCGCCTCGTCGTTGAGCCGGAACGAGCGGTTGTCGAAGTTCGTCGAGCCGACGGTCGTCCATATCCCGTCGACGATCATGTATTTGCAGTGATACATCGTCGGCAGGTACTCGTAGATCTCCACGCCGGCAGCGAGCAGCGGGCGCCAGCGCGAACGGGAAGCATGCCGCACGACCTCCGTGTCGATCTGACTTCCGGGAACGATGATCTTCACTCTTACGCCGCGCCGGCGCGCGGCGACGAGCTCCTGCACGGAGAGATCGTCGGGCACGAAGTAGGAGTTGGCGATCATGATCGATTGTCGCGAGGCCGCGATCGAAAGCAGATACATCAGGCGGACGCTGTCGGACCCGCCGTCCTTCGAGCTGTGGAAGACCTGCGCTTTCATCGTGCCGGCGGAGGGGATCGCGGGGAAGTACTCGGGGCCGTCGAGCACGGCCGAGCGCGATTGAATCCAGTTGTCCATGAATGCCGCCTGCATTCCCGCCACCGCCGGGCCTTCGATGCGGTAGTGCGAGTCGCGCCACTGCTTCGGTCCCTCGGCGTTACCGAGCCAGTCGTCCGCAATGCCGACGCCTCCGGTGAAGCCGATGCGCCCGTCGACGATGAGCAACTTGCGGTGCGTCCGGTTGTTCGTGCGCGCGACGTTGTACCAGCGAAGCGGGCGATACCGCTCCACCTCGACACCGGCTTCGCTCATCTCCTCCAGATGCTTCGCGTCCACCTTGCCGGAGCCCACCCAGTCGAGTAGAACGTGGACGTGCACGCCGCTGCGTGCACGCTCGGCCAGAGAGTCGGCGAAGCTTTTGCCAACGGTGCCTGACCAGAAGATGTACGACTCCAGGCAGATCGACTTCTTCGCTCCGCGGATGTCGGCGAGCATGGCGGGAAAGATCTCGTCGCCGTTCTGAAAGTCCTCTGCGAGGTTCCCGTCTGCAAGCGGCGAGCTGAAGAGCGCCCCCATCGAGCGCAGGAACTGCGGATCGTGGACCGCGTAGTGCCCCGGGAGCGGCTCGGTGACTTTGTTTTCGCCAGTCGAAAGGTTGAGAACGAGAACGGTGGCGAAGGCCATCGCAAGGGCGCCTCCCGCGACGAAGGCCCACTTCCTATTCTTCGATCGAAGTCTGGGTGCGACCATTGTCTACAGTGCGCCTTTCAGCCCGAGCACGACGAACGCCCCGGCCCTATTTACGAACGACCGCGCGCTCAGCCGCGCTCGAACAGTCCGTCGGGCGGAAGGGGCGACTTCCGACCCGGACAACTTCCCTCGAATCTAGCGTTGCGGTGGGGCCACCGGGAAGCGCACTTACTACGCGACTCACGGCGTAGAAACTACACGGACCGGAGCGGGCACGTAGGCGCCGCCGCGCGGCGTGACAGGTCTGCGTCGAGCCTCACCCGTGTCCACGCCGCCGCGCAGCGGTCCGGTAGTTTCTACGGAGGCCGCGCGGAAGGCTCGCGCGTAGAAAGCACGCTTGCTGGCACGCGAGGCCGAAGCTAGCTTCCTATTCGACGGCATTGCGAGTGAATCGAGTGGTCGTGACGCGACCCGTCAGGAGAAGGCGACTCCGAATGCGAACGTTCCTCAGAAACTTCCGTCCCGCGCATATCGGACGATACAAGGACCGCGAAAAGGTCAGGACCAACACGTTGAACTAGCCACCGAGGCGACTCGACAAGAATGCCTGCCGCTCCGTTGTACATCGTGGTGAATGCCGGTTCGGGGAATCAGGAAGCCGACGTCACCTGCCGCGAGATCGCAGACGTGCTGACTGCCGCGGGACGAGCCCATGAGCTCGTTCGCGTCGAAGATCCGACCCTCCTCGGAGAGGTTGCGGGACATGCAGTCGCAAAGGCCAGGCTCGACAACGGAGCCGTGGTCGCAGTCGGCGGCGACGGCACGCTGAATGCCGTGGCGCAGGCGACCCTCGGCACGGGTTGTTCGTTTGGCGTCATTCCGCAGGGCACGTTCAATTACTTCGGGCGCGCGCACGGAATTTCGTCGAACGCTGCCGAAGCGGCGCGCGCGCTGCTTACGGCCCACGTGCGACCAGCGCAGGTCGGGATGGTCAACGACCGGCTGTTCCTGGTCAATGCGAGTATCGGGATGTACCCGCAGTTGCTCGACGATCGAGAGGAGGAGAAGCGACGGCACGGGCGCAGCCGCCTGGTCGCTGCGTGGGCAGCGCTGCGCACGATCGTTCGCGGATACCAGCCGACGCGCATCCGGCTCGAGCATGAAGGGCGTAGCCACGAGCTGCGCGCGCTGACGCTGTTCATCAGCAACAACCGGCTGCAACTCGAGCAGGTCGGGCTGGACGAGTCCGAGCTCGTCGAGGACGGAGAGCTGGTCGCGATCGTGCTGCGTCCAGTTTCGACGTTCACGCTGTTGTGGCTGGTGGCACAGGGCGCGATGGGCAACCTGGCGCGCGCGCACGGTGTGCAGCACTTCCCGTTCACCAGCGTGACGGTGAGACCGTCCGCCTGGCGCCATCGCCGCCTCAACGTGTCGACGGACGGCGAAACGGCATGGATGGACACGCCGATCGTGTTCCGCGTCGCCCCTGAGCCATTGCTTCTGCTGACCCCGATCGACGCCGTGCCGGAGAGCGCAACGTGAAGGCGTCGACGATGTAAGTCTCGTACGGTCAGCGCGGGCATTCGCGCGGCGGTAAGTAGTTACTACGCGTACGGTCGAACTCTGCAGCGTGTTCAATGGATCCGTGAGATTCAGCGGCTCACGATGAGTCGCGTTTCTTGCGCGCGATGAGCGAGCAGGCGGTCGAGACGGCCCGCACCTTTGGATGCGCGCTCCCTCGGAGCCATTCGCGCGTCAGCGGAGGTCGGCCATGTCCAGGAAAGTCCGCGCTCTCGCCACTCTCATGCCAGCCGTCGTCACGGCAGAGGGCATCACCGAGGTTCGCCGTCAGGAAGCGCTTCTCAAGACCGGCGCCCTGCAGAACGCGATTCTCAATAGCGCGAACTTTTCGAGTATTGCCACCGACGAGAAGGGCGTCATTCAAATCTTCAATGTCGGCGCCGAACGCATGCTGGGCTACACGGTCGCCGACGTCCTGAACAAGATCACTCCGGCCGAGATCTCCGATCCGCAGGAACTGATCGCGCGCGCCAAGGCATTGAGCCTCGAGTTGGGTACCACCATCACGCCAGGGTTCGAAGCTCTCGTGTTCAAGGCCTCTCGCGGGATCGAAGATATCTACGAGCTGACCTACATCCGCAAGGATGGGAGCCGCTTCCCTGCGGTGGTGTCCGTCACGGCGCTCCGCGATGCGCAGGACGCGATCATCGGCTATCTGTTGATCGGCACCGACAACACGGCCCGAAAGCTGGCCGAGGAGGCGCTCCTCAAAGCGGGTGCGCTGCAGAGCGCGATTTTCAACAGCGCGAACTTTTCGAGCATCGCCACCGATGCGAAGGGTGTGATCCAGATCTTCAACGTCGGCGCGGAACGCATGCTGGGCTACGCGGCTGCCGACGTGATGAACAAGATCACGCCGGCTGACATCTCTGATCCGCAGGAGGTGATCGCGCGTGCCAAGGCGTTGAGCGTCGAGCTCTCCACGCCGATCACTCCCGGCTTCGAGGCGCTGGTCTTCAAGGCCTCGCGCGGAATCGAGGACATCTACGAGTTGACCTACATCCGCAAGGACGGCAGCCGCTTTCCGGCGATCGTCTCGGTCACGGCGCTCCGCGATGCGCAAGGCGGAATCATCGGCTACCTGTTGATCGGCACCGACAATACCGCGAGGAAGCAGGTCGAGGAGGATCAGAAGAAGCTCGATCAGCGACTGCGCGACCAGCAGTTCTATACGCGCTCCCTCATCGAATCGAATATCGACGCCATCATGACGACCGATCCGTCCGGCATCATCACCGACGTCAACAAGCAGATGGAAGCGCTCACGGGCTGCACGCGTGACGAGCTGATCGGCGCGCCCTTCAAGAACTACTTCACCGATCCGGAGCTGGCCGAGGCAAGCATCAAGCTGGTCCTGAGCGAGAAGAAAGTCACCGACTACGAGCTCACCGCGCGCGCCAGGGACGGCAAGGAAACCGTGGTGTCGTACAACGCGACGACGTTCTACGATCGGGACCGGAGGCTGCAGGGAGTGTTTGCCGCTGCGCGCGACGTCACCGAACGCAAGCGCCTCGATCAGGTGCTGCAGGAGAAGAACGTCGAGCTGGAGAGCGCCAGACTGGTCGCGGAACGGGCCAACCTCGCGAAATCGGACTTTCTATCCAGCATGAGCCACGAGCTTCGCAGCCCGCTCAATGCGATTCTCGGCTTCGCGCAGCTGATGGAGTCGGAATCCCCGGCGCCAACGGAGTCTCAGAGGGAGAGCATCGGCCTGATCCTCCAGGCGGGATGGCATCTCCTCAAACTGATCAACGAGATCCTCGATCTCGCCGTGATCGAGTCCGGGAAGGTGTCGCTGTCACCGGAAATCGTGGCGTTGGACGACGTCATGTACGAGTGCCAGTCGATGATGGAGCCGGAGGCGCAACAGCGCGGCATCACACTGACCTTCCCTCGGTTCGATCTCCCGCTCTTCGTGATCGCTGACCGGACTCGCCTGAAGCAGATCGTCATCAACCTGCTTTCCAATGCGATCAAGTACAACAAGGCGCAGGGCACGGTCGTGGTCGAATGCGTCGCGAGCACTCCCGCACGTACCCGCATCAGCGTCAGGGACACTGGAGTGGGGTTGTCCCCGGAAAAGCTGGCGCAGCTGTTCCAGCCGTTCAATCGTCTCGGACAAGAGGTGGGCGGTGTGGCAGGCACTGGCATCGGACTGGTGGTGACCAAGCGCCTCGCGGAACTGATGGACGGCGTCCTCGGTGTGGAAAGCAGCCCGGACGGGGGAAGCGTCTTCTGGTGCGAGTTGAACTCGAGTGCTGCGCCAGAGCTCGCAGCCGACGATCACGAGGTCGCGATAGTCGACGGACCGCGAGCACGGTTCGGTGCGCGGCATGCCACGCTCCTCTGTGTCGAGGACAACCAGGCCAACATGAAACTCGTCGAGCAGCTGATCGCGCGGCGTCCCGACGTGCGGCTGCTGACCGCCGTGGACGGAATCCGGGGTGTCGAGGTTGCGCGCGCCTCACTGCCGACGGTGATCCTCATGGATATCAATCTGCCCGGCATCAGCGGTGTCGAGGCGTTGAAGATCCTGCGCGACGACCTTTCGACGGCGCATATCCCCGTCATCGCGCTCAGCGCCAACGCGATGATTCGCGATATCCAGACGGGGATGGATGCCGGGTTCTTTCGCTATCTCACCAAGCCCATCAAGGTCGAGCAGTTCATGGACACGCTCGACGCCGCCCTGGAGTTTGCGGAAAGCCGGCGCAACTGAAGGAGCAATGCCATGGTCACCTCATCCGATATTCTCAACGCGAAAGTTCTGGTCGTGGACGATCAGGAAATGAACGTCTCCGTGCTCAAGCGAGCACTCCGCAATGCCGGCTATCTGTCCGTGATGTCCACGATGGATTCGCGCGAGGTACAGGGTCTTCACCTCAAGAACCGCTATGACTTGATCCTGCTCGATCTCCAGATGCCCGGCATGGACGGGTTCGAGGTGATGGAACGCCTCAAGGAGATCGAAACGGAAGGCTATCTCCCTGTCCTGGTGATCACGGCCCAGCCGGATCACCAGTTGCGCGCACTGCAGGCCGGAGCGAAGGACTTCGTCAGCAAGCCGCTCGTTCTGACCGAGGTGCTGATGCGCGTTCACAACATGCTCGAGGTCCGTCTGCTTCACAAGGAGACGAAGAGACTCTACGAGCAAATCGTCGAGGAACAGAAGGTGTCGGAGCGTCTGCTGCTCAACGTGCTCCCGCAGTTGATTGCCGAACGGTCGAGAGACCTGCAGGAAGTTACGACCGACAGCTTCACGGAAGTCGTCGCCGACAGCTTTCTCGAAGCGACCGTCTTGTTCGCGGACATCGTGGAGTTCACGAAAGTTTCGGCGGGCATGACTCCCCAGGAACTGGTTGTACCTCTCAACGAGATCATCTCCGACTTCGATCGCATTGCCGACACTCGAGGCCTGGAGAAGATCAAGACGATCGGCGATGCGTACATGTGCGTGGCGGGGATCCCCATCTCGACCGCCGATCACGTGGCGCGCGCCGCGCACATGGCGCTCGACATGCTCGAGGCCGTCGACAGTTTCAACGAACGAAGCGGCTACAAGATGCAGCTTCGCATCGGGCTCGACACTGGAGCGGGAGTCGCCGGCGTCATCGGAAAGCGCAAGTTCATCTACGACCTTTGGGGTGACACTGTAGACACCGCGAATCGGATGGAATCGCAGGGCGTGGCGGGCCGCATCCAGGTGACGGAGGCCACCAGGTGGCGACTGCATGACCCGTTCATCTTCGAGGAGCGCGGCACCATCGAGGTCAAGGGCAAAGGCCCGTTGAAGACCTGGTTCCTCGTCGGCCGGAGGGTGTGAGGAGGGTTTGGGTGGGGTGAGGCGTCTGAGCGGATGTCGCCTCAGACCCTGAGCCGGAGCATCGCCCTGGCGAGCGACTTCGCGGACTCATACGCGCCGAACCGCTCGCGATACATCTGCATGTAGAGCGCCGGGGTGTTTCGCGGCGGCTGCTTTGCGTCGTGTTTCGGCACGAGCGTGATTGCGCCGGTCGCGCACGTCGTGACGCAGAGCGCGCATCCGATGCAGCGCTCGAGGGCGACGCTCGCGGAGTCGCCATTCATCGTGATCGCGTCCATCTGGCAACGCGCCTCGCACGTCGCGCAGCCGGCGCATGCTTCGCTGTCGACGGCGGCGAAGTAGTTCGTCGAGAAGTGATTCACCGGGTCCGGCAGCTGCTTCGCACTTCGAATCACGCCGCAGCAGCATCCGCAGCAGCAACAGACGAAGAGCGGCTGCTCCGTGTTCTGCGGTTGAAGCACCAGGCCTTCGCGATCGGCGAGCGTCAGGATCGAGAGGACCTCCTCGCGCTCGATGAAATGCGCTCCGCCACCTTCGACCATTCCACGCGCCGCCGGGCCGAAGGTGAGACAGGTCGATCGCGACTCCGTCTGCCGGCACGGCTCGCCGAGCAGGTCTTTTCCCTTGCGGCAGATGCAGTCCATGACGGCAAACGGCCCCTTGTTCGACTCGACGAATCCGCGAAGGTCGTCGTACGTGGTGACCGGCCGCTCGACGGTGAGATTGATCTCGACCGGAACGGTTCGCATCTGCTGCGGCTTCACCGAGTGGAACGCTTCACCGAATGCTTCGTCGAAGTACTGCTCCATGTCCCGCTGTAACTCCGGCGTTAGGCGCGTGAGCTGACGTTCATAGATGCCGACCGCGAGAATCGACTTCGAGTAGCGATCCGTCCCCTTGATGCGCATCCGCTCGATGAGGCCGCGATCGGCCATCGACTCGACGGCGGCGACGAGACGCTCGAGGCTCCAATCGCGGCCCAGCCGCCGTCGAATCGTCCCCGGGGGCTCCGGCACCGCACTCAATGCAAGCGCAACCTCCGCATCCTCCTCGGTGAAAAGCATCCGCAGGATTCGGAGCTCGACGCCTGAGCTCGTTGCGGGGAACGCGACCGGCATGCGGTCGAGATGCTGCTGCAGCTGCCGATAGATGTCGGGGTTCATGGAGCCTCACGCGCAGACGCGACGGGAGTGCCGCTTGGTTGAGCATTATATGTGTTGCCGCGGGTTCCAATGCCCGGTCGGTGGACACCGCTCCGCCAACAGGTCGGCCGAAGTCGGCCCGGAGGTCGTGCCCGCTCTATCGCCGGCTCGGCCATCGCGACGAGGGCATTCGATTCGCGAAAGCGCTCGGCGGCGGGTCCCGGGTCGAGAGTCCGGCCGGAGTTAGGCAGTTTTTCACGTGCCCGGCCGTCGCGTGCCGTCCGGAGCGGCGGATCGCAGCAGCAGGAGAGAAACTCCAGATACGAGGCGCGGCTGTGTTCGCTCCCGCGCCGACGGCCCCCCTTCTCGAACAAAAAGTTTGTGCATGACTCCCGAGTCAGCCATAGAATGACTTTTTCTGATCAACGTAAACACGGCCGGCTAATGGAGCGGTCAGTCTCCGTGGGTCGACCATCACCGGCGCTGCTCCCGCGAGCTCCGCCGAGAAGGGAGACCCGATGCGGAATCAGATTCTTCCCCCATCCCTGTTGGCCGCGGTCGTCGCGCTTGCGCTTGCGTCAGGCTCGTTGATGGCGGCGGTAGCGCCCGCTGCCTCGCGCGCCGAAGGATCGGGCGACACCCGCGCGCAACTGGCTTCGTACTTCGACAACATCGGTACGAACTCTCCCACCGTTCTGGGGGCGCTGCAGAAGTCGCCCGAGACGGTCGACGCGATCCGGTCGCGCATCGACTCGATGAGCGACGCAGAGGTCGCCGAGCTCCAGAAGATGATGGCGGAGATGCCCACGTGGGAGATCGCGCCCGAAGCCATGGCAGAGGCGCTGCCGCTGGACATGAGGCAGCAGCTGACGAGTGCGGGGCGGTATTACGGAACGAAGGCGAAGGACGTGCAGGCCCTTCGCAATGACGCATTCACGCTGATCGCAGTCGCGAAACTCCTGCCGAAAGAGCAGCTCGCAAAGCTCGGCATCGATGGGAAATCGGTCGCGGCGATGGAGACGACGCTCGGATCGCTCGATCCGCTGCAGACGGCGCTGCTGCAGGAGCGGCTGGCGCGCGAGTCGCAGTGGGCCACGACGAGCCGGGCCGCGATCGACTCGCTTCCCGAGAGGGTCCAGAAAGGCGCCTTCGCGCTCGCCTCTCACGGAGTGCTGACGCAGCAGGACCTTGCAGGACTGGACGAGTTCCGGCGGCAGATGGTCGCGATCACCGCGCGCATCGACGCGCTTCCGCCATCCATGCGGAAGGACGTGAGCTCCGAAGCGATCAACACGCTGCGCGGCCGCCTCACCTCGGCGACGCCCGACATGCTTTTCATGATCCGCTCGCAATTGACGGACGAGCAGATCGCGACGATGGCGAAGAGCGTCGAGCTGCTCGAGCGTGTCTCGAGCCTTGACGACGAGGAGCTTGCCGGGCTCGAGCAGTTCCGCGAGCAGCTGCGCACGGCGGTCGGCAACGCCGGAACTGCGGTGAACGAACAGATCGACCGGCTGCGCCCCGACCAGCTCATCGTGCTTCAGGACGAGATGTCGAAGCACCCCGAGTGGAAGGGTGTGATGCCCGTCGTCGCCGAGACGTTGAGAGACCCCGCGGTCGGGCAGGCGGTTCAGCAGGCCGCCGCGATCTCACCGGGATCGGCCCGGGCCGCGGAGCTCGAGAAGTTCAGGAACGACGCGATTCTCTATGTCCGTTCGGCGGAAGGCGCTCCGGGCGTGACACCTGAGCTGGCGCGGAGGAGCATCGAGGTGCTCGAAGGGGCGAACCTCGCGGGGCTGACGCTGATCCATCAGGCAGCGCTGAAGATGCCGGCCGACGCGCCGAAGTCGGCACTCGTCTCGCTTCCTCCGCTGGTCGCGGAGAATGCAGTCAACCTCGACTGTGTCGTGAGTCTCGGCTCGATCAGCCTCCCGCTGGGAATCGGGACCGTGAGCCTCGGCTCGATCGACTTCAACTGGATCTGCACGCCGCTCGAGAACGCGATCAACTCGGTTGAGAGCGTCGTCAGCAGCGTCGTCACGATCGCGACCGACATCTGGAATTTCGTCCAGACGCTGCCGCAGCTCGCGGTCGACGCGATCAAGGCGGCGTTCAACGCGCTGCTCGACATCGAGATCGCGAACGGCGTCACGCTGCGCGCGCTGCTCGCACAGGGCGTTGACAGCGCCCTTGCCGCGATGAAGCAGGCGCTCGGCCTCGCCGGGAGCTGGTGGACGACGATCCAGGGGGTCACGCTCCCCGAAATTCCGTGCCCGCCGCGCAACACGTGGACTCCGTTCGGCCAGGTCGGATCGAGCGACGCTCTCCGGAACTACTCCAAGTACAAATTCATCATGGACAAGCTGATCGAGATGATCCCGGACACCGAGGTCAGTCTTCCTGTGAAGATCAGCGCCCAGGTTCTCTACGCAGGCTTCGAGTATCTCGGCGTCTGCCTCGAGATCGAGGCTAGCGCCGTCGACGAAGAAGTGACCAACACGCGTTGGGAGACCTCGGCGACGAACCAGGGATCGATTTTCACGTCGATCGGCAACCACGACGTGAACATGACGAACCAGCACAACGCGCTCTCTCTGCAGCTGAACAACCAGGGAGCTGCCCTCACGAGCCTGGTGCAGAACGAGAGCCTGACGATCCAGACGAAGGTGCAGGTGGCGAGCGACCTCAACCTGCGCCTCGCGATCGAGCGAGTTCTTCAGGCGGGCGAGGGAAGCGAACTGGCGATGTTCCAGCTTCCGCGCCCGTGGGGACAGCTCGAACTGGTGCGCGAGATCGTCAGCGACTCGATCGACGGGGTGCTGGCGGTCGGCGGTGTCGTGAACCAGGCCGGGAAGTACCTGTCGAAAGGCGACGACTATTTCCGGCAGAGCAAGTACAAGGAAGCGTTCGAGGAGTTCCAGAAGGCGTATCGAGAACTGACTCGTTAGGCCGGTCGCGGCCCGAGGCTCTGCATGGCGCCTCGGGCCGCGTCGGTCTTCCCTAACCGGAGAATCGACACGCTCCACTGCCCGTGCGGCGCGACGACACGGATCGTCGCGGTCATCCGCGAGCGGAACGTCAGTTCGAAGGCGAAAGAGGCCGGAGCTTCGGTGTTCAGGTATTCCCGGAGCGAGGAGCTGTGACCCCCAGCCCACGGCTCGACCGGCGGGCGCGTCTCGCCGAACGTGGAGAGTGACGAGAGGACGACGATGACGACGATGACGGACCCGAGCAGGATCCTCGATGCGAACCCATGTCGCGGCGGGGCATCGGTGATGCTTCGATTCCGCATCAGCCACTAGGCGATAACCGGAGATTGCGAGTTCAGCGCCGCTTGTGGGCATTGGCGACAAATGGCGTCAGAGCTGGCGCCGGAGCTGCGAGCTCGTATCGAACGGCCGTTCTTCGAAAGTCAGCCGCTCGTCAGCCTGGGCGACTCGTCGAGCCTGAGTTCTTTCGCGGCTCTGCGACTCCGAGGTTCCGGAGCAGAAAGCGGCGCGAGCTCTCGAAGGCGGCGTCCTGATCGAGATCGTGCCCGGCCGCCGGGTAGTGGAAGGTTTCGATGCGCGAGCTGTCCCGTGCACGCCGCTCGAGTAGTTCCAAGCATGCGTAAGCCTCCAATTTTCCGATGCGCGCGGATCGCGGCGCGACATGTCGCGCGTCACGTTGGCCTCCGCCGAGCCGGCGATATACTCCGCCGGCTATGGTCAAGAATGCGCGTTTCGCTCTCCTGCTCACGTCACTCGTCGTTGCTCTGATCGCGAGGGCGCCCGACACGGGCGCGGCCCCTTCTCCTGCGCCGATCCGCCTTCCGGGCTACGTCGAGACGCTGCTCGACAACGGCCTCCGCGTCGCACTCGTCGAGCGCCACGAGGTGCCGATGGTCTGCTACACGGCCGTCGTCGGCGCCGGGTCGGCACTCGAGACGGAGGATTTCTCGGGCGCGTCGCATTTCCTCGAGCATCTGCTCTTCAACGGCACGACGACGATGAGCCAGGAACAGCTCTACGACGCGGTCGACCGCGTCGGCGGCTACAACAACGCGCACACGAGCGACGACTACACGGCGTTCACGATGCTCGTTCCGGCCTCCGCGGCAAAACAGGGGCTGGAGATCCAGGCGGCGATGCTGCTCGACTCCACGCTTCCGACGGACAAGTTCGAGAAGGAGCGCAAGATCGTCCTCGAGGAGCTCGCGAAGGACCGCGCGAGGCCCGACGAAGAGGGCGAGCGCGTCATGCGCGAGGCGCTCTCCCCCGGCACGGCGTGGGGGCGTCCCGTCATCGGCACGGAGGCCTCGCTCGGCGGGATTACCCTCGACCGCATCCGGACCTACTACAGGAACCAGTACGTTCCCAACAACATGGTGCTCGTCGTGATCGGCGACTTCGACTCCGAGAAGATGCTCACGATGGTTCGCGGAGCGTACGCAAAGCGGCCGCGCGGCACTTCCGTCGCGAAGGCGACGAACCCCTTCGTCCCGGCGTCGGCGGGGACGATTACGAAAATCGCGCTGGCCGGTGCGTCGACGAGGCTCTCGATCGCCATTCCCGCGCCCGGCCCTTGTGAGGCGTCGGGCCCGGCGGCAGCCACTCTCGCCGAGCTCCTTTCGAGTGAGGCGGGACCGCTTCGCCGCGCGCTCTCTGCCGACCGCATCCCGGAGATCTCGGTCAGCTATGCTCCGCGCCAATTCGGAAGCACCCTTCAGATCGACGCGGAGCTGTCGGCCTCGACCGATCCTGACGCAGGCGTGCTCGAGATTCTCGGTGCGCTCCAGACCGTCGCGTCGGCGGGGTCGGGCGAAGCCGGCATCGATCCAGTCGAGCTCCTTCGCGTCGCGAGAAGCAGTCGCGCGAGCGCCCTCCTGACCGGCCAGAGGATTCATTACTTCGGGATGCTCCAGTCGGATTCGATCTCCGCCTGCGGAGGCGAGCTCGCGAAGCTCATCGCGAGCGACGACGTGCCCGACCTGCGCGCGGTCTCCGAGGCGGCGCAGCAGATTCTCGGCAGAGCAGCGAGCACGGCACGGGTGGCCCTCGTCGGCCCGTTAGCGCAGGGCGCGGGCCCCGTCGCACTTCCGTCGATCAAGAGCGTGGCGACGAAGGCGGCGACGTCGTCAAAATCGTCCGACGAGCTCGACCGCACGCTGCCTAACGGCATGCGCGTCATCGTCAGGCGCGAGACGCGCGTTGCCGTCACCGGGTTGCACGTCCTCGTTCGCGATCGCGCCGCGCGCGAGCCTGCGAACAGGACCGGCATCGCTGACGTCCTGCATCGCATGCTTCCGCTTGGGACCGCCCTGTCGAGCCGCGCGCAGTTAGGCGCGCGGCTGGAGCGGCTCGGCGCCGACCTCAAGACGGCGGACCAGGACTCGATCCCGTACGACGACTACTACACCAGCCCGACACACTCGTTCGTCCGGCTGGAGGTTCCGTCCGAAAACTGGCTTCCCGCGCTCGACCTCCTCGCCGAGATGGTCCGCACGCCGCGCCTCGATTCGGCCGAGCTCGGCGCGCTCCTCGCCGAACGCGTCAAGAACGCGAACAAAGTCGCCGCGTCTCCCTCCGAGCGGTCGACCACCGCGTATCGCGTTGCGATGCTGGGCGAGGCGGATCCCACCACGCATCCCGTCGGTGGCAGCGAAGCGAGCCTTACCGGGATCACAGCCGAGGAGCTGCGAGCCTTTGCGAGCGACTATCTCGCGCCGGCTGGCTTGATCGTCACCGCGGTCAGCCCCGCCGAGCCGGAGGATGTTTTCGGCGCGATCGCCGAGCGCTTCGACACTGAAGGGACTCCGAAGGTGCGGCCTGCGATTCCCGCGTGGCCGCTGACGCAACCGTCCGGCGAACCGAAAGTCGTCGAGATCGGCGCGAAGCAGGCACAGGTGATGATGGGCCGCATCGCGGAGCTCGCTCCTTCGGACCGTGCAGGCGCGCGGCTACTCGCGGCGCTCCTGTCGGATCGTATGGATCGCACGATCCGCGAACAGCAGGGACTCGCATACCGCCTCGGGGCGTCGGCGGCGATCGCGGCCGATCGTGGATGGCTGACGGTGAGCGTCGGCACGCGCCCCGATAACGTCGACACCGTCGTCAGTGCAATCCGCGAGCAGATGGCGCGGCTGCGCGGCGAGATGGCGGGCGCGGACGAGATCGATCGCGTGCGCGCGATGCAGCGAGGCCGGGCACTGATGCGGCAGATGACGGCGGTGAACCGGACTCGCGCTCTCGGCCTCCGCGCGTTCGAAGGTCTTCCTCCAGCCGACGATCCGGAGACGCTCGACGCGATCGACCGCGTCGACCGCGCGACTCTCGAGCGGCTCGCGAAGAGCTGGCTCGAGCCGGCCGGCTACCAGGTCGTCATCGTGCGCTAGAGCCTGACGCAACGGAGCTACAAGGAACAAACTCAATGAACATGAAGATCGCTTCCGCTCTCTCCGTCATCCTGACACTCGCGGCCGCAACCGGTTTCGCCCAGCCGCAGAAAACGGAGCTCGTCGCGCCGAAGCATGCGATGACGATCAAGCTCGATCCGGCGACGCATCGAATCACCGTGAAGGATCGCATCGAGCTCCCGGCATCGATGATGGGCGCGGAGTTCGTCCTCGCCGACACGCTCGCGATCACCTCGTCGAGCCCGTCGGTCGAGCGCGTCCCGCCGGGTGACCTCAATGCGCTCCTTGGAACCGGCTCCGGCGAGAGCGGTGAGCGCCTCGGCCTTGCGCGATACAAAGTCGGAGCGGTCGGAAGCGACCGCACCATTACGCTCGAGTACGGCGGGGTCGTCAACACGACACTCAGCGACGAGAAGGAACAGTATTCGCGCGGCTTCCGCTCGACTCCGGGGCTCATTGGCCCCGAGGGGATCTACCTGTCGGCGACGAGCGGGTGGTATCCGCTGTTTGACGGCGGGCTCGTCTCCTTCGACCTTGATGTGACGGACGTGCCAGAGGGCTGGCACGTGATCACGATTGGAGGAGGCACCTCGCGCGACGCGCAAGGTCACGCGAGGTGGGTTTCCGAGGGGCTCGTCGATGACATCTACCTCGTCGGTGGCCCGCTCAACATGTGGAAGGACAGCGCGGGAGTCGCGGAGGCGCTCGTCTATCTCCACGACAAGGATGACGCGCTTGCGGCGAAGTACCTCACCGCGACGGCCCAGTACATCGAGATGTACCGGAGCCTGATCGGTCCGTATCCGTACGGCAAGTTCGCGCTCGTCGAGAACTTCTGGGAGACCGGCTACGGGATGCCGTCGTTCACGCTGTTAGGCTCGCAGGTCATACGCTTCCCGTTCATCATCGTCTCGTCGTATCCGCACGAGATCCTGCATAACTGGTGGGGAAACTCCGTCTTCGTCGACTACGAGACGGGGAACTGGTGCGAGGGGCTGACCGCGTACATGGCGGATCACCTTCTCAAGGAGCAGCGGGGACAGGGTGCGGAGTACCGCCAGTCGACGCTGCAGAAGTACCGCGACTACGTGAGCGAGGGGCGCGATTTTCCGCTGACGGAGTTCCGCTCGCGGCACAGCGCGGCGACCGAAGCCGTGGGGTACGGAAAGTCGCTCATGGGTTTCCACATGCTGCGGCGCCAGGTCGGGGACGATGCGTTCCGCAAGGCGCTCGCGACGTTCTACAAGAAGTATCGCGGCAAGCGCGCGTCGTTCGCCGACGTCCGTCGCACGTTCGAAGAGGTCACGAAGTCGGACCTCGGTCCCGTCTTCCACGACTGGGTCGAGCGCGCAGGGGCGCCGGCGCTGGTCGTCAAGGTCGACGGGGTGAAGCAGGTTGCCGACGGCTGGTCGGTGACGGGCACGTTGCGCCAGACGCAGCCCGAGGCTTCGGGGACGTTCGCATGGGATGTGCCGGTGGCGATGACGACGGCGGACGGGCTCGAGACGTCGAGCGTCACGCTCGCGGGACGCGAGACGAAGTTCGCGCTGAAGTCGACGAGCCGGCCGCTGCTGCTCGAAGTCGATCCGGCGTTCGACGTTTTCCGACTCCTCGACCCGCGCGAGACACCGCCGTCGATCGGCCAGATTTTCGGCGAGCCGAAGATCGTCGCGGTCGTTCCGTCGAAGGCGAGCGCGGAGGAACAGAAGCGCTGGCGCGAGTTGATGGCCGGCTGGCAGAGCGAGTCGCACTCGATCTCGATCGTCGACGATTCGTCGCTGAAGGCGCTCCCCGCCGACACGTCGTTGTGGCTGCTGGGACGCGAGAATCTGTTTGCGGCGAAGACCATGTCGAGTGATGCGGCACTCGGGTTAGGCGTCGCCGCGGAAGCGGTGAAGCTGGCAGGAGAAGAGGCGGTCTGGAAGAATCACTCGATCGTCGTCGTCCGGCGCCATCCCGGCAGCGCGAGCCATGCGATAGGCTGGCTCGCCGTCGATCCCGCGGAAGCCTTCGCGGGGTTAGGCCGCAAGCTCCCGCACTACGGGAAGTACTCGTACCTCGCCTTCGAAGGCGCCGAGCCGACGAACACGATCAAAGGGCAGTGGGCGGGCGTCGACTCGCCGCTCCGCGTCGACCTTCGCCCCGCGAAGGAGCGGCCGGCGCCGGTCGCGGCGAAGCCGGCGCCTGCGCGCAAGGCGCTCGCCGAGCTCCCGCCCGTCTTCTCGGAGAAGAAGCTGCTCGAGAACGTGACCTGGCTCGCGGCGCCGGAGCGCGAGGGACGCGGCGCCGGCTCGAAGGGTCTCGCCGATTCCGCGCAGTGGATCGCCGACAAGTTCAAGGCGGCGGGACTCCAGCCCGGCGGCGACGGCGGCGGCTGGTTCCAGAAGGTCACGCTGCCGGCGGGGCCCGACGGCAAGCCTGTCGAGCTGATGAACGTCATCGGGGTTCTGCCCGGCACGAACCCCGACTGGAAGGGACAGTGGAATCTCGTCAGCGCGCACTACGATCACCTCGGATATGGCTGGCCTGACGGAGCGAAAGGGCAGCTCCACCCGGGTGCCGACGACAATGCGTCCGGTGTCTCCGTCCTCGTCGAGCTCGCCGGAAATCTCGCGACGACCGAGAAGCCGAAGCGGACGCTCGTGTTCGCCGCGTTTACCGCAGAGGAGCGCGGGCTGGTCGGCTCGCGGCATTTCGCCTCGAGCCCGACGCCGTTCGCGCTCGTCGGGCTCCGCGCCGCGATCAACCTCGACACGGTCGGGCGCCTTGGCGGTCAGAAGCTCACCGTCTTCGGCGCGGGAACGGCCGACGAATGGCCGCATGTCTTCCGCGGAATCGGCTGGGTCACCGGAATCGAATGCCAGACCGTGTCGGGGAACACCGAAGGCTCCGATCAGCAGGCGTTCATCGAGAAGGGGATTCCGGCCGTGCAGATCTTCACGCAGGGGAACCTCGACTATCACAAGCCGGGCGACGTCGCGGCGAAGATCGATGCGGCAGGCCTCGTGAAGGTGGCAACGGTCGTCCGCGAGGCGCTGGTCTATCTGAACGAGCGCCCTGAGCCGCTCACCATCCGGATCGTCGGGCAGCCTAACAATGCGCCGCCGCCCGCGGCGCCGCCGGCCGGCGGCCGGAAAGTACGCTTTGGCACGATTCCCGACATGACGTGGGAAGGCGAGGGGATGAAGCTCGACGGCGTCGTACCCGACTCGCCCGCGGCGAAGGCGGGGCTCGCGAAGGGCGACGTCATCGTCGGCATGAACGGCGAGCCGGTAAAGAGCCTCCGCGAGTACGCCGGAATCCTCGGCAAGCTCGAGCCGGGCCAGAAGGTCGAGGTCGTCTACGCCCGCGACGGAAAGGAAACGAAGGTCGTCGTGGCGGTCGAAGCGAGGTAGCCGGTTAGTCCGGGCTAGTAACGCGGCTCGTTCCCGACCGCGGCGATGGCGTCGATCTCGACGAGACAGCCGAAATGGAGCTCCCGCGTCGGCACGACCGACCGCGCGGGGCGATGCTCGCCGAAGAACGCCGCGTACGCAGCGTTGACGCGCCCCCACAGGGCGATGTCCGACACGTAGACCGTCGTGCGCAGAACCTTGTCGATTCCGCTTCCCGCGGCCTCGAGGATCGCCGCGAGGTTTCGAAGCACGAGCTCCGTCTGCTCCTCGATCGAGCCGTTGTGAGGCGCGCGCGTGACCGCGTCGAGTGGAAGCTGCCCGGATACGAACACGAGCCCGGCGTGCACGATCGCCTGTGCGTAATGCCCCGCGGGAGCCGGTGCGCCGCCTGCTGTGATCGTCTCCATCGTTCGCTCCTCCGCGCGAATCTTACCGGAGACCGTATTGCAGCCGCGGACACGGCTCGAGGCAGCCGATTTCCGCCGAGGATCGCGCGAATGATGTTACATTTTCGGACACAACGACAACGGGAGCTTTTCTCGCCGCCCTACCGGCGCGCATGGAGTGGACTATGCGACGGTGCGGAGCGGCTCGGCCCGCGCGGCGTCTATGGCGATGAGCGAAGCGGAGAGCGATTTCGGCGGCAGTCCTCGCTTCGAGGTGAGGCGCCGCATCGGAAGTGGCGGCATGGGCGTGGTCTACGAGGCATGGGACCGCGAGCATCAGATGCGCGTCGCGCTCAAGACGCTTCCGGTGGCAGATCCGAACCGCATCTATCAGTTCAAACAGGAGTTTCGCAATCTCGCCGGCATCGTCCATCCGAACCTCGCGACGTTGTACGAGCTCTTCGCGTTCGACGGAACTTGGTTCTTCACGATGGAGCTCGTCGACGGTCGGCAGTTCCTGGAGTACGTCCGCGACGACTCCGCCGATCCTGCGGATGCGTTAGGCGCACGAGCCGACAAGGCGTCGCACGAGGACGAGCCGACCCTAGTCCGGACCGGGGAGCAGCGGGCGCGTCCCCAGGCGCCCGGAATTCCGCTCCATACCCCGGAGCAGTACGCACGCCTCCGCTCGAGCCTGCTGCAGCTCGCCGAGGCGGTCGAGACGCTTCACGCCTCGGGGAAGCTCCACCGCGACATCAAACCGTCGAACGTCCTCGTGACGCCGGAAGGACGGACGGCATTGCTCGATTTCGGTCTGACGATCGCCTTCGGGAGAGAGGGCGAGGAGGTTAGGTCCATTTCGGGAACGATTCCGTACATGTCACCCGAGCAGGCATTGGCGGAACCGCTGTCGGCGGCATCCGACTGGTATTCCGTCGGCGTGATGCTCTACGAGGCGCTGACCGGATCGCTTCCCTTCGAGGGAACCGCGAGCGAAGTCATGCGCGCGAAGGTCACGCGCGTGCCGGTTTCCCCGGGCGAGCTGCATTCGGGGGTGCCCGCGGATCTCGAGCAGCTCTGCCGCGATCTCCTGCAGCGTGAGCCCGCCCGCCGTCCGACGGGTGCGAAGACGATCGAGCGCCTCGGAGGAGATTCGGCGTCACGGCTGCGCGTGGTCGAGTCCGTGCCTCTCATCGGACGCACCGCACAACTTCGCGCGATGCATGAAGCGTTCGAACGCGCACGGAGCGGGCGCCTCGTCACGCTGCTCGTTCACGGCGCGTCGGGCGAAGGGAAGAGCTTTCTCGTGCAGCAGTTTTTCGACGAGCTCTCGCAACGGCGGGACACCGTCATTCTCGCGGGACGCTGCTACGAGACCGAGTCAGTGCCTTACAAGGCGCTCGACAGTCTGATCGACGCGCTCGCGCAGTGCCTGATCGGACGACCCGATCTCGCCGCGCAGGTCGTGCCTCGCGACGCCGGGCCCCTCACTCGCGTCTTTCCGAGCCTGAACGTGGTTCCTGCACTCGCCCGCGCACCAGAGCGTCCGGGTGACGCCTCGGGCGATCAGGAAGCGCGACTCCGCGCCAGTCGCGGCCTGCGCGAGCTGCTCTCGCGCCTCGGCGATCGCGTTCCCCTCGTTCTCTCGATCGACGATCTCCAATGGGGAGATCTCGACAGCGGGATGATCCTGTCGGAAGTGCTGCGCGGTCCCGATCCTCCGACGCTTCTGTTCGTGGGCGTTTACCGCAGCGAGCATTCGGAGACGAGCCCGATCCTGAGTCACCTGCGCGCGGCGTCCGCCGACCCGGGCGGCGCCGAGCTTCAGGAGCTCGCGATCGGCGTTCTCTCCGACGGCGACTCTCGCGCACTCGCGCTCGAGATCCTCCGCGACTTCGGCGACGGTCGCGAGGCGGCCGCCGAGGCGGTGGCGCGCGAGTCGGGCGGAGTCCCGTACTTCGTCTACGAGCTCGCGCGCTTCATCGGCGAAGGCGCGACGTTGACGGGTGAGCGGATCTCGCTCGAGGAGGTCCTCGCACGGAGATTCGAAGCGCTCGAAGACGCCCCGAGGGCGCTGCTCGAGACGATCGCGCTCGCGGGTCAGCCGATCCGGCAGCGCGACGCATATCTTGCCGCAGGGCTCGAGGCGGAGGAGCGCGCGGTGGTGACGCAACTGCGCGCCGGGCATTTCGTCCGGAGCAGCGGGCCGGGCGAGAACGACGCGATCGAGCCGTATCACGATCGAATCCGCGAAACGCTCGTCGAACTGACGGCGCCGTCGGTCCGCACGCACCGCCACAGGCAGCTTGCCCTGACGCTCGAACTTTCGGGCGCCGCCGATCCCGAGACGCTCGCGGTTCATTTCCGGGGAGCCGGCGAGCTCGCGAGAGCGGCCGAGTACTACACGCTCGGAGCTCGCAAGGCTGCAGCCGCGCTCGCGTTCGATCGAGCGGCGAAGCTCGATCATGACGCGCTCGAGCTCCTGCCTGCCGGCGACGCCCGTCGTCGCGAATTGCTCGTTCATCGCGCCGACGCGCTCGCGAATGCGGGCCGGGGACCCGAGGCGGCCGCGGAGTACGAGGCCGCGCTGGAAGGAGCGTCGCCGCTGGAAGCGATCGATCTTCGGAGGAAGGCCGCCTATCAGTATTGCGTCAGCGGCCACATCAACGAAGGGCGCGGAGCGATGCGCCGGCTGCTCGGACAATACCGGATCAAGATGCCGGAGAGCGCGGGAGCGATCATCGTGACCCTGCTCTCGAACCGCCTTCGACTCTGGTTCCGCGGCTACGAGTTCGAGACTCGACAGGCGAGCGAGATCGAGCCGGCGGATCTGGCGAGGATCGATGTCGTCTGGTCGGCCGCGGCGGGGCTGAGCATGAACGACATTATCGCGGGAGCCGCGCTCCAGACCCGCGGGCTGCTGATCGCTCTCGACAGCGGGAGCCTCGAGCAGATCGGCCGGTCGATGGCGTGGGAGGCGACGCACAAGTCGAACGACGGGAGCAAGGGATGGAAGACGACGGCGATGCTGCTCGATCTCGCGCAGCGCGTCGCCGAGAAGTCGGGACATCCGCACCCGCTCGCGATGGCGACGCTGGCGAGGGGGATCGCGGAGTTCACGATGGGACGCTGGGCCACCGCGCTGCCGCTTCTCGACGAAGCCGAGGAGTCGTTTCGCGAGCGTTGCACCGGCGTCGCGTGGGAGCTCGATACTGCGCATGCGTTCGCGCTATGGGCGCTCGTCTACATGGGTGACTTCGACGAGATGAGCCGGCGCACCTCGATGCTGCTCAAGGAAGCCGACGAGCGGGGCGATCTCTATGCGGCGACGACGCTCGGCGTTTTCCATCGACCTCATGCTCTGCTCTCCGCGGACGATCCGCGCGCCGCGCGTGACACGGTCGCCGCATCGATCGCGCGATGGACGACGAACGGTTTCTACCTCCAGGATCTCTGCGCGCTGATGACGGAAGCGCTGATCGACACGTATGAGGGCGATGGCGCGACGGGCTACGACCGGTGGATGCGCAACTGGCCCGCGGTGAAGTCCTCGCAGCTGCTGCGGAGCCAGTGCATCCGGTCGCTGACGCATCACTTCCGCGCGCGCGCGGCGCTGGCGGGAGCGGTGCGAGGCGGACGTCCCGATCTGGTGAGGGCAGCCGTCGCGGACGCGAAGCGAATCCGCGACGAGGGCGTCGCGTGGTGTGAGCCTTACGCCCAGGTGCTGTTCGCGGGCGTCGAGCGCATTCGCGGCAATGTCTTGGAATCGGCCCGGCTCTACGAGGAGTCGGCGAAGGGGCTCGATCGGGTGAACATGCGCAGCCACGCGGAATCCGCCCGGTATGCGCTCGGCGACATGTTAGGCGGCAGCGAAGGCGAGCGGCTCCGGCGCGGCGCCGAGGAGTGGATGGCCTCGAAGGGGATCAGGAACGCCCGCGCGATGGCGCGAATGCACATCGGAGCCATCGCTTGATCGCGTTGACGGGCCGATACTGCGCGAATTGCGCGGTCCTCGCACTGCCGGCGGCCGACGCCGCCTCGATGCTGTCGGGTAATGCCGAGCTCGGCGATCAGACGCTGACTCCTCCCGGCACGCATCCCGTCGTCCTCCTCATGGGAGAGCACACAGGGGTGCGGGTGAAGTTCCTCCCGGGATCGATCGACTATCGGGAAGCGCTCGTCTCCGTGCCCTGGGTGCGCCGTCGCGAGGGAGCGTGCGGAAGCGGGCCGCTTGCCCATGTGTCGCGCCTCTGGCTCGATCGCCTCGCGCCGGTCGTCGGAGGATGGACGTTCGGGTTTCCGAAGATCTGGAGCCACGTCGAGATGAGTGACACGGCGTACGGCGTGCAGTCGATTCTCTCCCGCACGCCGCTGCTCGACGCGCGGTTCGTAGCTCGCGGCGCGGCGGCGCCGCCGGCGCAGTTCGATCACTTCGGCGTGATCCGCCCGATCTTCGAGCAGCCATTCCTTCAGCGGCTGCTCCTGTTAGGCCCAAGCTGCGTCGAGGTGATGGACTTCGGGCTCGGTCGCGCGACGCTGCAGCCGATCGAGGCGACGATCGAGGTTCGGAACGGATTCATGGATGGGTTCCCCGTCGGAGCTCGCGACCTGAAGTCGATCGAGGAGTCGCCGTTCGGCGCGTTTCGACTGGAGCTCGCGTGGACTCTGACGGCCCCGATGAGCTGCGCGTCGGCGACACTCCTGCGTTCAACGACAAATTCGACAGAAGGAAACGAGGAAGCTTCATGAAGAAACGTATCGCCGTGCTGGGTGGAGGATGCGGCTCGATGGCCGCGGTGTGGGCGCTGACGCAGCTTCCGAAGTGGGACGAGCAGTTCGACATCACGGTGTACCAGATGGGATGGCGGCTCGGAGGCAAGTGCGCCAGCGGGCGAGACGAGAAGAACGCGTGGCGGATTCTCGAGCATGGCCTTCACGTCTGGGGCGGTTTCTACGAAAACTCGTTCCGGATGATGCGCCAGGCCTACGACGCGCTCCCCGCCGACACCGGAGCGACTCTTCCTTCCCTCGATTACGCGCTGACGAAGTTGAGCACGGTCATCCTCCAGGAGCAGATCGACGGGAAGACGATCAACTGGGAGCTCAATTTTCCGGAGAACGATGACGTGCCGGGTAGCGGCGGCGTGATCCCGAGCGTCTGGGAGTATGTCCAGCTGATCATCCACGCGCTCGAGAACGGCGTGTCGCCGCATGCCGGGCCCGCGGCGGCGACGCCGCTCGCCGACCAGGTCCGCGCGTCGGCGAGCGTCGAGCAGAAGGCCGGGCACGTGACGCTGCTCCAGCGGCTCTTTCCCGCGCATTTCGCGAACACGCAGTCGCCGACGCTGCCTCCGAAGCTCGACGCTTTTCACCCGCTCGACATCCTCGCGGCTGCGCGACACTTCGCCGCATCGCTTCACGCCGAGCCGGCGCAACACCTCGGTTCCGAGCACGACGATCTCCTGCACCTCGTCGAAGAAGGGGTCCGCGTCTTCGTCGAACAGAAGCTCGGCGCGCTCGAGGATCGCGATCTCGTTCGCCGTGCCCGCCTCGTTCTCGACTTCTCGCTGGCGACCGTGCGAGGGATTCTCCGTGACGGCGTGCTGCTGCACGGGTGGGAGGCGGTCAACGATCGTGAATGGCGCGACTGGCTGCGCGAGCATGGCGCCAGCCAGTCGACGATCGACTCGGCGCTCGTTCGCGGCATCTACGACTACGTCTTCGGCTTCGTCAAGGGAGTCGAGACCGACCGCGCCCTCGAAGCAGGGACCGGCACGCACGGATTGCTTCGTCTCTTCTTCACCTACAAGGGCGCGATGTTCTGGGAGATGCAGGCGGGGATGGGCGACGTGGTCTTCGCCCCGCTCTACCGCGCGCTGATCGCGAAGGGCGTGAAGTTCGAGTTCTTCCAGAAGGCCACGAAGCTCGCCGTCACCGACGGCGCGGTCGCGGCAATCGAAATGGAGACGCAGGCGAACGCGATCGTGGGCTGCTACCAGCCGCTCGTCGTCGTCAACGGCGTCTTCTCCTGGCCCGCGCACCCGCGCTACGACCAGCTCGTCGAAGGAGAGGCGCTGCGTCGCGGCGAGATCAACCTCGAGTCGGCGTGGACGCCGTGGAAGGGGACGCCTCACACGCTCGAGCGAGGCCGCGATTTCGATGACGTGATTCTCGGGATTTCCCTCGCCGCGCTCAGCGACATCGCAGCGGAGGTCAGCACGGCAAACCGGGGCTTCGCGACGATGCTCGACAGGGTCAAGACCGTTCAGACCGCGAGCATGCAGCTCTGGCTCGACGCCGATGCCGACCGCCTGGGGGCCTCGCTCGTCCGCCGCTCCTCGACCGCGGGCATCGAGCCGGTCTCCACCTGGTCCGACATGTCGTTCCTGCTCGCGCGCGAGCAGTGGCCGCCCGACTACGCGCCGCGTTTCATCGCCTACTTCTGCGGAGAGTTTGCCGACGCTCCGGTCATTCCGCCTTACAGCGACCACGAGTTCCCGCAACGGATGCTCGACGCGTATCGCCGCGGCGCGATCGACTGGCTGAAGGCGAACACCGGGACGATCTGGAGCCGAGGGACGGGGCCCGACGGGAAGTCGCTCGACTGGGCGCTGCTCCACGATCCGGAGAACCGCGCGGGCGAGGCGAGGCTCGACGCGCAGTTTCTCCGCGTGAACATCGATCCGACCGAGCGTTACGTCGCGTCGTTTCCCGACACGTCGCGGTTCCGCCTCTCTCCCGACACGCCGGTGCTCGCGAACCTCTACATCACCGGCGACTGGGTGAAGACGGCGTTCAACGCCGGCTGCGTCGAAGCGGCGATCATGGCCGGCCTCGCCGCCGCCCGGGCGATCAGCGGCGCCTCGATCGACATCATCGGAGGCTGACAGGCATGGCGAAGAAGAAAGTCGCGATTCTCGGCGGGGGCTGCGGCTCGATGACGGCCGCCTATTACCTCTCGAACACTCAGGAGCTGCGGGACGCGCTCGAGGTGACGGTTCACCAGATCGGCTGGCGGCTCGGCGGCAAGGGCGCGAGCGGCCGCAACGCGCTGTTAGGCGAGCGGATCCAGGAGCACGGCCTTCACGTCTGGGGCGGCTTCTACTACAACGCGTTCCGGATGATGCAGGAGGCCTATGGCGCGCTCGGCCGGCCCGCCGATTGCCCGCTGCGAAACTGGGACGACGCCTTCAAGAAGCACAACTTCGTCGCGTGGGAGGAGCAGCTCGGCGATCGCTGGGTGACGTGGCCGCTCCACCCGCCCGACGACGACGAGGTCCCGGGAAGCGGCAGCCCGACCCCTTCGCTCCTCGACTCGATCGTCCGGATTCTCGGATGGGTCGTCGACGCAATCGAAGACTGGCCTCACGAGGCAGCCCGCAACGCCTCGGCCGACGCGAGCGGGACGCAGCCTCACATGCAGTCGCTCGGCGCCGTTGCGCCACACATCGCCTCGTCGGGTGGATCGTTCGACGGGTCTCCGTTGTCGGCGCTCCGCTCGGCGCACGCGATCAGCCGGTCGATGAGCGCGACGGGCGGGGGGCACGGAGCGTTCGCCCAGTTCTCGCTCCTCGCGTCCGTTCGTACGTTTCGCAAGTGGCTCGCCGAGATCCATTCGGACGCGGAGGAGCTCGACGACGTCGTCAGGCGAATTTTCATCGTCGTCGATCTCGGGCTCTCCATGGTCGCCGGCGCGCTGCTCGACGGCATTCTCTTCCGCGGCTACATGGCGATCGACGACCTCGACTTCCGCGAATGGTTGTGCCGCCACGGCGCGTCGAAGATCGCGCTCGAGTCGGCGACGCTGCGCGGCTACTACGATTACTTCTTCGCCTACGAGGACGGTGATCCGGCAAAGCCGAGGATGAGCGCCGGCATGGGACTCCATCACATGATCCGGCTGCTCACCGACTACAAGGGCTCGCTCTTCTGGAAAATGCAGTCGGGGATGGGCGACGCCGTCTTCGCGCCGCTCTACGAGCTCTCTGTGCGCAACGGCGTGAAGTTCGAGTTCTTTCATCGCGTCGACTCGCTCGTTCCCGCCGAAGACGGCAAGTCGATCGCGACGGTCCGCGTCGCGCGCCAGGTCCGCTTGAAGAACGGGACGTACGACCCGATCGTCCGCCCGAAGAACGTGCCGAGCTGGCCCTCCGAGCCGCTATTCGAACAGATCGATCCCGCCGACGTGGCCGAGCTCGAGCGTCGGAACGCCGATCTCGAAGATCCGTGGACCGACTGGGACGACGTGGAGATGATCGAGCTCCATTCCGGCAGGGATTTCGATGCTGTCGTGCTCGGGCTCTCGATTGGCGCGTTTCCAGGCGTGTGCAAGCCGATTCTTGACCGCGACGAAACCTGGCGGACGATGGTCTCGAAGCTTCCCGCGATCCAGACGCAGGCGATGCAGCTCTGGTGGACGCAGCCTGTCGACCAGCTCGGATGGGCGGGTGGCAACGCGACGGGCACCGGCGCCGCAAGCCCGCACCAGAGCTGGTCGGACATGAGCCCCGTCATCGCGGTGGAGAACTGGCCGCCGTCGAACGAGCCGAAGTCTGTCGTCTATTTCTGCGGACCGATGCTGACTGCGCAGATGCCGAACGGGAAGGATCCATCCTTCGGCGCCGCGCAGACCGCGATCGCCCGCGCGAACGCGATCCGGTGGAGCAGGGAACAGTTAGGGCGTCTCTACCCGAATCTCCTTCGCGACGGTTCACTCGCCTGGGAGCTTTTCTTCGATCCGGCGAACGGAGTCGGCGAGGCTCGCTTCGCGGCGCAGTACGTCCGCGCGAACTACACGCCGACCGAGCGCTACGTCCTCGACCTCCCCGGCACGAACCGCTTCCGTCTCGAGGCTGACACGTCCGGGTACTCGAATCTCGCGCTCGCCGGCGACTGGATCTTCACGGGGCTCGGTGGCGCGGTCGAATCGGCGGTGATGGGAGGGATGATGGCCGCTCGCGGCCTCGTCGGGACGATCACGCACGAGATCGTCGACGAGACCCGCAGCCCGTGGAGGAGGAAGGTGAGCCTCGTTCCGCTGCGATGAGTGATCTGCAGTGTGGAGGCTCGTGTTCCGCGCCGATTGCGCGCGTCCCGTCGACTGCCGCGTCGAGGGTCGAGCCGCCTCGCGGGAGATTTCATTACAATTGCCGCATGTCGACACCGTTCTCGAAGGCGCTCGCCTGCGGTCGCCGCTGCGTCAATCCTTTGCTCGAAGCGGTGATCGATCAAGCCACGGCGGGAGCGCGGGTGTGACGGAATCGTCGTCGGGGCCGGAACGCACTCCGCTCGAGCGCGGCGAGCTGCTGCTCGCGGCAGTCGTCGTGGTCGCCGCGCTCGTGCTTCATGCCGTCTTCCTTACGCAATCGGGGGGGCTCTGGCGCGACGAGGTCAACAGTCTGAATCTTGCGAAGCTCGATCTGTCCGGGATCGCGAAGAACCTCGAGTACGACTCGTTTCCGATCGGCTGGTTCGTGCTGTTGAAGTGCTGGACGATCATCGCGCCGGCAGGCGACCTGTCGCTCCGCGTGTTCGGTGTCGTCATCGGGCTGGCGCTGATCGCAGCCGTGTGGCTCGCGGGCAGGTCGATGACCGGCCGTACTCCGTTGCTGGCGCTGGCTCTGCTCGTGTTCGACGCGGGCACCGTGCGGTTCGGCGACTCGATCCGAGGTTATGGAGTCGGCACTCTGTTCGGGGTGCTCGCGTATTGGAGCCTCTGGCGTCTCGGTCAGCGGCGCGACGCTCGTTCGTTCTGGATCGCGGCCGCGGCCTCGATCGTCGCGGTTCACCTGCTCTATTTCAACGCGGCCGTCGTCTTTGCGTCGTGCGCGGGTGCCGCCACGCGGGGCGCGTTCGCGCGGAGCGTGCGCGACGTGATGCGGCCTCTTCTCGTCGGCGCCATCGCCGCGGTCACGCTGGTTCCGTACGTCGGGATGTTCACGCAGGCGCGTCGCTGGAACGATCTCCTGCGGTACGACATCGGGCCGGTCTGGCTCAGCTGGATGTGGCAGACCGCGCATGCCGGGTCGGGGCCCGTCGCGATCATCCTGTGGGACGTCGCTCTCGCCGCCGTGGCGCTGCTTTCGATTCTCGTTCTCGTCCGGCGCGGAAAAACGATGTTGGCGATGTCCGGCCTGGAGCACCATGCCGTCGCATTTTTCGCGGGGACCGTGGCCTACGTCGTGTTCCTCCTGCGGCTCGGCTACTACACGTCGCCCTGGTATTACCTCGCGTTAGGGCTGCTCGTGGCGGTCCCGCTCGACGCGCTCGCAGGTTCGGTGACGGGAGTGCGGGGGCGTGCTGCGGTGATCGTGCTGGCCGTCGTGCATCTCGCGGCAGCGTTCGGTCCCGCGATCGCGTTCACGTCCGAACGGCTGACGAACGTCGACATCGTTGCCGCCGAGCTGACGACACAGACGCGAACGGGCGACCTCGTCGTCGTGATCCCGTGGCAGAGCATCGTGTCCTGGGGGCGCTATTACCATGGACCGGCGGTGTCAGTCTCCGTTCCCCCGGTCAGGTTCACCGAGTGGCACCGTTACGATCTTTTCCAGAACGCGATGGACGATCCCGCCGTGATGAAGGGACTTCTCGTGGACGTCGACGCCGCCCTGGCGAGGGGTTCCCGTGTCTTCGTAGTTCGCAACGTCGGCGGCAGCTCCCGCATCCCCAGGCACCCGCCGGCGCCGAGGATCGACGGACAGGGCGATGCAATCGTTCTGTTCGATTCGCACCTCGAGGCGATCGGCGCATCTCTCGTCGAAATGCCGCCGTTCCCGGCGGCGGCGGAGTTCGAGTCTCTCGCCGTATGGCAAGTCAGAATGGCAGCGTGGCCTAACGACTAGTGCAGGCGGCACTCGCGGAGATCGGTCTCCCTCCCGTCGCGCCTCAGCCCCACGATCTCCGCGGCGTAGCCATCCATCCGAGACGCGACGCGGCAGGCGAGAGAGCTCCGTGCGAAGTTGACGTGCGCGGGAGTCCCCGTCGCGAGGTCAACTGAACCGCATTCGACGACCGCTTCGGGGCCTGGACATCGCGCTCACTGCTGCCACGTGTACTCGTGGTAGAGGTAGACGGCCGTCGCGCCGCGGAGGTTGATCCCCTGGCCGAATACGCGCAGCGTGACCACCTCCTGGTCTCCCGCCTTGGGATTGCTCCAGAGCGCCAGCATCGCAGTCGCCGATCTCGGTCGCGTCGATGCCTCCTCTCCGTCGGAGAGCGACACGACGCCTTGCCAGCTTGCACCTCCGGCCCGCAGATGGCCGATCCAGCCCGGCTCCGGCGGTGGCTCGCCGTTCATCTCATACCATCCGTTGTAGAAGCCGATGTCGGCCGACCAGTTGTAGCCGGTCGTCGGTGTTTTCACGGAATCGATGCCGACCTTGATCTCTCGGTTCTCCTCCGCTCCCAGACTCGCCGGCATGGGCGTCCAGCTGAAGGAGTAGGAGAACGGCTCCATGACCGTGACGTACTGGCCGTTCTTCAGGATGGAGGTGGGGACGCTGAGGTTGATCGTCGCCGAGCCGTTCGACACCTTCGCGTCGACCTTTGCATTCGGGTTGCGGGTGTCTTTCCACGAAGCGCTCCACTGCCTGGTGAGCGTCCAGCGTCCGGCGCTCGCTCGAGTGGGCGGTGACACAGGTTCGGCGCTTGCTTCGGATTCGACCGCGGCGACGACCACGTCCTGCGCGAGGAGCGCGCCGTTCACGTCGTAGAGCTCGACGGTGACGGGATGCTCTCCGGCATCTGCGAGCGAAATCGAGGCCTTCGAGCTCGCGCCTTCGGTCTGCAGCGGAGTTGCCTGTCCCGGCCATTTCCAGACGAAGCGATATTTTCCCGGAGGCCGCGCCGCTGCGTCGAAGTCGAACCCGCCGCCAGGCGCTCCCGTGAGGCGACGCGGCATGGCCACGACCTCCGCCTTCGCCACGGTGACCTCGGCGACAGCCGAGGAAATTGCCTTGCCGCCGCGGACGAGTTTGACGTTCAGCAGGTACTTCCGCGGCGAGTCGTCCTTCGGCAGGTTAGGCGACGGCTCGTATACGTGTTCGAGCGTGATGCCCGCCTCACGATCGGCGACCTTCGCGGTTTCCTTGCCCTTCGACGCCTTCCGGTTGTCGCCGAAGTCCCATTCGAACGTCACCTCCGTGATCTCCGGTGAAAGTCCGGAGGCCTTCACCTCGAACTCGTACTTCTCGTAGCCCTTCGCGTCGTCGAGTTTCTCCGGATCGATCTTCAGCCCGCCTGACGAGATCTTCACTGCCCAGATCGACGCCGTGCCGTCTCTTCCGACCTTCATCGTCGAATAGCCGACGCTCTCCCATTTCTCGTCCTTCATTCGCTCGATCGTCAGGCCGACGCTCGTGTCGGATGCCGACCCGTTGGCTGCGACGAAGTAGAGGATGTCGCCGTCGGAGCCCATTAGCTCGTAGTTCTCCGGATGGGACTCGTCCATCACGAGAACCGGAGTGTCCTGCATCGTCAGCCGTTCGCGTCCCTCCTCGGTTCGGAAGACGGTGACCCGCGTGGGGTCCTCCTGGCCGGCGTCGGTCTGGTAGACCCTGAGCACCGTCTCCGCCTCGTCGATGTTGACGGTGTCGCTGCGGATCGCCGCGACGTTGGCGTTGGTCGGATCGGCGAAGCTCGACAGCTGCAGCTCCGACTTCCGGATGAGCCAGATGGAGAAGTCCGAGTAGAGGTCGTCGATGGCGAGGCCTGTCGAGCGCTCGAGCCGCTTGCGAAGTGGGACGAGCGGATCGGACCCCGGGTCGGTCGCGACCGCGTCGACGAGCTCCTTGAACCTGAATCCCTTCTCGTCGACGAGGTAGCGGACGAAGACGGGCGCGAGGTATTCGTGATCGAGCCCGCCGACGAGGGAACAGGTGCCGGGGATCTTGCCGGTGGCGTTGAGCGGGACCTGCAGGAACTTCGGGCCGATTCGCTGAACGATCGACGGCGAGTCCTTCTCCCATCCCGACCTGTTAGGGATCTTCGCCAGGTCGTGCGCGGCCCATTCCGCCGTCGTCTCGCGCCACCATTTGTGCGGCGTCCCGGTGAACGCGATCATGATCCCGTAGTAGGGGCGTTGGATGACGTGGAAAAGCTCGTGCGCCTGCAGCGCCTTGAACGTGGAGAAGTGCTCCTCGAACGTTCCGCGACCGCCGGAAGCGGGATCGAAGAACTCGAGCTTCAGGATCTCCGACGGTAGGTGGATCGTGTCCCAGAAGGTCTCGTGCGCCATCTCTCCCTGCTGAGCGTAGTAGTTGTAGAGCGAGTCGACCTTGACCTTCACGTAGCGGGTGTAGATGTGAAGGCCGCCGATGCCCTTCCGCGTCGGATCGGGGAACCCGGCGTCCACATAGCGCGCGAGCGACTGCTCGAAGATGTGCGCGATGTCCTGAACTGCGTACGAGTACTTCGGGTCGTATCGATCGGTCGAATGGAGACTCGCCGGCGCGATCGCCGTTTTCCACTGCGCGTCGGGGAAGATCTTCCGAAGGCCCCTGTCGGAGTAGAGGATCCTGATCTTGTGATTCCGCGAGACGTACTTGTCGTTGGCCCAGCGCTCCGCGACCTCACTGATCGCGCCGCCGACCACGCCGACGATGGCGGCGGTCTTCCCGAGTCCGACGACCGAGAAGCCGGTCCAGAACGCGGAGAGGTGGTCGGTGACGAAGTAGACGGTGTTCTTCGACTCGTCGACGCGGTAGTAGAGATCGACCCAGGCCTTGCGCTTTTCGTCCCAGCGGACAGGGGCGAAGTTCGCCTCCACCGGAATGCTCGTGTCGAGCTTCGCCGGATCGTACGGGATGCCGATCTCGACGAAATCGTTCAGTTGCTCCATCCCCTCGATCGAGACGTCGACGACGTCGATGGGCTGGAAGGGGTTGTCGCCGTAGACCGCGGCGTTCTCCACGCGCGCGATGGAGAGTGTCCGCGGCTCCTTGACGAGGCCGCCCGGGATCATCACGGAGAGGCCGGCGTCGGAGAGGACGATCCGTCCGTTAGGCGAAGGCGCGACCGTCGCCCGGAGGAGCGGCGTCGTTTTCGGCAGCTTCACGGCGAACGGCACGGAGTCGAGCTCACGGCCGCGGTCGATGAGCCGAAGAGAGCCGGACGGCTTGTCGAGTGGTATCCGCACGCCGAGGCATCGGTCGGTTAGGCTGGTGACGGAGAGGGGAGTGTCGCCGTAGCGGATGCCGACACGGTCGGCCGCGATCGGCTTGCTGACTTCGAGGATCACGAACGATCCGGCGGGGCCCTCTTTCGGGTAGTAGTCGGCGATCTCGGTTGCGGGACGGCGCATCAGGTACCAGGCGAGAGCCGCTCCGCCGGCAACGACGAGGAGGAGGAGAGCGAGCGCGAGGGGGATGCGCGAGCGCCGTCGCGGCGGATTGGCTCGGGCGGGAGGCTCCGCGGGTGGGGGCAGCGTGGTCAGGGAGCCGATCGATGCCGCAAGGGTCCAGTCGCCGAGCGCGGCGGACCAGATCAGATCGTCGGCGAAGAGGTTGCCGTCCTCGCCGATCCGCCAGAGTTGCTCCCAGGAGTAAGGACCGTACTGACACCCGTCCCTCCAGAGAATCCAGCTGTCGTCTTCGCGGTCGGGAGGAAGTGCCACGACCACGTAATGTTCACGATTCGGCCTCGCCGCCCCGTGACGCTTGACGGGGTCGAACGTGACGATCGAACGGTTTCGGCACTGACTTCGGATAGTGCTCCGAGCCACCGGTTGCGCGCGACCGATCGAAGGGGACCCCGAATGCGCGATACTCTGGCGCGACGAGCTCAAGGAGGCGACATGAACGGCGCCCGACACCCTTTCCGAAATGCAATCCTGCTGCTCACCTTCATGGCAGTCGTGTTGGCGGCGTTGCCGGCGCGCAGCGAGGAGCCTCCTGCTCCTGCTCCGGCGCCGGCTGCGCAGACGATCATCCTCGTGCGCCATGGCCATTACGTTCCCGACGAAGCCGACTCGTCGCCCGGCCCCGGGCTGTCGCCGATCGGCATCGCGCAGGCGAGGCTCGCCGCGGCGCGGCTCGCCGGAATGCCGGGGAAGTTCGACGCGATCTTCTCGAGCCCGATGACGCGGGCGAACGAGACGGCGAGAGTGATCGCCGCCGAGTTTCCCGGCGTCGCGTTCGAAGTCGTTCCCGAGCTCGAGGAGTGCACTCCGCCGACGCGTCGCAAGGAGATCACGAAGGACGACAAGCCGGAGGAGCTGGCGGCGTGCGCCGCGAAGCTCGACGCGCTGTTCAAGAAGATGTTCGTCCCCGCGAAGGGAGCCGAGCGCCGCGAGCTCATCGTCTGCCACGGGAACGTGACGCGCTACCTCGTCACGAAGGCGTTAGGCGTCGACACCGAGGCATGGCTCGAGATGTCGGTGGGGCACGCGAGCCTCACGCAGATCCGCGTGGAGCCGGACGGCCGCTTCAAGGTCATCGCGGTCGGCGACACCGGTCACATTCCGCCGAACCTCCTGACTGGCGCGACCGGGATGGGGGAAAAGCAGCTCGCGGTTCCGAAGTGACGATTCGCGAGCCGTCACTCGAGAATCGTGCCGTGCGGCGCGAATCCTCCAAATCGTGTCACTTTTGTGTAGCGATCCGCTTGTTTGTGTCGCCTCGATCGAACTAGAGTCGACGGCGAAAGCGGGGGATGTAGTGCGACGATCTGGCTCGCGCTCGTCTCCGATTCCGACGTGACCCACGCGTTCCTTCGTTCCCGTAGTGAATGTGCCATCCGACCCGCCACCCGGCGGCGCGGGACGCTGTCCCCGCCTGCCGGGGCGGAGGCTCGACGTATTGACGCCCTCCGCGCCGCTGGGGCCTGCCCGACTGCATCGATAGAGGAGATTTCCTGATGATTTCGACGAAGCTGGCTCGACTCTGCATCTTCGCATTGCTGTTCGTCTTCGTTGCACTGCCTTCGTTTGCCGCCGCGGACGTCGCGGGCGCCGAGAGGGCGCTCTGGCTGCGGGCCGCCGCGATCTCGCCCGACGGCAGAACGATCGCGTTCAGCTACCGAGGCGACATCTGGAGCGTGCCGTCGACCGGCGGAGCGGCGACGCCGCTCACGGTTCACGAGGCGTACGACTCCGCTCCGATCTGGTCGCCCGACGGGCGCGAGATCGCGTTCGCTTCTGATCGTTACGGCAACTTCGACATCTTCGTGATGCCGGCGACGGGTGGCGAGGCGAAACGCCTCACGTTTCACTCCGCCGACGACACGCCGGCGAGCTTCACTCCCGACGGGAAGAGCGTGCTCTTCAGCTCCGCGCGACTCGACAGCGTGACGAACGTGCAGTTCCCCACCGGAGCGCAGCCCGAGCTCTACAGCGTCGCGCTGGTTGGAGGGATGCCGGTCCAGGTGTTGAGCACTCCGGCGATCTACGCCGTATGGGACAAGGCGGGCGCGCGGCTCGCCTATTCGGACCAGAAGGGCTACGAGATGGAGTGGCGCAAGCACGACAACTCCTCGTTCGCCCGCGACGTCTGGATCTGGGACCGCGCGACGAACACGCATCGCCGCCTAACACCGGCGGGCGTCGACGATCGCCAGCCAGTCTGGGCTCCCGGCGAGAACGCGCTCTACTACCTCTCCGAGCGGAGCGGGAGCTTCAACGTATGGCGGCTCGACCTCGCCGATCCCGCGCATCCCGTCCAGGTGACGACGCACGCGATTCATCCTGTCCGCTTCCTCAGCAGCTCAGCCGCGGGCGATCTCAGCTACACGTTCGACGGCGAGATCTGGATGCGCCCGGCGGGCGCGAGCGAGAGCCGGAAGCTCGACGTGACGGCCGCGGCCGACCGGCGCCAGCTTTCGGTCGCTCCGATCGACGTCTCGGGTGAGGTCAGCGAGTTCGACCTTTCGCCCGACGGCAAGGAAGTGGCGTTCGTCGCGCGCGGCGAGGTCTTCGTCGCCTCGGTCGAGTTCGGCACGACGCGCCGCATCACCGACACCCCGGGGCAGGAGCGCTCGGTCAGCTTCTCGCCCGACGGCAAGAGCCTGCTCTACGCGGGAGAGCGCGATGGAAGCTGGAACGTCTATCGCACCGACCGCATCGATCCGGAGGAGCCGGCGTTCTTCAACGCGACCGCGCTTAAGGAAAGCGCGGTGATCGCGACGCCGGCCGAGGAGTTCCAGCCGCACTTCTCGCCCGACGGCAAGGAAGTCGCGTACATCGAGGAGCGGACGACGCTGAAGGTACAGAACCTGGCGAGCGGTAAGAGCCGGGTCGTGCTCCCCGGCGACATGAACTACTCCTACTCCGACGGCGACCAGTTCTACGAGTGGTCGCCCGACGGAAAGAACTTCGCGGTGACCTTCCTCAGCCCGACCCGCTGGTCGAGCGAAGTGGGCATCGTGTCGGCTGCCGGCGGCGCGCCTGTCGTCAACCTCTCGCGCAGCGGCTACGAGGATGTGTTCCCTCACTGGGCGCGCAAGGGCGAAGTGCTGATCTGGGCGACCGACCGTCACGGTGCGCGCCTGCAGGCGGGATGGCCGCGAGAGCAGGACGTCTTCGCCGCGTTCCTCACGCGCAAGGCGTGGGACCGCTACCGTCTCGACGAGGGTGCGTACGCGCAACTCACCGAGAAGGAGAAGGACAAAGACAAGGAGAAGGACAAGGACAAGGAGAAGGACAAGGGGAAGAGCGACGGTAAGGACAAGGACAAGGCGGCCGAGAAGCCGGCCGTGAAGCTTCCCGACCCGGTGGCGCTAGAGCTCGAGGCGATCGAAGATCGCATCGTCCGACTCTCGATGCATTCGGCCGACCTGGCGGATTTCGCACTGACGCCTGATGGCGAGACGCTCGTCTATCTCGCGCGCTTCGAGAAGGGGTACGACCTCTGGAAGTACGTGCCGCGCAAGAAGGAGATCAAGCTTCTTGCGAAGCTCGACGCGGAGGATTCGGCCTTTCTCCGGCTCGACGCCGAAGGAAAGAAAGCAGTCGTGCTCGCCGACGACAGCATGGTCACGGTCGATCTCGAGTCGGGCAAGTCGACGCCGGTCAAGCTCTCCGCGAAGCTCGAGCTGCGCTCCGCCGAGGAGCGCGCCGCTCTCTTCGAGCACGCCTGGCGGCAGACGTTGAAGAAGTTCTACGTCGAGAGCATGCACGGCGTCGACTGGACGGGGATGAAAGCGGCGTACGCGCGCTTCCTGCCTCACATCGAGAACAACCGCGACTTCGCCGAGCTGATCTCCGAGCTGCAGGGAGAGCTCAACGCGTCGCACACCGGCGGGCGCTATCGCCCGACGAAGAACGATGGTGATGCGACCGCCGCGCTCGGCATCTTCTCCGATCCCGCGTGGACGGGTGAGGGAATCCGCGTCCTCGAGGTGATCGAGAAGTCTCCGCTGCAGAAGGCAGGAAGCAAGGTCGCCTCCGGCACGGTGATCACGTCGATCGACGGCACGACGATCGCGCCGGGCGCCAACTGGTATCCACTCCTCAACCGCAAGGCGGGCAAGCGGGTGCGCCTCGGGCTGCTCGATCCGTCGAACGGGAAACGCTGGGAGGAGAGCGTCATCCCGATCAGTTGGCAGGATCAGTCGCGTCTTCTCTACGAGCGCTGGGTGCGGACGCGCCGCGCCGCGGTCGACAAGCTCTCGGGAGGCAGGATCGGTTACGCCCACATCCGCGGGATGAACGACGGCGCCTATCGCGAGATCTTCGAGGAGATCTTCGGGCGCGCCGTCGACAAGGAGGCGATCGTCCTCGACACCCGCTTCAATGGTGGCGGCAATCTGGTCGAGGCGCTCACGGTCTTCCTCTCGGGGCAGGTTTACTACCGTTCCGTTCCGCGGGGGCATCAGATCGGCACCGAGCCGGGGATGCGCTGGACGAAGCCTTCGATCGTCGTGATGAACGAGGGGAACTACTCCGACGCGCACTGCTTCCCGACCGCGTACACCGAGCTGAAGTTAGGCCAGACCGTCGGCATGCAGGTGCCCGGCACCTGCACCTCGGTATGGTGGGAGCGGCTGCAGGACAAGTCGCTCGTCTTCGGCATCCCGGAGGTCGGCTACATCGACATGAAGGGCAAGCTGACCGAGAACCAGCATCTCGACCCCGACTACCCGGTCGACAACGACCCGGCGATCGAGTCGGCGGGCCGCGACCAGGAGCTCGAGAAAGCGGTGTCGGTGCTGCTCGAGAAGCTAGGGAAAAAGTAGCGCGGGCTGCGCCAGGATGTATTTTCATCGACGCGGGGGACACGAACGTGTTCCCCGCGTTTCGTTTTGTGGCCGCGTCAGCGCAGGTAGACGCGCGAGACGCGGGTATTGATGTTCGTGAGGATCTCGTAGGGGATGGTGCCGGCCCAGTCGGCGAGCTCTTCGCAGCTGATGCGCTCGCCATCCTGCTCGCCGATCAGCACGACCTGGTCCTCGTTGTAGGCGCTGTCCCGCTCGATGTTCACCATCATCTGGTCCATGCAGATCACGCCGACGACGGGATAGCGCCTGCCGCGGACGACGACCTGCGCCTTGTTCGACATGCTGCGGAAGTAGCCGTCGCCGTAGCCGACGGGAACCGTGACGACGCGGACGTCGTGGTCGCTCTGCCAGGTCGAGCCGTACGAGACGGGGTGCCCCGGCTTCACGACCTTGAAGTAGACGACGTGCGACTTCCACGCGAGCGCCGGATCGACCGCGATCGTCCGTTCGGCTTCGTGCGACGGGTAGACGCCGTAGAGGAGGATGCCAGGGCGGACCATGTCGTAGTGGCTAGGCTTCAGCTGAAGCACGGCCCCGGAGTTCGCCATGTGCCGGATCGGCGGGAGCGCGACGCGGTTGCGCGCGTACCACTCGAGCACCTCTTCGAAGCGCTGCAGCTGGGTGTTCGCCGAAGCGAGGTCGCGCGCGTCGGCGTTCGCAAAATGGGAGTAGATCCCCTCGACGAAGGTGTGGCGGCAGTCGAGCGTCGCGCGGAGGAGGCTCTCGGCGCTGTAGTAGTGGACGCCGATCCGCTCCATCCCGGTGTCGATCTTGAGATGGACGCGCGCGGTCGTCCCCATCTCTTTCGCGGCGTCGTCGATCTGGCGCAGCTTCTCGACGGACGACGCGGTGAGGGTGAGGTCGTGCGCCAGGAAGTGGGGCACCTGGTTGCCGACGATGCCGCCGAGGATGAGGATCGGCGTGGTGATGCCGGAATCGCGAAGGAGGATCCCTTCCTCGAGGAAGGCGACGCCGAGGTAGGGCGCGCCGAGCGACTCCATGTGGTGGGCTACCTCGACGAGGCCGTGCCCGTAGGCGTTCGCCTTCAGGATCGGCATCACGGTGGCGGGCGCGACGGCGCCGGCGATCGCGCGGTAGTTCGCGGTGAGCCGGCGCAGGTCGACTTCGACGAGCGTCGGGCGGATCACGTCGTCGCGCGTGGTGATCGTTGCGTGCTTGAAGGGTGGAGTCATGGCGGCGTCGGGCTCCAGTTTAGCTGGAGTGCAGGCCTCGACGGGAAGCGTGGCAGCTGCCGTGCCGGAACGGTACCCGTCTGATTCGGCCCGAAGGTGCTGTCGCGGATGCGAGGAGGGCTCCGATTTCCGCGTTTCAAAGCTGAGAATTCTCGGGAGGCACGGGGCCAGGCGGTGGAATCGCTCTCACCGTGTCGACTAAGATCGAGTCGGTTCGATTGAAAGGAACAACGATGAAGAAACTGCTGCCGTTCGCCGTACTCGCCATGCTCGTCGCGCTTCCGGCACTCGCGGGAGAGTTCCCGAAGGTCGGCGCCGCGGCGCCTTCGTTCGAGCTCACCTCGGATCAGGGCAAGGTCGTGAAGCTCGCGGACTTCAAAGGGAAGTGGGTCGTGCTCTACTTCTATCCGAAGGATTTCACCGGCGGCTGCACGCTCGAGGCGCACAACTTCCAGCGCGATCTCGACAAGTACACGAGCCGGAATGCGGAGATCGTCGGCGTCAGCCTCGACACGGCCGAGTCGCACAAGAGCTTCTGCGCGAAGGAAGGGCTCAACTTCCGGCTTCTCGCCGACACCGAAGCGAGGGTATCGACCGCCTATAACTCGGTCATGGACCACGACGGCACGAAGTACTCTGCACGCAATACCTTCGTGATCGATCCAAGCGGAAAAATCGCGCAGGTCTTCCCGTCGGTCAAGCCGGCCGGGCACAGCGAGGAAGTTCTCGCGGCGCTCGACGAGCTGGCCAAGAAGTAGGCGAGAGGCGAAAGGCGAGAGGCGAAGAGCAGGCCGAACGCCAGAGGTCTCAGCTCAAAGCAGTCCAAGGGTCCTCGCAGGGGCGACGCGATGCGTCGCCCTTTTTCATGGTTTGGCGGATTGTCCCGGCCGATGTGAGCTGCGGTACGCCGTGCGATTCAGACGGGACTGACTTGTTTCGGACGCAGTACCCAGCGCGATGTGCGGCGCTGCGCGCCGCCGCGAAAGCTTCGCTTTCGCACTCCACATACTGGCCTGCTTCTCGCCTGTCGCCTATCGCCTTTCGCCCGGATAGAGCCAGCGCAACACATCCCCGAATCGTTCGGCCCAGGCGTCTTCGGAGTGCTGGCCCCCTTCGATCTCGCGATAGCGCAAGTCGTCCTCGGTCCAGCCTCGCTCGATCAGCGCGTCGCGCAGTGCGCGCACCGCTGCGACGCTTCCCTGGCCTTCGTTCGTTCCGATGTCGAGCCAGATCTTCAGCCCCGGCTTCCTGGCGAGGCCGCGCACGCGGGTGATGATGCTGCGGCGCCCCCACCACGCCGAGGGCGAAAGGATCGCGAGGCGTCCGAAGACGTCGGGGTAATTGAGGCCGGTGTAGATCGACACGAGGCCGCCGAGCGAGGAGCCGCCGATGCCGGTGTCGAGCCTTCCCGGCTTCGTCCTGTAGACGGTGTCGACGAACGGCTTGAGCTCCTCGGTCATGAAGCGGCCGTAGAGCCGCCCCTTCCCGCCGCGCGGGGTCCTGAGCTCTTTGTTAGGCGTGTACTCCTCGATCCGCGACTCGCCGGTGTTGTAGATGCCGACGATGATCAGCGGCTCGATCTCGCCGCTCGTGATGAGCGTCTCGGCGGTCTCGTCGGCCTTCCAGTCGTGGCCCGGGATGAACGCCGTGGCCGCGTCGAAGAGGTTCTGCCCGTCCTGCAGGTAGAGGACCGGATAGCGGCTCTCCTCGCTCTCGTCGTAGCCGGGAGGGAGGTAGACGATGATGTCGCGCGCGCGGCCGAGGAATCGCGACGGGAACTCGCGATGGAACCGGATGTTGCCGGTGAGTGTGGCTTCGTGCTGGGGATGATGGGCCGCCCGCGACTCCCAGAGCGCGCGGGGATCGACGTAGTCGAGTTCCGGCTCAGCGGCAGCGGCGTCGGTTGGCAGCCATCCCATGTCGGGGTAATCGATCGGGTCTCGTTTTTTCGTCAAGGGGTTCCCAAAAACAGCGCGTGTCATTATCGCCATCGCGGCGGCGAAAGCCAGTATGTGTCGCGCATCCTTGACCCTCGCGGGTGGATTGATAAACTTGCGCCCGCGAATCCTTCGCTTGTTTTCCTGAAGTCTCTCACCCGGCACGACTTACGCGGCAGTCAGGAGAAAACGATCCATGTCCCACCAGCTTTTCGACAGCCTCAGGACCTTCGACCTCGGAAACGGCAAGCAGGGGCGGTACTACTCGCTCCCGCAACTCGAAGCGAAGGGCGTCGCGAAGATCTCGCGGCTCCCGGTGTCGATTCGTGTCGTCCTCGAATCGGTGCTTCGCAATTACGACGGAAAGAAGATCACCGAGGACGATGTCGTCGCGCTCGCGAAATGGGGCGCGAAGGACGAGCGGACGGCCGAGATTCCGTTCATGGTCGCGCGCGTCGTGCTGCAGGACTTCACGGGCGTTCCTTTGCTCGTCGACCTCGCGGCGATGCGCGCCGCGGTCAAGCGCGCCGGGAAGAACCCGGCGATGATCGAGCCGCTCGTCCCGGTCGACCTCGTCATCGACCACTCCGTGCAGGTCGACTACTCGTCGACGCCCGACGCCTACCGCCTGAATATCGAGAAGGAGTTCGAGCGCAACGGACAGCGCTACCAGTTCCTCAAGTGGGGCATGGGCGCGTTCGATACGTTCAAGGTCGTGCCTCCCGGCATCGGCATCGTGCACCAGGTCAACCTCGAGTTCCTCGCCCGCGGCGTGCTCGAGAAGGAAGGGGTCTGGTATCCCGACACGCTCGTGGGCACCGACTCGCACACGACGATGATCAACGGTCTGGGCATCGTCGGATGGGGCGTCGGCGGCATTGAAGCAGAGGCCGGAATGCTCGGCCAGCCCGTCTACTTCCTAACGCCCGACGTCGTCGGAGTCAACCTACACGGCAAGGTGAAGGAAGGGGTCACGGCGACCGACGTCGTCCTGCGCGTGACGCAGATGCTCCGCAAGGCCAAGGTCGTCGGCAAGTTCGTCGAGTACTTCGGCGAAGGCGCGCAGTCGCTCAGCCTCGCCGATCGCGCGACGATCGCGAACATGGCGCCGGAGTACGGCGCGACGATGGGCTTCTTCCCGGTCGACGAGGAGACGTGCAATTACCTCCGGCTCACGGGGCGCAGCGACGACCAGATCAATGCGGTTCGCAACTACTACAAGGCGCAGGGGCTCTTCGGCATCCCGAAGGCGGGCGACATCGACTACTCGACGACGCTCGAGCTCGACCTCTCGACGGTCGTGCCTAACGTCGCAGGCCCGAAGCGCCCGCAGGACAACATCGAGCTGACGGCCCTCGGCAAGGTCTTCGTCGACCTCCTCGGCAAGCCGGTCGCCGAAAGCGGCTACGCCAAGCCGGGCGCGCTGGCGCGCGACGGGCAGGTGACGCCGGAAGGCGCGATGAAGTTCACCGACGACTTCAACACGGAGGTCGGGAAGATCAAGCACGGCGACGTGTTGATCGCGGCGATCACCTCGTGCACGAACACCTCGAACCCGTCGGTGATGATCGGCGCGGGACTGCTCGCAAAGAAGGCGGTCGAGAAGGGGCTCAAGGCGCGTCCGATCGTGAAGCGCTCGCTCGGGCCCGGCTCGCGCGTCGTCACCGATTACTTCATGAAGAGCGGCCTCCAGCCGTATCTCGATCAGCTCGGCTTCAACCTCGTCGGCTACGGCTGCACGACCTGCATCGGCAACTCGGGGCCGCTGCATCCCGACGTCGAGGCGAAGGTCGTCAAGGACGACATCGTGGCGGCGAGCGTGCTCTCGGGCAACCGCAACTTCGAGGCGCGCGTGCACCAGAACATCAAGGCGAACTTCCTGATGTCGCCGCCGCTCGTCGTCGCCTTCGCGATCGCCGGCCGCGTCGACGTCGACATGACGACCGACGCGCTCGGCATCGGCAAGGACGGCAAGCCGGTCTACCTCAAGGACATCTGGCCGACCTCGGACGAGATCAAGAGCGTCATGGAGGCGAGCCTCGATCCCGAGACCTTCAAGCGGCTCTACAAGGACTTCACCGAGCAGAACCCGGCGTGGAACGAGATTCACGCGCCGACCGGCGAGACCTACACGTGGGACACCGAGTCGACCTACATCCAGGAGCCGCCCTTCTTCGAAGGCTTCTCGATGTCGGCGGGGACGATCCACGAGATCAAGGGCGCCCGCGCGCTCGCGATCCTCGGCGACTCGGTCACGACCGACCACATCAGCCCGGCCGGCTCGTTCAAGGCGACGACGCCGGCGGGCAAGTACCTCGTCGGTCTCGGCGTGAAGGCCGAGGACTTCAACAGCTACGGCGCGCGCCGCGGCAACGACCGGATCATGACGCGCGGAACGTTCGCGAACGTCCGGATCCGCAACAAGATGCTCCAGGGTGTCGAGGGAGGCTACACGGCCTTCCAGCCGACGGGCGAGCAGATGGCGATCTACGACGCGGCGATGAAGTACCGCGAGTCGGGGACGCCGCTCGTCGTCGTGGCGGGGCAGGAGTACGGAACCGGATCGTCGCGCGACTGGGCGGCGAAGGGGACGGCGCTGTTAGGCGTCAAGGCGGTCGTCACGAAGAGCTTCGAGCGCATCCACCGCTCCAACCTCGTCGGCATGGGCGTGCTCCCCTGCCAGTTCGAGGAAGGGACCGACGCCGACACGCTGAAGCTCGACGGCACCGAGACGTTCGACCTCACCGGGATCGGCGAGTCGCTGAGGCCGCGGCAGAAGGCGACGCTCGTCGTCACGCGGAAGAGCGGCGAGAAGGTCAACGTGCCGGTCATCGTCAGGATCGACACGCCGATCGAAGTCGACTACTTCAGGCACGGCGGCATCCTCCCGTACGTGCTGAGGCAGCTGATCAACGCGAGCTAGAGGCAGGCCAAAGGCCAGAGGCCAACGCAGGCAGAGACGGGAAGGGGCACGGTTCGCCGTGCCCCTGTTTTTTGGAGTGCCGTGCAGTGGCGACGGCCTCCGGCCGTTGCGGCGGCGCGCAGCGTCGCGTGAATGGGAGCTCGAACGACGAACCCTGGGGCTCTTCGCGCCGCGCAACGGCGGGACGCCGTTGCCACTAGGGCCAGATCAGCGAGAGGTCGATCGCGACGGTGTCGAAGGGTAGAGCGAGGATGGGAGACGCGGCGTGCCAGGTTCCGGTCGGGCGCCACTCGCTGCCGTCGCGAACCCAACTGTCGATCGTGCGCAGCACGGGATCGACGATCCAGGCGTAGGGCACGCCGTAGCGCGCATATGCGGGGAGCTTCACGGCGCGATCGTAGCTTCCCGTCGAAGGCGAGAGGATTTCGCAAACCCAGTCGGGAGCGGTCTCGGCCCACGCGGTATCAGGGATCGCTGCGAGCCGCTCCATTCGCCATCCCGCGATGTCGGGGACGAACACGTCTTCACCAAGGTGAACTTCGGGCTCGAAGAGCAGATGCCACCCTTTCGGCCCTACGCGACTCTGGTCGTATCGCGTGCCGAGCTCGATGACCAGATTCGCCGCAAGCCGGGCGTGACGGAGCGCAGGCCGTGGCGTCGCGTAGAGCTGACCGTCGACGAGCTCACCGATCTTGAAATCGGGGAGTTTCACGATGTCGTCGTACGTCGCCCTGGGCATGCACCGAGGCTACCTCGGTACCGCGTTTCGCGCAATGTGAAGCATCTCGAACTACTCGTCGTCCTCCGGCTTTTCCGGGCTCAGCGCGTCGCTCAGCGTTCCTTTCGACGCGAAGTCCCAGTCGCCGCGGTAGACGATGTCGTCGATCACCCAGTCACCGTCGGCGTTGAGGACGAGGAGGACGTCGTCCTTCCACTCGAACGGCGTTTCACCGGCGCTGTCGTCGCCAAAGCTCACGGTGACGGTGGCGCGATTTCCTTTGACGACTCCCTTGCCCGCGGTGAAACGCGTCGGGCCTTCGAAGAGACTGGAGAAGAGATCGCCTTCGATCCAGGGAGGCTTCTCGTACGGGTTCTCGCGGGAGAACTCAGCCTGCTCCATCCTCGCGTCGGCGAGGAGGTTCGCGAGCGATTCGCTGATCAGCGGCCGGAGTTCCTCGAACTGTTTGTCGGTCGGCAGACCGGTGACTTTCTCTTCGATGCAGATCCCGTAGAAGGCGTTGACGGTGGCCTCGGGAGATTCCGGATCGAGAGGCTTGACGGCGAAGGCGTTCTGCGCGAGGGCGCAGGAAACGAAAACAAACAGGGCAAGCGCGACGAGCGGGCTCGGCGTGCTCACGTTGCCGTTGCGCCGCGGCGCGGCAGCGGGATGGTTCATCGGATTCTCCGAGCGGCCAGACTAGCACGACGCGGAGAATGCGAGGAGCGTGCGCCGCGCACGCGGGGTGTCGTTCGCCGCGGCGCTCCCTGGAAGACTCTCGCGAGGTGCCACTGTCTTTCACTGCACCGGCTTGCATGGCAGCCAGGTGCCAGACACGAGTACGGACCCGTGAGGGTCCGCCGTTGAGAAGCGTAGCCGGACCCGTGAGGGCGTGTTGCCCAACTCGACGAGCCACATGGTGTCATTCCGTAGCGAGCGAAGCGAGCGAGGAATCTGCAAGAGCGAAACTGATCGATTCCGTTCAGTTGATTGAGGTTCTGAGAGGAATCGATCAGGCTACGGTTTTGCAGATTCCTCCTCGCGCGCTGCGCGCACTCGTCGGAATGACGAATTGCGCGGGCGTTTCTGAATTGGGCAACACGCCCGGGAGGGTCCGGTGGGCGCAGCGCGGCTCGGTACAGGGCGCCAACGGGGCCGGGCCCTCACGGGCGCGGCTACGCTTCTCACGGCCGCTGCGCGGCCTTTGCGAGCTTACGCTCGTCGAGGACTGCGCGGTCCGGACCGCGCATGGCTCCCTGCGCGATGGCGCCTAATCCTTGTGCTCGGCCGGCTGGAAGTTTTCGGCGCCTTCCACGCGTCCGACCAGCTGGCCCGGGTCGTGGATCAGAACCGGGAGGTGCTGCGGGCAGATGTTGAAGCTCGACGTGCGGTACTCGAACGTGAGCAGGGGAATCTCCTGGGAGTCGCGTCCGCAGAAGACGCAGGCTTTCGTTGCCATGTGGTTCTCCTCTTCGATCGTGGGATCAGATTGCAGCGTCATGAGAGTGCGCGAAAACGACGACTCACGGGTATGACTTTGCTCTCACCCCAATGGCTTGAAGTTACGAGCGAAACCCTGAAGTTAGAACGGAGAACGCTGAAGTTCGAACCCAGAAAGGGGCCCTGGGTGGTGGCTTCTGGGTTCCCAGTTCATCGTTCAACGTTCTAAATTCGCATTCTTTCGCTTGGCTTGAGGCCGTTAGGTGACCTCTGTCATGCGTCGAAATACCGCCCCACCTCGAACGGATGCGGCCGGTTCCGCACCGCGGCGTCGTCGGCGCGGAGGTGTGCGATGAAGTCGAGGATCTGGGCGTGGTCGAACACGTCGCCGGCGAGCAGGAACTCGTGGTCGTTCTCGAGCGCGTCGCACGCTTCGGCGAGGCTCGTCGGCAGGCTCCGGATCGACTTTCTCTGTTCCTCGTTCCACGTGAAGATGTTCTTGTCGATCGGGCCGAAGCCCTCGGCGGTCGGGTCGATCTTCTTCGCGATGCCGTCGAGCCCCGCCATCAGCTGCGCAGCGAGCGCGAGGTAGATGTTGCAGGTCGCGTCGGGAGGGCGGAACTCGAAGCGCGCGGTGTCTTCCTGATCGGCATACTTCGGCACGCGGATCGCGGCCGAACGGTTGCCGAGCGAGAAGAACATCGAGACGGGAGCCTCGAAACCGGGAACGAGCCGGCGGTAGGAGTTCGTGCTCGGGTTCGTGATGGCGAGCAGCGCCGGGCCGTGGCGCAGGATTCCGCCGATGTAGTGAAGCGCCGTCTGCGAGAGGCAGCCGTAGCCGCCGGCGTCGTAGAAGACGTTGCGGCCGTTCTTCCTCAGCATCTGGTGGAAGTGCATGCCGCTTCCCGCCTCGCCGTAAAGCGGCTTCGGCATGAACGTCGCGGTCTGCCCGTGCCGCACGGCGACGTTCTTGATCACGTACTTGATGATCTGCGTCGCGTCGCCGGCCTGGAGGATGCCGCCGAGCGGCGTCTCGATCTCGCACTGCCCCGGGCCGCCGACCTCGTGATGGTGGTACTTGACCTCGACGCCGATGTTCTCGAGCTCGATGCACATCTCGCTGCGGAGGTTGTGGAGCGAATCGTTAGGCGGAATCGCGTGGTAGCCGCCGTGGAGGGGGATCAGGTGGCCGTGGCCCGCGGTCGCGCTGTTCCAGTCGGCCTCGCCGCTGTCGACGCGGTACGAGGCGACGTTCACGCCGTTCTCGATCGAGACGTTCCGGAACACGTAGAACTCGTACTCGGGGCCCCAGACGCTCTCGTCACCGACGCCGGTGGACCGCAGATACTCCTCGGCGCGACGGACGATGTTTCGCGGGTCGAAGGCGAACGGTTCTTTCGTGTCGGCCTCGTAGGCCGAGCAGATGAAACTGAGCGTCGGCACAGAGCAGAAGGGATCGCGGAATGCGGTCGACAGATCGGGAAGCAGGACCATGTCGCCCGACTTCACCGACTTGAGGCCGACGCTCGAGCCGTCGAAGCCGACGCCGTCGCGCATCAGGTGATCGTCGAGCTGTGACGCCGGGATCGTCACGTGGTGCCAGCGTCCCCAGAGGTCGCTGAACTTGAGGTCGATCATCCGGAGCCCTTCGCGGTGGATCAGGGCATTCGCTTCTTCGATACTGTTGAGCATGGGTCCTCCCGGGACGTGTCGGCGAGGAGCATCCGCCGGGTCATGCGTCGGGGGGAATGGGCCGTGTCACAGGAGGCGGTGACGAGTGCAGATGAAAGGTGAGAGGCGATGGGCGGGCAATTGGACCCCGAGGAGAACCGAAATGAAGAATGTCGAATGCGGAATGAAGAATTGAGAAGGGACGCCGCGCCCGGACCAGTTCTTCATTCCCCGTTCTTCATTCGACATTCTCCATTTCGGTTTTCGCCGACCCGAAGGCGCCACCACACCCAGAGCGCGGATCTACCTCTCGTCCTTCGCCTATCGCCGGCCCTGCAGTGCCGACGCCAACTCTTCCAGTTCCACGTCGAACGCGCGCCCGAAACCCGCGACGAAGCGGATGGTGTGCGGGGCGATCGCGAAGATCGAGAAGTCACCGAGGCCGAAGGTCATCTCCGAGCGAGGGTGACGGGCGAGATAGGCGGCCTTTGCGGCCTCGTAGCCGCCCGCCGCTCGGTCGAGCTCCTGCGCGATGCCCTGGATCGCGACGCGCGGCAGCGCCTGCACGAGCGTTCCGCTCCCCTCCGGCTCCGCAATCATCGCCGCGACGCGCGCGTCGGCGAGCATGTCGCCGGTGTGCTGCGCGAGGCGGCTGACGTGGATCAGGATCGCCGATCCGTCGGTGGCCGGCGCCCAGGGAGTGAGAGATACGGCGGGCGCGCCGTCGCGCAGGGTTGCGAGCGAGGCGACGCCGGAAGAGTTCAGCAGCGTGCGAAGGTCGAGAGTCGCTCGTTCGTCGAGCATTGCGGTCACCATGCCTTTCAGTCGAGGAGGAGCTCCCAGCGCGGCGCGGGACGGCCGAGCCAGATCCACGCGATGTAGTCGACCAGCGGCGGCTTTCCGCCGAGCTCGCGGAGCCGCGTGTTCGCCTGGCCGCGATGATAGGTGCTGTGGAACGCAACCTGGAGCATCGTCTCGCCGATCGTCACCTGCTCCGGCTCCCTGCCGATCCGCTCCGCGAGGAGTTTGCTCCAGGGAACCGAGGCGTGCGTGGCTGCTTCGGTTTCCGTCATCGATGCCGCGCGCACCGCGAGCGCTTCATGCCCCGCACGTGCCCACGCGACCATCGCGTCGTCGTCGCCGACTCGGAAAGTCAAAAGCCGGGCGCGGGCTCGGGCGCGTTCACGTTCACGGAACTCCAGGTTGCCAGTTCCGGCGGTTCGAAGGTTGACCGAAGATGGAGAGCTTTCCCCGTGAACGTGAACGGGCCCGCGCCCGCGCCCGGCCTTTCGGTTCTCTCGCACCCCCTCCTTTGCGTCCATTCAGGTCGTGTGACTGCCGACACATCGCTCCGTGCTGCCCCGGCGCATTCTGTCGGGCGTGAAGTGGCGCGAAACCGTGCGTTTGACCTCCGGGAATGACCCCTGCCACTCTCCGGTTTGACACTTGACCGCAGTCCATACACTCCTGGAAGAGCAATCCGCGAAAGGTAGCACTTTACAAATGAGTCAGACAGTCGAGCACCCCGATACCCAGAGCTTTGCCGATGCTCTCGAGAGCAGCCTCAACTTCCGTAAGCCGGAAGAGGGCGAACTTCTCAAGGGCACGATCGTTTCGATCAACGGCGACGATGTCTTCGTTTCCTACGGAGGGCCCACGGAAGCCGTGATGGCCTCGTCCGAGCTCGAAGGGAAGGAGGTCGGGGACACGATCGAGGCAACGGTTGTCGGCACATCGCCGGTGATTCGCCTCTCGTACAAGCTCGCGATGAAGCGGGCGAGCATGCAGAGCCTCAAGCAGGCCCGCGACAACGGCATCCCCGTCGTCGGCAAAGTCGGCGCCCGCAACAAGGGCGGCTTCGACGTGAGCGTCAGCGGCGTCCGCGCCTTCTGCCCGCTCTCGCAGATCGAATTCGGAAAGATCGAGAATCCCGACGAGTTCGTCGGCAAGACGTTCGACTTCCGCCTGATCGAGATGTCGGACGACGGCCGCAAGATCGTCGTCTCGCGCACTGCGCTCCTCAAGGAAGCGCAGCAGGCCAAGGCCGCCGAGGCGCTCAAGAGCCTCGCCGCGGGCGCCGTCATGACGGGTCGCATCACCCGCCTCGCAGCGTTCGGCGCCTTCGTCGACCTCGGTGGCGTCGAAGGTCTCCTCCACGTCTCCGAGCTGAGCCGCCGTCACGTCAAGAGCCCGAAGGACGTCGTCAGCCCGGGCCAGGAAGTGACCGTCAAGATCATCAAGATGGACGAGACCGGCAAGAAGATCTCGCTCTCGATGAAGGCGCTCGAGGCCGATCCGTGGCTGGAGATCAGCACGCTCCATCCGGCCGGCTCCGCGTTCACCGGCACGATCGTCCGCAAGACCGAGTTCGGCCTCTTCGTCGAGGTCGAGCCTGGAGTCGACGGGCTCGTCCATGTCTCGCAGCTCCCGCTCGGCGTGAAGATCGGCGACGATTCGCTCGCGATCGGCACGGCGGTCAACGGCTGGATCCGCGAGGTGGACGTCGAGCGCAAGCGTCTTTCACTTGCCCTCCGCGAGGTTTCGACGACCAATCCGTGGGACGACGCGGCGACGAAGTACCAGACGGGCCGCGTGTTCGAGGGAACTCTCGAGCGCGTTGGCCCTCCGGGGCTCTTCGTGCAGCTCGAGCCGGGACTGACCGGCCTCGTGCCGATGTCGGAGCTGGGCGGCGGCGATCCGTCGAAGACCCATAAGCCGGGCCAGAAGTTTTCCGTCAAGGTGATGAACCTCGACACGACCCGGAAGCGCATCTCGCTGAGCATCGAAGGCGCCAAGGAATCGGCGCTCCACGGCGAGTACATGGAGTACGTCGCGGAGACGAAGAAGGCCAACGACGCTGCGGAAGGAAAGAGCGCGATGGCGCTCGCCTTCGAGCGCGCGATGGGCGGCAAGAAGTAAGCAACACGTATCGATGATCCTCACGGGCGCGCCGCAAGGCGCGCCCGTTTTCTTTGGGGCAGGCGAGAGGCGAGAGGCGAAAGGCGATGAGCCGGCAACCGCCCCGATCGCCTGACCTTCAATTCTCGCTCGCCCGGTCGCCTTCGGCGACGCGCAGACAGGAGTGTCTGCGCCACATGAGGCCTGCTCATCGCCTGTCGCCTTTCGCCTCTCGCCTGCCTCTGGCCAAACTCGCTCCGCTGGCGGATACTGAATGTCATGCCACGCGGACTGTTTTTCGCAGGAGTCGGAGCCTCGGCGCTGATCGGGATTCTCGCGCTGATGTACGCGTTCGCAGCGTTCGTCCCGTCCGCGGCCGGCAACCAGGCGCTCGCGTCGAGCGGGAATCCGGCCGCGCCGGTCTTCCTCCTCGCGATGCTCGCCTGCGTTTTTCCCGTGGCGGCGATCTTCACCCGCGTCGCGTCGCTGCTCGCGGTGCGGAACGTCTACCAGGCGCTTTTCGCGAGCGTCGCGCTCGCCTGCACCCTGCTCACCGTCTGTTTCCTTTCGATTGCGAGCCTGCGTCTCGCGATACGCGTTCGCGCGCCGATCGCCCCCGATCAGGCGTCGTCGATCGCACAGCTCATCGAGGAAGTTCTCGTCAGCTATTACGCGCTCGGCCTCTTCCTCTCGGTGCTGCTCCTCGCGATCCGGCCCTGGTTCAGCATCCAGGCGAGCGGGATCCTCTCGGGCATGCTCGTCCTGCCGTCGTTTCTCTTCGGCTGGATCGTCGTCGAGGAACATCTCCTCGCCCCGGTCACGACGCTGTCAGCTGCCTTCCGTTCGGCGCCGTCGTTCGCCTTCTTCCTCATCGTCGCCGCGACCTTCATCGGGATCGCCGCGCACTGCCTCGCGCACCAGCACTATTTCCTCGAGGTGACGAACCTTCGCGAGATTCTCGACGCCTCGCGCGCCGCGCGCGGCGGACGGATGTCGTTAGGCGGCGGCGTCACCGCGAACTGAGCTGTGACCCCAATGGACTTCAGTTAAGAAATCGACACCCCGCAGACCTGTCATCCCGAGCGCAGCGAGGGATCTGCGAACAAATCGTCTGACCGCTTCCTCCGCGACAATCACGCCGATATCGCAGGGAATCCGCTGAGGAATCGACCAGATGGTCGTCAGCAGATCCCTCGCTGCGCTCGGGATGACAAGCTGCGAGTGCTCACATCGCTTAACTTAAGGCCATTGCCTGTGACCCCAACGGCGCACATCCCACCGGCGAGTGCGTCACATCCAACAGCTCTGCGCGCGTGCTATAGCAACTCGCGGAGGCCGTTCATGTACGCATCGCTTTCGTCGAGAATCACCTTCGCCTGCTTCGCTGTTCTTCTTCCCATGCTCGCCTTCTCCCAGGCAAAGACCGATCCTCCCGTCGCCCCGCGCAAGGACCACGTCCAGGCGTGGCACGGCAAGGAGTACAACGACCCGTACTTCTGGCTGCGCGAGAAGGGGACGCCCGAGGTCGAGAAGTACCTCGAGGCGGAGAACGCGTACACCGAGGCGATGACGGCGGGACTCAAGCCGTTCACCGAGGCGCTCTACGCCGAGATGCTCGGCCGCATCAAGCAGACCGACATGTCGGTGCCGACGCGCAACGGGAAGTACTACTACTACAGCCGCACCGTCGAAGGGCTGCAGTATCCGATCCGCTGCCGGAAGCTCGCCGGCGCCAACGGTGAGCTTGACGAGGCAGCAACGGAGGAAGTGCTTCTCGACCAGAACGAGATGGCGAAGGGGATGAAGTTCCTCGCCATTGGCCTCTTCGAGGTCAGTGACGACGACGCGAAGCTCCTCTACAGCACCGACAGCACCGGCTACCGGCAATACCAGCTCTTCCGTAAAGACCTCGCGACCGGAACGGTCGAGGGACCTCTGGCCGAGCGCGTCACGAACGCCGTCTGGGCTGCCGACAACGCGACGCTTTTCTTCGTGACCGAGGACGCCGGCACGAAGCGCTCCGACACGCTCTGGCGTATCGACGGTGCCGCGGCGCCGCAGAAGCTCCTCGAAGAGAAAGATCCGCTCTACGACGTGCGCCTCGACAGGACGAGAGACAGGAAGTTCATCGTCGTCGCCTCCACGGCCACAGACACGTGGGAGAGCCGCGTCCTCGACGCGAGCGAGCCGAAAGGAAACTTCGAGCTCGTCCTGCCGCGCGAGAAGGGACACAAGTACGACATCGACCACCGCGACGGGCTTTTCTACATCCGGACGAACCGCAACGCGAAGAACTTCCGGATCGTCACCGCGCCGGTCGCCGATCCCTCTCCCGCGAACTGGAAGCCGTTCCTCGACCACGACAAGGACGTTCTCGTCTTCGGCATCGATCTCTTCCGCGATTTCGCGGTCGTTTCGGACAAGAAGGCTGGGCTCAACCGCCTCCGCATCTACGACTTCGCGAAAAAGTCGTGGCGTGACCTGAGCTTCCCCGAGTCGGTCTACACGCTCTTCCCGGGCGGAACGCCCGAGTACACCTCGGCGAAGTTCCGCTACTCCTACCAGAGCTTCACGACGCCGCCCAGCATCTACGACGTCGAGATGGCGGGCGGCAGCTCGACGCTGCTCAAGCGGCAGGAGGTCCTCGGCGGCTACGATCCGGCGAAGTACGCCTCGGAGCGCCTCTGGGCGACGGCGCGCGACGGCGTGAAGGTGCCGATCAGCATCGTCTACCGGAAGGACGTGAAGCGTGACGGCAAGGCGCCGCTGCTGCTGTACGGCTACGGCTCGTACGGCTACGGCCAGAGCGCTTCGTTCGACAGCCGGCGACTCAGCCTGCTCGATCGCGGCGTCGTCTTCGCGCTCGCGCACGTCCGCGGCGGCAACGAGATGGGCGAGGTGTGGCACGACGACGGGATGCTGATGAAGAAGAAGAACACCTTCTTCGATTTCGTCGACTGCGCCGACTACCTGGTCAAGGACAAGTGGACGTCGAAGGACCGCCTGGTCGTCGAGGGCGGCAGCGCCGGCGGGCTGGCCATGGGCGCGATCGTGAATCTCCGCCCCGACCTCTTCAAGGCGGTCCACGCGGCCGTGCCATTCGTCGACGTGATGAACACGATGCTGGACGCGAGCCTGCCGCTCACCGTCGGCGAGTACCTCGAGTGGGGCAACCCCAACGAGAAGCCGGCGTTCGACTACATGATGTCGTACAGCCCGTACGACAACCTGAAGAAGGCGGCCTACCCGGCGATCCTCGTCACGACGAGTTATAACGACAGCCAGGTGATGTACTGGGAGCCGGCGAAGTACACCGCGAAGCTCCGCACGCTCAAGACCGACAAGAACGAGCTCCTGCTCAAGTGCAGGATGCAGCCTGCCGGCCACGGCGGCGCGTCGGGTCGCTACGACGCGCTCAGGGACAAGGCCTTCGAGTTCGCCTGGATGCTCGGGCAGGTCGGGATCACGAAGTAAGGCAACGCGGGCAGCGGCGGCCTCGGGTGAGGCCGCCGCGCCTCCCTCCGTTAATCCTGCGTTCATGCAGGGAACTCCATGCTTCGGCCGTCGAGGGGTGAATCGAGCGTGCCGAGCCTCGCGGTCAGGTCCTGCCTAGCGGCACTCTCCGTCGAAGCCTCGGCAAGGAGCGGAGCGGGAACCTCGACCGTGGAAGCTGCGCCCAGTCTGCCAGCTCCGGTCTGAGTCACGAACCGCGAATCGAGGCCTGGGACCCGCCGCGGGTTAAGATATCCAATGTTGGATGAAGATATTCAATGCTGGATGCTTTCATCTAATGTTAGAGGATCGGGCTTCGGCCCAATGACAAGTTAGACCGCCTGGACCCAGGGTTAATCGATGTCACCAACCCCATACGAGCAAGCTCGCGAGAGATACGAGCAGAAATTGCGCGCGAAGGGCCGCCCATGCGGCCGCTGCGGCCAATTCAACTTTCGGCACGATCCGATTTGTCGAAAGTGCCACCAGGTCGTTAACGGTGACGTGGCAATTGGAATCGCGGTCGTGGTCGTGGGAGCAATGTTGGGATTACTTCTGTGGCAAGTACTTTGAGCGCCAGCGTCACCGCCTCCCGAGTCGTGGCTAGGGAAGTGGAGTCTGGTTTCGCTTTGGGTGCTCGGGCTCGGGCTTTCGGCTTGTTCCACCGCCCCTGGCGTATCCTCGGCGTCGGAGGCGAAGCCGGGTTACACTGAAGCCGGCGGCGGCATCGGCGAAACCTCGACGCCAGAAACATCAGATCTCCCGGCGGCAAAGAGCCAGAACGGCGGTCTAACATGGCGGTTGCAGCCGATGCCAACGCGCAACTCAAAGTTTTGAAGTCTGGTTTCGTCAGCGCGTGCGCGTTGGCACGGCTGAACCGCAAACGTTAGACGGCGAAGGGACGTGGCTCGGTGGAAAAACTTGTTGAGATACTCCGAGCAGAGGCGAAGACGATCTCGGAGGAATTCCGCAAAGCCTCGTCTCTTGGTGAAGGTACGTCGCAAGAGGTTGCGGAGTTTCGGGAGAATGCCTTTCGTGCTTTCCTCGGGCGTTTCTATCCGGCTCCGTATCGCGTGGTAAAGGGCAAGATCCACGACTCCTTTGGAAACGGACCGTCAGCATCGATCGATAGCATTCTGGTGAATCCGGTTCATCCCCACCTCATTGATTCATTCGGGAAGTTTCAGCTCCTCTTGGCTGACGGGGTCGACGTAGCGATCGAGATTAAGCCAGACCTCAGTTCGACTTCCGAACTTCAGAGGGGTCTGCAGCAGGGCGTTACGGTGAAGCAGTTGCGTCGGGCGATCGGTCCAATTCTGTTACCCAAGCGCAAACCCGAACGCGTCGTCCAAGAGAGTCTCCGCGTCCCGTATTTCGTATTCGCGGAGAAGACTTGGGCGGACCTTCCACGGCTCGTTCGTGAAACCGAATCGTGGTACGCGACCAACACGGTTCCTCCCGAGAATCAAATCGATGCATTCGTCATTCTCGACATCGGAGTCATCCGGAGGGTGAAACACCCGGACTTCTGACCGTATGGGTGGAATCTGCCGGAGCAAGAAAGACAGGGTTGGTTCCTAGAGGCTTGGAATGATGCCGCCCTAGTAGGATTACTCTGCTGCACGGAGTACTGTTTCCACAGTCAGGCTGGCGTGCAGCAAAGTGTCCTCAGTCGTTACCTAGGAACGATTACCAACCCGTACGTCTCGAAAATCGCCGTCTAACATGGGCGCTGCAGCCGATGAAAACGCGCAACTCAGAGTTTCGAAGTCTGGTTTCTTCAGCGCGTGCGCGTTTTCACGGCTGAGCGCCAGGCGTTATGCGGCTTAGATCGGGCCGCCACGGCGAACCAAGATGTGTAGGCTCTTGGTTCATGCGGCGCGGAAGCAACGAACCTCAGTCGGTGGAGTTTCCGGTTCGCCGTGGCTGGGGCGGCGTGCTAAATTCGTGCAAGAACCCGCTGGCGTGATTCGCGCGTTTGCAACGCCCCAAGCGCGGAAGCCGCACCAAGAGAACTCTTCCAGCGTTCGCGCCCCTAGGTCGGAATAGCCCCGTGAGTGCAATCGGCCGCAGGTCGCGTCTTCGCCATCAGCGTTCTTGGCGGGTTCAGCGCGTTTCCGCAGGGTACGAGCTGTGCGGCTTCACGGCTATGCTAACCAACCCCGCCGCATAACTACGCGCTGCAGCGGATTTCAACGCGCCACTCAAATTTTTGGTAGGCTGTTACGGCCGCGCGGGCGCGTTGAAACCGCTGAGCGCGAGCGTTAGGCGCCTGGCGAAACGAGTGCTGACCACGGGTGAGATATGACAGAGTCCACGGTGAACGTGCCGGCTTCGAAACGAGTTTGGTGGCGCGCGTTGGTCCTCGCGCTCCCTTTCCTGGTCGTAGGATTCATCTCAGGTGCCTACGTAACGCAACGTCTCCAGAGTCAGGCAGATGAGACAAAACCAGGATTCGTTGCCATGTTCGACCAGCACATGATCTCCCAGTACGCAGAGCTTCAGTATCGAGAGGCTGGCTACGAGGATGCCCGGCTCGCGCTGGAGGCATACATCAAGCTGCTCGAAACACCAGCGCAGTCGAAGAACCTATTGGCCGACTCGCGTGTCCGTCGTATTGAATCCCTCCGATCGTGGGGCCACCTCGCGCTACTCCACGAACGCAACGGCAGGGAGGACCTAGCCGACACAGCTTGGAGGATAGCTGAATCTCTCGCGAAGGAGAGTGGGTGGCGAGAACCGTCCAGGCAAAGAATTCGGTTCCAACTTGAGAGTCAAGAGTCCCGCGAGGCGGCCACGGCTAAAACTGCGGCGCCTAACTAACGCATGCAGCGGATGCGGACGCGCAACACCAAGCATCGTAGCGTGTTAAAGTAGCGCGTGCGCGTCCGCACCGCTGATGCGCGAACGTTAGACGGCGCAGGATCATGCTGGAAGAAGATCGAATCGCTCAACCATGGTGGCGTGCGCCGATTACCGTCGCAGCCGCCGCCTTCATCGGGTTGGTCATCCTGGGCTTGATCTTTACCGCGTTGAATGTCAAAGCTGATAGGGAACACGGACTTCCCCCTGAGTCGAGCATCGGATTCGGAGCGGAGTTTACCTGGTGGCTGGCCGGAGCCGTCGCGTGTTTCGGCTACGTCTTGGTTGGGTCTTACCTCCTGAGGTTGCGATCGGGGAGCCGAAATCCCTTGGTCCGTGCCTCTTGCCTAGTGGCGGTTCCGTTACTCGGTCTCGTCTGCCCCGTGGCTGTGCAGTGGGCGATTGATCGAACCCGAGAGGGGTATCCGGGATTCATCTGCATCCTCCCATCGCTGTTCCTCGTTTGGCTTCCATGGCTGTTCGCGGTCGGCGGCATTGCCCTCATCACCATCGGAAGGCGAACGCTTCGTGAACCGGCGCCGTCTAACTAACGCGCGAGAACGTGTGAAAACCCGCGAAGCGCGCCAATCAGTGGACTTTCTGCGTTGCAATCGCGATGGCCTCAGGGAGGCAGTGGTCCGTTAGGCGAAATCTCGCACGAATCCGACATGCTCGGTGGACCGGCAATCCACGTGCCAGGAGTTTTCACACAGTCTCCGCGCTCAAGCGGACTTCGACGCGCCGCTCAAAATTTTGGTAGGCTGGCACGGCAGCGCGGGCGCGTCGAAGCCGCTTAGCGCTATCCGTTGGGCTGCCGAGGCGAGAGTCCTGAACACGTGAACAACACGACGACGCAGGTCCGCAGGTACTTCCCAACGTTCGACTTCGTGATCAGTACAGATCTGTCGCGTGACGCCGCCATCGAGGTGTTCACCGCCGCGATGACGGAACCTTCAACCCGGCACTGGCCGTTTCCTCAGCCCCATATCTCGGGAGAGGTGCAGGGTTCGGAGTTCTCCGGCCGCCTCCGGACCGCTTCCCTCGGGGGCAATGCGGTGAGCAGAGTCTCTGGAAGCATCATGGCTCGCGCGGACGGCGGTGCGGACGTTTTCGTCCGCGCGACAAACTGGTTTGTGATTCTGCTCCCGACCGCGCTCATCGCGCTAAGCCTCTACTTCGCCTTCACAACTGCCGGCGGGCGCGAATTGCTAAGCCCGCTCGGTATCTCAGCCTGGATCGGAATCGCTGCCGTAGGTCTCTACCTGCTCGAAATGTCCTTCGTTCGAAGGGTCATCGAGCGGATCGTCTCAACCACGCGGCAGCCCAACTAGCGCGCTCAAGCGGATTTCAACGCGCCACTCAAATTTCGGTAGGCTGTTACCGCAGCGCAGGCGCGTTGAAACCGCTTAGCGCTAACGTTAGGTGGCGCAGAGAATCCGACATGGCATTCCGCTGGTTCATCCTGTTCATCGTGACCCAGTTCGCCACGTGGGCAACGACCTACTTCCCGCTGGCCACCGTAGAGGATTCGACGAGAGCATCGGCACATCCGTGGCTTCTCTCCAGCGTGGTCACAATTTTCGCGGTCATGTGCTACGGAATCGGCTTTCTCCGGGGCTGGGACACGCGAAACCGCCGAATCCTCGAAGGCGATGAAGAGGCGCTGATCGCGAAATTCAAGACCGAACTCGATCGCCGCTGGACCAGTCCCAGCTTCTTCTGGCGTTTCGTTTTCCTTGCATCATTGCCTGCTCTCATACTGGCCGTCCTGCTGAGCGGCAGGAGGAGTGGCCTTTCCGTGGTCATCCCTCTCGGCCTCGTGGGACCATTGGCCGCCGGCGTCCTCTGGGAGTTCGGAAGATTCGTGCGAGCGGTCACAGCGAAAGATCGCGCCACCTAACAATGGCGCTGCAGCCGATCCCGTCGCGCATCACGGTATCCGAAGGTTTTATCATCAGCGAAGCGCGCCGGGCCGGCTGAGCGCCTGGCGTTAGACGGCCATGACCAGATCCGTCCGAACCGTCACGATGCTCGTCCTGATCCTCGCCATTGGATGCGCGGCGATGCGTCCCTCCGCTGACTCGCCAGTCGTCAAGACTGAACGTATCAACTGGTGTGGACCGAACTGGGAAACAGCATTCTCTCCCACGGAAGCGGTACAGAAAGTCGAGGACACGTGCATCCGGCCGGGAAGATACACGCAGAGGTTTCACCCAACCGCTGCCCAATGGGCGGCGGTTCAATCTGCGCTGGAATCTAACGGATTTTCCACTCTCCCCGAAGAGATTACGACTCCACCAGACAGCCAAGGCCGAATCACCATCGTGACTGACGATCCGGATTCGTGCATTTCCTTCGCCGGGCGTCGAGTTTGCGGGGAGGAGCACCCGCTGAACCACACGCCAGAAGGCGAGAGATTCCTCCAGATTTGGTCAGCACTCACTGCAATCGCTCCCGAACCGGTGCACTAGGTGGCCGTCTAACATAGCCGTGCAGCCGATCCCGGCGCGCGTCACGGTGCCCGTAGGTTGTATCATGAGCGAAGCGCGCCGGGCTGGCTGAACGGCAGGCGTTAGACGGCGAGGATAGTTTGCCCGGTCATTCGACACGCACCAACGATTGGACACGGCTTATCCTTCTCCTCGCGCTGGTCACGCTTTCCGCAAGTGCCGATGGAGGCGCCCCACTACTTCTGGTTATCAATCTTTACGTGTTCTCGCTCGGGCAGGTCTGGATCATCACCTCAGAGTTTCTTTACCTCCGAGGCAAGCTGCTGGAGACGAGTCGCGCGAAGTTACTCGGGTGGGTAACGGTAACGAATCTGGTGTCGACGGCCGTCGGTGCGTTAATCATCCCATTCATTTGGGCAGTTCTGTTCCTGGTGCTTTCCGGGCTGGGTTCACCAAACCTGCCAACGCTGGCCGGAGTTCTCGCTGCGATCGGTACTTGGATCATCGGCGACCGATCACCGTACGTATGGCTCGCTTTCTCGGCGAGCGCGGTGCTGTTTGTTCTTACCTACTTCGTCACGGTCTGGCTGGAGCATCGAACTCTCGTGTTCCTGCTAAACCGAGCAGGGTTGCCATGCCCGGCGGAGCTTCGAAAGACGGTGGCCGTCATGAATCTCATCAGTTACGCCGGCCTCATCTTGCTCTTCGCATGGGGGACCACTCTCGGCCGAAGGTTCTTCTGGTGAACCCACGGCACGAGAGACGGCGGTTCGGTCCGGCTCTTCCGGTGCGAGACCTGCGGCCGCTCGCCGCGCCGTCTAACTTTCGCGCGAGAACGTGTGAAAACCCGCGAAGCGCGCCAATCAGTGGACTTTCTGCGTTGCAATCGCGATGGCCTCAGGGAGGCAGTGGTCCGTTAGGCGAAATCTCGCACGAATCCGACATGCTCGGTGGA
>JBAZBK010000021.1:0-108351 GCA_041671505.1 Thermoanaerobaculia bacterium | reverse complement strand
GGGGTTGCTTGCGCATCATGAGCGCCACCTCAATTGACGCCCATTATTATACTCACTAATACGGTTTGTTAATAGATTCTTATTTGGGCAACACGCCCTGACGCGCGGGGCTAGTCAGAAACGGCCGCTGCCGCGGCCGAGGTGCTGCGCCGACGACTTCGTCTGTACCAGCCTGAGAGGTCCCTCTCCCGCTTCGCGGGCTCGGGACGACAAGCCGCGCGCTCGTTCCCGGAAACTCACTGCCTGCTTTGACCTTTGGCCTTTGGCCTCTGGCCTGCATTTCGGCCTACTTCTCGCCTATCGCCTCTCGCCTCTCGCCTGCCTCTCCAGGTACCCGTCGAACACTTCGAGCGCGAGGTCGGCGCGGCCTAACGGGGCGGACACCTGGCAGCCGGCGACTTCGCCGCGGACGCGCTCGAGCACCTCGCGCGCGATGGCGATGCCTTCATGCAACGCGTGCTCTCGGCTCCTCTCGTTCGCGATGCGCATCCGCTCGATGACGTCATCGGGCACGGTGACGCCGGGGACCTCGTTGTTCATGAATTGCGCGTTGCGGTAGCTGAGGAGCGGCCAGATGCCGACGACGACCGGCAGGTGCATCCACTCGATCCTGCGCAGGAAGCTCTCGAGCTGCGCCGGGTCGAACACGGGCTGGGTGATGGCGTACTCGGCTCCCGCCTTGACCTTCCAGTCGAGCCTTCCGAGCTCGTGGTCGAGGTCGAGGTGCGCCGGATTGACCCCGACGCCGATGGTGAACGAGGTCGGCTTGCCGAACGGGTTGCCACCGAGGTCGAGCCCGTGGTTCATCAGGTTGACCATGTTGGTCAGACCGATCGAGTCGATGTCGAAGACCGCGGTCGCCTCGGGGTAGGGCCCCATCTTCGGCGGATCGCCCGTGATGACGAGGAGGTTGTGCAGGCCGAGCGCGGCCGCGCCTAACAGGTCGGAGTGCATTCCGAGCAGGTTGCGGTCGCGGCAGCAGTAGTGGAGCACCGCCTCGACGCCGCAGGTCTGCTGGATGAGGAGGGCGACCGCCATCGCCCCCATCCGGTTCTGCGCGCGCGGCCCGTCGGGGACGTTGACGGCGTCGATGCCGGCCGCTTCGATCAGGCGTACGCTCTCGAGCATCTTCGCCGGGTCGGGTCCCTTCGGCGGGACGATCTCGATCGTCGAGACGAACTCTCCTGCGGCGAGCTTCCTCCCCCAGTTCGAACGCTGCGCCATCGGGACGGGCTGCTGCCCGGCGGCGGCTTCGGGGCCGTTCGCGTCGATGGCGACGAGCTGGCGGCGCGGCGAGAGAGGCCGGACGGTGTCGGCCACGCACTTGATGTGCTCGGGCGTGGTCCCGCAACAGCCGCCGATGTACTTGACCCCTTTCTGGATCAGGCGCTTCGCGTACTTGGCGACGTACTCGGGGGAGGCCATGTACATCTGACGCCCGTGCACCTCGCGCGGAAGGCCTGCGTTAGGCTGACAGGAGAGGCGCTTGTTGCTGACGGCCGCCATCTCCTCGATCGCATCGAGCATGACGTCGGGGCCGACCGAGCAGTTGAGGCCGATGACGTCGGCCTGCGTGGCGTCGAGGCGCCGGGCGATCGCGCGCGGCGTGTCGCCGTAGGTCGTCCGCCCGTCCTGCCCGATCGTCATCTGCGCGATGATCGGGAGCGAGCAGAGGTCGCGGATCGCCAGGATCCCCTGCTCCATCTCGGCGATGTTGGAGATGGTCTCCAGGATGAAGACGTCGACGCCGCCGGCCTGCAGGGCGCGCGCCTGGACGCGAAACCACTCGCGCGCCTCCTCGAGCGCCGTCGGTCCGTACGGCTCGAGCCGGATGCCGAGAGGGCCGATCGCGCCAGCCACGAAGACGCCGTCTCCCGCCGCTTTGCGCGCGAGCTGCGCCCCCTTCTCGTTGATTGCCTGAAGCTCGTCCTCGAGCCCGAAGGCGCGGAGCTTCGGCACGTTCGCGCCGTAGGTGTTCGTCTCCACGATCTCGGCGCCGGCCCGGACGTACTGGCGATGAACCTCGAGCACGATCTCCGGATCGCGAAGGTTCAGCTCGTCGTAGCAGCGGTTGATGAAGACGCCCCGCGAATAGAGCATCGTCCCCATCGCTCCGTCGAAGAGGTAGATGTGCCCGTCGGCAAGCGTCTGAATGAAGTCCTGCATCTCGTCCCGTCCCTCTCGCGCCCCGAAAAGAAAACGCCCCGCGGAAAGCGGGGCGTTGGGAAAAGACTTCCTTCCGCAGCGTCTTTAGCTTTTTTTAGGCTGGTTGCAAGCGGCCCCAAATCACTCCAGCTCCGAACAATGTAGATCCGCGGGGAAGGGGGTGTCAAACCGGGCCGAAGGGGGACGTCGGAAGGCCAGGTGCGGGGCGAGAAGAGCGCTGAGCTGGCATATGTGTCATCCCGAGCGAAGCGAGGGATCTGCAAAACGGCTGCTGGCCGCTTCCTCCACGGCAGATCCGGTCGGGCGCGCGTTGCGAATATCGCTCTTGGGGGAGCGATCAGTAGATGGTTTTGCAGATCCCTCGCTTCGCTCGGGATGACCGAAGCGCCGCTTCGCGGCGCGCGCAGGCAGGAGTGCCTGCGCCACACAAACCTGCATGCCATCGGCCTCCCGTTACGCGCAAATAAAACGGGCGACGCATCGCGTCGCCCCTGCGAAATCGACTGAGAGCCAGGCCCTCGCCAGGCACAATCCAGCACTAACAACTAACAACTAACAACTAACAACTCCTACTCGATGCTCTCGTAGAAGTTCCTCACACGAGGCGAGAAGTACTTCGCGTTGAGCTGGAGCGAGGGCTTGAGGTTCCGCGCGCGGCGGAAGGCGTCTTCTGCGCCGCTCTTCATCGTGCCGTTCGCCTCACCGGAGAGGATGTAGCCGTTGTACCGCGACGCGCCGAGGAACGCCCAGATCATCGCGTTCGACTCCTGCTCCTTGCTGAGGAGCTCGAGCGCGATCTCGCTCCGCTGGAAGTCGCCCGAGAAGTAGGCGCGGAGCGCGTCGCGAACCTTCGCCTTCAGCGCGCCGGTGTCGGTCACCGGGACCTGCACCGGCGGCTGCGTGACCGGCGGACGCGTCGGCTGCTGCTGCTGAGGCTGCTGCGTCACCGGGGGCCGGGTCGGCTGCTGCTGAGGCTGCGTCACGGGAGGACGCGTCGGCTGCTGTTGCGGCTGCTGCGGAGCGACCGTCGTCGTAGGTGGCGGCTGCTGGGGCTGCTGTTGCGGCACCTGCTGCGGCGGTTGCTGCGGCGCGCTGTAGCGCATCCGGTCTTCCGCGCGGAGGACCCACGACTCGGGAGTACCGAGGTTGATGCGCCCCACGCCTAACGCCTTCTGCAGGTCGTCGATCGCTTCGGGGTACTTCCCGAGGTTGAAGTAGGCGATGCCGCGGTAGTAGTAGGGGTGGTACGGGAAGAAGTTCGCGCCGTAGCTCCGTTCGCGCTTGTTCTCCTTCGGGTTCTTGCGGATCGCCTCGGTCATCTTCGCGATGACGTCGTTCCATTCCTTCGTCTCGACAGCCTTGAGCCCTTCGTCGTACGACTCGTAGAACTCTTTGGCCCAGGCAACGCTGCTGCCAAGCAGCGCGATGACGATTGCGATGACGACGGTGCGGCTCGCGCGCGTCATGGCTTGACCACCTCGTCGACGACCTGGTCGAGATTCACCTTGAGCTCCTGCGGCTCGATCCGCGCCTCTTTGCCCGCCTCGACGCTGACCTCGCGCGACCAGCTGGTGCCCGAGGCATCCTCGAACGTGAAGCGGTACCGCCCCGGCTCGAGCTCGGCGCGAAGCGGCACGGACGTGCCGGGGAGCGCGGCCGGCTTGTTGGTGTCGAGGTTCTGCGCCGCGACCTTCTCGCCGTAGGGGCTCGTCAGCAGGACGACGCCTCGCGTGGCGATGGGCGTGACGGACGTCGCGGTCGTGTCGGTATCGGGACCCGCGTCCTTCGGCTTGAGGACGAACCAGGCGCCGACGATCACCGCGACGAGGATCGCGACGATTCCGGCGACGAGCGGGAGCTTGCTCTTCGCTCCGGCTTCACCCTCCATGGTCATGCGCCGCTCGACGACCGTCGGCGCGGCGCCTGCGACCGTGGGAGGAGCGCCTCCCCACGTCTGGCGCCCTTCGACGATCGTCGGCATGGAACCGGAGCCCGATGGGACGTCGGCGACGGTGCCGAGCGGCATCCCGGCGCGCTCCACGACGGTTGGCTGCGAGCCGGAGCCGGTCGATGAGCCGACCCGCTCGACGACCGTGGCATTGCCGCCTAACGTTGCAGGCCGGTCGGCGACCGTCGCGCCGCCGGGGAAGGTCGACGCAACGTCGGCGACGGTGCCGGTGTCGACACGCGTCGAAGGAGATCCAGGCCGGCCGGGAACGGTCGCGCCGAGAGTGGGGCTCGTGCCGGTGCTCCGCGATTTGCCGATCGTGGTGCGCCCCGACATCGTCGCGAGCTTCTGGTGGTAATCGACCGGATCGACGGGAAGCGTGTCGCGCACCGACTCGAGATCGTTCACCATCTCGGAGGCGGAGTGGTAGCGCTGGTTGCGGTCCTTTTCCAGGGCGCGCATCACGATGCGCTCGAGCGACTCGTAGACCTTCGCGTCGGGGTTGATCTGTGAGATCGGCGCCGGCTTCTCGGTGACGTGCTTGAGGATGTAACCCTGCGGGTTCGTCGCCACGAACGGCGCGCGCCCCGCGAGCATCTCGTAAAGGACGATGCCGTACGAGTAGATGTCGCTGCGCGGGTCGATGTGCTCTTCTTCCTTGAGGAAGCCGGCCTGCTCGGGCGAGGCGTACTTGAGCTTGCCGACGAACATGCCGGTCTGCGTGAGCCCCTGGCCTCCCTCCCCTTCGGAGAGCTGCTTGGCGATGCCGAAGTCGATGACCTTCGCGAGGAGCTTCCCGTGGTGGTCGGTCGACAGCATGATGTTCTCGGGGGAGATGTCGCGGTGGATCAGCCCCATCTGGTGCAGGTGCTCGAGCCCGTTGAGCGCCTGGATCGAGATCTCGGTGGCGAAGCGCTGCGGGACGGGACCGTTCGCGGCGACCCACTTCTGAATGTTGGTGCCGTCGATGTACTCCCACACCATGTAGTAGGAGCCGTCCTCGAGGGTGGAGAAGTCGTAGAGCATCGCGAGGTTGCGATGCTTGATCATGGTCGAGGTGCGCGCCTCCTGGAGGAAGCGCTGGAGCGACTGGTCGTCCGATGCGATGTTGGCGCGCATGATCTTGATCACGCGCTCCTCGTTGAGGTGGATGTGGCGGACCTTGAAGATCTCGCCCATGCCTCCGAGGCCGAGGCGCTCGAGGATCTGATACTTCCCGTCGATCAGGCGCGTCGAGTAGGTCCGCTGAAAGTGCGTGACTCTCTCGCCGCAGTTCGGGCACTGCTCGGCGGCGCCGTCAAAAGACGCCTGACAGCGCAAGCATCGGATATCCGCCATCAATACTCTCCGGAGGGGGAGATCTTACCCGTTTTGGGGACTCATTTCATGTCGAGAGCGACTTGACGACGTAGCTGCAGGTCGGGTCGGCGCCGAATCGGATCACGTCTCCGTCGCCGACGTTCGCGCGATCGATCCGGTTGTTGTTGACGAACGTGCCGTTCGCCGACTTCAGGTCCTCGAGCGCGACCTGGCCGCCGGCGAGGAGGAAACGGGCGTGCCGGCGCGAGACCGCGGGATGCGCGAGGACGATGCCGCAGGAGCGGTCGCGGCCGACGGTCGTGTCGTCTCCCGGGATCTCGTGCATCTCCGAGCCGTTGGTGTGGACGATCTGCCAGCGCTGCGCCGAGGTGGCTGGAGCCTTCACCGTCGCGGGCGCGGGGGCGAGCCGCGCGCCGAGCGGGCGGACCGCGGCCCATTCCTCGAGCACCTCGAAAAACTCGCGAGCGCTCGCGTAGCGCTTGTTATGGTCGGGTTCCATGGCTTTGAGCACGATCCCTTCGAGCTCCTTGTCGACCTCGGGGCGGACCGACGAGGGAAGCGGTTTCTCGCCACGGTAGATGGCGTCGATCAGCTTCGGCAGCGACCTGCTGTTGAAGGGGAGCGTGCCGGTGAGCATCTCGTAGAGGACGACCGCGCTGGAGTAGACGTCGCTCTTCGCGCCGGCGTCCTTCGGCTCGCGGATCTGTTCGGGCGACATGTAGTGAGGCGTGCCGAGAAGGAAGCCCGACTTGGTCAGGACGGTCTGCCCCTGCCCGCCGCCGGAGCCCTCGCGCATCTTCGCGATGCCGAAGTCGGTCACCTTCACGAATCCGTTAGGCTGATAGATCAGGTTCGCGGGCTTGATGTCGCGGTGAACGATGTTCCGGTTGTGCGCGTAGACGAGCGCCTCGAGCAGGCACTGCGTGATCGTCACGGCCGTCTCGATCGGAAGCATCTTCTTGTCCGCGAGAAGCTTGTCGACCGCGGTCCCCTCGACGAACTCCATGACGAGCACGGCGCCGGTGTCGCGCGCGATGAACTCGAAGAAGCGGGTGATGTAGCGGTGCCGGAGCTTCGAGAGAATCTGCGCTTCCTTGAGAAAGCGCTTCTTCGCCGTCGCCTCGTTCGCGAGCTCCTCGCTCATCACCTTGAGGACGACACTGAAATCCTCCGGGAGCAGCTCGCTGCGGTTGACGGTGCGGCCGACGAAGACCGTCGACATCCCCCCCTCGCCGAGCTCGCGCTCGACCCGGTAGTTCCCGACGACGGTTCCGATGAAGTTCTCGCTCATCGGTTCCCTTCCAGATCATCCCAGCGGAAACGATCGTCGAGCAGGGAGACGAAAAGAAACTTGTGCCGGCCGACGGTGACGATGTCGCGATCGGCGAGATCGCGCCGCGGCTCGAGCTCCACGTCGTTGACGTAGGTCCCGTTCGTCGAGTTGTGGTCCATCAGGATGAAGCGCCCTTCCTCGGGGCGGTAGACGAGATCGGCATGGTGTCCCGACGCCTGCTCGTCGTTGACGTAGACGTCGCACTTGCGGTCGCGTCCGATCGTGTTGCGCCCGATCCTGACCGCGAACGAATCACCCTTCGCCGCGCCGTCGAGAATGACGAGCCAGCCGACGGTCCAGCGCGCGTGCTCGACCTCGCCGGCGATCTCGACCTTCGGGGCGCTCACCGTCCGCTCGACGGGAGGAGGAGGGGGCGGAGGCAGAGGCGACCCGGCAGGACGCGCCGGAGGAGGAGGTTCGCGACGCGCCGGAGGCTCGACGCGCGAGGTCTTCGGGCCTTCGGCATGCGCACCTTTCACCGGCGGGCAGTAGGGGCAGATGTCCCACGCCTCGTCGATGAAATGCCCGTTCTTGCAGCGCTTATCGGCCAAGCTCTCACCGATCGAACGCGACTGTCACCGCGTTCGATCCTCCGAAATAGATTATGTCACCATCCTTCAGGATTCTTCGCTCGATCTTCCTGCCGTTGACCCACGTTCCATTCGCCGATCCGCGATCGGTAAGGGCAATGCCGTCGACGTCCTCGGCGATCTCGGCGTGAAGGCGCGAGACTTTCGGATGATCGAACACGACGTCGCTCGAGCGCGCCTCACGGCCGATCACGAGTACCGGGCCGGAGAGGAGAATGCGCTCCCCTTTTCGCGAGCCGCTGACGATGAGAAAGCAGCCGAGCGACGGGCCGCGCGTCTCCGGGGCACGGCCGCGCGGCATCGCCTCGGTCTCGTGCGTCACCGCGGGAAGCACGACCGAGGGCTTGCGTCCGGCGCCGCGCCGGAGGAGCGCGTAGAAGACCACCGCCGCGATCGCGAGGCCGGAGATCACCGCCACGGGGATGATCACGCGCGCAGGTTTCCCCGACTCCTTCTCGTGCTTCTCCGCCTCACCGCGCAGGCGGACGAGGTCGGGGAAGGAGGGGAAGAGCTCGTCGGCGTCGTCGAGCTTCTCGCGCGCGGTGGCCCAGTCTCCCTTCTCCGCGGCATCGAGCGCCGAGCCGTAGGTCTCCTGGAAGAGTCCGCGGTTGCCGCTCTTCACTCCGCGGCTCGCGAGCAGCGCGACGACTGCGTCGACGGAGACGACGCTCTTTCGCCGCTCGCCTCCCGCACCGCGGAACGCGACGCCGACGACACGCCCGTCGTCGCGGCTTATCACGGGGCCGCCCGAGTAGCCTTCGTAGACTGCGGCGTTCGTGTCGAGAATCGCCGGAAGCGCCGTGCCCGCCGGCGGTGCGACCACCTCTCCCGGGTTGAACGCGGCATCGAGCTCCGCATCCTGCGCGGCCCAGCCCGCGAGCGGGCCGTCGCCACGCACGGCGATGGCCGGGAAGCCGACGACCCAGAGCCGCGCGCCGGGCGCCGGCTTCGCGCCGGGCGCCGGCTCGATCCAGGGAAGGTTGCGCCGGTCGATCCGCAGCAGCGCGAGGCGCCCCGAGCGTCCGGCAAGCTCCGCGGAGACCGCCTCGACGCGGTAGGCGAGCCTCGCGCCGTTGGCGAGCTCGACTTCGTCGGACACGCGCGTGCCGTCGAGGGTTCCCGCGAGCGCGAGCTGTTCGATGACGGGGCCGATCGTCCCGGCGCGAAGCGCGGCCTCCAGCACCGCATCGTCGACGTGGCGCTCGAGCGCCGCTCTCGCGCCATTTCTCCGGAGCTCGAGCTCGATCGACGCCGCGTCACGCGGCACGCGCGGGCCTCCCGCGTCGGTGACGACCCAGCCGTCGGGATTGACGAGGAAGCCGCTCGAGGAGCCTCCGATTCCCGTCTCGAAGTCGCCGGCGGCGGCGGGACGGCGGAGCGCCGTGCCCGGAGAGGGGATCTTCAGCGCGGCCGCGGCGCGAACGATGTCTGCGTCGGTCCAGGAGAACGTTGCGGTTGCGTACGAGGAGACGCGCACGACGGCCGGTCGGGCCTCGTGCATCCGGCGCCTGTCGCGGTCGAGACGCGGCAGCTCGCCGAGGCATCCTGAAAGGAGCGCGGCCGCGAGGAGTGCCGCACCCGTTCGTTTCGCGCGCATCTGCGAGCCCCCGCCCGGTCTACGCCGGCGCAACCGGTCACTTCGAGCCGTAGTAAATCCAGGCGAGCGCCGCGGCCAGCAGGACCACGATCACGACGCCTAACATCCATCCGCCGCCCCGCGGCGCTTCCGGAGTCGCTGCGCGAGCGGGAGGCGCGGCGGGCCTGCTTGCGGGAGGCGCCTCGACCGGCTTCTCGGTGGCGACAGGCTTCTCGGCGGCGGCCGGCGCGTCGTTCATGATCGGGAGCGGCTCCGTCGGCGCGTTGAAGATTTCGTCGTCGGCCGGAATCACGATCATCCGCTGCGTGGTGATCTCCGACTGGCCGGCGACTTCGAACTCTTCGGTTGGGGCAAGGAAGCTCGCCTCGACGCGGTCACGCTCCTCGCGCGCCGCGACCTCCCACTGCGCGATCTCCTCGGCAGTGGTCTCCTCGGCGCGGCCGACGACGACGGTCACGTTGTCGGGCGCGCCTCGCTCGAGGGCGAGGTTGACGAGCTCGCGCGCGGCGTCTTCGATACCGAGCTGCGCGAGCTTCGCGATCTCGTCCGGCTTGACCAGCCCGTGCAGGCCGTCGCTGCAGAGGACGAACGTGTCGCCGGGAATCACTTCGAACGGCCCCCGCGCGTCGATCTCGACGGCCTGGCCGACACCCATCGAGCGCTGCAGAACGTTGCGCCGCGGATGGACCTCGGCTTCCTGCATCGTCAGCAGCCCTTCGCGCACCATCGACGCGACGAGCGAGTGGTCGTCGGTGAGCTGGCTGATCTCGCCGTCCCGGACGCGGTAGATCCGCGAATCGCCGACGTGCGCCAGCCAGCCTTCCCGCCCGCGAATGACGAGGGCGGAGCAGGTCGTTCCCATCCCGCGGAGCTCCGGGTTGACCTGCGACTCGGCGAAGATGCGCGCGTTCGCGCGCTCGAGCGCGTGAGTCAGCGCCGCGCTGATGTCGCCACCGTCGCGGAAGTACTCGTCTTTCGCGATCGTCGCAGCCATGCGTGAGGCGGTGGCGCCGCCGCGATGACCGCCCATCCCGTCGGCGACGACGAGCAGCCGCCCCATCTGCCGGTCGACTTCATCCGCGGGCGCGCTGAGGATCGCGAAGTCCTGATTCTCTGCGCGGACGCGACCGACGTCGGAAAGCTGCGCGACGCGGACGACGAGTGGCCTGCCCGTCGGCGGTTCGGGAGTCGGCTCGATTTCTTCGGTCATGTCGGATTGCCCGAACGACAGTTCGGAAGTGCTCCTCGGATTCTACGTTGTGATCGAGTGAACGCCAATTATAAACGAGTCGACTCCCCGCCTCGCGACGTTGTCGCGACAGGGGACATAAAACTGCGTGTGCGCCAGTTGCACGGGGTGGCTATAATTCGAACGGCTCTCGGACAACCTGATGGATGAACTCCAACTTCACTACGTGGACCTCGGCGTCCCTCGCGTGTTCGACCTGAACCGCGATGCGTTCGACATTGGACGGACCGAGGGTAACGATCTCGTCCTGAACCATCCGAGCGTCTCGCGCCGTCACGCGCGGCTCGAGCGGCGCAGCGCGAAGTGGTGGCTGCTCGACCTCAAGTCGACCAACGGCGTCAAGATCAACGACAACCAGGTGTCGGAAGCGGAGATCAGCCAGGGAGACCGGCTGATGATCGGATCGGTGCAGCTCGAGGTCAGGGCGATGCCGAAGGTCGATTTTTCCGACGAATCGCTCTTCGACAATCCGAGCGGCACGGTCATCCGCCGCATCTCCGACTTCAACAACGAGTTCGGCTTCGACGCTCCCGACATCGCGTCCAAGGCGCCGTCCAAAGACGCGCCGCCGCAGGCACAGCGCGAGAAGATCATGGCCGTGCTGATCCAGGTTGCGAAGCTCCTCCTTCAGTACGAGGAGCTCAACGCGGTCCTGAACGCCGTCATGGACATCATCTTCAAGTACCTGCCGGTCGACCGCGGGCTGCTGATCCTGTTCGACGAGGACGGGACTCCCGTTCCGAAGCTCACGAAGTTCCGCGAGGGCTTCGAGGGCCAGGACATCCCGATCTCGCGGAACATCCTCAAGATGGTGGCCGAGCAGCAGGTGTCGCTGCTGACGGCGAACGCGCTCGAGGATGCGCGCCTGCTCGGCGGCAAGTCGATCGCGATCCACGGAATCCGGTCGGCGATGTGCGTGCCGCTCTGGAACCGCGACCGCGTGATCGGCGCGGTGCAGGTCGATTCGCCGATCCATATCGGCAGCTTCACCGAGGAAGACCTCGACATGCTCACGGCGCTCGCGAACTTCGCCGCGGTGGCGATCGAGCGCGCGCAGCTCTCCGAGAAGATCGAGCAGGAGAAGAAGATCCGCGCGAAGCTCGAGCGGTACCACTCGCCCGGCGTCGTCGACGAGATCGTCAAGGGCGCCATCGCGGCGATCGACGAGAGCGAGATCAAGAGCGCGGAGGTCTCGATCCTCTTCGCCGACATCTCCGGCTTCACCACGATCTCCGAGACGAAGAAGCCGGAGGAGGTGTCGGAGTTTCTCTCCCACTTCTTCTCGTGCGCGGTCGACGCGATCTTCGCGCACGGCGGGACGCTCGACAAGTTCATCGGCGACGCGGTCATGGCATTCTTCGGCGCGCCGCTCGCGCAGGCGGATCACGCGGCGCGCGCCGTCCGCGCAGGCGTGACGATGCGCCACCTGGTCGACGGCTGGAACGCCGAGCGCGCCGCGCAGGGCCTCCCTCCCGTGAAGATCCGCGTCGGCATCAACAGCGGGCTCGCCGTCGCCGGCAACGTCGGCACCGAGAAGCGCGTCGACTACACGGTGCTCGGCTCGTCGGTGAACATCGCCTCGCGCCTCGAGAGCGGCGTCGCCAAGCCGGGGCAGGTGGTCATCTCCCAGAACACCTGGGACATGGTCAGCGGCCAGTTCAACGTCGAAGCGCTCGGCGAGTTCCAGATGAAGGGGCTTACGCAGAAGATGCCGGTTTACGCCGTTCTCGACGACGGCACGTCGCCGGAATCGGCGCACTCGACGTCGAGCGGGACGATTCCGTCGACGCCACCGCTGCCGTGACCGGCGTCGCGGCGCCGACCGAGACATGCCCGCTCGCTCTTCGCTGAAGCTTCTCGCGTTCTCCGTGGCACTCGTGTCCGCGGCGATTGCCGCGCGTCTGGCGGTCGCCGAGATCTACCGCGTGCCATCGCGCTCCATGGAGCCCTCGCTTGCCCCGGGCGACCAGGTCGTCGTCACCCGCCTTCACCGGAGCGACGAGCCGCGACGCGGCGAGGTCGTCGTCTTCGAAGGAGACGACGGCAGGGCGTGGATCAAGCGGGTCATCGGGCTTCCGGGCGATTCCGTCGCGATCGACGGCGTGCGCGTGATCGTCAACGGCACGACGCTTGCCGAGCCTTACGCCCTCGGCGATCCCGCGGCGGCGAAGAGCACGCACGTCGTTCCGGCCGGCCATTACTTCGTGCTCGGCGACAATCGCGCGCACTCGGACGACAGCCGCAGCTGGGGTTTCGTGGCGAGAGAGTCGCTGCGCGGCCGCGCGCGCGTGATCTGCTGGTCGCGCAGCGCGGGAGGGAGCGTGCAATGGCATCGACTCCTCATGGCGGTCGACTGATCAATTGACAATCGTCACGCTTCTTCTCTAACCTCGACCCAACCTGCCCCGCAGTTGTGGAGGACACGATGCTGATCCGAATGAACCAGAAGGGTGAAGGGCGCCTCGGTTGTGTGGTCGGGCTGCTCCTGCTCGTCGTCGCACTCTTCGTCGCCTACAAGCTGATCCCGGTGAAGATGCAGGCCACGTCGATGCGCGAAGCGGTCCAGAACGCCTCCCGCTCGGCGAGCGGCAAGGGAATGGACACGGTCAAGAAGGAGGTCCTCGCGAGAGCGAAGGAGCTCAACGTGCCCCTTTCGGAGAAGGACGTCGTGATCACGCGGCGCGCCGACTTCATCAAGGTCGAGGTGCAATACGACGTCATGATCGACTTCCCCGGATACAAGTGGAAGAAGCACTATTCGTTCGACGCGGAGAACCCGGTCTTCTAGCGGGATCGCAGCGCACGACACTGCAGCAAAAAACGGGCCCTCGGGCCCGTTTTTCGTTTCAGTGAACGCGCCGTCAGGCGGCGCGCTCGACCGGCTTGTAGAGTGAGTCGGTCTCGACCGGGATTCGCTTCGCGTCGCGGATCAGCTTCTCGAGACGATCCTTCGACATCGCCGCCGCGTCGGTCTGCGCTCCCGCCATCCGGAAGATCCGCTCGTCGACGATCGTACCGCCGAGATCGTCGGCGCCGAACGACTGCGCCACCTGGGCGACCTTTTCGCCGATCCCGATCCAGTACGCCTTGATGTGGTCGATGTTGTCGAGGAGAAGGCGCGAAACCGCGATCGTCCTCAGGTCGTCGAGTGAGGTCGCTTCGTGCACGGAGTTCTCGTACACCGTGTTGTCCTTGTGGAAGTGGAGCGGGACGAAGCAGTTGAACCCGTGCGTCTCATCCTGGAGGGCGCGCAGCCGGAGGATGTGGTCCACGCGGTGCTCGAACTTCTCGATGTGACCGTAGAGCATCGTGCAGTTGGTCTTGATTCCGAGCTCGTGGCAGGTGCGGGCGATGTCGATCCACTGGTCGGCGCTCATCTTGTGGTCACAGATCTCGTCGCGAATCTCGTCCGCGAAGATCTCCGCGCCGCCGCCGGGGCACGAGTCGAGACCCGACTCGCGCAGCGCGACGATCGTCTCGCGGATCGACTGCTTGCTGATCTTCGCGAGGAAATCGAGCTCGACCATCGTGAGCGCCTTGATATGCACGTCGGGATAGGCGCGCTTGAGCTTCGAGAAGAGCTCGGTGTAGTAGTCGAACTTGAGCCAGGGATGAAGGCCGCCGACGATGTGGAGCTCGCGAACGCCGTGCGCGATCGACGGGCCGACCTGCTCGACGATCTCGTCGGGGCTGTAGGTCCATCCACCTTCCGCCTTGGGGCGGACGGCGAACGCGCAGAGCTTGCAGCTCACGACACAGACGTTCGTGTGGTTGACGTAGCGGTTGACCGTGAAGTGGGTCCGGTCGCCGTGGCGCGTCTCGCGCACCTGGTTGGCCAGCCTGCCGACGGTGAGCATGTCACTCGTTTCGAAGAGTGTCATGCCGTCTTCGAAGGTGAGGCGCTCGCCGCGAGACAGCTTGTCTGCAATCGGCTCGAGTTTCGGATCGGTGATCAGCTCCATCATGAAGGGCTCCATTCGGACTGAAAATCACGAACAGTTGTGATTGGGGATACGTTCCCGGGGGGGCTGCTCCTTCGGAGGGCAACGGAAATGGGAAGGTTCGATGACGCGAAGGCGGCGTATCGCTCAGGCGCGATTCACGTGGCGCAGACACTCCTGTCTGCGCGCCGCCGAAGGCGGCCCTGATGCCCGGACAGCAGGAAGTCCATGCGGCGCGTTGCGCCGCGCGCAGGCAGGAGTGCCTGCGCCACATCTTGAGCCGATGAGCGCCTCAGGACGCGGCCGAGTCGGCGCGACGGGCACCGAGGCGCGCTGCTTCCCAGTCGGCGCTCTCTCCCGAGAAGAGCGCGACCCGGGTGTTCTTGTACTCGCGCGTCGGGAAGAGCGTCTGCGTCTCGGTGATGCCGGTGGCTTCCGCCACGTCGTGCACGATCGCCTCGCACTCGTCGACCGACCGGGTGTGGATCGTCGCGAAGACGTTGTACGGCCAGTCGGGATAGGTGGGGCGGACGAAGCAGCGGAGCACCGCGGGGTTCGCCACGAGGCCGCGCGCGAACTCGTCGACGCGCTCCTCCGGCACCGACCATACCGTCATCGCGTTGGTCTGGAACGGAGTCTTGCGCTGCTGCACCGTCGCCACGATCCGGCGGATCTGCCCGCGGTCGCGCAACCTCAGCACGGCCTCGAAGAAGCGATCCTCGGAAATACCGGTCCGGCGCGCGATCGCGTCGAACGGTCTCGTCTGAAGCGGCAGCTCGCTCTGCAGAACCTTCACGAACTCCATCTCCTCGGCGTCGATCGGCGACGGGGCGACATCGTCGTCGTGCTCTCCCTCGGGAACGAAGAGTCGGAGTGTCGGGAACAGGCGCGTCGTCTCGCACTCCGCGTCCGCGGCGAGAAGCTCGACCGTGCGCTCGATGCCGAGAGCGCTGTCGGGAGGAAGCGAGATCGTGTACCAGAGCGAAAAATCGTGGTTGCGACGATAGTTCTGGAAGACGCCCGGATGAAGATTGATCGCAGAGGCGGCGCGATCGACCAGCTCCTCACGAACGCGCGCCGCCACGAGGCAGGTCTGGTATCCGAGCGCGCGGGTGTTGAACACGACGGAAATGCGGCGGAGGATTCCGGCGCGCTTGAGCTTCTCGGCGCGCTTGAGGACTTCCTTCTCCGACATCTCGATCTGCTGGCCGATGATGGCGTACGGCGTCGAGGCGACGGGAATCTCCCCCTGGAGAGCACTCAGCAACTCGCGGTCGCGTTGATCGACTTCCTGCATGAGGAGTCCCTCTCGGATCTGATTCATGACGCCGCTGACAGCAGGATTCTATCGTGAAGCAGCAGACGAGAGAACAGGCAACATTCTCCCGCGGCTCAATTCGAACCCACGACCATCGAGAAGGTCGGATACTCGGTGTCGTCGAGCTTCACCGCCCCGTCGCTGACGAGTCGCTCGCGATGCTGCAGCGCGGCCGCGATCACGCGACTCCGATCGACGCCGCAGAACTCCGGCGCGTAGGGCTCGAGCTTTGCCAGCGCGGAGTTGAACAGGCGCAGCGTGCCGCCCGGTGACGTGCCGCGGCGGATGTGGAGGTAGGCCGCCGCAAGCTGAATCAGCCCCTGCGCGAACACCGCCTGCTCGTCCGCTTCCTCCATCCAGATGTGCTCCCACGAGTCGTGCGCTTCCATGAACTCGAGGCGGTTGAACTGATCGACGCCGGCGACGATCCACTTCCCGATGTCCACCACCGCGTCAGCCCTTCTGGATCGCTTCGCAGATCGCGGTCGTGAACGACGAGGTCGTCGCGTCGCCGCCGAGGTCGCGTGTGCGGATCCCCTTCGTGAGCACGCTCACGAGTGCGTCGTGCACGCGCGTCGCGGCGGCGTCTTCGCCGATGTGCTGGAGCATCAGCACTGCCGACTGCAGCAGCGCCGTCGGGTTCGCCTTGTTCTGCCCCGCGATGTCGGGCGCCGAGCCGTGGACCGCCTCGAACACCGAGCCCTTTTCGCCGTGGTTCGCTCCCGCGACCACGCCGAGCCCGCCGACGAGCCCCGCGGCGAGATCCGAAACGATATCGCCATAGAGGTTCTCGAGCACGAGCACCTGGAACTGTCCGGGGTTCGTGACGAGCTGCATGCAGAGGTTGTCGATGATCTTGTCGTTCGACTTGATCGCCGGGTACTCCTTCGCCACGTCCTGGCAGCAGCGGAGGAAGAGCCCGTCGGTGAGCTTCATGATGTTCGCCTTGTGGACCGCGGTCACCAGGCCGCGCCCGTGAGTCTGCGCGTACTCGAAGGCGAACTTCGCGATCCTCATCGACGCCTTCTCGGTGATGATCTTGATCGACTCGACGACACCCGGGATGATCTCGTGCTCGATGCCGCTGTAGAGCCCCTCGGTGTTCTCGCGCACGATGATCAGGTCGATGTTCTCGAAACGGCTCGGCACGTTCGGCAGACTCTTGACGGGCCGCAGGTTCGCATAGAGATCGAGCGCCTTGCGAAGGCGGACGTTGACCGACTGGAACCCTTTCCCGACGGGCGTCGTCGCCGGACCCTTGAGCGCGACCTTGTTCCTGATGATCGAGTCGAGCACTTCGTCGGGAAGCGGGTCGCCGTGCACGGCGATCGCTTCGGCGCCGATCAGGTGACTGTCCCAGTCGACTTTGACGCCGGCCGACTCGATGATCGAAACGACCGCGCCGGTGACTTCGGGACCGATTCCATCGCCGGGAAGCAACGTGATTGTGTGGGCCAAGGCTCTCTCCTTCGTGTCGCGCCGCCCGTCGCCGGGCGGCTGCTCGTCTATGCGGATTCGCACTGCCAGGGAAACTGCTCGAGGATCTCGGGCCACTCACCGAGCGCCTCCACGCAGTCGCGCGCCGTCTCCAGCGTCGGCGCCACGTAGCCGAGGTAGTGGCCGCGACCGTAAACCACCGCCATCCGCGCAAATGTTCCGACCGCCTTGATCGACCTCTGCAAAAGGCACTCGAGGTACCTCCGGCGAAGTTGCGCGGGGTCTCCGCCCAGGAGCTCCGACCAGCGGGCGAAAAGGGCCTCTTCGCCGTCGGGGCCGAGCGCCCGCCAGACGCCCCGGTCGCGCAGCAGCGACGCGAGGTCGTAGGTGTCGGGCCCCATCCGGAGGTCCTGATAGTCGATGACGATAAGACTATCGTTTACAATATGAATATTATGCCCATGATAGTCACGGTGACATAGTACGTATTTGTGTTGTGCTAATTTTCGCGCGAGCCGCGTGAACGCCTGACGGAGCGCCAGCACCGCCTGCTCGCTCGCGACTCCCGCGAGCTTCATGACGTAGAACTGCAGCGTCATCTCCAGCTCCGCGGCGAACTTCTCCGCGTCGAACGCGGGATTGACGACGCCGGCGCCGGTCGCTGCCGCCCCCTGCAGGGCATCGAGGAGGTCGACAGCGTCGCGGTATCGCGCCAGCGCGGTCAGGCGGTCGCGCGCGAGAAGCGCGGTGAGCGTCAGCTCTCCGGCGTCCTCCTGCAGCAGCGCGCTCGTCGAGCGTGCGAGGATCGCGGGAATGGGAAGATGGCCGCGGAGCGCGTCGTGCGCCTTCGCGACCCGCTCGATGTCGTCGCGGATCTCGGGAGGATACCAGGCGAGGATGCGCGTGCCGCCGGCCGGGACGGTGATGCGGAAATAGGCCCGCGCCGATGCGTCGCCGGCGATCCGCTCGGACGCCCAATCAGGGCGTCCGAGCCAGAGGTCGAGATCTTTGGCCGCTTCGGGCGGGACGCGCTCCCTCATCGACGTAGGCGCCTTGCTTCGTTCAGCGGCGAAAACCGAAATGAAGAATGTCGAATGAGGAATGGAGCATGAAGAAACGAGACCGCCGGAGCGTCGGCACATCGCAGTGCGAGGACGCGCGGCTCTCTTTCTTCATTCTTCATTCCTCATTCTTCATTCGACATTTCGATTTCCAGTCCGGCAGGCGGGACGAGCCGCTACTTCGGCGCGGGGCCCTTTTCGCTGTCCTTCGCCGCGCGGACGGTCGCCTTCTTGATCGCGACCGGCTTCATCGCCTGGTCGCCGCGGGGGCCGCCCTTCGGGCCGGCAACGATCTTGTCGACGACGTCCATGCCCGACACGACCTTGCCGAAGACGGAGTACTTGTTGTCGAGTGCGCCCGCGTCGTCGACGCAGATGAAGAACTGGCTGCGCGCGCTGTCGGGATCGGCCGACCGCGCCATCGAAAGGATGCCGCGGCCGTGGTGAACCGCGCTGAATTCGGCCTTCACGCCCGGGCCCGAACCACCGGTGCCCCAGCTCGACGTGTCGTCGGTGCGGGTGTTCGGGTCGCCTCCCTGGATGACGAATCCCGGGATGATCCGATGGAACTTCGTCCCGTCGTAGTCGCCTGCCTCGGAGCGGTCGATGAAGTTCCGCACGTGGTTAGGCGCGACGTCGGGGTAGAAGCGGATCGCGATCGTTCCGAGATCGGTCTCGAGCTCGACGACCTTGTCCTTGTAGTACGAGTCAGGCTTTTCCGCCGGAGTCGCGGCGACGGTCGCGGTCGCGGGAGCGGGAGCGGGAGCGGCCGTCGCGGTCGTGGCGCTCGCGGCTTCGGTCGACGCAGCAGGAGCGGCGCCTTCGGTCTTTGCGGGAGCCGCGCATCCGATCAGGGTGAGAGCGAAGAGAATTGTGACGAAGAGTCTGCGATGCATCTTTCCTCCAGGTTGGATGCCGGCGTTCCGGCCGGCTCGACGCAACGCATTCTACAGGAGGACACGGCCGCTCAACGCCGGGCAGCGGGTGCGGCGACCTTCTCGGGCGAGCGGCGGAGCGCGACGTTTCCGCTCGCGACGTTGATCGTCATCAGCGGACCGCCCCCGTTGATCTTTCCCGTGGCGCGGATGCGCATTCCGTCGCCGACGCGCTCGCGCACGACGGTGAGGCCGGGAAACTCCGATTCGAACCGGTACGCCCCGTCCGCGGCCATCGTGATGGTCGCGTCGATCGTGACCTTCGCGGCCTTCGGGATCTCGAGGATCGCGTGGCCGCGGCCCGTCCGGAGATCGGAAGGCTCCGTAGCGCCCCGGGCATCGAGCCGGACGCGGACGTCTCCCGAGGGGGTCTCGGCCGATACGCGGCTCGAAGACTCCAGGACGATCACGTCGCCGCCGTTCGATTCGAGGATGAGCGGGCCGGCGGCCCGGCGGATGGCGATCGAGCCGCCACCGGTGTAGACCCGGCCGCCTTTCTTCGCGTTCCCGACGGTGACGTCGCCTGCGAGGGTTCGCGCGTCGACGGCGCCGCCGATCTCGCCGAGATTGATCGGACCGCCCTGCGAACCCACCTTGCAGTCGCCCGCGACACGTCCGAGCACGACCTCGCCGCCGCCGGCGACGATCCGCGCGAAACCTTCGATCTCACCAACGAACACGTTCTCGCCCAGATCGGCCGCGAAGTCGTAGTTACCCGCTACTCGTCCCTTGCGCACCTCGAACACACGAGCGCTCGGCGGAACCACGAGAAGCGAGGCCACCACGCTCCGGTAGACGCTGCCCACGTCTTCCTTGATGGCGGGCGGCGGCATCGGCGCGGGCTGAGGCGCCTGCGGGAGCACCGATGCGGCCTGCGCGTTCAAATTCTCGAGCGGCATCAGGTAGACGCTTCCGGTGATCGACGCCGCGCGGAGAGCCGCGGAGCCCCCACCGTTGACCGAGGAGTGGAACGTCCGCTGCCCCGCTCGGTCGACGACGCGCCCCTTCACCGGGAATCCGGCGAGGATGTCGCCTTTCATCGTCTCCGCATACCACTCGAACTTCGAAGCCCGCGGCACCCGGATCTCGACGTTGCCGTTCACCGAGGTGAACATCGCGCCGGCCGTGGGGATCTGCGAAAAGCTCACTTTCAGAAAGGTATTGACCGCATCGACCTGGATGGGCCCCGACACGTCAGTGATCTCGACCTTCCCGCGCCAGTTCCGCAGGTAGAGCTTGCCCGAGATGCCCGACACGTTCACCTGCTCGGCGACGCCCGAAAGCACGTTGATCTGCGTTCCCGTCGGAACCTTGACGACGTAGTCGATCCTCGCGAGAGCCTGCTGGCTGCTCACCAGCCCGACCGACTTGACGATCCTGCTGTCGGAGGTTCCCTCGACGATGACGTTCGCCTTCTTTTTCAGGGCTTCGAGTGTCGCGTCGTCCCCGGCGCGCAGCACGCGCATCGTCTCGACGACGACCTTGTCATTGCCGCCGGTGACGATGATCGAGCCGATCGCATTGTCGATCCAGAGCATTCCGCCCGCACGCACATCGACCGTCCGCGTCGACTTGTCGTTGAACGCCTTCGTAAGCCTGTTCGCCTCGGCAGCGACGAGCTGCGTCGGGGCGAAGATCGCGATAGCGAGCGCCGCGGCCCTCGCCTGTGCCATTCCGAGTCTCATCACAGGTTCATCTGACTGAGCGCCTCGGCGGCCTTCACGCGGAGGTACGGGTTTTCGTCGCCCTGGGACGCTTTCTTCCTCAACGTCTCGACGGAAGCCGAGTCGAAGCCCTCGGGCACGACCGCGAGATGCGCGAGCGCCTCGACTGCCTTGAGCCTGACGTTCGTGTTCGGATCGTTCTGTACCGCTTCGATGAGCGCCTGCCGCGCCTGAGCCGCGGCGCTGCCGAGGCTCGACGGAGGAAGCGACTGGAGCGTCTCGACGGCCTTGAGCCTGACTCCCTCGTGCGCGTCGTTGCGCAGCACGTTGGCAAGCGCCGCGACGATCTGGGGGTCGGTCGTCCGGCCGGTCGAATAGGTGTCGCGCACCCACTGAATCGCGTTCGAGCGCGAGGTCGTCGGATGGTCGGAGTCACCGAGCACGTAGGCCGCGAGGTTGACCAGGCTCTGGTCGGTCGCTTTTCCGGTGACCGTGACCTTCTGCGTCATGTCGAACGTCATGCCGACCTCGCCCGGTGCGCCGGCGTGATCGATGAAGCGGACGTTGGAGATCGCCGGCGTGCCGGTGATCTCTGGATTGATCTGGTTGGCCGACAGGAGCGCGTTCTCGGAGATCCGGAACTGCGGCGCGGCCGCGACGGAGGCGACGGTGGCATTGCCCGCCGACGGATTCGTTCCGCGGGTCGATCCTGCGAAGTACGCACCGCCGGCGATCACCGCGATCGCCGCAGCCTGCGCGAAGCGGCGGAACACGGGCCTGCGCGTGAACGGGACGACGACGGAGCGGCGCGGCGCCGTTCCGCCCATGGAGGCGACTTCGTCGAGGAAGCGGGTCCGGACACGGCCCGGCACCGGGCGGTCGGCAGCGTCGGCGAGCAGCTTCCAGGCCTCGCGCGTCCTCGACCACTCGGCCTCGCACGACGCGCACGACTCGATGTGCTGGTGCGCTGCCTCACGCGCGGCCGAGCCGAGCGATTCGGTGAGCAACAGCGGCATCTGTTCCCGGATCAATGTGCAGTCAGACATGGGGTATCTCCGTCGATCGGATCGGTGAGCAGCTTCTTGAGCGTCTCCATCGCGCGGAACACGCGGGTCTTCACAGCTCCCTCGCTGCAGCCGGAGATCTGCGCGATCTCCGCGTACGAGAGGCCCTGGTAACGCGAGAGCAGGATTGCCTCGCGCTGCTCGGGAGTGAGTTTCTGGAGTGCATCACGAACCTTCATTTCAGTTTGCTTCGTCTGGAGGAGGTGCTCGGGCGAGTGCTCGGCCGGAGCCGGGATCGAGAGCAGCGCCTCCTCGTCGTCTTTGGCTTTGTTGTCAGACTTGCGCAGGTGATCGCGGCAAAGGTTCGCCGTGATCGAGAAGAGCCAGGTCGACAGCTTCGCTTCGCCATTGAACTGGTGCGCATGTTTGAGCATCTTCACGAACACTTCCTGCGTCGCGTCTTCCGCGGCCTCGCTGTTTCTGAGAAAGCGGTAGGCAAAGTTGTAGATGCGCGTGCTGTACCGGTCGTACAGCACGGCAGCCGGGGAGTAGTCACCGGCCTGCACGAGCCCCATCAGCTCCTGGTCCGTCAGGTCGGTCATCTCCGCCTTCTCAGTCATTTCGACGCGCGCGCATCCGGAAGGTTACGCCCCCGCCCGGGAAGAACAGCGGGCGGAGCGGTTGGAATCCTCGGCGGTCCCGCCTGGGGGAGGCCGAATTGAGAATTGAGAATTGAGAATTGAGAGATGGCGGGGCCGACGATCCCGCCCCGTGGGACGAGCCCCGGCCGCTTTGTCCGTCGAACCATGCTCCGGCTTCCCTCATCTCTCAATTCTCAATTCTTCATTCTCAATTCGCGGCTGCGTCAGCGGCTGCGCCAGCGGCAGCGCCGCAGCCGCGAACGCCACGGCGAGCACATCGAGCATGTTCATCGTCACTTCGGCGTCGCCGAAATTGAACTCGAAGAGCCCGGCGATCGCGAGCCCGACCACAGCCACGAGCCCCGCAAGCCCCCACGACGACCGCTCTCCCCCCTGCCGGAGCAGGCGTACACCCTCGCGAGCCGCGAGCCCGACCAGCAGGAGCCAGCCGAAAAGGGGGACGATCCCCCGCTCGGCCCAGATCTGAAGCGGGTTGCTGTGCAGGTGCGGAATCCGGAACCGGGGGGCGTCGGGAAGCCGGTAGAGCGGGTAGGTTTCCTTCATGTTCCCGGGGCCGATGCCGAAGAGAGGCTGGTCGGCGATGATCTCGACTCCCGCCTGCGCCATCCGGATCCGGTCGAGATTCGACGAGTTCTTCGGATCGAAGCTCGAAACGAGGCGCGAGAAGAAGGCCATCGGGCTGAGGACGACCACGAGGATCGCGAGCGCCGCGATGAGCGGCACCCATCGGATGCGCCGGACCAGCACGATCGCCGCGGCTCCCACCGCGTAGCCTAACCACGCGCTCCGGGTCAACGTAAGCGCGAGCGCAGAGAAGGTCAGGGCCGCCATCGCGATCTGCCACCAGCGGCGCCGGTCGACCGCGAGCGCGAGCGTCGCCAGGGCGATCGGCAGGAGGATGCCGGAAAAGGTCATCACGTGCGTCGTTCCGCCCGTGATCCGGTGTTCGAGCCCCTCGTGCCCCCCCGTCGCATACTGAACGATCCCCTGCACGGAACGGGATGCGGCCATCGCGCAGAGCGTGCCGAATCCCCACGCGGCGAGCCGCGGCTCGCGCGCGTAGAGCGAGGCGGCGATCGGCAACGTGGCGAAGGCGAGCGGCTCGCCAAGGTCCAGCAGCGATGCCGCCGGATCGGGAGCCGCGAGCGCCGAGACGATCGAGCCGGCGAGGTAGACGAGCAGCGCCGGATAGAGCGGGCTCCAGGCGAGCGCGATCTGTCGCTTCGCGAGGGCGTAGCCGAACGCGATCAGAGCGAGAGCGAGCGCGATCTCCGAGGCTGCGATCTTCGGCTGGAAGAAGAGGTGGATCAGGTAGAAGGCGACGACCGCGCGAACGGCCGGCGGCAGCCCAGCAAGGAGTGTCCGGGCCTCGGCGAGCACGGCGGATCAGGCCTCTTCGAAGGCCTCGTCCACCAGCATCACCGGAATGTCGCTGACGACCGGGTAGATCCGACCGCACTTGCGGCAGCGGAGCCCCTCGGCCACGACCGGTTCTTCGCCGCGGAACTTCTCGCGGTACTTGTCACGAACCTCGGTGCGACGCCCTTCGGAGAGGGCAACAGTCTCGACCGCTTCTTTGCAGATCGGGCAGGCGAGGATCTCGAGCAATTCCTGGTCGACGGCCATAGCGGCGTCAGTGTAGCGGATCGGCCGGAAGCTGTCATCGGGCGCGCTTGCCCTCCCGCTGATCCCCGCATAGCATCGGTGCGGCCCACGATGAAAGTCCTCCACCTCGCAAGCGCCGACCGCTGGACCGGCGCCGCAGCTCCCGCGTTCTTCGAAGCCGCCGCCCTCCGGTCGGCCGGAGTCGACGCGCTCTATGGCTTCGTCCGCGGCTACACCCTGCAGCAGAAGATCAGCGAGGTCGACTGGGCGTTGCCGCTCATCGCACGCCGGCAGGATCCGTTCACCTTCCTCCGCACCGGCCGCGCCGTACGCAGGCTGCTGCAGGAGAAGCGCATCGACGTCGTCCATTCGCACCTGACGCACGACCACGCGATCGCGCTCTGGGCCTCACGCGGTCTCGCGACGCGCGTCGTCCGGACCTACCACTCGACGCGCGCGATGCGCGACGACCTCGTGTCGCGCCGCACCCGCGCGCGCAGCGCCGCGATCTGCGTCATCAACGCGAGCTTCCTCGACAATCCGATCATCGCCCAGCGACACCCGGTCTTCACTCCCCCTCCCATCGACCACTCGTTCTTCAAGCCCGGCGAGGAATGGGTGCGCGCCGAGAGGGGGCTCGACCGGAGGACGACCGTCGTCGGCTTCATCGGCAAAATGGTTCCCGGCCGCGGTTTCGAGCAGGCGATCGAGACGTTCGCGCTGCTCGCGAAGGACGATCCGGGTGCCCGCCTTCTCGTCGTCGCAAAGTGGAGCCCGCACCGGCAGCTGCTCGACCCGCTCGCCGCCAGCCTCGGTGTCGCCGACCGGATCATCTGGGCCGGCTACCAGGACGACGACGACCTGGTTGCACACTTCCGCGCGATGAGCCTGATGCTTTTCACTGCCGCCGGCTCGGACGAAGGTCACCGCGCGATCGCGGAGGCGATGGCCTGCGGCGTCCCCGTCGCGACCTGGCCGCTTCCGGGGGTCGACGCGATCGCGGGACCCCTGTCGACACGCCTCGTGTCGCAGGCTTCCACGCCCGATTCTCTGGCCGCCACCGCCGTTGCGATGCGGGCGAAGGGACTCCCTGCACTCGCGGCGGAGTGCGTGGAGCGGACGCGCGCTTTCGGCTTCGAGCCGACCGCACGGCGCCTGCTCGACCTCTACCGCTCCACGGAGCGGGGCTGAAAACGGGCAAAAACAGCCCTTTTTACGACTTGCGGTAGAATCCGCCGCGCATGCGCCTCAGCGTGACGAGTGAGATCGGACGCCTCAAGAGCGTTCTCGTGCACCTGCCCGGCGCCGAGATCGACGTCATGCTCCCTTCGATGATGGAGGAGCTGCTCTTCGACGACATCCTTTTCGGCCGCGTCGCGCGCGAAGAGCACCGCCGTTTCCAGCAGATGATCCGCTTCGTAGCCGACGACGTCTACGACCTGCAGGATCTTCTCGAGGAGGCGCTCGAGGATCCCGACGCGCGCGCCGACGTCGCATCGGACTTCGCACGGCGTCTCCGCTTGACGGCAAAGCTCGGCGAACGGCTCGAGTCGCTTTCCGCCGAGCAGCTCGCCCAGGCGATCGTCGTCGGCCTCCCGCTCACCACGGGCGAGGCGCACGAGATCGCCCCGGTTCCGAATCTATTCTTCATGCGCGATCCCCAGGTCGTGATCGGCGACGGCGTCGCGATCTCGTCGATGGCGACCGAGGCACGCTCGCGCGAGTCGCTCATCTCGCACTATGTCTTCCGAACGCATCCGGCGCTCCGCCACCGCGACATCTTCTGGATGGATCTCTACGAAGAGCCGTGGCCGAAGAGCAAGGCGAAGAAGCGGCTCCGGCCGACGATCGAAGGTGGAGACGTCCTCGTGCCGCGACGCGACGTGCTCCTCGTCGGCGTCACCGAGCGCACAAACCGCGCCGGCGTCGAGTACCTCGCGAGCTCCCTCGTCGCGTCGAAGGCAGGCGTGCGCACGCTCTACGTCGTCGAGATCCCGAAAAAGCGCTCGTACATGCATCTCGACACGATCTTCACGCTCATCAACCGGAACGAGTGCCTGCTCTATCCGCCGGTCATCCTTCCGGGAGGGCCGGAAGCGGCGAAGGTCTTCCGGCTCGACCTGACGAAGAAAGTGCCGAGCTACTCGGAGGAGAAGTCGCTTCTCGGCGCGCTGAAGAAACAAAAGATGGATCTCGAACCGATCCCGTGCGGCGGCGCGCGCCTGATCGACCAGCAGCGCGAGCAGTGGACCGACGGTGCGAACGCGTTCGCGCTCTCTCCCGGAATCATCATTCTCTACGAACGCAACACGCGCACGGCCGACGAGCTGAACCGGCACGGCTACCACATCGTCTACGAGGACGACCTCCTGCTCGGACGCACCGAGCTCGAGCTCTGGAACGACAAGAAATACGCCCTGATGATCCAGGGCAACGAGCTTTCACGCGCCCGCGGCGGGCCGAGGTGCATGACCATGCCGCTGGAGAGAGAAGAACTCTGATCTGAGAGATCCCGGTGGAATTGAAAATTGAAAATTGAAAAAGTCAGCGACGGTCGCGACGCTGGCAACGGGCTTCGATCGCTTGAAGCGAAGAGCAGTCTCGCGTCGTCTTGTTTTTCAATTTTCAATTTTCAATTTTCAATTCCTGCAAAGGTCCTATGGCTCCCAAGAACGAACCACACAAAGTCGCGGTCGTCGCCTTCGGCGGTAATGCGCTGCTCCGCGCGGAAGACCGCGGAACGCAGGAAGAACAGATCGCGCGCGCGCGCCAGGCTGCGCGATGGCTCGCCGAGATCGTGCAGCACGGCTACAAGCTCGTCATCGTCCACGGCAACGGGCCGCAGGTCGGGAACATCCTGATCCAGGCGGAAGAGGCGTCGACGAAGATCCCGCCGCAGAGCCTCGACGTCGCCGTCGCGCAGACCGAGGGCTCGATCGGCTTCATGCTCCAGCAGGCGATGCGCAATCGCCTCGAGGCGATGAACCTGCCGAGCGAGGTCGCCACGATCCTCACCGAGGTCGAAGTCGATCCGAACGATCTCGCCTTCAAGAAGCCGACCAAACCGGTCGGCCCCTTCTTCACCCGTTACCGCGCAGAGGCACTCACCCGCGACTACGGTTGGGTGATGAAGGAAGACTCGGGACGCGGCTGGCGCAAAGTCGTACCGTCGCCCAAGCCGGTGCACATCCTCAACCTCGCTTCGATTCGAGCGTCGCTGAAAGAAGCTGCGGTCGTGGTCGCCGCGGGAGGCGGAGGCATTCCGGTCGTCCGTGGCCGCGACGGGCAGTGGCGCGGCATCGAAGCGGTCATCGACAAGGATTACGCCTCGGCGCGCCTCGCCGCCGAGCTCGATGCGAAGCTCTACATCATCCTCACCGCCGTGCCGCAGATCGCGGTCGATTTCGGCAAGCCGACGCAGCGCTGGCTCGACAAGATCACCGTGGCCGAGGCGGAGGCCTTTCACGCCGAAGGGCAGTTCCCTCCCGGCTCGATGGGACCGAAGATCGAAGCTGCGATCGACTTCGTCAAGCGGGCAAAGCACGAGGTGCTCGTCTGCGACGTCGACAACCTGCGAGAAGCGCTCGACGGAACATCCGGGACGAGAATCGTCCCGTAGAACCATGTGAAGTGCGCAAGAGAAGCTTGCGCACCGGAGCGAAGCTCCGGCATTCGAGAGCAAGGAGGTCAGTCATGGCAAGCTCCTTCCAGAAGATGGTCGACGATGCGGTGCGGGAAGAGCTCGCCTCGATGGGCCTCGACTACAAGGCCATCGTCGACGGGATCGACGAGCAGCGCGACGGCGAGGGGGTCATCATCAGGATGGCCGGCGAAGTCGACGACGTGCGGATCATCCCGACCGACGACAACCCGACGCGCGACGGAGTCGCGGTGCAGGTGCGGCGCAAGCTCGAGATCGCGCTCCGCGGCATCGACCCGTTCAAGACGCAGGCGTTCTGATTCACTCCATCATTCGCGCGATCACCCACGCCCCGGGCGCGACCCACGCGAGGAACGCGAAGCTGATCAGCGTCTGCCGCGCGACGAAGCCCGGGGCCCCGTCGCCGCTCTCGCGCCCGAAGATCCGCCATCCGAGAAGGTTGGCGAGCGAAGCGATGATCGTCCCGCAGCCTCCCGCGTTCACGCCGTAGAGCAAGAGCGTCCATCTCCCCTCCGTCAGCGGCTCGAGAAGAATCGCCGCCGGGACGTTCGAGATCGCCTGCGAGAGAAGGATTGCCGCGCCGTAAAGCCGGGCTCCTGCGTCGCCGAACGGGAGCTCGAGAATTGCGCGATAGACCGCGAACGAGCGCAGCCCTTCGACGATGATGAACGCGAAGAAGAAGAGTGGAACGATCGAGAGGTCGACTTCGCCTAACCGATGGCGAAGCAGCAACCCGAGACAGACCGCCGCGAGCGTCGCCGCCGGCCAGGCCGGGATAACGCGGAGAATCTCGAGCACGACGAGGACAAAACAAGCCGCCCCCGCGGTCGCCCGCAGCGGATGAAGAGGTCCGCTCGCCTCCGGCTGCCGCCGGATGTCGACCTTCTTCTCGAGAAGCCGCACCGCGAGCGCGAGCCCCAACGCGCTCCAGAGACAGAAGGGAAGCATCGTCGCGACGAAGTGCCCGGCGTCCCACTTCGCGGCGTGGTAGAGGAAGAGGTTCTGCGGGTTCCCGAGTGGCGTCAGGCAACCGAGCAGGTTCGCGGCCGCGATCTCGAGGATCACCGCGTTGCGCACGTCGAAACGCGATAGCCGGCCTGCGAGGACGGTGAAGGGAATCACGATGAAGAGCGCCACGTCGTTCGTCAGCAGCATCGCGATCGCCCCGGAGAGCGCGACCATGGCGCCGACGAACGGGCGCGAGTGGGTGAAGCGGTGGAGCGTCCTCGCGACGATGCGCTCGAAGAGCCCCGACTCGCGCAACAGCTCGACCGACACGAGCAGGGCGAAGAGGACCATCAGCAGATCGGCGTCGACGATCTCCGGCGTTCGCGCGATCGACACTCGTCCGGTCAGCGCGAGCGAGGCCGCGACGACGCCGAGACTCACGACGAGAATCTGCTCCTGGAGAAACACGCCGACGCGCCTGATCACGGGCGAATGGTAAGGCACGAAGCGCATGCCGCAGCGGCGCTCGTGTCGCGCGTGCTGTAATGTTCTTCGGGGAGACGCGCATGGCTCGATTCGTTTCCGCACTTCTGCTCGCAGTCTCGGTGTCGGCGTCGGCGCGCCCGCTTCCCGCCTCCACACCTCCACCCCTTCCGTACGTCGTCGTCCTCGGTGTCGCTCAGGACGCCGGCTATCCGCATGCCGGCTGCCGCAAGTCGTGCTGCGCCCGGGCGTGGAGCGATCCGAGGCTCCGCCGGCACGTCGCGTCGCTCGCGATCGTCGACCCGGTGTCGAGCGAGCGCTGGATCATCGACGCGACGCCTGACTTCACGGCGCAGCTCCAGCGGCTCAACGACCTCACGATGCCGGGAGCGCGCCCGCTCGACGCAGGCTCACCGATCGCGTCGCACCTCGCGCTCGACGGCATCCTCCTCACCCACGCTCACATCGGCCACTACACCGGTCTCATGTACCTGGGACGCGAAGGAATTGGAGCGCGCCGCGTGCCCGTCTACGCGATGCCGCGCATGAAGGCGTTCCTCGAGAGCAACGGCCCCTGGTCTCAGCTCGTTTCGCTCGAGAACATCGAGCTGCGACCGCTCGCCGATGGCGCGAGGCTCCGGCTCAACGGCCGGATCTCCGTCACGCCGATCGCCGTGCCGCACCGCGACGAGTTTTCAGAGACGGTCGCTTTCGTGATCTCCGGCACGAAGACCAGCGTTCTCTACCTTCCCGACATCGACAAGTGGGATCGATGGAGCAGCAGCATCGAGGCGATCGTCGCGACGGTCGATCGCGCGTATGTCGACGGCACGTTTTACGCCGACGGCGAGGTCGCGGGACGAAGCATGAAGGAGATCCCTCATCCGTTCGTGCAGGAGACGATGGCGCGATTCGCGGGAAGCCCCGGCACGGAGCGCTCGAAGATCCGCTTCATCCATCTCAACCACACGAACCCCGCGCTCGACCCGAAGGGGGCGGCACGAAAGGCGATCGTCCGCGCCGGATTCGCGGTGGCCGAGGAAGGCGAGCGCTTCACCCTGCCCTGAGCCGGGCGCGACGCCTAACGGCTCACGGCGACCAACGCCTCTGCGGGAGGTTTCACGGCAGGCAGCCAGCGCGGCTTCTTCAGCGCCTCGTCCAGAACGCGGTCCACGCCGTAGATGTCGTCGAAGAAGCGGACCTCGCCGTCTTCCCTGACCGTCGCGGTGCCGTAGAGGAGAAGCACGGGAGTCGGGCTCTTCAGCTTTACCGTGCGGGTCGCGCCGCCTGAGAGCGCCTGTCGGATCGCCTCGCGGGTCCACTCCGGATCGTCGCGCAGGAGCCACACCGCGAGTGTTTCGGGATCCTCGACGCGGATGCAGCCGTGGCTGAAGTCGCGGCGAGAGCGGGCGAAAAGCGCCTGCGCCGGCGTGCCGTGCAGATAGATCGAATGCTCGTTCTTGAAATCGAACTTCACCGGGCCGAGCGAGTTCTTGATTCCGGGGCGCTGTCGCAGACGCAGCTTTCCGCCGCGCAGGCCTGCGAGCGCCTCCTCGCCAAGCGCCTTCTGCCTGCCGCTCAGGTCGACGATCTCCATGTCGTTCTTCTCGAGGTAGGCGGCGTCGAGACCGTCGATGACTTCGTTCTTCAGGATGCTGTAGGGAACGTTCCAGTAGGGTTGGAAGACGATGCGATCGATCGTTCCGGTCATCACCGGCGTCGGCGAGCGAAACGCGCGCCCGACGACCACGCGCATGTCGACGGCGGGGCGCCCCTGGCCGTCGAACGCCCGGAGCGAGAACTCGGGGAGGTTGACGATGACCGGAGGCCGCTCGAAGCGGCGCGGCACCCACCGCCAGCGCTCCAGGGTCAGCTCGATCTGGCGGACACGCCAGCTGAGCGGGACGTTGATCGCGCGGAACGTCGCGGGGCCGATACGGCCGTCGGCGTCGATGCCGTGGCGCTCCTGGAAGCGCTTCACCGCCTCGACGATGCCTCCCGCGTAGAGCGTCGACGACTCGTCGGGCGCGTCTCCCGCCGGCAGGTCGCCTAACTCGCGCAGGAGCAGCACGAGCTTCGGCACGTCGACGTACTCGGTCCCCGGCTCGACGACTTTCATCTCCGAGACGACGATGCCTTCCGCGTCGTCATCCATGGCGCGGTACTGTTTGAGCGTCGCAGCCAGCCTCAGGTAGCCGGGATACTGCGGCTCGATCATCGCCATCTGTTTTGCCGCGTCGACCGACTCCGCGAGCCGGGAAGTGAACGTCGGAACGTCGAGCGGCCCGCTGCCGGCTTCGATCGCGAAATCGACGTCCTTCGGGTTGACGCGGCCGTGGTGCAGATCGTGGACCAGCCGCATCACGGTGACGGTGAACCCGAGGTCGAGATCGGCTCGATCGTCGAGAGTGCCGCTCGCCGCCTTGTCGAATCGTGCGCTCCACGACGCAGCGTCGTAGTCGGACGGCTCGAGCCCGCGTTCTCCCGCGGCCGCGACGAAACCGGCCACCGCCTTCGCCTGCGGCGTCGCGCGCCCTCCCGCGCTCCAGAGAAGCTTCCAGTCGCGCGACGCGTACAGCGCCGCGACCTCCTCCGAGACGTCACCGATGTACGGATGCGAAAGCGACCCAATGCTCTTCGAGGTAATGCGCGACTCGAGCTGCGCCTGGGCGACTTCGGGGGCCGGAGGAGCCGGCGCGACAACGCGCGGCGGTGCTTCCGCCTTCTTGCGGCACGAAATTGCGAACGGAAACAGAAACGTAAGCGCGAGGACGAAGAGGAACGTGCGCGACCGGCGGGAAATCAGGCGGAAGCCCTCAGCCGGCGTCTCAGCGGATGACGCCCCAGCGTGCGCCGTAGCCGCGCGTATCGACGTGCACGAACGGTCCATGTGCCTTGTTTGCACGATACACGCCCGCGCCGCCCTTGAGCCATCCCCATTCGATCGACTGGTCGATCTCCTCGGCAACCGAAAGGAGGAGCGACGCGTCCTTCTGGTTCACGCGGCCGTCGCGGTTGATGTCGTCCATCTGCCCGTCGCCATCCCGGTCGACGTAGATGTCCATCGCGTCGCCGTAGAGGTGCCGGGAGTAGCTCGTCTCGTTGCCGATTCTCGAGTTGTAGTAGGGCGTGCGAAAGCCCGACATGATCGTGAATCGTCCGAACGCGCTGCCGATGCGGCTCGCGAGCTTGTGCTGCATCAGCTCGAGCTTGATCAGCGCCTCGGGGCGCAGTACGAGAAACTTCGTGCCGCCTCCATCGAGCTTGCACTGGAAATCGCGAAGCGTGTAGCTGTCCGACACGCGCACGTCCGCGCTGTCTCCGCTGAGGCGTATGAAGCCGAGAGGGGGCGCGTAGGTCGCGAGCCCCTTGAGGGGCTCCGCGCGGTAGCTGCCGATCCGGTAACCATCGAGCAGACCGTTGCGGATATCCGTCGCCGGCGTGAGCGCGACGAGCGTCAGCGTCAGCTTGCGCTTGTCGGTTTCGACACTCGCGTAACCCCACGAATCGCGACGTCCCGCGCTGGCGACGACGCCGCCCGATTCGACCGAGAGCGTGAATCCCTCGGGGGCATGGAGAATGCGACGGATCGGCTCGTCGGCGATCGAGAGCGCGTTGAGCGATCCGGGAACGACCGGCATGAAGAGGCGCGTCGTGAACTCCGGAACGGATGCGAGGCGAATCCGCTCGCCATCGACCTCGAGCGATCCCGTCGCATGCGAGGGCACCGGTACGACCGGCAACAGCTGCCGGTTACCGAGGCTCGAGAGAATCGCCCCGACGAAGAGTGCGAAGGCTAACGGGTTCATCAAGTGGATTCCGGGCGCTGCCGCGCGGCGCCCGGGATCGTGCAGTCTGACGCGAGAACCGGAGGGGGGGAGCAGGCATTTCACCCGATGGGAATCCAGGGCTCGGGCGGCAGGGCTCGTTTCTTCATTCTTCATTCCTCATTCCTCATTCGACATTTCGGTTTTCGTGCGATGACCAGAACCGAAATGAAGAATGTCGAATGGAGAATGCAGAATGCAGAACAGGCTCGGGCTCGGGCTCGGGCCGGGAGAAAGGCTACTCGAAGCCCCGTGCGGCGATTCCAGAAGACCGTGGGGTGCGCTACGCGCTCGGCTTGCACATCTGGCACGCGCAGACCGCGCGGAGGCGCTCCCAGGTCCAGATTCCCCAGCCGTGGCCGTCGCTCCAGTTGAACTGGAGGCCGTAGTTGCCGACGCGCTCGAGCGAATCGACCTCGAACGACCTCGGCGTCATCGCCATCGGCGCGCCCTTGTAAAGACGGCCGAAGAGGTCGGGCTCGCCCGCGCAGTTCGCGCACGGGCAGGCGCGGCGGAGTGCCTCGAGGGGGTAGTACGACTCGTGGCCGTCAGGCCATACGACGGCGAGCTCGGTTCCGAGAATCTCGAAAAAGTTCGGTATCACGGCGAGGCATTGTACTCATAATGGCGCCGGTAATTACGATGCCCAACTACAGGCTACTCATCGAGTACGAAGGTACGCGCTACTCGGGCTGGCAGACGCAGGGGAACACGCCGCGAACGATCCAGGGAAACCTGATTCGTGCCGCACGAGAGGTCTATTCGCGCGTCGACGTGGGAGGTTCGGGGCGAACCGACGCGGGAGTTCACGCGACCGGACAGGTGGCGCACCTGAAGATCAAGGAGAACGCCGCTCCGCTCGAGCTCATCCGAGCGTTGAACGACCGCCTTCCACACGACATCTGCGTTCTCGACGCGGCTCCCGTCGCAGAGAACTTCCACGCGCGCCACGACGCAACGTCGAGGATCTATCTCTACCAGATCTCGCGTCGCCGCACGGCGTTCGCGAAGCCGTTCGTCTGGTGGATCAAGGACAGGCTCGACGCGCACGCCATGCAGGCGGCGTGCGCGGGGCTCGCGGGGATGCACGACTTCTCGCTGTTCACCGATCGCCGCAACGAGGCGGAATCGACCAAGGTCCTCGTCGAGTCGGCGGAGTTAGGCGCAGACGGCGAGCTGCTCCTCTTCCGGATCGCGGCGTCGCACTATCTCTGGAAGATGGTTCGCAAGCTCGTCGCAGCGCTCGTCGAGGTCGGTCGCGGAAACATGTCGCCCGACGACATGCTCGCGCTCGTCGACGGCGAGGGCTCGCGCTTCGAGCCGACCGCGCCTCCCTCCGGGCTCTTTCTCGAGGCTGTCACCTTCGGACGCGAGACGTTCGAGCGCCCGCTCGCGGCGGTCGTGCCGGTTACCGCGGTTGCAGGATCGGGGCGCGGCAGGCGGCGATGACGAGCGAGCGCGAGCTTCTCGAAACGATTCGCGCCGCGTTCCCAGAGGCCGCGGCGACGCTCGGCATCGGCGACGATGCCGCGATCCTGACGCTCGGCGCTCCGGGCGTGTTCACCAAGGACGTCCTCGTCGAGGAGGTCGACTTCTTCGCCGACGCCGATCCTCGGCTTCTCGCCGAGAAGTGTCTCGCCGTGAATCTCTCGGACCTCGCGGCGATGGGAGCGCGCCCCGTCGCGTTCCTTCTCGCGCTCGCCATGCCCGATCGCTTTCTCCCCTCGTTCGGCGCCTTCGTCGAATCGCTCGCGCGTGCGGCCGCAAAGCACCGCGTGAGCCTCATCGGGGGCGACCTCTCGCGAAGCGCGCAGCTCTCGATCAGCGTCACGGCGATCGGCGAGGCGCCTGCCCGCCCTCTGCTGCGAAGCGCCGCGAGGCCGGGCGATCGCATCTTCGTGAGCAGACCGCTCGGCGGATCGTCAGCGGGGCTCGAGCTGATCCGGCGCGGCTGGCGTCTCGACGGGGAACGGATGGCCGCTGCTCCTTCGGCGGTCACCGCCAGCTTCGAGCAGCGCGCCTTCGCGCAGTCGGCGCTGCTGCAACACCTCACCCCCGAGCCGGAGATCGCGTTAGGCGAGCGCCTTGCGTCGATCGACGCCGTCCATGCATGCATCGACATTTCGGACGGCCTCTCGACCGACCTAGGAAGGCTCTGCGAGGCGTCGTCGTGCGGCGCGGTCGTCGAGTGGGAGCGCGTCCCCCCGCTCCCCGGGCTCGCGTCGATCGGCGCGTCGCTGCTCGGCGTGGACGATGCCGTCCTTCACGGCGGCGAGGAGTTCGCGCTCCTCTTCACGGCCGACGCGCGCGAGTCGGAGCTGTGCGCCGCCACGGGTCGTCCCGTCTACGCGATCGGCAGGATCACGCGGGAGCCCGGCGTGCTGATCGAGCGCGCCGGCGTGCGCGCTCCGCTGCCTTCACGCGGCTTCGATCACTTCGGAGCGCGCTGACTCGCCCCAAAAAAGAATCGGCCGGCGCTGAGGCCGGCCGATCAAAACCACGGCAGGGACACGGCGTGCCGTTCCCCTGCGATTCTCGCTTACTGCTGCGGCTGCTTGCTCATCGCCGTCGACGCGACCGCGCAGACGAACGCTGCGATTCCGAGCCCCGTGCGCCACGCGTGTGCGCGATTGAACGTGCGGTTGAGCTGCGCGTGAGAGATCGAGCGCGGATAGTCGACCGGCGCCAGCGTCTCGAACTTCTTGTTGAGCGGAACGGTGAGGAAGGTCGTGGTGGCGAGGACTCCCGCCTGTCCGACGGCGGCGACCGCATCGAGCATCTTCCCGCCGCGGCCGCGGTTGCCTGCGCCGACGGCGAGCGCCATCGCGCTCACCAGCGCGATCGGTCCGATCGCGTTGAAGTAGGGAGAGAGACTGTCGGTGTCGTCTTCGCCCGGATAGTCGACGGCGCGCTCCTCTTCAGCTCCAGGCGTCAGAGGGGAATCGCCGAAGCCGAGCGAGCCCGCAAGGAGCCCGGCAGCAGTCAGGTTGACGAAGCGCAAGACGTTTTCGATCGAACGGTTCATGGCTACCCTCACCGAGGATATGAACGCGGCCTCAATTTGCCGAGTCCCATCATTTGACGCCGGTGACCAGACCGGCGAAGAGCAATAACAGTATACCGAAGCAGAGCAGGGCGAACAGCGTTTCACGTTTTTTCACGAACTCGAGGCCGAGCACGGTGACGTTCACCACAGGCGTTGCGACGAGGGCGAGAATTCCGAGATGGAGGAGCATCGACGGGCTGAGCCCCCCTGGCCCGCCCGCGAGCTGCCGCCAGTCGAGCTTCGGGGGGGTCTCCCCGCGGACCACCAGCCCGGCGAGCCCCGCGATCAGCAGGGCGAAGCTGACGATTACGCCGGTGACCAGCAGGCGCGATGCGACGTAATGGGGCTTAGCCGAACCAGTAGCCATATGCCTTCAGAAGGAGTTGCGCTCCCATGAGGATCATGAAGACGCCGAATCCGTACCGCAGCGAGTGACCGTGGATCTTCCCGGCGACGTGGACTCCGGTCCTCGAACCGACGAACACCCCGGTCACGCACGCTGCCGCGAGCCCGGGAGCGACGTCTCCCCGTCCGTAGTAGATGACGGCGCTGGCGACCGCCGTGATTCCGATCATCAGGTTCGAGGTCGCGGCGGCCGCCTTCATCGGCACGCGACCGAGGATCGTCATCGCCGGAACCTTGAGGATGCCCCCGCCGACGCCTAACAGGCCGCTGAGAATCCCCGCAAACGTCGAGATGCCGACGAGAGCAGGAATCCGCCGCGTCTCGTACGAGACTTCGCTCTTCGCGGCCGCATCGAAGTAGGAGCCCGGCAGCCTGAAGCGTGCCGCGGCGTCGTCGCCGTTCGCGCCGTCCGGCATCTCTTCGTCGGGAACCCCGCGCATCATCGGGTACGACATCGCGATGATCGTCACGCCGAAGATCTTCATCAGCGTCGACCCGGGGAGGAAGCCGGCCGCAAAGCCTCCTGCGATCGCACCGAGGACCGTGCACGGCTCGAGCATCATCGCGAGCCGCACGTTCGCGGCGCCGCTGCGCATGTTCTTCGATGCCGCGGCGCTCGAGGTGGCGATCACGCACAGAAGGGAGGTCACGATCGCCGTGTGCATCGGCACGCCGAGCCCGACGGCGAGCGCGGGGACGATGAGAATCCCGCCTCCCACGCCGAACATCGCGCCGATCAGCCCCGCGAGCGCCCCGATTCCGGAGATCGCCAGGATCTGGACGAGGGTCACCTACTTCTTGGCCTCTTCGATCTGCTTGATCTTGCCGATGACGTCGCGATAGCCGGTGTTCACGCCGTAGACCTCGAGAAACGCCTTCTGGGCATTCGCGATGTCGCCCGTCTCCAGGTGCGCGGAGCCGAGGTCGTAGAGCAGCCCGAGATGCTCGTCTTCGGTGATCTCGGGCGCCTCGATCCCTTTTTTGTACCACTTGACCGCGAGCTGAGGCATTCCCTTCTCGAGGAAGCAGAGGCCGAGCATCGAACAGCACTCGATCATCCGCTTCGGATCCTTCGAGGCGAGCTGGAACTCGCCGATCGCCTCGTCGATCAGCCCCATTTCCTTGTAGGCGATCCCGAGGTTGTAGTGCGTGTCGTAGTCTTCGCTGTCGAGCTGCTGCTCGACCCCCTTCTTGAACTCGCGGAAGATGTCCTCGAGCGACTGCTCTTCGTCGGCGAGCGAGACCTGCTCCTCTTCCTGCGCGAGCTCTCCCTCGAGCTCCGAGGCGAGATCGAAAAAGTCGTCCTCTTCGGCGAACAGGTTCGTCTCGTCGATCGGGGCGACGGGCGCGGCGGCAGCGGCGGCCGGCTGGTAGATCTCGATGTCCTCGTCGTCCTCCGGAATCGCGGCGAGAAGCTCGTCCTCGATGTCCTTCGCCGAGAACTGCGGCGCGAGCTTCGGAGGGGGCGCCATGACCTCCGGCGGAGCCGTCGCCAGATCGAGCTTCCCTTTGCGGTCGAGCACTTCGCCGCTCTCCGGAAACTGCGCGATCAGCGCATCGAGCTTCGTGCGCGCCTCGTCGTAGAGCTCCTGCTCGATGTAGAAGTCGACCTCACCGAGATCCTCTTCGGTGGGCTCGAGCGACACAGGGGCCTGTTCGAACAGAGGCGCAGGCTCTTCGAGCGGCGCGGCCGCCGGTTCTTCGTCGAACGCGATCTCCGGCAGCGCCGGCTCTTCGAAAAGCATGTCGGGGGCCGCGGGTTCTTCGACCGCGAGTTCCTCGCTCACCGGTATCTCAGGCTGAGGCGCTTCGAGCAGCGGCTCTTCCGGTAGCTCGAACGACGGTTCTTCTGCCATGGGCAGCTCGAACGACGGCTCTTCTGCCACGGGCAGATCGAGAACCGGCTCTTCGAAGGAGAGCTCCTCCATCTGCTCCACGACGGGAGGCTCGAACTCAACTTCCGTTAGGGCAGCCGGCTCCTCTTCGAACGAGACCTCCGCGACCTCTTCGGCGGGCGCCTCGACGTCGAAGTCGATCGAAACTTCCTCTTCGGCGGCCGGGATCTCAACCGTCGGAGCGGGCGATTCCTCCTCGAAGTCGAGCGTGATCTCTTCGGGTTCCTCGACCACAGGCTCGGGGACTACGACGGGAGGCGGCGCGGGGGCGGGCTTCGGCCTGGCCGGGGGCGCCGCCTTCGGCGCCGTCGCGGGCGCCAGTTCGACCGCGACAGGCGGGCCGGGATCGACCATGAAGCCGCGCGCGACCAGGTCGTTGAAAATCCGGTCGAAGGCGTCGTCGTTCCCGTCTTCCTGATGCAGCGCCAGCAGCTGTGTCGCGATCTCGATCGCCTGCGGCTTCTGTCCTTCGTCGAGGTAGAGCTTGAGAAGCTTCTCGCTCGCCTCGGCGTGGCGCGGGTTGCGCGCCAGCACGAGCGAGAGATGTTCGATCGCCTTCTCCGCGAGACCGTACTTGGCGAAGACCTCGGCCTCGGTCATGTGTTCGGTGATGAAGTCGAGGTTCTCGTCGACGAGCGGCACCGGCTCCGACGTCTCCGCGGCAGCAGGCAAGTCGAATTCGGACATCGCCGGGAGACCGAAGTCGAGGTCGCCCGGAGGCTCCATGTCGATCGAGATTTCCTCGCCCGGCTCCTCGACGTCGAATTCGAGCGCCGGTTCTTCCGTCGCGGGCGCGGGGAACGAGATCTCCTCGACAGACTCCTCGACCGCCTCGATCTCGGGCTCGACGATCGCAGGAATGGGCGCGGTCGCCGCGGGTGCGACGGACGCGGTAGCGGGGGGAGCGAAGGACGTGGTGTCGAGGCCGAGCTTGCGGCGCACGAAGGCGAGCTTCTCCCTGTGCTGCGCGTTCTGCGGTTCCTTGCGGACGAGCTCGTCGAGCACTCCCACCGCATCCTGCAGCTCGTTGACGGCGATGTGCGCCTCGGCGAGGCTTGTAAGCGACGAAATGACATGGGTGTCGCGACGGAGCTGCTTGTTCACGTCGACGAGCCGCGCGAGCGTAGGTGTGTGAAGCGGCTCGATCCTGATGATCTTGTTCAGATAATCGGCGGCTGTCGCGTCGCCGCGCGCCGCGAGCGAATCGGCGAGCGGGCCCAGGACGGCGAGCGCGTCGTCCGGCGAGCCTTCGCGAAGCGCGAGCTCCGCGAGGCTCTCGCGCAGCGACGGGTCTGTAGGATTCGAGGCGAGCCCCTGTTCGAGCACCTGCTTCGCGGCGCCGGTGTCGCCTTTGCCAACGAGCGTCTTACCGAGCAGGGCGACGAGGCGGGGATTCTGCTTGTTCGCGTCGAGCGTCGACTTGAGCAGGGAGATCGCGTTGTCGAAGTCGCGCGCGTCGATGAGACTGACCACGAGAGATTCGGCGAGCTCGACGTTCGCCGGATCGATCTTGAGCGCCTTCTGGAACACAGTGAGCGCTTCGTTGATCTGCCCACGCTTGAGCAGCATCTTCCCGACGCGGTCGTACTCGCGAAGCGCGTCCGCGGTCTGGTTGTTCTGCGAGTAGAGATCGGCGAGCTTGACGTGGACGTTGAGCGAATTCGGGTCGAGCTCCGCGATCTTGCGGTACGTCGCCAGAGCGTTCGCCGCCTGTCCGTGCTTCTGGTAGTAGTCGGCGAGGACCTGGTACTGCCCCTTCGCCTCCATCGCGAGCCCCTGCTTGGCGTAGAGCTCGGCGAGCTGGCTGTAGACGTTGAGGTTCGAAGGGTCGAGCTTGTTGACCTTCTTGTAGATCGCAATCGACTTGAGGAAGAAGCCGTCGACCGCATACCGGTCGGCAATCTGGCCGAATACCCTCACCGCCTCATCGGTGCGATTGATGCGCACCCAGAGGTCTCCAATGCGATTCAGAGTGTTCACGTCATTCGGGTTGTCGGCGAGAAGGCGCTCATATTCCTTGATCGCCGCCTCGATCTTTCCCTTCGTGACGAGCTTCTCAGCGTTCGCGATTATTTTGTCTCGAGGAACTGCCATCTCCCATTCCCGTCACCCGAACAGCGGGTGCTGATCAATCACCCCGCGAAACCCTCGCCGATGAATCGGTGAGGGCCCGTACTCCTCGAGGGCCTTGCAGTGCTTTGCCGTTCCATATCCTACGTTGTTGACGAAGTCGTAGTGTGGGTAAAGCTCATGATACGACTCCATCAGCGAATCGCGATAGACCTTTGCGACGATCGACGCCGCGGCGATGGAAACGCTCCGGGAGTCCCCCTTGACTATCGGTAGTTGCGGAACGATGAGATTCTCCAGGTAGACGGCATCGAGGAGCAGCGCGTCGGGCCTGACCGGCAGCGCCTCGACCGCGTGCCTCATCGCGAGCTTGCTCGCCTCGAGAATGTTGATGCGGTCGATCGTCTCCGTGTCGACGACGCCGATGGCGACCGCGCGCGCGGTCGCCAACACCCGGAAGGAAAGCGACTGAAGATCGGCGCTGCTCAGCCGCTTCGAGTCGTCGAGGCGCGGAAGCACGGCCCCGTCGCCGAGAATTACCGCGGCAGCGACCACGGGACCGGCAAGACAGCCTCGCCCCACCTCGTCCGTGCCGGCGATCGCAGCGAAACCGTTCGCGCGGAGATCGCGCTCGAGCGCGCCCATTTCCGCAAGGCGCGCGAGCTCGCGACAGAGTGGCTCGGGAATGAAAAGAGCGCGGAGGACGCTGTCGCGTCCCCCGCGCGGGGAATCGTTAAGCCTTGCGCTTCTCTTCGATGCGCGCAGCCTTGCCCTTGAGGTTACGGAGGTAGTAGAGCTTCGCGCGCCGGATCCGGCCATGCCGCTGGACCTCGATCTTGTCGATCGTCGGCGAGTATAGCGGGAACATTCTCTCCACGCCGATTCCGCTCGAGATCTTGCGAACCGTGAACATCTCGCGAGTGCCGCCGCCACGACGCGAAATCACGATTCCCTGGAAGACCTGGATGCGCTCTTTGTCGCCTTCCTTGACCTTCACGTGAACCTTAATCGTGTCGCCGGGGCCGAAGTCGGGCATCTCCCGATTCGTCTGCTGCTGCTCGACCAACTTCATGATTTCAGCCATGGTGCAAATCCTTCCTGACTCAACTCCAAAAAAGGGGCATTAGGATGCCTTATTTCCGGTCCCGGGGCAAGGGGGTCGTGGCTTCGCCGTCGCCCTCCGCCTTTCGCAGCGCGTCGAGCATCCGCCGCGCCTCGTCGTCGAGGCGCGCCGTGCGGAGAAGGTCGGGCCTCTTCCGCAGCGTCGCCGCCAGCGACTGTTCCTTGCGCCACCGCCGGATGTTTTCGAAGTGTCCCGACAGCAATACCTCGGGCACCTTCGCCCCCCTTACCTCCGCAGGGCGGGTGTAATGGGGGTAGTCCAGCAAGCCTTCGTAGAACGAATCTGCCTCCACAGAATTCCGCTTGCCCACGACGCCTTCGACCATCCGGCTCACGGCGTCGATCACGATCATGGCGGGAAGCTCCCCGCCGGTCACGACGAAGTCGCCGATCGAGATCTCCTCGTCGACGACCGCGTCCCGGACCCGCTGGTCGAATCCTTCGTAGCGGCCGCAGAGCAGAACCATCCAGTCGCGACCCGCGAGCTCGACCGCCTTGGCCTGGTCGAAAGGCTTCCCCTGCGGCGACAGCTCGATCACCCAGGGACGGCCCCCCTCGCGGCCCGGCAGTGCGCGAATGTGATCTACACACCGGAATGCGGGCTCGGCGAGCATCACCATCCCTGCGCCTCCACCATAGGCCTCGTCGTCGGTGGAGCGGTGCTTGTCGGGCGCGTGGTCGCGCAGATCGTGGATCGCGATCTCCAGCACGCCGTTTCCGGCGGCCTTGGCGACGATCCCTTCCTCCATGATTGCGTCGAACATCCGCGGGAAGATGGTGACGACGTCGAAGCGGCGGGGAGAGCTCACGGCTTTTCCCTTTTCGTCCCTCGCGCGCGCGGCGGCTCCGGATCGTTCAGGGTCTCGAGCCCCACAGGGAGATCGACCTCGATCACCCCCGCAGCGATGTCGACCTTCGTCACGATCGCCCCCGCAAACGGAAACGCGAACGAGCCTCCGTCGACTCTCGCCACCTCGATGAGCATTTGCACCGACCCTTCGAGCACGCCGGTCACACGGCCGATCGAACGGCCGTCCGCAGCGCGCACTTCGAGCCCGACGAGATCGTGGATGAAGTACTCGTCGTCGCCGAGCTCGCGCACTTCGTCCTGCGGAATCTCCACGCTCCAGTTGCGATGAGCGGAAACGTCCTCGGGGGTGCCGAACGCGTCGAAGCGAGCGAGCGAACGTTCCTTGTGGACACGCGCCGAAAGGACGCGCGCCTCAATGCTGTCGCTGCGGTCGGGAGAGACGAGCACGACGGAATCGAGCTCGGCGAGCCGCGAAGGATCGTCGGTCAGCATCTCGACGCTCGCTTCGCCACGCACGCCGTGCGGGCGTCGGATGACGCCGAGGAGAACGAGACGGTCGAGGTCGACCGCTCCGCGTCGGGGTGGGTTGTGCGGAGGCATTCCCCCCTCGCTCAGTCGAGTATGTCGAGGATGGTGCGGGAGCCGCCGCGTTCGGCGGCGGCGATGAGGTTGCGCATCGCGCGGGCGGTACGGCCCTGCCGGCCGATCACCCGCCCCAGATCGTCGGGGGCGACGCGCAATTCCACCACGGTCGAATCACCGCGCCGCACCTCGTCGACCCGAACCTGATCGGGGTGATCGACGAGCGACTTCGCGATGAACTCGACCAGGTCCTTCATCCGGTCACGCCTTTTTCAGGAGCGACTTGACGGTCGGGGTCAGTTGCGCCCCTTTGCCCACCCAGTACTCGACGCGGGCCTTGTCGAGCTTGACCTCGACCGGGTTCTTCGTCGGGTTGTAGTGCCCGATCTGCTCGACCGTCGCGGCGGACGGCGTGAGGCGGGAATCGGACACGACCACGCGGTAGAACGGCGCGTGGGTGGAGCCGGAACGGCGGAGACGAATCTTCAACATGCTGATAACTCCTTGAATTCGTTGCGGGTCTGCTGCCAGTTGCCCTGCCGGAGAAACCTCTTCCCGAAACTCCTCAGGCGGGGTCGAATGACCAGAAACCACGCCGGGAGCGGCACTATTTCAGGAACAGCCGCGCTTCGTCAACGGAGAAGGTCGGGCGGAAGCCCTTTCGCGAACTTCGCGAGCTTCCGCGGCCCGAGCCCCTTCGAGAAGCTCTTCATCATCTTTTTCATCATGAGGTACTGCTTCAGGAGCTGGTTGATCTCCTGGACGGTACGCCCCGATCCTCGGGCGATCCGCTTCTTCCGGGCGCCGTTGATGATCTGCGGGTACTCGCGCTCCTGCCGGGTCATCGAGTCGAGGATCGCCCCCATGCGGACCACCGCGGACTCGTCGACGTCCTCGTCGCGGATCTTCTGTCCGCCTAGGCCGGGAAGCATCTTCATTACCTGCGACATCGGCCCGAGCTTCTTGACCTGCTGAAGCTGCGAGCGGAGATCTTCGAGCGTGAACTTGTCCTTTGCGACGCGGCTCGCGAGGCGTTCGGCTTCCTTCTTGTCGACCTCGGCCTCGACCTTCTCGATGAGCGAGAGCATGTCGCCCATGCCGAGAATCCGCTGCGCCATGCGGTCGGGGTGGAAGAGCTCGAGATCGGCGTACTTCTCGCCCACGCCGACGAGCTTGATCGGCTTGTTGACGACCGACTTGATCGAGAGCGCGGCACCGCCGCGCGCGTCGCCGTCGAGCTTGGTGAGCACGATGCCCGTGATCCCGAGCCGCTCGTCGAACTCGCGCGCCGACTTGACCGCGTCCTGGCCCGTCATCGCATCGGCGACGAAGAGGATCTCGCTCGGCCGCGTCTCGGCCTTGAGCTTCTGAAGCTCCCCCATCAGCTCTTCGTCGATGTGGAGGCGTCCCGCCGTGTCGAGAATGACCACGTCGTGGAGCATCGTCCGCGCCTCTTTCAGCGCGTCCTGGGCGATTCGGATCGGGTCTCGCAGGTCGCCGATCTCGTAGAACGGCGTCTTCGTCTCCCGCGCGACGATGCGGAGCTGATCGATCGCAGCGGGGCGGTAGACGTCGCAGGGGACGAGGAGCGGCTTCTTCCCGCGCGACTTGAGATGGAGCGCAAGCTTGCCGGAGGTCGTCGTCTTACCCGAGCCCTGCAGGCCCGTCATCATGACGACGGCGGGAGTGCCGACGAGCGCGAGGCTGACCTGGATGCCCCCGAGAAGCTCCTGCAGCTCGTCGCGAACGATCTTGATGACCTGCTGGGACGGAGAGAACGCGGTCAGAACATCCAGGCCGACGGCCCGCTCACGGACCTTCGCGGTGAACTCCTTGACGACCTTGAAGTGGACGTCGGCCTCGAGGAGCGCGACGCGGATCTCCTTGAGTGCGGAATCGATGTGCCACTCATTGAGCGTCGCTTCGCCGCGCAGGGTCTTGAAGACCCGGTCCATCTTGTCCTGCAGGTTGTCGAACATCGTCGTGCGGTCCTCGGGGTGCTCGCGCCACTCCTCGGGGAGAGGTGAGCGCAGCGTGAAACAGGGGTGCGGGAAGCAAAAATCCGGAGGCGGCCGCAGGGGCACGGGGCGGGACGAACGGCCGGGCTCGGGCTCGGGCTCAGGCTCGGGCTCGAGCTCGGAGGGACCGTAACCCGTTCACGGGCTCGGGAGCGTTCACGTTCACGGCCCGCGCGTTGCCTGCACTTCAATTCCCGACGCGCAGGCACGTCAGCCGTGCTCTCTCAATTCTCAATTCCAAATTCTCAATTCCGGCCGAAGGCCGGCCGGCTACTCCTGCTGATCGAGGGCGACGTTCCAGTAAGCGACGTCGACGAAATTGCGCCAGATGTCGGGGAACTTGCGTCCCTGCAGGCGGTGGAGCGGATGCCATTTCGGCCGCACGGGTGGACGGATCAGGTACATGCCGCTCTCGGCAACGAGCTTGTTTCCCTTGCGGACGTTGCAGTTGAGGCAGGCGCAAACGACGTTCTCCCAGGTCGACTTTCCACCGCGGGAGATCGGTATCACATGATCGAGTGAGAGCTCGGACGTGGAGAACTTGCGGCCGCAGTACTGGCAGCGGTTGCGATCGCGGATGTAGATGTTGCCGCGGGAGAACTTCACTTCCTGGCGCGGCATGCGATCGAAGCGAAGGAGCTGCACGACGTCGGGGATCGCGATGTTGCGAGTGGGAGTCGCGATGAACGACTGGTCGGGCTGGCAGGGAAGGTCGGCCCAGTTGTCGAAGTCGTAGGTAATGTAATCACGATCGACCGCGCGGGCGTCGCCCTTGTAAAAGAGCGTGATGGCGCGCCGGATCGACGTGACCTGTATCGGCTGGTACAAGCGATTCAGGACGAGGACATGACCGTCGAGCATGTTTCAATCTAGCACATTTCCATGCGCGACTCGCTCGCGGGCGTCGGCCGAAACAGGGGCAAGCGCTTGCAAATCAACTGCCTTTCGAGCATAGTGTAGCAACCGCTCTTATCGGATGAGGGAGGAGCGAACAGCGCAAGTTGACGACGCGCTTCAGCTCATTGTCGAAAACAGGTGGATAGCCGGCTGGTCTCCGGCGTATCTGGGTGTGATTTGGGAGGATATATGCGCGCATTCCGGTTTCTCCTCTTGGGGGTTTTCGCCCTTGCTCTCATGGCCACCGGCGCCTTCGCCGAGCATCTGCAGGCGAACTGTCCGCTGACGTACGTCGGAGCGACAGCGCCGGCGTCACCCTTCTTCCTTTCGCCGAACGGAACGTTCGTGAATGGTTCGGTCGTCTACGTCCTGCGTGGCGGGACCTTGACGACATTGAACATCACGGACCTCGGCAACGTCGAGGTGGCACGCGAGGACTACGTTACCTCGATGGCCAACCATGACGAGGAAGGCGGCGTGACCTACGCCGCGGGCTTCATGTTCGTCTCGGGCGAAGAAGGGCTGGAGATCTTCGATCTCCGGAGCCTCGTTCCCGGCGGAAGCGGCCCGGTCCTCGTATCACGCACGAAGACGCCGCACTACCGCCGCCTCACGGTTCGCGGGAATCAGCTCGCGGCGCTCTTCCCGGCAGAGGATCTCCCCTGCCAGGCGAACGGCACGACGCGCTGCCGCAACCAGATCGACGTGTTCGACATCTCGAATCTGGCCGCGCCGACGCTCCAGTCGTCGATCGTCGCCGACTCGAAGTACATCGGCTTCAACGACATCAAGTTCTGCAACGGCTACCTCTACTCGACCGGCTTCGGCGGAACGCATGCGTGGGACGTCACCACCAACCCGTTTTTCCCGATCGCCCGCTACTCGCTTCCGACGATCGGCTCGTTCCTCACGACCAACGGAACGACCGTCCTCGCCGTCGGCCAGGACACGCTGATCGGCGTGTACACCACCGGCGTGTTCGGACGGCTCGACTACTTCGCCGTCTTCACGCTCCCTTCGATCTGGGACCACCAGAACTCGCTCATGTTCCATCATGAGGCGTTCATCAACAACGATCGCCTGATCACCCTCATCGACGAGAAGGATCCGCTCACCGGCAAGCAGGCACGGACTCTCGCCTTCGACGCGTTCGACTTCAGCGTTCCCTTCTACCAGGGCGCGGACGACCGCATCTACGAGAACGTCAGCTTCACCTTCCCCGACGAGCGCAAGTTCGCGCCGATTCTGGTCAACTCGTTCGTCCACGTGATCGGCGAGGTCAGCGGCACCCAGAAGTGGGGTTCGTGCGACCAGATGGCCGGCTACGTCAACTTCGACTTCATCGAGGCCCTCCCGTGCGGCGGCGCCGAGTTCCGGGGCGCAGTCACCTCGAAGCACAAGATGACCTCCGTCGAGCTCTTCATCGACTCCGCCTCACTCGGCTTCGCGACCCTCGGCGAGGAGCGCTACGACGTCACCAACGCCCCCGGACCGATCCGCGCGTTCTCGATCAACGCGAACCTCGACGACCAGCCGCAGGGCGAGCATCTGCTCCGTGCCATTGGCACCGACATCTTCGGCAATCGCCGCCAGTTCTGGACCAGGGAAGTCTACTTCCCCGGCCCGGGCGAGAACTGCACGCACCGCAAGCGCGGCGCTCGCAGATAACCAGCCTCCCATCGACCCGAAAAGCCCCGCGATTTCGCGGGGCTTTTCGTTTGTGGGGACGGACGGCGGGGGGGTAGTTGTTAGTTGTTAGTTGTTAGTTGTTAGACAAACAAACCAGTATTTTCGCATCAACAACGGATCGTGATTACGGTCAATTTACTGATTCATATTAATTTCTACTAAATGCGCAAACTTTCTAACAACTAAAAACTAACAACTAACAACTTCAAGCCCAGATCCCCGCAGCTGCCGCTCGCGGGTCCGGCGCCTCGGTGATTGGACGTCCGACGACGATGTAGCTCGCTCCCGCATCGATGGCTTCCTGTGCGCTCATCGTCCGCTTCTGGTCGCCGCTCGCGTCGGCGGCTCCCCTGATTCCCGGCGTGAGGATCACGAAGTCGGGACCACAGGCCGCACGGATCGCAGCGATCTCCCGCGGCGACGCAACGACACCGTCGAGCCCCGAATCCTGCGCGAGCCGCGCAAGCCGCAGCACGCTCGCCTCGGCACCATCACGGAACCCGGCCGCTGCCAAATCGTCGTCACCCAGGCTCGTAAGAATCGTGACGCCGAGCAACAATCCCGCTCCCCGCGGCATCGCCTCGCGGCAGGCACGCATCATCGCGGCACCCCCCGATGCGTGAACGTTGACGATCGACGCTCCGAGCCGGTGAGCCTCGGCGACGGCGTGACTCGCCGTGTTAGGGATATCGTGGAACTTCAGGTCGAGGAACACCTTCTCTCCGCGCGCCACGAGCGCGCGGACGATCGACGGACCGTTCGCAACGTAGGCCTGGAGGCCGATCTTCAGCATTCCCACCGACCCGTGGAGCCGTTCGGCCAGCGTGAGGATCTCCTCACGTGTCGACCGGTCGAGCGCAACGACGAGACGTTCCTTCATCCGAGGTTCCTCCAGCCACGCCTGACGAAAGCGCCGGCACGCCGCGGAATGTACTTCGCGCCGACTCCCGCAGCAACCGCGGAAACGCAACGAGGCGGCCCGAAGGCCGCCTCGCGAATTCTTGAACGGGGATGGCGCGATTACTGCCGGGCCACGACGATCAGCATCAGCGCGCGATTGCTCTCGGGAAGCTTCGATGCGCCGAGAACGACCGTCTGGCCGATCCTGAGGTTGAGCGACGTCTTGAGGAGGTCGGAAAGTTCCTTCCGTCCTGCCGCGGTCTGCTGGTACCTGCCGAGCCGGAAGTCGCTGAGCTGCACCGAACCGGTCACGGGGTCGTACTCGCCGACCGTGAAGTCGGCGTGGTAGATGCCGTCGACGTCGCGCTTGATCGCGTCACCTTCACGACCGGAAACGACGATCTCTCCGATTTTCTCGAACGAGTTGAAGCGGAGCACGCCCGCAAGCTTCGTCGAAACCTCGCGCAAGTCGTCGGGAACGGCGGGAGGGGTCCCCGTAACGCGTCCCGCGGCCACGAGCCTGATCTCGAGCTTGAACGTGCGCGACGGCACGTCGTAGTCGTTGACCGCCTTCGTGATTCGCTCGACGTTGTCCGCCTTGTCGGTGACGACGAGCGTGTTCGCGCCGGGCTGGATCGAGACCGACCCGTCCGAGCTCATCAACGGCCGGATCACTTGAGCGGCGCGATCGGCCGTCTTGAACTTGAACTTGAAGGACTGGACGACCACCTTGCCGTCCGCCTGCTGCGCGGCGACACCGAGGGCGGCCAGGGTCACGATCAGTACGAAAAGAACAATACGCTTCATAAATCCGCCGGTAGCGACTCGTCAAAGATCATGACGACCTTCAAGTCGCTCGTTTCTTCAGAAGGAACCTCGACGATGGTCGCGCTCGACGAGCCGTAGCTCTCGACCACGGGCCTCGACGAGACGGGAACGACGAGTGATGCGGGAGCCGAGGCTACGATCGCCACGGGGTTGACTGGAACGATTCCGCGGTTGGAGCGCGGCCAGAACATGGCACCTGAGACGACGGCAACCGCCGCTGCGGCCGCGATTGCCCAGCGCTGCGCCGGGGCAAAACGGTGCCGCGCGTCGACGATCCGCTCCGCCTTGCGGAACCTGATCTCGTGCATGACTCCTTCGACGAAGGCGTCGACGCCGCCGTCGGGCTCGATATCGCCGCCGAGACCACGGAACATCAGCTCCGGATCGACCGAGATCGCATGATTGAGGCAGGCTGCGCAGGCGCGCATATGGGCGAGCGCCTCGCTCCCGAGCTCGTCGGGCTGCCGGCACGCTGCGCGAAACTCATCGCATCTCATGCCTGGTTCTCCTTCCAGAGGCTCGCGTACTCCGGATACCGGCGCCGCAACTCCTTCTGCATCGTCTTACGGGCGTTGAACAGGTGATTCCGGACCGTCGACTCCTTGGTCCCGAGCACGCGGGCGATTTCGGCCAGCTGCAGGTCTTCCATCGCGTGCATGACGAAAATCGTTTTCTGCTTCGGCGAGAGGGCCTTCGAGACCTGCTCGAAAACCTCCTCGACCTCGCGGTGCTGGAACTCGCGCCCCTGCTCGGGCTCGTCGCTCGTCTTGACCAGCCTCAGGTTCGAGTTCTGCGTCGCCTCGCGTGACTGACGGCTCCTGATGAAGTCGATCGCCACGTTGGAGGTCATCCGGTAGAGCCAGGTGTCGAACGCATAACTCGCGTCGTACTTCCCGAGGTTTTCCCAGAGTTTGACGAAGACGAGCTGCGCGACGTCCTTGGCATCCTCGCGGTTGCTGAGGATCCTGACGCAGAGTCCGAAGACCTTTCCCGTCTTTCGGCGGACGAGCTCCTCGAACGCGGCAGAATCGCCGGCGCGGCTCGCTTCCACGAGCTGTCGGTCATCCTGCGGTTCGGCAGAGTCGGGTCTCATCAGGCGCAATCGGGCCAGCATCGCACCTGATACGGGGGGCGGAGCCGGTCCGTCTATGTTATACGCGTCCAGGGGGCAACTTGGCACGCTGCCGCCAGGCCCCTGCGCTCCCCAACCGTTGCGCCGGGCGCCGGGGAGGCCATAAAATCGGCTAAACTGCTTCCTCAGAGGAACGAATGCGGGTACTGGTCGTCGGTCAGGGAGGGCGCGAGCACGCGATCTGCTGGAAGCTGAAGCAGTCTCCGCAGGTCAAGGAGCTGTATGCGGCCCCCGGCAACGGAGGTATTGCGTCGATCGCGACCTGCGTTCCGATCGAGTCGACCGACATCATCGAGCTCGCTGACTTCGCCGAGTCGCTCCGGATGGATCTCACCGTCGTCGGCCCCGAAGTCCCCCTCACCCTCGGCATCGTCGACGAGTTTCAGAAGCGGGGCCTCCACATCTTCGGACCGACCCGGCTCGCAGCCGAGATCGAAGCATCGAAGGTGTTCTCCAAGGAGTTCATGAAGAAGTACGGGATCCCGACCGCCGACGCGACGGTCTGCGGGTCGTTCGACGAGGCGATGGCGGCCGTCGATGCGCGCGGCATTCCCTGCGTCATCAAGGCGGACGGTCTCGCGGGCGGCAAAGGCGTCGTTCTTCCCGCTACGCGCGAGGAAGCGATCGCGACGCTGACGGAGATCTTCGAGAGCCGCAGGTTCGGAACCGCAGGAAGCCGCGTTCTCGTCGAGGAGTGCCTCACGGGCGAGGAAGTCTCCGTGATGGCGCTGACCGACGGAAAGAAGGTCGTCCCGTTCGCGCCGGCAAAGGACTACAAGAAGGCGTTCGACGGCGACGAGGGGCCTAACAGCGGCGGCATGGGCTCGCACTCGCCCGCCGTGGTGCTCCCCGCCGAGGCTGCCGGCGAAATCATGAAGAAGATCGTCATCCCGACCGTGCAGGGGATGGCGGACGAGGGGCGCACCTACACAGGCTGCCTCTTCGTCGGCTTGATGCTCACCCCCGACGGGCCGAAGGTTCTCGAGTACAACTGCCGCTTCGGCGACCCCGAAACGCAGTCGCAGATCCTCCGCCTCGAGGACGACCTCGCCGAAGTCCTGATGCGCGTGGCCCGGAAGAACCTCGGCGAGACGAAGCTGACCTGGAAGAAGGAAGCCTCCGCCTGCGTGGTGGTGACGACGAAGGATTACCCGTTAGGCGGCTCCAAGGGTCACGAGATCGTCGTCGACCCGATCGACGACGAGGCGGTCGTCGTCTTCCATGCGGGCACCGCGAAGAAGGACGGAAAGCTCTACACCACCGGCGGCCGCGTCGTGAACGTCTGCGCGCGAGCCGCGACCCTTACCGACGCCCTCGCGAAAATCTACGCGAACATCGGGCACGTCCGCTTCCAGGGAGCGCGCTACCGCACCGACATCGGCTACCGCGCCCTCGGCCAGAGAGCGGCGAGTACGACGACGTAGGCCCCATGTGGCGCAGGCACTCCTGCCTGCGCGTCGCCGAAGGCGACCATCGTTCCCGATCTCCGATCTGCTTCACAGCGGCGGCGCTTTGCGCCGCGCGCAGGCAGGAGTGCCTGCGCCACATCGGCCTACTCCGCCTACTCCTCGCCTGTCGCCTCTCGCCTCTCGCCTTCCGGCGCAATCAGGTTGACGAGATACTCGACATTCCCCTCGGCACCCTTGATCGGCGATTCGATGAGTCCCTCGACCGCGAATCTGAGCTCCTTCGCGAACTCGACGACACCGTCGACCGCGGCGGCACGAATCGCTTCGTCGCGAACGATGCCTCCCTTGCCGACGTCGCCCTTGCCCACTTCGAACTGAGGTTTGATCAGCGCGACGACGCGGCCGCCGGGTGCGATGAACTCCAGCACGGCGGGAAGGATGAGCTTCAGTGAAATGAACGAGACGTCGATCGAGACGAGCTCGACGCTCTCCTCGAAGTCGGACGCATCGAGATAGCGCGCGTTGCACTTCTCGCGGTTCACGACGCGCTCGTCGCCGCGCAGCTTCGCGTCGAGCTGGCCGTAGCCGACGTCGATCGCGTAGACCTTCCGCGCACCGTTCTGCAACAGCACGTCGGTGAAGCCGCCCGTCGAGGCGCCGATGTCGGCGCAGACGAGCCCGGCAGGAGAGATCTCGAACTTCCCGAGCGCGCCCGCGAGCTTCATCCCGCCGCGACCGACCCATGGGTGCTCGAGCTCGACGACGACGAGCAGATCGTCGTCCGCGACGGCACTCCCCGCCTTGTCGACCGGGGTTCCGTTGACCGTCACCCGTCGCGCCATCACGAGCGACTGCGCCTTCGCGCGTGTCGCCGCGAGTCCGCGCTCGACGAGCGCGAGATCGAGTCGTTGTTTCTTCACCTCGTCGTCCGTCCCACTCCGGGCGCATGAAGAAAGCGCCGGCCTGAAGGCCGGCGCTCGATGGTTCGCACGTCCGCCCTCGTAGCAAAGGCGTCTCGCCTTTGCGGTCCTTACGCACGCAGATCGCTCGACGCTGACGTGCCAAGGCGAGACGCCTTGGCTACAAGCAAGGCGGTCTCGCTCCCGCTGTTCGGCTTACGACGCCACGAGCGGCATCTTCGTCGCGCCTCTCACGAACTGCTTCACGCGCGCCGCAATACCCTCCGCGTGGAGGTCGAACTGCGCTCGCAGAACGTCCTGGCTGCCGTGATGAACGTAGACGTCCGGGATGCCGATGTTGTGGAAGTCGATCCCGCCGAGGCCGAGCTCCGCGACCTTCTCCATCACCGCCGCGCCGAAGCCTCCCGCGATCGAGCCTTCCTCGACCGTGATCACCTTCGCGCCGGGCCGGCAGAAGCGGAGCACCAGCTCCTCGTCGATCGGCTTGATGAACCGCGCGTTGACGACCGTAGCGTCGATGCCTTCCTTCGCGAGCTGCGTCGCGGCCTCGAACGCGGGCCACGCCTCGACGCCGATCGCGAAGATCGCGACGTTGTCGCGCCCCTCGCGGAGCACTTCGCCGCGGCCGACCGGAATCGCCTTCAGCTCCGCATCCATCGCGACGCCGAAGCCCTCGCCGCGCGGATAGCGGAGCGAGCTCGGGTGACCCGTCTCGAAGGCCGTGAGAACCATGTGCTGCAGCTCGTTCTCGTCCTTCGGCGCCATGCAGATCATGTTAGGGAACAGGCGCAGGTACGCCATGTCGTAGATGCCGTGATGCGTCGGCCCGTCTGCACCCGCGATACCGGCGCGGTCGAGCGCGAAGACGACCGGCAGGTCCATGATCGTCACGTCGTGGAACACCTGGTCGAACGCCCGCTGGAGGAACGTCGAGTAAATCGCGGCGCACGGCTTCATCCCCTGGGTCGCCATGCCGCCGGAGAAGGTGATCGCGTGCTCCTCGGCGATTCCGACGTCGAACATCCGGTCGGGGAACGCCTTGCCGAACTTGTCGATGCTCGTCCCTTCGGGCATGGCGGCGGTGACGGCGATGATCTTCTCGTCCTTCGTCGCCAGCTCGACGAGCGCTTTCGCGAAGACGTCCTGGTACTTCGGCGGCGCCGGCTTCGACGACTTCTTCACCTCGCCCGACGCGATGTCGAACGGCGTGACGCCGTGCGACCAGATCGGCTTGTTCTCCGCCGGGGTGTAGCCCTTCCCCTTCTTCGTGATGACGTGAACGAGAACCGGCCCGTCGTACGACTTCGTCTTCTCGAACGTCTCGATCAGCAGGTCGAGGTCGTGGCCGTCGAACGGCCCGAGATAGCGGACGCCGAGCTCTTCGAAGAGCGTGCCGGGAACGACCAGGTGCTTGAAGGTCTCCTCGACGTCGCTCGCGATCTCGTGGATGCGCCCGCCGACGACCGGGATCCGCTCCATGACTCCCTTCGCGAGATCCTTCAGCTTGTTGTAGCGCTGTCCCTTGATGATCTGATTGAGGTAGCCGGAGATCGCGCCCACGTTCGTCGAGATCGACATGTCGTTGTCGTTCAGGACGAGGAGCATCTTCCGTTTCAGGTGGCCGACCTGGTTGAGCCCCTCGAGCGACAGGCCGCCCGATAGCGCGCCGTCACCGAAGATCGCGACGACATCGTAGTTCTCCTTTCGGAAGTCGCGTCCCACCGCGATGCCGAGGGCCGCCGAGATCGCCGTCGACGCATGGCCGGCGTTGAAGACGTCGTAGACCGATTCTTCGCGCTTGCAGAATCCCGAGATTCCGTCGGCCTGCCGGATCGTGTGGAACTGGTCGCGGCGTCCAGTGATCAGTTTATGGGGATAACTCTGGTGCCCGGTGTCCCACACGATCTGGTCGCGCGGCGTCTGGAAAACGTAATGAAGCGCGAGCGTGAGCTCGACGACACCGAGGTTTCCGCCGAAGTGCCCCCCGAGCTGCGACACGACTTCGATGATCCGGTCGCGGATTTCCTGCGCGACGAGCGGCAGTTTCGCGCGGTCGAGCTTCCTCAGGTCATGGGGTGAATCGATCGTATCAAGTAGCTTGCTCATCAGTACTTTCTGCCGTGGGGGTTCCAGGTGCGCACCACAAGCGGAGCCGCCCGAGCAAAGATTCCCCGGGAGCGGTCCGGACGGTCCCTCCCCGCCGGAACGGCCTATTCTCACAGAGATCGAGGGTCGGCTTCAAATTTCATGACCGGCGACGGCAGATGAACTCCGCGATCGCACCGAGCTGGCTCGGAGCCGAGCTGACCCGCGAAGCCGCGGCGTGGGCCGTGTCCAGCAGCCCGGCAACCCTCGCTCGCGCCGACTCGACGCCGTAAAGCGAGGGGTAGGTCAGCTTCCCCTGAGCGACGTCTTTCCCCGCCGTCTTGCCCAGAGTCTCGGCCGTCTCCTCGAGGTCGAGCAGGTCGTCGACGATCTGGAACGCGAGCCCGGCCGCCTCTCCGTACTCCCGCAAGGCTTCGAGCTGCGCGTCGCTTCCTCCCCCGAGAATCCCGCCGAGGAGCACGGACGCGGTCAGAAGCCTGCCGGTTTTGTTGTGGTGGATGAAGTCGAGCCGCAGCTCGAGCGCAGCGCGATCGCCGGAGCCTCCCTGCGACCGCTCCGACTCGATGTCGGCGACCTGCCCGCCGATCATTCCCTTCGAGTCGACGGCGACGGCGACCGTCTTCATCGCAAGCAGCTGTCTCCGGGGGTCGAGCGGCACCGCGGTGGCGAGCCACGAGAAGGCTTCCGTCAGAAGCGCGTCTCCCGCGAGGATCGCGAATGCTTCTCCGAAGACGACGTGCGCGGTCTTCCGGCCGCGGCGGAGGTCGTCGTTGTCGAGCGCGGGGAGGTCGTCGTGAACGAGCGAGTAGGTGTGGATGAGCTCGAGCGCGGCGAAGTGGCGAAGGAGCGGCTCGACCGGTCCGCCGCACGCTTCGGAGGCGGCGATCGCGAGAATCGGGCGGATTCGCTTGCCTCCCGCCATCACCGTGTAGCGCATCGCTTCGTGAATGACGGCAGGCGGAGTGTCGGCCGGAGGGAGGAAGTCGTCGAGCGCGCGATCGACGAGCGCGCGCTTTTCGGCGAGGTAACCTTCGAGCGGCTGGATGGCAATACCGGTCATGCGGGCCGAGTTATATGCGACGAGCGCCCCTTGATCAAATGTCAACGCTCAGCCCCCGATTGTCGTCTGAACGCTGGCACAACTTCGGTCTGGAGAAATTGATGAGATCGCTCGCGCTGATTGCCGCGTTATCGCTGTCTTCGATCACCCCTGCCTTCGCCGCCGACCTCATCAGGCTACCAGCACGAACAACGCCGGAAGCCGCAGTCGTTTCGAGCGCGGAGGGAACCGAGAGTCAGCTATTCATGCGCGGAGTGTCGATCGATCTCACGCCGGCGACTGCGACGATGACGATCGGAACGTTGACGAGCCATCGGAACCAGCCGACCGAGGCGCTCCGTCTCGAGCTCTGGGCGACGCCGATCGCTCCCGTCTACGGCGACTCGATCGACGCACGCGTCATCGCGACCGCCAACCTGCCGTTCACGCTCCAGGCGGGCGAGACTCGCCTCAATCTGTCGACCGGCGCGCGGCCGCTCGATCCGCCGTCGCAGGGAGCGTTCTACCTGACCGTCGCCCTTCTCGAGTACTACCCGGGCCAGAACGACTACTTCTACGTCGACATCTTCACGCTGCCTGGAGCCCGCCGGTTCGGCGCGGCGATCGTCCTGAGCGGCCTGCCTCGAGGCCTGTTCCAGAAAATCGGCACGGGAGGGGCAGCCGACGATTTCTACGTCACGAACGTGGGCAACCTCCCGGGGAATGTACAGATCAGCCAGAACGGCGATTTCTTCGTGATGAACCCGACTTCGTTCACGATCGCCCCGGGGACGCGCGAACGCGTCAGGCTCCTCGCCGGCTCGCGTTCGGAGGGCTTCTACAAGGGCGAAGCGCTCGTCAGCCTGAACGGCCAACTGGTCTACACGGTTCCGATCCGGCTGCTCGCGGCGAACCCTCCTTCGGGAGAGGCGCGGCTTCGCGTGCTCAGCCAGCGGGTCGACGTGAGCGGCGCGGCCGGCACGAATCCTCGCGGATCGGTGACCTTCTCCAACACGGGGACAGCCACGATCAAGGGCCTCGTCATCTCCGACTCGCAGTGGCTCGTCCCCGTGGACGAGTCAGTCGCGATCGCTCCGGGCGGCACCGCGACCGTCGGGTTCATCTGCCGGCGCGAGCTGCGCACCAACAGCGAGCTTCCCGGCGTCTCCGGATCGCTCTCGCTCGCCTACCTGTTAGGCGCCGGCAGCGGTGCGGCAAGATCGACGATGGACACGCCACCCACCTCGCTCGCGGGGGTCATCGTGACCGACACGAGTCAGCCATCGACCACCACCGGCGCGGTTCCGCCGCTCGCGCAGGGCGAGGTCGCCGTGATGATGCCCGGCATGGGACACGTCGTCGGGAGCGTCGGCGAGTTCGTCTCCGATCTCTCGATCGTCAACGGCCTGCTCGGCTCGAGCGTCGGCGACATGAAGCTCTACTATTCGTCGTCCTCCGCGTCCAAAGCAGGCCCGACCACGACGGTTGCTCCCACCCAGGCGATCAACCTTGCCGACGTCGTCACCGGCTACTTCGGCGAGACAGGCCAGGTCGGCACGATCCAGGTGCGGACCAAGAGCCTCGGCAGCCTCTCGATGGCCGCGAACGTCTTCAACAAGTCGAACCCGTTGGGAACGTACGGCACGGCCATCCCCGCGTTCCGCACCGACCGGGCGGTGACGCCGGGGCAGAAGCTCGTCATCAGCGGCCTGCGGCAGGACGCGAGCGCGCACACGAACATTTACCTCCAGGAGATGAGCGGCACGGGTCCGGCGGTCGCACTGATCGACTTCTACGACGCCGGAGGATCGAAAATCGGTTCGGTCACCACCCCGGGCATCGCGCCGTTCGCCCTCGGATCACTCTTCTCCGTCGTGCCCGCCGGGGCGGTTTCGGCCGTCGTCACGCCTACCAGCGGCAAGCTCGTCGCCTACGCGACGCCGGTCGACGAGGCGAGCGGCGATACCTGGGCCGTGGCCGACTGGAGCCGTCAGTTCCAGCTTTCGGGTTCCACCCGCTCGATCGTCCCGGTCGCCGGAGCGGTGGCGGGCGCGAATAACTCGAATTTCCGCACCGACCTCTCGATCACCAACACCGGCTTCGGCCAGGGAGAGCTCAAGCTCACCTATTTCCCGTCGGGAGCCTCGCCGATCGCGGCGTCCGTGAACCTGGGACCTAACCAGTCCTCGACGCTCGAGGACGTCGCCCCGTCGTTCTTCAAGCTCGCCGGCACTTCGGTCGGGTGGATCTCGGTCGAGCCGGTGACCAGCACGTTCGTCGTCACGAGCCGCACCTACACGAAGACGACGGGGAACCCCGCGACCTTTGGCACCGGCGTGGCAACCGTTCCTCCTTCGATCGGGCTCAAGCTCGGCGAGGCGCGCACGTTTGGCGGGCTCGACGACTCGACGACTGCCACCGTGTCGTCGAAGCAGGGGGCGACGTTCCGGACGAACGTCGGCCTGATCGAAGTCTCGGGGCAGCAGGCCACCGCGCGGGTCTCGGTTTACTTCGCGACCGGAACGCAGCTCGCTGCGGGCGGCGCCAACGCGACGAAGGACTACGTCGTGCCGCCTAACGGTTACCTCGCGCTCAACGGCATCGTCAGGCAGATCGTCGGAGACTCGCGCGAGATCGAGTTTGGCGACCTCCACGGCGTCTCGGTGAAGGTCGAGGTCGTCGATGGCGCCGGCACGATCATCCCGTACGTCACAGCGACCGACAACGGCACGAACGACACGCTGCTCCGGACCGAGTAGCGGCATCACACGGAGAGTCGCGCAGTGCTGGCCTGTAGCCAAGGCGTCTCGCCTTGGCGAATCGTGCGAGTTGCGCATGTCGCACGGGGGGCCAAGGCCAGAGGCCTTGGCTACATGCTCACGTCGCACGCAAGACGGGCTCGCGGTCACGCGAGCCCGTTTCAATTCAATTCTGCGAAGCGGCGTCTGCGCTACACGAAGTTCTTTCCGAGGACGACTTTGCAGAGGAACCGGACCTGGTTGAAGTCGGTGTCCTTCACGACGGTCGCACCCTTGCTGAAACGCTCGCCCGGTATCGGCTTGTACGACGTGAAGAGCTTCCGGAGCGCCTCGATCGTCGCCGCGGGCATCTCCTTGCGGGCGACCAGCGGACCTCCGGGGAACGGGTCGGACGTGTCGAGCGCGCGGACCTTGGCCTTGTACTTGTCGAAGACGTTCTCGACGACGCCACAGGCATCGACGTCGCCCGAGAGCAGCTTCGCGATGATCTTCTCCTGGTCCGCGCCGACGAACTGCGTCTTTCCAAGGTCGGCCTGCTTCACGAGGCCTTTCGACATCAGGAGCAACGGGATCAGGTGCGTCGACGTCGAGCCGTCGTAACCGAAGGCGAACGACTTGCCCTTGAGCTCCTTGACCGACTTGATCGGCGAGTCTTTCGTCACGACGATCATCGAACGGACGGCGCTCCCTTCGGCGACGATCGGGACAGCTCCGCTCTCGTGATGCACCTCGACGTAGAGGACCGCGCCGATCACGACGAGGTCGACCTTCTTCGCCTTCAGGGCCGCGTACGACTCCTCATACGTGGGATAGGACGAGATCTCGAATTCGAAATTGGGCGAGGACTGGAGGTGCGCGATCATTCCCGCGAAGGTCTTGTCGACCTCCGCCCGGCTCTTGCCGGTGAACGCGAGGCTCAGCTTCTGTTTCGCGAACAGCGGCTGTGAGCCTACGAGAGTAAGAACGGCAAAAAGCGCGATTGCGACGAGCCGAACGAACCCGAGTCCTGATTGCTTGCGTGCCATGAACATCTCCTCCGCTCGCGGGGCCTCGAGAGCATTTGGTCTGCCGGCCGCCGACCGGTCTCCAAAGCTTATCCGCTTATCCGCATTTCGCAACGTGACGATCCGGTCCCGGCGGACGGGGAGCGCCTGAACGTATAGAATCAGCGCCTCCCGGGTGATCGAAAGGAGTCGCGCATGGCGATGCGCAAATCGGCCGGGCGGCGCGGCGAGCCAGTCGCAGCGTCGTCAGGAAACTTCGACTGGCCCGCATCGCTCGTGGCGACGACGCGCCACACGGCGATGCCCTGGCTCCCTTGCCGCGACGACGAGCGCGACGAGGCGATGCCGCTCTCGTCGATCGGCAGGCTCGGTGAGCGCGACGCCCTCTCGCTGACCGGACAGCTCGCCGGCTTTCTCGCCTTCGCCCGCTTCGCGGGCATCTGCATCGCCTCGTTCGATCCCTCGGAGTGGAGCGTCGTGCAGCGGAGAGGTCGCGACATGCGCCTGCTTCGCGTCGCATCGCAGGCGCTCCGCGCGGCCGACGACGCACTGCCGATCGTCATGCTCGAGTCGATTGCCGCGCGACTCGGCGCCCCCTCTCTCGATACGCTCGGCCAGAGCTGGGCGCGACCCGAGGCGGTCTACGTCGAGATCCACCGGCGGCTCCGTTCGACCTCGGCCGAGCGGAGCTGGTTCTCCCGCGCCGCGTGGGGATCGGTCGAAGCTCCGGGCGCCGCGCATCTCGACCGGCTCGCGTCGTCGCCCGCCGTGGTCGTCTCCGGCGAGCCGGGCGCGATCGCGAGCCTTCAACGCTACGCGGCTCTGCGCGGCAGCGCGGCTCCCCGCGTGGTCACGCTCGACGGCGCGCTCGGCTCGCCGCTCCAGCCGATGTCGGCGTTAGGCGGAATTCTCCCCGCCCGCGCCGCGCACGGAAGCGAGAGCGCGGCGGCCGAGGCGGCGCTCGCGACGCTCCGCGAGAGGCACACGATCGTCGCGGTCGCGTCGTGGGACGCCTTCGACCCCGCGTCGAAGCGGGTGGTCCGGCTGCTCCTCGACTCGGGCGAGCCGATCGCCTGGCTGATTCCGGAGGCGCTCGCGGAGTCGGCGGCCTCGAGCCTCGAGCCGCTCGCCGCCGCACCGACGGCGAGCTTCGTCGTCGCGGCGCGCACGCGCGACTTTTCCGCGCTCGCCGACCGCATTTCGCGCACCGCTGACGGATCCGCCGCGGCCGCGATCGAGTCGCTCGTATCGAACGACCGGGCCTACTCCGCTTTCCTCGACGACGGAATCGTCCCCGAGCTGTCGGGCGCGCCGGCCACCGGCCGCCTGACCGAGCCGGCGCGGTCGTATCTCGCAGCGATCGCCCTCCTGGGCTCCGCGCCTCCCCTCGCGAGCGTCGAGGCGCTTCTCACACGGGTCGGCGCCTCACTTCCGGTCGAGTCGCTCGTCCGTGACGCAGTCTGCTCGATCGCAAAGGGACGCCTGCTGTTCGAGAGCGAGGAGACGCGGCGGCGCCTCGTCGCGCTCCTGCCCGACGGCTCTCGGTCGTCGCTCGCACGGATCGCGGCGGAGGTGGCCGACACCGATCCGCTCCGGCGCGCGACGCTGCTCATCGCCGCAGGCGCGCCGGAGGAGGCCGACCTCACCTCGATTCCAATCACAGGGATCGAAGCCGGAGACGTGATCGCGGCGTTAGGCGAATTCGGCGCCGAGTCGCTGTCCCGCGCGCCGGGGGCATGCGCTCTTCTGGCGGAGGCGCTGATCCGCTGCGGCCGTTACCGCGACGCGCGTCCCTACGCCGGGGCCGCGGCATCGCCCGACGGAGCGATCGCGCTCGCCCGGATCGAGCGAAGGCTCGGCCACTACGCGGCCGCCGTCGCACACCTCGAGACGATCGAGAAGCCGGGATTCGATGCAGTCCTGCTCGCCGGAGAGCTCGAGCGGCTGCGCGGGCGCCACGAACACGCCGCGGCGTTCTTCTCGCGCTGCGACGCGATGGCCTCGACGCCTCGCGAACGGGCGATGCTCGCCTACGAGCGCGCCATCGATGCGCTCGACCGCGGCACGGACGGAGCCGACACGGACGCGATCTCGGCCGAGCCTTACCTGGCCGCGCGCCTCGCGTCGTACGTCGACGAAGGCGCGGGGAGGCACGCCGAGGCGGCGGAGCATGCGCGCGAGGCTACGCGGGCGGCGACATGCGTGCCCGACCGCATCGACGCCGAGCTCGATCTCGTCTACGCGCTCTTCCTCTCGGGCGACTGGGACGCCGCGCGTCACCAGGCGCGCGAAGCTCTCCTCGTCGTGGAGGAGACGCAGGGCGACCGCGCCGCCGCCGGCATTCTCTTCACGCTCGCCTTTCTCTGTGCCGATGCGGGCCAGTGGTCGCAGGCGATTCAGAAAATCGAGCGGTTGCGCCGCTTCTATCTCGAGCGGGAGGACTCGCGACGAGCGCGGGAGATCGATCTCCTCACCGCCCAGCTCGACCTCTGCAGGCTCCGGCTCGAGAGCGCCGATCGCCACGCGGCTCCGCTGCTGCAGGGGCCCGTCTCGCCCGAGATGCGCGAAGCGGTCGCCGTCATTCTCGACGAGGTCGCGTGGCTGCGCGGCACTCTCGCGTCGCCGCGAAGCTCCGGCGAATCGCAGTGCGTCGAGCTCACCGACCGTCATCTGCTCTCCGTCGCCCGCACGTCACGCTCCAATCCGCACGGCTTCCGCCGTCGCTTCATCCGCGAGCTCGCGCTCTGGGAGATCGAGCGGCTGCGCGGGCGCGCCCTCGATCCTCCCGTCGCGGAGAGTCCGTCGGACCGGCTGATGCTGCTCCGCTCCTCTCTGGCGCTCCACGAGCGGCGGCTCGGCGAAGGGCTCGACGAGACGATCGCCGCCCTCTCCCGCGAGCTCGAGGTCGGCGAGATCACGATCGCGCCTCGATCCGCGCCGCCCGCATCGTCGAAGGAGCTCGAGATCCTCCGCCTCGCGGTGAAGGCCGAGCTGCCGTTCACCGAGACCGCGTTAGGCGACGTCCGTTGGCGCTTTGCGACGCGAAACCGGTTGGGCCGATGGAGCGAGGTCGGTTCCGAACAGCCTCCGCTCGACGCGGACGCGCTCGACGCGATCGCTGCGCGGCAGCCCGACGATTGGATCGCGGCCGGCACGGCGTCGATCCTCCACGTCGAAGGGCTCTCGTCGTGGTCGCCCGAATCCCAGCGCGCTCTCGCCTTGACGTTCCGCGACCGGCACGAGCTCGCAAACCTGCGGAGGCTTGCCGCCGCAGAAGAGAATGCGCCGGCCCGGCCTCGCGACTCCGGAGCGGGAGGCATCGTCGGCAACTCGCCCGCGATCCGCGCGACGCTCGCGCTCGTCGGCACGGCGGCGAGCCGCGACGTGCCGGTGTGCATCGAGGGAGAGTCGGGAACCGGCAAGGAGCTCGTCGCGCGCGCGGTCCACGATCGTTCGTCGCGGCGCAATCGCCCCTTCACCGCCGTCAACTGCGCGGCGCTTCCGGAGAACCTCGTCGAGAGCGAGCTCTTCGGCGCCGTGCGCGGCGCCTTCACCGGCGCCGACCGCGACCGCGAGGGGCTCATCGAGGCGACCGCGGGAGGGACGCTCTTCCTCGACGAGATCGGCGAGATGGCGCCACCGGCGCAGGCAAAGCTCCTCCGCTTCCTCCAGGAAGGAGAATTCCGGCGCGTCGGCGACACCGCTACACGGAAGGCCGACGTCCGGGTGATCGCCGCCACGAACCGGCGCCTCGACGAGGCGGTCGACTCCGGCACCTTCCGCGACGATCTCTACTACCGCATCCGCGTGATCGAGATCCCGGTGCCTCCGCTGCGCGAGCGGGGCGGCGACATCCTCCTGCTCGCCGGGCACTTCCTCGAGCGCGAGCGCGAGTTGCACGGCGGCGGCGCGGGACGCCTCGCCGAAGAGGTCGAGGACCTGCTCCTCTCGCACGACTGGCCCGGAAACGTGCGCGAGCTTCAGAACGCGATCCGCACCGCACACGCGCTCGCGGGCGAGGCAGCCGTCGTCACCGTCGATCACCTTCCGGCGAGGCTCCGTGACGGCGCTGTCAGGCGGCCGAAGAGAGGGACGTTCAACGAGGAGCTCAACAGGTTCCGGCGCGAGCTCATCGAGCGGACGCTCTCCGACACGGGAGGAAACCAGAGCCGGGCCGCGAAGGAGCTCGGGCTCTCGCGCCAGGCGCTCGCCTACCAGATCCGCGAGCTCGGAATCCTCGTGAAGCGCTCCTGAGAGCGCTATCCCGGGGGCCAGCCGAAGCCGCGGCCGCCGAGCAGGTGCGCGTGGATGTGATACACCGTCTGTCCCGCACCCGGGCCGCAATTGAAGACGACGCGGTAGCCATCGGGCATGAGTCCGCGCGCGCGGGCGATCTCCGCCGCCCGGTGCATCACGCGACCCGCCATCTCATGGTCGCCGTCGGCGAGCGCGTCGAGACTCGCGACGTGCGCGCGCGGAATCACGAGCAGGTGCGTCGGCGCCTGCGGATTGATGTCCTCGAACGCCACGACGTGCTCGTCCTGGTGAACGATCTTCGCGGGAATCACCCCGCCGGCGATCTTGCAAAAGAGACAGTTCGGCTCGGACATGGGCAGATTCTAGTACTGAGTGCTGAGTCCTGAGTCGAGGGGCGTTGTTAGCTGTTAGTTGTCAGACGGCCGAGTCGCGAAGCTACCAATCGCCCGTTGCCGTTCAATCCGAAATCCCAAATCCGAAATCACTTCGGCTTGTCCTTGTCGTCCGCATACATCGAATCGATGATGCTCTGGTACTTCTGGGCGATGGTCTTGCGGATGTTCTTGAGCGTCGGCGTGATCTCGCCGCCGATCTGGCTGAAACGGTCGGAGAGCAGCGTGAACTTCTTGATCTTCTCGTACTGCGCGAGCTCCGTCTGCTGCTTCTCGATCCGCTCGGCAAAGAAGGCGATCACCCGCGGGTCCTTCACCATGCTCTTCAGCGAGTCGGACGAGACCCCGTGCTCTTTCGCCCACTCCTCCAGCGCCTCGAACTGCGGGACGATGAGCGCCGAGATGTAATTCCGCCCCTCGCCGACGGCGGCGATCTGGTCGATGTAGTAGTCGGCTCCGATGATCGACTCGATCCTGCTGGGAGCGATGTTCTTCCCTCCCGAGGTGATGATCAGATCCTTCTTCCGGTCGGTGATGCGGAGGAAGCCGTCCTCGTCGAACGAGCCGATGTCGCCGGTGTGGAACCAGCCGTCGACGATCGCCTCGGCCGTCGCTTCCTGCATTCCGTAGTAACCCTGCATCAGGTTAGGCCCACGAGCCAGGATCTCGCCGTCGGAGGCGATTCTGATTTCGACCCCAACGATCGGCTTGCCGACCGTGCCGAACTTGAAGTCGCCCGGCGCGTTGCAGGTGAGCATCGGGGCCGTCTCCGTCAGTCCGTATCCCTGGCAGACGAGGAGCCCGGTCGAGAAGAAGAACTCCTCGATTTCCTTCGACAGCGCGGCGCCTCCCGCCGAGAAGAAGTTCTTCGGGCCGCCGACGAGATCGCGCACCTTGCCGAGGACGAGCTTGTCGGCCACCGCGTGCTTCGCGGCGAGGAGCGCGCCGATCTTCTCCTTGCGCACTTTGCGGTAGCCGACCTCGCGGCCGACGCCCAGCGCCCATTCGAAGAGCGCGCGCTTGCGCTCGGAGGCCTGGCTGAGCCGGTGACGTGCCGTGGAATAGATCTTCTCGTAGAGACGCGGCACGCTCACCATGCAGGTCGGCCTTACCTGCTTCAGCACCTCGGCGACCCGCTTCGGATCTTCGAGGTAGACGTTCTCCGCTCCCTGTGCCAGGACGTAAAGCGTCCAGCAGTGCTCGTAGGAGTGGCTCAGCGGAAGAAAGCAGAGCGAACGGTCGCTCTCGCCGACGTCGAACTTCCTGTCGAGCGTCTCGAACTGACTCGAAACGTTCAGGTGCGTCAACATCACGCCCTTCGGCTCTCCGGTCGTCCCCGACGTGTAGATGAACGCTGCGAGGTCGTTCTCGTCCGTTGCGGCCATCCGCCCGACAAGAAGTGGGCTCAGCCCGTGGGCGAGGAGTTCGTCGAAGGCGTGAATGCCTTCCGCGGCAAGCGCGGCGTGCGGATCGAAGACGGCGATCCTGCGCACGGCCTTTTCGGCGTGGAGCGGCAGGATCTTGTCACGCTGATCGGCGTCTCCGACGAACGCGACCGTCGCTCCCGCGTCACGGAGAATGTGGAGAGCCTGCTCCGCGGTGTTCGTCGCGTAAATCGGCACGCTGATCGCGCCGATGCTCATGATCGCGAGGTCGGCGATCGACCACGAAGGGGAGTTCGCGGCGAAGATCGCGACGCGATCGCCCCGCTCCACGCCTTCGTCGATGAGCCACGACGCCACCGCGTCGATCCGCTCGCCGAGCTCCCGGTACGTGATGCTCCGCCACTTGCCACCCGACTCGAAGCCCATCGCGGGCTTGGTCGGGGACACGGTGATCCGCGCGCGGATCTTCTTCGCCAGATGCCCTTCTGTCTTCGTCACAGCCATCTCCGCCACCCGTAGTGAAAGCATCACTATGTCAAAGTCGGGCGCCGCGGACGAGCAAACCCGTCACAAGTCTGCGTGAGCGAGAGTCAAGTTCGCGTTGTACCGCTGCAGGCGCACTCGGGCGAGCCTTCGAAGCTCCGTAAGCTCCGGGTCGCACGCCAGGTAGAGCTCGCCCGAAAGCATCCTGCTGCGCTCACTCGTCATCGAGCCTGCTCCCCTCTGCTTTACATCCGTCTCAGCATCGCGATCCGCGGGATTCCGGCGAGATCGGGATGGAGCTCGAGTTGCCAGCCTCCGGCGGCGGCCAGCACGCGCAGCGCCTCTCCCTGGTCCCAGCCGATCTCCATGGCGACGACTCCGCCGTGCGCGAGCGATTGCGCCGCCTCGCCAAGCAGCCGTTCGATGATCGACATCCCGTCAGTCCCCGCGAAGAGCGCGGAGTGCGGCTCCCATTCGGCGACCTCGCGCTGGAGCCGCTCGCGGTCGCGCTCAGCGACGTAGGGAGGATTCGACACGATGACGTCGAAGACGCCGCGGCACGACGAAAGGAGATCGGAGCCCGCGAACGCGACGCGCGCGCCGAGCCGTCTCGCGTTTCTCGACGCGACCGCGAGCGCGGCGGGCGAGAGGTCGACCGCGGCGACCCGCAGGTCGGGGCGCTCGGCGGCGAGCGTGATCGCGATGCAGCCGCTCCCCGCACCGACGTCGACGACGCGGGAGCCGCGCCCCGCGGCATGAACGACCTTCTCCACGAGCAGCTCCGTCTCCGGTCGCGGAATCAGCACGCGATCGTCGACCAGGAACTCGCGGTTGTAGAACTCGCATCGGCCGCGGATGTACTGGATCGGCTCGCGCGCGACGCGCCGGCCTAACGCGTCGCCGAACGCGCGCGCCGCGTCGTCGCCGATCGGCTCGTCGTCGTGAGCCAGGAGCCATACGGGCGTGCGCCCGAGCGCGTCGGAAAGAAGGAGATCGACGTCGCGCGGCGACACCCCCTCGCGCGCTGCGCGTTCCCGTGCGGCCGCGCGCACCTCACGGATCGTCGTCATCGTCAGACCTGCGGCTCCGGTGCGGTCGTGATCTCGAGGAAGACGTTCTCGAGGTCGCCGCCGGGCTCCGCCGCCAGCTTCTTCACCTCGTCGGGCGTCCCCTGCGCCACGATCTTCCCGCGGTTGATGATCGCGATCCGGTCGCACACCGCCTCCGCGACCGACATCGTGTGCGTCGTCAGGAAGATCGCCTTCCCCTCGGCAGCGAGCTCGCGAAGGAGAGTCTTGACCAGCTTCTGCGCGAGCGCGTCAAGACCGACCATCGGCTCGTCGATCACGAGCGTCCGCGGATCGTGCACGAGCGCGCTGACGAGAACGATCTTCTGTTTCATTCCGTGCGAATAGTTCTCGATGCGCGCAGCGGCCCAGTCGTCGAGCCCGAGGTAGCGGAGCAGCCGCTCCGCGCGAGGGCGGCACTCGTTCCAGTCGCGCCGGTAGAGATCGGAGACGAAGCGGAGCAGCTCCCAGCCGCTCAACTTCTCGTAGAGGAACGGACGGTCGGGAACGTAGCCGACCTCCGCCTTCGCGCGCCGGGGATCGGCGATGACGTCGATCCCGTTGACGCGCACGCTACCCGCGTCCGGAGTCGAAAGTCCCGCGATGATCCGGATCGTCGTCGTCTTGCCCGCACCATTCGGCCCGAGAAACCCGAACACCTCTCCCCGCGTTGCGACGAGACTCACATCGTCAACCGCGACGAAATCGCCGTAGCGTTTGGTGAGGTGGGAGATCTCGATCATAGCGCGGGGAGAGTTTATCGCGGCCCGGTCGAAGGCGAGAGGCGATGAGGCGAGAGGCGATGAGCAGGCAACGCGAACGCGCGTGAGCTCCTCGCTTGCCTCACGTCGCATCCCCTCTCACCTCATCGCCCCCTGCCCGCTTTTCGCCTCTCGCCTCTCGCCTCTCGCCCCGTACCTGACTGCTCATCGCCTTTCGCCTCTCGCCTCCCGCCTGCCTGTTATCATTCGCCGGAAACTTTCGACGTCAGGAGCCGTAACTCTCGATGGGTGAGACATTGGACGATCGCGCGCTTGTGGAGAGGATTCTCTCCGGGGAACGCGAATTGTTCACGCAGCTCGCCCGGAGGTACGAGAAGCGGATCCTCAACTACGTGTACCGGATCACCCACCGGTACGAGGAAGCGCACGATCTCACCCAGGAGATCTTCATCAAGGTGCACCTCGCGCTCGACCGCTACGATCCGAAGTTCCAGTTCTCGACCTGGATCTTCCGGATCGCGCAGAACAGCGCGATCGACGCGCTGAGAAAGAAGAGCGTCCCCGAAGTCTCGCTGACGCGGACTCCGGGAGAGGACGGTGAGGAAGGGCGCGAGCGGGAGATCCCCGATCCGGGCGTTTCCCCCTATCGCGATCTGAAGAACAAGGAGCTCTCCGCCGCGATCGACGTCGCGATCGAAAAGCTCCCGGCCGACTATCGTGAACTGATACAAATGCGCCACTTCGGCGAGCTCTCCTACGAGGAGATCGCCGAGATGAAGAAGATGCCGCTCGGCACGGTGAAAAACAAACTCTTCCGTGCGCGTAACATGCTCAAGGACGCACTCGAGAATTTCGTGGAGCCTCTATGACGCCCACCGGCTGCGACGACTACCTCGCCGATCCCGAGGCCCATTCCGGGCATCTCGAGACGTGCGAAGCCTGCCGGAAGGCGGCGGCGGGGCTCGAGGCCGCGGCGATCGAGTCGCGGCGCGATGTCGTTCCGTCGTCGCTTCCGCTCGCGCCGTGGGAAGGGGCGCGCCAGCGCTCGTGGGCGACCGCGATCGCGATCGCCCTCGGCGTGTCGCTTCTCGGCGTGGCCGCGTTCATGGCGGTCGGCGTCTCTCCGCTCGCCGGATTTCTCGCCGCGCTGACGAGCGGCATGCCGGGAGAAGGCTCGGGAAAGCTGATCGGCGCCATCCCGAGCTTCCTCGCAGGCGCCTCGCGCGGCACGCACGTGCTGATCTTCGCCGCCTTCGTCGCGGTCAACGTCGTCCTCGTCGCGCTGCTGCGGCGGAGGACCAGGGGGTACGATGTCCGGCCGCGTTAGGCTGACCGCGATCGCGATCGTCCTCGTCGCGCTGTCGATCGCGGCGGTGGCAGGCTCGCGCCCGCCGGTCGTGAGCGTCGGCGAGCCGCTCCGGATCACGTCGCCGGTCGGAACGAGCGTCGAGAGCATTGGCGCCGACGTGCAGATCGACTCGCTGGTGCGCGGCGACGTCGTGGTGATCGGCGGCTCGGTCCGCTTCGGGCCGCAGGGACGGATCGAGGGCGATCTCGTCGCGCTCGGCAGCGCGATCGACGCGCGCGACATTCCGAAGGTCAGCGGTCGGGTCATCCGTCCGTTCTGGATCGGATCGGCCGCGCAGAAGGTGACGCACGACTACGACCTGCTCGACACGCTCGACCGCCGCTTCTCGCTCCTGATCGCCGCGTTCAAGCTTTCGATGCTGCTGGTCTGGCTCGCGCTGGCGCTCCTGTTCGTGCTGGCCGCGCCGCGCGCGCTGCGAAACTCGTCGCTCGAGGTCAGGGCGGGCCTTCTCCACTCGCTCGTCATCGGCCTGGTCGCCTTCACCAGCGTGATCCTGACGGCGATCGTCTTCAGCTACCTCATCCCGTTCATGATCGGCGTACCGCTGCTCATCGCGCTCGCGGTGGTCGCGGTCGTCGCCAAGATCTACGGCATGGTGGTCGTGTTTCACGCCGTCGGGACGCTGCTCTTCGGCGCGCGCAGCCGCGAGGAGCTCGATCGCCGGCGCGTCCTCAAGGGTGATCTCGCGATGGTCGTCCTCGGACTTCTCGTCCTCGGATTGATCCGGATGATCCCGGTGATCGGCGGCTTCGTCTGGATGCTCGCCTCGCTCGTCGGCGTCGGCGTCGCCCTTCAGACGCGGTTCGGCCGCCGCGAGCCATGGTTCCTCTCGTTCGAGGCGAGCGAGAATTGATGGCCCCGGGTGGCCGGTTGTGCGCCTGCAGGGAGCACTGCTCATGACCACCAAGCCCGTCTTCCGAATCCTTGCCCTCACCGCGACTCTCGCGCTCGCCGCCTGTTCCACCGGCCTTCACATATTCGATACCGGCTATTCGGCGATCGACGTCGGCGAGGGGCGCTGGGCCGTGAAGTTCGACAGCACCGAGGTGCGGTCGGACGCGGAGGCCGAAGCAAACCTGATGGTGCACACGGCGCGATGGGCGATCGACCACAACGCGACGCACTTCAGCGTCTACCAGCTCGTCATCGGAAACGAGACGAAGTTCCGCACCGACGCCGACACCTGGATCAACCCCGGGGCGACCTCGACGGAGAGCGGCACGGCCACCTCGACCACCGACGAGACGAAGAGCTCACGCCTGACCACCACGCGCGAAGGGCGCTTCACGGCTCGCGCGAACATCAGGCTCTGGAAGGGTTATCCGGAAAAGACCGAAGGCGAGCTCTACGACGCGAGCAAGGTGCTCGACAAGTACCGTGGCCTGCGCGGCAAGACGACGACTTCCAGGATCACCGTGCAGGAACACTCGACGAACTAGCGTTGGCCGCGAGCACCCAGGGCTGAAGCCGCAATGGTCTTGAGTTAACAGAGGAGAAGCCGAAGTTAGACGTTAGAACGCTGAAGTTTGAATCCGGAAATGGGCTCAAACGTGCCGTTTCTGGGTTCTGAATTCAACGTTCTGCGTTCTAACTTCTGGGTCTTCCCCTTAACTCAAGTCCATTGGGCTGAAGCCGTGGTCTACCGATCCTTCGCCGCTCCGCGGCGCGGCTTCTTCCCTGCACCCTTCTTCGCCGCGCTCGTCTTCGCTACCGGCTTCTTCGTCGGAGGCTTCCCGACCGCAGGCTTCTTCGCCTGCTTCCCGCCCTTCGTCTTCTCGTCCTTTGCCTTACTCGCCGCCTGCTTTGGCCTCTGGCCTATGGCCTCTGGCCTCCCCTCCAGCCGGCTCATCGCCTCTCGCCTCTCGCCTGTCGCCTTCCCGATCAAAGACCGCAAGATCGTCAGGTTCTCGATGTCCGCGTCGAACTCGGTCGGTTTCGGCGTCTCGAGGACTTTCGGGATTCCGGCGAAGCGATCGTCGTTGAGCAGGAAGCCGAAGGCGTCGGTTCCGATGTGTCCCTTGCCGATGTGCTCGTGACGATCGACGCGCGAGCCGAGCTCGCGTTTCGAGTCGTTGAGGTGGAACGCACCGATGCGGTCGAGAGGGATGGTCTGGAGCATCTCGTCGATCGTCGCATTCCAGCCGTCGCGCGTCCGGATGTCGTATCCCGACGCGAAGACGTGGCAGGTGTCGAAGCAGACGCCGAGCCGCGCGCGCTCCGCGACGAGGGCGAGCATCCGTCCGATCTCCGCGAACGAGCAGCCTAACGACGAGCCCTGTCCCGCCGAGGTCTCCAGAAGGATCGGAACGCGGCACCCCGGCGTGCGGGCATGCACGTGGTCGAGGGCGTGCGCGATGCGCTCGATTCCCTTCTCGATCCCCTCGCCGACGTGCGCTCCGGGATGAAGCACCACCGCGTCGAGCTCGAGAAGCGCCGCGCGCTCGAGCTCCACGACCATCGCGTCGATCGACTTCTGCCAGAGCTCGTCCTGCGGCGCCGCGAGGTTGATCAGGTACGACGCGTGCGCGATCGCCGGGCCGATCTTCGATTCGGCACGCGCTGCGCGGAATCCCGCGACTTCGGCGTCGCCTAACGGCTTTGCCGCCCACTGGTTCGAATTCTTGGAGAAGAGCGCGAGGGAGTTCGCGCCGATCGTCACGCCGCGTTGGTAGGCGGTCGCGATCCCTCCCTGCGTCGAGACGTGGGCTCCGAGAAGGTCGGTGGTGGTCGGGTACCGGACGGGCATGGCTGCGAGACTCTCCTTTGATCGTCAGGCTAGCAGAACTCTCCGGACATTCCTGCAACGGTCGGAATGTGGCGCAGGCACTCCTGCCTGCGCGTCGCCCCGCAAAGCGGGGCGACCGGATCACCGCATGAATTGCGCCGTATACGAGCGGCGCTTCGCGCCGCGCGCAGGCAGGAGTGCCTGCGCCACACGCGCTCGCGCGCCTGGCGCGCCCGCCGCCTACGTCCCGCTGAGGCGGAACCGAACCGTGACCGTGTAGTACACGTCGATCGGCTCGCCGTTGTAGGTCGCCGGGAGGAAGCGCCACTGCTTCACCGCCTCCTTCGCCGCCTCACCGAGGCCCCACGGCAGGTCGCGGAGAATCTCCGCCTCGTCGACGCGCCCGTCCTTGCGGACGATCGCGCGGATCACGACGACTCCTTCGATGTTCGCATCGCGTGCCGCGCGCGGATAGCTCGGATTGACTCGGCTCACCACCTGCGGCTGCGTCCCGCCGGGAGGCACCGCCGGATAGACCCCGATCGGGTCGGGCGCGACCGTCTGCGGCGTCCAGCCCGACATCGGGGCCTGCACCACCGGCACCGTGTCGGTCGGAGCCGCCGTCGCCGTGTCGGGAGTCCCCGCGATGTCGGCGAGCGAGCCCTGCGGCCGGATTTCGAGCTCTTCCTGAGCCTGCGGCGCGAGGTCGACCGCATCGACTTCGGCGTAGGCGATCGTCCCCGCGTAGTCGACCGCGTAGAACTCGTGGTCGCGCGTGAACACCTTCACCTCGGCCCGCGATCCGAGCTGCCCCACGACCGGGTAGAAGTAGCCCGGCCCCGCGTAGAGCGCCGTGCGCTCCGTGACGAAGCCCGCGAGCGCCGGAAGCTTGAGAATCGTCCGCGCTCGCGCCATGCGGCGCTCGTACTCCTTCTGCCCTGCGATGTAGCTCCGCTCGGCCCAGCCGACGATGCCGTCCGCCGTTTTGATCTTCGCCCAGATGCCAGACTCCTCGACGATCTCCACCTTCGCTTCACGGTCGATCGTCGCGAGCACGGGAGCCTTCGCCTGCGCCTCGGTGCGCACCTTGAGCTTCGGCGTGATGACGTAGTAATACTTCGAGCGGGCCTCGACCCGCTCGGGACGGCGGCCGCCGAGCGACAACAGCCCCGCGAGAATGAGCAGGAAGACCATCCCGAGAACCAGGATGATGATCGTGCCCGCCTTCGCGGGACGACGCCCGGCGGCGCTCGTCTCCGTCATGCGTCAGTGCTTCCGCTTCCTGCCGCCCATGAGCAGATACATGATCGCCTTCTGGACGTGGAGGCGATTCTCCGCCTCGTCGTAGATCACCGACTGCGGCCCGTCGCAGACCGCTGCGGCCACTTCCTCGCCGCGATGCGCGGGGAGGCAGTGCATGAAGATCGCGCCCTTCTTTGCCTTCTTCATCACCGTCTCGTCGACCTGCCAGCCGGCGAAGTCCTTGACGCGCTTCTCCTGCTCGCCTTCCTGACCCATCGACGCCCAGACGTCGGTCTCGACCACGTCGGCGCCGGCGACCGCCTCTTCGATCGAGTTGGTGATCGTCAGCGTCGTCTTCGCCTTCGCGTGGTCGGCCTTCGCGAGCTCGACTACTTCGGCGTTAGGCTCGTAGCCCTTCGGCGTCGCGATGGCGACGTGCATTCCGACCTTCGCGCCGCAGTACATGAGCGAGTGCGCCATGTTGTTACCGTCGCCGATGTAGGCGAGCTTCCGCCCCTTCAGGCGGCCGAGATGCTCCGACGCGGTGAAGTAGTCGGTGAGGCCCTGGCAGGGATGAAGCAGGTCGGTGAGGCCGTTGATGACCGGCACGCTGCCGTGCTCGGCCAGGTCGGTGACCGTCTTGTGCGCGAAGGTGCGCGCCATGATGCCGTCGACGTAGCGCGAGAGAACCTGCGCCGTGTCGCTGATCGGCTCGCCGCGGCCGAGCTGGATGTCGCGCGCCGACAGGAAGAGCGCGTGCCCTCCGAGCTGGAACATGCCGACCTCGAACGACACGCGCGTGCGGGTCGACGACTTCTCGAAGATCATGCCGAGGGTCTTCCCCTTCAGCGCAGTGTTGTACTTCGCCGGGCTCTTCTTCATCTTCGCCGCGACGTCGAAAATCTCGGCCACCTCGGCCGCGCTCAGATCGTGGATGGAAATCAGATGCTTGTTCTTCATGCTCTTCTCTTTCTCCCGCCCGTGCCGGGTCGGGGGCCAGGCGGATTCTACCCGAGGTGCACCAGCGAGGCAGAGCCAGGCAGCGAGTCTGCTCGCTTTCGGAGCAAAGCCGGGCGCGGGCCCGGGCTCGGGCGCGTTCACGGGGGAACCGGGCCTCGGTGCGAAGCTCGAGACCGATCGGCGAAATCCCAATCGGCGGCACTCCGTGAACGTGAACGCTCCCGGGCCCGCGCCCGGCCTTTCGTTTCCCGATCCACGTGATCGTGAACACGCCCGCGCCCGGCCTTTCCTCTCCCGACAGCGCGGACAGGCACTCTCCAAGACTGCAGCGCCGGCCATTCCAAGTATCATCCCCTCATGGATTTCCGCGTCCCGATGGTCGAGATGGAAGTCACGGTCGCCATGACCGAGTCCGAGCCGCTCGTCTCCGTGATCTACCTCTCTCCCTACTCCCACCGGCGCGAGGGGTTTGAGACGGTTGACGAGTTCCTCAACAGCCAGCGCGCCTTCTTCCCGATGAAGACGGGGGGCGTCTCGAAGCTGGTGAATCGCGACCAGTTGCTCTGGCTCCGCGCGCCGCGATACCCGGGAGAGGTCGCCTACGCGGCCGCCGAGGCCGACGTCATCCTCGAGATGATCGACGGAATGCGCGTCGAAGGGATGTTCGAGATCGCGCGCCCGGTCGGGCAGGCACGCATCTCCGACGTTCTCAACCACGGCCACGAGCTGTTCGTCTGCCTTCGCGACGGCGACGAGAACTACTACGTCAACAAGCGTTTCATCCGGCAGGTCATCCTTCGCTGAGCGCCACTCGCTCCCGTACTCTCCATGCGATGACCAGACCTTCCCCCGAACGGTGCCCGCCCGTGCAGCAGCGACGCGTTGGCATTCCCCTTCGTAACAACCGCGCTGCATAGACCGGGCATAAGATCGAGACTGCCATGCGCTCATTCCTTCTCGCACTCGTTCTCGCGCTGCCTGCGCTGACTTTGGGAGCAGGCCTCGTTCCGATTTCGAACTTCGACCTCGCGCCCGCCGCCGGGAACCAGCTGAGCCCGGCGATCGCGGAGGGGCGCGACGGCTTCCTCGCGACCTGGATCGACGCGCGCAACCCCTTCCAGGGCAATCTCCGGGCCACCCGGCTCGACCCGCAGGGAAAGGTCCTCGACCCGTCGGGCATCCTCCTCGAGAGCGACGATCTCGACGATTCGATCTCGATCACCGCCCATCGCGCGTTCTGGACCGGCTCGAGCTGGCTCGTGCTCTATCTCCACGGCGACGCTCTCATGAAGGTCGTTGTCGCCGCCGACGGCTCGATCCAGCAGACTCCGCTCGCGCTCTCCTCCGGCGCGAACACGCCGCACGGCACGTTCGACGCGATCGCCATGGGGGACAGGATCGTGGTCACGGGTCCCGCCACAAACGGCGCCTCGATGATCGTTCTCGACACCTCGGGCACGCTGGTCGCAGGCCCGACGATCGTCGAGAAATCGACGTCACAGCGCCCGGTCAGATCGGTGCTCGCGGCACCCCTCGGCAACTTCGTACTCGTGGCGGACCTCTCCTGGTACGCCTGCAGCACGTGCCCGACGATCGTCGTTCACAAGATGAGCCTCGGCGCGGTCGAGCTCGCCAGGACGACTCCTCCCGGGATTGACGACAAGCCTCGCGCATATGCCATCTCCCAGGTCGGCAACGGCTTCCTCCTCGTCGGGCAGGACACGGGGGCCAGAGTGGAGAGCTGGCGCCTGTCGTCGAGCCTCGACACGATCGATCTCCACGAGGTGATCTCCTCGCCGGCGAAGTTCGGCTTCCAGGGAAGCCTGCTTCTTCGAACCTCGCTGGGACACGGCGACTTCTTCTACTTCGCGCCAAACGAGGCACAGGGACCTGCCTTGCTCCATCGCGCGGAGATCGCAAGCGACGGAAAGGCCACGATCGTGCCGTTCGACGTCGCCGACGCCAACGCCGGCCAGTTCGACGTCGTCGTTGGCGCCGGAGGGACGATCGCGGTCATGACCAGAATGGCCGCCGCGAGCGACATCGACGTCGTCACCCGCGCCGCGCAGGGGATCGACTCCCTGCCGCAGGCGGCCTCGCACGATTTGACCTTCACTGCTCCGGTCCAGAACCAGGCCCGCGCCACGAGACGGGGCCAGGAGACGCTCGTCTCGTGGGTCGAACAACACCATGGGGAAGCGGCGACCGATCTGTACGTCACGCGTCTCGACGCCGCGGGCCGGCCGATCCCCGTCCTGCCGGTCAGGCTCATGGATGGCGCGACTCCTTACGCGATCGCAACCAACGGAAACGACTATCTCGTCGCGCGGTCGCAGGACTCGACCATCAGCGTGAGGCGCCTCGCGGCCAACCTCTCCTGGATCGATCTGACGTGGGTGACCGTCGGCACGCAGGGATGCGGCGAGCTCAACGAGCACAGCATCGTCTGGGACGGGACGGGGTGGTGGTTAGGCTGGATCGGTTGCGGCATCAATTCGCAGGTCGAGATGCGTCGCATCAACCGGGATCTCTTCCCGACGACTTCGGTGGTAACGCTCCAGTCCGACAACCCGCAGCCACCGCTGCTCGCCAAGGTCGACGGCGCCGTCATCGCATTCTGGCTCGGCGAACCGCCGGCCTGTCCGATTCTCTGCCCCCCCTCGCTCGGCGAGCTTCGCGGCGCGCGCGTCTCGCTAAGCGGCTCGGTCCTGACTTCTCCGATTGGGATCGTCGACGACGTGCAGATCGGCCTTCTCGACTTCGCCTCGCGCGGATCCGAGATCCTCGCAATCTGGGCGAGCGCCGACAATCTCTACTCGACCCGGATCACGAAGGATCTCGTGCCGCTCGACGTCGCGTACGAAGGGACGGCGGTCCGCGGCAAGTTCCTGGAGAACTCGGGGCTCGACACGATCGACATCGGATGGGACGGCAGCCAGTGGGTGGTGGCGGCGCAGACCGTACGCTACAAACCGGACGTGAACAGGACCATGTCGTACCGGAGATTCGCTCCAGGCAGCGATCCGGCGGTGATGTGGAACGGCGCTTCAATCCACGACCTCGGCGATCCTGCCGAAGGAACCACCCTCGCCGTTTCGGCCGGCACCGGCGGCTCCACCTTCGTCATCCAGACCCTCGCGAACGAGTCGACATCCGGCGTCTTCCGCTATTTCAGCAGGAACATGTCGGTCGCTTCGAGAACGCGGCCGGTAAGGCGGTAAGGCAGGCCGAAAGGCAGGTCAAAGGTCAAAGGTCAAAGCAGGCAGTGCTGAGTGCTGAGTGCTGAGTGCTGAGTGCTGAGTGCTGAGTGCTGAGAAGCGTGTCGCTCGGGCGATCCCTCGCTGTCAACCGAAAAAAATCGTTAGGCGCAATGCACGCACGCCTTGTCGTCCTGGGGCGCGGACCCGCGCAGCGGGGACGCGACGAAGGAGCTCGCAGGCTTCTACCGTCACGACCTTCAGCCCAACCAACCATGGCGTGACGGCAGAAGCCCGAGAGATCCCTCACTCATTCTTCCCGAACACCAGCTCGAGCGCCTTGCGCACGTACGACGGGTGTGCGTGTCGCGCGAGCTCGCCGGGCGCCAGCCATATCCAGTCGCCCGGGGTGTCCGCGACGCGGCCTAACGCCGACGCGGCGGGCGTGTGAACCTCGAATGCGATCCGCCGGCTCGTGATCGAGTGCTTCACCGTTCCAGCCACGGGGCCGGGCCGCGCAATTCGCAGTGGCTGCGGGTAGAGCGCGTCGCTCCCCTGCGGAAGGTGGAGCATGCCGTGCATGAGCTTTCCCTCGCCCCGCCTGAAGAGCACGCGCCCCTTCCGGTCGCTGATGACGTAAAGCGGGATCGTCAGATCGGTGACCACGCTCTTCGCCGCGCGCACCGGAAAGTCGGCGGCACGCCCCGCCCGGAATGACCCGCAGTGCGCGGAGAGCGGGCAGGCTCCGCACGACGGGCTTCGCGGAGTGCAGACGCTCGCGCCGAGCTCCATCAATCCCTGGTTGAAGTCGCGCGGGCTCTTCGCCTCCGCGACGAGCGCCTCCGCGATCTCCCACGCGCGCCGCTCGAGCGCGCCGCTCTTCCAGGCCGCGTCGATCATGTCGAGCCGTGACGCGACGCGCGCGACGTTGCCGTCGACGATCGCGGCCCTCACACCGAACGCCACCGACGCGATCGATCCGGCGCTGTAGCGTCCGATCCCGGGAATCGACCGGAGCGCCTCGACGTCGGCGGGAAGCTCCCCGTCGAAGCGCTCCATCACCTCGCGCGCTCCGCGGTGCAGCATTCTCGCGCGGCGGTAGTAACCGAGCCCCGACCACGCTGCCAGGACCTCGCTCTCTTCAGCGCGCGCCATCGCCTCGATCGTCGGGAACGTCGCGACGAACTCCGGAAAGCGCGCGACGACGACTTCCATCCTCGTCTGCTGCGCCATCACCTCGGAGATCCAGACGTGCCAGGGGAGATAGGCGTCGCGCCATGGCAGCTCGCGCGCGTTCGCGCGAAACCAGCGCTCCACTCCCCGCGCGATCGCGCGGAAGTCGAGCCGCTCGGAGGGGGTTGTCGATGGAGATTCTGCGTTCTTTCGCCTGCTCATTGGCTGGTTCCGGCACAGTGCGGTGCTTCGCACCGCCGCGAAAGCTCTGCTTTCGCACTCCACATGACTCGTTGCCTGCTTGCTGTGGCCCCTGGCCTGCCTTTACTTCGCCGGCTCGACGAGCTCTTCCCAGATCTCGCTCACGCTGCGCGTATCGCCCTTCGCGTAACGGGAGTCGATCTGGTCGAGATACCAGGTCGTTTCGCGAGGATGGGCGCGGCCGAAACCGCCTTTCGCGTCGCGCGCCGCCTCGTGGCCGCGAAACGACTCGATGACGAGCGTCTTGTCCTGCGGCGACATCGACTTCCATTTCTCGGCGCTGATCTCGGCGCGGCCGCACCCCGCCGGGAGCAAGAGCAGGGCGAGCACAAACGACACCACGATTCGTTTCATTGACGCGAGAGTATCCGCTCCCTCCGGCTGCCGTGCAAGCGGCCGCCGAGCGCCGTTTGCGGCCCCGCGACGATTCTGCCAAGATGGCCTTCTCGGAGGAATGTGGTGCCGGACGAAGAGTGGAGCGATCGTGAGATCGACCGCGGCGCGGCGCTCGATCGTGAGGTCGACCGCCTCCGGAGCGTCTACCGCGATCACGCGGAGACTCTCTCGAAGCTTGCCTCGACCTCTCCCTCGAAACAGCTCGCACGCCGCTACCAGGAGCTGATCGCCGACATCAACAAGGCGATCGTCGGGCTCGACGAGGTCGATCCCGCGGTGATCGCCCGCAAGAGCGCCGAACATCCGATCGTTCCCCCGGAGCCCGCACCGGCTGCTGCGCCGGCACCACCCGCTTCGCCAGCCGCCGCCGAACAGCGGCACGAGCCTCCGGAACGCCCCGTTCTCTCGTCGACCTACACAGCATCCGCGCCGGCGGCAGAGGGTGAGGACGGAACTCTTCTCCGGATCGCCATGATCATCGGCCTCGCCATCGTGCTCCTCGGCGTGCTCGCGCTCTTCGTCTGGAAGTTCTCGGGCGAGCGCCCGCCCGCAGCCGAGACGCAACCCGCGCCTCCGCCGATCGCCGCACCGCCTCCGAACGAGGAGCCGGTCACGCCGGCTCCCGAGCCGAAGCCGGCGTCGTCACTCGCGGTGAGCCCGCAGCAGCAGGACTTCGGCGTGATCGCGAAAGGGACGAGCGCCGTCCGCACCTTCGAGATCACCAACACGAGCAAGTCTGCCCTTTCACTCGAAATCTCCCGCTCGAAGTGCCGCTGCCTCTGGTACGATCCGCCGAAGAGCCTTCCCGCCGGCGGACGGGGGACTCTCACGATACGAGTCGACGGATCGCGAGCGCCCGCGGGCCTCCTCTCGGAAACGGTCGAGATCTCCGGCAAGGGACATCGCGACGCGGTGGCGGTCATCGAGATCACGGCCGAAGTGAAGTGACGCCGACCGCCTGTACAATCGCGTCCGCGATGAAGATCCGTATCACGAACCGCTGCCCCGACATCGAGACTCCAGGCCGCGCCACGCCTCACGCCGCGGGATTCGACTTGCGCGCCGCTGTCGACACGCCTCTCGTGCTCGACCCGGGAGAGCGAGCGCTCGTTCCCACAGGCATCGCGATCGAGATTCCACCCGGCTACGAAGGGCAGGTGCGCGCGCGCAGCGGCCTCGCGCTCAAGCACGGCATCGCGCTCGTCAACGCGCCGGGTACGATCGACGCCGACTACCGCGGCGAGATCGGCGTCATCCTGGTGAACCTCGGTGACGCCCCCTTCACCATCGCGCGCGGCGACCGCATCGCCCAGCTCGTCATCGCCTCACTCGCCCCCTGCGAGCTAGAGCTCGCCGCCGACCTCGCCCCGACGGACAGAGGAGACGGCGGATTCGGCAGCACGGGGACATAGGGCCTCGTTCTCACAGCCTGCCCAAGGGAGACCGAACGGCCGGGCGCGGGCGCGGGATCGGGATCGGACTCGGGAAAACCACAGCCTGGCTGACCCGCGATGATCAAGCGTGTTCAAGGAATCGGTGTCACCTGAGATCCCGCTGCCACGCCGATCCCTCCTATCCCGAGCCCGATCCCGATCCCGAGCCCGGCTGTTGATCTCCTTGCGCTTGCCCTTAACCTCCCACTCCCGCGCCCGGCCTCTCACCCCTTCCCCCGTTTGGCCTTTCGCGCTCTGCCTTCTATACTCCCTGCCGATGACCGACACGGCCGCTCCGCCGGCGCCTCAGAGCTTTGCCGACCTCAAGGGTCGTATGCTCGACGAGGTGATCCGACAGTTCCGGGCCACCCGGAACGACATCCTTCGCTACGGCGTCTGGAATGCGCGGAACATGTCAGACGAGGAGTTCAACCGGACCGACGACCGGAAGCTCCTCGGATACTTCCGGCAGGATCTCCTCGAGACCCGCTTCGTACATCGCGGCGTCCGCGTCGATCTCATCCAGCTCTGGACCTGGTTCGACGACCAGATGTCGGGGACCAGCCCGCTCAGCATCAACGGCGAAGACGTCTACATCCTCATCCAGGACAAAGATCTCGAGAAGTTGCGCAAGCGGATCTCGGAGCTCGAAAGCTTCATGGCGATGCTCAAGCTCGGCGACCTCGACGCCTTCACCCGGGTCAAGTACAAGCTGCGCCGCACGGTCCTCCGCCTGACCTACGACATCCACCACCTCAACAAGAGGCTCGACAAATACCGCAAGACCACGGGATTCGTTCCCCGGCTCGACGAGGGCGCTCACGACGAGCCGCATCCGCCGGCTGGCGGGGAGGAACCGGATCACACGGAGGGACCCGATGAAACTGGCTCGTAATCTGATCGTTGCCGCAGCCGCCGCGCTGATGGCGGCCGGCTGCAGCAAGGAAGCGCCGCAGGCCGCCTCGAATCCGGCGCTTGACCTGCCGGGGCAGGCGGTCTACTTCCAGCAGTGCGCGATCTGCCACGGCCGCGTCGGCAAGGGCGACACGATGATCGCCGCGAACTATCCCTGGGCGAATCTCGCCGACACGCAGTACGGGCACGGCTCCTCGCGCGAGGAGATCATCAAAAACATCACCGAGGGCGTGCAGCAGACCCCGATGCGCGGCTTCAAGGGAGCGCTCACCGACCAGGAGATCGCCCAGGTCGCCGACTACGTGATCGCGTTAGGCAAGCAGTAAACGCGGAACGCGCAACGAAAGTCAGAAACCGCAGACGAAAAACGAAGAGCCCGCGTCAGCGGGCTCTTTTCATTCCGGTTGAATTCTCCAAGGTCGCTGTCTCGAGCACGCCACTTTCTCGCGCACGTCCCGGATTCGCCTCACGACGTCCCGACGCTGCGTTCTCGGTTCCGCGTTTCGCGCTCCTACTTCGTGACCCCCACCTTCGTCGTCCTTCCCTCGATGACGCTGACCGGCCAGCTCTTCGCGACGTTGCCCGAGGCGTCGAGCAGGGCGACGGAGTAGCTGCCCGGCGCGATGTTGCGGAGGGTCGTGATTCCCGGGTCGATCCGGAACGACGGCTGGCGCATCCAGTACCAGCGCTGGTAATCGACACCGTTCGCGTCGAGGAGCCGTCCCGACGCCGCCTCGCTTCCGTCGAAGTCGATGTCGATCGTCCCGCCCGGCGTTAGGCCGAGCGCGGTTCCCGCCGACGGCGCGGTCACGCTGCCCGTCGCCGGCGCGAAACCCTCGGCGAAGACGCTGAGCCGGTACGTGCCCGGTGCGAGCGAAATCTTCGATCCCTCGCTCGAGGCCGCGACGCTCCCTTCGTAGGCCGTGCGGCCGAGGGGGTCGGTGACGCGGACCGAACCGGCCAGCGCCGTGCCGCTCCGCGCATCAACCAGGCGCAGCCGGATCCCGTCGTTCTTCGCGATCGCGAAGTCGATTCCGTCCGCGCCGCTCTCGCCCACCGCGACGTCGCGCACGTCCTGCCCGTAGCCCTCCTTCTCCGCGCGTGTCGAGTAGCTTCCCGGCACGATGTTGTCGACGATGAAGTTGCCAGCGGCGTCGCTCTCCGCGATGCGACGTGTGATCGCCCCGGTGCTTCCCGAGCTCTTCGGCTCGAACGAGATCCGCGCCCCGGCGACGCCACTCCCCGAGTCGGAGTCGGTCACGCGGCCGCGAAGCGACGCGGTGACGATGTCGATGTCGACCGACGCTGAGCCGCTGACCTGCCGCGTCTCGTTGTGCGCGCTCATCCGCGTCGCGTCGAAGACCGTGACCTCGTACTCGCCATCCGCGAGACCGCGCACCTCGTACTTTCCGGACGCGTCGGTCGTCGCGGTTCCGCGCGTCTGCAACGTCGGATTCTTCGGATTGAAGCGCACCGACGCCCCGTCGAGCGCGGCATGGTTGAGCCTCACGAGGCCGCTGACGACGCGATCATTCCGGAACTCGAGATCGACCATCGCCTCGCCCCCGGCAGAGAGCTCGACCGTCTTCGCCTCCGTCGACTGGAAATTTCCCGCGAATCCTGCGCCCTTCGTCGCCACGACTCGCACCGTCCCCGTGGGAGCTCCCTCGATCGTGAAGGCGCCTGTCGAGTCGGGAGTCGCTCCCGAATCGGCCGATGCCGTCGTCGCGCTCACGCGCACCTGCGAGTACTCCGATGGCCCCAGCCCCGTCACGCGACCGGTGATCCGCCCTCCCTGGCCTAACACCAGCCGCAGGTTGGCCGCGGCCGCTACGTCGACGTCGTTCAGCTCGGCGTCGACCCAGCCTTTCTTGCCTGCGACGATCGACACTCGCCCTTCGGAAACTCCCTCGATGCGGAAGGCGCCGTTCGCGTCTGACATCACCTCCTGAAATCCCGACGTGGCGGACTCCATCTGGATCGTCGCGCCCTGCACCGGCGATCCTCCTTCGGTCACCACCACCCCGGCGACGGTTGCGCCGCGACTGAGCTGCACGTCGAGCTTCATCTCGCGGCCCGAGACGGTCACTGTCTTCGTCGTCGACGGGTAACCGTCTTTGTTGAAGACGATCGACTTCTCTCCCGACTCGATCGCCTCGAGCTGGTAATTGCCCTCCGCGTCGGTCGTCGCGAAGCCGCCTCCCGTTCCGGGCCCGCCCCCGGCTCCTCCCTGCCGCTGCTGCCGCACGTTCACCGAGGCGAGGGCCTTCCCGTCAGGCCCGGTCACGCGACCCGAGATCTTCGTGCCAGTCTCCAGCGCGACCTCGAGATCGCGCACCGGTTTGCCTTCCTCGAGCACGAGCCCCGGCACGCGCTGCTGCACGTAGCCCGGCGCTGATACGATGAGCTGCAGCGGCCCCGGAGCAAGCCCGTCGAGCTGGAACGTTCCATCATCCGTTCTGAAGTTCTTCAGCACCGGCTGCATCATGATTCGCATTCCGCCGCCGCTCGACTCTCCCGAAACTCCCGCGGAGAACTCTGTGACCGGACTGCCGCTCGCCTTGTCGATGACGCGACCCGACACCGATACTCCCTTCGGGATCTCGATCGTCAGGTCACCGGCCGGCGCCGTGACGGAACGCATCATCTGGATGAACTCGTCCGGCTTCCGCACCATCAGCATCACCGTGCCGGGGGCCAGGTCTTTGATTGTGAAGCTGCCATCGGGGCCCGTCGTGGTACTCGACGAACCGCCTCCCATCATCACCTGAAGGGCGACTCCGTCGATCCCCGCGCCGCCCGCGCGGACGACGCGCCCGGCGATCTCGGCTCCAGGCTGCAGCGTCACTTCGATCGGCGCGATGCCCGGCTTCACGTCTACCGAGCTCGCGCGGTAAGGCGCAAATCCCTCGCGGCGGAACGCGAGGTTGTAATTCCCTTCCGCGAGCCTCATCGAGAATCGTCCGTCGCTGCCCGTCTGAACGTCCTCGGCCCCGGCGCTTTCGCCGAGCATCATCCGGACCATCAACTGCCCGCCTCCCCCACGCTCGGGTGATGCCGCGGTCACCGTCACGCCGGAGACCGCGGTTCCAGCCTGATCGGTGACGATGCCGGTCACTTCGATGCCACGCGGAATCGTGATCACGACCCCGCTCTTCGTCTCGCCGCTCGCGAGCTTCATCGACGGCGCCTTGCCGCCGGGGAGCCCTTTCTTCGTAGCCTCGAGGGAAGTCTCCTCGTCAGGGTCGACGCTGCGAATGACGAACCTGCCGTCGGGGCCGCTCATCGCGCCGAACCCCGGCCCGGGCCTCATCCGCGGGCCTCGCCCAGGCCTCCCAGCTTCCGCCGTCGGCATCACCCACGCCGCGGCAACCGGCCGCTTGTCGTCATCGATGACATTCCCGACAACGCGTGCCTGCTTCGTCACCGGAAGCGAGCGGTCGACCGCTCCCCCCGCGGTCAGCGTCACCTCGACGCTCGTGAACGAGTAGCCGGGCGCGTTGACCTGGAGCGTATAGCTGCCCGACGCGAGCTCGATCGCGAACGCGCCTTTCGCGTCGGTGATTGCCGACGTGCCGCCGGCACGTCCGAAGCCCCGCCCGATCGCGTCCCCTTCCGCCGGGATCGCGATGACCTCCGCACTCGATACGGCGAGCTTCGACTGCGCGTCGCGAACGACACCCGTCAGCTTCGGCGTCTTTGACAGGCGCAGCGTCAAGGCTCCTTTCGACGGCGATGCGGCGGCGCTCGTCCCACCCGACACCGCGCGCAACTCCTGCCACTTCGCCGGCGCGTGCGCGATCGAAAACGCGCCGGCGTCGCCCGACGCTCCGAGCTTCCAGCCGTCCACGTAGATCTCCGCCTTTGCCACCGGCGTCTTCCCGCCAGCCTCCATGGCGCGCCCTTCGATGGCGACTCCCTTCGTGAGCTTCCGGTCGAGGGCGACCTTCGTCTGCGCAGGCGGCGCAGCTTCCGAGTCGACCGCGTAATCGGGATGCACAGTGGTGACGCGCTGGGCCCACTTCTCCGGATCGGGAACGCTGTAGCGCCCGTCGGCGTCAGTCACCGCAACGATCTCCGCGCCTCCACCCGAGGTCCAGACGACTCGCGCGCCTGCGACGGCCGTCGAGCCGGCGCGCACGGTACCTTTCTTCTCCTTTACGGCGATGAGCGCGACTGCGCCGACATCTTCGTCCTTGTTCACGCGCAGCGCAGAAGGAGCGAAGCCTGCCGCTTCGACCTGGATCAGCGCGACCGGCGCGTCGACCTTCACGCTGAAGGCGCCGCTGCTCGCCGTCTCGACCGTCGCGACCGCTTCGCGCTGCGGCGTCTCCGACTGCCAGCGCAGACGCGTCTGCGCCCCGGTCTGCAACGTATAGACGCTCACCTTCGCCTTCGCGACTGGCGCGCCCTCGCGCGTCATCACGACGCCGCGGACGTCGGCGAAAGCACTCAGAGTCAGAATCGAGAGAAGAACGATCAATGCTGCCAGGGCGATACGCTTCATGTTTCTCTCCGTATGGAGTGCGGCGCCGGTGGCGCCGCGTTCATTCCGATTCACGACAAAGGCAAAGCGGCGCCGGAGGCGCCGCACTCCAAAAAACGCTCGAATTCCATCGCGGTTCCCCGCTCCGACGATGATTCTTCGGAAACTTGAAACGCGGCGGCCTGACTTGCGGTTCTCTCCATGCGATGGCACATCGTATCCCCGTAAGGCGTCGCGAGATCCTTCGCGATCGGCTCGACGAGCTCGTGGCTACGTTCGACCTTTCGACGATTTCTCCCGATCCGCTCGAAGTCGTACGGAGATTCGACGATCCACTCGACCGAGAGGTCGCGGGGCTTCTCGCTGCCGCGTTCGCCTACGGCCGCGCCGACATCATCGTGCGCAATGTCTCCGGTCTTCTCGAAGCGATGGGCCCTTCGCCCCACGCCTTTCTCGCGCAGGAGTTCACCCCCGCCGAGGCGCGCGTCCGCTTCCGGGGCTTCTCGCACCGCTTCCATAAGACGCGCGATCTCGTCACTCTGTTTACCTGCATCTCCGGAGCGATTCGCGCGCACGGCTCGATCGGCGCGCTCTTCGCGAGCGTCCACGATCCTCGCGACCGCGACGTCGGACCCTCGCTCACCCGCTTCGCGAGCGCGCTGCACGCGTACGCCGGGCCGAAGCCGCCGCGGTCGCTCAGCTTCCTCGTCTCCTCGCCCGGGGACGGAAGCGCCTGCAAGCGGATGAATCTCTTCCTCCGCTGGATGGTCCGCCGCACCTCGCCCGACCTCGGCCAGTGGAGCTTCGTCGCTCCGTCGCAGCTCGTGATGCCGGTCGACACGCACGTCCATCGCATCTCGACGTTTCTAGGCCTCAACCGCCGCAAGGCGGCCGACTGGAAGACGGCGCGCGCGCTCACCGACGTGCTCGCCACGTTCGACGCCGCCGACCCCGTCCGCTACGACTTCGCGATCTGCCGCCTCGGCGTGCTCTCGCTCTGCAGCAGAAAGCGCCGAAAGGAGAACTGCGACGTCTGCCAGCTCCGCGACGCATGCAGGTTCCCGGTGACCTGAGGACAGGTGTGGCGCAGACACTCCTGTCTGCGCGCGGCGCGGCGCGCCGTCCGTTTCCAGCGCAAAAGCACGCACGGGCGACGCACCGCGTCGCCCCTACGGTCTCAAACTCTGTGTTTGCGAATCGTCCACTTACTCGCGCAGGCGCACGACTCGCTGCCTGCTTTGACCTTTGGCCTCTGGCCGGTTGTATGGCAATCGTCACGGACCGCCGCTCGTATCGGGAGTACGATTTCTTCACCTTCGCTTCCGGAGACCCGCATGCGCCGACTGACCATCCTCCTTGCCCTCGTCTCACTCATCGCACTCGGTTCGTGCTCCGGGAAGGAGAGCCCGTCCACCGGCACGGGCGTGGCGCTCAGGCGTGACGGATCGAGGGTGACGATCGCCCCCGAGTCCGGGAAGGTCACTCTCGTCCACTTCTGGGCGACCTGGTGCGGCCCGTGCGTCTACGAGCTTCCGTCGTTCGTCAAATTCGCGAAGGCGAACGAGGGGCCGAGGTTGCATTGGGTCGCGGTAGCGAACGACCCGACCTTCGAGGAGGTCGACGCGCATCTCCGGTCGTCAGGGATCGCGATGGACACGTTCCTCGATCCGCAGGGCGCGGTGCTCAGGAAGTACCAGATCGAGTCGATCCCGACGACGATCGTGTTCGACACCAAAGGAAACGAAGTCGCGCGCTATGTCGGCATGCACGACTGGGAAGACCCGAAGCAGCGCGAAGCCGTGCTGGCGCTCGCGCGGTGAGGCGGCAGGTTCGGACACCGAACGCGCGCTTTGTCGTCCCGAGAAGCGACCCCGCGAAGCGGGGGAGCGACGAGGGACCTCGCAGGCTGTTACATCTGAAGTCGTCAGCGTGAGGTTCGAGGCGTCGTTGCACGTCCGTACCAGCCTGCGAGATCCCTCCTCACCCGCTGCGCGGGATCGTCGGGATGACAGACCCGCCCGCGCGCTGATCCACTCCCCCTCAGCGTCCCGCGTGTATGATCGACCCCGACTCAAACGATCACGGAGGCGCCATATGGCAACGATCCCGGAAGGCATTCTTTCCCAGCTCGACGGGGCGATCGCCGGTATCACGGCCGCGTTCGACAGCTTCGACGACGGCATGTTCATCCCGCAGCTCGAGCTGAGCCGGAACATGTTCGCGAACAATGTCCGGACGGCCGCGGTCGATCTCAACCCGCGGTCGATGAAGGAGCTCGACTTCACCTTCAACGACCTCCGGACCTTCGCGTCGGAGCTGACCGACGAAGATGCCGCGCGCCTCGCGCCGAGCCTTACCGCGATCGCAACGGCGCTCGCGTCGTTGCGCGAAGCCGCGGCGCTCCACCCGGAGCTCGTCGCAGCGATCCGCGTCCTGCGCGGGAAGCTCAAGTCGCGGAAGAGCTCGCTCGACCGCGCTCTGTTCCGGCCGCCCGGCTCGCCGCCCGAGCCGCTTCCGCATCCGCCGTCGGAACTGCGCGACGAAGCCTCACGAATCGCAGGAGCACTGCAGGCGAGCGGGTTCGACACGCCTGAGCTCGACGAGCTCGCCGGCTCCACTGACGACGAGCTCGGTCAGCTATCGATCGAGCGCCTCGTTGAAGAGCTCGATTTGGCGTTGGATTGATGAGTAGTGGCAACGGCCTCCGGCCGTTGCGGCGCCGCAGCGCCGTGCCTTGATTGCGACCTTGATCTCGACCTGAGGATCGACATGGACGACATGAACTTCAAACCGGGAGCCGGCGGAACGCAGGGTGGAATCGGTGAGTTTCTCGCTGGCCTGCTGATGGCTGTCGCGGGCGCCTACCTTCTCACCAACCAGGTGACGGTGACGACGAACTACTGGCAGTTCTGGGGCGTGCCCGCGTTCGGCCTCACGCTCGTGCCGCTCATCGTCGGCATCGGCATGCTCGCCTTCAACGGCAAGTCGGTCTTCGGCTGGCTGCTGACGCTCTCCGGCGCCGTGATCATCTTCGCCGGGATCCTCATGCACCTCGACATCTACTTCCGTCCGACGAGCCTCTTCAACACGATCGTGATGCTCGTGCTCCTCGCGGGCGGCATCGGGCTCGTGGCACGCTCGTTGCGCGCCCACTGAGGGATTGCGCCGAAGGCGAGAGCGAGCGGAGCCGCCGCCGCCGTCCGCGGGCGCGAGGCCGCGCGCATCAGCTTTCGCTCCAGCGCGAGATCGCGTGCAGCACGACCGTTCCCGAAGGTTTCGGGATGCGCCGCCACCGATTCCACGTCCGCGATCACTCTGCGCAGCCTCGTCATGATTGCCTCCTTACGCGCTCACGAACTGCCTGATGTCGAGCTTCTCTCTGCTTCTCCTGTTGCGCGGCCTGGTCACGCGCGGGTGCTGCTGCAGCTTTTCCATCTGCGCGGCGAGAAAGCGGTGAATCGCCGCGAGCCGGCGGAGCTCATTCATCTCTTCAGGAGTCGGCGTATCGGCCGATTCGAATACAGGGTGTGTACGGATCTCGTTCTCCAGCCGCTCGACCTGCTGCCTCAACCACGCATCAAAACTGTTCTTCATGACCCTGGGACTCTCTCTTCCTTTCGTTTCAACGTCTCGACTTCGAGTACGAATATCGGTGCGATCCCGCCGTCGAACTGTGAGCCGCCTCACCAAGCGGCTTCTTTCGTGTTCGCTTCGTGACCCCGATCACGTTCCTGATCGTTGGACACCCGCGGCGCCGTACCCGTAACTACGTACGATGAAGCGACACGTTTCGTTGATCTCGATCGTCGTTCTTTGGCTCGCGCTCGGTGCGAGCGCGCAACAGCAGCGCCTCGAGGCGGGCTACCCTTCCTTGCTCTCGTCGACTCCGGTCTATGCGGAGGCCCGCGGCCCGCAGCGTATCGGCAGCATCGTTCCTACCGCTGAAGGCTGGATCGTTGCGTGGGCCGACTATTCAAACCCGTCTTCGCCGTCGCCGGCTCGCAGACTTCTCGCAACGAGGCTTCTTCCCGACGGAACGGTCGTCGACACGATCGGCATCCCGCTCGGCGCCGATGACTCGTACGCGAGCTTCACTTCCGTTCCCGATGGCGCCGGCTCGCGTGTCTTCTGGATGCCTCAGGTTCTGACTTCCGCGGAGATTCCCTCGGCGACAGTCACCGACAAGGGAGAGGTCACGTATTTGCCGCTGGTCAGCGGCTACTCCGCCGATTACATCCCTACGGCCCTCAGCGCCGCAGTTGCCGGTTCCCGCACCGCGCTCCTGGCTCAAGGGCAGGTCATGCTATACGACGGCTCCCGCTACCTTCGTACCGTCGATATCGGAGGAGTCGGCGAGCCGTCGTCGATCGTCGCCACCTCTTCCCACTTCGTCGTGACGTGGGTGGCAGCTGGAAACGTGTTCATGTGCCAGACGCTCGATCTGGACGGGAACCCGACCGGCCGGGCGGGCGGCACGGGAGTCGGATTTCCTACGTCGTCCGGGACGGCGGCCGCAAGCAAGAACGGCGCGATTCTCGCCTGGAGCGAAGGCGCGTGGGTTCGAATAGCGAGCGTGAACCTCACGACCGGCACCATCGAGCTGAGAGCTTCAGTCCTCGGCGAGTACGCACAGCCGCGCGCAGTCTGGACAGGGTCTTCGTATCTCGTCGCCTGGGTCGACTCGCAGGGGCACGGTGTCTACGGAGTGCATGTGTCGGCCTTGGGAGAGTTGCTCGACGCCGAACCGCGCCTGCTATATGGAGACTATCCCGGCTCATTCAGTCTCGCCGCGCGAGAAGGGGTCGTGATGATGCTTCACCAGAGCGGTTCCTGTTATCGGTGGTCTTGCGAGACCGACGTTTGGGTAACGACTCTTGGTGACGACCCTCCGACCACACGTCTTGTCAGCGCAGCGGCTCGAGCGCAATCATTTCCGTTGGCCGCGTCGAACGGGAGCAGCTTCCTCGCGCTCTGGAACGAAGGACTTGAACTCATCGCAGCACGAACAACCGCTGGAGAGCGTACTCCGACCGCGCCATTCACGGTATTTGCCCGCGCCGATTCACTCCTGACCGCCGCCGCGAGCACTGGTCGTGACTTCCTCGTGACGTCGATCGGAAGCACGGGTGCCAAGGACGCGATCATCGGAACACTTGTTCCCGCGGAGGAAAACACGGCAGTCCGATCCACGTTTGCGATCGATCCGGGCGCCGCGGGAGCTTACTCGCTCGCAGCTGGAGCTTCGCCCACGCGTTACCTTGTGGCCTGGCAGACCGACGTGGATATGCGCGCTGTGCGAGTCCTCGAAGACGGGCAATTGATCGACAGCGTACCTATTCCGCTTCTGAGCAGTTTTCCCGTCTCGCGCCCTGAAGCAGTCGGCTTTGACGGGCAGGACTTCGTTGTCTTGTCCTATCACGCCGCCAGGCTGATCGAAGGGGATGAGAAAGACGCTGTGCTCACGCACCGCGTAACCGTCGACGGAACCGCGACGTTCGATCGCGTCTGGTCTACCGGCACGATCATCGACGCAGCTCTCGGGTGCGGCGCCGACACTTGCCTTGTCGTCTGGACCGAGAGTATCGACCCGTATCGGCTCACATGGGCAGTGAGAGGCTCGCGCTTCCGAAAGGGGGGCGAGTTGATTGACGGCGAAGCGTTCACTATCCGGGTCGATTCGATCCAATCTCATCCGAACGTCTCGTGGAACGGCTCGCGTTTCGTCGTGAGCTGGAACGCCGTCGACAACGACTCGAAACCTACCGTGGAGGCGTGGACTGTTCCGTCGTCGGGCCCCGTAGACCCGCCAGGAGCCTCGGGCGCCGATCAGATCGGCGAAGGGTACCCAACGACACCCGTCGCCTGCGCCTTCGATGGCCGCTGCATACTTCTGACCACTGGCCTCGTCGATGACAAGACGCTGGGCCGGAGTTCGCGCCTCTTCAAACGCTTCTTCGGGGAGGCAAGGCACCGGGGCGTGCGCCGTTAGGGCGGTGGGACGCTAACGCGTGACTCCAACGAAATCACTCCCGCGGAATGTAGGGGCGACCCGATGAATCGCCCGTTCTGTTGCGCGTAAGAGACACGGGCGAGGCACCGCCTCGCCCATACGATCTGGCACCGCGATCACTCACGAATCTATAGGAGCGACTCGAGCAGGTCGCGCGCGGCCCGTTGGCGCGGCAGTACCAGCCTGCGAGGTCTCTCCTCGTTCCCCCGCTTCGCGGGGTCACTCGTCGAGACGACAGGTCGCGCGCTCGGCGCCATCCCCGTTCCGCAATCCGCATTCCGCGTTCCGACTTCGGTTTCGCGTTCCGCGTTGCACGGTCTGCGCTCTATGCGTCGGGATCGCTGTGGTCGAACTCGGCGCCTTCGTCCATGCGCTGGGTGACGCGGAGCAGCGCGCGCGTGACGTCGACGCGCATCGGGAGAAGGTCGAGGTCGGGGAGGTCGTCGTCGATGAACTGGAAGCGACCTTCTTCGGTCTGAAGGAGGCCTAACAGCTCGTTCTCGACCTTGCGCCGCATCAGGTTGAGGAGCTCAGACTCGCGGAGGATGTTGAGCTCGGTGAGCGCCTTGCCGAGACCGATCCCCGTCTCCTTGCAGACGGCGCGCGCCTGCGCGTGCACCTCGTCGGTCATGACTCCCGCCTCGAGGAGAAGCGTCGAGAGCGTCTGTCCCTGGTCGGACGATGCGGAGAAGATGACCTCGCCCTCCTTGAATGCGAGCACGGCGAGACCCTTGTCCGTCGTGATCTGAAGGGTTCCCGTCTTGCGTCCGATGCCGATCCACTGGAGCAACTCCGGAATCGGCATCGTCTCGAACGTCCCGATGAGGGGCATCGCTCTCTCCTCCCAACACACCCGCCCGCGTGGGCGACGCTAGGCACATGGTAACGCAGAAGGCAGGCGAGAGGCGATAGGCGAGAGGCGATGAGCAGGCCAGAGGCCAGAGGCCAAAGCAGGCATCTGAACAGGAGGCGAAAGGCGAAGAGCAAACACGTCAGCCTCTTCGCCGCGGCAGCGGCGATGTCTGACGCGCGCCGTGCGTCAGCGCGGCGCGTCGTCTCGTTCAACCTGCGCCGCCACCATCTCGTACTCCTCCCAATGCTCCACCATCGTCGCGTCACGCTCCGCGACCCGCTCGCGAAACTGGTCGAGCGGGACGAGCGCGACGTCGTCGACTTCGCTCGCCTGGAGCACGAGTGCGGCGCGATCGACGTCGCGGCGCACGAGATAGACTTCTTCGATCTCGTTGTCGACGTAGATCCCCTCCTCGATCACGACCCGTTCGCGGAGTGTCGCGATGTGCCGCAGCTCGTCGGCACGGAGCGCGATGCCGAGCTCCTCCCTTGCCTCGCGGATCGCCGCTTCGACGGCAGTCTCGCCCGCATCGACATGCCCCGCGACCGATACGTCCCAGAGCGACGGGTGGTTCACCTTCGTCGAAGCCCGAAGTTGCAGGAGAACGCGCTTGTCGGGAGTCACGATCCAGAGATGCGCCGTGCGATGGAGATCGCCGTCGCGATGAACGAGCGATTTGGCCTTCGCGCGGCCGAGCGGAGTGCCGTCGGGAAGGAGGAGGTCGATCATCTCTTCGGTCATGTGAGTGGTCTCTCGAGCGAATCGTGACGCGATCGGGTCGGCGTGTCACGCAGTTCGGGTGGCGCTTCGCGACGCGGAAGGAAAAGGAACGCGCGCAGACCCGCGCTCACGCGCGGGGCCATTTAGACATCGCCGCTACCGCGGCGAAAGCGACTAGCGACTTCCTGTCTGCCTTGGCCTACGGCCTTTGGCCTCTGGCCTGCCCCTCCGCCTGCTCATCGCCTTTCGCCTCTCGCCTCTCGCCTGCCTTTCCTGGAATGCCCCCGCTGTGACATAGGTTATTGCGCAAAGAGTACCAAACCGGTACTCTTTCACACCCCCGGGCCTCCGGGGTGCCTGGGAAGCGCGATGCTCAAGATCTCCAAACTCACCGATTACGGGCTTCTTGCCTCGATTTACCTCGCTCGCCACCGAGGCGAGAAGGTGTCAGCGCGAGAGGTTGCGGAGTTCTGTCACCTTCCGATTCCCGCCGTTTCGAAAGTGCTCAAGATGCTCCTCGAAGGAGGCATCATCACCTCCTTCCGCGGCGCGGGTGGCGGCTACTCGCTGGAGACCGACCCGGGGTTGATCACCCTTGCCAGGCTCATCGAAGCGCTCGAAGGGCCGTGGGAGCTCGTCGAGTGCGAAGTCATCGACGATGCGGGGCACGCGGTCTGCGGAATCCGCCAGGCCTGCCCTTCCCGCTCCTTCATGTTCGGTATCAACCGGGTCATCAAGCACGCCTTCGAGCAGGTGACCCTCAGCGATCTCGTGCGCGGCGGCCAACCGGCGCTCGTCTTCGCGCAGACGCAACGACAGCTCCAGACGACCGGGGCCTGAAGAAAGAACGACGATGTCGAAGAACCAGGAAGTCGAACAGCTGACCCGCCAGGAGTACAAGTACGGGTGGGTCGATGACATCGATGCCGACATCCTTCCGCCGGGATTGAACGAAGGAGTCGTGCGCGCGATCTCAGCGCGCAAAGGCGAGCCCGAGTTCATGCTCGAGTGGCGCCTCAAGGCGTTCCGCCACTGGCAGACGATGAAGGAGCCGACCTGGGCGCACCTCAGGATCGAACCGATCGACTACCAGGGCGTCAGCTACTACTCGGCGCCGAAAAAGAAGAAGCAGTACGAGTCGCTCGACCAGGTCGAGCCCGAGATCCTCGAGATGTTCTCGAAGCTCGGCATTTCGCTCGACGAGCAGAAGCGCCTCTCCGGCGTCGCCGTCGACGCCGTCGTCGATTCCGTCTCGGTCGCAACGACCTTCCGCGAAGAGCTCGGCAAGTTAGGCATCATCTTCTGCTCCTTCAGCGACGCCGTGAAGGAACACCCCGAGCTCGTGAAGAAGTACCTCGGATCGGTCGTCCCCTACACCGACAACTTCTTCGCGACGCTCAACTCCGCCGTCTTCTCCGACGGATCGTTCTGCTACATCCCGAAAGGCGTCCGCTGCCCGATGGAGCTGTCGACCTACTTCCGGATCAACAGCGCCGGCACGGGTCAGTTCGAGCGGACGCTCCTGATCGCCGACGAAGGTGCGCAGGTGAGCTACCTCGAAGGCTGCACCGCGCCGATGCGCGACGAGAACCAGCTCCACGCCGCCGTCGTCGAGCTCGTGGCGCTCCCCGGCGCGACGATCAAGTACTCGACGGTCCAGAACTGGTACCCCGGCGACAAGGACGGCAAGGGTGGCATCTACAACTTCGTCACGAAGCGCGGCAAGTGCTTCGAGAACTCGAAGGTCAGCTGGACGCAGGTCGAGACCGGATCGTCGATCACCTGGAAGTACCCGAGCTGCATCCTCCAGGGTGACAACTCGGTCGGCGAGTTCTACTCGGTCGCGCTGACGAACAATTACCAGCAGGCCGACACCGGCACGAAGATGATCCACATCGGCAAGAACACCCGCTCGACGATCGTGTCGAAGGGCATCTCCGCCGGCCACGGCCAGAACGCCTACCGCGGCGCCGTGAAGATCATGAAGTCGGCCGAGAACGCGCGCAATTACTCGCAGTGCGACTCGCTGCTCATCGGCGACAAGTGCGGCGCGCACACGTTCCCGTACATCGAGGTCCGCAACTCGACCGCGACGATGGAGCACGAGGCGTCGACGTCGAAGATCGGCGAGGACCAGCTCTTCTACATGCAGCAGCGCGGCATCTCCACCGAGGACGCCGTCTCCATGATCGTCAACGGCTTCTGCCGCGAAGTCTTCCGCGAGCTCCCGATGGAGTTCGCGGTGGAGGCGCAGAAGCTGCTGGGGGTCAGCCTCGAGGGTAGTGTCGGATAGATCCGAATTGAGAATTCAGAATTGAGAATTGAGAGATGAACGACGGAATGCAGCGAAACGGTGTGGCGCAGGCACTCTTGCCTGCGCGCGGCGCAACGCGCCGCCGCGTGCTCGCTGACACGATCGACAATGGTCGCCTTCGGCGACGCGCAGGCAGGAGTGCCTGCGCCACACAAGACTGAGAACAACGGAACCACCAATGCTCGAAATCAAAAACCTCCACGCCCGGGTAGAAGCGAAAGAAATCCTCAAGGGCCTCAGCCTCTCGGTCAAGGCGGGCGAAGTCCACGCGATCATGGGGCCTAACGGCTCCGGCAAGTCGACCCTCGCGAACGTCCTCGCCGGCCGGCCCGGCTACGAGATCACCGGCGGCGAAGTCCTCTACGAGGGGAAGAACCTCCTCGAGATGCCCCCCGAGGAGCGCGCACGAGAAGGCGTCTTCCTCGCGTTTCAGTACCCGGTCGAGATCCCCGGCGTGAACAACACCTACTTCCTCCGCGCCGCGCTCAACGCCGTCCGCAAGCATCACGGCGAGGAAGAGCTCGACGCGATGGACTTCCTCAAGCTCCTCCGCGAGAAAATGAAGCTCGTCGAGCTCGACGACAAGCTGTTGAACCGCTCGGTCAACGAGGGCTTCTCCGGCGGCGAGAAGAAGCGGAACGAGATCCTGCAGATGGCGGTGCTCGACCCGAAGCTCGCGATCCTCGACGAGACCGACTCGGGGCTCGACATCGACGCGCTGCGCATCGTCGCCGAAGGGGTCAACCGCCTCAAGAACGAGCGGCACGGCGTCCTCGTGATCACGCACTACCAGCGACTGCTCGACTACCTCGTCCCCGACTTCGTCCACGTCCTCTACCAGGGGCGGATCGTGAAGTCGGGCGGCAAGGAGCTCGCGTTCGAGCTGGAGAAGAAGGGCTACGGCTGGGTCGAGGAAGAGTTCACCGCGGCTCTCGCGAAGGCATGACGGAGCGGGCATGACCGAGATCCTCGAAACAACTGACTCTCCGGTCGAGCGGCTCACGACGCTCCAGTCGTCGCTCGCCTTCGGACCCGCCGCGCTGCAGACGCTGCGCGCGGACGGCCTCGCCCGCTTTCGCGAGCTCGGCTTCCCGACGACGAAGCAGGAGGAGTGGATCTATACGAACGTCGCTCCGATCGCGCGGACCGAGTTCCGCCTTGCCGACCGCCGTCCCACACTGATCGATCGCGCCTCGATCGAGCCCTGGTCGCTCGCCGAAGAGGCCGCGATCGAGCTCGTCTTCATCGACGGCCACTACTCCGATTCGCTCTCGCGCACCTTCGTTCCGTCGGCGGTCCCCGCGCGCAGCCTCGCCGCCATGCTCTCCGAGCGCACCGAGATCGTCGCCCCTCACCTCGCGGCGCGCGACGGCGCCTTCACTGCGCTCAACGCGGCGTTCCTGCACGACGGCGCCTACATCTCGATCCCCGACGGCAAGGTGATCGATCGCCCGATCCACCTCCTCTTCGTGTCGACGCCCCATGCCGCGCCGCACCTGATCTCGCCGCGCATCGTCGTCCTCGCGGGCAAATCGTCCGAGGCAAAGATCGTCGAGACCTACGCGGCAATCGGCGAAGGCAGCTACTTCACGAACGCGGTCACCGAGGTCGTCGCGGGCGAAAACGCGAGCGTCGACCACACCCGCGTCCAGCTCGAGAGCGAGAGCGCCTACCACGTCTCGCTGACCTCGGTGCGCCAGGCGCGGTCGAGCCGGTTCTTCTCGCATGCGATCCAGCTCGGCGGCGCGATCGTCCGCAACGAGATCCGGGCGAGCCTCGACGGCGAGGGAAGCGAATGCCGCCTCGACGGCCTCTTCGTCCTCCGCGGCACCCAGCACGTCGACAACCACACGGTGATCGACCACGCGACGCCGAACTGCACGAGCGAGGAGCTCTACAAGGGCGTTCTCGACGGCCGCTCGCGCGGCGTCTTCGACGGCAAGATCATCGTCCGCAAGGACGCGCAGAAGACCTCGTCGCGGCAGACGAACAACAACCTGCTCCTTTCGAACGAGGCGATCGCCGACTCGAAGCCGCAGCTCGAGATTCTCGCCGACGACGTGAAGTGCACGCACGGCTCGACGATCGGGCAGATCAACGAGGAAGCGCTCTTCTACCTGCAGTCTCGCGGCGTCGGCCGCATCGAGGCGCGCGGCATCCTCACCTTCGCGTTCGCTTCGGAGCTCGTCGAGCGCCTCAACGTCGCCTCGCTCAAGTCACGTCTGGAGACCGCGCTCCTCGGCCGGATTCCCGCGCCGCAGGGAGCTTCGGAGAGATAGCCATGGCATCGCCTGCAGAGCTTCTCGCCCCCGCTGTCGCACGGCTCGACGCCGCGCGGCTTCGCGCCGACTTCCCCATCCTCGCCTCGCGCGTCCACGGGCAGCCGCTCGTCTATCTCGACAACGCCGCGACGTCGCAGAAGCCGCGGCAGGTGATCGAGCGGATCAGCGCGTACTACGAGCAGGAGAACTCGAACGTTCACCGCGGCGTCCACGAGCTGAGCGAGAAAGCCACCGCGGCGTTCGAGGGAGCGCGCGCGCGCGTCCGATCGTTCGTCAACGCGAAAGAAGTTCGCGAGATCGTCTTCACCCGCGGCACGACCGAGGCGATCAACCTCGTCGCGCAGAGCTGGGGCCACGCGAACGTCAAGGCGGGCGACGAGATCGTCATCTCGACGATCGAGCACCACTCGAACATCGTCCCCTGGCAGATGCTCTGCGACGCCACCGGCGCGACGCTTCGCGCGATTCCGGTCAACGACCGCGGCGAGCTCGACCTCGACGCCTACCGCGCGCTGCTCGGCCCGAAGACGAAGCTCGTCGCGATCGGCCACGTCTCCAACGCCCTCGGTACGATCAACCCGCTGAGGGAGATGATCGCGCTGGCGCACGCGGCCGGCGCGCTCGTCCTCGTCGACGGCGCACAGGCCGTTCCTCACCTGCGCGTCGACGTGCAGGCGCTCGACGCCGACTTCTACGCTTTCTCGGGCCACAAAATGTACGGGCCGACCGGCATCGGCGTGCTCTACGGCAAGGCGGCGCTCCTCGAGGCGATGCCTCCCTGGATGGGAGGCGGCGACATGATCCTCTCCGTCACGCTCGAGAAGTCGACCTGGAACGCGATCCCGTACAAGTTCGAGGCCGGCACGCCGAACATCGCCGACGCGATCGGCCTCGGCGCCGCGGTCGACTACATCGAATCGGTCGGAATCGAAGCGATCGCGGCGTGGGAGCACGAGCTCCTCGAGTACGCCACGGCGAAGCTCGAGAAGATCCACGGACTTCGCATCATCGGCTCCGCCGAGAACAAGGCCGCGGTGATTTCTTTCGTGCTCGAGAACGCGCACCCGCACGACATCGGCACGATCGTCGACCAGGAAGGGGTGGCGATCCGGACCGGCCATCACTGCGCGCAGCCAGCGATGATCCGTTTCGGCGTCCCCGCCACCGCCCGCGCCTCATTCGCGCTGTACAACACGAAGGAAGACGTGGATGCGCTCGTCGCCGCGGTGGGGCGAGTCGTGGAGATCTTCGGATGAGGGTTGTTAGTTGTTAGTTGTTAGTTGTTAGACAGGCAGGAGTACCGATGAGAAATCTCGATTTTGCTCGTCGCGGTTGCGACCTGCCGATGTGTTCGCAAGACTTGACGCATTCACTCGTGCCGCCAGCCGCCGCACGCCCGTTTCACGCAACTCGTCTAACAACTAGAAACTAACAACTTCAAATGAACGACCTACGCGACCTCTACCAGGAAATCATCCTCGATCACAACAAGAACCCGAGGAATTTCAAGAAGATCGAGAACCCCGATCGGGAAGCCGAGGGGTACAACCCGCTCTGCGGCGACCACTACTGGTTCTACGTGAAGCTCGACGGCGAGAAGATCGTCGACGTCGGATTCCATGGCGCCGGCTGCGCGATCTCGAAGTCGTCGGCTTCGGTCATGACCTCACTCGCGAAGGGAACGACGAAGGAAGAATTCGAAGTGGTCTTCCAGATGTTCCGCTCGATGATCACGGGAGAATCGAAGTTCGACGAGGAGACGCTCGGCAAACTCGCGGCGTTCCAGGGAGTCTGCGAGCACCCTTCGCGCGTGAAGTGCGCAGTCCTGCCGTGGCACACGCTGCACGGAGCGCTGCACGGCGAAAAGGCAGCGACGACGGAGTAGGCGAGCGGCGAAGGGCGAGAGGCGATAAGCACGCAAAGGCGGGCCAGAGGCCAAGGGCCAGAGGCCAGAGCAGACAGAAGTGAGGACGACTCAGCCGCGACGCGGCGACGCGAAGGTTAGCTCGGCGCGCAAGCGCCGAGGACCCGCGGCAGAACGAAAAATCCAGGGGCAGGAACGGAACGAGCCATGTACGAACGCGTGAAACTCTCGAGCAGCGCAGCAGCGGTAATGATCCCGAGCGGCGAGCCGGTAACCCTGGAAGAGGGCACCGAGGCCACCGTCACGCAGTCGTTAGGCGGATCGTTCACCCTCGTCACCGACCGCGGCATCATGGTCCGCCTCTCCGGCCGTGAGGTCGCCGCCATCGGCAAGGAGCCGGTCGAGACGCCCCAGATCGAGGGAGACGTCAACAAGGAAAACCTCGAAAAGCTCGTCTGGGACCAGCTCCGCACCTGCTACGACCCCGAGATCCCCGTCAACATCGTCGACCTCGGGCTCGTTTACCTCTGCGAGGTCGAGCCCGCCGGCGAAGGCGAGGGGACCTGGAAGGCGCGCATCAAGATGACGCTCACCGCACCAGGCTGCGGCATGGGCCCCGTGCTCGCGGGCGACGTGCGCATCAAGCTCCTCGCGATCCCCGGCATCCGGGACGCGAACGTCGAGGTCGTCTTCGACCCGGTCTGGGACCGCGCGATGATGAGCGAGGCGGCGCGCCTCCAGCTCGGCATGATGTGGTGAGGCGTCGAAGTTCCCAATTTGGCATAATGATTCGCGCGTCGCGGTTCCCCGGCCCGGCGTACCCGCATGCCCTCGCTCTCGGCTCCCGACTCCGGACGGCTCGCCCTCGCAACTCTCGAGGCGCTTTCGACGCACGTCTGCGTCGTCGATAGCGAAGGGCGCATCGTCGCCGCAAACCGCGCTTGGCGTGAGTTCGCGCGAGAGAACTGCAGTCGCCCCGAGCTGATCGCTCCGGGGAATCTCTACGAAGAGGTTCTCGCCGCGATTGCCGGCGAGCCACGCTCGAACGTCGAGACCTTCCTGCTCGCCCTGCGGGACGTGCTCGCAGGGCGGCGGCAGTCGGCCGCGGTCGAGCACCGTCGCACAAACGCCATCGCGCCGTTCCACCTCCGAATGAGGGCGCAGCCGATCCAGGTCGAAGGCGAGCGCCTCGCGCTCGTCTCGCACGAAGACCTCAGCGGGATCGACGAGGCGACGCGCGCGCTGAGCCACTCGCGCGTCGAGTTCGATGCGCTCGTCGACGGCGTCGACGGGATCATCTGGGAGGCCGACGCGCGCACGACGCAGTTCACCTTCGTCAGCGCCCGCGCCGAGACGCTTCTCGGCTACCCCCGCGAAGCCTGGTACACCCCCGGTTTCTGGCAGGCGCACATCTACGACGCCGACCGCGAAGCGGCGCTCGCCTACTGCGCGGCATCGACCGCGCGCCTCGAAAACCACGCGTTCGAATACCGGAGCGTCGCGCGCGACGGACGGCTCGTCTGGATCCGCGACATCGTGACGGTCGTCGCGCGCGACGGCCGGCCCGACATCCTCCGCGGAGTGATGTTCGACATCACTGCCGTGCGCAACGCCGAGCAGGCGCTTCGCGAGAGCGAAGCTCTCTTCCGCGCGACGTTCGAGCAGGCTGCCGCCGGCGTATGCCTGGCCGACGCCGATGGCCGCCTCCTTCGCGTCAATCCCCGCCTGGCAGCCTTCCTCCGGTATCCGGAGAGCGAGCTCCGCGGCAAGAGCTACCTCGATCTCACTCTGCCCGGCGACGTCGAAGCGCACCGCACTCTCGTCGAACGCCTCCAGCGCGGCGAGATCGCAACGTTCCGAATCGAGGCCCGATTGCTCCGTGGCGACGGCTCGCCGGTTCCCGTCAGCCTCAGCGTCTCCACGATCGAGAGGCCGGGCGAGAGCGAAGCGCGCTTCATCGCCGTGATCGAGGACATCTCCGAACGCGTGGCCGCGATCGAGAGCCTCCGGAGATTCCGCGCCGCGCTCGACACCTCGGCCGACGCGATACTGCTCGTCGACCGCGCCTCGATGCAGATCATCGACGCGAACGAGACGGCGTCCGCGATGACGGCATGGACGAAGGAGCGGATCACCGCGTCCGGAATCCACCAGCTCCTGTTCAACGTCGACAAGTCTCTTCTGGAGCGGCGATTCGACGAGATCCTCGAGAGCGGGGACCGCGGCGTCATGCAGGCGCACGTCCGCCACGCGGACGGCCGCGCGATTCCAGGCGAGCTTCGCCTCTCCGCCTTACAGGGCGAGAGGCCCCTCATCGTCGTCTCGCTGCACGATACGAGCGACAAGCTCGCCGCCGAAGAGTCTCATCGCGAGCGAGAGCGGCTCTTCACCGCGCTCTTCGAGAACAACAACGCCATCAAGCTGATCCTCGACCCCGTCACCGGGCGGATCATCGACGCGAACCCGGCCGCGGTCGATTTCTACGGCTGGAGCCGCGACCGCCTGCTCCGCATGTCGATCCACGACATCAACCCGGCGCCCGTCGCCGAAGTGCGCGCGGCGATGGAGGCGGCGAAATCGCGTCGGGAGTCCCGCTTCGAGTTCCGGCACCGCCTCGCGAGCGGAGAGCTCCGCGACGTCGAGATCTACGGAAGCCCCGTCGCCCTCGCGGGCAAGCGGCTCCTCTTCTCCATCATCCACGACATCACCGAACGCAAGCGCGCCGAGAAGGAAGCGGCACGTCAGCGCGACCTGCTCGAGGGTCAGAACGCCGTGCTGCAGCTGATCGCGCGCGACGTTCCGCTCGGGCAGACGCTCGAGGCGATCGTCGAAACCGTCGAGCGGCAGTCGCCCGGCGCGATCGCGTCCGTTCTCCTTCTCGACCCCGACGGCGTCACGCTTCGTCACGGCGCGGCGCCTAACCTCCCTGAAGAGTTCAACCGTCTCGTCGACGGGCAGACGATCGGTCCCGTCGCGGGCTCCTGCGGAACCGCCGCCTGGCGGCGGGAGCTCGTCATCGTCGAGGACCTGCAGAGCGATCCGCTCTGGGCGGCCTATCGCGGGCTCGCGGCACCGTTCGGCCTCGCCGCCTGCTGGTCGAATCCGATCCTCTCCAACTCGGGATCGGTGCTCGGAACATTCGCGGTCTATTACCGCGAACCGCGCCATCCGTCAGCCGACGAGCTTCACCTCATCGAGGCATCGACCTCGCTCGCCCGCATCGCCATCGAGCGACGCGGAGTCACCTCGGCGCTTCGTCAGGCGGAGGAGCACCTTCGCCGGCTCTTCGCGGCGTCGCCGCTGCCGATCTTCGAGCTCGATCTCGACGGTCACTTCAGGATGTGGAACGCCGCGGCCGAGCGCGTCTTCGGCTGGACGGAGCAGGACGCCCTCGACGCGCCGAAGCGTGTGGTCGATGCGTCGAACCTCGAGATGTTCGCCGAGCTGCGCGAGCGCGTGCTCCGCGGCGAGCCGATCACCGGCGCGAAGGTGAAACGGCGCCGGAAAGACGGCACCGAGATCTCCATGTCGCTCCACGTCGCTCCCCTTCTCGACGGCGACGGAAAGGTCACGGGGCTGATCGCCGTGACCGATGTCGCGGGCGAGCCGAGCGCGCGCTGACCCGCCGCCCGGGCAGGTCGACCGCCGCCCCGACTCCCCTTTTCGACCCACCGAAAATCCGCCGCCAAGCCGACTTCGTAGTAGTGTTATCGGAAACAAACAACACTGTGCGGGCTCGCCCTGAGGGAACGCTGGCCATGCGTTCAGGGGAAGCCTTCTCGGCACTGCAGTCGCGAGCCGAGCGGAGCCGTGCCCGGACAGAGACGCGAAGGAAGCTCAAGATGATCCGCTACCGTCGATTCGCCACGATTGCCTCGCTCGCCTGCCTCCTCTCGTTGCCCGCGTTCGCGCAGACGAAAACGTGGTCGGCCACTCCACCCAGCAACGTCTGGGCCGAGCCCTTCAACTGGGTAGGCACTGTCGTGCCCGTGAACGGCGAAAACCTGCTGTTTCCGGCCTCGTCCGTGAAATCTCTGAACAACGACCTGTTCACGCTCTCGTCAGTAACCGGCATCTCCATCGCGGCGCCCGGTTATCAGCTCTCCGGATTCGGCCTGGGTGTTTCCGGCCTCGTCGAATACAACGTGTCCTCGGCGGTCAGTTCGTCGATTCTCCTTCCCCTCACCCAGAACGGCCCCCTGACGATTCGAGGCGACGACGTCGCGACACTGACGATCGACAAGCTCACCACCGATGGAGCATCTAACGTCACGATCGAGAACAAGGTCGCGTTCGACTCGCAACTGTTCGGCCCCGGCGACCTCGTCGTCAGCGGTGCCGGCTCGTCGCTCGTCACGATCTCGGGTCCCGGGACCGCATTCTCCGGTTCGATCAATGTGAATCCCGGCGGCTCGCTCGTGATGGCAGGGGACTACCTTCTCGGCGGTTCGAAGCTCCTCGCAAGCCCTGGTGCAAGCCTCTACTTCGCAGACGGCAGCAAGTTCGGCCTCGTCGGCCCGATACCGGGAAGCTCCGGAATCGCACCCGACGTGCACATCGGGGAGGGAACACCCACCGGCAAGATCGCTGGAAAATTCACGACCACCGACATCAACTTCACCGGCGGTTCCCTGTCGATCGACATCAACGGCACGACGCCCGGCAGCGGGTACGACCAGCTCTTCGCGCAGAATCTGATCAGTCTCTCCAACGTCGTTCTCGATCTTCGCAAGTCGGCGGGCTTCGTTCCGCCCGGAGGATCGCAGTTCCGCATCCTCGACATCGATCCCGGCAGCTTCATGGGGCTGAGCGGGACGTTCCAGGGCCTGCCCGGCGGCAGCACGATCACCGTGGGCGGCGTCAATTTCAGGATCGACTACGACTTTCTCGGAGTCACGCTCACGGTTCCCTCGCTCGTCCGCACGTGGAAGGGAAGCTCCGGCGGGACGACTCAGAACTGGTCCAATGTCTCGAACTGGGCTGAGGAGGCGGCTCCGGTCGCCGGCTCCGATCTCGGGTTTCCTTCGAGCGCTCTCTCGAGGGTGGCGATCAACGACATGTCCGCCGGCCTGCTGATCAACAGCATCTCGATCACCGGCTCGGGCTACGACCTTTCGGGAAACGCCATCTCGCTCGCAAAAGGGATCGAGCTTTCCGGTGCGAGCTCGGGGCCGGCGATCGTTTCGATGCCGATCGATTTCACCGGGCCGCAGGGAATCACGACCACCAGCCCGCTGACTCTGACTGGAAGTCTCTTCATCAACGGGAACGTGGTGCTGACCGGCCCGATCACGATCACCGGCGGCCTAACCGGCCCACGCTCGCTGCTGGTCCAGGGAAGTGGCACGACGGCCGACATCACGACGACGAGCGCGATGACGGGAACGATCCAGGCGCAGTCGAAGGCACTGCTCCGTTTCAAGGGCTCGCACAAAGGGCCGCTCAGCGTGCAATCCGACTCGACGGCGGAGATCACCGGCTCGGCCGCGCAGATTCTCGCATCGGGGCTGCTCGTGGTCGGCGGCGAAGGCTCCATCGGCAGCGCGTCCGCTCCCACGATCACCTTCGGCTCCTCGGCCCGCGCGCGCTTCGACATTTCGAGCAACGGCAGCGACTCCCTCCAGGGCGCGACGATCACGCTCGGCGGCGCCACGCTCGAGCTCGTCGCCGGCGCGCCGCTCTCGTCCGCCGACGAGGCAGCACCTCTGGCGACGCAGTACACGATCGTCAACAACACTTCGAGTAGCGCGATCAGCGGCACGTTCAGGGGCCTCGCCGAAGGGGCGATCATCACCGTCGGCGGAAAGACGATGACGATCTCCTACAAGGGAGGCACCGGCAACGACGTCGTTCTGACCGCCTCCGGAGGAACCGCCTGCACGGTCTCGATCGTCGCGTCGAAGTCGGTGAAGCCGTCGTCGACCGGCAACACCGCCTCGATCGCCGTTCCGGCAGCTGGTACGACGTACACCTGGACCCTCTCCAATGCCACGATCACCGCGGGCCAGGGAACGCCGTCAATCGTCTACACCGCGGGAGCAGCGGGCTCGGTCCAACTCTCGGTGACGGCGAGCGGCGGTTGCAACGGGACGTCGAGTCTCACCGCGACGATCGACCTCGATCCCGCTTCGGTGATTCTCTCCGCGACGCCGTCGACGATCGCGCTGGTGTCGGGCTCCGCCAGCGGCGGCTCGACGAGCTACACGCTCACGAACATCGGCGACGGCTCGACCACCGTGAGGCTCACGCAGAGCGGCGCGTTCTTCACGCAGCAGCCGACCTCCTTCACGCTCGCCGGCGGAGGAAGCCAGACGATCACGATCAGCGTCGCGCCGCAGGCGACGACATCGACGCAGACCGGATCGTCGAAGCCGCAGGGACAGGGAGTCCCGGTTGGCCTCAGCGTTCCCGTGACGCTGCTCGTCACGGCTCCACCCTCTTCGGGAACGCCCGAAGTCATCGCCACGATCGACCGCATCGACGTTTCAGCGTCGCGCGGCGAGAACCCGCGAGGCAGCGCCTCGTACAAGAACATCGGAACCGCGATCGCGAACGGAACCCCGTCGTCCAACGTCCCGTGGATCATCCCCGACCCGACCGGGATCATCTCGATCCCGCCCGGCGGCACCGTCTCGATGGGATTCAGCATCGACCGGACGCAACGCCCCGACAGCAGCTTCCCGACCGGCTCGGTCGCCGGCGCGCTCTCGTTCGTCTACGCCACGGCAAGCTCGGGCGCGCGCGGCACGAGCGAAGGTGGATCGCTCGCCGCGAGCATCCCGATCTCCGACACGGTCAAGCCGCCGACCGCGAACGGCATCATTCCGCCTCTCGCCGTCGGCGAAGTCGCGCTCGTCGTTCCCGGCGTCGGCAACGTCGTCGGCAGCGGCGGCAAGCTCTTCGTGTCCGACATCACGCTGCTCAACAAGTCGCCGCTCGCCGCGCTCCCCGACGCGAAGCTCTACTACATCCCGCCGAGCGGCTCGGCGGCGGAGGCGAAGCTCGATCCGTTAGGCGCCGGCGGCGCCATCAACCTCGCGAACGTCGTCTCCACCGTCTTCAACCAGACGCAGCAGGTCGGCACGCTCATGGTCCGCTCGTCGCGAATCGGCGACATGGTCGTGAGCGCCACGATCTTCAACGACAACAACCCGAAGGGACGCTACGGCACCGTCGTCCCGGTCCTGCGCAGCGACGCGGCGGTCAAGGTCGGCCAGAAGCTCGTGATCAACGGCATCAGCCGCAACGCCACGAGCCACACCAACCTCTACGTGCAGGAGATGGCGGGCACCGCGACCAGCGCAACGGTGAAGTTCCTCGGCGCGAACGGCGCGCAGGTCGGCCAGCCGCTGCCCGTCGTGATTCAGCCCTTCGCTCTCGCGTCGCTCAACTCCGTCGTCCCCGAGGGCGCAGTCGCCATCGTCGTCACGAACGACTCGGGCGGCGCGTTGATGAGCTACGCGACTCCGGTCGATGACGCACCGGGCGGCGGCGACACCTGGGCGCAGACCGACTGGAACAAGCAGTACTCGCTCAGCGGCGGGGAGCCGCTGCTCGTGCCGGTCGCGGGCGCGGCGCCGGGCGCGAACCAGTCGTACTTCCGCACCGACGTCTCGATCACGAACACGGGCAACGCCACGGCGACGGCGGCGCTCCGCTACACCTCGGGCGCCACCATCGTCACGAAGTACGTCGAGCTCGCTCCGCTCGCCACCGCGGTCCTCAACGACGTCGTGGCCGGATTCCTGGGAGTCACTCCTCCGAGCATCGGATCGCTGGCGATCACTCCACAGGCGGGCACCTTCGTCGTCACCAGCCGGACCTACACCTCGACGCAGGGCTCGGCTGCGACGTTCGGCACGGCGGCACCGACCGTCGCGCTCTCCTCGGGGCTCGTCGCCGGACAGTCGAGGCTCATCGCCGGCATCGAGGACTCGAAGCAGACGACCGTCACCGCGGGCACGCCGAAGACCGCACGCACGAACTTCGGCATCGTCGAAACGAAGGGACAGGCCGCGACCGTCAAGGTTTCGCTCTTCCTCAACGACGGGCGCGACATCGCGTTCGGCGCCGCGAAGGGATCGGCGACGTTCCAGCTCGGCCCGAACGAGTTCCGTCTCATCCCGAGCCTCACCAAGACGATCCTCGGCGACGCGAGGGAGACCCAGTTCGGTGACCTGAAGAGCGTGATGGTCCGCTTCGACATCATCGGCGGCGCCGGCGCGGTCGTGCCATTCGTCACCTCGACCGACAACGGCACCAACGACACCATCTTCAGGAACGAATGAGGCGCAGCGCGTCAGGCGCCGGGGATCGATCCCGATCCCCGGCGTCGACGCGAAGTCATCCCGAGCGAAGCGAGGGATCTGCAAAGCGAGTCCTGGCCGCTTCCTCTGCCTCAGGTCGCGCCGGGTGGCACGATTCGTCGCTGAGGAAGGGATTGGGTGAATCGTTTTGCAGATTC
>JBAZBK010000020.1:0-117758 GCA_041671505.1 Thermoanaerobaculia bacterium | reverse complement strand
TCTATCCGGATGACCGACCGCTCGTTTTGGGGAGACTCGACCCCTCAGATCTAATTGTCGTTGACCCTCAGATCTAGTTGTCGTTGAGGCGCAGTTCTAATTGTCGTTGATCACGGACCGAAGGAAATCTCGAGAGTCATGCACTTTCAGGGCACCGCCTTCGGTGCCGATGTGGTCTACGTGCCGGAGTTGATATATGCCGAGCAGGGTCCTTGGATTACTCGGCTTCCTGATGAGAGTGTGAGGCTGGGTATGACAATTGACGCCGTGTCATCGGTTTTGGGTGCCCCTGCCTCCTGCGCGCCCCTCCCCGACGACAGCAACGCTACGGCGTGCGTGTACGAAGGCGACGCTCAAATGACGATCGTGAGAACAGGAGCGGATCGTGTCGTAAACAGGATCTCCTCCTTGCGTTGGGAAAGCGGAAGGCAGGCATACGGTCGTCCGGACGTCTCCCTCGCGGCGCTCTCTGCAGTGATGAACCAGCCGCCATCCGACGAGTTGCTCAAGAAGTTCCTCTCTCCGGCACCGGGCGACGACGGTGAACAGGCCGCGCGAGCCCTGCTCGGGAATGACCTCGTGGACGATGTGGATCGCGCGCAAAAGGCCTTGGCCGCGGGTAAGCATGATGAGGCCCTCCGGATTCTTCGCGGAACCTCGGGCGTGCCCCCTGCTTCGACCTCCGTTTCTAACATCGCGTCGACCTTTGTGGCGCCCCAACACGCCACGGGCGCCTGGAATAGGCTGAAAGTGGGGATGTCAGCAGCCGAGGTGACCGCGATCCTAGGAAACCCCGTCAGTACCAAGGGGTGGGCTGGTGGTTTGGTATTTGAATCGCCGGGGGGCAAGTTTCGCGCGATTGACGTTTGGTACTACCCCAAGGGTCTCGTGGGGTTTGGTTCGGAAAGTACCGTCTCGGGTTGGGCCGGAGAGTAGAGCCCCTTGCGACGAAGGCGGAGTGGGGCGAGCGTGCCGTGTGAGTGGTTTCGGGCAGATGTTTAGCCGGAGCATGGCGACGGAGTTGGGTACGTTGGCCCCCGGCACGAACAACCCACCCCAGGAGGCCCCGATCCGATTCTCCCGCCTCCGCTTGCAGTCGCTCGCGAGCGTCAATCTGATTGCGTTTCGGAATCTGGGGGGAGTGCTGCTCTGAGTCGGATGGTAATCCTTTCGTTTCCTGGAGATACGAGACTGCAAGGTTCATCAGGCCATAAGCCCCCGTCGCTGCCATCTCGACGGTTCGTCCGGAAGAGATCATTACTTTCGCTCCCCCTCTTGCGTAACGAAATAGAGGGGTGTACTTATAGGTTAACTTGAACCTTGACGATCATCGAATTCCAAGCAAAGTTCTTGCACCCGATGCATCTCGGGCAGGCATTCGACGTTTTTTGTTATCCAAGCGAAGGGGAAGTGAGGCTGTACCTGCAGTCCGCCTCGGCCTCCGCGCTTGCCATTCTGAAAATGCGAGCCGAGAAGGGACACGGACAGATCTCAAAGACGCGGTGTCACAAGGCCGAGTGTTCGGACCATATTTGGCAGCTCACGACTGACGACGGGGCTCGATTTCTCTACTTCCAAGACGGTCCGCGTCGACTAGTGGTCGTCACGGCGTCCAACAAGGTAAAGGCGAAGAAGTTTCGAATTGAGGTTGAGCGGGCGGATCAGCTCAGGTTGGAGTACCTAGAGCTAAAGAAAGGGCACGTGAAATGAAGACTTTCGCGGAAATCTATGACTCGCTGAAAGACACCGCCGAGTATCAAACTGAAGAACTGAAGTTGGCTTTTACGGAATCCGTTCTTCTCCGAATGGAGGAGCTCGAAATCACGCGCGCCGAACTGGCATCGCGCGTGGGAGCGACGAAGCCGTACGTGACAAAACTCCTCAAGGGTAACTCGAACTTCACGTTTGAGTCGCTCGTCAAACTCGCTATTGCTCTCGACTGTCGCGTGGACGCGCCGGTCCTTGTCCCCATCACGAATTCGAGTTTCGCGCGAGCGATTCCCTTCTACCGTCAACCCAAACAGTTCTCTGACAGCTATCGCACCACCACAAGCACACCGATGAACGTTGGAACTCAAAACTATGGCTCAATCGTTGTCCCCTCCGCCGCTTGACATCTGGCAGTACTTCGTCGAAGAACTCGCGTTGCGAGCTCTTGCCGAGCACGAATCCGATCGCGGGCATTCGGGGAGTGTCGGAGTTGACTTCGAAGTCCAGCGGAACGAGAAGAACCCGATCGAATACCGCATCATTATGCGGATCAAACTCGCGGAGTCTGGGTACGTGCCGGAGGAGAATCCGCCGTACTCGCTGGCGCTCACGATCTCGGGATATTTTCGCTTCGAAGCTGGAACTGATGAGCCAACGATGAAGCGCATGCTTCACGTCAACGGCACGTCCATCTTGTACGGAATAGCGCGAGGCCTGGTGGGTCAGGCTACGGGTGCGAGCGTACACGGACAGTTCGTACTTCCTACCGTGAACTTCATCCAGATTCTCGAAGCGAGAGAGAGGGCGAAGGCGGAATCGCACGCGCCAGCGATTGAGTCCCCTGCCGACGGGCATTCGGAGTGAATGTACGTGATTGTCTCATTCATACCGCAGAGGGGTGACAGTCCGTGGCGAAGAATCCACCAACCGGTGATGACTACCGCAAAGGAGCGGAACGTAACCAATCACCGGTCCACAACCCAGCAACGAATCGTCGAATCAATCGCCGCGAGTTGCCCGTGATTTGATACCGAAGGCGTGGACGGCATGGCTGAACAGGATGATCGAATTCTCTGCGCCACGTGTCGCAACGGGCCCCTATTGATGATGACGGCAAACGCTTCGATCACTTGACTCTCGACTTGCACCAGATCAACTGGGGTGTTGAACTCGGTGAAGACGAGATCATCGCAGTTCGATGCCCGAGCCACACCCAACGTGATGCTCCCGTCTGGATGCGACCGGGAATAGCGAAGGCGCTCAACTACACGTTTGAGGCGACCGAAGCGGGAGCCTCCACGGAACGGACGGGATTTGGCTGTAGCTGCTTGCCGGACTCTCTCGAATGTTCGTCTTCGTTTTCGGAGGCATCGTCCAAACTGCTCCTCTTCAGCATTGGTGCGGGGTCTGCCACGATGCTGTTGGGTGCGGTTGCGAACAGAATCGGGCGCCTCGGTTTCGTTCCGGACGGCTGGTCAAACCTATTCCGGTGCCTTCCGCTCTTCTTCGACCATGGCGACGATCTCCTCAAACTCAGCATTCCCGCGGAGCTGGTCGAGTAGTGGGTCCACTTTGATGTCCCGCCCCCATCGTTCCGACCCCGGCAAAGCTCGCTTCAAGTAGTTGATTGCCGGTGTCGGTCGACCTTGAAGTGCCGCGGTGCACGCGAGCGCGTAGTAAAGATTGAAGACGTTCGAGTTCGACTGTGATTCGAAGTACGGAAGGCACTCATCAAGCAGAGCCTCCGCCTCGGAAGCAAGGGGACCTTGAGGTCCAAACAGGAGATAGATTCCAAGGGTGTAGATCGAATCAAGGCGATACGGATTCTCCGGCGGGAACGCTTCTCGATGAATGTCGACTACCCGACGAAGTAGCGCCTCAAGTTCTTCGCCGCCACCTTGAGAAAACAGGATCGCCACCCGAGCCTTGAGTAGATCCGCCACCAACGGGTGCCGATCCCCCAAGACCCGCTCGTACACGGGAAGTGCCTCTCTGATTACCCCTTCCGCGGCGGAGTACTTGCCCTGACGGACGTAGATCCATGCGAGGACATTTCGACACTCCGCGACTTCGCTCTCGTCCGTCTCCCCACCCTCGACAAAATACTTGATGGCCATCAAGGCTAGCTTCTCGGCTTCCGGATATGCACCTTGCTTGTACGCTGCCAACGCAGCGTCCTGGACGATTGCGGCAAGAAATCGAACATCCTGGGGCCTTGTTGGCTCACCCAGATAGGCCATTGTCTTCGTCGTCATTCTGGCGGCGTCGTCAAACTTGCCCGTGGATAGGTAGAGGTTCGCAAGCCCCGCCGCAGCTACTGCGGTCAGTGGATGTTTGGGCCCGAGGTTGGCTTCCGCCCAAAGAAGCCCATCCGTCCAAAGTTTGCCTGCCGCTTCGTATTCGCCGATGTTCGTGTAGTGCTTGGCGAGAAACAGCTTCGACTCGAAGAGCGTCTGCTCGTCCACATCTGGCCCAGTCTCGGCAATTGCCAGCGATCGCTCAAGCAGCTTCGTGGCGATTTGCGAATTCCCACGATTTGCGTAAATGGAGCCTAACGCGCTGAGAACAGCGGCTTGTGTTTGGGGCTCGTCGTCCAAATCGTCGACCCTGCGTCGCGCTGCATCCAACAATTCCGTCCCCGTGAGCTCCTTTCCCTGTGAGACGCGAGGGTCCGCCAGTTCGAAAGTCCCCCGGAGAAACTGTGTCACCTTCCGTGTCGTCTCCTCACGCCGGATCGCCGCTACTTCTGCGCGTCTCGCCGCCTCGGCCTCCCGTCGCGCCAACGATTCTGCTTCGGAGGCTCTGTTTGCTTCTCGCCGTGCGTTTTCTGCTTCGATCTTGGCGATAGATTCAGCATCTACCGCTCGCGTTCGTTCTCGTCGAGCAGTCTCTGCCTCGGCCTCCGCACGGCCTTCGGCTCGTGTGGCCAGGTACGCTGCGCGAATCGCCTCTGCTTTTTCGTAATCGGCTTTCCCTTCTGCCTTGAACGCACGAACCATCAGTGCGGACGTCACGGCGCCAAACAAAATCAAGACCGCGACCGCTGAGGCGCCAAGGCCCTGTTTGATTCGTCGCGCGGGGCGATCGAGTATCCGCTGAATCCGTTCGACAACGTCGATCGCGGAAGGCCTCGTTCCGGGTGCGAGCGATTTCATTCTATTGATTAGCGCTGTCACGTCCGCGTCGATGTCAGCCACTGCGGTCGTCTCTCCGTTCGCAACCTTTCGGACCAGCGTGTGGACAGACAAACCCTTCTCGTACGGCGGGGTGCCGGTGAAAAGCTGCTGCATCAGCAAGCCCATCGAATAGACATCGCTCGCCGGCGTCGCCGCCTCGCCGCGCGCCTGCTCTGGACTCATGTACGCGAGCGTGCCCATCACTGCCCCGGCGTGCGTCAACGGCGCAGCTCCGCCGAGTTCGATCGTCAAATCTTCTCCCTTCCCCGTGGCGGGCGTGGTTTCTGCGTTCGGGTCGGTCGGGATGATGGTGCTTTCGTCGCTGGCAGATTGCGTTGAAAGAACGCTCGGCAGAGGAAACTCGAAAGGCCCGTCGGATGACAAAGGTGACCTGTGACTCACCGGCGATCGTGAAAGCCCGAAGTCTAGAACCTTGACACTGAGCTGATCGGTCAGCATCACGTTGTCGGGCTTCAGGTCTCGGTGGACGATCCCCTTTTCGTGTGCAGCTTCTAGGACCCTCGCAATCTGCTGAGAGACTCTTAGCTTTTCTCGAAACGATAGTTTGGCTTCGACACGCGTAAGGTTCTTCCCCGCGATTAACTCGAGAACGAGCACGTCGACTTCGTCACCTGCGATGTAGTCGAAGATTTGGCAGATGTTCGGATGGTGAAGTTGTGAGAGCACGCGGGCTTCGCGCAGGAACCTGGCCTTTGCGTTCGAATCAAGACGCCTGTCGGCGCGTATGGTCTTTAGAGCTACCCTTCTTTCAAGCGTCTCGTCATGGCCGACGTAAACCTCTCCCATGCCGCCCCTGCCGATTAGGTCGACGACCCGAAAGTGACCGATTCGTTGTCCAACTAGGCTGGTCATTCACTCCCCCGAATACTCGATCCAGCGGCGCGCGAATCTTGAAAACGCTGTCTAGTCCCGAATGGGGTGCGTTGCAGACGTTGTAAGGATCTCTCAACGGGAGCTTCGTTGGAAAGCCTGCAAGGAAATGCGGCGAATCCCTGGTCTCCACCGGGGCCTCTCCCGGATCAAGCCGTGTGCGCTCTGTTGCCGGGAGTATGCCGTTGGGGTCGTACCTCGAAAGAAGACTTTGTGGGCTGCGGGAGACGAGTGACGGGGAAGGTCTTCAGGCGGTTGAGTCAACCTTCGATGCTCGGCCGCCGCTGCGTGTACGCCGCAATCGCGAGAGCGCGAACCGAAGGCGAAATGAAGAATGTCGAATGAGGAATGGAGAATGAAGAAGTCGCGGCGCTGCCGTTTCTACGTTCTCAATTCTTCATTCTGCATTCTTCATTCGTTGTTTGATTTGGCGGAGGGGGTGGGATTCGAACCCACGGTACCGTTTCCGGTACGGCGGTTTTCAAGACCGCTGCCTTAAACCACTCGACCACCCCTCCGCGTCCGGGGAAAGCTGTCCCGCACTCGGGCGAGTCAACGCCACTGCATCTCGATAGATTTCGCGAGCCGCGGCGGGGCGCGGCTGGTGCCGTCAGGGGAGGATGTTGACGTCGAGCGTGATCCGGAGGCGGAGCTTCTTGTGCCCCTTGAGCTCCGAGAGCGAAATGTTCAGCGGGAGCGTCACTTCCTTGACCAGGCCGTCCGACACGCGACGGTCGGCCTCGGCCGGCTGCGCGGCCACGGTCACCGGCATCGGAACCCCGGGCGACGTGGCGATCTTCGGGAGGGAGTTGAGGAGCCCTTCGGGAAGCTGCATCTCGACGGACGCGATCGGCACTTCTTCCGCGGTGTCACCGTTGAACGAAGGGAGGTCGCCGAACGGATTCTTCTCGGGCACGAAGCCTCCTGGTGGCGGCGCGGTCGGCTGCGAAACGAGCTCGGCGCCGACCATCGGCGCGCTTGCGTCATCGTCATCGTCGTCTTCGACGAATACCTGACCCGAGGCGGTCACCGCGGTCGCGGCGACGGTCGCCGCCGCGGGAGCCGCGACCGGCGTGTTCTCGTCGTCGGCCCAGACCGAATCGGTCGCGGGAGCGACGGGCGCGGCAGCCACGACGGGAGCGGCAGGCTCGGGCGGCGCGATGTTCAGCACCTGGATCTGATCCTTCTCGAGCGGCTCGCCGCCGTCGAGGCCGTATTTCTTGATCAGGTGCGTCAGCACGTGATGCGCGATGCCGCGCAGTGATTCTTCGACCCCGAGGCCGGTGGTGGCGACCGATTCGTACGACGGCGCCTTCAGCTTGGCGTTGAGCGTCGACTCGAGGTCGGCGACCGACATCGCGTTCGGCAGGTCGCGCTTGTTGTACTGCATCACCACCGGGATGTCCGCGATGCGGATTCCCTGGCGCTTGAGGTTGTCCTCGAGGTTCTGCAGCGACTCCTGGTTCGCGTCGAGCGCGAAGTCCTGGCTGTCGGCGACGAAGACGACGCCGTCCGCGCCCTTGAGCACGAGCTGGCGCGTCGAGTTGTAGTAGACCTGGCCCGGGACGGTGTAGAGCTGCAGCTTCGTTCGCATCCCGCGGATCTTGCCGAGGTCGAGAGGCAGGAAGTCGAAGAAGAGCGTGCGGTCGGTCTTGGTCGCGAGCGAGAGCATCTTGCTCTTGTTGTTCGACGGGAGCGAGTCGTAGATGAACTGGAGGTTCGTCGTCTTCCCGCAGAGACCGGGGCCGTAGTAGACGATCTTGGCCGTGATCTCTTTCGTCGCGTAGTTGAAGAGGACCATGAGGCCCATCAGGTTATCGTGGCCCTTCGGGGCTGTCAATTTCGCAGCATCGGGCCGACCCCGGGAAAACGGAGTCGCTTGACGTGAACGGATCGCCCCACCAGAATGCCTCCCTGCCCGGCAACGGGCGCTCTTTCTCAACCCATCGTCCGCGGTGACGGGAAGCCGGTGTGAAACCGGCGCGGCCCCCGCCACTGTGACCGGCGACGACTCGCGCATCGGCAGGCCCTGAAACGGGGCCGCCCCCACTGTGAACAACGGGAAGGGAGCGTGACGAGGACGACCCGGCAGCCAGGAGACCGACCGCAGACGAGATTTCAACGTTCCTCCGGGGTGAGAGGATCACGGCTGCCGCATGGCGCCGCGGTCCCCCTTTCCCCGAGTTTTCCGCTTCGGAGGGAAGCGAAAGGATCCACATGCGCCAGCGGTCAGCTCTTTCAGTTACCACATTCCTGCTATCCGTCGTTTCGTCGCTCGCCTTTGCCGGCGATCAACCTGCCGTTTCGTCCGCTCACGATCCGGCGACGCCCGACCAGGCTTACGCCGAGCGACTCGTCGTGACTGCCTCGGCCATCGAGGAACCGCTCGCTTCGGTTCCGGCGTCAGCCGAGGTGATCACGCGCGAGCAGATCGACGCGCACCACGCCTCGTTCGTCGCCGACGTGCTCCGCGAAGTTCCGGGGCTCCAGATCAGCGCTTCCGGATCGCCCGGCAAAGCGGCGTCGCTCTTCGTTCGCGGTGCGAACTCGACCCAGACGCTCGTGCTGCTCGACGGCGTGGAGATGAACAACCCGTACTTCTCGGGCTTCAACTGGGGCTCGTTTCAGACGACGGGCGTCGAGCAGGTCGAGATCGTGCGCGGCCCGTTCTCCGCGCTCTACGGCTCGGACGCCATGGCGGGCGTCGTCAACGTTCGCACCGATGCGCGATGGACGGGGCTTCGCCTCAACGCGGCGATCGGCGAGAACGGCCTTCTCGACGGCCAGCTCGACGGCGCGTGGAGCTCGGGAGGATGGAGAGCCGGCGGCGCGCTGTCGCATCGCGACGACGACGGCTTCGCCGACAACGACGATTTCTCGCAGGACGTCGCGTCGGCCTCCGCGAAGTGGGCGAGCGATTCGATAAGCCTCGGGCTGAGCGCGCGCCTCGATCGCTACGATCTCGGCATCCCGCTGAACACGAACGCAGCGGGCGACGAGCTCGTGCCGAGCCCTAACCGCCGTCAGGACGGTCACGGCTTCCAGCTCACGCTGCCGTTCCGGCACGACCTCGGCGGCTTCTCGTACGAGGTCACCCTCTCCCGTGGCGGGCGGGAAGACAACTTCGAGGATCCCGACGATCCGTACGGCTTCACCTTCTCGGAGACCGACTCCGAGACGGCGCGGGCGCATCTCGTGACGACGACGCGCTCGCGCTACGGCACGTTTCTCGCCGGCGGCGAGTTCGAGCGGGCCGAGGTCGACGACATCACGACCTACGGCGTGAACCTTGCCGATTCGAAGCGCGACTCGAAGTCGCTCTTCGCCGAATGGAGGAGCGGGCTCGACACGGCCGCTGGACGAATCGAGCTGAGCGCCGGAGTCAGAGGCGACGACTTCGACACGTTCGGACGCGAGACGTCGCCGCGCCTATCGGCGGCTCTCGTCAGGGGTCGCAACAAGTTCCGTGCGGCGTGGGGCGAGGGCTTTCGCGCGCCTGCGATCGGTGAGCTCTACTTCCCGTTCTTCGGAAACGAGAATCTCGATCCGGAGCGAAGCACGAGCTGGGAGGTCGGCTGGGACGTGACGATCGGCCGCGGCGCGGTCACGCTCACCTGGTTCGACAACAACTTCGACAATCTGATCGTCTTCAACAACCCGACCTCGCGTTTCGAGAACACGGGTGCGGCGACGACCAGCGGGCTCGAAGCGGGCCTGCGCGCTCCGCTCGGGCACGGCTTCTCGGCGAACCTCTCGTGGACCTGGCTGGAGACCGAGCAGAGGGAGACGGGAGAGGCGCTCCTGCGACGCCCGAAGAACTCCGGCTCCGCCGGCCTCACCTGGGCGGCGAGCCGCGTCTCGACGAGCCTCGCGGTGACGTACGGCGGAGAGCGCGACGATCTCAGCCCGGTGTTTCCGTACGGCAGGATCGTCAACGAAGCCTACGCGGTCGGCGAGCTCTCGGCGGAATGGAACCTCGGCGCGTTCCGGCCGTACGTCGTCATCGAGAACGTGTGGGACGAGGAGTACCAGGAGGTCGCCGGCTTCGCGTCGCCGGGACGCCGTGCTTTGATCGGCATCCGCTACTCACTACAATAGCCGCGCGGCGCAACCCGCCGCGCTTCCAATACGCCGAAGAGGAGCCCGACATGCCGGTCAGACCGAGCGATTCCGAGCAGGAGTATTTCCTCAAGCACGAGATGGAGAAGCTGCGCAAGGCGCAGCACGATCGCGCCGCGAAGATGAAGGAAGAAGAGAAAGCGAAGCAGAAAGATCTGCACTTCATGAAGTGCCCGAAGTGCGGCTCCGACCTCGCCGAGATCGAGTACCGCAAGATCAAGGTCGACTACTGCGGCGGCTGTGGCGGCTCGTGGTTCGACAAGGGCGAAGTCGCCGAACTGCTGGAACTCGAGGACAACCAGCACATCCTCGCGAAGTTCATGAAGGCGCTCAAGGGCTAGATTCGTAGCGGAGGCGTCCCGCCTCCGCGCGGCGCGCAGCGCCGCTATGCTGACGTTGTGACGAACTCGCAGGGGCACGGCACGCCGTGCCCCTGCTGCTTTTTGTAGCGGAGGCGTCCCGCGTCCGCGCGACGGCCGGAGGCCGTCGCCGCTAGCGCTTCTTCGATGGCACGAACGTGCCCGCGGGTCTTCCGGGCGACACGTGAGGGTTGCCGGCGAGGTAGAAGCGGAGCGGCCAGTGCGCCGCATCGGGCGCCCCTTCGACGCCGATGCGGGTCGAGACGGTGATCTCCCCGTCCGACACTTCGAGCTCGCGCGGCGTGATGCGAAGCAGCGTTCCGTCGAGCGGCGTGGCATCGAGCGCGCCGTCGATCGCCATCGCCTGCGTCAGCTTCGCCGGGCCGCTCGCGATGTCGCGGTCGCGCGTCACGCCGCCGCGCAGCTCGCGCATCGTCTCGATGCCGGCGAGCGGCTCTCCGCCGCGGAGCAGCACCGCCTCGGGGACCCCGTCCTCCTGCGTCACCACGTTCGCGCACCAGTGCATGCCGTAGGTCAGGTAGACGTAGGCGTGCCCCCCGTCGAGGTACATCGACTCGTTGCGCGGCGAGCGGTGCCCGCGCCGGGCGTGACTCGCCGCGTCGTTCGCGCCGAGGTACGCCTCGGTTTCGACGATGCGAACCGCGAGCCACTTCCGGTCGAGGCGGCGCCAGAGCACGCAGCCTAACAGGGCGCGCGCGATGTCGACCGTCTCCTGGACGTAGAAGGCGCGCGGAAGGGGCGCGGGAGGTTTCATCGATCGAGCTGGTCCTCGCGGGTGTGGCGGCCGATGAGCTCCAGGAGCTCGCGATGCACGCCCGGAGTGGCGCCGACGATGTTGCCCCGCTCCCAGAAGCGCTCGCCTCCCGAGAAGTCGGAGACGACACCGCCCGCTTCCCGGACTAGCACCGCGCCCGCCGCGACGTCCCAGGGAGAGAGGTGAAGCTCGAAGAAGCCGTCGAATACTCCCGCGGCGGTGTAGGCGAGATCGAGCGCCGCGCTGCCGGGGCGCCTGACTCCCTTGCAGATGCAGATGACGTCGCGGAAGATCGAGACGTACTTCTCGACGTGCTCCATCGCCCGGAACGGGAAGCCGGTCGTGAGGAACGAGCCGTCGACGGAATCGCGATCGGAGACCTTGAGGCGCGTGCCGTTGAGGAACGCGCCGCTTCCGCGCTCGGCGACGAAGACGTTGTCCCGCAGCGGCTCGTAGACGACGCCGACCGTCATCTCGCCCCGTTCGCGAAGGGCGATCGAGATCGACCAGACGGGAAAATGCTGCAGGTAGTTCGACGTCCCGTCGAGGGGGTCGATGATCCAGGTGCGGTCGCCGCTTCCGCCGGTCGCGCCGGTTTCCTCGCCGAGGAACGCGTCGTTCGGGAAGGCTGCGGTGAGATGCCGGACGATGGCGTCCTCGCTCTCGCGGTCGGCCTTCGAGACCCAGTCATGGCGACCCTTGAGGTGGGCGTCGAGCCGGTCGAGCTGCTGCCAGTACTTGAGTAGGATTTCGGCGCCGGCTTTCGCGGCTTCGACGGCGCGATCGACTGAGCTCACGGTTTCTCCTCGTTGCGGCGGATTCGAAAGGCAGGCGCGATTCTATCTCGCCCCGGATTCTTGCCAAGGCTGTCGGGCGGTCCTAGACTGTGCGAAACATCCCAGGCAGTCGAACCGCAGTGCTTCAGGGGAGGGAATGATGCGTAACAGGCTCATCATCGTGATGGCGCTGGCTGTATGTGCTTTCGGCGCATCGGCGCAGAACACCGACATCGAGGCGCTTTCCGGCCTCAACTTCAGCTTCGGAAACCCGGGTGCGCGCGCCCTCGGCATGGGAGGCGCGTTCCTCGGCATGGCCGACGACTCGTCGGCGGCCGAGGCAAATCCGGCGGGACTGACCGCACTAGTGCGTCCCGAGCTGACGATGGAGATCCGCAACTCGAAGACGCTCCAGACGCTGGCGGTCGACGGGGAGTACGACCCGGCCGATCCCTCGGGCATCATTTACCAGGACTTCACCTCCTACAGCCGCCGGGCCGAGATCGCCTTCGGCAGCTTCGTGATTCCGCGCGGGAACTGGAGAATCGCGGGCTACTATCACTCGGCCCTCGAGTACGAAAACGAAGCCAACGCGCTCTACGAAGTGAACCGCTTCGGCCAGGTCAGAGTTCACGACACCCGCTTCTACCTCGGGCCTAACGGACCGGTGAACTACGACAGCTGCGTGGCGCTCGGCTCCGACTGCACGGGGTACCGTCTCTTCCCGTATTACACGGGGGTGAACGTCGACCTCGAGACGTGGGGTCTCGCCGTGGCGTACAAGGTGAGCGACAACTTCTCGATCGGCGGCGCCTACAAGAAGCAGAAGTTCACGGAAGAGGCGCTCACCTTCCGGACCGACTTCTCGCTCACTCCGCTCGCCTTCCTCGCGCAGACCGCCGACGACGAGGACTACAGCTACAGCATCGGCTTCAAGCTCGGCAGCCCGCGCAGCAAATTCAACCTCGGCGGCGTCTACAAGACGGGCGGCTCGTTCGACACGGGTGTCTTCCTCGGCACGTTCGACCAGAACTTCAACATCACCTCGCTCGAACAGACCTCGGCTCCGAAGTTCAACGTCCCCGACGTCTACGGCATCGGCATCTCGTACAACCCCATGCCGCCTCTGCGCATCAACGTCGACGCGGTCCAGGTGAACTACTCCGACCTGGTCGACGACATGCAGTCGGTCTACAACGGCGTGAAGGAAGACCCGCAGTACAAGCGCGAAGACGTGACCGAGATTCACGTCGGCGCCGAGTGGTTCTTCGTCAACAGCCGTGTACCGTGGGCGCTGCGCGCCGGCTGGTGGCAGGACCCCGAACACGCGTTGAAGTGGGCCGGGCCGGTCACGAATCCCGGCCAGGGTTCGGTCAACATCCTCTTCCCCGAAGGCGAGGATCGCGATCACTACTCGATCGGCATCGGCATCGCCTTCACGAAGATCCAGCTCGACGCGGCCTACGACACGTCCGACAAGCGCAAGGTCGGGTCGATCTCCGCGAAGTACGTCTTCTGATTTCCGCGCCTTCGGCCGGAAACGAGTGCGGGCGCGCCTTCGGGCGCGCCCGTTTTTCTTTGGTCGTGATCGCGCGGCCCCGCTCCTATAATTCGACCCACCGTGGAATTCGACATTTTCTTCTCGATCAGTCAGACCGAGGTCGACGGCCGCATCCCGCCGGAGCGGGAGATGTGGCTCAACTTCTTCGAGCAGGTGGAGCTCGCCGACCAGCTCGGCTTCGGAACGGCCTGGGTCGCCGAGAGCCACCTTTCGACCGAGGTGCAGAAGACGAACCCCGACGCGGTCATCCCGCACTTCGTCGGCGAGGTGGGGCTCAACACCGACATCCTTCAGCTCGCGCACCGGATCTTCGCGCGGACGAAGCGGATCGAGGTCGGCTCCGCGATCATGAACATCCTCTGCAACGGCGGGCCGATCGCCGCGGCGGAGAGGATCCGGACGTTCCTCTCGCTGCACGGGTTCGACGAGCGCGAGACGCGGAAGCTCACGGTCGGCTTCGCCGCGGGACGCTTCCCCTTCATCAACATCCCCTACGGCATCGTGCCGCGCACCGCCGTCGACCGCGCCGCGTGGCCGGTCGTCAAGACGAAGATCTTCCAGGAGGCGACCGAGATATTTCTCCGCCTTCTCCGAGGAGAGACGCTCAACTCGACGATGATCCGGCCGAAGGTGCTGCGACGGCGCGACTTCCGGAGCGACGCCGACTGGGCGCGCGTCGTCGAGGCGCACGGCACGCCCGCGGAGGAGATCGAGGTCGCGTCATGGTGGCTCTTCCCGAATCTGAAGATCGTGCCGGCGGAAGCGCCGATGCAGCTGCTGAACCTGAGCATCGGCTCGCACGACCCGGAGACGCAGGATTTCGCGAACACGATCGTCCCGTGCGGCGTCTTCAACCTCTCGATCACGCCCGGCGACGAGATCGAGAAGACGAACGAGCGGATGAAGCTGGCGTTCCATCCTGCCGGGGGCGGCTGGTCGCGCCGGCTCATGCCGCGCACGGTGCTCGTCTTCATCAACGAGGAGCCCGGGCTCTCACGCGAAGAGAAGAACGCGCGGGCGTCAGAGGAGGCGAAGCGGGCGCTCGAGAACTACTGGAAGGCGCTCGAGGGAACGCTCGATCCGGCGAAGGTGGAGCGCGCGACGAACAACGCGCTCGTCGGCGACGCCGACGCGATCGTGGAGCAGATGAAGCGCTTCCATCCCGACGACCGGCTCATGCTCTGGTTCGACTTCAACAACCACGATTCCGCGCGCGTCTGCCGCAATATGCGGGCGTTCATGGAGAGAGTCAGTCCTCAGTCCTGAGTCCTGAGTCCTGAGTCCTGAGTGCTGAACAGCGAGGGTTGAGGTTTGAGTTTGAGAGTTGAATTCCGAACGGGAGAATGAGCAAGAGTGATTCAGCGGTTCGAGGAGTTGATTGCGTGGCAGAAGGCGCGGGTGTTAACTCGCGAAGTTTATCGAGTCACCCGGGTTGGAGAATTCGAGAGGGATTTCGGACTCCGCGACCAGGTGCGCAGGGCATCGGTATCTGTCATGGCGAACATCGCGGAGGGCTTCGAACGACATCGGCTGGGTGAGTTCAGGCAGTTCCTGTCGGTGGCCAAGGCGAGTTGTGGGGAGCTGCGCTCACATCTCTACGTTGCTTTGGACGTCGGGTATCTGGAGCAGGAGCAATTCGATCACCTTGACGAACTCGCGACTGAGGTCGTTCGTGTGATCACGGGCCTCAGGTCGTCGATCGCTCGTTCCGAGGAGGGATAGGAAATGAAATCGATCAACTCCTCCAGCGAAGAACTCCAGGCTGATCACTCCGAGTCTGGGGTTCGGGATTCAGGACCAGAGACTGAGGACTCAGGACCAAGGACTAAGGACTCAGGACTTAGGACTAAGGACTCAGGACTTAGGACTCGTCCTGACTGGCAGCCGCTCGTCGAGTACCGGCGCAACGGGATCGCGGAGAACACGATTCACGGCGCGGTCGCGTGGGTCTCGGGAAAGACTTTGATCCACTCCTTCGGCGGCAACGTCGAGTGCTACGGCCGCTCGATGCTCAAGCCGCAGATGATGAAGGTCTTCGCGAAGGATCTCGAGAACGTTCTCGACCCGGAGCAGAAGGCGATCTCGGTCGCATCGCACAACGGCGATACCGAGCACGTCCGCGTGGTGAAGTCGATCCTCACCGACACCGAGTGGGGGCTGATGCAGGCGCCGCTCGACGTTCCGCTCGTCCAGTTCGGCCGCCAGGTCCGTCGTCCCCGCCGCTGGTACCACTGCTGCTCGGGCGAGCACGCCGCGATCCTTCGCGGCTGCCGCATCCGCGGCTGGTCGCGCGTCGGCTACGTCTGGCCTCACCACCCGTTCTTCCAGGAGTTCCTCGGTTACATCTCCCGCGTCCTCGGGCCGGAGTGGAAGCAAGGAACGATCGCGAAGGACGGCTGCGGCCTGCCGACCGTGAGCATGACGGTCGCGGACCTCACGCGGCTCTACGCGGCAATGGTGACGGAGAAGAACGACGACTGGATCTGGCGCGCGATGGTCGAGCACCCCGATATGATCGGCGGCTTCAACCGGCTCGACTCGACGATTCTCAAGGCATGCGGCGGTCGCGTCATCGCCAAGGAAGGCGCCGACGGATTGTTAGGCATGGCGATCGAGCACCCGGAGTATCCGGAAGGGCTCGGTGTCGTGATCAAGATCGCGCATGGCTGGAATCCGCAGGCGACCTGGTACGTGGCGCGCTACGTCCTCGGCGTGCTCGGCTTCGAGTTCCGCAATCCGTACAAGCTGAGCCGGCAGAAGGCCTTCATCGTGCCCGACGTGATCCCCGAAGCGCTGCGCGGCCGGATGGAACAGATCGTCCCGTGGGACTCGTGGGACCCTGACGTCGACCGGTGGGAGTTCGAGCCGTCCGAGTTTCTCGGACGGAATTGAAAATTGAAAATTAGAAATTGAAAAACAAAGCCTTGTTATGGATTGTTATTACAACTCCGTATTTATGGACATATTTATATCATGACACAAATCGGTAATAACACTCCCAATTTTCAATTTTCAATTTTCAACTTCGTCGATAACGAATTCGTCCCGCCGCACTCCAACAGCTACCTCGACGACATCGGTCCCGCGACCGGCGAGACGATTGCCCGCGTGCCCGACAGCGACGCTCGCGACGTCGATGCGGCGGTCGCGGCGGCCTGGCGGGCGTTTCCGGCGTGGTCGCGCACGTCGGCCGAGGAGCGATCGCGCCTGCTGCTCCGCCTTGCCGAGCTGATCGACGAGAACGCCGAGGAGCTTGCGCGGATCGAGTCGGCCGACAACGGCAAGACGGTGAAGCTCGCGCGCGCGATGGACATCCCGCGCGCGGTCGCGAACTTCCGCTTCTTCGCGACTGCGATCCTTCACGACGCGAGCGAGGCGCACTTCACGAACGACTCCGCGCTCAACTACACGCTGCACCAGCCGGTCGGCGTCGCCGGTCTGATCTCCCCGTGGAATCTGCCGCTCTACCTGCTCACCTGGAAAATCGCGCCGGCGATCGCCTCGGGCAACTGCTGCGTGGCGAAGCCGTCGGAGCTGACGCCGCTCACGGCGTTCAGGCTCGCGGAGCTGGTGCGCGAGTCGGGGATCCCGCCGGGAGTCGTGAACATCGTCCACGGGCTCGGGCCGAAGGTGGGCGACGCGCTCACCGCACATCCGCGCGTGCCGATCATCTCGTTCACCGGCGGCACCGTGACGGGAGCTGCCGTCATGCGCAACGCGGGACCGATGTTCAAGAAGGTCTCCCTCGAGCTCGGAGGGAAGAACCCGAACGTCGTCTTCGCCGACGCCGACCTCGACGAGGCGGTGACGACGTCGATCCGGTCGAGCTTCGCGAACCAGGGAGAGATCTGTCTCTGCGGCTCGCGCATCTTCGTCGAGAGGAAGGTGTTCGACCGCTTCGTCGAAGCGTTCGTCGCAAAGACGCAGGCGCTGCGCGTCGGCGATCCGTCGGACGACGCGACCGACGTCGGCGCGCTCGTGAGCGCCGCGCACCTCGCGAAGGTCGAGAGCTACGTGGCGGTCGCGCGCTCGGAAGGGGAGATCCTCTGCGGCGGCACGCGTCCGGCGACGCTCCCCGATCGCCTTCGCGGCGGCTTCTATCTCGAGCCGGCGGTCGTCCGCACCGATCGGGCCGATTGCCGGGTGATGCAGGAGGAGATCTTCGGTCCCGTCGTCACGATCACACCATTCGACGACGAAGCACAGGTGATCGAGTGGGCGAACGGAACGCGCTACGGCCTCTCGGCGAGCCTCTGGACGCGCGATCTCGACCGCGCGCACCGCGTCGCCGCCGCGCTTCGCGCCGGAACGGTCTGGGTGAACACCTGGCTTCTGCGCGACCTGCGCGTCCCCTTCGGCGGCGTTGGAGACAGCGGCGTGGGACGCGAAGGAGGCAGGGAATCGCTCCGCTTCTTCACGGAGGCGAAGAATGTGTGCGTGAAGCTCGGCGATAGGCGATAGGCGATAGGCGATAGGCGATGAGCAGGCAGGGCAAGGGGCCAGAGGCCAGAGGCCACGGGCCAAAGCAATCGAAGGGTCGGGCCTGAGATCAGCGGATGATCCCAAGAGCCCTTCCGGGGGATATTGGAGGCGCAAGCCGTGCGCCCCGAGCATCGGTTGATGCGTGTTTTCCACAGTGCGGAAGTGGAGTATGACGCCGTCTGCGCTGGCCGTTGGCCTCCGGCCCCTGGCCCCTTGCCCTGCCTGCTCCTCGCCTCTCGCCTATCGCCTCTCGCCTCGTTTCTGGCAACATGATCCTCGCGCGCAGGTTGAAAGGAGCGCTATCCCATGTCATCGGCAGCAAAAGTCGGCGCATTCATGCTCGTGGTTCTCGGGGTCCTGGGATTCTTCATCCTTCGGATCGAGGACGTGAAGCTGGGTGGAGCTTCGTCGACGAAGACCATAGATGTCATCTTCCCTTCGGTTGCAGGACTCGACGAGAAGTCGCCGGTCCGCGTTGCGGGTGTCCGCGTCGGCAAGGTCAGGGAGATCAAGCTCGCTGGCACGAACGCCATCGCGACGCTGGAGATCGATGCGGCGATCGAGCTCCACGAAGGGGCAAAGGCCTACGTTGCGAACCTCGGCCTGCTCGGCGAGAAGTACGTCGAGCTCTACCCCGGCGCGCCGGGGACGCCGATGCTCGCCAGCAAGACGAAGCCCATCCTCGGCTCGACGATGCCGACGATCGACGACGTCACCTCGCAGGTTTCGCAGATCGCGGAAGACGTGAAGGCGGTCAGCTCGTCCATGCGCAATGCGATGGGCGGCCCCGAGGGCGAGCAGCGGCTGCAGGAGATCGTCGAGAACATTCGCGACATCACCGCGAGGATGAAGATCCTTCTCGCGGCGAACGAAGGGAACGTGAACGCGTCGGCGGAGAACATCAGGGAGATCACGGCGCAGCTGCGCGTGGAGATCCCGCGTATCGCCGACTCGCTCGACCGCTTCGCGAGCACGATCGCAGACACGGTCACCGAGAACCGACAGGACGTCCGCACGCTCGTGGCGAACTCGAAGGATCTCGCGGCCGATCTCCGTGCGACGGCCGACAACCTCAACGCGATCACGGGCCAGATCCGCTCCGGTGAAGGCACCGTCGGGAAGCTGATCTACGACGATTCGGCGCACAAGCAGCTGACCTCGAGCCTCAACTCGCTGGAGGCGGGCGTGAACGAGCTGCGCGACACGTTAGGCAAGTCGCGTCGGCTTCAGATGGCGGTCGACGTCAAGAGCGCGTATTACGACGGCATCGAGGAGAACCCCGAGTTCGGTTTCGCCGGCAGCTCGCGCGGAGGTGTCGCGCTGCTTCTGAGGCCGAACCCCGATCGCAACCGTTTCCTCAACCTCGAGGTGAACTACGACCCGCGCGGGCAGCGTCAGGAAAAGCAGACGCAGACGACCGTCACGGGACCCGACGGCATACCGGTGGTGACGACGACGAACACCGTGAAGTGGGAGAAGGACTGGGTCTTCTCCGCGCAGGCGGCCTGGCAGGTCGACAAGACGAGGGTCCGTGTCGGCGTGTTCGACGGTTCGGGCGGAATCGGGGCCGATTACTTCTTCAACAAGAGGCTCTCCGTGACGGGAGAGGTGTTCGATTTCAACGATCGTGCCGGCAACGAGGAGCCGCACCTCCGGATGTTCGGCAACTGGACCATCGTTCCAGAGAGCCAGAACTATCCGACGATCTATCTTTCGACCGGCGTCGACAACGTTTTGAACGACAACGCGATCACCGTCGGCGGCGGCATCCGCTGGACTGACGACGACCTCAAGTACCTCTTCGGCTCCGTGCCCTTGAAGTAGCGGGACGCGCCGGAGCGGAGAGCCACGATGAGCCACACAAAGACGAAGGTCGCCCTCCTGTTCGGCGGGCGAAGCGCCGAGCACGAAGTCTCCATCCTGTCCGCCCGATCGGTGTGGGAGTCGGCCCCGGCCGAGCGTTTCGACGTCATCCCGGTCTGCGTGGCGAGAGACGGTTTCTTCCTCAAGCCGTCGGCGAGCCGGGCCGTGCTTCGCTCGAAGGGAGTCGACACCGCGACGGGCGACCCCGACTTCGATTTCGCCAGGTGGTTCCGCAAGGAAGAGGTCGACATCGCCTTCCCGCTCATTCACGGAACGCACGGCGAGGACGGAAGGCTCCAGGGCTACCTCGAGATCCTCGGCATTCCTTACGTCGGCAGCGGCGTGACGGCCTCCGCCGTCGGGATGGACAAGGCTCTGATGAAGCAGGCCTTCGTCGCGGCCAAGCTCCCGATCGTCGAGTTCGTCGCCGTGACCGTGACCGAGTGGCGCGACGAGCGGCGCAAGGTCCTGCAGTCGATCGGCAACTCGCTCAGGCTGCCGTATTTCGTGAAGCCCGCGAACGCCGGCTCGTCGGTCGGCGTCACGAAAGTGCGCAAGCCCGACGACCTTGCCGCCGCCGTGGAGCACGCCTTCCGCTTCGACGAGAAGATTCTCGTCGAGCGCGGAATCGACGCACGAGAGCTCGAGGTCGCGGTGTTAGGGAACGAGAAGGCGAGGGCTTCCGTCGTCGGAGAGATCGTGCCGGGGGCGGAGTTCTACGACTACAGCGACAAGTACATCGACGCGAAGTCGAAGCTCGCGATTCCTGCGCCGATTCCGGCGAAGCTGTCCGACGAGATCAGGTCTCTCGCGGTCGCGGCGTTTCGCGCGGTCGGTGCCTCGGGATACGCCCGCGTCGATTTCTTCCTCGACAAGGGGACGAAGAAGATCCTCGTCAACGAGATCAACACCATCCCCGGCTTCACGAGCATTTCGATGTACCCGAAGCTCTGGGAAGCGACCGAGCTCAAGTACCCGCCGCTCATCGCGGAGCTGATCGACCTCGGCATCGCGCGAAGCCGCGAGCGAGGCGAGCGATTCCAGTCGATGATGTCCTGGTTCGACGACGTGCAGCATCTGGGGTAGGGGGTTGTTGGTTGTTGGTTGTTGGTTGTTGGTTGTTGGTTGTTGGTTGTTGGTTGTTGGTTGTTGGTTGTTGGTTGTTGGTTGTTGGTTGTCCGGAAGTTTGAATGCCGTGGCGCAGATGTCAGTGACGAGCGTCGCGCCCGCAGCGGCTTCGCTGGGAAGCGCCGCCGTCGCCTGTTCAGCGTGCCTCGTTCCGGGCAATCCCCTCCGTCGCGATTCCTCTGCGTTGAGCTCAGCAGTCCGAACTCGGCACTGCACTGTCTAACAACTAACAACTAACAACTAACAACTAACAACCATGACCCCCCACACCGCACTCGTCATCCTCGAAGTCGTCGGCGGCGCCGTGCTGCACGTCGCGGTCGTCATCTCGATTCTGATGGGGCAGCGGCGGCAGCCGACGGCGACCCTGGCATGGCTCCTCACGGTGACGCTGATCCCGTTCGCGGGGGCGGTTCTCTACATCGTGATCGGGCGGACGCGCACGCGAAGCATCGTGCGGCGGACGCGGCGCGCGGCGGAGCTGCTGCGCGCGGTGTTCGAGGAGCGCGGGTCGCTCTCGTGGCAGCCCGATTCCGACGCCCCCGATCTCGACGTGCGGACGAGCGACATGCTCGCGCTCGGAGAACGGCTCGGCTCGGTGCATGCGAGCCGCGGAAATCGCGTCGAGATGCTCGTGAACGGGGCGGTGTTCTACCGCGCGCTCTTCGAAGCGGTCGGCGCGGCGGAGCGGCAGATTCACGTGCAGTTCTACATCATCCAGCGCGACGAGACGGGCATCTCCCTTCGCGACCGGCTCGCCGAGGCTGCCGGCCGCGGGCTCGAGGTTCGCGTGCTCTACGACGCGGTCGGAAGCTCGAACCTCGACGACGACTTCTGGAAGCCGCTCACCGATGCGGGAGGGCGCGCGGTCGCGTTCAATCCCGTCTCCGTCTTCACCTCGCGGCTCCGACGCCGCGACCGGATCGATTTCCGCAACCATCGAAAGCTCGTCGTGATCGACGGCCGCGTCGGTTTCACCGGCGGCATCAACATCGGCCGCGAGTACCTCGGGCTCGATCCGGAGATCGGACACTGGCGCGACACCCACCTTCGCATCGAAGGCCCCGCCGTGCTGAGCCTGCAGGAAGTGTTCGCGCTCGACTGGCGGATGGGTTGTGACGAGAGGCCGACGTTCGCGAGCTGGTTCCTCACCCCTTCGGTCACCAGCGAAGGTGCGCTCGTGCAGATCGTCGACTCCGGCCCCGACAGCGAGTGGGCTCCCGTCGAGCAGATCTACTTCCAGGCGATCTCGAGCGCCGAGGAGCGCGTCTGGCTCACGACTCCGTACTTCGTGCCGAGCCCGTCGATCGAAGCCGCGCTCGTTGCCGCCGCGATGCGCGGCGTCGACGTGAAGCTGCTCGTGCCGATGAGGCCCGACTCGCTCGTGGTCGGCCTCGCCTCGAGGTCGTACTTCGGGCATCTTCTGCGCGCGGGCGCCCGCATCTTTCTATACGAGGGATTCCGCCGTCGGCGGCTGGGACGCGGCCGCGGCGACGCGCGGAAGGGCTTCCTCCACGCGAAGACGATGGTCGTCGATACCTGGATGGGAACGATCGGCTCGGCGAACATGGACATGCGCTCGTTCCGCCTCAACTTCGAGCTCAACGCGTTCGTCTACGATCACGCGCTCTGCGAGGCGATGGCCACCCAGTTCGAGCTCGACCTCGCGCAAGCCTCCGAGTTCACCTTCGAGTCGGCAGCGCGAACCCCCTATCCCCGGAAGCTCGCCCAGCAAACCGCGAGGCTGATGTCGCCGCTGCTGTAAAGGCGAGAGGCAGGTTTGAGGTCATAAGTCATAGGTGAAAGCAGGCGTAAGGCAGGCCAGAGGCCAGAGTAAGCTTGAATGTGGCGCAGACACTCTTGTCTGCGCGCGCCGCGAAGCGGCGCAGTCGTTCGACTAGCGCGTCGCTCGGAGCGCACGTTTCTGAGATTGATCAATGCCCAACGAATGGTCGCCCCGCGGTGCGGGGCGACGCGCAGACAAGAGTGTCTGCGCCACACCGGCTTGCTTTGGCCTATGGCCTTTGGCCCGCCCCGGGCCTGCTTTGACCTCAGACCTGCTTTACCGTATCCCGTACAGTCTCAACGCCGCCTTACGCTTTCCCTTGGGCGACGCCTTGTAGGTGAAGACGACCTTCTCGATGCGGCGCTCGCCGCCATTGAGGTCGATCTCGCGGCTCCAGGCTCCCGGCTCGATGAACGACTTCACCGAGATGTCCTCGACCTTGCCCCCTTCGTAGTGGACCTTGAGGTCGAAGATCTCGACGCCGGCGCGACGGGTCTCGAACTGGATCTTCCTGTACCAGTCGTTGCCCGTCACTTCGAAGACGTCCTTCTCGGTCTTGTTGTTCACGGACCGCTCGCCGAGAACGACCCGCTTCTCGGCGTGGAGCGCGAGCGCGCCGGTTAGAAAGAGCAGAACTGCAACGAGAGAGATCGTGAGACGTCTCGCCATGGGGAATCCTCCGTCGGTTCGTTTCGTGTGTGCCCGATTATGCGACAACTCGTGTGACGAACAGACGGTGGCAGGCCCCCTCGCGTTTACTTCCCTCCCCAGAGCTCCTCGAGTCTCGCGTCGCGCCCGCAGCCGTTCCGGTAGTACTTGTAGCGGAGCGGATTCTTCAGGTAGTAGTCCTGGTGGTACTCCTCGGCGGGATAGAACGCGCTCGCCGGCACGATCTCCGTCTGGACCTTCCAACCCTTTTCCTTTTCGATCCGCCCCTTCGTTTCGAGTGCCAGCTTCTTCTGCGCTTCGTCGTGGTAGAAGATCGCGGTCCGGTACTGACGGCCGGAGTCGCAGAACTGGCGGTCCTTTACCGTCGGGTCGACGTTGTGCCAATACACCTCGAGGATCGTCGCGAACGACACTTTGTTCGGGTCGAAGCGGATCTCGACCGACTCGGCGTGGCCTGTCCCGCCGGCCGACACCTGCTCGTACGTCGGATTCTTCACCTGCCCGCCGGTGTAGCCGGAGGTCGTGGAGATCACGCCGGGAAGCTTGTCGAACGGCGGCTCCATGCACCAGAAGCAGCCGCCGGCGAAGGTGGCGACGGCGACGGATGGCGCCTTCGCCGGTTGTGCCGAAGCGGTCGCCGCGAGAATCAGGACGAGGAGAGCGAGCTTGCGCATGGTTGGGAAAACGCCGGCGCCGGGCTGGTGATTGCATGCGGCGCCTTCGGCGAATTGAGAACTAAGAATTGAGAATTGAGAGATGGCGGGGGCGAATCGTGTGGCGCAGGCACTCTTGCCTGCGCGCCGCCGAAGGCGGCCCGCGCCCAAACTGCGTCACATCCGGGTGAGGCCTTTGTGGCGAGGGGTGCTGGCGCACCTGCTACCGCCTGGCTCGTGTCGGCGCCGAAGGCGTGGAGCGGTCTGCTCGAATCATTGCGGCGCTACGCACCGCGCGCAGACAGGAGTGTCTGCGCCACACGATTCGCCGCCGCCATCTCTCAATTCTCAATTCCTGATTCTCAATTCGTTCCAACTCGGTCACGATGTCGACAGACATGCGCGCACTATGGCCACTCCGCATCGCACTCGCGCGACTTCGCCCGTTCGACGCGACGGCGGTTGTGCGCATTGTCGTGGTCGGAGCAATCTTCGGAGGTTTTCTTTACGGAGACTTTCGCGTCTTCCAGCGCCTCTTCGAGCTGACGGCGCAGATCGAGGTGCTGACTCCCTTCTTCGCGATCGGCCTGGTCCGCAACCTTCTCGGCCTCGTCTTCCTGATCGCGATGTTCGTCCTTTTCTTCTCGGCGATGACGAGCTCGATCGGCGCGTTCTTCACCGACCTCGATCTCGAGACCTATCTCGCCGCGCCGGTGTCGCGCGCACGCATCGTCGTGGCACGCTGGGCGAAGACCTACGTTCAGAGCAGCTACTTCGTGATCGCGTTCCTCCTCCCGATGTTCTTCGCGCTGGGAAGGCAGTACGAGCGTGGCATGGAGGTGCTCGCCATCGGCGTGCTGAACCTCCTTCTCCTTCTCTCGACGCCCGTCAGCCTCGGCGCGTTCGCGATCATCGTGCTCGTCCGCTATTTTCCGGTGAGGCAGGTCCATCAGATCGCGGCGACGCTCGCGATCGTCGCGGGGACGGCGGCCATCGTCGGCCTCAGGCTGTCGCGACCCGAGCGGCTCTTCCAAAACGTGACGACCGACGACGTCGTCACGGTGCTCCAGGCGATCGAGCTCCCCTCCGCCGACCTCTACCCGAGCAGCTGGCTCGCTGACACGGTTGCGGCGGGGATCGACGGGCCGGGAGATGCGGGGGCGACCGGGCGGCTCGCGGCGCTCGCGCTCGCGAGCTTCGCTCTCTTCTTCGTCGTTGCAGCGAAGACGCATTTCAAAGCGTGGGTGAGGGCGAAGGAGACGTCGGCGCCGGTCGCTCTCGGTTCCGGGATGCTCACCGGCGCGCTCGACCGGCTGACAACGCGGCTCGATCCGCAGGTGCGCGCGATCCTGGGAAAGGAAGTCAGGATCCTCACGCGCGACGCGGCGCAGTGGTCGCAGCTCTTCATGATGATCGCGCTGCTCTTCCTCTACATGTACAACATCCGGATGCTCCCGCTGCAGGGAGACTTCCGCGCCGTGTTCGTGGCGTACCTGAACCTCGGCATGACCGGTTTCGTCATCGCGGCGACCTGCCTTCGCTTCGCCTATCCGTCGATCTCGGCGGAAGGGAAGCAGTACTGGATTCTCGAGTCGGCGCCCGTGTCGTTCCGGCTGCTGCTCTGGGTGAAAGTTCTCGTCTACCTCGTTCCGCTGCTTTTCGTCGGGCTGCTGCTCACGTCGCTGGGGAACCTGATTCTCTCCGCGCTGCCGATCGTTTGGGGCTACACGCTCCTCGGGGCGGTGCTCGTGAGCGCGACGCTCGTGGCGATGGGAGTGGGGATGGGCGCTGCGAGCCCCGACTTCAAGCTGGAGAATCCGCTCGAGCTCGCGATGTCGCTCGGCGGCTTCGCTTACATGGCGCTGTCGATGCTCTACGTCGGGCTGATGATGTTTCTCATGGCGAAGCCGATGCATCCGTTCATGCTGCGGGTCTGGTTCGGCATCCAGGACACGCGATCGGCGCTGGCAGCCGTCGCGCCGATGCTGATCGCCCTCGGCGTCTCGCTCCTTCTCTCGATCGGTCCGATCGAGGTTGCGCACTGGAGGCTGGTCAGACGGAAGGTGTAAGAAGAAGGCGAGAGGCGAAGGGCGAGAGGCGATGAGCAGGCAGTGGTGAGATTGCGAATGGCCGCCAATTGAACTCCAGCCGGACGTTTCGTCCACATTCCTGAACCCAACTGTTTCATGGTCGGCAACCTGCATGCGGGTTGCATTGCCTGCTCATCGCCTCTCGCCTCTCGCCATTCGCCTCGGTTCATTACTGATAGAATCGCCGCATCAACTCAACACGAACAGGAGTCTTCAATGACTGAGATGCCTCCACCACCGCCGCCACCACCTCCGTACGGCGGGTCGTTCACGCCACCGACGCCTCCTCCTCCCGGCCCGCCCCCTTCGGCAGGCGGGGTGAGAATCGGCGACTGGTTCAACGAAGCGTTCGAGCGGATCAAGCCGTCATGGGTCGAGTACTTCATCGCGGGCATCGTCGTGATGCTCTGCATGCTCGTCTCCGCGGCGCTCTGCTACATCCCGTACTTCATCGTCGGCGGACCGCTGCTTGCCGGGCTCATCGTCTTCGTCGCGAAGAAGATGCTCGGGATGCCGGCCGAGGTCGGTGACGTGTTCAAGGGCTTCCGGAAGTTCACCGACACGATGCTGCTCTGGCTCATCATGGTCGGCCCGCCGGTGCTCGTGATGGCGATCGTCTACGCGGGCCAGTTCGCGGCCGCGATGGGGCTCGGGAAAATCGGCGAGATGCTCGGCACGATCATGGGCTGCGTCGGCTGCGTGGGCGTTCCGATCTTCGGGATCATCTACCCGATCGTCGTCGGCGCGCTTCTCTTCTTCGCGTTCCCGCTCGTGCTCTTCCGCGACATGGACGCGATGAGCGCGCTGAAGGAGAGCATGGCGAAGGTCAAGCCGAACTTCATGAACTTCCTGCTGCTCTGGCTTGCGTGTGGCGCTCTCTTCCTGGTCGCCGAGATCGTCGGCCTCATCCTCTGCCTGATCGGCATCCTCGTCACGATCCCTGTGGCGATGTGCGTGGTGGTGATGGTGCAGCTCGAGGCGTATCGCGACACCTACGGCCTCCACCCCGAGAATCTCGACCAGTACCGCTGATCGATTCCGTTTCGCGCCGCGTCGCGGGAAGCCGCACTCCCGCGACGCGGCGTTTTCGCGTTCATGGACGCTCCCGCCTCGAAAGCCGCTCCGTCCGGCGCCAGCCCCTCAACGGCGCTGGCGGTATGGTTAGGCGGCGCGATCGTGGCGGCTGCCCTTGCAGCGTGGCTCGCGGCTCTGGGGCCTGGTGAAACCACGATCTGCCTTCTCCGCAACTGGACCGGCGTCCCCTGTCCCGGCTGCGGCGTGACCCGATCGATCGCCGCGCTCGTCCGAGGTGACTACGCGGAAGCATTCAGCCTCCACCCGCTCGCGCCGTTCGCAGTCACCGAAGCCGTCGTCGTCTGGGTCGCCTGGGGATTCTCGCTGTTTCACCGTCGCCGCGGCCTCGACGAATGGCGCCTCGCGCAACTCTTTCTCGCGAACATCCTCGCCTTCGTCGCGCTCTGGATCGTCCGGGCAGCGACGGGGAGGCTGCCGTATTAGGCAGGTCTGAGGCGAGAGGCGAGAGGCGATGAGCAGGCAGAGATCGATGTGGAGGGCGAAAGCGGAGCTTCGGCGGACAGAAGTTCCCCGGCAGAGTCGCAAATGCTGAGTTTGTCCGCTCTACCTGGGCCTGCTCATCGCCTTTCGCCCCTCGCCTCTCGCCTATTCCTTGAGCTTCATCCACGTCTCGAGATGGTGGATGGCGAAGCCGGCGAAGCCGGGGTTGGCGGAGAAGGCACGCTCGGTCTTCGCGAGCTCGCCCTCGAGGGCCGCCTTTCCCTCCTGCAGGAAGGTGATCTTCGACGGCTCGCTGTCACCGGTCTCGACGCCGATGATGACCCGCCTCCCGTTCGCTGCGGCCCACTCGACCTCGTTGGTCGCATGCCGGATGATGCCGTCCCGCCCCTCGGCCTTGTCGCGGTAGTCCATCAGCACGACCGTATCAAGCACCGACTGAACCTGCTCGCTCATCGGCCGGAGTTTGCCACGCCATTGGACTTCGTAGCCGTCGAGCCAGAAGGGAATCGCCGCGCTCACGTCGAGACCGGAGTCGCCCGCGAGCTTCATCCATTCGTCGATGCGTTCGAGATAGAGGATCGAGAGCCTTGGGCGCTCCGACGACCATTCGTCGAGCATGTGAGGCTCGATGTCGAAGTGCACGCCGGTGAAGCGCTCGTCGGGCTTCGACGTGTCGTTGTAGTTGAGCACCCGCCGGAGCATCGCCCGGGCATCCGACTTCTTCTCGGGAAGGATGTAGGTCTGCGTTTTGAGAAAGTAGGAGCCGAGCAGCGCGTGAACGTCGATCTCGCAGTAGCGCAGCTCGCGCACGAGCGCGCGGTAGAGCTCCGGCCTCTCCCGAATCAGGTTTCGCCCCTTGTATTCGTCGGCGTAGAGAAAGACGCGGTTGACGTGGTGCGTGCGGAGGAACTCCATCACCTCGCTCTTGTAGGCCGGGTCCTCGAGCAACCGGAAGGTCTCTGATTCCCAGACCCAGATCGAACGGGAGACTGGAGGTGCGGCCGCGTAAAGGGGAGCTCCGAGAGCGACGGCGAACGCGAGCGTCGCGATGACCGCACAGCGCCTTGGAGAGAGCGGACTCACTGCTCAGGCGTAACGACGGCGGAGACGGCGTCAATTTCAGGCGCCGCCGTCATTCGTACACTTGCCGGCCGACGCGTATCCATCCGCCGTTCTTTCCCTGCGGATCGTGGTGCGTCCAGTGTACGAGACCGCCCTTCGCGTTCCAGACGTACTCGCCCCGGAACGACACCGCATCGCCCTTGTCGAGAGGCACGCGCGGCGCGAGGTCGATGTTGTGCGAGACGAGCACGGTGAGCTCGCGGTCGATGCGGACGATGAACTTCTGGTGACGCGATCCCTCGCGGTCGTCGGGCAGCAGCGCCTCCACGTTGCCCGACCCCTCCACCCAGGTGTTGGAGCGACGCGACCGCCATGCATCGACCAGCCGGGAGTCGTCGGGTCGCGCTCCGCTCGCTTCCCGGGAGGCGGCCGTACCCGTCGCAGCTGATTCGGTTGCCGTTGGCCGCGCCTGCGTCGCCGGCGTCGCGGCCGTGACGGATTCGTTCGCACCCTTCGCCGCGTCGCCGTCGCCCCGCATCAGTCGGAAGGCGACGATTGCCACGACTACGACGATCGAGATCGCGAATCGAACGGGAGCTTGTCGCATTGGATATCCGAGGCGAGGCGCGTCCGCTGGCGCGGATCAGCGCTCGACCGGAAGTCCCTCCTGCATCCAGCGGCGGATGCCGCCGCTCAGATTTCGAACCGATGTGAAGCCGGCGTCGTGAAGGATCTTCGCCGCGTGCGCGCTCCGCACGCCCGAAGCGCAGTAGCATACGATTTCGCCGGCCCGATCGAGCTCGTCGAGCCGGGCCGGAAGGTCGCGCAGCGGCATCAGCTCGGCTCCGGCGATGCGCGCGCCGCGCCACTCGATCGCCTCGCGGACGTCGATTAGCCGCGGTGCCGCGGGGCCCGCAATCAGCGCGGCGAGGTCGCGCGGCGAAATCTCCGGGTCGTCCGTCGCGCCGCTGCCGATGCCGCAGAACGCCTCGTAGTCGACGAGTCCCAGCACGCTCGGATTCGGACCGCAGACGACACATTCGGGATTGCGCGGCACCCGCAGCTCGCGGAACGACATCCGCATCAGGTCGACGAGCAGCATCCGGCCGACGAGAAGATCGCCCTGGCCCAGCAGGATCTTCATCGCCTCGGTTGCCTGGATCACGCCGACCAGCCCGGGGACGACGCCGAGCACTCCCCCCTCCTCGCACGACGGTACGAGCCCGGGCGGCGGCGGCTGCGAGTACATGCAGCGGTAGCAGGGCCCGTGCGGTGGATGGAACACCGACGCCTGCCCGACGAAGCGGAAGATCGAGCCGTAGACGTTAGGCTTGCCGAGGAGCACGCAGGCGTCGTTGACGAGGTACCGGGTGGGGAAGTTGTCCGAAGCGTCGAGCACGACGTCGTACGGCCGGAGCACGTCGAGCGCGTTCGCCGAGCTGAGGCGAAGCTCGTGCGCGACGATCTCGATCGACGGGTTCAGCTCGCGAAGCCGCCGCGTCGCCGTCTCGATCTTCGGCCGTCCGACCGAAGGCGTGTCGAAGAGGATCTGTCGCTGCAGGTTCGAGACGTCGAGCGTATCGAACTCGACGAGGCCGATCCGCCCGACACCCGCCGCGGCGAGGTAAAGGGACGCGGGACTTCCGAGACCCCCGGCGCCGACGACGAGGACCGAGCCGTCGCGAAGCCTGGTCTGCCCCTCGATGCCGATCTCGGGAAGCGAGATATGGCGGGCGTAGCGCTGGAGTTCGTCGTTCGAGAGCATGGTGATCCGCCGCGCGTGGCGGCGCCGCCCGGCGCGGCTGCGGAATGGCTACTTCCTGCGTTTGACCAGCTGCTTGACCTCGTCGTTGCCGAGGGGGCTGTGGGCGGCGATGATCACCGCGGCGGTGCCTTCGTTGAACAACGGGATGTTGAAGCGGATCGGGAGCGTGCCGTCGCCGCCGGTGAGGCCGCGGAACAGCACGCGCGGCGGTTCCACCGTCGAGATCATCTTGACCTCGATCTGCGCTCCTTCGATCGCCGTCTGCGAGAGGCTCTTCCGCGCCGCGATCCGCATTTCGACCGACGATCCGCTGACGAAGTCGCACGGGCTGAGGATCGACACTTCGAGATGCTCGCTCTCCGCTTCGGCGGCGAGGTAGTCGAGGATCACCTGGTCGAGCGTCTTGTCGTCGGCGGGCTGCTCCACCGTCGCCTGCGGCACGACGACCTGCTCGACCGCCTTGCCCGTCTGCGTGATCGTCTTCTTCCCGGCCGAGATGATCATCGAGTCGAACTTGCCGCGCTTGATCGCCGCGATCATCGTCCGGTGCTGATGCTCCATCAGCGTCCCGATGTCGGTCTCGCTGATCCCGTCCTTCACCTTGTCGAGGTACGAGGTCTTCTTCGAGGCGAGAATCTCCCCGCCCACGTACACGAGAGACTCGATGTAAGGGTTGGCGAGACCCTTGTCCTCGGTCTGTATGTGGTAGACCTTCTCGTTGTGCTTGATGTCGGTGTTGAAGCCGGTGATCACGGGTCGATCGCCTCTGAATCGTCTGAGCCGCCACAGCTTAGCAAAAAAAGGGGACGATCCGCCAAGCCGCGGGAGTCAAGGCTGGCTCGTTCATCGCGCTCCGCCCTGAAAGGCGGCGACGCGCGCGCGGAGCTCGTCGGAGATCTGCAGCTTTCTCCGCTCCTCCCACGAAAAGAGGACGACCGTGACGCTTCCCGTTGCCGCGATCTCGCCGTCGGCCGCTTTCGCGATTTCGTAGACGAAGTCGAGCGAGGAGCCTCGCATCTCGCCGATGCGGACGCGGATGTGGACCAGCTCCATCATCTTCAGTTCGCGCCGGAAGTCGCACTCCGCGCGCGCCACGATGAAGGTCAGCGACGCCGGGTCGGTCGCGCCGACCAATTCCATCCAGTACTTCGTGCGCGCCCACTCGAAGTAGGCGAAGTAGACCGCGTTGTTGACGTGCCCCATCGCGTCGAGGTCCTGCCAGGTGACCTCGTGAGGAACGACGTACCAGCCGTTGTCCCAGCCGCTGACGCTCGGTGATGGAGTAGCCATTTTCGACCTCCGATTATGCACGATCGGAAGGGTGATTCCCGCCGGTCAGGAGTGGTGCTACGCTGCGCCCGCATGCCCCGTACCCGCTTCATCGAGCACGAGGGTGTCCGCATCCTCGAGATCGATTTCTCCGGTTGCCGTGGCGAGGAGTACCTCCGCAGGATCGACGAGGTCGCGGCGGTGATCCGGGCGCAGCCCGAGAGATCGCTCCTGACGCTCACGATCGTGACCGGTTCCGAGTACAGCGCCGCGATGATGGACGTGCTTCGTCCGTATATCGCGGGGAACAAGCCGTACGTGCTCGCCGGTGCTGTCGTCACCCTCGACCATCTGCAGAAAGTCGTCGCTCCCGTGAACCGCCTCACCGGGCGCGATCTTCAGACGTTCGACGACGTCGAGAGCGCCAGGGAGTGGCTCGTGACGCAACTGCGGCGCGACGGCTGAGACGCCGCTCCCCGATCGTCGCGGCCGCATCGCGCGGCCTCGCCCCGTGCTATCGTTTCCCGCATGAAGCGCTTCGTCGCTGCCGCGGTCCAGATGACGTCGACCGAGGATCGCGAGCGGAATCTCGAGCAGGCCTTCGCGCTGGTCGACCGCGCGGTCGAACGCGGAGCGGAGTTCGTCGCACTCCCGGAGAACGTCGACATGATCGGGCCGCACGGGCCGAAGGTCGCCGCCGCGGAGCCGCTCGACGGCCCGACCTTCCTGCGCTTCAAGGCAAAGGCGAAAGAGAAGAAGATCTGGCTCCTCGCAGGCTCGCTCGCGGAAGTCTCGACGCAGCCGGGCAAGGCGCGCAACACCTCGGTGCTCTACGGCCCCGAGGGAAAGCGCGTCGCGGTCTACCGGAAGATTCATCTCTTCGACGTCGACCTCGACGACGGAACCCGCTTCCGCGAGAGCGACGTCGTCGAGGCGGGCACCGAGGTTGTGATCGCGAGGACGAAGCTCGCGACCTTCGGGATGACGATCTGCTACGACCTCCGCTTTCCGGAGCTCTACCGCGCGCTCGTGACGAACAAGGCCGAGGTGCTGCTCGTGCCGTCGGCATTCACGCTGCAGACGGGGAAGGACCACTGGGAAGTGCTGCTTCGCGCCCGCGCGATCGAGAACACCACGTGGCTCATCGCGCCGGCACAGACGGGAGAGCACGGCCGCGGGAGGCGCAGCTTCGGCAACGCGATGATCGTCGACCCGTGGGGCACGGTCGTCGCGCGATGCTCGGAGGGCCCGGGAATCTGCGTCGCGGAGATCGACCCGGCGGTGCTCGAGGCAACCCGCGCGGCGATACCGTCGCTCAAGCATCGGAAACTGAGTTGAGGCGAGTTGTTAGTTTTTAGTTGTTAGTTGTTAGTTGTTAGTTGTTAGACGGGTTGCGTGGGTGCGACGATCACGCACGTGGCGTCAGGCCGCATTCACACCGAGCCACTGGCTCCTCCCGTCGATGGCAAACGACGAGTCTCAAGCAACCATCAGCGACGCACAACACGAGCAGCCACCACAACTGTCTAACAACTAACAACTAACAACTAACAACTAACAACTAACAACTAACAACTAACAACTAACAACTAACAACTAACAACTAACAACAACCGACCGCAGCCCCCGCCATGCTCGACTTCGACAAACTCGGCTCCTTCTATCTCGGCAAGACATTCGACCTCGCTTCCGGTTCGCGCGGCGCCGCGCCGGTCCTCTACGACTCGAAGGACCTGACGACGCACGGCGTGATCGTCGGCATGACCGGAAGCGGCAAGACGGGCCTCGGCCTCTGCCTGCTCGAGGAGGCGCTGATCGACAACATCCCGGTGATCGCCGTCGATCCGAAGGGCGATCTCGGCAACCTCCTGCTCACCTTTCCCCAGCTGCGGCCGGAGGACTTCCGCCCCTGGATCAACGAGCAGGACGCCGCGACGCGCGGCGTGAGCCCCGACGACTACGCGAAACAGCAGGCGGAGCTCTGGAAGAAAGGTCTCGCCGAGTGGGGACAGGGCCCCGAGCGGATCGCGAAGCTCCGCGAGGCGGTGAGCTTCGGGATCTACACGCCCGGCTCCACGGCGGGACGCCCCTTGAGCGTGCTGCGCTCGCTGACGCCGCCTCCCGCGGACACGCGCGACGACGTCGATCTCTGGCGCGACGCGGTGCAGAGCACGACGACGGGTCTTCTCTCGCTCCTCGGAATCGAGGGCGACCCGCTCTCGAGCCGCGATCACATCCTCGTCTGCAACATCCTCGAGAACGCGTGGCGTCGCGGCGAGAGCCTCGACCTCGCGGGGCTGATCCACGCGATCCAGGCGCCGCCGTTCGATCGGTTAGGCGTGCTCGATCTCGAGTCGTTTTACCCGTCGAAGGAGCGCTTCGGGCTCGCGATGCGCGTCAACAACCTGCTCGCTTCACCCGGCTTTGCGGCGTGGCTCGAAGGCGAGCCACTCGATGCCGGAGCGCTCCTCTACGGCCCGGGCGGCCGGCCGCGCGCCTCGGTCATCAACATCGCGCACCTCGGCGACCAGGAGCGGATGTTCTTCATGACGATGCTCCTCAACCGCGTCATCGCATGGATGCGGACCCAACCCGGCACGACGAGCCTTCGCGCAATCCTCTACATCGACGAGATCTTCGGCTTCTTCCCGCCGGTGGCGAATCCCCCGTCGAAACTGCCGCTGATGCGGCTGCTCAAACAGGCGCGCGCCTTCGGTCTCGGAGTCGTCGTCGCGACGCAGAATCCGGTCGACCTCGACTACAAGGGGCTCTCGAACTGCGGCACCTGGTTCATCGGGCGCCTGCAGACCGAGCGCGACAAAGAACGACTGCTCGACGGTCTCGAAGGCGCCGCGTTAGGCGGAAAGTTCGACCGGACGGCCTTGACGCAGACTCTCGCCGGCGTCGGCAAGCGGATCTTCCTCCTGCACAACGTCAACGAGAGTGAGCCGGTCGTCTTCGAGACGCGCTGGGCGATGTCGTACCTGTCGGGACCGATGAGCCGCGAGCAGATTCGCAGGCTCGCGGGGCCGCCGGATACGGCGGCCGCGGCTGCGCCTGCGGCGCCAGCGACCGTCACGCTGCCGCCGATCGGCAAGGCTGCTGGTCCCGCCGCCGCCGGTCCGTCGACCGCAGCGCCGATCATCCCGCCGGAAATCGAGCGCTGGTATCTCCGCGCATCAGGGGCAGGCACCGAAGTCACCTACGAGCCCGCCGTGCTCGGCGTCGCCGACGTCCGCTACGCGAGTGCGAAACTCGGCGTCGATCACGCGGAGCGGCTTGCGCTCGTCGCCGAGATCGGCGACGGTCCGGCCGGCGTCGAGTGGGAAAACGCGGGCTCCGTCGATCTCGAACGCTCGAAGCTCGACACAGCGCCGCTCCCCGGGGCGACCTGGGGCGAGCTCGCCTCGGCAGGTCGCGACCCGAAGAGCCTCGAGCGCTGGAAGAAGTCGCTGCTCATGTCGCTCCGCCAGGACCGCTCGCTGACTCTCTATCAGAGCGCGACGTTCAAAGAGACGAGCAAGGCGGGTGAGACGGAAATCGCCTTCCGCGGCCGCCTGGCGCAGCTCGCGCGCGAGAAGCGCGACCTCGAGGCGGCGAAGCTTCGCAAGAAGTACGAGCCGAAGTTCACTGCGCTCGAGAACCGGATCAGGACGTCGCAACAGGCGGTCAAACGCGAGCTCGACCAGGCGAAGTCGCGCAAGCTCGATGCGACCGTGTCGATCGGCACGGCGATCCTCGGGTCGCTCTTTGGCCGGAAAAAGCTCTCGATGTCGACCGCATCGCGCGTCGGCTCCGCCGTCGGCAAGATGTCGCGCGCATCCGATCAGGGGGGCGACGTCGACCGCGCACAGGAGACCTTCGAGGCGCTGCAGCAGCAGCTCGACGCGCTGCACATGCAGATGGACGAGGAGATCACGGCGCTCGCGGCGACGTTCGACCCCGCATCCGAGCCGCTCGAGCAGGTTCAGGTCAAACCGAAAGCGACCGACATCGAGCTCAAGCTGTTCGGCATCGTCTTCCGCCCGATGCGTAAACAGCCCGGCGGAGGCATGACGCAGGACTGGTAGCCAGAACCCATGACTTCTCATCACTGGCTCCAGCTTCTCGGCTACGCCGCTTCGGTGCTCATCGCGATCTCGCTGATGCAGCGCTCGGTGCTGCGGCTGCGGCTGATCAACCTCGTCGGCGCAGCGACCTTCGCGACATACGGATTCCTGATCGGCGCCTATCCGGTCGGCATCCTCAACACGATGACGGTATCGATCAACGTCTACCAGCTCATCCGTCTGCGCCGCCGCAAGGAGATGTTCCGCATCCTCGAGGTGAAGCCTGACTCACAGTACCTCGGCTATTTCCTCGAGTTCGAGCGCAGGGACATCGGCCGGTTCATCCCCGAGTTCCGCTTTCAGCCCGAGGCGGCAAACATCGCGATCTTCGTGCTGCGCGATCTCGTTCCCGCGGGGCTGCTCCTCGGTGAGCTGCGCGACGAGAAGCTCTACGTTCATCTCGACTACGCCGTCGCGCAGTTCCGCGACCTGAAGATCGGCAATTTCCTCTTCGTCGAGCGGGCGGACTTCTTCCGCGCCCGCGGCGTGAAGGAGTTCATCAGTCCCGCCGGTGTGGACGAACATCCGAAGTATCTCGAGCGGATGGGCTTCCGCCCGCTCGGCGACGGAGAGAACTACCACCTGGCGTTGTAAGCCGCCATCGGGATGCGCGTACGCAACGAGCACAGTCGCGATTTCGACGCTCCGCCGGAGGAGCTCGGAGCGCTGCTCGACACGCTCGCGTCCGATGACGACCGGGTCTGGCCCCGCGAGAACTGGCCCAGGATGCGCTTCGACCGGCCGCTGCAGGTCGGCGCGATCGGAGGTCACGGGCCGATCCGCTATGTCGTCGTTGAGTACGAGCCGGGCGTATCGATCCGCTTCCACTTCACCGGCCCCGAAGGGTTCGACGGCACGCACTGGTTTTTCGTCGAGGCGCTCTCGTCCGGCGCCCGCCTCACGCACTTGCTCGTGATGGAGACGTCGGGCAGCGCGTTGCTCTCGTGGCCGCTGCTCTACCGCCCGCTTCACGACGCCCTGGTGGAGGAAGCGCTGGACCGGGTGGCCGAAGCCGTCGGCGAGCCGCTTGTGGCGCCGCGCTGGTCGTTGTGGGTCCGAATGCTCCGGGCGATCGTTAGGCGGAAGCGTCGGCGCTGAGTCGCCCCGCAAGGGGCGACGGAGAGTAGCCGGTGGCAAGTCCCGCGGAGCGGGACGCAGCCACCGGTCGATGCGTCGCATTGAATTCGCGCCCCGGAGGGGCGCCGGAGTCGGCGCTCGGTTCGCTCCTCCAGGGCCCCTCCAGGGCGCACGAACAATCACGTTCGCTACCGGTGGCGGCCCCCGCTTCGCGGGGTCGCCACCGGCTACTCTCCGCCGTCCCTCCGGGACGGACTGTGCGCAACCTTCCCCACCGCGTGACGGACCGCAACTTCGACGCGCGAGGCACCCGGTAAGGATGGCGCAAGAGGAAATTAGGGCAAACGGAGACATGTTGGCAATTCAACATAGGACGTTTCGACATGACCGTGACTCATATCGATTCCAGCGTGCTGCGGCCGATCGCGCTCGAGCTCCGCTACCTCCGCCTCGTCTACGCGATCCAGGAGTTCGGCAGCCTCACGAAGGCGGCCGAGCGGCTCAACGTGACGCAGTCGGCGCTCAGCCATCAACTGCGCGAGATCGAGGACCGGCTCGGCGTCGACCTCTTCATCCGCGCCGGGAAGAGGCTCGTCGCGACCGAAGCGGGCGAGTTGCTCGGGCGTCGCGCGGGCGAGATCCTCGCGAGCGTCGTCGACGCGGAAGACGATCTCGTCCATCGCGCGCGGGAGCGGCGCGGGACGATCCGCCTGACCACCGAGTGCTACACCTGCTACCACTGGTTGCCGCCGCTTCTGAAGCGCTTTCGGAAGCCGTATCCCGAAGTGAGCGTGCAGATCGTCGCCGACGCGACGGGGCGCTCGATCGACGCGTTGCTCGAGGGTACGGTCGACATCGCGCTCACGACGCGAGCGCCGAAACGGAGCGACCTCCGGCTCCGTCATCTCTTCGACGACGAGCTGCTGCTCGTGACCGCGCCCGATCACCGGCTGGCGTCGAGGAAGTACGTCACGCCGGCGGATCTCGCGAGCGAGACGGTGATCCTCTACGCGAAGCCGCCTCACAGTCACTTTTACGAGCAGTTCTTCGGCGGGACGGACGCCGCGCCGAGGGAGGTGGTCCAGGTGCAGCTGACCGAGGCGATGATCTCGATGATCCATGCGGGACTCGGCGTCGGCGCCTTCGCGCGTTGGGCCGTCCAGGCGGAGCTGAAGAAGGGGACGGTCGCGGCGGTTCAGCTCGGCCGCAACGGGCTCCACCGCGAGTGGAAAGCGGTCACGCGCGCGGGCGACCGGCGACCGCAGTACATCGACGACTTTCTCGATCTCGTCGTCGAGCAGGCGGCGCCCGGAAAATTCATCGGGGCCCGGGCAGGCTGACCGCCAATTCGTACGACGGAATCGCGAAGGGAAGCGACATGGCGATACGCTGCTGGGAGCTCGACGGCGCGACGAGATTCGACGGGCGCGCGGCACTTTACGCGAAGGGACGTCCGTCGTATCCCGACGCCGTGATCGACTTCATCGCCGAGGAGGCGGGGGAGACGCAGGGGCGCGCCGCCGATCTCGGCGCAGGCACCGGCATCTCCACGCGGCTGCTCGCGCGGCATTTTCCGGCTGTCGTCGCCGTCGAGCCTAACATCGAGATGGCGCTCGCCTCCCGCGTCGCCTCCCCTCGCTACGTCCTCGGTCGCACCGAGCGCCTTCCGTTTCGCGACCGCGCGCTCGACCTCGTCACCGCGTTCAACTCGTTCCACTGGTTCGTGCCCGGCGAGGCGATGCCCGAGATCGATCGCGTGCTCAGGCCGGGCGGTCTCCTCGCGGTGGTCTGGCCCGATTGGGACTTCGACGATCCCTTCACGAAGGAGTTCGTGACCTTGATGCGTCGCGCCGCGGGCGACTACCCCGTCGAAGACCGCGATGCGGAGGCCGCTCCACTCTATTCGTCAGACCGGTTCACGAGGGTCGAGCGGCGCAACGTTCCGTACGTCCACCGGCTCGATCGTCCGGGATTGATCGCGCGACTGCAGAGCATGAGCTTCGTGCCGACGAGCGGAGCCGCGGGGGACGCGGCGCTCGCAGAGCTCGAGGAGCTCCGCGCGCGATTTGCCGATGCGGCGGGCGTCGTCGAGCACCACTACTCGATCTCCGTCTACATCGTGCGGCGCTGACGGCTCGCATCAGGCTCCAGCACCCAGTTCCGGTGCCGATGAACGTCGCTCATTAGCTCGATGACGAGTATGAGCTTCACGCATGTCGCCGCTCTCCCTACGATCGTTTCGTAACGAAAGGAGACGACGATGACACGAGAGGCAGTGGCCGAAGTCAGGGAACAGAGCATCGGCCTTCTTGCGGAGCTGGCGACGCTCCCCGCGAAGATTCGAAAGGCGATCAGGGGACTCGATCGGGAGGCGTTGCTGAAGCCGGAAGGTCCCGACCGCTGGTCGGCGGCCCAGGTGGTCCGCCATCTTGCCGACGCCGATCTCGTCTACGCAGCGCGGATCCGGATGGCGATCGCCGAGTCCGAGCCGCTGCTCCCGACGTTCGCCCAACGAGCTTGGATCGATCGCCTCGGCGATATCGACGTCGACGAAGCGGTGTCGACGATCGAGTTGCTTCGTCGCACGACGCTCCGAATCGTTCGCGAGGGAGGAATGGAGTTGCTCGAGCGCATGGGGCGCCACCCGGAGTTCGGAAGCATGACGATCCTCGACATGCTCGAGAGGATCGCGTTGCACGACGAGCGACACCTGGCGCAGATCTCGCGGATCCGGGGACTGGTTGCCCCCGACGCGGTGGACGAGGCGATCAGGCTCGACGGCGTGGTCGCGGCGCACATGAAGGACGTTGCGCCGAGAATCAGGGGTGGAAGAATCGCATTCGATCTCTGGGCGCAGGCGCGTGGGCCCGCGAAGGCGCTCGCGGTCGAAATGCCGGCGGGCGAGGCGTGGGAAGGGATCGACCATCACGAGCCGGGCCCCGAGGAAGTGTTCGTCGCGCGCGGGACCTTCGTCGACAACGGGACCGTCCACGAGTCGGGGACGTTCATTCACTATCCGGCGGGGACCGCGCACGCGCCGTCGTCTCCAGACGGATGCCTGCTCTATGTTTTCTATCCCGAGGGTTGAGCTCGTGAGAGCGATGCGCGAGGTTGGACGAAGCAGAGGGGCGATCGAGACCTGAACCGTCACGGCTCGCGTCTGCCGGGCAACTCGGATATCGTCGAATGGGAATCGGGGCACTGCGTGTCTCCCCCGATGGACGACGATCCGATGAGCGCATCCGAGAGCAGGGCGAAGCTGATCGAGATCCTGCGGTTCGCCTATTCGGGCGAGCTCGCCGCCGGACTCGCGTATGCGGGCCACTGGCGATCGGTGTCCGATGCCGCCGAGCGTGAACGTATCCACGCGATCGAAGCCGAGGAGTGGCATCACCGGGAGCTCGTCGGGGCGATGCTCGCCGAGCTCGGCGCGGCGCCCGATCCGAAGAGGGAGAAGCGCGCCACGATCATCGGCCGCACGTTAGGCTTCCTCTGCCACGTCGCCACCTGGTTTCCGCCGATGTACGGGGCCGGGAAGCTCGAGAGCCGCAACATCCGTGAATACGAGGCGGCCGCCAGGTTCGCGCGCGACTCCGGCAACGAGCAGTACGTCGACTGCATCCTGACGATGGCCGAGGTCGAGTGGGAGCACGAAGCGTATTTCCGCGCGCGGGTCGTGAGCCATTGGCTCAGCAGGATCGTGAGGGTCTAGCCCGCGCCGCCGCCGAAGGAAGAGATACGGCAATCCTTTCGGAGTGCGGAGCCAACGGGGCCGAGTTGAATCAACGCGAGGCGGTTTGGGCGGCATCGCAGGAGCTGCCGGCCACGGACGACCGCGAAGCGATCGCCGTACCGTCCGGCGCGCAGCGCCGCCACATCGGTAGCCCCCGCCTTTAGGCGGGGGATTCGTGGCGCCCGTCGGATAACGGCGCCGCTTCAGCGGCCCAACATCGCCTCCGCAGTCGCGCCGCTGAAGCGGCGCGGTGGAGATTGTTCACGTTGAGTCCCCCGGCTGAAGCCGCAATGGTCTTGAGTTAAAGGGAAAACCCGGAAGTTAGAACGCAGAACGATGAATTCAGAACCCAGAAAGGGCACGTTTGAGCCCATTTCTGGATTCAACATTCAGCGTTCTCACTTCTAACTTCGGCTTCTCCTCCGCTAACTCAAGACCATTGGGCTGAAGCCGGGGGCTACCGATGTGTCGCCGCTGCGCGGCGAAGTTAGGCGCAACCGTGTCGCGGAGCGTCACACTCAACGTCCTCTCACCCGCTTCTCCTTGAAGAACTCCCAAATCTCCTCGTTTGCGTCGATCACGGTCGTCGCGGGGCCTGTGAGGTTCTGGCGGGTCGTCGGCTTCGCGCCGGGCCAGACGTGTCCCGGGCCGTGCAGCTTCCAGTGGACGAGCTCGGCGCCGGAGCTGCAGGGCGCGAACGAGATCTTCTCTGCGCGGTGCGAGCCCGACTTGCGGGTATCGACGACCGCGCCGGGAGAGCTGCAGCCGTTCGCTTTCCGCCATCGCTCGACGCTCTCGCTCACGGGAGGATGCATCACGCGATTGTTGGTGCCCGGGAACGGGGGTCCCAGGCCCCCCTCGTACAGCGCGCGCGGGTCGTCGACGCTGTGAATGTGCATGACGGGGACGGCCGAGCGAGGCTCGCTTCGTTCGAGCACCATGCTTCCGCCGACCGGCGCGATCGCAGCGACGAGGTCGGGGCGCTCCGATGCGAGACGGTGCGCCATCATGGCGCCGTTCGAGAAACCGGTGGCGTAGACGCGGGAGCGATCGATCGCAGTCCGACGCCCGAGGTCGTCGAGCAATGCTGCGACGAAACCGACGTCGTCGACCCGTTCCTTCATCGCGTAGGCGCAGCAGCTTCCCGCGTTCCAGGTCAGCAGTCGGTTGGCGAAGCGTCCAGTACCGTTTGGGTAGACGACGATGAAGCCCTCGCGTTCGCCGAGGAGGTGCAGTCGCGTCGAATCGTGCTGCTGTGAGGCCCAGCCGCCCCCGCCGTGAAAGCTGAGCACGACAGGAAGCGGCTGACGGCTCGCCGCGACCTTCGGAACATGGACGATGTAGCTCCGCTCGCGACCGGCGTGTTTCAGGGTGATCGTGTGCTCGCCGGGGGTGAGGGGGGACGACGCGGCAGAGATCGTGAGGGCGCTTGCGATGACGATTGCAACGGAAAGCAGGTGGCGGGCACGAAGCATCGGGATCATCTCCTCGTCTGTTCCTACGATCGAAGGAGTCGGTTCGTTGAATGGGGAGCAGGCGAGCCACCTCAGCGTCAGCGCTCGGCGTTTGGAAGTCAAAAGCCGGGCTCGGGCGCGGGCCCGTTCACGTTCACGGGTTGAGACACTGCCATGGCCGCACGCTCCCGTGAACGAGCCCGCGCCCGCGCCCGGCCTCTGACGTTCGTGCAGCAGCCAGGCCTGTCACCACTCGCCTGATCGCTCCCACGAGATCGCAATTGGCGGGCGCCGCCCGGAGTCATTGTCGTCCCGACGACTGATCCCGCGAAGCGGGAGAAGGAGGAGGGACCTCGCAGGCTGGTACTCACATGCCATGGCACGCGAAGGAACCACGAACCGCATCTGTACCAGCCTGCGAGATCCCTCCTCTCGCTCCCGCTTCGCGGGATCGTTCGTCGGGATGACACGCGGCATGCTCCCGTGAACGCGCCCGAGCCCGAGCCCGGTCTTTGACGTTCGTTCACGTGGCACGAACGGGCCGACAAGCGACCCTCCCAGCACCCTCTACAGCTTCACGATCCCGCCATATGTTTCCGGCCTTCGGTCGCGGTAGAACTGCCAGACGTTGCGAACCTCGCGGATCTTGTCGAGGTCGATCTCCGCTGTGACGAGCTCGTCCTTGTCGCGCGAGGCCTGCGCAACGAATTGTCCGCGTGGATCGCAGAAGTAGCTCTGCCCGTAGAACTCGCCGATGTTCCACGGCGCTTCGACGCCGACGCGGTTGATCGCACCGACGAAGTACGCGTTCGCCACGGCGTGCGCCGGCTGCTCGAGCTTCCAGAGATACTCGGAAAGTCCTGCGACGGTCGCCGACGGGTTGAATACGATCTCGGCGCCGGCGAGGCCTAACTCGCGCGCACCTTCGGGGAAGTGCCGGTCGTAGCAGATGTAGACGCCGACCTTCGCATACATCGTTTCGAAGACCGGATATCCGAGATTGCCGGGACGGAAGTAGAACTTCTCCCAGAACCCCGGTCCACAGTGCGGGATGTGGTTCTTCCGGTACTTGCCGAGGTACGTGCCGTCGCCGTCGATGACGGCGGCGGTGTTGTAATAGATCCCGGTGCCGTCCTCTTCGTAGATCGGCACGACGATTACCATGCGATTCTTCTTCGCGACCTCCTGCAGCAGCTTCACCGTCGGCCCGTCGGGGATCTTCTCCACCGCCTCGTACCAACGCGTGTTCTGTTCGGCGCAGAAGTAGGGGCCGGTGAAGATCTCCTGCATGCAGAGGATCTGCACTCCCTCCTTCGCGGCGCGCTCGATGAAGCCGAGCGTCTTGTCGAGATTCGCGCTGCGAATCGTCTCGATCTTTTCTTCGGCCCTGCAGGCCATCGAGGTCTGGATCAGTCCGCATTTGACGGTACGAGGCATCAGAAGTCCCCCATTGGAAGGTCAGAGGTCATAGGACAACGGTCAAAGCAGGCGAAAGGCGATAAGCGGGCCAAAGGCCATAGGCCAAAGGCCAGAGCAGGCGAACGGCGAGAGGCGATGATCAGGCTGCGCGCCTGCTCGTCGGGCCCGTGAGGGCCCAAGGCCGCGAAAGCGGCCGTGAGAAGCGTAGCCGGACCCGTGAGGGTCCGGAGAGGAGCGGCATCCCGAATCGAACGAGCCGCGTGAGCGGCGACACGATTTCCGTGCGGCACGCTCATTCCGCCCCTCACGCTTCCCGCTCCACGTTGTCGACCTTCCCCCGCATCAACACCGCGTAAACCGCGAAGCTGATCGCGAAGGTGACGAACCAGGCGTAGGTGTAGAGCGTGTCGAAAAGATTCGGACTCGCGACCTGGCCTCCCGGCGTCATGGCGGCGCGAATGAAGCCGGGAGCCACGGGAAGGATGCCGACGACGAGCGCGACGATCGCGGCGGGGTTGAACCCGTTGCCGTAGCTGTAGCGCCCCTTCGGCTCGAACAGGTCGCGCAGCGCGAGCTCGCGGTGTCGCAACAGCCAGTAATCGGCGATCAGGATGCCGCCGATCGCGCCCATCATTCCCGAGTAGCCGATCAGCCAGGTGAAGATGTAGGCCGCAGCGTCGGAGTAGAGCTTCCACGGCATCATCACGATGCCGATGACCGCGGTGATGATTCCGCCTGTCACGTAGCTGATCTTCCTGGGATTCAGATTCGAGAAATCGTTCGACGGCGACACGACGTTTGCCGCCATGTTCGTCGTCAGCTGCGCGAGGAGGATCACGATGGCAGAGACGATGATCACCGCGGGCGTGCCGATGCGCGACACGAGCGCGACCGGATCCCAGATCGCCTCGCCGAAGATGATGACCGTCGCGCTCGTCACGGCGACGCCGATGAACGCGAAGGCCGCCATCGTCGTCGGAAGCCCGAGCGCCTGCCCCAGCATCTGCGAGCGCTGGCTCTTCGCGTAGCGGGTGAAGTCGGGGATGTTGAGGCTGAGGGTCGCCCAATAGCCGACGCTCGCGGTGAGGGCCGACGGAAAGAGCTTCCAGAACGGTGAGGCGCCCTTTTGCAGATGCTCCGATTTCGCGAGGATGTTCGCGAGCCCGCCCGCATTCCGCATCGCCCAGACGAGCAGCGCGAATCCGCCGAGCAGCAGGAGCGGCGACGACCAGCTCTCGAGATGCTTGATCGCCTCGATGCCGTTGATGATGATCGCGATCTGGATTCCCCAGAAGATGAAGAAGGAAATCCAGACGTGCGGGCCTAACGCGATCCATCCGCTCCACGCGGCGGTCATCAGTGCGTCGAGCGCGAGACCGCCGATCCAGGTCTGAATGCCGAACCAGCCGCAGGCGACGATCGCGCGGAGCACCGCGGGAATGTTCGCCCCGCGCGTTCCGAAGCTGGCGCGGCAGAGGACCGGGAACGAGATGCCGTACTTCGTCCCGGCGTGCGCGTTGAGCACCATCGGGACGAGGACGATGACGTTTCCGAGGAGGATCGTCACGATCGCCTGCCACCAGTTCATCCCCTGGCCGATGAGGCCGGAGGCGAGCGTATAGGTCGTGATGACGACGCTCATGCCGATCCAGAGCGCGGCGATGTTGTAGGTCGACCAGGTGCGGCGGTGAAGGCGCGTCGGCGCGAGGTCGCGATTCCAGAGCGGGCTGTGATGGAGCTCTTCCGAGAGCTCGAGGAAGTCGAAGCTGCTGTCGTCTCTGTTCGCCATCGTGTGGTCTGCGCTCGCGTCGTTGGTGTGTCGCCGCTGAAGCGGCGCGGCAACATTTCGCCCGTGCTGACCCCCGGCTGAAGCCGGGGGCTACCGATCTCTCGTCGCTTCGCGACGAGCGGTGTTGACGTTGGTTCTTATGGTCTATCGTCGGTTCTTCGCCGCTCTCACGATTCATGCGGCGCTTTGCGCCGCCGCGAAAGCTGCGCTTTCGCACTCCACATGCCTGCGCTGGCCTTTGGCCGATGGCCTCTGGCCTGCTTATCGCCTCTCGCCTTTCGCCTGCCTCACCTCGGCGAATTGAACAACCCCCGCTTGAGGAACCGGCCGTCGCCGGCTTTGCCGATGTACTTCCCGTTCTCGATGATCACCTTGCCGCGCGAGAGGACCGTCTTCGTCACGCCGCGCACCTTCATCCCTTCGTACGCCGAGTAGTCGACGCGCATGTGGTGCGTCTTCGCGCTGATGGTCTGTTCCGCGTTCGGGTCGAAGATCACGATGTCGGCGTCGGAGCCGATGGCGACCGTCCCCTTCTTCGGGAAGAGGCCGAAGATCTTCGCCGGCGCGGTCGAGACGATCTCGACGAAGCGGTTGACGCTGATCTTTCCCGGGACGACGCCGCCGTTGAAGACGAGGCTCATCCGGTGCTCGACGCCCGGGCCGCCGTTGGGAATCCTCGAAAAGTCGTTGAGGCCTAACTCCTTCTGCTCCTTCATGCAGAAGGGGCAGTGATCGGTCGAAACGACCTGGAGATCGTTGAACTTGAGCCCGCGCCAGAGATGCTCCTGGTTCTCGAGATTGCGGAGCGGCGGGGTCATGACCCACTTGGCCCCCTCGAATCCGTCGCGGTTGTAGAGCGTGTCGTCGAGGAAGAGATACTGCGGGCAGGTCTCCGCGTAGGCGGCGATGCCGGCATCGCGAGCTTCGACGACCTTCTTCAAGGCGTCGTGACAGCTGAGGTGGACGATGTAGACCGGCGCGTTCGCCATCTCCGCAATCGCGATCGCGCGTCCCGCCCCCTCCGCCTCCGCCTTCGTCGGCCGCGTCATCGCGTGGTACTTCGGCGCCGTCCGTCCCTCCGCGATTGCCCGCTTCACGAGGACGTCGATGATCACGCCGTTCTCGGCGTGCATGCAGATGAGCCCGCCCGCCTCGCCCGCGGTCGTCATCGCCTTGAAGATCGTGCCGTCGTCGACGAGGAAGACGCCCGGGTAGGCCATGAAGAGCTTGAAGCTCGAGATTCCCTGCGCGATCGCCGACTTCATCTCGGGAAGGCGCGAGTCGGGCAGGTCGGTGCAGATGAGATGGAAGCCGTAGTCGATCGCCGTCTTCCCCTCGGCTTTCGCGTGCCACTTGTCGATCGCGAGGTTCAGCGCCTCGCCGTGCCCCTGCACGGCGAAGTCGATGATCGAGGTCGTGCCGCCGTGCGCCGCGGCGATCGTGCCGGTCTCGAAGCTGTCCGACGAGAAGGTGCCGCCGAAGGGAAGCTCCATGTGCGTGTGAGGATCGATGCCTCCCGGGATGACGTAACAGCCGGCAGCGTCGATCGTCCTGTCGGCCTCCATCGTTAGGGAGAGTCCGATCGTCGTGATCGTCTCGCCCTCGATGAGCACGTCGCCGTCGTAGTCGTCGACGGCGGTGATGATCCGCCCGTTTTTGATCAGAGTCCGCATTCCACGCTCCTCGCCGCCGGCCGGGAGCCGGCGGACCAGCCGGCAAGGTGCCGGCGCTCCGTCTCGTCTACCTCTTCAACGTCGAGAACGCTGCATCGAGCGCCTCGACGAGCACGTCCATGTCGGGCAGCGACGCGATGAGCGGAGGGCCGAGCCTGATGACGTTGCCGTTCAGGCCTCCCTTGCCGATCAGCACCCCGCGCCGCTTCGTCTCCTCGAACACGTGCATCACCGCGGCGGAGTTAGGCGTCTTCGACTTCTTGTCGGTGACGCACTCGATCGCCTGCATGAGCCCCATGCCGCGCACGTCGCCGATGACTTCGTACTTCGCCTTCAGCTCCTCGAGCTTGTCCCGAAGATATCGCCCTACGATCGCCGCCTTCTTCGGCAGCTCGTTCTCCTCGATGACGCGGATCGTGGCAAGCGCCGCGGCGCTCGTCACGGGGTTGCCGCCGAAGGTGGAGAACGTCAGCCCCGGATATGCATCGGCGATCTCCGGGCGCGCGATCGTCCAGCCGATCGGCGAGCCGTTGGCCATCCCCTTCGCCGAGGTCATGATGTCGGGCTCGACACCCCAGTGCTCGATACCGAACCACTTGTCGCCGGTGCGCCCCCAGCCGGTCTGCACCTCGTCGGCGATGAAGATGCCGCCGTAGCGCTTGACGATCGCGGTGACTTCCTTGAAGTACTCCGGCGGAGGGGTGATGAAACCGCCGACGCCGAGGATCGGTTCGGCGATGAACGCCGCGACCTGGCCGTCGGTCGTCGTCTGGATGAGCTCCTCGACGTCCTTCGCGCAGCGCAGGTTGCACGACGGGTACTCGAGGCCGAACGGGCAGCGGTAGCAGTACGGCGCGGCGAGATGCTTCACGCCGGCGACGTACGTTCCGCCATGGCGCCAGGTCGCATGGCCCGCGGCGCTCATCGCGAGCATCGAGCGGCCGCTATACGAGTGCCGGAGCGCGATGATCTCCTGTCGTCCCGTGTAAAGGCGCGCCAGCACCATCGCCGTCTCGTCGGCTTCGGTTCCGCTGTTCGTGAAGAAGCTCTTCTCGAGCGCGCCCGGGGCGAGCGACGCCACCTTCTCGGCGAGCTCCGCCTGCGGCTTGTTCACGTAGAGCGTCGACGTGTGCGACACCTTGTCGAGCTGGCTGATGATCGCCTTGTTCACCACGCTGTTGGCGTGGCCGACCGAGACGGTGAGCACGCCGCCGAAGCAGTCGAGGTAGCGCGTCCCCTGCTCGTCCCAGACGTGCATCCCGACGCCGTGGTCGAGGACGATCGGATCCTTGTAGTAGGTCGAGGCGCAGGGCCAGGCATGCTTCCGATGCTTCTCGAGCGTCTCCGACTCGAACGCGTCGGAGATCTTGAACAGCTGCGTTGAATCGATCGACATTACTTGCCTTCCTTTGCCAGCGACGTCTCGTCCTGCGGCGCGTAACCGTCCGCCTCGTGCCCGCCATGGTAGTCGCGCCCGTCGGGGCGCTTGATCTGCGACTGCGGAACGATGCGCGAGCGAAGCAGCCCGCGGAAGTCTTCGAGCTTCGTCCATCCGCGATGCGCGTTCTTTTCGAGGAACGCGCTCATGTCTTCCTTCAGATGCCGGATGACGTTCGGTCCGATCGCCTGGTCGAGCATCGCCGCCGTGCAGACCTGCACCGTGCCGCATCCGAGGAGGAAGTAGTTGAGCGCGTGCTCGAAGTTGGAGATGCCGCCGATGCCGGAGAACTCCTTCTCGGGGAAGCGCTGCGTCATCTGCGCCATCTTCGCGAGGGAGATCGGGAGAATCGCGGGGCCGCCAAGGCCTCCGGTCGAGACGTAGCCGTCGACGTTGATCTCGAACTCCAGCGAATCGGGGTCGACGAGCGGCAGCGACGTGAAGGTGTTGCTCGACGAGATCGCGTCGGCGCCTCCGGCGAACGCCGCCTCGGCTTCGACCGTGATGTCGGTCGTCATCGGCGTGAGCTTGCACCAGAAGGGGATGCGCGCGACTTCCTTCACGACGCTGTTGACGAGCTTGCAGAGGCGCGCGCTCCGGCCGACGTTCGCCCCCATGTCGTCGCGGTCCATGTGCGGGCAGGAGAAGTTGAGCTCGACGCCGTCGCAGCCGGCATCCTGTACCGCCCTGGTGAGCGTCCGCCAGTGGTCGAGCTCCTCGTCGCTCTCGGAGCCGGCCATGATCGACGCGATAAGCACGTGCTCCGGATAGGCCTTCTTGATCTTCTCCAGGCGCGGAAGCCACCAGTCGAGCGGCTTGTCGGAGATCAGCTCCCAGTTCCACGACGAATGCAGCACCGAGTCGGCGCGCTTTTTCATCGAGAGGTGCGGCGAGTTGAAGTCGGCCGCCGTGAACTTCGTCTTCGGCCCCTTCACGTTGACGACCGGATGCATGCCGATGGTCTTGGTGACGACCCCGCCCCAGCCGGCGTCGAAGGCTCGCATGATGTTGCTGTCGGACTCGGTCGGAGGCGCCGAAGAGAGCAGGAACGGATTCGGAAACCGAATCCCGGTGAAAACGACCGACAAGTCAGAGCTCATGACTCCTCCTTCGGGACGCCCGATGCAATGGGGGTGAGTCGTTAACTATAAGTCCGAATTGAGTTTTGGAGAATCGGGAAGTGGGAGGTGTAAGGCGAGGGCGCGAGGTAGGGTATTACCTGATTGACGGTCTCCGCATGGTGTGCGGAAGTCAAAGACCGGGCTCGGGATCGGGCTCGGGATCGGGATCGGGAGCTTCGCGCGATCCTCGTGCTCGTATCTCAATTCTTCATGCTGCATTCGACATTCTTCATTTCGGTTTTTTGCCGTGTCACGAAAACCGAAATGTCGAATGAAGAATGAGGAATGAAGAATGTAGAAAGAGAATTTGCCCGAGCCCGAGCCCGAGCCCGGCTTTTGACGTTCCTGCAATCAACCATATCGAACCGATCGCGACGTGCCCGCGCATCCACCTCCCGCCCCCCGGCGCTATACTTTCGTTTCCCCAACGAGAAGGAGCCCTCCATGAGCGTTGCCGAACCGGTCACGGCGTCGAAGTATCCCGACGTTCAGAACTACATCGACGGTCAATTCGTCGAGAGCGCGGCGCGGAGGATCAACGTCACGAATCCGAGTGACGGCTCGGTCCTGGCGCGCGTCCCCTGCTCGACCGCGGCGGAGCTCGACGCGGCGGTCGCCGCTGCGCGGCGTGCGTTCCCGAAATGGTCAAGCACGCCGATCAAGGAGCGGGCGCAGGTCTTCTATCGATACAAGGCGCTGCTCGAGAAGCACATTGACGAGCTCGCCGCTCTCGTCCGCGAAGAGAACGGCAAGGTGCTCGACGAAGCGCGCGCCGAGGTGCTCAAGTCGGCGGAGCTCTGCGAGTTCGCCTGCTCGCTGCCGCAGCTCATCCCGGGTGAGGTGCTCGAGGTCAGCAAAGGGGTCGAGTGCCGCACCGAGCGTTTTCCGGTAGGCGTCGTCGCTTCGATCACGCCGTTCAACTTCCCGAACATGGTTCCGAACTGGACGATCCCGAATGCGCTCACGCTCGGCAACACGATGGTTCTCAAACCGTCGGAGCTCGTGCCTCTGAGCGCGCGACGCATCGCCGAGCTGCTGAAGGAAGCGGGGCTCCCCGACGGCGTGCTCAACATCGTCCACGGCGACCGCGAGGTGGTCGAGGCGATCTGCGACCACGCCGACATCAACGCGATCACCTTCGTCGGCTCGACGCGCGTCGCCGCGATCGTCTACCGCCGCGGCACCTCGAACCTCAAGCGCGTCCTTGCGTTAGGCGGCGCGAAGAACCATCTCATCGTCATGCCCGACGCCGACGTCGAGATGACGGCGACGAACGTCGTCGCGTCGATGTCGGGCTGCGCGGGGCAGCGCTGCATGGCGGCGTCGGTCATGGTCTCGGTCGGCGACACGAGCCGCCTCATCGAGCGGATGAAGTCGGTGGTCGCGGGGATCGTCCCGGGTCAGTCGATGGGGCCGGTGATCAGCGCCGAGGCGAAGGCGCGCATCGAGCGCTATATCTCCGAAGCCGAAGCCAAAGGAGCGAAGGTCCTCGTCGACGGGCGCAACTGCGTCGTGGCGGGCAAGGAAGGTGGCTACCACGTCGGTCCGACGATCATCGATCACGTCACCCCTGACATGGCGATCGCGAAGGAAGAGGTCTTCGGTCCCGTGCTCGCGATCATCCGGACCTCGGCGCTCGACGAGGCGCTCGCGGTCGAGAACGCGAACCCGTACGGCAACGCCGCGGCGGTTTACACCGAGAGTGGCGGCGTCGCGCGACAGGTGATGGAGAAGGCGAGCGCCGGGATGATTGGCATCAACGTCGGCGTCCCGGTCCCGCGCGAGCCGTTCCCCTTCGGCGGATGGAACCAGTCGAAGTTCGGCGTCGGCGACATCACAGGCAAGGGCGCCGTCGAGTTCCTCACGCAGACGAAGAAGTTCACGACGAAGTGGAACCGCGAAGCGGGAGTGAACTGGATGAGTTGAGGCAGGCGAGGGGCGAGAGGCGACGAGCAGGCCAGAGGCCAGAGCAGGCATGTGGAGTGTCCCGCGAAGCGCCGTGTGAGTGTGGCGCAGACACTCCTGTCTGCGCGCGGCGCAACGCGCCGCTCTGGAATTCGTTGATTTCTCGATCCAGGCCGCCTTCGGCGGCGCGCAGGCAGGAGTGCCTGCGCCACAACGGCCTCGCGACAGATCGAAACGCAAGCCGTACCATCTCCCCATGACAATCACATCCGACCCCTTCATGCGCGCCGCGATCGAGGAGGCCGAAGCCGGCCTCCGCGAGGGTGGCATCCCCATCGGCTCGGTGCTCGTGCACGGAGACAAGATCCTCGGCCGCGGGCACAACCGGCGCATCCAGCGCGGCAGCGCGACCCTGCACGGCGAGATGGACGCGCTCGAGAACGCAGGGCGACTTCCCGCGAGCGTCTATCGCGAGTGCGTCATCTACACGACGCTCTCACCATGCTCGATGTGCAGCGGCGCGATTCTGCTCTACGGAATCCCCCGCGTCGTCGTCGGCGAGAACCGGACGTTCCTGGGCGAAGAGGATCTTCTCCGCTCGCGCGGCCTGACGGTCGACGTACTTCAGAGCGACGAATGCATCCGGCTCATGACCGAGTTCATCGCGAACAGCCCGACGCTCTGGAACGAAGACATCGGGGTGTGAGAGGTGGAAGGCGGCGGGACGAGATCATGCGCGGGAATGGAGTACGGTCCGCGAGCCCGGTTGTTCCACTCCGCAGTCCGCATCGCGTAACCCGCATCCCCGGAGCTGGCCGGCACATCGCGAGCCCGCCGGCGGCCACTTCTTCATTCCTCATTCTTCATTCGACATTCTGCATTTCGGTTTCCATGCTGATTCGAAAATCGAAATGAAGAATGTCGAATGAAGAATGAAGAAGGCTGCGAGCGAGCCTGAGTAGCTGCTACCTCGGCGCCGCCATCCCCATCGCGGCCCACTCTTCACGCGCGGGACCGTAGATGCCAGGAACGACCAGGCCTGCCTGGCGCATGAGCACGGTCATCTGTCCACGGTGGTGCGCCTGGTGAAGAATCAGCGCGGAAAGCACATCGCGCTTCTTCCACGTCTGCCCGTACATCGCGACGTCTTCGTCGAGGTTTTCGTCGCTCCAGGTGACGGCGACCGCGGCCGCGACCGACTTCGCGGCTTTGTGGAACTCTTCCGCGATCTGCGTCGCACTCGCCGGAACTGGCGCGTCCTCGTCGGGTGCCTTCGCCGGGATGCCTGCGTGCTTCGGCATCTCACCGAGCGTCTGCGTGATGTGCCACGCGAGCTCGCCGAGCGACCGCCCTTCGGCCGTGACGCGCTGCGCGAGGCTCGCGTCGGTGAGCGCGCGGAACACCTTGAGCGTCGCCTCGTGTTCGTAACCCCATGCGTTGATGAAATCCTGGATCGATCGGATCATGAACAGCCTCCCTGACGGACGGTAGGCGACGATCCTATGTCCAGACCGCGAGGTTGTCGAGATTGCCGCGCCGCTCGAAGCGTGCCCGGTTCGAGACAAAGAAAAGTCCGGCGGAACCGGGTTGCTGTGGTCAATTGCCCCCAACTGACTTGACGCGCAACCTTTGTTCCGCCGGAAACTGAACTCTCTTCTTTCTATACCGCGCTGATTCGCGTTCGATCTCTCTGTAGGTCGTCCGCGACTTCGTCGATGACGATCGTTTGGACGTCAGGTATCGGAATCATGCGATGCGCGCGAGCTGGTACGCGGGCGTGGCCGGCTGAGCGACATGGGTCTGCATCCCGAAGCGCGCCGAGGCATAGAAGAGCACGTCTTCGCGATCGAGCTGGTAGATGAAGCGACCGGCGCGGTTGGACACCGTCGACAGGACGCCCGAACCGTCGTTGTTGATCATCAGCACGTCGCCGCGGAACTCGCACGAAGTTTCGCTCAGGAAGTCGAGGAAGGTTCTCGCATTCATCGACCGGTCGAAGATCACCGCATTGATGTCCTGCGACCCGGGGCCGTTCGTGCGCCTTACGGAGGCGAGCACGAGATCCGGCAGCGTCGTGTAGAGGACCTCGAAGTCCGGCTCGGCAGCCGACCAGTCGAGAGTCAGGCTCTTCCGTGTGGCGCAGACGAAAACGATGGGAAGGTGCTCGATCATCACATGCTCTCCTGCGGCGGATGTCGGCCTGAAGAGCGTTTTGATACAGCGCCCGAAAAAAATTCGTTCGTTCCGTCGCCCCGTTCGACACCGGGGTCGAGCCCCGCGCCCTGGCGCGCCTTCAGCCGCGCCGGCGGAGATGGGCGTAGATGGTCGACGGGCTGACGTCGAGAAGCCGCGCCGCCTTGCGGACGTTGCCGCCTGCTGCCTCGACGGCGCGGGCGACGTATTCGGTTGCAACGTCGTCGAGTGGTCGGATCGAAGCCTCGTCGAGCTTCTCGGACGTGCCGGCGGACGATCGCCGCGCGTTTCCGGAACCGATCGCAAGGTCGTCAGCGAGGATCTCGCTTCCCTTGGCCACCAGCAGGGCGCGCTCGAGCACATTGCGCAGCTCGCGTGCGTTTCCCGGCCAGGAGTGTGCGACGAGCTTTCCCATCGCGCGGCTCGATATGCGCATCACGCGCGTTCCCAGATCGCGCGACAGCTGCCCGAGGAGGTGCTCGGCGATCATCGGGATGTCCTCGGGGCGCTCGCGCAGGGGCGGCAGCTTCAGGCGGATCACGTTGAGCCGGAAGTAGAGATCCTGACGGAAGCGCCCTTCGCGAACTTCCAGCTCGAGGTCGCGGTTGGTCGCCGCCACGAGGCGCACGTCGACGCGGATGTCGCGAAGGCCGCCAACGCGGCGGAAGGTCTTGTCCTCGAGAACTTTGAGCAGCCGGGCCTGAATCGACGGCTCGAGCTCGCCGATCTCATCGAGGAAGAGCGTGCCCCCCGAGGCGATCTCGAGCAGTCCCTGCTTGGTCGCGAACGCGCCGGTGAACGCGCCCTTCTCGTGTCCGAAGAGCTCCGACTCGAGGAGTTCGCGCGAGAGCCCCGCGCAATTGAGCTCGACGCGCGGAGCGGTCCTGCGGAGCGACACCTCGTGGAGGAGTTTCGCGACGAGTCCTTTGCCCGTCCCCGACTCCCCTTCGAGCAGCACCGGGGAAGGAGCCGAGGCGACCTTGTGGATCATCTCGTTGAGCTCTCGGATCGCGTTGGAAGTACCGGGAAGGACCGGAGCTTCCACGGAGAGCTCGCGCTGCAGCGCCGCGACCTGCCGGCGCAGCACCGACGAGCGGCCCGCCTTCTCGAGAAGCGCGTCGAGGCTGTCGATGTCGAACGGCTTCTGCACGAGCGACTCGGCGCCCGAGCGCATCGCGCGAACCGCGATCTCGATCGTCGCTCCGCCCGACATCACGACGACTGGCGTCGACTCCGACCGAGCCTTGATCTCGTCGAGCACGTCGAGCCCCGAGATGTCGGGGAGCATCACGTCGAGAAGCACGACATCGGGAGAGGTCTCGTCGAACTTCCGCAGTGCGTCGCGTCCGAGCGACGCCCCGGAGACTTCCCACCCGACCTCGGCGAGCTGAGCGCAGAGCTCGTCGAGCAGTTCCGGCTGATCGTCGACCACGAGTATTCGTCCGCGGACCATCTGAAGTGCTCCTCCAAAGTCTAGTGGATTTGCGCGTCATGCACTTCAAATTCTGGACACCGTTTGAAATCAGGACGGGTTTCGAACGTGGTTGGATTACGTAACTACTGTACGTACTGGTCTTAGCGACATTTCAGGATAGGCACGGGAATTGGATTTGAACGGGGCAGCAAGGAGATGCCCCCATGAACCAGAACCTGACTGAGACCCGCGACACAGCCACAGTTGAAATCGCAGAAGAGCTCGTGATCGGCGTTGCATGCGTGGATGAGCCGGACGGGCTCTCGGTCGACGTGGACGAACTGCACCGGAAGCTGCGCAACGTGCTCTTTTCGATTCCGCTTCGCCGCTATGGCATGTCGAACGACGAAGCGGAGGAGCTGGTACAGGAAGCGTGGCTTCTCTTCCTCGAGAAACGGCGTGAGATCCGGAAGGCACGGCCGTGGCTGACCGGGACGCTTGCGAATCTCTGCAAGCAGGAGATTCAGCGGAATCGTCGCAATCGCGAGACGTCGTTCGCGATCGACGACGAAGGTCCCGAGATCCCCGACGAACGTCCGGTCATCAATGCCGACGTGCTCGCCGTGCGTGAGGTGCTGGGTCGCACCGACGAACGGACGCGCGAGCTCTGCACGCTCATCGGAATGGAAGGGCTGTCGTACGACGAGGTGAGCTCCGAGCTCGAGATGCCGCTCGGAAGCGTCGGACCGCTCTACATCCGCGCGAAACAGCGGCTGCGCAAGCAGCTCGAGGTCAGGAGCTGAACGATGAGACTCACGACATTCGAACACCAGTCCTGTCCGCAACTGCTCTGGATTCGTGCGACCGACGGCGACACCGAGATCGCGGCATTCGCGCCCGCGTCGGCCGGCATCCGGATTCTCGGTGCCGAGCGCGCGTCCGAAGCGCTGTCGGCGCTCGCGCGCGACCCCGACCGGGCCACGGCCGTCGTCGTGGTCGAGTCGGGGGTGCGCGGCTTCGAATCGCTCTGCGAGCGACTTGCGGCGATGTCGCCGCCGCCTCGGGTGATCGTCGTTTACCCGAGAACTCGCGTCTTCCATTCCGCGAGCAGGCTGCTCGACGTGGCTGCCTGGCGCCCGCGAGCGGTGGCTTCCGGCGAGTAACGCACCGCACCTGGAACTACGCGATCACCGGGGAAGGTGTCGTGCGACGCAGCCAGAGAGGCAATTCGGAGGTATGCACTCCAGGCAACTGTGATTCGCGGCGTGTCAGGGAGGTCCTACGAACGACTCATTAACTGCCGACGTGCTGCTCATCGAGGATAACGCTCTCGACCTGGAGCTGACGCAGCGCGCCCTTCGGGCCGCAAACTTTACGCATTCGGTGAAGGTGTTGCGGGACGGTGCCGAAGCGCTCGATTACCTCCTGGGAAACGGTGACGAAGGCAGCCAGTCGGAGCGCGTCAATCCGAAGTTGATCCTGCTCGATCTCAAGCTCCCGAAAGTGTCGGGGCTCGAGGTGCTCGAGCGATTGAAAGCGGATTCGCGGACGCGAGCAATACCGGTGGTCGCCGTGACGTCGTCGAGAGAGGAGTCGGACACCGAACGTGCGTACGCGCTCGGGGCGAACAGTTACATCGTCAAGCCGATGGAATTCGAGAAGTTCGTCGAAACGATTGCCATGGCTGTCAGCTACTGGCTCCTCGTCAACGAACCACCGCGGTAAGATCTCCTCGTCAATCCCGCGAATTCGACGATCGAGTGGCCGCCGAAGATGTCTCATCGCCAACCGCTCGCGCAGAGGTCTGCGTCGTAGAAGGATTCACGAAGGGGTCGCGCGTTCATGGCAACGTCGGAATCATTCGCAACGCGGCTGCTGTCGACCGAGAACCGGAGCGTCCTGCTGACCGGGTTCGCAACGTTGGTCGTCGCGCTCGCTGTCTCCCTGTTCGCGTTCTTCGGCGCGATCGTGCCGGCGGAGAAGCGGGTAGCGGTCGAACGTTGGCGCCGCGATCTCGATGCCGCCGTGTCGGTGCGCGAGGTGGCGCTCGACAACTGGATTTCGGATCGCGAAGCGAGCGCGCGCGTGGTCGCGAAGTTTCCGTCGGTCCAGGCAGTTCTGCAGGGGGGGCCGGAGTCGGGCGCGCCGGGCCAACTCGCGGAGATTCTCAGCGATCTGGCGACCGAGACCTCGCTCGATGCGATTCTCGTGACCGATGTGTCGGGAAAGCTCCGCGTGGCCTCCGAGCGCGGAATGCCCTTCGCGGATGCTTGTGCGGATCTCGCGACCGACACTGTTGCCCGCCGACGCTCTCACGTCGTGATGCGATCGGTCGCGGGTACGTCCCGCATCATCGTCACGGCGCCAGTGGCCGAGCGCGAACGCCCCGACTCGATGTTAGGCGCGGTGATTCTCGTGATCGACCCGGAGAGATGGGTCTATCCGCTCGTTTCGATTCGACAGGATCGCCATGGGTCGGTCGAGGCCGTTCTCGTCGACCGGCAAGGCGACTCGGTGCGCTTCGGAAGCCCGCTCCTCCACCGGCCTGACCCGCCATTGACGTTCAGCCTTCCGCTTCGCACGCGGGGGCTCGACGCCGCCTCGGCGATCGACGGCACGCGACGATTCTCGATGGCGACCGATTACAGCGGGACGGTCGTCTTCGCCGCAACGAGAAGACTGACGAATGCGCCCTGGGGGCTCGTGGTCAAGGTGAATGCCACCGATGTGTTTGCGGAGGCGGTGACGCGGGCGCGTCCAATCGGCATCGGGATGCTGCTCGCCTCGCTCCTGCTGGCGCTCGTCGCAGCACTGATCGCGAGGATGCAGGGGCGCGAAGCGCGTGAGGTGGCGAGACGAAGCATCGAGCGGACCGCGCTGCTGCTCGATGCGACCAACGACGGTGTGATCTTCGTCTCCGCCGACGGGACGATCCTCGAGGTGAACCGCGCCGCGGAACGGATGTACCAGCGCGGGCGCGAATGGCTGAAGGGCACCAGTGTTGCTGAGCTCAGAGTGGAGTCGGAGCGGGCCCGAGTGCCAGGCGATCTCGCGCGCGCCCGGGAGGCGGGGCGACTCGTATTTCGAGTGACGCAGATCCGGAGTGACGGGTCACCGTTTCCGGTCGAGATCAGCAGTCGCGTAGCCGAGCTCGACGGCAGGACGGGGTTCGTCTCGGTCGTTCGCGACCTGTCCGAGCGGATCGCTGCCGAGACGCGCATCGAAACGCTCAACAGGATTCTGCGAACCCTCATACTCGCCGACGATGTAATCATTCGATCGACGAGCCGCGAGATGCTTCTCCAGGGCGTGTGCGACGTGATCGCGCGCGAAGCGCCCGTGCCTCTCGCCTGGATCGGTACGGCTGAGACCGACGGCTCGATTCGCGTCGTCGCCACTTCCGGGGACGCGCAGTCGTGCCTCGAGGGGACACCCGTTCGTTGGGACGATGCTCCCGAAGGAAAGGGTCCCACGGGGACTGCGCTGCGGGAGCAACGAACCGTCTCGTTACCGGCGCTCGACCCCGCCGAGCTCGCGCCCTGGCGTGGGCGAGCGCTCGCGGAAGGGCTACAGTCCGGGATTTCGTCACCGATATCTCCGAGCGGCCGGCGCGATTCCGTCCTGTCACTCTATTCACGCGACGCCGAGTTCTTCACCGAAGAGATTCGTGCTCTGGTCGGGGCACTGACCGCAGACATCGCGTTTGCGCTCGACGCGATGGAGCGACGCGACGCGCAGCGTGAGGCGGAGGATCTGGTGCGGGCCATCGTGGCGCGTGCGCCCGCCTCCATTCACGCGGTCGATCGGGAGGGGTGCGTAACACTCTGGAACCCGGCGTCGGAGCGTCTCTTCGGATGGAGTGAGAGCGAGGTCGTCGGCTCCCGTCTGCCGATCGTGGGCGATGCCCATGAAGAGGAATTCCGAGCGAGGCTGAAGCGAGCGATGATGGGCGATCCGCCGCCCGTCGGTGTCGTGCGCCGCGTACGGAAGGACGGTACGGCGATCGACCTGCTCATGAGCGTCGAGGTGCTGCACGACAAAGCAGGGGCGGTGAACGGGGCGCTCGCGGTCGCCGTCGACGTCACGGAATCGCTCGAGCACGAGCAGCGCGCGAGGGCGCTGTTCGACGCCGGCGTCATCGGCTGTCTCTTCGGGGACATTCACGGCCGGGTGTTGGACGCGAACGACACGTTTCTTGAAATCGTCCGCTATTCGCGGGAGGAGTTGCGCGCCGGTGAGGTGCGCTGGGATGCGATCACCCCGCCGGAGTGGCGTTCTCTCGACGCCGAAGGGATCGCAGAGGCGCAAAGTTTCGGCCGTTGCACTCCATACGAAAAGGAGTACGTTCGGAAAGACGGCACGCGGGTTCGGGTGCTCATCGGGTACAAGTTGCTCGAGCCGGAACGCGAACGTTCCGTTGCGTTCATCCTCGACGTGTCGGAGCTGCGCCGCGAGCGGATGGCGCGCAGAGAGGCGGAGTCGGTGCTCGGAGCCATCTTCGAGACTCCCGGGATGCCGATCGCGATTCTCGAGGTCAAAGACAACGACCTGCTGCACGTCGACTGCAACCTTGCCTACGCGGAAGGTGTCGGAGCGCAGGTAGCGCAAGTGAAGGGCCGCCTGATGGGCGAGCTCGGGATCGCGAGGGAACGGATCGATGAGGCCATCGCGCGCGCGCGTTCGCTCGCGGTGTCGGGAGAGGCGGACATCTACGAAACGGAGAGGCCACGGGACGGCCGTCGCTTCCTCGTCTCGATGATTTTGCTCCCGGGAGGTGTGCCCGAGCGCGTGCGTGTGCTTATCGTAATGAGCGACATCACTCTACTCCTGGTCGCGAAAGACGAATTGCGTACTCTCAACACGGAGCTCGAAACGCGGGTCGTCGCCCGTACCGGCGAGCTTCTCGCCGCAAATCGCGAGCTCGAGGCGTTCACCTACTCGGTCTCTCACGATCTCCGCGCGCCTCTTCGCGCGATCGACGGATTCTCGGAGATCCTGCGACGCGAGCATGGCGATCGTCTCGACGAGGAAGGCCAGAGGCTCTTGCGCATCATCGTCAGCGCGGCCCGAAACATGGGACAGCTCATCGACGACCTGCTGGCGTTTTCGAGGACAGGGAGGCTCACGCTCCGCCGTGAGCGGGTGCCGATGAAGGCGCTCGCGCAGGCCGCCTGGGACGACATACCTGCCGACAGCCGACGCGACGTCTCGTTCGAACTTGCTCCGATTACCGATGCCGAAGGCGACGCAGCTCTCCTGCGCCAGGTCTGGCACAACCTGCTCGAGAATGCGGTCAAGTACTCGGGGCCGAGGCCGGACCGCCGGGTGGAGGTGGGCGTGGAGCTCGTGGACGGGAGGACAGCCTGGTTCGTCCGTGACAACGGTGTCGGCTTCGACATGAAGTACGCCGAGACGGTCTTCGGCGTATTCCAGAGACTTCACGCGGGGAACGAATTCGAAGGGACGGGCGTCGGCCTGGCGATCGTGCAGAGGGTCGTGGACAGGCATGGCGGAAAGGTCTGGTGCCACGCAGTGCCGGGGGTCGGAGCGACGTTCTACTTCACGCTCGGGGAGTGAGCGGTGCGCCCGGAAGCGCAACCGCTCCGCCTAACGGATGACTTCGAGCGCGATCGTATCGGCGTCCTCGACCGCGCCCAGAATCTCGATCAGCCGTGATTCCTGCTCCTCGTCGACCCAGGCGCGGCAGCGCAGCAGGCCGCGCTCCGATGCGAACTTGATCAGGCAGTGGCCGAGCGACGGCTCTCCCGCGACCGAGGTTGCAGCGCGATCGATCAACTCGAAGTCGCGCTCGATGATCCTGTCGCGCAGGGTGCCTGCGATCTTCGTGAAGCCTCGGCGTTCGGCGGTCTCGAGAATCGACTCGAGCTCGAATGTGCGACGGCGCGGTCCCTTGACGATCACGAGACGGTGCCGGTCGGCCGGCGCGGGCCGGGAGATGGCGATCAGGGGTGCTGTGTCGAGGAGTCGCTGTGCGAGGGCCATGGTTTGATTTCTCCCGTTGCGTGAGTCGTCGAACGGGCCGGCTCGAATACAGTGAGGCACGTCTCCGGGGCCGATTTTCGAACCGCCTCCGGAATCCGGCCCCATTTACGGCTATATTCATCGTGGCAGTCAGGGGGTACTCGATCAGCGACGCGAACGGGATCCTTCTCGTGGAGGACAATCCCTCGGATGTCGAGCTTACGCAGCGCGCGCTGCGTAAGGCTGGAGTCGATCGCCCGATTCGGATTGCGGCGGACGGTGTCGAGGCCATCGAGATGCTGTTCGGGCCCGCGGATCCAGGCGGACGGTGGATGCCCGCCCTCATCCTGCTCGATCTCAAGCTCCCGAAGATCGGAGGGCTCGAGGTTCTCGACGCGATCAAGCGCAACGAGTCGACCCGGTCGATTCCGACGATCGTACTCACCTCCTCACGGGAGTTGTCTGATGTCGCCGAGGCGTATCGGCTCGGCGCGAACAGCTACGTCGTGAAGCCGGTCGACTTCGACCGGTTCACGACGACCATCGCACGGATCGCGGCGTATTGGATCGAGCTCAATGAGTGGACCTGAGCTCGGCGAGCGTGGCGGAGTGGCGAGCACTTCGGTCAGGCTGTGTGCGCGGCACACCGCGCGCCGAGGCGAGGACGCCTCCGGATGAAGCGCTCCAATAACGAATCGCTCCTTCGCGCCTATCGTTCGGGTCGGCGTCGCGCCGCGATCGCATTCGTGATTGTTGCGGGGATGACGCTCGCGCTGTTCGCCGCGGTCGTGCTGCCGCGGCAATGGCGCGACGCGCGCCGCTCGTGGGAACACGAGCTCTCGAGCCATGCCGACCTCTACGAGGCGGTGACGGTCGTCTGGGTCGCTGACCGGCTGGCTGCCGCGCGAGCGATTGCCGCGCTGCCGCGCGTCGTCGAGTCGCTGCAGGGGCCGGTCTCTGATGCTGATGCCGCGCGCCTGGTCGCTCTCCTTGGCACGTTCGCATCCGCCAATGTATTCGACGAAATCGTCCTTTACGGAGGCGACGGCAGGAGCTGGTCGAGTCGAAGCCGCGAGCGTTCGCAGAGCGAGGCTGGATGCGCCGTCGCGGCACGGCGCGCGATGGAGCTGCGCAGCGCCCTGGTCGACATTCACCGGCACGAGCCGGGAGAGATCGAAGTCGTGTTCTGTGCACCGGTCATCGTTCCCTGGCAGGAGGCGCCGGCGGGCGCCGTGATCCTCGAGACGCCGGCCTCACGCTGGCTCTACCCGTTCTTCGCGTCGAAGACGACGAGCGGGCGAGGTACGGAGGCGTTGCTCGTCGAGCGCCACGGGCAATTCGTCCGCTTTCTCACGCCCCTTGACAATAGCTCGTCGCCGGCGCTTGCGACGCATCGCGATATCGCGATTCCGGGTCTCGCCGGCGCGATCGCGGTCGAGCAGGGAAGCGCGAGCGGCGAATTCGTCGATTACCGCGGCGTTCCGGTGCTCGCGGCGACCCGGCATGTCGAAGGCACCGACTGGGCGCTGGTGGTGAAAAAGGACAAGGACGCGATCGATCGTTCGATCGCGAAGGATTTAGCGAGGAACGCCGCGCTGCTCGTCGCGACTCTCCTCGCCTTCGGTGCGCTGCTCTACGTCGGGGCAGGATTGAAGGAGCGTCAGACGCTGCGGGCGAGCGTGAGGCTTGCAACGGTGTTGAATCATGCGAACGACGCGATCCTCTTTCTCGATCGCGACGGGAGGATCGAAGAAGTCAACCGGAAGGCCGAGCATCTCTACGGACGGAGCGAGGCCGAGCTGCGCTCGATGTCGTACTCGGAGCTGCGTGCCGTGACCGCTCCCGGAACCCCGAATGAGGAGCTGTCCCACGTGGAGAGCAGCGCGCGACGAGCGCTTCGCACGATGCATCGTGCCGCCGACGGAACCGCGCTGTCGGTCGAGATCAGCAGTCGTTGGGTCGAGACGAAGGATATGCGCGGATTCGTCGTGATCGTGCGTGACGTGAGCGAGGTCGTCGCTGCCGAGAAGGAAGTGCGGCGCCTCCACGAGGAGCTCGAAGAGCGTGTGATCGAACGGACGACACAGCTCGCGGAGGCCAATCGCGAGCTCGAGTCCTTCTCGTATTCCGTGTCGCACGATCTTCGCGCGCCGCTCCGGGCCATCAGTGGCTTCGGACGGATTCTCGCTCACGACTACGGGCAGCGGCTCGATGACGAAGGGCGGCGCCTGCTCGAGATCGTCCGCTCGAGCACGCAACGGATGGGGGAACTGATCGACGATCTTCTCGAGTACTCGCGCGCGGGACGCCGTCAGCTGAGCGGACGCGAGGTCGACATGAACCCGATCGTCAGGAACATCGCGGGCGAGCTCGCGGGCGAGGCACCCACGGCTCGTTTCGAGATCGCCGAGCTGCCGTCTGCATGGTGCGACGCTCAACTCATCCGCCTGGTCTGGTCGAACCTCCTGTCGAACGCGGTGAAGTTCTCATCGGTGAAGCCCGACGCCGCGATCGAAGTCGGCTCCCTTCGCGAGCCGGGGCGCACGGTCTACTACGTGCGTGACAATGGCGTGGGGTTCGACATGAGATACGCCGGCAAGTTGTTCGGCGTCTTTCAACGGCTTCACACGCAACGTGAGTTCGACGGCACCGGCGTCGGCCTTGCGCTCGTGCAGCGCATCGTGCGGCGGCACGGTGGCGAGGCGTGGGGCGAAGGAGAAGTCGACGTCGGCGCGACGTTCTATTTTTCGCTGCCGGACCGCGCGCCTTCGGTGGCGCGAGTGGAGGGCTGAGGAACCCCGCGACACACAAGTCACCGCGAGACGTCCTCCGGCGACTCGCCCGAACGGGGTTCACCGCACAGTCGAGCGATTTCGTCCCGTTGCTTTGCTTTGGTAGAGGTGGTCGTCGGCGCGCGCGACGAGTGAGGCGGGGTCGTCGCCCACCTTCGTGATCGCGCCTCCGATCGAGACTGTCACGCTCAGGCGCTTTGCGTCGCGGTCGAGCTCGGTACGCTCGACGAGCGACCGGAGACGCTCGGCGAGCTGCTGCAGGTCGCGAAGAGACGTCGCCGTGGTCACGACGATGAACTCCTCCCCACCCCAGCGGCCCACGGTGTCGAAGCTGCGAAGGTTCGCGCCGAGTGTCGCGGCGACTGCGCGGAGAACTGCATCGCCCGTGTCATGGCCATGCCGGTCGTTGAACGCTTTGAAATGGTCGACGTCGATGAAGAGAACCCCGACCGGCATCCCCATTCCGTGCGGATCGGAGAAGAGGTCGCGGAGCCGGATCTCGACCGAGCGACGGTTGCCGATGTCAGTCAGCTCGTCGACGAATGCGAGCCGGTTCAGTTCACGAGCCTGCTCGAGCGAGACGATCTTCCGGCTGTTGTCCGAGAAGACTTCGACGCAACCGATGATCGATCCCGCGGGGTCGCGCATCGCGGTCGTCCGCACGGTGACCGGAATCCGGTGACCCTTCTTGTGATGAAGCCAGACCTCGGCCTCCTGGCTCACTCCGTCAGCGAGCGTTCGTTCGAGAGGGCATCCCGCGCCGCAGAGGAGACTTCCCTCGGCGGTGCAGTGGCGCAGGATGCAGTCGTTGCAGCGGCGTCCCACGACCTCGGCCGCTGCGTAACCGGAGATCGCCTCCGCGGCGCTGTTCCAGTAGACGATCGTGCGATTCGCGTCGACGAAATAGACGCCGTCGTGAATGCTGTCGAGGATCGTCCGATACAAGTCGTCGATTCGAGGCAGGCCGCTGTCGAGGAGTGCGAGCGTGAGGTGTCGAGCGGTCGAGCTCGATCGAACGGAAACGGGTTGGATCTGCATGCGCGGTCTCCTTCGTACCCTGCTGCACGTGAGTCGCGCGACGACGAGGCCAAATACACTATCTGAAGGTGGTAGCTGGTTCCGCGTCAGGCTTCGCTCCAGAGGCGAAGCCCGAGAGACGCCGCTGCCGCTGCGAGGCTTGCTCGCTGCACAGGTTTCCCGACGAAGGCGATCGGTCCGAGCTGCCTTTCCTCGAGTCGCTCGCGATCCCAGGCGGAGTTGGAGAGCACGATCACCGGAAGCGCGCGAGTGCGCTCGTTCGCGCGGATCGCCTCGAGCAGCTCCAGCCCGGAAACCTTCGGCAGGCGAAGGTCGAGGAGCACGACGACGGGGAGAGGACGGAGCGTCTCCTCCGCGCGCGTCGCGCTGCCTGACAGGACGTCGAATGCCTCGGCGCCGTCACGGACACGCTGCAGGCGGTACGCGAGCGAAGGCGAAGCGAGGGCCAGCGACGTCAGCTCGGCATCGTCGTCGTTGTCCTCGACGAGGAGGATCGCGACGCGCTCAGGCATCGGTGCCTCCGTCGCCGGGAATGCTGAAGTAGAACGTCGCCCCTTCGTCCGGAGTCGCGTCGACCCAGATTCGTCCTCCGTGGCGTTCGATGACCCGCCGGACGGTCGTGAGGCCGATCCCGGTTCCGGCGAATTCAGACGCAAGATGGAGACGCTCGAACGGGACGAAGAGCTTGTGTATGTATGCCATGTCGAAACCTGCGCCGTTGTCGCGGATGAAGACGGTCCGCGTTCCATCGAGGTCGATTTCGCCGACCTGGATCTTTGCGTCGCTCCGTTTCGATGTGTACTTCCAGGCGTTTCCGAGCAGGTTCTCGAGCGCGATCGCCAACAAACCCGAGTCGCCGTCCACCACGAGCCCCTCCTGAATTTCGACAGCCGCGTCGCGCGAGGGCTCGGCCTCACGTAAGTGGGCAATCACTGACGCCGCCATGGCCGACAGGTCGAGACGCTCCGTGCAAAGCTCGACGCGGTTCACGCGGGCGAGCGAGAGCAGGTCGGAAATCAGCGCTTCCATGCGGCGCGCCGCGGCGAAGATCCTTTCGAGCTGGTTTCGCTGGCTCGTCCCAGCCGCCGCATCCGGTCGCGCGAGAAGAATGCTGCAATAGCCGACGATCACGCCCAACGGAGATCGGAGGTCGTGCGCTACCGACTGGTTGAAGGCCTCGAGCTCTTCGTTCGCCTCGCGCAGCTCGCGCATCCAGAGGTCGCGCGATCGATTGATGGTCAGGTGGGTCTGCACCCGCGCGAGCAGCTCGCGTGCGGAGAATGGCTTCATCAGGTAGTCGTCCGCCCCGACGGCAAGACCGTCGACCGAAGCGTCCTCGCCGGCGCGTGCCGAAAGGAAGATCAGCGGAATCGACTTCAGCTTCGGGTCGGCGCGGACGGCACGTGCAAGCCCGAGACCGTCGAGACCCGGCATCATCACGTCGCTCAGGATCAGATCGGGCGCCCGGGTGCGCATTGCGTCGAGCGCGGCGAGGCCGTCCTCGACCACGTCGACGTCATAGTGTGGAGCGAGAAGCTCGCCGACATAGGCGCGCATCTCTGCGCTGTCGTCCACCAGGAGAATGCGCGGCACCAACTCGCCACGCCGTCGCTTCGCGGGGCGAGGCGCCGAGAAGGAGCCGTCCGTTCCAGTCGACAGGATCCGCTCCGCCTCCTCGCTCACGCCGGCGACCGCGCCACCCCGGGAGAGCCCCGCCGCCTCCAGGCGATGCTCGGGGAGATGTTCGCGCCCCTGCGGGATGGTGACGATGAATGTCGATCCCGCCCCAAGGGTGCTTTCGACGGCGATCGTCCCACCGTGAAGCCTGACGAGCTCCTGGACGAGCGACAGGCCGATCCCCGCTCCCTCGTGAATCCGTGCCCGGACTCCCTGAACGCGATGGAAGCGTTCGAAGATTCGCGGAAGCTCTTCCGACGCGATGCCTTCTCCCGTGTCGGTCACGCGAAGCTCGAAGGAGCGTCCCAGCTGCCTCACGCGAACGGCGATCTCTCCTTCGAGGGTGAACTTGAACGCGTTTGTCAGCAGGTTCAGGACGATCTTCTCCCACAACCCCCGATCGACCCAGGCAAGATCGTCGAGCGGCTTGCAGTCGATCGAGAGTCTCAGCCCGACGCGTGACACCGCCGAGTCGAACATCGCGGCCAGCTCGGAAGTCAGTCGTGCAATGTCGGTCGGCGCGTAGGTCGCCTCGAGGCGGCCTCCCTCGATACGTGCAAAGTCGAGCAGATTGTCGACGAGCCTGAGCAGCCGCAAGCCGTTATTGTGGACGAGTGTCAGATGCGTGCGATGCCGCGGATCGAGCGCCTCGTCCTTGAGGCTCTCCTCGACGGGGCCGAGCAAGAGTGTGAGAGGCGTGCGGAACTCGTGGCTGATGTTTGAGAAGAACACCGTCTTCGCGCGATCGAGCTCGGTCAGCCTCTCGTTCATTTCGCGAAGCTTCTGGTTCGAGCTGTCGAGCTCTGCGCTGCGCCTGAGAACCTCACGACGCATCCGCTCGCCTTCGACCTCGAGCGCTTCGGTGCGTTCCCGCTGTTCCTCGCCGGAGCGCGCAGCGTTCACGAACGCCGTCACGTCCTCGACGCGGTGGATGATGTAGGCGAGCCGCCCGTCGCGCCCGATCGCCGGGACGTTGATCGGGCTCCAGTGGCGCTCCTCAAAACCGCCTCCGTCACGTTCGGGCCGCGGAATGTCGTACTTCTGCACGGCCATGCTGTCGTTCGCGCCAGTGGCCAGCACGCGCTCCAGCGAGGCCTGCAGCTTTCGCACGCCGCTCGCATCGGGATCGTCGGGGTTGTCGGGGAACGCGTCGAAAATGCCGAGACCGACGATCGACTCGCGGCTCCGCACGGTTGCGCGGAGGTATTCCTCGGAGGCGCCGAGGATCGTGAATCGCGGTGCGTCGGGACGCAGAAGCAGGAACAGGCCGGGTGCGCTCTCGAAGGCGATGCGCCAGTCGGGCTCGTCGTCCTGGTGACTCCCCTGGCCTGATCCGATCTCCATAGCCGGCATGCGAACGGTCCTCATCGCGGAACGGCCGTGGAATGGGCCGTTCCCGGCGGAGGCGGCGGCAACGTCGGAATCGCCTATCGACATCGCGAGGAATGCTTCGCGGTGACGGCGTAGCAGGCGTTGCGAGGCCACTTCGCCCAGGCTCCACTATCGTTGCGGTCTGTAGCACGACCGCGGTCATGATCTTTCGTCAGGACCGCATCCTTTGTCGGAAAGCGGAGCCAACCCTTCCGAGACCGGCGATGAGATCCTGGGGATGAGCGTCCGGGAGACATCCCGTGACGAATTGCACATTCCTTATTTCAGGAGTGTACGTCCCCCGGCGAAGCCCTACCATCGATTTTCGAACTCGTAGGGGAAATTCACGACCGAGTATCCGATTCTGGATGGATTGACAGCCGTCGGGTGAATCGAGAAGCGAATGGCTCAATGACCCATAGGGTCGCAGCGCAGCCCGCAGGAAGACGTCAGGCAGCCACCGAGACGAGGGCGAGAGTTTCGGCAATCGGGGCGGGACGCGCGAAATAGTATCCCTGGGCCAGTCCGATGCCGAGCTCTCGCGCCGCGTAGGCCGTATTCGTCGACTCGACGCCTTCGAGAATCACTTCCAGGCCGAACTCGTCGGCGAGCTGGAAGATGTTCCTGACGATCCGGGTGCGCGAGCGGCTCGTCTCGAAGTCGGTGCCGAACTCCTGGCTGATCTTGAGATAGGACGGCTGGATCTGCTCGATCAGCGAGAGGTGAGAGTACGCCGAGCCGACGTCGTCGAGGGCGAAACGTACTCCGGCCGCGCGCAGGGCGTCGAGACTCTCGAGCGCGCCTGCATGCTGAGGCAGCGCGGCGTGCTCGGTGATCTCGATGACGAGCGACGAGAGCGGGAGCCCTGCACGTTCGGCGTGAAGCATGAGGTTCGGAATGAGCCTGTCAGGCGACGCGAGAGTAACGGGATGGAGATTCACGAAGAGCGGGTGGTGCCGGGTGAACGGGGCGCCCGTCGCGATACTGCGCGCCAGGAGCGCGAGGTCGAGGTCGGCGATCCGTTTGACACGTTCCGCGTAGTCGAAGAGGAGCCCGACGTCGTTGAGCGGCGCGTTGGCCTGAAAGCGCGCCAGAGCCTCCGCGGCGACGACCGATCCGTCGTGAAGGTTGATCACCGGTTGGAAGACGGCGACGAGCAACGGACTGTCGATGACGGCGTCGAGGTCGGGGAACCGGATGATGCCTGGCGCCGCCTCGAGCGCAGCCGCCAGCTCGAGCTCGGGACACTCGACGAGGAAGCTCTCGATTTTCGAAAGGTCGAACGGCTTGTGGAGCAGCATTGACGCTCCCTGGGTCCGTGCGAACTCGCCGAGCTCGGGATCGTGCATACCGGTCATCACCACGACGCCTGCCGTACCCTTCATGGCTGAAACGCGTCGTACCAGGTCGAGTCCTTCGTAGCCGAAGGGATGGGACATCCGGACGTCGGTGAGGACGAGCGAAACTTCGTAGCGTTCGAGCACACACGCTGCCGCGTCGATGTCGGCGCATACGACGATCCGGCGGGTGGGTGCCGCGAGCGCCTCGGCGATCGAATCCGCCACCGCGCTCTCGTCGTCCACGATCAGAATGGTCTGTCCTCGCATCGGTATCGTTCTCCGCAAGTGAGTCGGATAACGGATGCCTCGAAATACAGTAGCGGGGCAACTCGCGACTCGAGAGGCGGGTTCGTCATTCCGAGCGGCCCACCGCGGCTGCGCGGCGCCTGAGGAAAGAAACTCAAATCAGCGGCGCGGCTGGCGCCAGTGTCGAGGAGCGTTTTGATTGTCATCCCGACGACCGAGCACCGCGAGGGAGGAGGGATCTCGCAGGCTGGTACAGTTGAGGTTCGTCGAGGACGCCCTGGCTCGTAGCACAAGAGTACCAGCCTGCGAGGTCCCTCCTCCTTCCCCCGCTTCGCGGGGTCAGTCGTCGGGACGACAACTCCTTCGGGCGTCACAGGTCGGCCAGTTTCCTGGAAGCGAGCGCAGAGAGCGAGGAATCTGCCGAGGAGAGACTGTTCGATTCCTTTCAGTGGATGGATCTCATGAGCGGAATCGCTGAGGGAATCGTCTTGCAGATTCCTCCTCGCGCGCTGCGCGCACTCGTCGGAATGACAGCCTGCGCGGGCGTGCCTGGGTTGGGCTACACACCCTTACACCGGTGGTTCCGTGGAGCGTGCCGAGTGGCGATGTGCGATCTTCAGGATCTCGCTCGTCAGCTCCCCGGCGCGCTGCGCGCTCTTCTCCATGTTGGTCAGGGTCCTGTCGAGCGCGGGGTCGGAGACCTTCTTTCGAAGTACTGAGATCCCCATCAGCAGCGGCATGAGCGCGTTGTTGACGTCGTGCGCGAGGTGGCGGATCTCGAACGCGAGGCGCTGCGCGTCATCCATGTCGTTCTGCGAGCCGGTGCCGGTGGGGTCACTCATTGGGGCCTCCGAGGAGTGCCTGGATTCGCTCGACGAGCGTGTCGATGGTGAAGGGTTTCTGGAGGAGGTTCAGCCCCTCTTCGAGCACGCCCGTGGCGGCGATGATCTCGCCGGTGTAGCCCGACATGAAGAGGATGCGGAGCCCTTCGCGCTCGGCGCGCATGCGTTCGCCGAGCGCGCGGCCGCTCATCTTCGGCATCACGACGTCGGTCAGCAGGACGTCGATCGCTCGCGTCTCGCTCCGCGAGAGCGCGAGAGCTTCCTCGCCATCGCGCGCCTCGATGACCGACATGCCGGCGGCTTCGAGCCCTTCGCGGATCATTTCGCGCAGCAGATCGACGTCCTCGGCGACCAGCACCGTGATTCCTCCCGCATGGCGTCGGGCCAGAGTTGCGGACGGCGGCTCCGCCGCGTTCTCGACGGGCCCCTCGGTTGCGGGAAGATAGATGACGAAGGTGGTTCCGCTCCCCGCCTTGCTCCGTACGGAGATGTTGCCGCCGCTTTGCCTGACGATGCCGTAGACGGTCGCGAGGCCGAGGCCTGTTCCGCCTGAGTCGGCGCGCGTCGTGAAGAAGGGCTCGAAGATCTGAGGAAGTTTGTCCTGCGGAATGCCGACGCCAGTGTCGGAGATCGTGATGCGAACCCACTGACCCGGCTCGATCGCGTCGCGAATGGAGCTGGAATCGATGTCGACGTCGATCCGCGCGATCGCAACGCTGAACCGTCCTCCCGACGGCATCGCCTGGCGCGAGTTCGCGGCAAGGTTGAAGATCACCTGCTCCATCTGGCTTCTGTCGACCAGGACGTTTGCAGGCTCCTTCGACCGGACGATCTCCAGCTCGACCGGTTCACGGAGAAGCTGTTTCAGGAGCTCTCGTGATTCCTCGAGCAGTCGGTTCAGGTCGACGACGGTCGGCTGGAACACCTGCTTGCGCCCGAACGCGAGGAGCTGGCGCGTCAGCGCGGTCGCGCGATCGGTCGCCTTTCGCATCTGCTCGATCCGGAGCTGTCCCGGGTGGTCTGATGCCAGGCTGTGAGTGAGCAGCTCCGCATAGCCGCCGATCACGGCGAGCAGGTTGTTGAAGTCGTGAGCGATTCCTCCGGCGAGCCGGCCGACGGCGTCGAGCTTCTGCGAGTGCGCGAGCCGCTGCTCGAGCTCGACCTCGCGACTCAGGTCCCGTTTCACGGCAACGAAGTGAGTGAGCCTTCCGTCGGCATCGGGAACGGGAGAGATGCTCGCCTCCTCGCGAAAGAGCGAGCCGTCTTTGCGCCGGTTCACCAGGAGCCCGCGCCATGCCCGGCCGCTCGCGATCGTCGACCAGAGCTCTTCGTAGAATGTGTCGGCGTGCTGACCGCTCTTGAGGATGTTCGGGTTCTGCCCGAGTGCCTCCTCTGCCGAGTAGCCGGTCGTCGCCTCGAATGCCGGGTTGACGTACTCGATCCGGCCCTTGGAGTCGGTGATGACCACGGCCTCGCTCGCGTGCTCGATGGCGGTCATGAGGAGCAGGCGCGTTCGCTCCAAGTCGACCCGGTTCGTGACGTCGGAGAACGACGAGATCATCCCGTTCGAGCCATCGGGACCGACGAAAGGGATGAACCAGGCGTCGTAGATACGGCGGTCGCCTGCGCGGGTCGGGAGCTCGAGCGACTCGCGGTGCACCTTCTCCCGTGTCTCTCTCGCGTGAGAGTAGGCCGCCAGGTACTCCTTCGTTGGCGTTTTGAAGCTGAAGAGCGACTGCCCGATTAGTTCCTCGAGTGGGAGGTTGCGGTTGTTGATGGCAGTCAGGTTCGCGTACTGGAAGACGTCATCCGCGTCGAAGACGTAGACGATCTGGTCGATGTGGTCGAGGACTGACTCGAGGAATCGCCACTGCGACTCGATTCTCGTCTGGAGCTCGTGGTGCGCCTGAACGTCGGACAACGATCCGATATATCCGGCGAAGATGCCGTCGAGGTCGACGATCGGTCGGCCGTGGCTCGCAAACCAATGGTACTGGCCGTCGTGGCGTCGAAGGCGGAACTCGGCGAAGATCGGGGTCCGGCTCTCGAACGCGGAAAACCAGGTGGCCGCGGTTGCGGGAAGGTCGTCGGGGTGGATCGCGTCGACCCATCCCTCCCCGATCATGTCGTCGAGCGTCCCTCCAGAGAAGGCGAGCCACGCCTTGTTGACGTAATCGCACCGCGCATCGGGGCCGGTGCGCCAGACGGGGTTCGGGAACTCGTCGAGGAGCGTGATGTAGTAGTCGCGGGCGCGGGCGATCTCGCGGTGGGCACGAAGCTCCTCGCTTCGGAGGCGGCGGAGCTCCATCGCCGCGCGAACCGACGGGACGAGGCGCGAGAGGTGCTCTTTGAGGACGTAGTCGGTTGCCCCCCCCTTGATGCACTCGACGGCGGTGACCTCGTCGAGCGAGCCGGTCACGATGATGACCGGAACGAGCGTCGAGCGGCGTGCCAGCTCGCGCACCACGTCCATCCCGTCGATGTCGGGAAGGTTGAAGTCGGTCAGGACCAGGTCGGGGAGCGACTCGTCGATCCGCGCGAAGAACTCCGTGCGGTTCGCTGCGTGGCGCGCCGCGTACGTGATCCCGCCCCGCGTGAGCTCGCTTTCGACGAGCGCGAGGTCGGTGTCGACGTCTTCGACGATGAGCAGCTGAATCGGTTCCGACACGTTAAGGGGTCCAACGTCTCCGGCGCGGTCAATTCTAGTGCCTGCCGCGAGGAAACCGAAAATCGCACGCCTCTGCGACTGCCTGGTACGGCACGCTGAAGCCCGCTGTATTTCCGGAGCGCCTCCGCCGACTCACGGGAAGGAGAATCGATATGCACGATCGCGTGATGTTCCTGCTCGAGGGAAGCCAGCCGTTGACCGACTGGGAGCGTGAGACGAAGGGGCGAAACCTCGTGCGCGTCCCTAACATCGCGCTTCTCACCGCCGCGCTCGACACCGGAATCCGTGATTACGGAGTCGAGGTCACCCACGTCATCCTCGATCGAGCCGCCACCGCCACGCAGTTTCTCGGCCTGCTCAGCGAGGTCTCGCCCGACTTTCGCGGCGACGTTCTCTGGATTGCGGACGACGGCTCGGCGTTTCTGAGCGGCATCACCGCGGGCGACGGGCGCGTGCTCTACCGCCTCGGTTCGGACGACCTCGCGTTCTACCTTACCGCGAGCTTCCGCGACAGCCGACCGCAGGGAATCGTCGCAGCCAGCTCCAATGAAGTCTTTCACTGAGCCAATTCGGAGAAACTATGCTCGAAACACGATCCGCCAACTGTTTTCACTGCGATGAACGGATCAGGCTTCTCGTCGTCGACGACGACAGGTTCGTGCAGTTGCTCGCCCGCGAAGGGTTGTCGCGCCAGTTCGACGTGACCGTTGCGAAGGATGGTCTCGAAGGCCTCGAGATCGCCCGCGCCACGCATCCCGACGTCGTCGTCACGGACGCACTGATGCCCGGCCTCGACGGCCGCATGCTCTGTCTCGCGCTCAAAGACGATCCGGCGACCGCCGACATCAAGGTGGTGATCATGACCTCGGTCTACCGCCACCCGCGCCACGAGAGCGAGGCGATCCGCCAGTTTCGCGCCGACGCGTTCCTCCGCAAGCCGCTGACGGTGTCGCAGCTCGCCCGGACCGTCGAGTGGCTCGGGCAGACGGAGGCGGTGCACCAGGCATCATGATCGTCGCGACTCCGCGGCGCCTCAGGGAAGCTCCGTGAGCGAGCGCTGCCGGTGGTGCTGAAATTGGGTACTGGAGTCGGGCCCGACGTGGGCGATTGATCAAACCGGAGGAATGGCATTCCTTGGCCGTTCTGCCGCCGTCGGGCGGTCGGCGCAGCCGCGGAGAGGAACCGGGTGTACGCTCGTCGGGTATCACGGCCCTCGACGGTCCCTTCGCACCGGCATGCGCTCTCCTGACCGTTGAATCGCGGGATGCGCCGAATCGTCCCGCAAGAAGGGAGGCGCCACACGATGACCGACACGCAGCCGATCGTTCCCGGGACGGATCTCTGGGCCGGGCATGCGTTCGCCGCCTCGTTCGCGCTAACCATCCTCGTCCTGCTTTCCTGGTTGACCGGCTCGTGGGAGATCTGGAGCTTCGGACTCGGCTATGTTCCGATGGCGCCGAGCACTGCGCTGCTGCTTGGAGCGATCGCGGCTGGAGGCTGGATCAGGCAACGCCGATTCGCGTCGCGCAGCGCGAACCAGCTCGCGCGGATCGTCTCCGCCGGCGTCTGCATCGCGAGTACTGTCGTTCTCGTCCAACAGCTTGCCGGCATCGAGATCATCCGGCTCGTGACGAGCGGCGAGAACGTGGGAAACGTGCCGGTCGGTCTCATTTCGCCGCTCACAGCCGGTGCGATCGCCCTCGCGAGTGCTTCGCTGGCGCTCCAGACCTTCCATCGGCGCGCGTTCCGAAGCGTCGGGGCGGCACTCGCCCTCGGTGTCGGCTTCTTCGGAACGATCGTCGTCCTCAGCTACCTCCTCGAAGCTCCCCTCTACTACGGCGGCAGGATCGTCCCGATGGCTCTGAGCACGGCGATCACGCTCGTGGTCCTCGCCGCGGGGCTGCTGCTCGCGTCGGGCTCGGATACGTGGCCGCTGAATCTGATCGCCGTTGCGGACCATCGGACGACAGCTGTCGGCCTCATCGGGAGAGGCTTCCTCGCGCTTCTCATCGTCGCCTTCTCGCTGATCGTCGTCGTCGCCGTCACCTACATCCGGCACGAGCGGGCAGAGACGCGCCTTGCAGCCACGGAGACGATTTCCGCGATCGCCGATCTCAAAGTCGGATTGATCGACAGCTGGCTCGCCGAGCGTTTAGGTGATGCCGAAGTTTTCTCGAAAGCGCCGATGAGAGACGAGTTGACGCGCCTCGAGCTCGGCACGGCGAGCGACGACGACCGCCGCGATCTGACTCTCTGGCTGGGTGCCATGACCGAAGCGTACGGCTATGAATACTGCGCACTGGTCGAACGCGATGGAAGCGTTCGTCTTGCCGTTGGCTCCGGGCAGGCGAGCATCGACGTCGCAACGGTGGAGAGCTGTCATGCGGCGTTGCGCGAGAATCGTGTCGTCGCGCGCGGCTTCTACCGGCAGCCCGCGACCCAGAGGATGTTTCTGGACCTCGCCGTCCCGTTCAACGACGACCAGCTCAGCCTCGTGCTTCTTCTCCGGACCGATGCAGAGAAGCGCCTCCTCCCTCAGTTCTCTCACTGGCCCACGAACAGCCGCACCGGGGAGACTCTCGTGTTCACGCGGGAGGGCGACTCCATCCTCTTCATGAATGTGCTTCGGACTGCGAGAGATGGCGGCCACGAGCACCTCCGACCGCTCGCCGGGCTGCGTGGCACGCCGACGGAGCGCGCAGTCAACGGAGCGAGCGGCGTCATCGAAGCTCCCGACTATCGGGGCAATCCGGTGCTCGCGGCGATCCGGCCGATTCACGGCATGCCCTGGTTTCTGGTGGCAAAGATCGATCGGCGCGAGGTATATGCATCCTTCCGCCGTCAGATCGGCCTTACCGCGCTTGCGGTCGCGGTGATGGCGCTTGCCGTCGCCATCGGCGTCCGGATGCTCTGGTATCGAAGCGGGCTGGTCGTCGCACGGCGGGAGCTCGAGTCGGAGCGTCAGATCCGACAGGCCGCTCGGAACTTCCGAGCGCTCTTCGATCAGGCCGCGATCGGCGTTGCACAGATCGAGGCGAGCTCAGGCAGGATCGTAGCGGCCAACCGCCGATTCTCCGAGATCGTCGGGTATCCGCAAGAGGAGGTCGTCTCTCTGACAGCGGACGCAATCGTCTACCCGGGTGACCGCGATTCCGTGAGGGAGATCTCGCGGCGACTGATCAACGGCGAAGCGTCGAAGCTGAGCCAGGAATGCGGCTACGTCAGAAAGGACGGGCGCGTGCTCGTGGTCCACCAGACCGTCTCTCCGCTCTGGGATCCGGGAGACGAACCGCGGCACTACGTGGTGGTGGTCCGCGATGTGACGCAGGAGAAGGAAACCGCGAAGGCACTCGAGACGCGCGACAAGCTGCTCGTCGAGGTTGGAAGGATCGCGAAGGTCGGTGGCTGGGAGTTCGACCCCGTGACGAGTGAGGGAACCTGGACCCCCGAGGTGGCGCGAATCCACGATCTCGACCCCGACCTCGGCACGAACGTCGCGATCGGCCTTTCTTATTACGATGGAGCGGACAGGGAAGCGATCGACCGCGCTGTTAGGGAAGCGGTCGAGCTCGGCAGGGACTACGACCTCGAGCTGCAGATGACGACCGCGACAGGGGCGCGCAAATGGGTGCACACCGTCGGGCGCCCTACGATCGAGAACGGCAGAGTCGTCCGCGTCAGCGGATCGATTCAGGACGTGACCGATCGCAGGCGCGCCGAGGACGAAGTCAGCGAACTGAACCGTGAGCTCGAAGCGCGCGTCGCGTCGCGCACCGCCGAGCTCGAAGCGGCCAGAAGCGAACAGGAAGCGTTCAGCTACTCGGTCTCCCACGACCTGCGCGCGCCGCTTCGCGGCATCGACGGATGGAGTGCTGCCCTGCTCGAGGACTGCAGCGACCGCCTCGACGAGAAGGGCAGGGAGTTTCTCGGCCGCGTCCGTTCCGAGACGCAGAAAATGGGGCGCCTGATCGACGACCTGCTCAAACTCTCGCGAATCACGCGGCAGGAGATGCGCGTCGGCCCTGTCGACCTTTCCGCGCTCGCCCGTTCCATCGCGGCGAAGCTTCGAGAGAGCGATCCGGGCCGCGACATGCAATTCGTCGTGGAACCTGGGCTCGTTGCAGATTGCGATGCCGGGTTGATGGAGGTCGTGTTGACCAACCTCCTCGAGAACGCCTGGAAGTTCACGCGAAAGTGCTCCGCGGCGCGCGTCGAGTTCGGATGCAGAGTCGAGGACGGCGTGCCGGTCCATTTCGTTCGCGACAACGGAGCCGGATTCGACATGCAGTATGCGTCGAGGCTCTTTGCGCCGTTTCAACGGATGCACACCGAGTCGGAGTTTCCCGGGAGCGGAATCGGCCTTGCCACGGTGCGACGGATCGTCGCCCGACACGGTGGAACGATCCGCGCGGAGTCCGAAGTTGACCGCGGCACGACCATCTACTTCACGCTTGGAGGCACCCCGTGAGCCACGGATCCATTCTGCTGGTCGAAGACAACCCGAGCGACATCGCGCTCACGAAACGTGCGATGGAGAAGAATCGGATCACTAACGAGCTGATCGTCATGGAGGATGGGAAGTCGGCTCTCGACTATCTCTTTGGCGAAGGGGAGTGGGCGGGACGCGCGCCATCGTCGCGCCTGGCGGTCGTGCTTCTCGACCTGAAGCTTCCAAAGATCGACGGGCTGACGGTGCTCCGCCGTATCCGGTCCGATCCGCGCACGCGTCGCCTTCCGGTCGTCGTCCTCACGTCGTCCGTCGAGGAGCAGGACCTGGCCGCGAGCTACGATCTCGGCGTCAACAGCTACATCAGGAAGCCGGTCGACTTCGAGAAGTTCGTCGACGCGGTCGGGCATCTCGGGATGTACTGGCTGCTCCTGAATGAGCTTCCGCCGGAGGCGGCACCATGAGCGAACCGCTTCGCGTTCTGGTCATCGAAGATTCCGAGAGCGATGCGGCGCTCGTCGTGCGTCAGCTCGAGCACGCAGGACACGCGCCCTCGTGGCGACGGGTCGATGGCGAAGAGTCGCTGCGCGACGCGCTCGGTGCCGAACGATGGGACGTCGTCATCTCCGACTACCGGCTGCCGGGGTTCGACGCGGCCAGGGCGCTCACGATCGTCAGGGCGGTGGAACGCGATCTTCCTTTCATCGTCGTGTCGGGAACGATTGGCGACGAAACGGCCGTCGCGCTGATGAAAGCGGGAGCACAGGACTACCTGAGGAAAGAGAATCTGACGCGCCTCGCACCGGCGGTCGAGCGCGAGCTCGCCGAGGCGCGCATGCGCCTCCTCCAGCGTCAGACCGAGCGCGCCCTGCGGGAGAGCAACGAGCACTTCAGGCTTGCGCTGCAGGGATCGTCGATCACCGTATTCAATCAGGACGGAGAGCTCCGCTACACGTGGATCCACAATCCGGTTCCGCCATTCTCGGGTCAGGCGTCGATCGGAAAGACGGATGCGGAGCTGCATGAGGCGGCGGCTGCAGCCACACTTACGGCGATCAAGTCGCGCGTTCTCGAATCGGGCGTGTCGGCGTGGGAAGAGGTCTGCCTGACGATTCGCGGTAAGGAGTCGTACCATCTCCTCACGGTGGAACCGTGGCGCGACGACGCTGGCGCCATCATCGGCGTCGCATGCGCGTCGGTCGACATCACGGAGACGAAGAAGAACGAGCTGCGAATCCGTGAGCAGCTCGAGGAGCTGCGCCGATGGCAGGACGTGACGCTCGGACGTGAGATGAGAGTGCTCGAGCTCAAGGAGGAAGTGAATGCGCTGCTCCGCAACGCGGGACTTCCTCCCCGCTACCAGAGTCCGGGCAAGCTGGACGGAAGCGAGGAGCGCTGAGATGGGATTCGAGAATCGATCGCCGTCTCGGTCGGAGCGATCGATGCGCCCGCGCTGGCGAGCCATGCAGGGAAGGATGAGTTGAGGTGAGCGGAACGATCGTCGTCGCCATGATGGAGAACGCGGCGCTGCTGCTCGCGATGGCGGTGGCCTTCGATCTCCTGAGTGATCGGAAGACTGCAGCGACCAGCCTGCTGCGCCAGGTGGTCTCCGGGTTTGCGATCGCGGCGATTGGGCTCGCGATGATCGCGACGTCGCTCCGCCTGCCGTCTGGAGTCATCTTCGACACGCGGTCGGTCCTTCTCGCGGTCACGGGACTCTTCCTCGGCTGGATTCCGATGCTCGTGGCGGTCACGATCACCGCGGGCTACCGCCTTTACCTCGGAGGTCCTGGTGCGGTCGTCGGCGTGGCGGTCATCGTGTCGTCGGGCCTGCTCGGCGTGCTCTGGCGAAGGATTCGGCGCGGGACGCTCGCACACTTACCGCGGGCCGACCTCTTTGCGCTCGGGATCGTCGTGCACGTCGTCATGCTGGGCCTGTTGTACGCGATTCCGGAAGGGCTCGGACCGCGGGTCGTCAACGAGGTGTGGCTGCCCGTGCTGCTCGTCCACCCGCTCGCGACCGTGATGCTCGGCATGCTCTTCACGCGGCGGCTGAGGCATTCCCGAATCGCGCGCGCGCTGGCGGAGAGCGAGGAGCGCTTCCGGACGCTCGCCGAGAACGCGCAGGACCTCGTCTATCGCGTGGAGCTCGTCCCGTCGATGCGATTCAGCTACGTCAGCCCATCGGCCACGACGCTTCTCGGCTACACGCCCGAGGAGTTCTACGCCGATCCGGCGCTGCTGAGGAAGATCGTCGTTCCGGATGATCTCCCGATTCTGCAAACTGCCCTCGGGGCCGACAACACGACGAACGTGTCCGTCGTTCTGCGGTTGACTCGAAAGGACGGGAGGGTCGTCTGGGGCGAGCAGCGCAGCTCGCCGGTCTACGGAGAGAGCGGCCGCGTGGTTGCGCGGGAAGGGATCGGGAGAGACGTCACCGAGATGCGGGTGGCGATGGAAGTGTTGCGCGAGCAGGAACAGAAGCTGCGCCTGGCGCTGGAGTCGTCGAACCAGGCGCTCTACGACTTCGATGTCGCGACCGGCATCGACACGTTCACCGAGCGCTACGCGCTGATGCTCGGCGAGGCGCAGGGCGAGTTCATCGAAACGCGGGACGACTGGTTCGAGCGGATTCACCCGGACGATCGCTCGCGCGCGGCGCGGGCCCTCGAAGACTTCCTTGCGGGGTCGGCGACCGAGTACCGCGTGGAGGCAAGACGTCGCCGGCGCGACGGCAGCTGGATCTGGACGCTCTCGCACGGAACCGTCGTCGCGCGCGATTCCGAAGGGCGCCCGAGCCGGGTGATCGGGACGGTACAGGATGTCACCGCGCTCAAGCAGGCCGAGCTCGATGCGGTAAGGTCACACGAGGAGTCGCTGCGGCTCCTGGTCGAAGCCCACAACGCGCGACGAATGCTCCTGAGCATCATGGAAGACCAGGAGCGGGCGCGGCGCGCGCTGCAGCAGGCGCAGCGGTTGTCGCAGGCGACGCTCGACGCGCTGAAGGATCACATCTGCGTGCTCGACGAGAACGGCGTCATCGTCGCCGTCAACGCGGCCTGGAGCGCGTTCGCGGAGGGCAACGGCATTCCCGCCGGCGTGAAATTCGAAGGGCAGAGCTATCTGCAGGTGTGCGACGAGGCGCGTGGCCCGGACGAAGCCAAAGCGCACGACGTCGCTTCGCAGCTCCGGACGTTGCTCGGCGGCAGTCTCGACTCGGCCGTGGCGGAGTACCCGTGCCACTCGCCCGACGAAGAGCGCTGGTTCCGGGTGCAGATGACGCGGTTTCAGGTCGAGGGGCGCATGCGGGTCGTCGTGGCTCACGAGAACGTCACCGGACAGCGGAAGGCCGAAGCAGAGCGCCTCGAGCTCACGCGGCAGCTATTTCAGTCGCAGAAACTCGAGAGCCTCGGAAGCCTCGCCGGAGGCATCGCGCACGACATCAATAACGTACTCGCCGCGATCTCGAACGCGGCATCGGCGCATCGCCCGAAAATCGACGACGCGGCTTCTCATGCCAGGGCGCTCGACACGATCACGAACGCCTGCGTGCGAGGGCGCTCGGTCGTCAAGAGCCTTCTCTACTTCGCCAGCGAGGAGGTCGGCTCGCGCGGTCCCGTCGACCTCAACGTCATCGCGAGAGACATCGTGGAGTTGCTCGGGCAAACGACGCTGAAGCGGATCGCGCTCACGGCCGATCTCGAGGATGCGCTCGATCCGGTCTGGGGAGACTCCGCGGCACTGAGCCACGCGGTCATGAATCTCTGCCTCAACTCGATCGACGCGATGCCTAACGGAGGCGCGATCTCGATCCGGACCAGGCGCCGCCCCGACTCGTCGATCGAGATCTCCGTGCGGGACGACGGCTTGGGAATGAGCGAGGAGGTCAGGGCGCGGGCCATCGAGCCGTTCTTCACCACGAAAGCCCTGGGAAAGGGCACCGGGCTCGGGCTCGCGATGGTGTACGGCACGATGCAGGCTCACGGCGGAACATGCGAGATTCGAAGCGAGCCCGGGCGTGGCACGGAGGTGACGCTGTCGTTCCCCGCGTCATCGAAGGAGGCGGCACTGTCCGAGATCGACCTAGACGGCCGCCAGCCGGGCGGACCCGTCGGCAAGCTGCAGATTCTTCTCGTCGATGACGACGCGCTGATCCTCGAGTCGCTTCCGCCGCTGCTCGAGGCGATGGGTCACGAGGTCCTGACGTCCGACGGCGGGCTCGCCGCGATCGCGCGGCTCGAAGGGGGCCTCGCGGTCGACCTGGTGATCCTCGACATGAACATGCCAGGCATGACGGGAGCCGAGGCGCTGCCGCGGATACTCGAGCTCCGGCCCGACCAGGCCGTGCTCATCTCGAGCGGCTTCAGTGACGACGACCTTTCGGCGATCACGGGGAGCAATCCGAGAGTCCGGAGCCTCCGCAAGCCGTTCACGGGCGGCGAGCTCGAGGATGCGCTGAGCGGGTTGTTAGGCGTGGGCCGCCCGGCGCGCTGACGAACGGTCGACGCGCGGCCAGGCTGGACTCCCGGAGAGGCCCGGGAGCCGCCGCTCCGCCTTCGATTCGCCGACCGGAATGATGCTGGCGCCGGCGGGTATGGGACGGATCGATGCCGCAGGGCACGAATCGTTCGAGCGCGGATCGAGGCCCGCTTTATACTTTCGCCGGCGAGTTTTCTCGAGATGATGATGACGACGACGGAAGAGGCGCCGCTGCCAGGCACTCCCGGCGCGCGATTTGCGCGTTGGGCGCTTCGGGCCGCGGGATGGCGGCTCGAGGGGCGCGCACCCTCGCACCCGCATTGCATCATCCTCGGCGCGCCGCATACGTCGAACTGGGATCTCGCGCTTGCGCTGCTCACCGGCGCGGGGCTCGGCTTCCGGCTCCGCTGGCTCGGGAAGAACTCGGTCTTCTGGGAGCCTCTCGGCACGCTGATGCGCTGGGTCGGCGGAATCCCGGTCGATCGTTCGAGCCGGTCGGGTCTGGTGCAGTCGCTCGTCGATAAGATGAGGTCCGAGCCGGAGTTCATGCTCTGTATCGCCCCCGAAGGTACGCGTAAATACACCGGCCACTGGAAGAGCGGTTTCTATCGGATCGCACTCGCAGCCGACATCCCGATCGTGCTCGGATTCTGCAGCTACGACAGGAAGGTGGTCGGCCTCGGGCCTACGATCAGGCTCACGGGCGACGCCGACGTCGACATGGCGACGATCGCCGCGTTCTATGCCGACAAGCGCGGAAGACATCCCGCGGACGAAAGCGCGATCCGGCTGCTTCCCGACGAGGCGACGTAGGCGGCAGCGTCTCAACGCAAACCAAAAGCGTGACGCGCGCAGCCGCGTCGTCGTGCAGATCCGTCTCGAGCGTGCACGAGCGCTTCAGCATTGCGGACGCGGTTTGCACTCGAGCGCTCGCGAGCCGGGACGCGCGGCGGTGCGGCCCGCGAGCAATGTCCCTTTTGCCGAAAGCGCACCGAATCGAGTCGCCCTGTCCGAATTTCAGACAGCGTAGTTAATTTGGACGGTTAGTGTGTCGTGTTTTTGCGTATAAGTTATTTAGTATTAGCTATTTAGCAGAATTCGATCGCTGGCACGAGCCTTGATGTGATTCCTCCTGACGGAGGAACCCACCATGGCAACAACCACCCGCATCCTGCTCTCGACAATGACCCTCGCTGCCGTCGTACTCGCAGGCTGCAATCGCGCACTTCCCACCGAGCCCCAGGGCGGCATCACCGAAGTTCCGGCATTCACATCCCCGTCGCCGAACGGAGGCTCGGAGGCAGCCGCGGGTTCGTCGCGAGTGCATCCGGCGCGCTCATCCTCGCGCCCGTCTGCGCCGGTCGTGCCGTTGGCGACGCCTTCGCAGACCGACCCGGTTCCTCCCACACCTCCTCCGACCGATCCAATTCCTCCGGCGGCTCCTCCCGTCGCCAACGATTGCGCGGGACCGTGCGATGGAATCTTCCACATACCGGCGAATGACGAATACATGGCCGCGATCTACGCCGCTCGCGATCGCGTCCGTTCCGCGGTCGCCTCGGGTGAGCTGAAGTCCAAGAGCAAGGTGCGCGACTGGAACGTCGTTCCCGCCGTCGAATGGAAATCGTGCTTCTTCTACGTGGCCAACGGCTACTGGTACGACGCGAACGGCGTCAGGCACGTCGGTGGCTGCGCGGCAGGCATGACCGACTACTCCCGCAAGACGATCGTCATCAGCACCAAAGACGAGTCGCGCACGATTGCGCTGGTCAAGTGGGAAGCCATGAACTTCTATCTCTCCCTGATCGGTCGCAAGGACCTATGCGACAAGTGGAGATGAGCACCGGCATCACATCCGATGTTGAGCGCCCGGATTATCCGGGCGCTTGTCGTTTGGAGAAGGTTCCTCGCGAGTGACTCAACCGTTCGGCGCCGACAGACAGTCGGCTCTGGAGGGTGCTCGCACATCCCCGAAACTCTCCCGGGAAGCTGGCGTATAACGGTCCGCTGGCTGAGATCCGGATCGCACTCGGTCTGTAGATGCCGGCGCTGCGACCAGATAAGGAGACATGACGATGACGTTGTCGAACCGCAGGACGTTGCTCGCGCTCTCGCTTTTCGTGTTTATGGCGGGAGCCGGTGGCGCGCAGCCGCAACCGGCCCCTCAGCCGGCTCACGTCGAATCGACGAGAGTCGTCGCCGCGCCGCCAACCGCCCCGTTCGATGTCGAAGTTGCGACCCGCGCGTACCTCGCGAAGCAGTCTCCGGAGGCGAAGGCGAAGTCGGATGCCTACTTCGAGGGAGGCTACTGGCTGCAGCTCTGGAACTTTCTTTACACGTTTGGCGTCGCGTGGCTCCTCCTCGGCAGCGGCCTGTCGACGCGGATGAAGCGGCTCGCGGAGCGGATCACCGGGCGTCGCTGGCTGCAGAACGCGATCTATGCGTTGGAGTACTCGATCGTCACGCCGCTTCTCTTTGCGCCGCTCACCGTCTACGAAGGATTCTTCCGTGAGCACCAGTACGGCCTGGCGACGCAGACGTTCGGGCCGTGGTTGGGCGAACAGGGGCTGTCGCTCGTCCTCGAGGCGCTCCTCATGGCGATTGCACTCGTCCCGCTCTACGCCGTCTTCCGCAAGGCCCCGAAGCGCTGGTGGCTCTGGGGCGCCGGAGTTGGCCTTGTGTTCCTCGGCTTCGTCATGCTGATCGGACCCGTCTACCTCGATCCGATATTCAACACGTACAAGCCGCTCGGGGAGGGGAAGGTCAGGCAGGAAATCCTCTCGCTGGCGCGAGCGAACGGCATCGAAACGAACGATGTCTACGAGTTCGACGCGTCACGACAGACGACCCGCATCTCCGCGAACGTGAGCGGCCTGTTCAACACGATGAGCATCCGGCTCAACGACAACCTCCTCGAGCGCTGCACGCTCGCGGAGATCAAGGCGGTGATGGCGCACGAGATGGGGCACTACGTGCTCGATCACGCCGGGAAGATGATTGGCTTCTTCGGCGTGGTTCTCGTCGGAGGCTTCCTCTTCGTCCGCTGGTCGTTCGACAGCGTCCGCGCGAGGTGGGGCGCGCGCTGGGGTGTCACCGGCATCGACGACGTCTCGGGCTTTCCGCTCCTGGTCGCGCTCTTCGCCGTCTATCTCTTCGCGATCACGCCGCTGATCAACACCTACATCCGGTCGGCCGAGGCGGAGGCGGACATCTTCGGCCTCCACGCGGCGGCCGAGCCCGACGGCTTCGCCGAGGCGGCGCTCAAGCTCGGCGAATACCGCAAGCTGGAGCCGGGACCGATCGAGGAGTGGATCTTCTTCGATCACCCGAGCGGCCGCGCGCGCATCCACATGGCGATGACGTGGAAGGCGGAGCATTTGCGGAAGTAGCAGATTGCGGCAGTGACTCGGGACGACTACGCTCTTCGCACTATGAAGATACCGGCGGCGTTCACCCGCGCGGAGAATGCGCTCCGCGCTCACGCTCTGAAGTACCCGGAATCGTTCGAGGAGTTTCCCTGGGGCCACCGCGCGATCAAGATCAAAGGAAAGGTCTTCGTCTTTCTCGCGGTCGAGAGCGAGCGGTTCGGCGTGTCGGTGAAGCTCCCCGGCTCGAACCTTGCCGCGCTGATGCTCCCGTTTGCCGCTCCTACTGCTTACGGCATGGGGAAGAGCGGCTGGGTGACCGCCACGTTCGGACCGAAGGACAGGATTCCGATCGACATCCTCGCGAACTGGATCGACGAGAGCTTTCGCGCCATCGCGCCGAAGACTCTCTTGAAGCGGTTGGCGCTGGAGAGCCGCGGCGCGCCGGCGACGAAGGCACCGAAGGCGAAGGTGGCGAAGACGACGAGCGCGAAGGCGCCGCGAGCACGCGGGCGAACGAAGTCGTAGCGGATGCCGCGGCGCGCACTGCGTTGACGACAGCCATCGCGCCGCTTAGCATCCCCGTGCACCCGAACATCACCGGGGCATCGGGGGTTGGGCGAGCGCATGAGTCTGATCGATGGTCAAATCGGCCGGATACGCATCACGGAGCGGCTCGGTACGGGTGGCATGGGCGAGGTGTACGCCGGAATCGACGAGACGCTCGGCCGCCGCGTCGCGGTAAAGGTCATCCGCGCGCAGCATCGCCTCAATCCCCGCGCCCGTGCGCGCCTCACGCGCGAGGCGCAGCTCCTCTCCGGCCTCGACCATCCGAACGTCTGCAAGATCTTCGACTACGTCGAGGGAGACGACGCCGATTACCTCGTCCTCGAGTTCGTCGAGGGGCGCGAGCTGCGCGAGGTCGTCGAGGCGGGGGAGCTCTCCTTCGCCGAGCGCCTCGGAATCGCGGAGCAGATCGCGTCCGCACTCGTCGAAGCGCATCGCAGAGGGGTCATCCATCGCGACCTCAAACCCGACAACGTGATGATCGCGAAGTCGGGCGAGGTGAAGGTTCTCGATTTCGGGCTCGCGCGACGCGTCGACGCGCCGCTGGCGGGCAACGCGCCCGACGATTCCGACGCTTCGGGCTCGTGGGGCGATCTCCCGGGAGACAACGACATCACCGCAATCGTCCCCACCGACCTCCCTGCCTCGGACGACGAGCTCAGCGACGATCAGCGCGAGATCGTCACCCGCTGGGGGACGGTGATCGGCACGCCGCGGTACATGAGCCCCGAGCAGGCGCGCGCGCAGCGCCTCACGCCGGCAAGCGACATGTACTCGTTCGGCTTGCTCCTCCAGTTTCTTTTCACGGGGAAGGACGCCTACGGCGACACGTGGGAACTGACGATGATCATGCTGAGGGCGATCAGCGGCCAGACGGGGACGATCGAGGGGGTCGACGGCGAGGTGACGGCGCTGATCCGCGCGCTCGAGCAGCAGGCGCCGTCCGACAGGCCGACGGCGACGGCCGCGCTCGCGCGGATCCGCGCGATCATTGACCGCCCGCGCCGTCGCGCGAAGCGGCTCATGATCGCAGCCCTCGTCGTCGCCGCGATCGCGGCGGGAGCGAAGTACACCTGGGATCTCCGTCGCGAGCGCTCCGTCGCGGAGGCCGCACGGCTCGAGGCGCAGCAGCGCCGCGGTGACGCCGAAGAGCTCGTCGGCTTCATGCTGGGCGACCTGCGGAAGAAGCTCGAGCCGCTCGGGCGCCTCGACGTCCTCGACGAGGCGGGGACGAAGATTCTCGATTACTACGCGCAGCTCGACCTCGCGCAGCTCGGCCCCGACGAGCTCGCGCGCAACGCGAAGGCGCTCTCGCAGTTAGGCGAGGTGCGCGTGGCGCAGGGGAAGCTCCCCGAGGCGGCGAAGGCGTTCGAGAAGTCGCTCGAGCTCGCCGTCGCGGCGTGGGAGAAGAACCCGGCCGATCCGGCGCTGCGCCTCGGTGTCGGCACGGCGCACTACTGGGTCGGCTACGCGGCGCAGCGGGGCGGCGACATGCGGAAGGCGCTCGCGGAATGGCGCGCGTACCTCGCGATCGCCGAAAAGCTGTCGAAGCAATATCCGAAGAACGAGGAGTACGAGCTCGAGCGCGCCTACGGCCACGGCAACGTCGGCGTGGCGCTCGAGGCGCTCGGATCGTACGCGGAGGCGCTCGAGCATTACCGGCAGAGCCTCGAGATCAAGCAGAAGAGGCTCGACCGCGACCCGAAGAAGGCAGCGCTTCGAACCGACGTCGCGGCTTCGACCAACAAGGTGGGAGTGGTCCTGCTCAGGCTCGGCGAGGTGACCGCGGCGCGCGAAACGATCGAGCACGAGGTCGCGCTTCGCAAGTCGCTTTCCGATGACGACCCGACCCACATGAAGCGTCGCGAACTCTACGCGACGGCACTCAACTATCTGGTCCAGGCGCAGGTCGCCGGCGGAGAGCTCGACGGCGCGCTGACGAACGTCGAAGCGGAGCTCGCTCTGCGACGCGAGCTCGCGGCGCACGACGCGGCGAACGTGCAGTGGCTCCACCATCTCGGGTTCGCGCAGCTGCAGCGCGGGACAGTGCTGCGTGTCCGCGGCGACCGCGACCGGGCGGCTGCCGCGTTTACCGAGGCGCATCGCATTCTGAGCCAGGCGTTGTCAACCGACCACGGTCGTCCGGTCTGGAAACGCGAGCTTGCGGAGCTAGACATCGAGCGCGCGCGGATCGAGTTCGATCGTCACGAAGGCCGTCCGGTTCTGCAGACCGTGGATGGCGCGATCGTCGCGCTCGCCGCGCTCGACGACGCGAAGAATCCGAGAGTTGCCCTCACGCTGGGCGAGGCGAGGCTGGCCCGTGGAGTGGCGCTCGCGTCGCTGGGACGCAAGGCGGAGGCCGAGGCGGAGTGGCGACTCGCCGACGAGTTGCTCTCGTCGGACGCCGTCGCATCGTCCGACGCGCGCGCCCTCGATTGCCGTGCGCGCGTGCTCATGCGCCTGGGGCGCGACGCCGAGGCGAAGGCGATCGTCACGAAACTCGCGAAGTCCGGTTACCGGCATCCCGATCTCACGGCTGCATGCAGAGAGCACGGCTGCTGAACGACAACCCGCAACAGAACGATCTGGAGGTGAGGATGGGCAACATTCCGATCACGGTGACGATCGACCCCAACAACAACGTGACGTGCCACCCTGACAGCGCGAAGGCAGGCAAAGGCAAGCACACGATCGTCTGGAACAGCGGCACGCCCGGCATGACGATCGACTCGGTCACGATCGAGCCGGCGCAGGGGCAGCCCGCATGGCCCGGCTCGAATCCCGCGAAGCAGCCTGACGACTCGATCTGTGCCGATGACGACGTGCAGAGCGCCGCGGGAAGACAGCAATACAAGTACTCGGTCACTGTGACGAAGGACGGCCAGAGTTACTCGGTCGACCCGGAGATCGACAACGATCCGGGGCATTAGCTCGAGCGAAGCAATCGGGATCGCCATCCCGGAGGGATGTCAGAAGGTAGCCGGGGGTCGCCCGCGAAGCGGAGCGACCCCCGGATTCTGCGAAAAGAACGCGCGCACCCCGGCGGGGTGCCAGCGATTCTCCAGATCCTTGCGCTCTGGCACCCCTGCCGGGGTGCGGGACGCTCTCGTCCTCTCACCCCGGGTCGCCCCGCTTCGCAGGGCGACCCGGGGCTACCGGCTTGCACGCCTCCGGCGTGCGAGGTGCCGCAGATTTGGGCAACGCGCCCTTACGGGCGTGTTGCCCAATTCAGAATCGACCCCGTCGGGTGCCATTCCGATGAGTGCGCGCAGCGCACGAAGAGGAATCTGCCGGATGATCATCTGCCCGATTCCTCTCGTAAGCTCAATCCACTGAGCGGAATCGATCAGATTTCCGTTTGCAGATTCCTCGCTCTCCCGCTTCGCGGGATCGCTTCGGAATGACACCATGCGGCGCGTCTTAATGACGCCCCTCGCGCGCCGCCTCCGCTTACTCCTTCTTCACCACCGCAAGCAGTGCATAGTCGGGGTTGAGCATTACCCCTTTCGGACGCGATGGGAGGTCGCGCTCGAACGTCTCGTTCGCGTTCTTGACGACGACGGTGAACGCGGCGGTTCTGCCATCCGCGAGCTCGACGCGAACAGGAACCGGGAGAATGAATCCTTCACCGGAGACTCGCTTGACGTTGAGCGTGAGTCGCTGATGACCATCCTCGCCAGGCACGATCGTGTAGCTCCATCGCAACTCGGGGAGCTCGGAACGATCGATCCACTGGTCGAAGAACCACCCCCAGCTTCCCGGTGCAACCGTCTCGAGCGCGCGCTGCAGGTCGGCCGTGCTCGCGCTTCCCCCCTTGTGGCGCTTCTGCACCTCGCGAAGGAACTGAATGAACTTGTCGTCGGAGCCGCCCGACGCGTTCCGAAGCATCATGCGGAGGCTGTGAATCACCATCGGGCCGCGGTAGTAGGCCTGGAGCTGATACCCGAACGGGACCTGGCGCGTGCCGGCGCGCTGGCCTAACGAGACCGGGCCGATCCGATCCCGGTACGCGGGGTTGATCTCGACGAGCCAGGGGCGGTTGAACTTGCTCGTGCCGCCCTGGATCGATCCCTTGAGCATCGAGTCGTAGACCGCGAGGATCTCCTGGAAGTACTTGTCGCCTCCCTTCACGGTCGATTCGACGAACATCATCGCGACGTACTCGGCGAACGACTCGCTGATCCACTGGTCGCGATACGACGCCCAGCCGACGCGGTGGCCCCACCACTGATGCGCGGTCTCGTGTGCGCGGAAGAGCTCCGAGGCGCCGGGACTCTCGTGGTCGAACGTCAGCTCCGAGACGTGCAGGAATCGCTCGAACGCCTGGCCGTGGCCCGCGGGGATTCCCGTGACGAAGAACTCACCCGGGCCGATCGGGGCGTCGTGGAGCCAGCCGAAGAAGCGCAGTGCGTTTGCGACGTCGACGCCGACGTTGCGAACCATGTTGCCGCTGAAGGTGCCGCCGTGAGGGCCGAAGGAAATGACGTCGGGCGCCCCCTCGGCTTTCACGTCCTCCTCGTCGAATCGTGCGCCGCTCGCGAAGGTGAGCATCTTGACCGGCGTGTCGATGCGCCAGCGCGTGATCTCGTTCCTGTCCTCCTGGCGAACCGACTCCTTCGTCCCCATCGACCGGAGCTCCACGCGCTTCGGCGTGACGAACTCCATCGTCGCGGTGTAGCTGTCGCCGAGCAGATCGGGGACGGTCGGGTACCAGCTGTCGCCGCGCGCATAGGTCATCAGCTCGAGCTCGTACCGGAACGCGATGCGCACGTCGTCGCGCGCGGGCAGCGGCTCGTTCAGGAGAAGCGTGAGGTGCGGGTCGCGAAGATCGTTGTCGAGCTGGGCGGAGCGCTTGCCGAGATGGTCGCGGATGATCGTCAGCGGCTGCCCGTTCCAGTCGGTGGCGGTGATCTCGCGCGCCAGCGGGCTGATCTCCATCGCGAGCGCGCGCACGCCCGGGCGGAGCCCGGCCAGCGTCTCCCTGATCTCGAGCCGCGCGTTCACGCTCTCCTCGCCGGTCCGCCCGATTGCGCCGCGCTCGCCACGCGACGTGAGGTCGGCGTCGACGATGATGTGCCGGATCTCCACCGGGTTGCGGCGCGCGAGACCCGGGCGGCCGTCGGGCCTTCGATCGGCCGCCAGGTCGAGACTGAGCCAATCCTCGACGTAGCCCGAATCGAACTTCGTCAGCGTCACCTCTTCGTAGCTTTCCGAGTCGATCGTCCAGTCGAGCCAGCCGAACGACTTCGTGTCGGCATCGATGCGTTCGTAAAGCGCCGCGTCGTTGACCGTCGCCGCGAGCAGATGCGCATCGGCGTCGGTCAAATGGTCGACGTACCAGTGCGAATGGCGCTTGTCGGCGAGATCGTCGCTCGTGTAAGGCCCGCCAGGGGCGGAGACGCCTAACCGTTTGACGACGTCTGCCGACGACCGCGCCACGAGCCGCGTGAACGGCTCCTCGATCTGCTGGAGGTCGGGGCGCTTCGCGAAGCGGCGAAACTGCACGAGCTCGACCGGGTCGGGGATCGTCATACGGAACGTGCCGCTGCCTTCGAAGACGAAGCCGGTGGAGCGCCCGTCGGCGAGCGGCTCCATCAGCCGGATCGTTCCGGAGGCGAGTGTCCAGGTCGCCGTCTCGCGCTGCAGCGTGAGGCCTCCGGCTGGAACCGGCACCGGAGGGCCGAAGCGGTGCTGCGACATCAGCGTGTAATCGTCGAAGGGCGCCGCCATGACAGGGGGCGCGAGGAGCACGAGCGCGAGTGCGAGGTGGCGGATCATCCGCCGATCATAGCGTCTCCGATTCCCGGTTAGATCTCTCTCAACGCCTGTGCGATCGGTTGCCGCGCCGCGGCGATGGCGGGAAGGAGGCCGCCGATCACGCCCGCGACAATCGCGAGCGCGATTGCGAAGAGCGCAACCTGCGGCGAGATCGTGAAATTGAACGCCACCTCCGAGAAGGTCACGAAGTTCGCCGTTCCGGTCGCGATGCCGTTCACCGGGAGCGCCATGATCACGCCGAGCACCCCCGCCGCGGCGGAGAGCACGGTCGACTCGACGACGACCGAGAGGAGCACCGCTCGCCGTTTGAACCCTAACGCGCGCAACGTCGCGAGCTCGCGCTTGCGCGAGGCGACGGCGGAGAACATGGTGTTCATCGCGCCGAGCGTCGCGCCCAGCACCATGAAGAACGCGACGATGGTCACGAGGATCTTGATGCCGAGAAGACCGATGGTCTGGTCGTCGTAGTACTTCTTCTCGCTCTTCGACTGCAGCTTGAGGCGCGGGTCGGTCGCGATCGCGTCGCCGATCCGCTTGAAGGAGCCCGCGGAGTCGGGCCGGAGGACGACGGACGAGTATTCGGGACGGTTCTGGACCTGGCCGAGGTAGTCGACGTCGGCCCAGATCTCGGAGTCGAAGCTCGTGTTTGCCCCGTCGAAGACGCCGACGATCGTCCAGGGGCGCGGCCCGAGCTTGAGCGTGCTTCCGAGCGCGGTGTTGACGAGGCGCTTCTGCAGCCGGCGCGAGACGATCAGCTCGTTCGTTCCCGAGCGGAACATCCGTCCTTCGACGATCTTCATGTAAGGCCGGACCTCGAGCGCCTTCGCCGTCACGCCGCGCACGTTCACGTTCGATCCGGTCGGGTTGTCGTGGCGCGGCAGCTTGAAGATCATCACGAGCTCGGGCGAGGCGAGCGGATCGCCGGTCGACGAGCGTTCGATCCCTGGCAGCGAGCGGAGGATGTTGAACTTCTCCCGCGTCACCCAGCTCGTCGACTCGGTCTGCGCCCCTTCGCGCAGCACCATCAGGTTCTCGTCCGAGCCCGACGACACGAGCGCTCCCTGCACTCCGTTGTAGAGCGCCATCATCGCGACCATCACGGCGATCACGATCCCGATGCCGAAGACGGTCATCAGCGTCGAGAACTTCCGGCTCTTCAGGTTCCCGATGTTGTACTTGAGCGGAATCGCCATCGTGTCACCACACCTTTCGGAGGCCGTCGACGACCGATAGCCGCGCGGATCGGTACGCCGGCAGGCCTCCGGCGAGGAGGCCGACGATCGCCGCGGCCGCGAGGCAGGTGGCGATCGTCTTCCCGTTGACGCCGAACGCGACGAGGAATCCCTGCGTCACCTCGGTCATGTTCACGAACTTGTAGACGACCTTGGCGCCTAACGTACCGAGCGCGCCGCCGAGAAATCCGAGAATCACGAACTCGATCAGCATGAGCCGGAGGATCAGCCGGCCCGGGTAGCCGATCGCCTTCATGACCGCGATCTCGGTGACGCGCTCGCGCGCCGCCATGCTCATCGTGAGCGCCGCGAGCAGCACGACCATGAAGATCGAGCAGAGCGACACCACGCGGAAGAGCAGCTTCACGTCGCCGATCATCGCCATGAACTGCTGCTGGAACTCCTTCTCCGTGAACGTCTCGGTCGGATAGTCGGAGTTCTCGAACATGTCGTCGATCTGCTGGCTGATCCGCGGCATGTCCTTCGGGTTCGCGACCTTCACCCAGAAGGTCCCCACGGTGCCTCCGGTGATCTCTTTCATCGACTCGTAGAAATAGTCGAAGTGAAAGAAGAACGACGAGGTATCGAACTTGTGCGTGTAGACACCGCGAATCGTCACCTCGGGGTTGAACGGGAAGATCTGGCCGATGAGCGTGACCCTGTCGCCGATCTTCCATCCGTAACGCTTGATCAGCTCGGGTCCGACGATCGCACCCTGGCGGTCTGCGACGAACGCATCGAGCTGATCTTTCGGTACGGCGTAATCGTCCCAGACCGAGCTCATCTTGTCGTGGTCGATCGCGAAGTTCGCGAAGAAGTTCTTCGGCTCCTTGTAGTAGGCGCCGACCCACTGCAGCTTCGCGACGTCGGCGACGCCGGGGAGCGCGCGGATTTTCTCCTCGTGCGAGAGCGGAAGCGGATTCGCGAGCGAGATCTTCGACTGCACCGCGAGGCGGTTCTGTCCCTCGCCCGAGTTCGCCGCCGCCTCGAAGTTCTCGAGGATCGACAGCATCGTGGCGACGAAAAAGAAGATCGCTCCCATCAGGAAGAGGGTGAGCGTCGTCCGCAGCTTGCTGCGGAAGAGGTTGCGGAGGATCAGTTTCTGAAACGTCATCACGCGCCTCGCGGGCCGGCGGGCGCGACCGGTTCGAGATGCTGCGACTCGACGAGGATCCCCTTGTCGAGATGGAGGGTTCGCCGGGCGCGCTCGGCGGCGCGGGGATCGTGCGTCACCATGACGACGGTCTTCTGATGCTCGTCGTTGAGCTGCTGGAGCAGGTCGAGAATCTCGTGCGCGCTCTTCGCGTCGAGGTCGCCCGTCGGCTCGTCGGCGACGAGGATCGTCGGGTCGGCGACGATCGCGCGCGCGATCGAGACGCGCTGCTCCTGCCCGCCGGAGAGCTGGCGCGGGAAGTGGTGCATCCGGTCGGCGAGGCCGACGATCTTCAGCGCCGTCTCGACGTGCTCCCGGCGCTCGCGCTTCGAGAGCTTCGTGAGCAGCAGGGGCATCTCGACGTTGTCGGCCGCGTCGAGCACCGGGATGAGGTTGTACATCTGGAAGATGAAGCCGACGTGGGTGGCGCGCCAGGTCGCCAGCTTCGTCTCGTTGAACGCCGAGATCTCCTTGTCGTCGACGACGACCTGCCCGCGCGTCGGGCGGTCGATGCCGGCGATCAGATTCAGGAGCGTCGTCTTCCCGGAGCCCGACGGTCCCATGAGTGCGAGGAAGTCGCCCTTCGGGACGGTGACGGAAACGCCGTTCAGCACCGGCACGTCGAACGAATCGCGCCGGTAGATCTTGTGTACGTCGCGGATTTCTACGAGTGAGCTCATCGATGATTCTCCGGTTCGGATTCGGGCAGCGCGGCGTGCAATGAGGCGCGAAGCCGCTGACGTAAGGCCGGCGTCATCACACCCGCATCGTCGTCCTGCCCTGGTTCGGTTGTCGTGTCGTGTCGGCGACGATGATAGCGCGAGTGCCCTCCGGGGCCTGCGACGCTACGACAGGTAGAGGCGAAACCACGCGGATGCGGAAGGTCAGCCTCACAATTTCGCACGTTCGCGCGCTCCCGCGGGACTCTGGAGTCTACGGACCGTAGAAGAGCGGTGTGAGGCCGGATGCTCTGGCGGGAGGACTGCGTCCGGCCATGTAACGTTCCGGCGACCGTTCACCAGACCAGTCGAACGGTGACTCCTGTGCGCGCGACTTCGGTGAGGCCGAGCGCGTGCTCCACCCGATTTGCCTTGCGGAGCCGGGCGAGAAGCGCGTCCGCAGCCAGGCGCGTCCCGATGATCGACTCCGACTCCGGCCGGAGCATCGACACCGCCTTCGCGCGGTAGACCTCGACGTGCGGCAGCCCGATGTCGACCGCACGCGCGCAGATGGCCCGCGCGTAGAAGCGGTTGAACTCATCCTCGGCGAGGGAATCGCACGCGGTCAGCGGAACCCTGAGCGTCACCGTCCCTCCATTCAGACTCGTCCGCTCTTCCTCCGATCTGAGGAGGCGGCGCGCGCGGATCTGCTCGGCCATCCAGTGCTCGCTGTGCGCCCGCGCAGCGTCGCGAAGAGACGACACGTATTGCTGTTCGCTCTCCGGGCGGAGGCGCGGGCTCAGATAGAGCGTCCCGGACGCCGCGTCGAGCTCGATTTCACGAAGCATGTACTCCCGCGTGCGCAGGTCGAGATTCTCGAAAAAGTACGCCATCGGCCTCTCGCTTCCTCCAAACATCCGTCCGCGGTGAACCACCGCTGGTGAAGGAGTGTCGGGGAGAGGCAGTTTCCCTACCCGGCAGGATCGAGTGGCCCTTCAGGCTCCGGCTGGCGCGCGGGTGCGCGATCGCAGCGCGTGCCAGGGTAGGGAAATGCCTTGGGCCGACACTCCTTCTTCAAAGGGCAAATTTCCGACTCGACCAAGCTCCGTCGCAGGCCTCGGTTCGGGGGAGCGGCCTAATCGACGGTTCACGAATGCCCCCGAATGAACGTGAAGAGGGACACATGAGACATACGCGGATCCACCTGGCCATGGCCGCCGCAGCACTCTCCTTCTCGTCACTCGCCGCGGCAGGCGCGGCGCCAACCGTCCTGAAGATCGACCTATCGGGGGATAGCGCCCAGCAATACGCGGTGGCAGCGGGGACGATCGAGCTGGAGCTCTCTCCGATGGTCCCCGGAGCGACGTACGAAATCGGCGGGAGCCAGAAGCTCGCGGCGGAAGCAGCGCCGAAAGCGGACGGCACCGCGGACGCTGACCTGTGCAAGAACCCGCAGGCCTGGCTCTGGAAGAAACTCGCCGCTGCCTCCGACGAAGGGGAGATCGGCGCGATCATCCAGGCGGCGAAGATCGACGAATCGAAACAGTGCGGTGTCGACGGCCGCAAGACGGTCCTGGCGGCAATCGACGAGATCGCGAGCGGGGCGCTGACCTCCTCCATCACGGTCGAGCACAAGGTCGTTCCCCCTCGCACGCTCGAGATCAAGCGTGGTGAAGCGGTCTGGACGGTCTATCTCGTACGCGGCGCGGCGGCCGGTCCCGATCTTCTCAACGACATCGAGAAGAGGATGGAAGCGGATTCGAGCTCCACGATTCTCGAGTGCTCGTACCTCGGCAACCACTGTGAGGACGAGCCGCTCTACGTCAACGCGGATCACGTCAGCATCGTGGTCTTCCGAGGCGTTCCGACGGACCGGCCGCTCACGGTGGTCGTCGATTCGATGTCGGAGCCGTTCGAGCGGTGTCAGGTGCTTCGACAGAATTCGATTTCCTTCCCGTCGACGGCCCCCGACGTCGTCGCCGTGACGCTGCATCTCTTTCGCGACCCGTACTTCGGCCTCCGTCCCTCGAGATATCGCGTTTCGGCAGCGCTGCGGCTCTACGGAGTCACCAGCGACTCCGACACGCTTGACGAAGCCGAAATCAAGGCGCTCTGCAACGCGCCCACGCCGTCGTTGCGCGTGAGCTCTGGAGCAGCGGTCAGGTCGAAACGGGCGTTGGTGCGGAGCGCAGGCGGCTCGGTCGAAGAGGTGACGACGATTCCGATCGTCGCCGACGGGCAGACGGAGACGGTCAAGGTCACCTTCTACTCCGGCGACGAGGCGCTCCGATCGTTCATCGTCCCGTTCCGCTATCAGCGCTGGTGGGCCGACGCCGGCGGCGCGTTCCTCTTTCCCAACAACGAGGACGAGCGCCTGAAGACCGAGACCGACGCGAACGGCAAAGTGAAGGTCACCGGCATCGATCGGGATGACTCGAACGTCGAGCCCGACACTGGAATCGTCGTGAATCTCCACCCTGGCAACTATCCCGAGTTAGGCATTCAGTTCGGCCTCTCGACCGGGCGCGACTCGGAGCTCAGTTACTACCTCGGGCCCGCCCTGCGCCTTCGCGAGGTTGGAAAGCGCGGCCTCGCGACTTTCTCCTTCGGTGCGGCGCTCTCCAAGATGCAGAACTATCCCGATCTCGCGATCTACGACCCCGCGCACCCGACCGCGGGCGGTATCTACGATGCCTCTGACGCACGACTCCTCGGTACGCGGTCGTACGAGCTCAGCTGGTACTTCGGCGTCAGCCTTGGCTTCACGTTCGGGGGCGTCGCGTCGGGAGCAGATGCGGTGAAGGAACTGCCGTGAACGTCGCTTCGGTCGCGTACTCCTGGGGTGTCAAACTCGAAACAGGAGGAGCCAAATGCTCCGTTACTTCACATCTCTTCTGATCGTCGGAGCAGCGCTTGTCTCCACGTCCGGCTGTTGCTCGACGTCGGAATCGCAGCTCGCGACTTGCGCAGCGCACTATTCGGAACTTCAGCGGCAACGCGAACAGCTCGAGGCGTCTACCACGCATGCACGGGCTGAATCCGAGAGGCTCACCCTCGAGCTCGTTCAGAGTCGCCGCGAGGCTCAGGAGCTCCAGGCGCGACTCAACTCGTCAGAGAGTCGGCGACTCCAACTCGAGAGCTCTGAGATTGGAATTGTCAGCGACCAACTCGTGGCGTGTCGCATCGAGCGAGAGAGCGCGGTGCGAGACGCGAGATACATGGGTTCGTTGGAGGGTGCAAACAGCGTTCTGAGTTCAATTCAGGTCGTGGGCTCAGCTGAGAAGGTGGAGGGTGTCATTTTCGACGACTACTACTACACATTTCAGGTCAGGCTTGGCAGCCGGTCGTTCGTGGGTTTCAGAGTTCAGACCAAGAAAGAGGAATCCGGGTTTGGCTCGGCACTCGGTTCGATTACCGGGCTCGCGCCGGCCGTACTCGCACTGCTTCCGAAGTGACGCATGCTTCGAGCGGAGAGCCACACGCGGTGCTCCTGGTGTCAGGCCTCGAATCCACAATTCAGGCGCGGCTCGAGTACAGTTTCGAGACCTGACCCCGCGGCCCCTGATCCCGCCCGAGGTTCTCGCGATCTCGGCCCGCGAATCATTGCTCTGCTCACCGCCGACATGATCGACGCCAAGCGGCCCAGCGCTGAGGCTGACGAAGCGCGCAGGGTCAGATTGAAAAAATGACAAATTCGACGGGCCACTAACCGAGGGACCCTTCATCCACATAACTCACTGGCCACCCGGGCCGGAGCTCGTTCACCAAGTCGCAACCTCGCGAATCTTTCAATCTTCCGATCTGACTCCACCGAAGGACGATCCGGGAGCCCATGGGACACGCGGTCGTGACGATGCACCTGGTGTACCCTGAGAGTCTCAACGGCAATCGAGAACCAATTCCGCATGGTGCGAAGGCGTCGAATCTCACCGTCTTGAAAGAGGGGTGTGGGCATGGTCGATCCGGACGACTACCGGACAGCGTTGGAGCAACTAACCCAGGCCATCTACAACCACGAGCAGTGGCGCAAAGAGGTGACCCGCACGCTTCTGTGCCGGTTGCCATGTGACGAACGCGATGTGAAAGAAGACGCCCATCGTCAATGCAGATTTGGCCAGTGGTACTCCGCCGGCGGCTCGCAGGCGCTTGGTGATCACGCTGCATTCGTCGCCGTGGATGCCGATCACGCGCGGATGCACCAACTGGCGGCGACGTTGCTGCGAGATTCGGGTCTGGGCGCGGCCATTCTGCCGGTTGACTTCGACACGTTCGCCAACGCCGTAGACCGTGTGCAACTGCAACTGCAGACACTCAAGCGAGAATTGGAGGACTCGCTTTTCAGGCGGGATCCGCTCACAGGAGCGGAGAGTCGGGTTGACATGCTGACCAGCCTTCGAGAAATGCTCCAGCCTGTTAAGCGTGGTATTCACCAGGCTTCCATCGCCATCATGGACCTTGACCACTTCAAAGCGATCAATGATGCACACGGTCACCTCGTGGGCGACCAAGTGCTCAGAGCCTCGGCGCACTTGATCAAAAAGGACATACGTCCCTACGATAAGCTCTTCCGTTACGGTGGTGAGGAGTTCTTGATCGCCATGCCGAATACTGACCTGGCCACTGGTCGGATTTTGCTGGAGCGTCTTCGAGAAGGTCTTGCCGCTGGCGCGCTGGCCCACGTCGGGACCGCGCCCGTCAGAGTGACGGCGTCCTTTGGAATCGCTTCGCTTGACCCACATGTTTCGGTCGAAGTCTCCATGGACCGCGCGGACAAAGCTGTCTATCGAGCAAAGACTGATGGGCGAAACTGTGTGCGTGCCTGGGAAGACCAGTGAGGCAGCTGATCTACGGGGAACGCGAGGGTGAACAACCTGGAAGCGTCTGCCGGCGAGCCGCCGGACGGGGCCAGGTCACGAATTCTTCATCTTTCCGATCTGACCCCACCCACGGTCAACTCACCAGCTCTTGCTTACCGAGACCAGAACGGTAGCCGCCCCGGAGTCCTTGTTGCCCTCCGAGCCGCCGGTGTAATACCAGTCGTCGCTTGCGTCGGTATCCACATATGCGACGCCGAGCAGGCAGCCCTTCAGGTTGTAGGTCACGCCGAGCTTCCAATCGGTGTAGTCAAGCTCGCCATAGTGCTCGACCGTCAGCGTGCCGACATGCGCGCTTACAGCGAGCTTCTCGCCGACCGGGACATTCGCCGTCAGATCCAGGTAATACGTCCCCTCGGATCCACCGCGATCTGGCAGCAGGGTGCCGTCGCTCTGGTTCGACCAGTAGCCCCCTTCGACCTGAGTCGATCCGAGTCCGCAGTAATCGCCGACGGCGCGCGAGTACTTGAGCGAGAACCACCGCCACGAGCCACCCAGATAGACTTCCTGTGTGTCGAAGTCCTGGCTGGTTCTCCCGGCGCTCTGGAACTCAGCCTTAGGGTAGTAGTAGTAGAGGTACCCGATGTCCAGGCCAAAATCGCCAAGCGACTTCCTGTAACCGCCGTAGACGTCGATCTCGATGCCAGAACCACCGGTGTAGACCTGGCTCGCCACATTGGAGTTCCAGTTGCCCAGGTAGAAACCGCCCGAATGAGAGTAGTCGGCGCCTCCCTGAATCGCGGGCCCCAGGTACGTCTGCGAAATGCCGCGGAAGCGGTAGTCGCTGACGAGGCTCACGTTCCCTGTCAATGCATGAGGTGACGCAGCGGCAGCGGCGGGAGCTGGCGACTGCGCGCTCACGATCGCGGAGATGCACAGGCCGAAGGCAACGGCTGAATGGAGAAGTATTCTTCGCATTGTTTTGATCTTCCGCAATTGGATGACGGACGGACGCTCAGCCCACGTCGTAGGCCGATTCACCGTGGAGCACGTCATCCAGGCCACGCTGCTCATCGTCTTCGCTCGTTCTCACCTCGGTGACCTTGTTGATGATCCAGAGCATCCCGTATGTGAACCCGAAGGCGTAGATGGAGGAACCGACCACGGTCGCGACCTGCTTCCAGAAGAAGGCGGAGTTGCCGCGGAGGAGTCCGTCGGCTCCGGCGCCATTGACGGCCGTGCTGGCCATCACGCCTAACAGGATGACACCGAGTGCGCCGCCGACGCCGTGCACACCCCAGACGTCGAGTGCGTCGTCCCACTTGAGCCGATTCTTCAGGTTGACCGCGAAGTAGCAGACCACGCCCGCGGCGATGCCGATCATCGCCGCCGAGGTCGGTGTCACGTAGCCCGCGCACGGAGTAATGGTGGCGAGGCCGGCGACCGCGCCGGTCAGCAGGCCGAGGAACTTCGGCTTCCGCTCGAAGATCCAGGCCAGGAGCATCCAGACCGGACCGGCGAATGACGCGGCGATGTCGGTATTGAGAAAGGCCACGCCGGTGACCGCGTCGACCTTCAACTGACTCCCCGCGTTGAACCCGTACCAGCCGAACCAGAGCAGCCCGGTACCGAGCGCCACCAGCGGAATGCTGTGCGGGATGCTGTCACCGATCTTCCGTCGGCCCACGAACAGCACCGACGCCAGGGCCGCCATCCCGGCGATGTTGTGCACCACGATTCCCCCGGCAAAATCGAGAACGCCCCACTTCGCCAGCAGACCATTGCCCCAGACCATGTGGACGAACGGGAAGTACACCAGCGTGAGCCACGCCGTCAGGAACATCAGGTAGGGGCCGAACCGGATACGGTTCGCAAACGCACCCGTGATGAGAGCCGGAGTGATGATGGCGAACATCATCTGGTACGCCATGAAGACGAACTCCGGGATGTTGCCGGTTCCGAAGGGCGAAGGAGTCGTCAACGTGACTCCCGCCAGGAACGCCTTGTCGAGGTTTCCGATGATGCCCCCCTCACCGCCACTGAAGCAGAGGGAGTATCCGTAAGCCCACCAGATGATCGTGGTGATGCCCATCGAAACGAAGCTCTGAAACATGATCGCCAGGACGTTCTTGCGTCCAACCAGGCCGCCGTAGAAAAAGGCCAGCCCCGGTGTCATCAGCATGACGAGGCTGGTCGCGACCAGCATGAAGCCCGTATTGCCGGTATCAAACATCGGAAGTCTCCCCGAGTTTCAGATTCGCCTTGATGGCGCATCTCACCGGCCGACAGTACCGCTCGGGGTCGCGGCAGAGAATCGGGGTCCCCCTGAGAGCGCACGACGAATTCCCTTACCAGGTATTCGCCGAGCCCGGATTAGTCATGAATGTTCATCAGCAGAACCGTCATGAATAGTCCGGGCCAGGTCCAATGGCCTAAGTTAAGAACGAAACCCTGAAGTTAGAACATAGAGCGATGAATTAGGAACCCGGAAACCACCACCCGGTGCCCATTTCTGGGTTCAAACTTCAGCGTTCTGCGTTCAAACTTCAGGGTTTCGTTCTTAGCTTAAGGCCATCGGGGCCAGGTCCCGGGCGACGGCAACCGGCCCTACTCGAGGTGAGTGAGTCCTTCTCGAATGGCGTACTTGGTCAGTTCGGCGACGCTATGGATATCGAGCTTGTCCATGATGTTCTTCCGGTGCGATTCGACGGTCTTGATGCTGACGCCAAGCGTGCCCGCGATGTCCTTCGCCGTGCGCCCCTCGGCGAGCATCTGCAGCACCTCCCGCTCGCGGGCACTGAGCACCGAGAACGCGGAGTCGGGACGATCGCCCATCAGCGCGAGATAGTCGCGCACGACCCGGCCGGCGAGCGACGGCGAAAGGTAGAGTTGACGCCCGTTGACGGTCCGGATTGCCGCGCGCAGTTCGCTGATCTCGCAGTCCTTGGGGACGTAACCGAGTGCCCCGGCGCGAAGCGCTTCGACCACGAAGCGGTGGTCGGCGTGCATCGAGAGCATGAGGACGGCGATGTCAGGGTGGTCGGCTCGAAGACGCCGCGTCGTCTCGAGCCCGTTGAGCCCGGGCATCGATACGTCCATGAGAACCACGTTAGGCCGGCAGGTATCGACCTGAGTGAGCACCGACTGGCCGTCGGCCGCCACCCCCACGACCTCCAGGTCGGCCTCCCGTTCGAGCAGCGTGCGGACTCCATCGCGAAACAGACGATGGTCGTCGGCGACAAGCACCCGGATGATCATGACATCACACCCTCTCTCAACAAGGCAACCTCAGCGACACTCTCGTGCCCTTGCCGGGCGACGATCCGATCTCCGCCCTGCCTCCAAGGTACCGGATCTGTTCACGAATACTGAACAGCCCGAAATGGTCGTCGAGAGATTCGGTCGTCTGCACGACGTCGACTTCGAATCCGGAACCGTCGTCGGAGACCTCGACGCGTAATCCGGTTTCAGAGATCTCCAGCCGAATCGCGACCGATGTAGCTCCGGAATGTTTCACCACGTTGGTCAAAAGCTCCTGAACCGACTTGAACACCGTCGCGCTGATCTCGTCCGCCAGGCGCCGATGCTCAGTCGGGCCTTCCACCGTGACCGCGATCTTCTGTTTGATCCGGGCGTTCTCGCCGAGCCAACGCAACGCCGACGCCAGGCCCAGCTCATATAGCACGGGCGGACTGATCTGGGACGTCAGATCACGGGTGTACCGGATCGTCTGATTGAGCAGGACCAGCGTTTCCGCGATCTCGGTCTCGAACCCGCAGAACGTGGCGTTGGCCTGAAGTTGAGCGATGTTCATCTTGATGAACGCGAGAGCCTGACCGATGTGATCGTGAAGGTCGGCGGCGATCGTGCGACGTTCCCGCGCTTCCACCGCAGCCAGTTGCGACGCGAGCCGCCGGAGCTGGACTTGATACCGCTCGATTCGCCCCTGCGCCTCGGTGTACTCCTCGACCCGCCGGGAGAGCTGCGCGTTTGCTCGGGCCAGATCCTCGGTTCGCTCCGAGACCTGACGTTCGAGCGACCGGTGCGCTTCCTGAATGTTCTCTTCGGCAATCAGGCGCTCGAAGTACGACCGCAGCATCTCCGCCAGCGAATCGATCAGGTCTCGCTCCTCGTTCAGGAAGGGACCTTCGTCGGCCGGTGGGCGCTCCTCCGTGTAGGCGATTTCGATGAGCCCGCTCTCCCCTCCACGCGTCGCGATGACGGCGTTCTGCATCCAGGTCGTCGCTGCAAAACGAGGCGTGGCCGCGGCCCACTCCCGGAATCGAATGCGCGCCTCGGTGACCGCGGGATACTGCCAGGCGGCCGGCAGGATAGTCACGATCCGCTCGATCACCACGCCGGGCGACGCGTCCGCACGTTGCAGAATCCGTGCGGTCTGGTGCAGCGCCGTCAGCTCCTTGATTCGTTCCTGGAGTCGGGGGAGTGGAGATTGCGTCATTCGACACGCGTCGCGGTCACGGTGGACACGGCGGATAGTGTAGGACAGTGCAGGAGGGGATAGCGAAACGCCCTTCAGGTTCGAGGCCGCGGCGGGTGAAATTCTGAGCGTCTCGCTCGTCTCAACAACAAGTCAGGACGTGGTTCCCATGGAGCCATCGAGGCTCTCACAACGTCGAAAGCCTGAGCACCTCCATCTCCTCCGTGTGCCGCTCCCCGCAGTGGCTGGAGGCAGTGCTTCAGGGTCCTTCTGCTCGCAACCTTCTGCTCGCAAGTCGTGCCCGGGCCCCCGCATCCGCTACACTCTCTCCCAGCTTCGGGGGTCACACCTCGAACGTTTCCTTGCGGACTCGCGATCACTCTCTCCATCGGCCGACTTTCTAGGCACGCGCCTCGACCTGCGAGGTGCGAAGACCGATGAGAGGAAACTTTCGAGGTGCGACCCCAGACGCGATCGAGGTGCGACCCCGGACGCGATCATGCGCCTGGTCTCATCGCCGCGCGCCGCGTCTTCTCACGAATCCGGGTGTCACCGGTTCGGAAACGCCGACGCCGGTCTCGTTGAACGCGACGACGCGGCAGCGGCTTCGGGCTCCGGACGGTGCGCCTGCCCGGGTGGAGTAACCCGCTCCTCGAGAGGCGATCGGGATCGAGACCGGGGCCATCCGGAGCACTCGACCGCCAGCGCGCCCGGGAGTCCATTCCGCGCGTCAGCAGAAGTTAATAGTCCGGCTGTGACCCTGTCCGCGCCGCGTATAGCAGGAGGAAGGTGAAGGGCGCGATGATCTCGTGTCCCTTGCGAATCTGCGTCGACACACTGTTGGGGTCAGGCCTCGAATCTGTACTTTAGGCGAACCTAAAGTACAGTTTCGAGGCCTGATACGCATATGGGCATACCTAACGCGAAGGCTGGTACCTTCGCGGATCAAGGAGGTGCCCGATGCACGAATCACCACTCTACGCCGCGATTGATCTCCACTCGAACAACAGCTTCCTGACGATTCTCGACGCTTCAGATCACGTCGTCTACGAGCGACGACTGAAGAACCGGTTGCCGGAAATTCTTTCGGCGCTCAAGCCGCACCGCGAGCGAATCGTGGCCGTCGCGGTCGAGTCGACGTTCAACTGGTACTGGCTCGTCGACGGACTCGCGGAGGACGGCTACGAAGTGCGGCTCGTGAACACCGCGGCGGTGCAGCAGTACAGCGGACTCAAGTACGCGGATGACCGACACGACGCGCGCTGGCTCGCGCAACTGATGCGGCTCGGCATTCTGCCCGTGGGCTACATCATGCCGAAGGCACACCGGGCTCTTCGCGACCTGCTTCGCAAACGGGTGCGGCTCGTTCAGCAGCGTACGGCGAACCTGCTAAGCCTGCAGAACCTGAAACAGAGAAATGAGGGTGTGCCTGTGACGGTCAACGATCTGCGGTCGTTGGACGTCGAAGCCCTCACGCGAAACGAGCCGAATGCCCACCGAGCGATGGCTCTGAGCACAACCCTCGACGTGATCATGGCACTCGACGCGCAGATCGCCAAGCTCGAGCAGGCGATTCTCGACAGCGTCAAGACGTCCGAGGACTGGAAGCGGCTGACGACAATGTGGGGCGTGGGCAAGATCCTCGCGATGACGATTCATCTCGAGACCGGACCGGTCGATCGGTTCGCCTCCCCCGGCGACTACGCCTCGTATTGCCGGTGCGTTCGCGCGCAGCGGATCAGCAACGGCAAGTCCAAGGGGAGCGGCAACGCCAAGTGCGGAAACCGCTATCTCGCCTGGGCGTGGATGGAGGCATCCAACTTCGCGATCCGCTACTACCCGCAAGCCCGGCGCTTCTACGACCGGAAGAAGGCACGCACAAACACGATCGTCGCCCGCGCGGCCCTGGCGCACAAGCTCGCGCGTGCCGGCTGGCACGTGATGCACGAGCGAGTGAAGTTCGATCCGGCACGAGTCTTCGGTTGAGCCGGGTCGGTGCGGGAGCCAGGATCAGGGGTTGAGACTCTGAACTCGGAGGTCTGATTGGACCCGCACCGATTCCGGCTCGTTGTTCGATCCGCGACGACGGCGTGAGCCAAACTGGGGTTGGACTCGCAGACATGTCTGCGATGAACCACGAGATCTGTGACATACGCCTGGACACGCCCTCGCACCGATCACGTTTCTGGTGCCTCCGACGAGGCAAGGACGACACCAACGCGGCTCCGGCTGCGGTGCTCGTCTTGATCCTGATGGATGACTGATGCGGATCGACCCGAACTCGATCCAGCTCACACGACTGAAACGAACGGGAATGCGATCGAACCACGAGCCACCAGCCCGACCACCGAGGAGTAACCTCCGCGCTTCGTCGAGTCAAGCCGCCTAACGGCGGCTCCTCCGCTTCGCTCCGGTCCCGCTCTGCGGGATGACTCGCCGAACCGCTCCGGTTACCCGGCTGCTATCGCCGACGGCAAGCCGTCGGCGCGCCGCCGAACGCCTCCAGGTTGGTCACGTTGTCGTACCCGCGGATGCCCCCACCCGCCCGGAGAACCTCTGTCGTACTTGACAAGGGGGCCCAATGGATGACCCTCGATGCTGGTCCCCGATGCGATGCTGCCTCCCGATCGTGGCCCCACAGCCATCTGCCTCTCGTGCGCTTCGCTGTCACTCGAACTCGACAACCGTGTCCTTGCGAGCCACGACGTTCACATCGCGACGCTGATCTCCAGCGGCCACGACGTACGACCCGGGGGAAAGCCCGGCAATTCGCAAGGTTCCGTTCACGATTTGCGGTTGGAATCCAAGCTGGGAAATGAGTTGCGCGACATTCCAGCCGGCGGGCCCGACGAGATCGATCCTCCCGCTGACTCTCTCCGACTTGACGACCAATGCTCCCGTGTTGCCAAGGCGCACCGTCAAGCCCTCGCGGATCGAGGTCATCGAGACCTCATTTCCGAAATGCCACGCACCGTTGTGCCATGCCGCCACTCGCAAACTCGTCGGCAGAGCGTCAGAGAACCTGACGACCGCCCCGCCCGTCATGTCCGCGGTAATCGTCCGCAAGGGTTGCCCCGTCGCCTGGACGAACACGAATGCACCGGAAGCTGGACTGCCGTCCGCGGAAAAGAGCCTAACCTGAACCTGGTTCGCATCGCCGTCCCGCAGGATCAACTCGATCGTCGTCTCGCGCTCCCGTTCCACGACCGCTCGGACGATATCGCTCTCTCGATTCCCAAGACGCGCGCGAAACGCGCGCGGTCCCTCGGAGATTGAATTCAGCCGGAACGAGCCGTCGGGCCCTGCCACGACTGTCACCAGCGATGCAACGTCGAAGGCCCGCGCGCCAGCTACCGGGCGACCGTCTCGGTCGACGACGACGCCGGATACCGAGCCCCCAGGATAGTCGAGCGTAACCTCGTGCTCTGCAACATCGGGAATCTCAATCTGCCGCGGCTCGCTCGGGCCGCCGGAAAGCGGCCGCCACTCGACTTCCCAGCTGCCGGTTCGCATCCCCGTCAGGACGAATCGTCCCGCGGAATCGACCTTGGCAACCTTTCGCGACCCCGAGTCGCCATACGTCTGTTGACGGCGCGATCCATGGGGAGACACGGAGGTCATGATCGCGGCATGCACAGAACCCGTCCGCGATGTGAGCGTCAGGGTGCCTTGTCCTGCCGCCTTTCCGCCGACGAGGACCTGGCCGCGAAGCGTCGTGCTCGACGCGGAACACGTGACGCTCTTCGAGCCGGTCGCTGGAGCCTCGATCGCTTGCTCGCAAATCGTCTCCCGTTCTCGCAACACGGTCAGGATGATCTTGCCCGGAGTCACCGCGGGAAACGTCGCGCGCCCTTCGACGACCTGAGCCGTGAGAATGTCGAGATCGAGGTATTCCCCTCGGAGGTCGAGGCGTGCCGTAGCACCCTCTGAGTCCCCGTCGACGTTCACGACGATCTCTGCACCCTGGTCGACGAGAATGTCGCCAAGGTCGATCTGCGATTGAAGCGGCTCGGGCGAAACGCCCTCGAACTGGCGGGCATGGCTCGGAGCGTCCACGCGCAGCAGCAACGGAGCGAACGGAACGCCACGCAGAACAAATAATCCTTCTCGGTCGCTTACGCCTCGAATCACGTTTCCGCTCACCCAGGCCATCACTGGTCCCTCGGGCGTTGGTCGCGGCGCCCAGACGGAAGCGCTCAGAACAGGCAGCCCTGTGACACTCGAGATGACTCGCCCGGTGATCGTGGCACCCGGCTGTGGCGTCAGTTCGCCAAGGTCACGCTGTTCGCCACTGACTCCGCGAACAGGCGGCAGCCGTAAGTCTCCGTTGGAAGGCGACAGCAGCGAAAGGCTGTACTCTACATCGGGCTCGAGCTCCAGCCGGAACACACCCGTCGGGTCGACACGAACATCACGATAGCCGCTCCCGGCCTCGACCTTGAGCAAAGCGTCCGCGATTGGGGCGTGTTCTTTGTCCCGGTAGGCGCCCGTGACAATGAAGGCTCTGGTCAATGCGACGTCGACGATGCGAGGAAGTGGAGGGTGAACGGTCAGCTTCCTCTCGATGAAGCCCTCTGCGCCGATCCTCAGCACCAGGGGCACGGACGCGTCCAGGTCGCGGAGGAGCGCGTTCCCCTTGGCATCGCTACGAGTCGATCCATCACGTCCATCGACTCGCGTCATGGCATCGGCGATCGGAATCCGGTCATCAGTCCGAACGCGCAGCGTGAGATTGAAGCCGTTGGACAGGACGACTGTACCGACATTCAGCTTCCCCTCTTCGATGACGAGCTCGTCACGTCGGATCGCGTATCCCGGTTTCGCCGCGACGACCGTCACGCGCGAGGGCACCGCACCCATGCGCCAAACGCCCTCATCGTCCGTCGAGGTCGAGCGTTGGAAGAGGGCGTCCGAATTCGATGCCAACCATCCCTCGATCGTAACCGTCACGCCGGATAGCGGCTCCTCCTTCTCGTTCACGACCCGCCCATTGACTGCTGCTCCCGTCTGCAATGTGACGCTCTCGGGCAGGTCTGCCAGGCGCCCATCGAGGACGAGAGGCAGATGGTCGGGATGATTGACGACGAGCGATAGCCGGGAATCCCCTGGAATCTTCTCAAACGCGAGCTCACCTTTCGCGCTCGAGCGCGCAACGGCGACGACCCGTCCTCGTTCACCACCCTCCGGTGTGACTCCCAGATTGGCGACGGCGTCCGTCAGCGGCGCACCCGCGCTCCCCCTGACGCGGAGTGTCCGCCCGAGTGCCGGCGCCGCGACGATGCGGAGCTCACTCAGCCCATCCCGGACGTCGACCCATACGGACGCGAACTCCTCGCCGACGAAGCGAATCCTGGACGCGGGCGAAACGCACACCGTTGCCGATTGCTCCCGGCCTAACGGAACGTGCGCCAGGAGCTGCTCCGGCACTTCGGACCACATCTCCGCGGGCCCCGTGAGGATGGCGCCACGGACGGGGTCTCGCTGGCCGGCCGGGGTAACGACGATCACGCGCAGCTTCCTGCCAACGGGATGGTCGGCTGTCGTTTCGACCAACCGGGCTGCATCCTCCGGAGTCGTCGCCTTTACAGCGCAACCATCATCCGTGACCACCCAGAAGTGATCAAACGCCGGACGACCGGCCGAACCGGGAGAGGGCAGGATCACCTCCGCGGGAGGACCGCTGGCAGGCACACCAATCGTCCTCGACGCGGCGCCGCTGACAGACGCGGCCACTGCAGCGCATAGCGCCGCCGCCCATACACCTGCCCTCACTTCGCGACCTCGACGAGCACGACGCGAGGAGGCGCGGGGGGAGGCGCATCCGGCGACAATCCGTATTCGAGCACGACGAACGCGATCGTCTTCCCACGCACATCGCCACGGACGTGCGCGAACGTGGAGCGGGACGACAGTGGAAGCGGCTCGGCCCGGACGTTCCCGTCGGGAAGCAGGTGCAGGAGGGACCATTTCGTCTGTTGCCCGTCGATCGCCCGCAGCACGAGCGCGGGGCCCGACGGCAGGATGAGCACGTCGTCGACGACGGTGTGTTCGTTGATCCACTCGAATCGAGGAAGCGGCTCCTTGACGAACGTCAGATGCTCAGCATCAGACAACCGGCAGCGGTCCTCGAACCCGCGCCCTTCGGTTTCCCAGGTCTTGATCAGGCGGCCGTTCGAGCCGTACAGGAAGACGCCGGGCACGAGGCCGGGCGCGACCAGCAGAGATCCGTCGGACAGGAAACGCAGAGCTCCGAGCTCCAGATAGTGACACCGATTCACCGGGTCTCGATCGCCGCGCTCCTCGGAGACGATCAGCGGTCGGAGGTCAGTCACCGTTCCGTCCGCCTCCAACTTGCCGAGCCAGACGACGCCGCCCTCCGGGTTCCATTCTCCGGTTCGGGCACGGGTCGCCCCGAGGATGGCGATTCTGTCACCCGAGATGTCGGCGTCGACGATCAACTCGAAGGGAAACGGCCGCGTGACACCCTGGCTCGTCTTCACCGCGAGAGAGCGAAACACAGAGGCGACGAGCAGGCGGCCGTCGGACGACGCAACGCGCGCCGCGAAAAAGAAGCTCCCCGGGCCGGTGCCGGGCACGAGAACATTGGACTTGCCCGTCGCCGGAAAAAACTCGAACAAGCCCGGCCTCCCTGCAGCCAGGACCACGGATGAATCGCCGTACCACCGAATGTCCCGCGCAGCTCTTAGCTGTGCCGGCAGCTCGACATCGTTGGCGACCTTGAATCGCACAGGGCTCGCCTGCTTCGGTTTCGTCGTACTGTCTGAGTCGGCCGCGGCGAAAGGCGCGACGACGAGGGAGAGAATCACGAGCAGAAGTTTCATGCCGATGGCTCCGTGGGGCCGCAGCTTGCGCTGCGGCTCCCATTGTCAGAATCGACCGCGGATTGTCGGTGATTCACTAAGCTAAAAATCCTGGTGCCGGACGTGGGGAATGCAGGAGCTCCCGCTTGTCACGCAACTATTGTAGTCGCCGTCAACGCACTCAGTACATCCACCGCCACTCCCACCGCAGTAATAGCCGTAGAGTGGATCGTACTGAATTCCGGCGTTATACGAGTTGCACTCTGCATTGAGGTTTCCCGCCGACGATCCCAGAAGGACTACTGCCAACACAAGGTATCCGAGAGACTTTGCCAGATTTCGCATTCCTCGCTCCTTAGTGCTTAGTCTTTGCCAAGCGCGCACAGCTTAACGACGCCCGATCTGATGATCTACTGCCACTTTGTGCGCGAACGCTGCAGGCGTGGTTCCCGTGTATTTCCGAAAGGTACGAAAGAACGTCGACGGGCTGGTGAAGCCTGCGCTTCGCGCCGCGGCTTCGGTGGTCAGCCCGCGTTCCAGTGCGCGCTGCGCCTCGACGACCTGGCGATGGTGAAACAGGTCACGAAGCGTGCGTCCGAACACTCGCCGAGCCGCTCGGCTTGCCGCGAAACGGGAAATCCGCGAGATGTGTGTGAACTCGGTGACGCGGGGCGTGGCCCCCCTCCGGAAGCACTCCGACAGATACCATTCAACGCGCTTCGAGAGATGGCGTTCCATCCAAGGAAGGAGTGTCGCCAGGAGGGCAAATCCCTACCCCCTTCCCTGCAAATTCACGCTCCGGCATCGCGAGCAGGCCGGGCTCGTTCCGCTCCGCGTCTGCTCGCCGGCCCCGATGATCGACGTCGCGGCTCGCGAGCGCGAGCGACCCGGAACCTCCACATTCCCGCCGACCGGCGCTGCGCGCCGGAGCACGCTCGTTCACCGGCTCGAGGCACATCGAGGCGCTGAAGCGGCGCAGGCCCGCGCGTCCGTCAGCGGCAGCCGGTCTCTAGTTTCGTCGTGCTGACTGGCAACATCGAAGCGTCAACCGACGCGAGGGTTAGGAAAGGCCTGACTCTGCAGTTGCCTCAAGGCTATAGTACAGTTTCGAGACCTGACCCCCGATTCAGCGCGAATTGACCCTGGCGGAGCGGCCTGGTCCGGTGTGGGAACGGAGGCAGCCAGGGAGTCGACTCCGATCAGCGCAGTTAGGGCGATGACAATCGGAAGAAAGAAACGGCGCATCATGAGCCCCCGTGCCGACCGGGCGATCCCGCCCGGTCGGGCCAAGTAGTCAGTGTGAAACGGAATGCTGCATCAAAAGTCCTGGTGCCGGATCTTGGGTGTGCACGAGCTCCCGTTTGTTACACAACTGCTGTACTCGCCGTCAACGCATTCCGTACAGCCTCCGCCGGTTGCGCCGCAGTAGTTGCCGTAATAGGGATCCCACTGAACCGAGCTGTTGGAGTAGGCGTTGCACGTCGCGTCGACTGGTGACGGAAACAACGAAACGGCCATAACTGCGATGAGAACCGCGAGATATCTCTTCAAAGCGATTGCATCCACATTAGGGTGTTTGTAAGCGGTAACGAACGACGCGGTACGGTCGTTGATGCTCGTGTCGAGTGCATGATTGTGCGATCAGGTCATCGTCTGCCTCCTTCCCGCCGGGCTCGTGTTGTCGAGTCGAGCGCCCGACGTGAGCCCCGCTCCAACGTTGATAAGAACTCACCATCTACTGAGGAGTGGCTGGCCAGGACGAAACCCTACCCGTCGAGCGGCAGATTTCTCTCGTCTGGGCGCGCCGCACCTTCGGGTAGAGGTAGCAGAGCTTCGCGCGTCTGATATCCACAAACGGTAGGGCTGGTAGGAGGCAACACATCTTTCCGCGCCTGGCTCGCAAGGCGTGTGTGCGCGAAGTCGTTGAACAGGCGCAACTTCGATTGACGGACGAGCGAAACAGAGAACAGGAGCTCTGACTGTTGTTCACGCTCGGATCAACGACCAGTGGCGAGTCTGTTTCCCCTACCGCGACGGCGATGCTTTCGATGTCGAGATCGCCGACTATCACTAGGGAGAGATCATCATGGCAAAAAAGAATCCGCGCGCAATTCATCCGGGCGAATTCCTTGAGGAGTTGCTCGGCGAGCTGGAGTTGTCGCAGGCGGCGCTGGCGCGTGCGATCGGAGTGTCGCAGATGCGGGTCTCTCACGTGGTCAAGGGAACGCGCCCGGTTACCGCCGAGCTTGCCCTCCTTCTCGGGCGCGCATTCGATCAGTCGCCGCAATACTGGTTGAATCTCCAGGCGTCCTACGACCTGCGTACTGCCGAAGCCGCCCTCGGCCGTCGGCTGCGCTCCGTTCACGCCGTGACGGCTGAATAGCCGAACCGGGATGCCTCCCACTTCCGCGGCCCTGAGACCCGTGGGGTCGCTGAGTCAGCTCTCGAACCTATGCTCTACCGGCGTTCAACGTACAGTTTCGAGACCTGACCCTAAGTGTGACCCTAAGTGTCCCTGCTCGTCGAGCAACTCGAATTCATCGCCGCGCGCCGCGTCTCCTCACGAAGCCAGGAGTCACCGGTTCGGAAACGCCGACGCCGGTCTCGTTGAACGCGACGACGCGGAACTCCGTGCCGTTCATCGAAACCGTGGCCGACCGCGCATCGGGAGCGAGGATGATCGGGTTCTCCCAGGACGACGACGAGATTGAGAAGCCGCGAAGCGCCGGGCCCGCATAGTCCCACCGCAGCTCCACGTGTGTGTGATCGATCCTTTGTGAGAAGACGACCGTCGGCGCCGGAGGAAGTTCCGGCCCCGCGGGGGCGTTCGTCCAACTCTCGGTGAAGAGGCCGTCACCGCCGTGCTCTTCGACGAGCCAGCGCTGATAGACAAGAACTCCGTCCGTCGAGGAATGAGAGAGAAGAGGTGAGGAAATCCCTGCACGCGCGGGAACGCGCACGGAGCGCAGCGCGCCGCCAGGGCTGATGTCGCGAATCGAGACCCAGGAATCGTCGTACGTCCGCTCGGCGAGCGACACGGCGAAACCATCGCCGTGAGGAGCCAGGCTCGTGTGACTCACGGAAGGCAGCCACGCCGTGCGGCGCCAGACCTGCGTGGCGAACGGCGGAGCGCCCGGCGACGGGATCGTATAGAGCACCAGATTCACTCCGCCGGCGAGCACGGCGGTCGCACCTCCGTTCGAGGCGGCGTTCATGATCGTCGCCTCGTTCGCGAAGATCTCGGCGGCGCCTCCTCCTGGGTCGAGATCGACGCCAAAGCGCGCGGAGGCAATGCGCGCTTCCGTGGGGCAAGGAATGCCTACACAGCCTTCGATGATCCAGCTCTCGTAGAAGAGCTGCCAGCCCGACGCCGTCGGGACGAGGAACGGGTTCTCGTCACTGCTCATCGAGTTAGGCGGAGCGGGAAAGGGAGTCGTGATCGTGACGAGCGGCCCGGCGCCGGTCTCTCCGATGACCATTGCCAGAATCGGGGGCGAAACCAGCGGATCGGAGGACGGAGCCGTTACGACGAAGCGGGAGTGCCCGCCGAAAAGCCGCAGCTCGCCGCTCACGCCCTGCAGCTCGAGCGGCTCTCCGAGGGGCGAGCCATTGGCGCCGATTCGCAGCAGACGGGTCCGCTGGTTCGCCTGCCACAGCACGCCGAATTCGGAGCCACTCCACACGACCGACGGAAGCCCGTTGTACCCGGCTCCACGATCGAGCTCGACCGCCTCGCCCGTCGGCACGCCCGACGCGTCGAGCAGCCGGTAGCGATAGATCTGCCCATCGCCGGAGTCTTCGCGCCAGACGGCGAGCATCGACGATGGCGATGTCGCGACCGCGTGACCGGCGATTCGCGTTCCACCCACCGAGGCGCAGCGGAAGGACTCACTGCCGGCTTGCTGCACGAAGACGTCGGTGTAGGCTTCTTCGGACCAGAGCTCGAGCGGCGTGTCGCGGAACGACACGGCGCGGGCCCGCTGCGCGCCCGGGCGGACGACGGTCGGCGTCATCGGCTGCGTGATGTTCCCGTCGTTGTCGAGCCTGAGGCTGTAGAGGTCGCCGCTTCGCTCGACGAGCGCGATGACTCCGTCAGGGCCCGCCGACAGCTTCACGCCGCTCGGGAAGTCGCCGGTTCGAGGCCAGGTGATGGTCCGATTCACGGCGAGTCTGCCGTCAGGCGCGAGCGCGACGATCTGGAGCAGGTCAGGGTCGGTGTAGGTGCGACGCGCGATCCATGCTCGGTCGCCCCAGGCCGCGAAATCGAAAGCCGCGGAGGCAGTGGCCACGCGCACCGGTTGCGAATCGAGCAGGTCGCCGGCCGGCGAGATCCGGCGGAGAGCAATCCCCTCGTTCGTCCGCAGCGCCGCGACGAAGCCGCTGCTCCACGCTGCGAGACGTGCGCCCCGCTCCGTGCTGACGAGAACGCGTCGACTCACGTTCCCGTCGTCATCGAGAACGTGGAGCACTGACCCGATGAAGGTCGCGTCGATGTAGTACGGGTCGCAGAGAACGGCAGTCGTCCCGCCGCTTCGCGCGGCGCTCGAGCCGGTCACGCCCGAAACGACGACGCGTGCGGGTTCCGGAGAGGTCCCGTCCGCGAGAAGGCGACGCTGATAGAGCGTCCCTCGGTCTGCCCAGAAGACGACAGCATCGTCGCCGGAAACGACGACATTGGGGCTCGTTCCTTCGACGGCTCGCCCCATCGAAATCGCCGCGGACGGGACTCCCTCAGCGTCGATGGTCGTCGCCCAGATGACGTTCGCCGACGACCAGACGGCAACGTCGTCATGCGGCCGCCGCACGACGCGCCATTCGCTCGTGTTCAGACCCCGAGGTGCGAGCGAAGGCTGCGAGATGCGCGTTTCCGCATCGGACCCGAACGCCGGCGGAATCATCGCAAGCGATGCCGCGAGGAGCAGAGTGACGAAGCGACGGTTGGGGCACATTGCGAGCCATCATACGTCCGGCGCGAAATGTGGACCTGTCTCAACGGGATCGCGTCCGCGGCGGTGGCGTACAGCGCCAATGCGGGTTTTTTCGGTCTGCCTCACCGGCACCAGGTATGGAAATCCCCCGCGCTCGCCACTCCTCCCTTAGCAGCACCACTCCTGCCCCGGAGATGCCTCGAAATGAACGTGAGAAACGGGTCGCTGAAACACCGTTCGAGCTCGAACGAATGCGCCCTCGTGCGCGCGAGCGGGTCCGGAGCGCGGGAGTGTAGGAGGAATGTGGAATGACTCGCCTTCGCACTGGGTCATTGGAGCTGTTGAGCCTTGGGTCAGGCCTCGAATCTGTGCTTCGGCGATCGAGGTGGCATCGCGGGAAGGTGCAGATTCGAGGCCTGACTCCATCTGCACACAGTGCCCAGCAGAGTACAGTTTCGATGCCTCACCCCGCTCACTGGGCTACCCCGACGCAGGCCAACGACCGGGCACCATTCCGTTCGTGGAGACTTCGCCCATCAAACAGAAGGTGCTCAAGACGCAACCCGCACGCTTGGTCTGCGACCGATCCTGAATACATAAGCGTCGGCGCCGTCCTCCCGTCACGAAGCAGTTCAAATCCCTGGGCATCGAGCTTGGCCAGGCTGAGTTTCGCTTCTATCGACCTGCCGTTACGTTCATTCAAACCGTCCTCAAACTACAACGAATGCTCTTGCGCAACGCCCCAGCATAGGAGTGAAAAATGAAGCCAGAGGACCTGAAACCAAGCGATAGAATCCCCTTTACAGCATTGAATCAGCACTTCGGTGGGACACTACATCTTGAGGCGTTCTATGAATCAGGCTCAACGGCGCGCGTCTATCACGTTAAACAACGGCTCGGCCTTGGCGACAGTTACCGCGTAGACCGAATCGCCAAAGTATTCAGGCACGATTCCGCCGACCTACCACCCCTCGCGTCGACCAGTATGTTCTTGAAGGAGGTGCAGACCCTGCTCTCCGTCGCGCACACGAATATCGTCTCGCTCTACGATGCCGGCTCCCTGCAGCTCGAACCGACGGTTTCCACGCACTACTTTCTCATGGAATATCTCCCAGGAGGGCGGGATCTAGACCACGCGTTGCTCGTGGACCAAACACTTCTCGCGGCCACACCCGATGTTCGCACCTTCATCGTTTCCTTACTGCTACAGATCGCCCACGGCCTGGAGGGGCTACACTCGCAGGGCGTCCTCCATTGCGATCTCAAGTTGGGGAACATACTACTCGGCGGTATCGGTGCGGCCCCCACAGCAAAAATCACCGACTTCGGTTTCTCGAAACATGTTCACGGTGACTCGCTGACGCTTGACGGGGGAACAGGCACTATGATCTATACCACCCTCGACTATCTACCCGCCAAGTACCGCACACATCCCTATCTTAAGAAAGAGGAAAACCGGGATCGCGTTCTCGTTTCCATCCCCAAAGCCGAGCTAGCGGAATCGTTCGATCTGCACTACTTCGGTGTCATTGTAGGAAAACTTCTCGGAGTTGCGTTGATCGCGAATGCCTTTTCCGCGTTCGACGTAGCCTACCTCAGTCGAATGGTCCGCCGGCTGAGCCTCGACCTTCCGCGCGAGCCTCACAAGTATAGCCGCGTCGTTGACGTTATCAGAGACCTACGGAAACTCGACAAGAACTACGTCGCAGTCGCCGGCTTACCTGAGCTCAGCCCTCTCGCGGCAACCCGCATCGTTCGCCTACCGGTTAACGGGAATGTCGCTCTTACAGACCGCGTGAAACATATCATCGACCATCCGTGGTTTGCGCGCCTTAACACCGCTATGCAGCTGGGCTACACCTACCTCGTCTTTCCCGGGGCTACCCACACTCGGTTCGAGCACTCGCTAGGGGTGTTTGCGCACACCGCCGAGTACCTCCAGGCTTTGCTCGGAAGTTCCGCATCTCCGGCCTTCCGCCAACTCATATCAGAGGAGATGCTAGTGTAGTGATTCAACTACTTCTTGAATTATTCAACGCAACGCGGGCGCGACCGACTTTCTCGATGATCTTGTCTGCCTCGGCGGACCAGATGAAGGGGCGGGGATCACGGTTGTGTGCCGCGAT
>JBAZBK010000019.1:0-135961 GCA_041671505.1 Thermoanaerobaculia bacterium | reverse complement strand
CGCGTGTAGAACAACTGCGGCTGCGGTGGGGGTTGCTTGCGCATCATGAGCGCCACCTCAATTGACGCTCATTATTATACTCACTAATACGGTTTGTTAATAGATTCTTATTTGGGCAACACGCCCTAAAGCCGGGGGCTACCGATCTCTCGCCGCTTCGCGGCGGTGAATCGTTTGACTCGTGCCGGCAGCGTGCCTCTTCACGGCATCGCGAGAATCTTGAACTCGACTGCGATCGGCGTCGGAAGGGAATCGACACCGACCGTCGTTCGCGTCGCCTGGATCGACGAGAAGTACTCCGCGTAGACCTTGTTGTATCCCGCGAAGTCGCGCTTCATGTTCGTGAGGAAGACCGTCACGTCGACGACCTTGTCGAGCGAGCTTCCCGCTTCGCGCAGGATCGTCTTCACGTTCTCGATCACCGCGCGCGTCTGCACTTCGATGTCCCAGTCGACGATCTCTCCCTTCTCGTCGCGCGTGATGCCGGGGATCTCGTCGGACCCGGCCTGGCGCGGCCCGATCCCGGAGAGAAAGAGCATGTCGCCGACCCGCTTCGCGTGCGGGTAGGCGCCGACGGGCTTCGGCGCCTTGTCGGTGCTCGTCGTCGTGACTTTCGTCGACGCAGCGGCTGGTTCACCCTCGCGGGCACGATTCGCCGACTGTCCGTCTCCTTCTGCTTCGAGAAGGTTGTGACTCGCGAGTCCCGTTCCCGTTCTGCTGGTGGCGTCGCCGGCGCCGCCGAGCTCGGAGATCGACACCTCGTCGTACTCCTTCTCGAAGACGCGCGGCTCGGTCGCCGGGGTCAGCTCGACAAGAGCCGCGCCGGTTCCCCAGACGGGCTGGTAGTCCCAGACCCTTCCCGTGAACTGGTTCGTCTCGCCTAACAGAGCCGAGAGCCACCAGATCGCCTTGAAGCCCATGTCGGCGTTCGCCTCGCGGGCGAACTGCCGCGCGAGCTGGGCCGTGTCCTCGAGCCTGCCGTCGGCCAGAATCTCGAGCAGCTTGCGGTTCCACTCGTCGTCCTTCGCCGAGGAGATCGCGTCGGCGGCGGGGTCGATCTCGTGCGTGTGGAAACGATTCGAGAAGTTCGACACGACGACGACGATCGCCTTCTTCCCGTGCTCCTCGAGCGCGACGCGTGCCGCACGGCCGAGAACGCGCGTCTCGTCACGTTCCGCGTAGATGTTGCAGGAGACGACGCTCGCCGGAATCCGGTTGTCCGGGTTGAGGAACTTCATTGCGACGACGGTCCCGGAGTCGACGGGGAAGCCCTTGTAGTTCACCGTCGATGCCTGCAGTCCGAAGCGCCGCGCCGTCTCGCAGTAACGCCTGCCGAACTCCGCGTCGACTCGAAGCTCGTACGGGATCTCCCCGTATTCGTACCAGTTCGCGTCGACGAGCGTCCACGCCGGCTTCGGATCGACCTGGAAGAGATGGCCGATGACGGAGAACCACTGCGTCGAATAGACGAGCATCAGCTCGGCGTCCGACTGCTCGATCTCCGTCGCGATGCGAAGGTAGTTGTCCCGGAGGGACGCCCAGCCCTTATTGCGATCCGCGGCGAGGTAGATGTGGGGCAGGCCGGGAACGATGTACGCCTTCTGGATGAGTGTCATTGATAGTCCTTCGTTTCGAAACCCTGAACTTAGAACGCAGAACGATGAATTCAGAACCCAGAAAGGAGGCCCCGGCATCGAACCTTTCCGGGTTCGGAATTCATCGTTCTGCGTTCTAACTTCATGCTTTTCTCTCCTCGTCCCACCCCACCACCGCGTTCCCCGTCCCGATCACCGTCCAGTACCCGTAGACCTCCGCCTGGTAGCTCGGGAACTGCAGCGCCGACAGCATCCAGGCGAGCGAGCCGGCCTTCACTTCGCTCACGGCGTGGTCCATGAACTCGGGGAGGATCGCGAGAAGCTCGCGCGTGCGGCCTTCGCGCATCATCCGGATCACCTCCATGTCCCAGAGGTAGCCGGCGTGCTGGTAGATGTGCTCGTGCGACATGTCCTCGGGGATCTCAGGCTCGGTCGTGAAGTGGCGGTGCGAGAGGGTGTTCGACGCGAGGAGGATCGCGCGGCGGCCGCTCTTCTCGATCGCGCGGCGCGTCGCGTCGCCTAACTTCAGCATCTGTTGCTGGCCGACCTCGTTCGAGAAGTAATAGGGCGAGTTGTTCGACGAGATGCCGACGACCGGGATGTCCCACTCCGGATTCATCATGTGGAGCGAGACGATCGTGCCGTAGTCGACGCGGAAGTGCGGGTTGCGCATCATCTTCGTCGCGAGGCCGTCCGCCTTGCCCTCGGCGGCGATCATCTCCGCGAGCTCGACGTCGACCTTCATGTCGTAGGTGTAGCGAAAGAGATTCGGGAAGATCGGGTCGACCGAGAGGCCGTGGAACTCGGAAACGCCGAGGAAGTGGTGGCCGACGATCGTCTGCCAGTGGGGGCTGTGGACGATGAGGACGTCGGGCTTCTTTGCGAGAAAGTCCTTCCGCGCGCGCTCGTAGCCCCAGCGGAGCACTTCCCAGCCGCACTCCGACTTCGGCTCGTTCCGCCAGTGGTTCTCGCCGTAGACGATGTGGGGCGGATGCGGCGCGAGCAGGCCGCCGATGATCTTGCCTTCGGGCATTCCGGACCTCCGATGAGCCCGAAACGTTAGCAGATCATGGGGTCACAGCCGCAATATGAAATATTCGCGCCCTTCAGGCGGGTGGTCTCCCCTGGTACGACCTGAATACTTCATATTGCGGCTGTGACCCCTCGGTGGAATCATTCCTGCGTGATCACGCGAATCGGACAGGTGTCTCTCGTCGTAAGCGACCTCGACCGCGCCGTCGCCTTCTACCGCGACACGCTCGGCATCACGCTCGCCTTCCAGGTGCCGAACATGGCGTTCTTCGTCTGCGGCGGCCTCCGGATCATGATGACGCGCCCCGAGGAGGGGGCGCCGAAGGAGAACTCGGTCTTCTACTTCGTGACCGACGCGATCGAGCAGCGGCACGCCGAGCTGGTCGCGAAAGGAGTGAAGCCTGAAGGTGAGCCTCACCTGATCGCGAAGATGCCGGACCATGACCTCTGGATGTCGTTCTTCCGCGACTCCGAGGACAACCTGATGGCGCTGATGGAGGAGCGGCGGGGGTAGCGACACCCCCGCGCGCTCGTGCGCTCAGGGCTTGATGATCATCTGCGGATCGACGGTGTACGGGACGTTCGGCGCATTTTTCGGACTCACCGTCAGCGTATACGGAACCCAGCCGCCGACGGAGCCTCCGGCCACGGTTGCGCTGCAGAGGGAACCGATGAGATTTCCGGTGTTCGGGTCGATGACGTTCCCGCAGGCGAGTTTCCCCAGGAAGTTCCCCTTCGGCTTGCCGTGCGCGGGTTGTCCCTGTCCGATCGCGAGCGAAAGGTCTTTGCCGCCATCCGCGTACCAGACGATCGACTGTTTCCCTTTGCACACTTCGACCTCGTGCGTCTTCGGGAAGCTCTTGTCGATCGCCTGCCTGCTCGCTGCGTCGATGATCACGCTCACCGAGTTGGTCATAGTGCACGGGTCAGGCCCGAACGGTTCGGCAGGCGGCGGTTCCGGCGGCACGGTCGCGGGAGGCGGAGGCGGGGCTGGAGGATGGTGCGCTCCCTGCTGCGAGGCGCAGCCCCCCGTCACCAATGCCGCCAGGAATGCTGCCGGCAGAAGTGCCTGCAAATACCGTCGTTCTCTCATGTCCCTTACTCCTTTCGTTCCGTTTGGTGGCGCTTGAGACTGTCCATCACTCCCGGCGCGCTTCTCAGCGCGGAGAGCTCCGGGTCGAGCTCGACTTCGTTGAGACTGTAGCCGTTGTCGAGTGCCGCAGCGATCGTCGCGACGGCCTTCTCGCGATTGCCCCCCAGCTCGTAGGCGACACCCGCCGCGTAGAGGGCGAACGCATCGTCCGGGGTCGCCTCGACCGCCATCGACGCGAGCGTAGCCGCTCGTTGCGGGTCCCCGAGCTTCGCCCAGGTCGCCGCGAGCGTGCCGAGCGAGCTTCCGTCGCGGGGACGAAGAGCAAGATCTTTCTCTCCCAGCGCGATCCCGCGCGAGTACGCCTCGCGCGTCTTCGCCTTTCTCGTGCCGCTCCACCGGTAGGCGTCGCCGAGGTTGACCCAGAGAAGCCAAGAGTCGGGATTGAGAGCGGTCGCCCTCTCGAAGTCGTCGGCGCTCTCGTCGTAGCGTCCGAGAAAGAAGAGGCAGGTGCCGCGGTTCGAGTAGGCGTCCGCGTTAGGCCGCTCCGTGATCGAGCGCGCGAACGTCCTCAGCGCGTCCTCGTGCCTGCCCGTCTGGTGGTAGAGGGCCCCGAGATTGTTCAGCACGCGCACGTTGTCGGGGGTGAGCGCGATCGCGGCCTCGAGCGACTTGATCGCCTCGGGATAGCGCCCGCGGACGAGATAGAAGACCCCGAGGTGATTGTGGGCCACCCAGTAATTCGGCCGTAGCGCGATCGCCTGCTTGTACGTCTGCTCGGCCTGCGCGAGGTCGCCGCTGTCGGCGAGCGCACGCGCAAGCCCGATCATCGCGTCACCGTAATCCGGCTCCATCTGCAGCGCCGAACGGAACGCGTCGATCGCCTCCTGCTGTTTGCCGACGACTCCTTTCACTTCCCCGAGCGTCGTGTAGATCTCGGCGCTCCGCTCTCCCGTGGCGAGCGCGCGCTGGCATGTCTCAAGTGCAAGCGTTCCGTACTTCGGATCCGACGTGATCATCCGTTTCGCGAGGTATGCCCGCCCAAGTGTCGCGAGCACGGTGCCCGATTCGCCGAGCCCCGTGAGAATCTCGATCGCGGCGTCGACCGACGCGGGGTTCTCGTTGCGCACGAGATAACCGACGGCTTCGAGATAGCGATCCTGCCGGAACTCACCCCGCCCCGATTTCTGCTCGCGCTGCGGAATGCTTCCGCCGAACACGTCGATCACCTGGGCGGCGAGACGGTCCTGAAGCGCGAACAGGTCGGCGTAGTTTCCCTGCAGCGCGTCTCCGGCGACCTGGACACCGGTAGCGTCGACGATCGTCCAGGTCACCCGCAGCGTCTCGCCCGACCGCTGCAGCGATCCGCGCAACAGGCGGTTGGCTCCTGTCTCGCGGCAGACCACGCGCGGATCTCCGCCACCTCCGGTCGAGGCAATCACGCTCGACATGTTCATGAGCCGGACCGACTTCGATCCGCCGAGTCTCGCGCTCACCGTCTGCGCGAACCCCTCGCCGAGGAACGGGCCGAGCTTCTCGGGCGACACGTCGCTGAACGGGAGCACCGCGAGGTAGACCGTCTCGCTCCGATCGACGACGGCGGGTTGAGAGTGTGCGGGTTTGTTTCGTGTCGCGAACCAGACTCCGGCCCCTGCCGCGCCAGCGACGACCGCGAGGATTCCCGCGATCAGAAGCCTCGGCAGCGGCCTGCCCTTCTCCACAGGTTCGACGGGTGCGGATGGCGTCACTTCGCTCATCCGGTCGCGCACGAGCGCGAGCTCTCTCGCCAGGTCGGCCGTCGAGTCGTAACGGTCCTCGGGGTCCTTTCGCAGGCAGCGGTCGACGATCCATTCGACCCCGTTAGGCACGCGCGGATTCAGGTTCGAGATCTTCTCCGGGTCGCGGTAGACGAGCGATGCGAGCAGGTCGAGCGGCGTCGCGCCCTCGAACGGCCGCTTCCCGGTCAGCATCTCGTAGAGGATCGTGCCGAGCGAAAACTGATCGGAGCGGTGGTCGATCGACAATCCCCGCGCCTGCTCCGGCGACATGTACGCCGCCGTTCCCATCACGAGCCCGGGCGTCGTCGCGAACTCCATCCCGCGGTGTCGTCCTCGGGGCTCCCCATCTCGGGTTCCAGCTTCGCCAGCCCGAAGTCGAGGATCTTCACGTAGCCGTTCTTCGCGATCATCACGTTCTCGGGCTTGAGATCGCGATGGATGATCCCCCGCTCGTGCGCGGCGGCGAGTCCGTCGGCGATTTGCATCGCGATGGAGAGCAGCCTTCGCATCGAGGGAGCGCCTTCGGAGAGCACGCCGCGGAGGCTCTTTCCCTCCACGAGCTCCATCGCGATGAACGGACGTCCTTCGTGGTCGCCGATTTCGTAGACGGTGATGATGTGCGGATGGTTGAGCGCCGAGGCGGCTCGAGCTTCGCGGTCGAACCGCTGAAGACGCTCGTCGCTCGCCGCATGTGTGTCGGGGAGGAACTTGATCGCGACCTCGCGGTTCAGGCGGACGTCGCGGGCGCGGAAGAGCACACCCATGCCTCCCGCTCCAAGCGGAGCGATGATCTCGTAGGCCCCGACGCGATCTCCCGACTTCACCATCTGAGGTTGGCCGATTGTACGCCCGGGAGGGGGTTCGTCGGTGACGGGCGGGGAAAGCGAAATGACAAATGAGAAAATGACAAATGACAAAGCTGGGGCACGTCTGTTTGTCATTTGTCATTTCTTCATTTGTCATTCCGGATCGGCCACTATGCTCGGCAGGAATTACCGACCCGCGCGCGGCGCTTCCCCTCGCCGTGACCCCGCGCCCTCACCTGCTCGGCATGCTGCCGGCCGATCTCGCGTCGTTCCTCCGCGAACGCGGCATCGAAATCCGCGACGACGAATCACGTCGCGTCGCCGCGCACGCGATCACGCGCGGCCGCGACGGCTTCCCCGTCGAGCGCCCCGTGCCGAAACGGGTCGAGACGGCGATCGGCGAGCTCATCGAACGGCGTCCGATCGAGATCGTCGAACGGGCGACCGATCCCTCCGATGGCTTCGTGAAGTATCTCTTCCGTCTTCACGACGGCGCGCTCGCCGAGGCGGTGCGGATACCGCTGGAGAAGAAAGACCACTTCAGCGTCTGCCTCTCGAGCCAGGCGGGCTGCGCGATGGGCTGCCTCTTCTGTGCAACGGGACGGATGGGCCTCCAGCGCCATCTCGAGGCGTGGGAGATCGTCGCGCAGTTCGTCGCCGTCCGCGACGAAGCTCCGGGCCGCGTGAGCGGCGCCGTCTTCCAGGGACAGGGAGAGCCGCTTCACAACTTCGACGCGGTCACGCAGACGGCGCGCGTCCTGTCGCACTCGTGCGGCGGCGCGATCTCCGGCAGCGCGATCACGATCTCGACCGTGGGGCTCGTCCCCGGAATCGTGAAGCTCGCCGCCGATCCGCCACCCTGGCGCCTCATCGTTTCGTTCACCTCTGCGATCGACGCAAAGCGGCGCACCCTCATCCCGACCGGCGGCGCCTGGAGCGTCGAGGAGATCGCCGACGCCGTCCGCGCCTACCAGCGCGCCGTCGGCGGCCGCGTCACGATCGCCTGGGTCCTCCTCGGTGGCGTCAACCACGGCCCCGACGAAGTGGAAGCGCTCGCCCGCCTCTTCGAAGGCGTGCCTCTCCGCTTCAACCTGATCGACGTCAACGACACGCGACCCGACGGCTTCCGCCGCGCGACCGACGACGAGCGCGAAGCATTCCGTGACGCGCTTCAGGTGTTAGGCGCGCCGGTCGTGCGCCGCTACTCCGGCGGCGTCGCGAGACACGCCGCGTGCGGGATGCTCGCGTCGACGCGGACGGCCGGCTGACCGTCCGCCGCCTGCCCGCTCAATTCGCCCGGATCAAGACTTCCTCGACCGCCTCGTCAGGAAGCGCGAACGACTTCTTCACCCAGGGCGACGCGGGCTCGACCATCTCCGGGAAACGAAGCCCGGGGAGAACCTGCACGTCGAAGATCTCCTGCACGAGATCCTCGAACCGCAGAAGCCCGACCGTCCTGCCGTCGCGAATGTCGACGACCCAGACGCCGCAGGCGCGCTCCTTGAGCCTGGCGGTCAGGGGCAGCCCGTCGAAGACGCTCTCGCGAACCTGTGAGAGCCCGATCAGCGCGAATGGCCCTGCGAACGCGAGGCCGCGGGTGAAGCCGGGAAGCTGTGCGACGGTCTCCAAGCGCCCGGAGGCGAGGTCGATGAAACCGAACTCTCCTTTGCCTGACTCGAGGATCCAGAGACGGTCGCGGTAGAAGCGGGGCGAGTGCGGCATCGACAGGCCGCGCGCGACGATCTCGCTCGAGTCGACGTCGATCAGGACCCCTCCCGTCCCCTTGTTCTCGCGCCAGCCGCCTTCCTTGTCGGTTTCGCCCAGCGCGGTCACGTAGCGGACGCGACCGTCGATGACGCATACGCCGTTGAGGTGACAACGGTCTTCCGGCGCCAGCGCCGAGATGAAGCGCGGCCTCCAGCGCGGCACGAAGCTGTGCTCGGCGTCGAGCGTGCAGAGCGTCGAGAAGCGCGTGTTGACGAGCCAAAGCTCCTCACCCGCCCACGCCATTTCGTGCACGCGGATGTCTCCCGTGTAGTGCGCATTCACCGGGAGAAAACAGGCATCGGCCTGCGGCACGATTTTCGGCCCCACCGCCGGCTGGTTCCGGTAGCGCCAGACGCTCGACTCCGTGCCTAACGCCAGCTGCTTCGGCCCGACCGCGATTCCCATCGGCGACGGGAAGGCGGCGAAGTGCGTGTCGAGTTTCCCTTCGTTCGCCCTCACCGTGATCAGTTTCCCGCTCTGATAGGTCGAGACGAGGAACGAGAATCCGCCCTGCGTCAGCAACTCGGCCATCGAGGGTGTGCTCACGCTGCGGAGCGGATGCTCCTTTGGTGAGGCCGGCGCCCCATTCGCGCGCGGCGGCGCGGGCGCCTGCCATGCCGCCGGCTTGCGCGTCGGTTGGTTCCCGAACACCCCGAGCGCCCGCCCGGCGACGTCCGAGACGAGAGGCATGATCTCGCCGAGCTCGGTCGCGTTGCGCCTCCACTTCTGAGGATCGGGCGACGTGAGCGTATGTCGCGACGCGGGTAGCGGGGTGGTCAGCTGACGATCCCAGCCGACGCCGACGAACTTCGCGAGCCGCTCGACCTCTTCCTGCGGGTTCTCGACCAGCTTGTCGTAGCTCGTGACGCACCAGCGATCGGGCGGGAGCGCCTCGAGATCGTCGAGCAGCGTCTCGACCGTCGTCTTCCACTGATGCGCGACGACCTGCACGAGCGGCTTTCCGACGAGCTCGCGCCAGCCGGGAACGAGGAGGAGCGACCAGTGTGATCCCCTCCATCCCGGCAGGTTCGGATACATGACGAAGCGTCCCGACCGCCAGGCGTCGAGCATGCTACTGATCGTCTCGCGCGGGTCGCGATAGAGGTAGATGAACATCGCGTCGGGAAACGCCTTTGCGAGGAACGGAACGCGAAGCGCGTTCTTCGGCGTCTTCTCGAGGAGCCGGAGCCCGGCGCGATCGAGCGGCGGAGGGCTTCCGTCGCGATCTACGACTCCCGCACGAAACGCGTCGTTGAGCTGACGCACCACCGCGTTCGTCGCGGCATCGGCGGTCAGCCGGTTCGACTCCCAGGCACGCTGCGCCGGGTGCAGCCCTTCGATCGTCTCGATGAGGGTGTGGCTCTCGCCGCCGATGGTCCAGAACGACGGCGACTGCGCGAGCGTCTCGAAGAGGAGACTGCTTCCCGACCGTGGCGGGCAGACGACGAAGACAGGGCGCTCGAACGCCGCGCCGCTCTTCGACGAGCCGGTTCGCGCGGCTCCGGGCGTCGTTACGTGGGGACGCGCCGTCGCGGAGGCGAGATCGGGATTGAGCGAAGGGCGGATCAGGAACTGGCGGACGATCTCGTCGGCACGGCAGTTGTTCTCGAGACGCAGTTGTCCGGCCGAATCGCCGAGGCTTCCATCGAGCCGCTCGACCAGCGCGCGGTACTTCGGCCATCCTGACTCGCGCTCCCCGTGGATGGTCCAGACTGCGCGCCACTCTTCGATGAAGAGCTCGAGCGCGCTCCGGAGCCGGTCGCGCGAGCCGGGCGAGCTCGCCGTCTCGAGGTCGTCGAGGATGATTCCAGCGAGCGACTTCATCTCCCACGGAGACATGACGACCGGGTGGTTCACGCTCTCGAGCTCGAAGGTCGCATCGGATCCGTCGACGAACGGGACGAGCTCGGGATCGTCCGCTGCCGCACCCCGGCCTCCGAACGGCCACCAGCCACGCGCGACGTCACTGCGGAATCGGGAAGATCCGACGGTGTCGATCACGAGGTGCACGCGTCGTTGCGAGTCGGGATTGAGGACGTTGTGGTTGCGCCAGTTGTCGAAGATCCACGCCTCGCCCGCGTTCATGTGAACGGAGCGGCCGCCGCACAGGAATTCGACGCCAGGGCTCGTGCGGATCGGAACGTGCACGCGGACTCGCTGCGCCCAGTAGTAGTGCGTATCGACGTGCGAGACCGCTTCTCCTTCGCCTTCGATGAGCATCAGGCGCGAGCGGCCGACAGGCGCAGCGAGCGCGCTCATCACCTGCCGGATGTACGGGCAGCGCGCGAGAAACGGCGTCGGGAGCATCGGGCCCTTCGTCTCGTCGCTGGAAGGATCGCCGCCCACCGCGACGAGCGGGAGCGACCAGTTCCCTTTGTGTCCCTGCGGATGCGGGCGCCAGTCGGTACCGCCGAGCGCGCCGAGCTCGGCCGCGAGGCGATCCGCGTCAAATCGATACGGCAACCGAACGAACTCGGTCTCGAGCTTCAATGAGGCCTCCCGACACGTGTCATGGCGGCGTCAATATACCGTCGCACCACGAAACCGCCAACGCGACAGGAGCCTGGCTCGACATCGATTCGCCGGGCGCGTCGTCACGTTCTGCTGTGAGGCCGCCCGCTGCTACCCGGCCCGTGATCGGGTGTAAGCTCAGCCGGCTTCCGTGTTGGAGTTTCCTTGAGCTCAGACCACACACTCAACCCCGCCTCGGGATGGTTGCCGCCGGGCAGACCGTTCGTGATCAGCGGCCCTTGCGCGGCGGAAACGGAGTTCCAGACGCTCGAGACGGCGCGCCGCCTGCGCGCACTCGGAGGAATTCACCTCTTTCGCGCTGGCGTCTGGAAGCCGCGTACGCGACCGGGACACTACGAAGGCGCTGGCGAAGAAGGGCTCGCCTGGCTCCTACGGGTGCGCGAGGAAACCGGCCTTCCAGTCACGACCGAGATCGCGACGACGGCACACGTCGAGGCGTGCCTCCGGAATGGCCTCGACATGCTCTGGGTCGGAGCCCGCACGACATCGAGCCCGTTCGCGGTGCAGGAGATCGCGGAGGCGCTCCGAGGCGTCGACGTTCCGGTCTTCGTCAAGAACCCGCCGAGCCCCGACCTCGAGCTCTGGATCGGCGCCCTCGAGCGGCTCGACCGCGCCGGCGTGAAGCGCCTCGGTGCGGTGCATCGAGGATTTTCCGTGTTTGCGAAGGGGCCGTTCCGCAACGCGCCGACGTGGGAGATCGCGATCGAGCTCAAGACGCGCGTCCCCGGCCTTCCGCTGCTCTGCGACCCGAGCCACATCTGCGGAAACCGGGAGTTGATCGCTCTCGTCGCGCAGAAGGCGCTCGATCTCGAAATGGACGGGCTGATGATCGAGAGCCACGTCGATCCCGACGCGGCCTGGAGCGACGCAAAGCAGCAATTGACGCCCGCGGCGCTCGGGGCACTGCTCGCGGGACTCGTCGTGCGGTCGAGGTCGAGCGAGGACAAGGGTTTCGAAGAGCGTCTCGACGAGTTGCGCCGGCTGATCGACTCCATCGACGACGAGATCATCCACAAGCTCGCCGCCCGGATGGCAGTCATTGAAAAGATCGGCCAGTTCAAGCGCGAGCACAACGTGACGATCCTTCAGGTCGAACGGTGGGAAAAGATCATCAAGAGCCGAAGCTCCGCCGCGTCGTCGATCGGGCTCCGCGAGGATTTCGTCTACGACCTTCTCCGGTTGATGCACCGCGAGGCGATTCAGCTTCAGGAACGAGTGATGAACCAGACGAAGATCGACGTCTGACCGGCGCGCGACGGACGATACGGAGCCGCAGATGACCGGAAACGAAGAGCGATCGCAGGACGGCCTCGTCGGAATTCTTCCCAGCCCTCCACCCGATCACCCGATGATTCTCAAGGGCGACCCGGGAGCCCGCCTCGCGGCGCCCCCTCCTTATTCGAGATTCACTCTTTCGGCGCGCGGAAAAGATCCGCATCTTCCGATCCTCCGGTTTCTCGCGCGCGAGTTCCCGCACATCGCGATCGCGCAGGTCGAGAGCGTCTTCGGTTTCGTCGAGCCGTGCACGCTCTATGGCGGCCGGCCCTTCGGCGCGCCCGAGCTGTCTCCGCGCGACATCGCGGTGATGTACGAGTGCGGCATCGGGCTTCGTCTCCCTCTGAGCAACCATCACGTCACGCGCGACGAGTACGAGCGGAGCCGCAGCTTCCTCGCGCGCTACCACCGAAAGGGCAATTCGGTGATCACGACGAGCGAGCAGCTCGCCGGCTGGATCCGCTCCGATTTCCCCGATTTCGAGATCGAGGCGAGCGTGATCAAGGAAATCGACACGGAAGAAAAGATCGCCAAGGCACTGGAGGTCTACGACACCGTCGTCGTTCCAATGCGGCTCAATCTCGATCTCGGCTTCCTCGAGCGGGTCGCGCCGAAGGAGCGGATTACGCTTTTCGCGAACGCCGGCTGTGCGCTGACCTGCCCGTCGAAGATCTGCTACCCGTCGTTCTCACAGGCGAACAAGTTCACCGGTCACGAGACGATGTGCTCGTTCACTCTCCGTCCCCGCGAGCTCTACGGGATGCTCGACTTCGATCTCGACAAGCTCTCGGCGCTCGGCTTCGCCCGGTTCAAGATGCTCCGGAGCAGGAGCCACGGCCTGACCGGCTTTTGACGGTCCCGCACGCTCGCGTCGAGTTCCCTATTCATTCGCGCACCGGCCGCCGACCCTAACGTCGCGGTTTCCAAAATTCACCCCATCCCGTATAATCTGACATTCGCCTTAATCGGAGGATTCCGTGCAGAAGAACAAGCAGGGCATTCGCAGGAACGAGAAGCGGGACACCAGAATCGCCCTCACGATTTCAGGTGGCGCGGCACTCACGTTAGGCGTAGCGCTTTCGCCGGGACTCGAGGCCGCGACCTTCACCGTCACGAATCTCAACGACGCCGGAGCCGGATCGCTTCGGCAGGCGATCGTCGACGCGAACGGAGCAGCCGGCGCGGACGTCGTCGCGTTTCAGGCGGGGCTCACCGGCACGATCACGCTGACCACGGGACAGCTGGAGATCACCGACTCGGCCGATGTCCAGGGGCCGGGCGCGTCGTCACTGACCGTGAGCGGCAACAACGCGTCGCGCATCTTCTATCTCTACAGCGCTAGCTTGACCCCGATCGACGTCACGATCTCCGGCCTTACGATCACGGGCGGCAACGCTCCGAACGGTGGCGGGGTCTATCTCTACGGAGAGCACCTGACGCTCGACAACGTCGTGATTGGAGGGAACACCGCGTCCAGTGACGGCGGCGGTGTGTGGGCCGACGGGTACCAAACCATGACCCTGACGATCCGCAACTCGATGATCACTGGCAACACCGCCGGAATCGACGGCGGCGGAATCTACATCGAGGACACCGAGGACATCGGCGGCCTGGTCCTTATCGAGAACTCCGTAATCTCTGGCAACTCAGCAGCTGACGACGGCGGAGGCATCTACTTCTACGATCCAGACGACGACGTCACGATCCGCGACTCGACGATCTCCGGCAACTCCGCCGGAGACGCAGGCGGCGGGATTTACCTCTACAGCCCCGATAATGGCCTTTTCACGATCCGCGGAACGACGATTTCCGGCAACACCGCTGCAGCCGGTGGAGGTGTGTTCCTCTACAGCCCCGACCATGGCGGGAGTTTCGAGAACAGCACGATCTCCGGCAACCAGGCGACCGCGGGCAACGGCGGCGGAATCTATCTCTACAACCTCTACAACTTCGCAGCGCATCACCTCACGGTGAGCGGCAACTCTGCGTCGGGCAATGGCGGCGGAATCTTCCTGTACGCCACGCTTCCGCTCGACAACAGCATCGTCGCCAACAACACCGCGGGAGTGAACAACGATCTCGGAAACGGAGACGCCGGTGGCGTCGATTTGAGTTACTCGCTGATCGAATCTCCAGACTCTGCGAACATCAACGACATCGTCGGCAACGTGTTCAACCAGGATCCGCAGCTCGGCGCTCTCGCGAACAACGGCGGTCCCACAATGACTCAACTCCCCGCGGCCGCGAGCCCGGTGGTCAACACCGGAAGCTCGGCGTTCACCGTCGACCAGCGGGGAGTGACTCGTCCCGTCGGCGCAGCGGTCGACATGGGGGCGGTCGAGGTCAATCCAGGAGTCGTCCAGTTCACGGTGACCGCGGCAGCCGTCAACGAGACCGACCTGACGCTCACGCTTACCGTCACCCGCACCGGTGGCAGCGACGGAGCAATTTCGGTCAACTACGCGGCCACTCCCGGGACCGCGGTCACGCCCGGCGACTACACGCTCGCGGGCGGCACGCTCAACTGGGCGAGTGGCGACGCCGCGTCGAAGACGTTCAACATCACGATCGTCAACGACACGGTCGCCGAGCCTGCCGAGACGTTCACCGTCGCGCTCGCCGGCCCGGTCGGCGCGACGATCGGCGCCAACTCCAGCGTGACGGTCACGATCAACGCGAGCGCCGGCCCTCCGATCCAGCCCGGCATCGAAGTCCCCGCACTCGGACTCCTCGGAAAGATCGCCCTGATGCTTGGAACCGCGTTCGCCGCGTTCTGGGCGCTCGGAAGGAAACTGTTCGTCGTCTTCCTCTTCACTCTTCTCGCCGCGAGCGTCGCCGACAACGCGTCCGCAGCCGCGGCGCATCCAGCCAAAGGACACGGCGCTGCGGTGACGCAGATCAGCGTCGTGACTCCCTCTCCCGGCTCGATCGTCTCGAAGGTCTCGATCAAGCTCGAGGACGGAACGGTCGTGAGCGTCGATCCGCGCAACCTGAAGGTCGCCGATCACCGTTCGACCGCCAACGGCAAAGCGACGAAGCACGCACGAACCAAGGGGAACTCGCTCGACGGCATCGCCACGAACCAGCCGGCGATCGTCAAGGTGAAGAAGGACGAAGCCGGGAACGTCACCCGTGTCCGCATCAAGCTCTACGACTCGCTCGCGGAGGCGAACGACGGCCTGGCCGGCAAGGATTAGCGGTCCACTCAGCGAACATTGAAACGCGGCGTCTCCGGGCGCCGCGCTCTGTTTCAGAGCACGATTCCGAACTCGCGCAGCAGCACGGCACCGCGGTCGACTTCGGCCACGGGGGTCTCGCTTCGCCCGTCGCGCGTCGTGACGATGAGCCGCTCGTCGGCGAGGCTCACCCGCCCGCTGTTCGTTGCCCAGCTGCAGATGCGCCGCTGTGTGAAATGAGAATCGGGCGAGGTCTGCTGGTAGACGCACATCGGTGCGTAGTCCGCGAACGCGCGCGGCGTGAGAGTGAGCGCGTAGCTCGTACGCGACGCCCCGTCAGTCTCGTGCTGCACGAGAGCGAGCTCGCCGCCGTCGTCGCGAACGCTCCACGCCCGTCCGAGAGGATCGCCTCCGCGCTGCGGTGACGGGTCGTCGAGATCGAGCGGCGTGCGGAACGATTCGCCGAAGCCGACGTCCGACAGCCAGCGCTTTCCCTCGCATCGCACGAGGAGCGCCATGTGGTCGTATTCGGGCCCGAGGATTCCGGCCTGGTTCGCGACGCGTGCCGAGAGCATGTCGAGATCGAACCCGAGTCCCCGAAGCAGCGATGCAAACAGGCCGTTCAACTCGTAACAGAATCCGCCGCGGCGGCGGACGACGATCTTGTCGAACAGGCGGTCGGGGTCGAGCACGATCTCGCGGCCGAGAGCGATGTCGAGATTCTCGAACGGAACCGCGAGCAGATGCGCTTCGTGAAGCGCGTGAAGCGTGGCCGAGGTCGGTCCGACCGGTCCGGCCCATCCAATCCGCGCGAGATACGCGCCAATCCGCTCTGCGTTCATGGCATCAGTTCGCGATGTCGCCCGTCGTCGCGGGCGGCTGCGGAAAGACTCCGTTCGTCGCAATCGCGTTCACGTTCTGAAAGCCGCGCGGGAGTTTGAGCCCGCGCTGCGCTCGCTTCGCAGCGTAGCTCTCGAGATCGTCTCCCTTGATCGTCGTGAATCGCTTCCCCGCGAACACAACGAGCGCTCCCCCTTCGGGAACGACCGCGATGCCGACGACTTTTTCGCCAGGCAACAACCCTTTCGCTTTGTGGATCTTGATCGTCTGCACGCCTTTCCCGCGGGCGAGCAGCGGCAGCTCGTTTGCCATGAAGACGAGCAGTTTTCCTTCGTTCGTCACCGCGGCGATCCGATCGGTCTCGTGGTTCGTCACGCGCTGCGGAGGGAGCGTGCGCGCCCCCTTGCCGACGTTGACCGCCGACTTGCCCGCGCGCTGCTTCGTCTGCAGGTCGTCGAGCTTCGCGACGAATCCGTAGCCGTTGTCGGTCGCGAGGAGCCAGAGGTCCTCGCTCTCGCCCATCATCACGCCGGTGAATGCGGCGCCGGGAGGCGGCTGCGTCGACGAGGAGAGCGGCTCGCCGTGTCCCTTCGCGGAGGGGAGCAGGTGCGCCCCGACCGAGTAGGTTCGCCCGGTCGTGTCGAGGAAGACCGCCGACTGGTTCGACCGCCCGCGCGCCGCGTGCAGGTAGCTGTCGCCCGACTTGTACTGCAGAGCCGTCGGGTCGACCTCGTGCCCCTTCGCCGCGCGGACCCATCCCCGCTCGCTGAGGACGACGGTCACCTGCTCGGAAGGAACGAGGGCGGTTTCGTCGATGGCTTTGGCCGCCGCGCGGAGCACGATCGGAGAGCGCCGCTCGTCGCCGAACGTCTCGGCGTCTTCGATCAACTCGCGACGCACTTCCTTCTTCAGCCTCGCCTTCGACTCGAGGATCTTCGCGAGACGGTCGCGCTCGTCCGCGAGCTCTTTCTGCTCGCGGTTGATCTCGATCTCCTCGAGCTTGTTGAGGTACTTCAGCTTGAGGTCGAGGATCGCGTCGGTCTGGAGATCCGTGAGGTCGAAGCGCTCCATGAGGACGGCCTTGGGGTCGTCCTCGAAGCGGATGATCCGGATCACCTCGTCGACGTTGAGGTACGCGACGAGATAGCCGTCGAGGATGTGGAGCCTCTTGAGCACCTCGTCGAAGCGATGCTGCAGTTTCCGCCGAACCGTCTCCGTACGGAACTCGAGCCACTCCTCGAGCAGGTCGCGGAGGCCGAATACGCGCGGCCGCCCGTCCATGCCAATCATCGTCAGGTTGACGCGATAGCTGCGCTCGAGGTCGGTCGTGGCGAAGAGATGCGCCATCATTTCGTCGAGATCGACCCGGTTCGAGCGGGGGACGATGACGAGCCGCGTCGGGTTCTCGTGGTCCGACTCGTCGCGCAGATCCTCGACCATCGGCAGCTTCTTCGCCTGCATCTGCGCGGCGATCTGCTGGAGCACCTTGCTTCCAGACACCTGGTACGGCAGCGCGGTGATGACGACGTCGCCATCTTCGCGCTCCCATTTCGCGCGCATCCGGTACGAGCCGTTGCCGCCGTGGTAGATCGTCCTGATCTCCTCGACCGGGGTGATGATCTCCGCGTCGGTCGGAAGGTCGGGGCCGGGGATCAGCTCGCAGATCTTGTCGAAGGATACGTGCGGGTCGTCGAGGATCGCGATGCAGGCTCCGACGATTTCGCGCAGGTTGTGCGACGGGATGTCGGTCGCCATGCCGACCGCGATGCCGGACGCGCCGTTGAGCAGCACGTGCGGCAGCCGCGACGGCAGAAGCTTCGGCTCCTGGAGCGTGCCGTCGAAGTTAGGCCCCCACTCGGTCGTGCCCTGGTCGAGCTCGCTGAGGAGCGTCTCCGAGAAGCGCGCGAGGCGCGCTTCCGTGTAGCGCATCGCCGCGAACGATTTCGGGTCGTCGGGCGAGCCCCAGTTTCCCTGTCCGTCGATGAGCGGGTAGCGCATCGAGAAGGGCTGCGCCAGGAGAACCATCGCCTCGTAGCAGGCCGAGTCGCCGTGGGGATGGTACTTGCCGAGAACGTCGCCGACCGTTCGCGCCGACTTCTTGTGCTTCGACGAGGCCGAGAGGCCGAGCTCCGACATCGCGTAGATGATGCGGCGCTGAACCGGCTTGAGCCCGTCGGCCACGTGCGGAAGCGCGCGGTCGAGGACGACATACATCGAGTAGTCGAGGTAGGCCTTCTCAGCGAATTTCGCGACCTCGAGCCGCTCGGTCTCCGCGTGATTCGCGGAACGGATCGACATCTGGTCGCCTTCTGCCGGGGTCTTTCGCTTGCGAGCCATCGGGGCGTGAGGATAAATCAAAATTGAGAATTGAGAATTGAGAATTGAGAGATAGGGGCGACGCGGGCAAAGCAAACTCGCGAATTCTTCGGATTGTCATCCCGATCCCGCGAAGCGGGAGAGGGATCTGCTAACGGCTCGACTGACCACATCCTCGACAGCAGAAGGGGTTCCGGCCCCGAATCAGGCTCGTCCGTATGGAAGCGGTCAGCGATATGTCTTGCAGATCCCTCGCTCCGCTCGGGATGACAGGCGGGTAACGGAGGGAACTCGGCGCAAAACCGCCGCTCTACCAGTTGTGGAGTCTGGGGGTTGCGACGCACGGAGATGGTCGAATTTTCGAAGGTTTTGGCTGGTTTCGGGCCGTTCTCACGCTTTTCGTTGACCCTCTGCGAACCGCGCCCTAGACTCCTCGGCAACACACACCGCCGTTCGTGCAAGGCACACGGGCGCGTTGGAACAGGCTTCCACGCGACCCGGGAGACCCAACACGACACGAGGAGACATCGCGAATCATGGCGACGAACATCCCAGCTGAAAAAATGAAAGCCGCCGAGGCGGCCCTCACCCAGATCGAGCGCCAGTTCGGCAAGGGCTCGATCATGCGCCTCGGCGCGAAAGAAGTGGTTCCGATCTCGGCGATCTCCACCGGCTCGATCGGCGTCGACGCGGCACTCGGCGTCGGCGGCGTGCCGCGCGGGCGCATCATCGAGATCTTCGGCCCCGAGTCGTCAGGCAAGACGACGATGTCGCTGCAGGTGATCGCCGAAGCGCAGAAGCTCGGCGGGATCGCGGCGTTCATCGACGCCGAGCATGCGCTCGATGCCGAGTACGCCCGGAAGCTCGGCGTAGACATCGAGAACCTCCTGGTCTCGCAGCCCGACAGCGGCGAGCAGGCGCTCGAGATCGCCGAAATGCTCGTCCGATCCAACGCGGTCGACATCATCGTCATCGACTCGGTCGCGGCGCTCGTTCCGCGCGCCGAGCTCGAGGGTGAGATGGGCGACTCGCACGTCGGCCTCCACGCGCGACTCATGTCGCAAGCGCTTCGCAAGCTCACCGGCATCGTCTCGAAGTCGAAGACCTGCCTCATCTTCATCAACCAGATCCGCGAAAAGATCGGCGTGATGTTCGGCAGCCCCGAAACGACGACGGGCGGCCGCGCGCTGAAGTTCTACGCCTCGGTACGCCTCGACATCCGCCGCATCAGCTCGCTGAAGGACGGCGAGGAAGTCGTCGGCTCGCGGGTCAAGGTGAAGGTGGTGAAGAACAAGTGCGCGGCACCGTTCCGCCAGGCCGAGTTCGACATCATGTACGGCGAGGGCGTTTCGAAGCTCGGCGAGATCATCGACTACGGCATCGAGCACAAGCTCGTCGAGAAGTCGGGCTCTTGGTTCTCGTACGGCGACATGCGGCTCGGGCAGGGACGCGACAACGCGAAGAACTTCATCGGCGACAACCCGCAGCTCATGACGGAGCTCGAGTCGAAGGTCCGCAAGGCTCTCGGCATCGGCGGCCCCGAGCTGACGGTGATCGAAGGCGGCGAGCCGCGCAAGGAAAAGGCGTCGGCGAAGTAACGCAATTTCTCGATTCGAGGTGGCAGGCACGGATGCCCGCCACCTCGAGCCGAACTGCCGTTTATTCGTATTTCCAGCTTCGGAAGAACCGCATCCCGCTCTGATCGATCACCGCGTCGTCTGACCAGGACGGCAGCTCGTTCGACGCGAGTCCCCATGTTGCATCGTCGAACTTTCGATCTGCTCCAGCGCTGATGATCCGGAAGCCGTCCTTCGTCGAGACCACCTTGTACGCAGTTCCCCACGCATCGGTCAGCGGCGCGATCCTGATGTACATCGGCTCCACCGACGGCTTGAGCGTGTCGATCGAGTTTGCCGCCGGGTAGGCGCCGTTGTCCTGGTGGTAGGCACCGAGCGCGGTCGCCCAGCTGCGCATGTCTCCCATGGTCCACCGCGCGCGCTCCGCGTTGGTGGGAACGTAGACCGACTCCTCGGCCGCGAGGCCTGCCGTGAGAACGATGGAAGCGACCAGGAACACGATTCTGCGATTCATTGAAACTCCTCTTTCTTCGTTGTTGATCTTTAGTGTATTACTGCACTAGTACACCGGCACAGTGTCGGTTCGCCGAGGTCGTTTGTCAAGGGCCGCGCGAGGCGTCACCGAAATTGCGCGTTCCGAGTTCGGGCGAATGCCGCCACGGCCGCGACGGTTACTTATGATCGAGCCAGCAAACTGGAATCGGAGGACACCGCCATGCGACTCAAATTCGCTTCGATGATCGCCCTTGCAGCCACACTCGCCGCCGCATGCGCCAACGACCCCGCATCACAGACGACCCGGAAGCTCCGCTCCGCCTTTGGTGACGATGCGAAGCAGATCGAAGTCCGAATCGATGGTTCGAGGGCGACACTCACCGGGACCGTCTCGCAGCGATCGACGCAGGAGCTGTCCGAGGAGGTCGCGCGCAGCATCCCGGGAGTGACGTCTGTCGACAACCGGATCACGGGCCCCTCGTCGCGCGGACTCGGGAAACTTCGAGACGAGGCGGTTGACGCCGCTCTCGAGCTGAGCGTGAAGGGGGCCCTCGTCGCGGATGTCGGATCGAACGTCGCCGATGCGCTCGAGGCCGAGGCCGCCGACGGCGTCGTCTCGCTTCGGGGTCGAGTGAGTGAGAGTAGCGTTCACCGCCACGCGGTCGAGATCGCGGGGCGCGTCGAAGGAGTACGCAGGGTAATCGATCTCGTGGAGGTCGGTGAGCCGAAGACTCCCTGATCCCCGACGGAAGCATCGCCGGGCGCCGCAGGTTTCGATGATTCGAGTCACGAGTGACTCAGGAGGCATTCCCATGAAGCAGATCCTCGTAGCAGTGATGTCAGTAGCTCTCGTTCTTTCGTTCGCCGCCAGCGCGGCAGCCGCGCCATCGGCAGTCGACGTCGAAGCGAAGATCGCCGCAAAGCTCGTCGATGCGTTCGGCGACGACGCGAAGACGATCCGCGTCACCTGGGTCGATGGAAAGGCGATTCTCACCGGCAAAGTCGTCGAGCGGTCGACACAGGAGCTCGCAGAACAGGTCGCGCTCTATTTCGGAGAAGTTTCGGACGTCGACAACCAGCTCAAGGCGGAGAAGGACCGCTCGCTGGTCAACGGCCAGCTCGAAGACGAGGGTCGCGACGCCGCACTCGAGAGCGAAGCGAAGGCGACTCTCGGAAGCGAGATCGGCTCACACGCAAAGGACGTGAACGTCGAAGCGTGTGAAGGCGTGGTCGCGCTTCGGGGAAGGGTGCCCGACGAGACCCGCCACAAGCTCGCGCTCGATGCGATCGGAAAGATGTCTCGCGTTTCGAAGGTCATCGACCTGCTTCGAGTGAAGTAGCGCGCATCGAGTGGCGGGCCGATCCGGCGTATCGGCGAAGTGGCTCCAGGACGCGCTGAAAGACTCCACCCCGAGAGCCTCAGCGAGGAGTGATAGGCTTACGCCTATCCACCTTAACCGGACGTCGAGTGACCGGCGTTCGGCCTCGAGTTAGTCCGGCGCCTGAACCTGTGAAACCGCCGCCGGCGGATTTCTCGAGGGTCCTGAATTCGTGGGGCAGGTATCTGCTCCCCATTACCAATTCATGGAGGATTGAAATGCGGAAGCTCATTCTCGCCAACAGCAAACTCTTCGTAGGCCTGCTTTTCGCGCTGACCGTGATCGGTTGCGGCTCTCCCGCCGAGAAGGAGCGCGCCGCTCCCGCGACCGAAACGACGGCAGCCGTGGCCGACACGGCGGCAGCCGTGAGCGACACAGCGGCAGCTACCGCGACCGAGACGACCACGGCACCCGCCGCGACCGATTCAGCAGCGGTCGCGGCCGCGATGACACCGGTCACGCCGGAAGCGATGATCAGCGAAAAGCTCGTCGAAGCCTTCGGTGACGACGCGAAGACGATCAGCGTCGCGCTGAAAGACGGCAAGGCGACTCTCACCGGCAAGGTCAACGAGCGGTCGACCCAGGAGCTCGCCGAACAGGTCGCGCTCTACTTCCCCGAAGTGAAGAAGGTCGAGAACAACGTCACCGCCGCTACGGAGCGAGGCCTCGGCAAAGGCAAGATGAAGGACGAGGCCGCCGACGCTGCGCTCGAGAGCGCCGCGAAAGGCGCGCTCGCCAAGGAGATCGGCGAGTACGCCAAGGACCTCGAGGTCGAGGCCGCCGATGGCGCAGTCGCACTGCGCGGTATCCTGCCCGACCATGCGCGCCACAAACTCGCCACGGACGCGATGGCGCGGGTCAAGGACGTCAGGAAGGTCGTCGACCTCATCCGCGTCAAGTAGTACCGCCGCCTGATGGCAACCCGATTCGGCGTCTCGACGGACCTCACCGTCGCGGCGCGTCTTGACGCCGCGCTGACTGCGCCTCCCTTCGGGCTCTCCCGGAGGGAGGCCAAGCGCGTACTCGAAGCCGGACGCGTGCTGCTCGACGCGCGCCCGGTCGCGGTCGCGTCGCGCGTTGCGCGGGCGGGCGCCCACCTCACGCTCCTCGTTCCGGATGTCGAGGTGCCGCTGCTTCACGCGGACGCCGGAATGATCGTCGCCGACAAGCCCGTGGCGATTCCGAGCCAGCCGAGTCCGGGAAGCTCGAACCCGTCGCTGCTGGAAGTCATCGCCTCGATGCTCAAACGCCGAGGGGAGATCCACGACCTCTTCCTCGTCCACCGCCTCGACACGAACACGACGGGAGTGATCGCGTTCGCGAGGACGCGGCAGGCATCCGATCGGCTCGCGAAGCTGATCTCCGGCGGGACGAGCGAGAAACTCTATCGCGCGATCGTCGTCGGTCGGATCGACGGGCCGATGACGATCGATGCGCCGATCGGCCGGCTCGCCGGCAACGTCTTCCACGTCCACGACTCGGGAAAGGCCGCCCGGAGCGAGGTGAGCGTCCTGGCCGCGAACGATCGGGCGTCGCTCGTCGAGGTGCGAATCGCGACGGGACGGACGCACCAGATCCGGGTCCACCTCGCACACGCCGGGCATCCCGTCCTGGGCGACCGGAAGTACGGTTCGGCGCTTCAGCCCAACCCGCAGCCGCCGCGTCCAATGCTTCACGCGCAGCGGCTCGGCCTGCCCGGGATCGGCGTCTTCTCCGCCCCGATTCCGGCCGATTTCGAGGCCGTCGCGCGCGAGATGGGCCTCGTCACTGTCACTGCAACGTAGCGCCGTCCAGGCTCCCGCCGACGCGATTCTGGTAGCATCCTCGTCGTGAGCGAAATGCCTGTTTTCCACGCGACGACGATCCTTTGTGTCCGTCGGGGCGACAAGGTGGCGATGGCTGGAGACGGCCAGGTCACCGTCGGCACGACCGTGATGAAACACAGCGCCGCAAAGGTGCGGCGCCTCTACGACGGCAGGATCATCGCCGGCTTCGCCGGTTCGGCGGCCGACGCGTTCGCCCTCTTCTCGCGCTTCGAGGCGAAGCTCGAGGAGTACCGCGGCAACCTCGAGCGCGCAGTCGTCGAGCTCGCCAAGGACTGGCGGCTCGACAAGTACCTTCGCCAGCTCCAGGCGCTGCTCATCGTCGCGAACGACGAACGCTCCTACCTGATCTCCGGGACGGGCGACCTGATCTCGCCGGACGACGGGCTACTCGCGATCGGCTCCGGCGGACCGTACGCGCTCGCAGCCGCGCGCGCCCTCATGGCGCACACGGAGATGTCGGCCGCCGAGATAGCGAAGGAAGGGCTCCGCATCGCATCGACGATCTGCATTTACACGAACGATCACATCACGGTCGAGGAGCTGTAAACCCATGGTCATCCCCCTTCCCGGACACATCGAAGAGCTGCGCGAGACGGCTGACCGGCTCACGCCCAAGCAGATCGTCGCCGAGCTCGACAAGCACATCGTCGGACAGCACGCCGCCAAGCGCGCCGTCGCCATCGCCCTGCGCAATCGCTGGCGCCGCCAGCAGCTGCCGCCTGAGCGCCGCGACGAGATCGCGCCGAAGAACATCATCATGATCGGCCCGACGGGAGTCGGAAAAACGGAGATCGCGCGCCGTCTCGCGAAGCTCACCCGCTCCCCGTTTCTGAAGATCGAGGCGTCGAAGTTCACCGAGGTCGGCTACGTCGGCCGCGACGTCGAGACGATCGTCCGCGACATCACCGAGCTCGCCGTGAAGATGGTGAAGGAGGAGCGCAAAGTGTCGGTGCGCGTTCAGGCCGAGCGCAACGCGCGCGAGCGTCTGCTCGACCTTCTTCTGCCCGGCAAGCCGACCGCTTATCCCGCGTTCGTCGGCCCGGAGCGGAAGGAAGCGGACGAGCGCTCGGAGACGCGAGAGAAGATGGCGGCCTGGCTCGACGAAGGAAGGCTCGACGAGCGCGAAATCGAAGTCGAGGTCAAAGAGCAGTCGACTCCGTCGTTCGAGATTTTCACCCCGCAGGGGGTGGAAGAGATGGGCGTCAACATCAAGGACATGCTGCCCGGCCTTTTTGGTGGAAAGACCAAGCGGCGGAAGATGCGCGTCGGGGACGCGCGCGAGGTGCTCGTCGCCGAAGAAGCGGAGAAGCTCGTCGACCAGGGCTCCGCGACGCACGAGGCGATCGAGCGGGTCGAGCAGAGCGGCATCGTCTTCCTCGACGAGCTCGACAAGATCGCCGGCCGCGAAGGAGTGCAGGGGCCCGACGTTTCACGCGAAGGAGTGCAGCGCGATCTCCTGCCGATCGTCGAAGGCACGACGGTCAACACGCGCTACGGGATGGTGCGCACCGACCACATCCTCTTCATCGCCGCCGGGGCATTTCACGTCTCGAAGCCTTCGGACCTGATTCCCGAGCTGCAGGGACGCTTCCCGATCCGCGTCGAGCTCGAGTCGCTCACGCACGCCGACTTCGTCCGCATCCTGCGCGAGCCGGAGCACGCGCTCACGACGCAGTACACCGAACTGATGTCGACCGAGAAGGTCGGACTCCGCTTCACCGACGACGCGGTCGAGGAGATCGCGAAGTTCGCCGAGCAGGTAAACCAGCGGATGGAGAACATCGGCGCGCGGCGCCTGCACACCATCCTCGAGCGGTTGCTCGACGATATCTCGTTCACCGCCGACGAAAAGGCGGGAACGGAAGTGGTGATCGACGCGGGATACGTGCGAAATGCCCTTACCGGAGTCGTCGAGGACGTCGACCTGAGTCGCTACGTTCTCTGATCGCAGCGATCGGCGATATTCTTCCGCGCGGGAGAATTCGTGATGATTGCCTCGATCAATCCAGTCGACAACTCGCTGATCAAGGCGTTCGAGCCTGCGACTCCTGCCGCGATCGAGTCGGCGCTGGCTCGCGCCGCGTCCGCGTATCTGAGGCACCGTGAGACGCCTCTCGCCGTGCGCGCCGCGAAGCTCGCGCGCGCCGCGGAGATTCTCGAGTCCGATTCCGATCGCTACGGCCGGCTGCTCACGCTGGAGATGGGCAAGCCGATCACCGCTGCGCGCGCGGAGGTCGCCAAGTGCGCCCTCGCCTGCGGCTACTACGCCGAGCACGGCGAGCAGCTGCTGGCCGACGAGGTGATCGCAACGAACGCGAGACGCAGCTTCGTCCGCTACCAGCCGCTCGGCATCGTCCTCGCCGTGATGCCCTGGAACTTCCCGTTTTGGCAGGTCTTCCGATTCGCCGCTCCCGCGCTCATGGCAGGGAACGTCGGCATTCTCAAGCACGCGTCGAACGTGCCGCAGTCGGCGCTGGCGATCGAGGAGATCCTTCGCCGCGCGGGCTTCGACGGCGACGAGTTCCAGACGCTGCTCGTCACGTCGTCGCAGGTCGAATCGCTGCTCGTCGACGATCGCGTCGCCGCCGCGACGCTCACCGGGAGCGAGGGCGCGGGACGCAGCGTCGGATCGATCGCGGGGCGCGAGATCAAGAAGGTCGTGCTCGAGCTCGGCGGGAGCGATCCCTTCGTCGTCATGCCGAGCGCCGACATCGACACGGCAGCGACGGTCGCCGCAAAGGCGCGCTGCGTGAACAACGGGCAGTCGTGCATCGCCGCCAAGCGCTTCATCGTCCATCGCGACGTCGCCGACGAGTTCACGACGAAGTTCGTCGCGGCGATGCAGGCGCTGCGCGTCGGCGACCCGATGGACGAGACGACCGACATCGGGCCGCTCGCGACGCCGCAGATTCTCGAGGAAGTCGCCTCCTTCGTCGACGACGCGGTGAGTCTCGGCGCGAAGCTGCTCTGCGGCGGCAGGCGCATCGAGGGTCCCGGCAATTTCTATCCGCCGACCGTCCTGGCCGCGATTCCGAGCGCCGCGAAGATCGTCACGGAAGAAGTCTTCGGTCCCGTAGCGACACTGTTCGTGGCCCGGGACAAGGAAGACGCAGTGAGCATCGCGAACGCGACGCCGTTCGGTCTCGGCGCGGCGGCGTGGACGCGCGACGAGGGCGAGCAGCACTTCTTCGCCGACCGGATCGAAGCAGGACAGGTCTTCGTCAATACGATGGTCGCGTCCGATCCACGCATGCCGTTCGGCGGCATCAAGCGATCGGGATTCGGGCGCGAGCTCGGACCGCATGGAATTCGCGAGTTCGTCAACGCGAAGACTGTCTGGATGGCCTAACCCGCGCTATTTCTCGACGAGCTCGAGCTCGGCGTCGACGACGAGCGCGAAGCGGCCGCGGCCGGTCCGCTCGATGCGGATCGCGGAACACTTCTCCTCGAGCCTCTTGCGGAGCAGGATCAACCGGCTCTCGAGGTTGTCCTTGAACTCCGGCAGGCCGAGCGACTCGTCCAGGCGCAGCTCGCGGTTCGAGAATTCGTTACGCCCCTCGCGCGACCAGGTCGTCAGGAGCTTCCAGAAGATCCTCCCCGGGACGTTCCGGATCAGGTATTCGTTGTCGACGAAAACGCAGTCGTCGGCCGCGTAGTACGTCAGCGAGTGTTTCGGGCGCGCCGGCCCCGGCTTTGCGACTGCGAGCGGCCGTGGCGCGACCGCGCCTTCGTCGTCGCCGCCGTCGGGTGTGGACATTCTGTCGATTCCGAGCGCGATCTGATTTGCTGCGACCTCGAGGTAGCCTTCGTGCCACTCGTCGAATCCCGCGAGCGCGCGGCTCTCGGCCACGAGGACTCCGATCAGGTCGACGCCGACCGTGAGCGGGATGATGAGCGTGCTCTGCGCGTCGGGAAGCCCCGGCAGCGGAATCTCGGGCGCGACGGGATGGCTCTCGCGGGAGAGCACCTCGCGCCGCACGGCCCGTCCATAGCGCAGATTCGAGTCGAGGCCGGCGATTCGCAGGATCCTCCGCTGCTTCGCGGCGGTACCGATCAGCCCTTCCCCGATCACGACTTCCGCGCCGACGCCGCTCTCGCCGTACCCTCGGCTCGCGACGGCGACGAGCTGGTCGCACGGCGGTTCGGTGACGAGCACCATCGTGTGCGCGAAACCGAAATAGCCGTCGAGAGCTTCGAGCACGGACGAGAGCAGCGTCTCGAGATCGTCGGCCTTGTTAATCTGCTCGGAGACGCACTGCAGGCCGCGCAGCTCGGTTCGTCGTCCCGCGGCGCTCACCGGCTCGACCGCGTCCTCCGGGGGTGGCGCAGCGAGGAATCCTTCGACGCGTTCGACACTCAGTACCTCGAAGACGTCCGCCGAGAGGAGGCGGAAGACTCCCGCCATGCCAGTCTGCGACGCGATCGCCTCGATGCGGACCTTCATCGACTCGAAGAGCTGGCCGGTCGTCTCCGATCGCAAGAAGCGAAGACGGAGGCGCCAGGCCTGGAACGAAACGGGATCGATCACGTGGGCGCACGCGAGAGGATTGCCGTCGAGGTTCTTCCGTGTCTTGTTGAAGAACTGGCAGGAGAGTGCAACGTGCTGTTCGTCGACGTAGAAGACCTGGCTCACGTACGTGACGTTCGGGATACCCTCCGCGTCGCTCGTCGACACGATGCTCGGGATGACACCGAGGAAGCAGCGCGACAAGCTCGTTAGGCGGGTAGGGGAAGAGATCATCGCAGCGACGCTCCGGCGTTAGGCCCGGGGGTCTGCTCGAAGAGCGCTTCGACATCGACGTCGATCGCGAACGCGGGCCAGTGCGCGAGCGAGGCGATGCTCTTCCGTGGGTATCCGAAATCGCCGAGCTCGTCCGCGAACGCCTGCAGCCGACCGCTGACGAACTCGTGATCCGCTTCGGGCGCGAGCCTGACTTCGCGCACCGTCCCCTTGAACTGAATCGTGCTGTGCGTCGCCGGCCGCGAGCAGGCGACCGCGATGCGCCGTGTCGCGGCGACGTTCGCGATGGTCTCCTGGCTCGTCGCGACCGGGACGTAGACCGTGAAGCTCGTGACCTCGTCGTTCGCGCGAATCGCGATCGCGCGGCACGACGCCGGCATCTTCTCCGGGCTGACCGTGCCGACGATGATCGAAACCCTTGGTTCGAGGTACTCGCGAAGCCTTGATTTGAGCATCGCGCGGATTATAGCTGGCGGAAAATCGAAAGGCCCGCATTGCTGCAGGCCTTTCGAGCGAAACCGAAAAGGAGAGCGTCAGTCCAGCTTGACCGATCCCTTGGTCTTGTCGCGACGCGCCTTTTCCTTGGCTGCATATTCTTCTTCGCAACCGTCCTTGTCGACCATGACGCAGGTCAGGTAGTCGGTCGCTTCGATCAGGCAGGCGCGAATCGCCTTGCCGGCCGGGGTCTTGTCGTACTTCCCGAGGTTGCCACCGAGGCCGCCCTTGTAGAAGCCGACGCCGAGGGCGTAGCCACCCGAACGGGCTTCGACCGTACGGACGTGCTCGACCACGCCGGTCGTCGAGTTGATGATGCGAAGGTCGATCGCGAGATAGGCGTCATCCTTCTTGCCGCCGACGCTGATGCCGCGGAAGCTGAGGCCGCCGCCGGTCCCCTTGGTGTTCTCTTCGTACGACGCGACGCTTCCGGTGATGAGGTACTTCGCGCCGGTGAGCTTGCCGATCTTTGCGCCGGTCCCCTTCGAGACTGCGCCTGACGCGGCGAGGTCCTGCTCCTGCAACACCGCGCTCAGCTTCGAGCGTTCGACCATCTTGAACTTGTCGGTGGCAGCGAGCTCGTTCGTCAGCATGTCGGCCAGATCGTCACCGACTCCGCCCGACCACCAGTACGCGCCCGAGTGATTGTTGAACTCGATCACAGCCATCACGGGCTTGTCCTTCGCAAAGGCGCTGACGGTGACGAGAGAGAGAGCCAGTACGATCGCTGAGACCACTGCTCGTTTCATTGGGGGTTCCTCCGTTGCTGTTTAGAAGCCGAATTGTAGCGCGAATCGAAATTGTCGGCTCGGGAGTGGCGCCGGGTTGTGAGCCGGCTCACGCTCACGCGCACAAATTTGCGACAACCGAGGGCGTGCTCAACCTTTTGCCGCGACTCCGGCCTTGGCGATCTCCGGGTGCGGCTCGCTCGCTTCCTCGACCAGAAATTTCCCGACCGTCCGGTCCCAGAGGAACCCGCGCCCTTCCACTGCGAGAGCGAAGTTCTCGAGTCCCTTGCTGAGACGCCGGAACGTCTTTTCGATATTGACGTCCGAGTACATCGGCCCATGGTGGCCAGCCACGACGAGAAGGTTCGGGAAGCTCCTGGCCACGCTCGAGGAATGCTCCTGCGACCCGTGACCGAAGCGCTGTTCCGCGATCGTCGTGAAGTGAGAATCGTAGAGGACCAGGTTCGCGTCCCTCGTCAGCTCCCGCTCCGCCGCAATGGTGCCGGGCCCCGGCTCGTGGTCGGAGATGTAGCAGACCACCGGCCCTCCCTCGCGACTGAGCCTGTAGCCGCTCGTCTGCACGACGCTTTTGTCCTCGGGTGTTCCGCTGTAGTGATTGAGCGCCATGTTCCCGAGTTTCCAGTCGCCGAGCTCGAGAACGTCCCCGAACGAGAAGCTGTTGAACTCGAGCTTCGCGACCGTGAAGCGCGCGAGAAGGTCGAGATCGACGAACGACGGATGCTCGTAGCCGCGCTGGATCGCATTGATCGCCTCGTCGAGACCGATGATCCGCACTTCGAGACCGTTGTCGCGCTCCCAGAACCAGTCGGCGTCCTTCAGCCCTTCCCAGTGATCGAGATGAGCGTGCGTGATCAAGACGAAGATCCGCTTGAGGATGCCGAAGCGCCGCTGCCTGTGAATTTCGTATGAGAGTGACGCGAGCCCCAGGCCGGCGTCGAACACGAAGAGGTCGCTACCGTCCTGCAGGGAGTAGCAGGAGGTGTAGTTGCCGATCCGCGACCGGGGAGGAATGAAGCTCTTCGAGCCGCGGCATCCCCACACGTCGAAGCGGACGGTCCCGCCGGGAGCGCTGCCACCCTCACGCTTCGAAATCGTCGTTGCCTCCGTGCCGAGGATTGTAGCCAAAACTCGAACCGTCGGCATAGCTGATTTCCGGCTGCCAGTCGCCGCGACGAGACCGACAGCCGGGGCGAAGCTTCAGAATTCGAGCGGACCGGTCGCCAGCGCCGCGGCTTTCGCGCTCACGTCCGTAGCCAGGTATTCGGGCGGTACCGTCCAGCCCGAACGCCCGACCTGCCTCAACGACGCTTCGAGAACATCGTCGGGTTCGACCCCGCAGACGATGTTGCTCCCGCACTCGACCGTCTCGGGTCGCTCGGTGGTGTCGCGGATCGTCACGGCCGGCACGCCGAGGATGCAGCACTCCTCCTGCACCGTGCCGCTGTCGGTAAGCGCGAGCCGGGCATGCTCCTCGAGCGCGACGAAGTCGCTGAAACCTAGTGGAGGGCAGGTGCGCACGGCCGCGGTATCCCACGAAACTCCTTCGCGAGAGAGACGGTCGCGCGTGCGCGGGTGAACGCTGACGACCACGGGGATGCGCAGTTGCTCCGATACCACGGCGAGGGCTCGCCCTATCGATCGCAGCCGTTCGGGATCGTCGACGTTCTCCTGGCGATGCGCGGTGACGATCGCGTATCCGCCTCTCTCGAGCCCGAGCCGCTCGAGCACGTCGCTTGCGTTCCGGCGGCCGGCGTGACGCAGCATCACCTCGTTGATCGGATTGCCGAGCACGACGATCCGGCTCGACGGAATCCCCTCCGCGATCAGATGCTCGCGGCTTCGAGCCGTGTAGGGAAGCAGCAGGTCGCTGCAATGGTCGATGACCCTGCGATTGACCTCCTCGGGAACCCGATCGTCGAAGCAGCGGTTGCCGGCCTCGAGGTGAACCACAGGAATGCCCGACCGTTTCGCCACGAGTGCGCAGAGCGCGCTGTCGGTGTCGCCGAGCAGAACGAGCCGGTCGGGTGACTCGGTCCGCAGGAGGTCGTCGACGCCGGCGAGCACTTGCCCGATCCGGTGACCGAGCGAGGCGGGCGCGAGCCCAAGGTGATGGTCAGGGGCGCGCACGCCTAACTCCTCGAAAAACTGCCGGGAGAGCATCGGGTCGCTGTTCTGATCGGTGTGGACGAGAACGTGATCGACGGCCAGGTCGAGCCGCTCGATGAGAATTGAAAGGCGGATGATCTCGGGCCGCGTGCCGAGCACCGTCATGATCTTCATCGGAGCAGCTCCTCGGCGCGGCTGAACGGCAGGTCCTCGATCCGGAGCCGGTTCGTTTCGAGCATTCGGCGCACGCCGTCGACGTCCAGAAGATCGGTCGATGACGCGTACTCGCCCCCTTCCCACGGCGTCCCTTCTCCCCGCAGAAGCTGCGGCAGCATCGGACAGATCACGAGGTAGTTGCCCCGGATGAGCGTGCGGGACGCCTCTTCTTCGGACACGAGAGCTTCATGCACCTTCTCGCCGGGACGGATGCCGATCGTGCGCACCTCGACCGGCCGATCGCCGATGAGCGCGGCCGCCACGTCGACCAGGAGCGCCGACGGGACGCGTGGAATGACGATTTCGCCCGGAGCGGCGTGGCGCATCGCCTCGAGCACCGTGTCGACCGCCTGCTCGAGGCTCATGAAGAAACGGGTCATGAGCGGAGTCGTGATGGTGAGCGGTCCGCCCGCGGCGATCTGCTGGTGAAACAGCGGAATCACGGAGCCGCGCGAGGCGAGCACGTTCCCGTAGCGCGCGAGCACGAAGCGGGTGCCGGGAACGCGAAGGTTCGCTTCGACGAATACGCGCTCCTGGATCGCTTTCGTCATCCCCATTACGTTCACCGGCTTGCACGCCTTGTCGGTGGAGACTCCGACGACGACCTCCACCGCGAGCCGCTCGGCGGCGATGATGTCGATGACGTTGGCCGCGCCGTCGATGTTGGTCCGCACCGCTTCCACCGGCTGGTACTCACAGCTCGGCACCTGCTTGAGCGCCGCCGCATGGAAGACGATCTGTGCCGGCCTCATCGCCACCGCGAGCGAGGAGCGGTCGGTGACGCTCCCTATCCTGAAGCGGACGCGGTCGCGGGCTACCTTGTAGATCACCTCGTCGGTCGACACGCCTGTGCCCATCAGCTCCTGGCGGAACTGGTCCTGCTTCGCCTCGTCACGCGAGAAGACGGTGACCGACGCCGGAAGCCCTTCCCGGCCGCTGAGCAGGCGCTTCACGAGCGTTCGCCCGAGCGATCCGGTACCACCGGTTACGAGTACGTGTTTCCCTTCGATCATTCGAGTTCCTTCCCGTTCGGGGCGAGCTCTGCGAGCTCGTCGATCATTTCGGGCCACGAGGGCACGGCGATTCCGGCCGCGGCGGCAAGACGGCGTCCGTCGAGCCTGCGATCGATGCTCACCGTCTCGTCGGGACGAACGTCGACGCCGGGTCGCAAGCGGTTTCGGAGCATCAGAAGCAGCGAGCATTTGTCGATCGCGGGGCCGGCGAGGTGGTACACCCCTACGAGCCGAGGCTGGTCGATCGCCAGGCGGATGAGCAGACGCGACAGCACGGGCGTGGTCAGTCCCGTGAAACGTGCACGGCGGTATCCTGCGACCGGCGGCGAGGCGCGAAGAAACCAGTCGAGAAGCCCCGTATGGCGCGACAGCTCCGGGCCGATCATCGAAGTTCGGATCGTGAGGTGCCCAGGCCGGTCGATCTCGCCGAGCAACTTGCTGCGCCCGTAGAGGTCGGCGGCGTCGGGAACCGCGTTCTCGTCGTAGCCGTAAGGCCGGTCGCCCTCGGAGCCGGAAAAGACGCAGTCAGTGGAGAGGTGCACGAGGCGCGCGCCGATCGCGTCACACGCGTCCGCCAGCGCGTGCGGGAACAGGGCGTTCGCGCGGATCATCTCGCCTGCGCTCACGTCTGCTCGCTGCTTGACCGTGCCGGCGCAGTTGACCACGACTGTCGGCCTGACGGAATCGAGCGCGTTCTCCAGCTGCCCGGGCGCGGTGACGTCGATTCGCGCGAGGCAACGGCTCGTGGGGAGAACGTTGCGGGCGGCGCCGCCGTCTCCACGGGTCGTCCACCACGTTTCGAGCCGGGGCGAGGCCTCCAGCACGAGCCTGTGGCCTAACATTCCCGTTCCGCCGACGACGAGGAGCCGCTCACTCATCGACGTTCACTTCCCCCGGGTAGACGCCGAAGAGGGCAAGGTGGCGTTCCAGGACTTCGATGTGACGGCGCATCGTGGCGCGGTCGTTCGCGTGCGTCTGCACCAGCGCCTCGAGTTCCTCGAGGCGCGACGCCAGCTGTTCGGTGTTGCGAGTGCGCATCACCGGAAGCGGCCGTTCGACGTAGTGCGAGAGGCGGTCGCTCACCCGGAAGCGCGGCACGCCGAGAGGCTCGAGCCCTTCCAGCGCAATGACCGCCGCCACGGCCCACGCCGAAGCGACGGCTTCCCGTTCGACCGCACGCACCTCGGGCGGCAGGTCGGTCCGCGCGAAGAACGCCTCGATCACGGCGACCTGCTCCCGCGCCATCGCGAGACGAGGCGCCGCCCGGGTCGCCGCTTCATCGTGACGCCGCCAGGTGGCCAGCACCTTCGGAACTCGCACCATCGGTCCATGCAGTCCGATCCGCAACCAGAAGTCGAAGTCCGCCACCCACCGCCACTTCGTGTCCCAGCCTCCGACCAGGTCGAGCACGCCACGGCGGAACAATGTGCAGGGACCGGGATAGCAGAGATGGTGCCTGGCCATGTCGACGAGCGAGTATTCGAAGCCGGTGATCAGGGCGGTCCGCGCTCCCTCCGAGTCGATGATCGCCCAGTCAGGGTAGGCCACGAGGGCGCCGCGTTCACATTCGAGCGCATCGACCAGCTGCGACAACGCACCGGAAAGCAGCGGGTCGTCGTCGCTCACGAGAGTGAGGTACTCCCCGCGTGCGGCGGCGAAACCTCGGTTTACCGCCGCCCCCTGACCACTGTTAGGCTGGTGGATCGCGGTGATCTTCCCCTCGTATCGCGCGAGCGACTCAGCCGTGGCGTCGGTCGACCCGTCGTTCACGACGATAACCTCGACCGCGGGGTGATCCTGGGCGAGTACGCTGTCGATCGTCTCTGCGAGGTAGGTGCAGCGGTTCCAGGTCGGGATGATCACCGACACGAGAGGCGCGTTCGTCATTTCGCAGATCCTTCCGGCGACAGCCGCCGAAGGTGCCGCCTGGTGCGTCGAAACAGCTCCCTGACCAGCTCGCGGCTGCGCGTCTGCTCGACGGGCACCCCCCGCACACGGGTGCCGGCGAGCGACTCGTCGCGGACACGAACCTCGTCATGCAACCAGCGTACGGTGGCGCTCAGCTCGGCGACCATCGCGTGGAGCGACTCGTTCGTGAGAAGGATGTTGTTGACGTCGGGAGGAAGCACCGAGACGGCGTCGGCGGGAGCCTCGGCGACGATTCCGTCGAATCCGACCTCGGCGACGTGGCGTACCTCCGCAAGCCGTGCCGCGACCCAGTGCACGTCGCGCACGATCGCGAGCAACCGGGCAGGTTCGGGACTCCGCCCCGCGGGAGACCACCACTCATCGGGCCGGAACCGTTCAGCGACCGTCGGCGGCGACTCGAGGTACGCAACACAGAGCGCGCGCCGCCTCACACGCGATGCCACGACTTCGTCCGCGCCGAGCGGGCCGTGCAGCACGCCGCGAAGGCGCTCGAGCACTCCTTCGGGATCACCGTGATGAACCGGGCGCATCCGCACCTGGGCCACCACGTCGTGGATCGTGCGGCAACGCGCTCGCTCCAACAGCGCGCAGAGCAGGGCGACCTCGCCGCCGGGCGCGGCGGGCGAAGGCGTCAGCAAGGCCGGGAGGGCGCTTCGCCGTGCGCCGATCGCGGACAGCTCGAACGGCACGTCGACCGCGACATCGGCAAGGTCGGCGAGTGTGGCGAGCGCCGGAGGCACGACGTCGGTGCCCCATCCTCCTCGACCGGCGAGGCTGTGCGCGCCGACCGCGGCCCCGCAGTCCGAAAGTGCGCCTAACATCGCCGCTACGGCGCCGGGGAGCAGACGGTCGCCAGCGCGGAGAAAGATCAGGGACTCGCCCGCCGCGGCGCTCCAGGGGTGAGGGTCTGACAGCGGCCGACGAAACACTTCCGCGCCCGCGAGCGAAGGATCCGCCGCGATCGATTCGGAGGAGAGTGCGATGTCCAGCGAGTCGTCGCCGATGACGATGACGGTCGCGTTCACGATTCGGCCCCCGTCATGACATTCGAGGCCCGTGCGGCTACGACCCTCCGATAGCCCGCGATCGTCGCCGCACGGATCGCCCCCGCATCGAGACGCGCTTCGATCACCCGGTCGTTCTCCAGAGTTGCGCGATCGACGAGCGCATCGTCGGTCAGCGCCCGTCGCAGCGAGCGTGCGATCGCGGCAACGTCAGTCGGATCGACGAGGAGACCACCTTCGCCGTCGACGACCCACTCCCGCGCGCACCCCGTGGAGGATTGCACCGGGAAGGAGCCGCCCAGCAGCGCCTCGAGAAAGCTGGTGCTGATTCCGTCGCTCATGCTCACGCCGAGCGCGACCCGGGCTCTCCCCTGCATTCGGAGGATCTCGTCGTACGGCACCCGCGGCATCATGGTTAGGCGAGCGCCGTGCAGCGCTGCGATCTGGCTGGCCATCTCGCCCACGCTCTCGCTTGAGACCGCGTAGAGGATGAGTTCCCTCCCCTCGAGAAGGTCGCCGCACATGTCGACGGCGTCGAGCGCATTGAGAGCTCTGCCCAGCCGATGCTGGTAGCCCTTCACCGCGATGGCCGTTCGCTTCGACGTGGGTCCCGGAGCACGCAGCGCACGGACTGCCGCGAGATCGTAGCCGCCGGCGATCGGCAGCACCGGAAGGGTTATCCCACGGAAGCCCTCGGCGCGCGCCAGTGCGACGTCGCGAACGCATTCCGCCCAGTAGCCGTCTGCGTGAGCCAGCACCTCGCGGACCACTGCTCGGTCGACTGCGTCTCGAGCGTAGAAGTAGATGTCGCTTCCCCAGTTCGAGACGATCCATGGCGGGAACGCCTTGCGGCATCGCCTCCGCGCCTCGAGCGTCAGATAGGCGCCTTGCTGGAACTCCTGCGAGTGGACGATGTCGGGGCGCAGTTCGTCGATGAGCTCCGCCAGCATCGCGGCCGCGCCGGCGCGCAGGTCACCTCCCGGCGGGACGTGCGGCGGATGCACCACGACCCGCCTCGTGCGCGTCTCCGCGAGTGGTGCGTACATTCTGGAACGGTGGTGAATCGTGCAGTTGTCGAAATCGTCGATCCACGGCAGGTCGGCCGCAGCGACGACATGAACGTCCCAGTCGAGCCCGCTGAGCATCGAGATCGCCTTCGCCAGGTGAATGCTGGGCGACAGTCCCACGACGACCAGCCTCACATCGCCTCCAGCTCGCCTGTGGGCAACAGCGCGTCGCGCCGGCGCTCGAATTCCTCGTTCGCGCGCACCATGTCGTCGCGGCGCCCGATGTCGCACCAGAAACCGTCGAAGCGATGAGTCCGTACCGCGAGCGACCGGCCGAGCAACTCATTGACGACGTCGGGAAAGTCGACGGCGCCTCCGCGGCTCGCGATCTCGATCGCCTCCGGGCCGTACACGTTCACCCCCATGCAGCAGTCGTGCTCGATGACCGGCTTCTCCCGTATCGACGACACGCGGCCATCTTCGGCCTCGACCACGCCGAACTCGATCGGCAACCCGCGACGATTCACCGCGACCGTCATCGCCGGCTTCTCGCGCTCGTGGGTGGCGACGACCTGGTCGAATCGCAGCTCGGTCAGCACATCGCCGTTCACCACGAGAAGGGACTCGCCCGGCCTGGCGACGAGGGAGAGCGGGCCCGCGGTTCCGAGCGGCTCGGTCTCGCGGACGAAGGTGAGCGAGAGCCCGCGCGGGAGCGGCCTCGCCGCAAAGTACGCCACGATCAGCTCGCCGAGGTGACCGATCGAAGCGACCACCTCGGTTAGGCCGTCGCGATGAAGCTGCCTCACGATGATCTCGATGATCGGCAGCTCGCCGATCGGCGCGAGCGGCTTCGGGAGAATGGCGGTGTAGGGCTCCAGCCGGCGTCCCCGACCGCCCGCGAGAAGGAGAACCCTCATTGCCGGCCTTTCATACCGCGTACCTGCCGGGATCGAACCGCTGCGGGTTCTCGCGGATCCACGCCACCGTGCGGGTGATGCCCTCCGCCACCGGTACCTTCGGCTCCCATCCGCAGATGTGGCGAAGTTTCGTCGCGTCGGCGTGCAGGCGATTGACCTCGCTGCCGGCAGGTCGTACCCGCTCCTCGTCCGTGATGACGGTGAGCTCCTTTCCCAGCGACGCGCTCACCAGTTCGACGATCCGGCCAACCGAGGTCTCGACCCCGGTGCCGACGTTGAACACTTCACCGACCGCCGCCGCGGCCTCGGACACGGCGACGAACGCCGACACCGTGTCGTCGACGTAGTTGAAGTCGCGTGTGGGCGTGACCGAACCGAGCCGCACCGACGATCCGGCGAGCGCCTGGGTGATGATCGTCGGGATGATGGCGCGCGCCGACTGGCCCGGGCCGTACGTGTTGAACGGACGCACGATCGAGACCGGGAGCTCGAAGCTTCGGAACCAGCTGAGCGCGAGCTGGTCGGCAGCGATCTTCGTGGCGGCGTAAGGCGATTGCGCGGAGAGCGGATGACTCTCGCTCATCGGGGTGACCTGCGCCGATCCGTACACCTCACTCGTGGAGGTTTGGATTACGCGAGGTACGCCGGCATCGCGCGCCGCCTCCAGAACATTCAGCGTTCCCACGACGTTGGTTTCCATGACGTCCCGCGGGCTGCGATAGCTATACGGGATGCTCACGATCGCGCCGAGGTGGAAAACGCGACCAGCTCCAACCAGCGAACGACGCACCCAGTCAGCGTCGCGAAGATCGCCGGCCCGCACGTCGAGGGACCGGCGGCGCGCCGCGCTCAGGCCGCCGAGCAGGCCGTTCCCGCCGTCGACGCCGTAATGCACCAGCGCCCGGACGTCGACTCCGTCGTCGAGCAACCGCGCGACAAGGCGGCTTCCGATGAAGCCCCCCGCTCCTGTGACTACCGCGATCTCGTTCGACATCTGCACCTCGGGTTTCCGGGGCGACTTCCCCTCGGGACGTTCCGTCGTCGTGCCTCTGAGCAGGCTTCACGGTCCCGCCGCGAAGCCTCACTCCGAGGCGTCTGGCTTGGGTCGATGCACGCGTCGGGACGGCTGGAGCCCGGACCGCTCATCATAAGGGGTCGCGGATTGTTCCCGAATTCGAATTTGTGCGGCGCCACGGGAAGCAGCCAGGCATTTCCGCATCCCGGGCCTGGCCGTCGGCGACCTCCCCCATGCGGCGCAAAGCAAAGAGCCCGGGTCTCCCCGGGCTCGGCTTGTCATCGAAGTGGCTCCGGCAGTAGGACTCGAACCTACGACCCACGGATTAACAGTCCGTTGCTCTACCAACTGAGCTATGCCGGAACATCGTTGGCGGCCGCGGAACGTAACAGAGCGCTCCCCGCCAAGTCAAGCCGCATTAACCGCCCGGGGGGGTGGATGATTCCACGGGTCTGATCACCCATTCCGGGCGGAATTGAGAATTGAGAATTGAGAATTGAGAGATGCGCCTCGGCTCCTCCCCTCGCTTTGCGAAGGTCCCGAAACCGACTGGCGTCGAGCCGGTGTCGACTGCAGACAGTCGGTTACGCCCTCTCTCAATTCTCAATTCTCAATTCTCAATTAGAATCACGCCAATGTCTCAGGAACTGGTCATCAACGCGACGAACCACGAGTCGAGGATCGCTGTCATTGACGAAGGGCAGGTCGTCGAGCTCTGGGTCGAGCGGCAGAAGCAGCGGACCGTCGTCGGCAACATCTACAAGGGGCACGTGACCAAGGTGCTCCCCGGAATGCAGTCGGCGTTCGTCGACGTCGGGCTCGAACGCGACGCGTTCCTCTACGTCTCCGACGTGATCGAGGAGTTCGAGGAGTACGACGCCGAGCACGGCGACGAGCTCCATTTCGAGGACCAGGCTCCGCGCCCCGAGGCCTCGATCGCCGACCTTCTGCGCGAGGGGCAGGAGATCCTCGTTCAGGTATCCAAGGATTCGATCGCCGGCAAAGGGGCGCGCATCACGACGCACATCACCCTGCCGGGGCGGTTTCTCGTCTACATGCCGACGGTGAGCCACATCGGCGTGTCGCGCAGGATCGAAGACGAGACCGAGCGCGCGCGCCTGAAAGAGATCCTCGAACAGATCCGCACCGGCCCCGGCGGCTTCATCGTCCGCACGGCCGGCGAAGGGAAGAACGAAGAAGAGTTCCGCGCGGACCAGAAGTACCTCACGGGCCTCTGGGAGGAGATCAAGCGTCGCGCGGAGAAAGCGTCGTCGCCCACGGCGCTCCATCACGATCTCGATCTCGTGCTCCGCACGATCCGCGACGTCCTCTCGCCCGACTTCAAGACGGTCTGGGTCGATTCCGTGGAGCAGTACCAGCGCATCGTGGAGTTCCTCGACAAGATCCAGCCGGCGCTCGTCCCGCGCGTCAGGCTCTACCGGCGCGAAGAGCCGATTTTCGACGAGTTCGGGATCGAGCCGGAAATCGAGCGGGCGCTCAAGTCGAAGGTCTGGCTGCGCTCGGGCGGCTACATCGTCATCAACCAGACCGAGGCGCTCGTCGCGATCGACGTGAACACGGGGAAGTACGTCGGCAAGAAGAATCTCGAGGAGACCGTCTTCCGGACGAACCTCGAAGCGACGAAGGAGATCGTCCGCCAGATCCGCCTGCGCGACCTCGGCGGCATCATCGTCGCCGACTTCATCGACATGGAGATCCAGACGAACCGCGACCAGGTCTACGAGGCTCTCCAGAAGGAGATCCGGAAGGATCGGTCGAAGACGAAGGTGCTCCAGATCTCCGAGTTCGGCCTGATCGAGATGACGCGCAAGCGCGTTAGGCAGAGCCTCGAGCGCTCGCTGACGCAGCCGTGCCCCTACTGCGGCGGCTCGGGACGCGTGAAATCGAACACGACCGTGATGATGGAGCTCTGGCGCGAGCTGATGAAGCTTCGCGACCTCGAGGAGGAGCAGGAAGTCATCGTTCGCGTGAATCCCGACATCTATCAGGCCGTCCGCAGCGACGAGCACGGGATCCTCGCCGACGTGGAGCGGTCGCTTCGCGTCCATCTCGTGCTCAAGCCCGACGACAACCTGCACCACGAGCAGTTCGACGTCGTGCGCGTCTGACGCGGGAAGAGCTCATCACCATGGCGGGACTCTCGGAAGCGATCGTGGAGCTCGACGCGCTGCTCGACGCGCTCGTCGCGGCGCGGAAAACGACTCCGCGCGCTCCGATCGAAGTGATGATCGTCTGCCCCGACTGCGGGAAGAACCCTCCCTTCAGGAACCGCTGTCCGAAATGCGGCGGCGACAGCTGGATTCCCGCGGGGGCGGTGAGCGGGGTTTTCGAGTGGGTGAAGGCGCGGCAGTGGCGGCGCGGTCGCTGACCGACGCGCGCCGCCAGGGTGATCGCCGCTATTCGCCGGACGCCGCCGGCTCGCTCCCTTCCGCGAAGTGCTCGACGATGCAGTCGAGGTGGCCGGTGTACTCCTTGAGCTCGCGCGTGAGCGCGCGGCCGATCACGAGACGCTGCACCTGGTTCGTTCCCTCGTAGATCTGCGTGATCTTCGCGTCGCGCATGTACTTCTCGATCGGGTAGTCCTTGCAGTATCCGTAGCCGCCGAAGAGCTGCACGGCGTCGGTCGTGACCTTCATCGCGGTGTCGGTCGCGAAGACCTTCGCCATCGCGGCGATCTTGTTGACGTTCTTCGCGCCGGAGTCGATGACCTTCGCCGCGGTGTAGACGAGCTGGCGCGCCGCCTCGACCTGCGTCGCCATGTCGGCCAGCATGAACTGAATCGCCTGGTGCGACATGACGGTCTGGCCGAACTGCTTGCGCTCCGAGGTGTATCGCAGCGCCCACTCGAGCGCGCCCTGCGCCAGACCAAGCGCCTGCGCGGCCACACCGGGACGCGCGCGGTCGAGCGTCATCATCGCGTTCTTGAACCCGTCGCCTTCCTTGCCACCCAGTAGCTGCGACGCCGGCACGCGACAGTCGTTGAAGTGGAGCTCGTGCACCGACACCGTGCGGATGCCCATCGTGTCTTCGCGCTTGCCGAGCTTGAAGCCCGGAGTGTCGCGCTCGACGATGAAGCCCGAGATGCCGCGCATGCCGCGTGACGGATCGGTCAGCGCATACACGGAGTAGATCGTCGCCTGGCCGCCGTTGGTGTTCCACTTCTTGTCGCCGTTGATGACGAAGTCGCCGCCATCCTTGATCGCCGTGGTGCGGAGGCTTCCCGCGTCGGACCCCGAGGCCTTCTCCGACAGCGCGAAGGCAATCAGCTTGTCGCCGCTCGCGATCGACGGAAGGTACTTGAGCTTCTGCTCCTCGGTCGCGTTGAGCATGATCGGGAACGAACCGAGGGCATTGACCGCGTACGCGACACCGACTCCGCCGCACGCGCGCGCAAGCTGCTCCACGACGAGGCAGAGATCGAGCACTCCCGCCCCCTGCCCGCCGTACGCCTTGGGAATCCAGATTCCGGTGAGCTCGTACTTCTTGAGCGCCTCGAGAATGTCCCATCCGTATTCGCCCGTGCGGTCGAGCTCCGCGGCGCGGGGCCTGACGAACTTTTCCGCAACCTCGCGGGCGCGGTCCATGTAATCGAGATTCTGTTTGCTGAGCAGCTCGCGCATGTTTCCTCCGGAGAAAACTGCGGCGCATTCTACACCGCGCCTTCGGAAATGGCAGTGAGGGGCCGCTTGCATGAGCGACTCGAGGAACCGGCGAGAAACGGAGGCAGAAACAGGCAGGGGCACGGCGTGCCGTGCCCCTGCAGATCGGTTCCTTTGCTCTGAGACGCGGGTCAGTTCACTGGCTCGTCGCCACCCTGGCCGGCAGTTTCGGGCGACGGCGTCGTCTCGTCGCCTTCGACCGCGGCATCGATCGTCTCGTCTTCCTTCTCGACGACCTTGACGGCGGCGACGACGACATCACCCTCGTCGATGTTGATGACACGGACGCCCTGCGTCGCGCGGCCGACCGAGCGGATCGACGCGCAGCTCGTCCGGATCATCTTTCCCTGCTCCGTGATGAGAAGAATCTGCTCTTCCTCGGTCACGTAGGAGATGCCGATGACCTTCCCGTTCTTGTCGGTCGTCCGGATGTTCCTTACGCCCTTGCCGCCGCGGCTCTGGAGCCGGTACTCGTCGCGACCGGTGCGTTTTCCGAAGCCGCCGGTCGTGATCGTCAGGATCTCGCCCGGCACGTCGCGTCGCAGAACCGCCATGTCGACGACGAAGTCGTCATCTGCCAGCGTGATGCCTTTGACGCCCGCGGCGCCGCGACCCATCTCGCGCACATCGTCTTCGGGGAACTTGATCGCCATCCCCTCGTGCGTGCCGATGAAGATGTCGGAGTCACCGTCGGAGAGCTCGACGCTGTGAAGGTCGTCCCCGGCGTTGATGTCGATCGCGATGATGCCGTTTGCCCGCGGGTTGGAGAACGCGGCAAGCTCGGTCTTCTTCACGCGCCCCTTGCGCGTGACGAAGACGACGTACTTGCCTTCAGTGAAGTCCTTCGCCGCCAGGAGGGCGCGCATCTGCTCCCCTTCCTGCAACTGCAGCAGGTTCACGATCGCCTTGCCGCGCGCCGCGGCACCGACCTCGGGCACGCGGTGCACTTTGAGCCAGTAGAGGCGACCCTGGTCGGTGAATACGAGGATGTACGAGTGCGCCGACGCGACGAAGAGATGCTCGACGACATCCTCTTCCTTCGTCGTCATCCCGAGGCGTCCCTTGCCGCCGCGTCCCTGCGCGCGGTAGAGCGCGAGCGGCGAGCGCTTGATGTATCCGCCGCGGGAGACCGTGATGACCATGTCGTCGTCGGGGATCATGTCCTCGATCGAAATGTCGCTCGCCTCGGCGATGATCTCCGTGCGCCGCTTGTCGCCGTAGGCTTCCTTGATGTCGCGAAGTTCGTTCGCGATGATCTCGAGCACGAGCTTCTCCGAAGCGAGAATCGCCTCGAGACGCGAGATCAGCGCGAGGATCTCCTGATACTCCTGGACGATCTTGTCGCGCTCGAGCCCGGTCAGGCGCTGGAGTCGCATGTCGAGAATCGCCTGCGCCTGCAGCGTCGAAAAATCGAGCTGCGACACGAGGCCGTTGCGGGCGTCTTCCGGCGTCTTGCTCGCACGGATGAGCGCGATCACCTCGTCGAGGTGGTCGAGCGCCTTGACGAGCCCCTCGAGGATGTGGGCGCGCGCCTTCGCCTTGTCGAGATCGAACCGCGTGCGGCGGACCACGATCTCCTTCCGGTGATCGAGGAAGTGCCGGAGCATCTCGGGGAGCGAGAGCACCTTCGGCTGGTTGTCGACGATGGCGAGGAAGATGATGCCGAACGTCGACTGCATGGCCGTGTTCTTGTAGAGGTTGTTCAACACGACCTCGGGGATCTCTCCCCGCTTGAGCTCGATGACGATCCGCATGCCGGTGCGGTCCGACTCGTCGCGCAGGTCGCTGATCCCTTCGATTCTCTTTTCCTTGACCAGCTCGGCGATCTTCTCGAGAAGCCTCGCCTTGTTCGTCATGTACGGGATCTCGGTGACGATGATCGCCTGCCGGTCTCCCTTCTCCATCGGCTCGAACTCGGCGCGCGCGCGCATCTGGATGATTCCGCGGCCTTCCTTGTACGCCGAGACGATCCCGTCGATGCCGTGGATGAATCCGGCGGTCGGGAAGTCGGGCCCGGGCAGCACCTTCATAAGCTCGGGGACCGTGGCGTCGGGGTTGTCGATGACCATCAGGCAGGCATCGATGATCTCGCCGAGGTTGTGCGGCGGAATGTTGGTCGACATGCCGACCGCGATGCCGGAGGATCCGTTGACGAGAAGGTTCGGATATTTCGCGGGAAGCACCGAAGGCTCGACGAGCGAGCCGTCGTAGTTAGGCACCCAGTCGACCGTCTCCTTGTCGATGTCGTCGCGAAGCAGCTCTTCGGCGAGCTTCGTGAGGCGGACCTCGGTGTAACGCATCGCCGCGGCGTTGTCGCCGTCGATCGACCCGAAATTTCCCTGGCCGTCGACGAGCGGATAGCGCATGGAGAAGTCCTGCGCCATGCGGACGACCGAGTCGTAGATCGCGCTGTCGCCATGCGGGTGGAACTTGCCCATGACGTCGCCGACGATGCGGGCCGACTTCTTGTAGGCCTTGGTCGACGTGTTCCCCTGCTCGTACATCCCGTAGAGGATGCGGCGGTGGACCGGCTTGAGGCCGTCGCGCACGTCGGGAAGCGCGCGGCCGATGATGACCGACATCGCGTAGTCGAGATACGACTTGCGCATCTCGTCCTGGATGTTGACTTGCGGGCCTTTGATTTCGTTCAGTGTCTCTTCAGCCATGCTCTCTGGTTTCCGGTTCCGGGGCGGGGATCGTGTTGCTCTGCCCGCTGCCTCAGACGTCGAGGTTTCTGACGTTCAATGCGTTGTCTTCGATGAACTGGCGGCGCGGCTCGACGAGGTCGCCCATGAGGAGCGTGAACACGCCGTCGGCCGCGTTCTCGTCGTCGACGACGACGCGGAGCAACTGGCGCTTCGTGGGATCCATCGTCGTCTCCCAGAGCTGCTCCGGGTTCATCTCTCCGAGGCCCTTGTATCGGTTGATGGTGAGACCCTTCTTGGCGAGCTCGTACACCCGCTCGAGAAGCACGTCGACGTCACCTGTCTCGAGCGACTCTTCGTTGTGCGACAGAACCCACGGCCCGCCGCCTCCCGCTGCAGCCATCGCCTCGCGGATGCGGCCCGCCTCCATGAACTCATGCTGCCTGACGAAGTCGAAGTCGACGACGATCGCCCGCGAGGAGCCGTTGCGGCTCGCCAACATGCAGATCCGCGACATCTCGTGCTCTTCGTCGCGCTCGACCGTCACGTGCTGGAGCTGCGCCGCCTCGAGGGCGGCGCGCGCCGCTTCGAGCCGGTCGGCGTCCTGGAGCGCATCGTGGTCCGTGAGCCCGGCGGCGAGAAGCGCCTCGATCACGACGCGCGGAATCCCGCGCGCCTCGAGCTTGCCCATGTGCATCCGGTACTCTTCCATCAGCTCGAGCAGCGGTTCGATCGCGGTCGCCTCGATCGCGCCACTCGACGAGCGGAGGTCGATCGACGCGGCAACACGGCGGAGGAGCATGCGCGTGAGCGACTTCTCGTCCTTGACGTACTCCTCGCTCTTGCCGTGCACGACCCTGAACAGCGGCGGCTGCGCGATGTAGAGGTGCCCGCGACGGATCACTTCCGGCATGTTCCGGTAGAAGAACGTCAGGATCAGCGTACGGATGTGCGACCCGTCGACGTCGGCGTCGGTCATGATGATGACCTTGTGGTAGCGGAGCTTCTCGATCGAGAAGTCGTCGCTGCCGATGCTCGTGCCTAACGCCGAGATCATGAGGCGGATCTCCTCGGACGCGAGCATCTTGTCGAGCCGCGCCTTCTCGACGTTGAGGATCTTCCCTTTGAGCGGCATGATCGCCTGGAACCGGCGGTCGCGCCCCTGCTTGGCCGAGCCGCCTGCCGAATCACCCTCGACGAAGAAGATCTCGGCCTTGGAGGGATCGCGCTCCTGGCAGTCGGCGAGCTTTCCGGGAAGCGATCCCGAGTCGAGGATGCCCTTGCGACGCGTCAGGTCGCGGGCCCGTCGCGCAGCTTCGCGCGCCGTTGCCGCATCGACGATTTTCTCGATGATGCGTCGCGCTTCCTTGGGGTGTTCGCCGAGGTATTCGCCGAGACGGTCGCCTAACACCTGGCTGACCCAGGTCTTCACGTGCGAGGAGACGAGCTTGTCCTTGGTCTGCGACGAGAAGCGGGGCTCGCGAATCTTCACCGAGACGACGGCGGTGAGGCCCTCGCGGATGTCGTCGCCCTCGATCGAGACTTTCGTGCGGGCGAGAAGGTTCTCTTCTTCCGCGTACTTGTTGATCGTCCGCGTCAGCGCGAGCTTGAAGCCCTCGAGATGAGTTCCGCCGTCGGAGTTCTTGATGGTGTTCGTGAACGCGTAGACGTTCTCGCTGTAGCCTTCGTTCCACTGCAGCGCGATCTCGACCGTCTCGCCGTCGCGCTCTTCGCGGAGATAGATCGGCTCGGCGTGGATCGGCGCCTTCGTCTTGCTGAGATCTTCGACGAAGGCTTTGATGCCCCCCTCGTAGAAATACTCCTGGCGGGTCTCGGTCCGCTCGTCGTGGATGAAGATCCTCGCTCCCGAGTTGAGGAACGCGAGCTCGCGCATCCGCTGCGAGAGCGTGTTGAAGTTCATCTCGAGCACGGAGAAGACTTCGTGGTCGGGCTTGAAGGTGACCTTCGTTCCGCGGCTCTTGGTGCGGCCGGCCTTCTTCAGCGCAGCCACCGCCTTACCGCGGCGGTAGCTCTGCACCCAGATCTGCTCTTCGCGGTGAATCTCGAGCTCGAGCCACTCGGAGAGAAAATTGACGACCGAGACGCCGACGCCGTGAAGACCGCCGGAGACCTTGTACGAGTTGTTGTCGAACTTTCCGCCGGCGTGCAGCTCCGTCATGATGACTTCCGCTGCCGAGCGGCCCTCTTCCTTGTGCATGTCGACGGGGATGCCTCTCCCGTCGTCTTCCACCGTCACCGAGTTGTCGGGATGGATCGTCACCTGCACGCGCGTCGCGTACCCCGCCATGCACTCGTCGATCGCGTTGTCGACGGTCTCGTAGACCATGTGGTGAAGGCCCGCGACGTCGTCGACGTCGCCGATGTACATGCCGGGGCGCTTGCGCACCGCATCGAGCCCCTTAAGAACTTTAATGTCTTCTGCTGTGTAGTTTTCCGACATACAAGGCGCACTCAAGGCGCCGCGGCTCTCGCCGCGCACGCTATTCTGTTAGGTGGTTCTCCAGGAGACTTCCGGACGCGAACGCGACTGGAAACGACGGCGTTTCAGCCCTCGATTTCCGGTAGAAGAATCCCTCTGATTCGCACGCGGAAAAGAACAGGACGCGAGGACAGGAAATTCTTCCCGGAGAAGGCTTTAATCACTTTCGGGGACCCCTCCGGAAAGGGGTGTCCCGGCGTGTCCGCCGACGATCGGAATCCTCAGGTGGCGCCCGAGCGAGAGGCGCGAGAGGACCTCGCCCTTGGCCGAGCTCGCAAACAGCTGGACCCCTTGTCTGAGAAACGCCATAAGTCTCTCAATTACAATGAGATCGAGCTCTGCATCGACATCATCGAAGATGAAAATCGGCTTCCTCCCGACTCTCTCGCGGTAGAGCGCCACCCGCGCGAGCTTCAGGAAAAGGACGGTCACCTTCGTTTCGCCGCTCGAAAGGACCTCCGCGGCATCGCGTCCGAGGATTCTGAAGGCCAGGTCGTCGCGGTGCGGACCCTGGAGCGTAAAGCCCGCGCCGAGCTCGCGGCGGCGGTTTGCGGCGAGAGCCGAAACGATCGTGTCGCGATCGCCAAGGTACGGGCCGGACGGCTCGTAGCGGAGCGTGAGCGCGTCGACGTGATAGTTCATCTCTTCGACGATCCTCGAGAACTCCACGGCGAGAATCGTCGCAAACTCGGCCCGCGCCGAAGCGACGACGGCACCGGTCGACGCCAGTTCCGCGTCCCACGCGTCGAGAGACGACTCCCTCTCGTCACCTTCGGCGACGGCACGAAGAAGCGCGTTTCTCTGCTCGAGCGTGCGCTGATACTTCGACAGCGCGGAGATGTAGCCGGGGCGAAGCGACGCGATTCCGCGATCGAGAAAGCGCCTTCTCTCGTCGGGCGCGCCGCGGATGATCTCGAGACGCGCGGACGAGTACGCAATGACCGGAAGCTGCGCGACGTACTGATCGAGCGGCGTCTTCTGCCCGTTGACGAGAAGCTCCCGCTTTCTCATCGACGACGCGTCGAGTCCGACCGACAGGGTCTTCCTGATTCCGTCGGCCTCGGCGATCGCCTCGGCGAAGAGGTGGTCGGCGTCGAAGCGGACGAGATTCGCGACCCGGTTCGTCCGGAACGACTTCGTCGTCGAGACGAAGTAGATGGCCTCGAGGAGATTGGTCTTCCCTTGGCCGTTCGCGCCGACGAAGACGTTCGCGTCGGAATCGAATTCGAGCCTCGCCGTTTCGAGGTTGCGGAAGTTCCGCGTCGCGAGCGCTCGAAGGATCAACGCCGGATCAGCCGATTCTCATCGGCATCACGATGTAGACGTACTCGTATGCGAGCGTTTCTCCGCCTAACGGCCTCGCGATGCACTGGCTGTTCTCGTCCTTGAGGTCGAGCGCCACCGAGTCGGTGTCGACCGCCGCCAGGAAGTCGGCCACGTAGCTCGCGTTGAGCCCGACGTGGAATGGCGCGCCGGTGTACTCGATGGGAACGGTCTCGCGCGCGTCGCCGAGCTCCGCGCTGGTCGAGGACACCGTCAGCTTGCCCGCGGCGAAGTCGAAACGTACCGCGCGGGTGCGCTCGTTCGCGACGAGGGAGACGCGCTTGATGCTCGAGAGGAGACGCTCGCGTGTCACCGTGACGCGACGGTCGTTGTCTTTCGCGACGACTTCCATGTAGTTAGGGAAGTTGACGTCCATCATGCGCGCCATCAGGCAGCGGCCGCCGGCCTCGAAGAAAAGATGATTCTCGGACGTGCCGAACTTCATCCCGCCGTCTTCCCCCGCGTCGAGGCGCAGGAGCTCGTTGAGCGCCTTGCGGGGAATGAGGATCGTCAGATCCTGCGATGCCCCGCCGAGTGGCATCGTGACCAGCGCCATGCGATGCCCGTCCGTCGCGACCATTTCCATCTTGCCGTCAGCGAGCTTCAACAGCGCGCCGTTGAGCTGGAACCGCGTCTCTTCGTGCGTGATCGCGAAGATGACCTTCTCGACCATCGTCTTCAAATCCTGCAGGTCGACGGAGATCGCCTTCGACCGGTCGACCTTCGGCAGCGTCGGGTAGTCCTCGGCGGGAAGGCCGAGGATCCGGAACTTCGCGGATCCCGACTCGACCTGAACCGAGTAATTCTCGTCCAGGCTGATCTTCACGTCGTCTTCGGGAAGCGATCGAACGATGTCGAAGAAGCGTCGAGCGTCGATGGTGACCATTCCCTGCTGCTTGACCGCGGCGCCGCACGATGTCTGCAGCGTGACGTCAAGGTCGGTCGCGGCGAGCTCGATCCGGTCTTTCGACGCCTTGAGAAGCACGTTCGAAAGAATCGGAATCGTGGAGCGTCGTTCGACGACGCCCTGGCAGAGCTGCAGTTCTTTTTGCAGGTCCGATTTCGTAACGGTGAATTCCATCGATCAGTTCCTGGAAACCTAGATTCTTTTTAAAGCAGAAGTAGTAGAAGAAGAGAGCGCGGAAAAATTCGAATCGCCCGTAAGTGACTCGAAAGTATAGCAGTCTTCGCCACGCCGCTTGTGGGAATCGTCGCGGAAAAGGCGACTCGCGGAGCCCGTCTTTCCACAGGCACTTCGCGGCATCGTGAAGTGCCTCTCGATTTCCGCAGCATTTAGCACCGGATTCGACAGGGTCTTGCGAAGCTCGTCGGGAGGATTGTTTCGAACGCGCATGAGAGCGTCGCGCTCGATCAGCGGAAATGCTTCGCGAGGTTGTCGAGGGTGTTGCTCACCGCCGGATCTTCTTCGCGCAGCCTCTCGATCTTCTCGACCGAGTAGATGACGGTGGAGTGATGCTTGTTGTTGAAGATCTTCCCGATCTCCGGATACGACAGATCGGTGAGGGTCTTGCAGAGATACATCGCCATCTGGCGCGGGTATGCGATCGGCCGCGCGTTCGATTTCGATTTCATCTCCGCGACCTTGATCCCGTAGTGGTTCGCGACGACGCGGAGAATCTCCTGTGAGGAGATCGGCTTGTTTTCCTTCGCGAGGAGATCCCGTAACGCCTCTTTCGTCAGATCGATGTTGATCGTGTGGCCCGAAAGAGATGCGTACGCAGTCACGCGGTTGAGGTGACCCTCGAGCTCGCGGATATTCGATCGCACTCTCTCGGCGATGAACATCGCGACTTCGTTCGGCAAGGAGATGCGCTTCTCTTCGGCCTTCTTCCGGAGGATCGCGATCTTCGTCTCCAGATCGGGAGGCTGAATGTCGGCCGTCAGTCCCCACTCGAATCGCGAACGGAGACGCTCTTCGAGAGTCGGGATGTCGCGCGGCGGAGCATCGGAAGTGAAGACGATCTGCTTCTGGTGCTCGTAGAGGGCATTGAAGGTATGGAAGAACTCTTCCTGCGTCCGCTCCTTGCCGGCGATGAACTGGATGTCGTCGATCAGCAGAGCGTCGATGGATCGATACCGCTCGCGGAAGTGCGCCATCTTGTCGTACCGAATCGACGAGATCAGCTCGTTGACGAAGGTGTCTGCAGACATATAGACGACCTTCATTGACGGCCGGCGTTCGCGGAGCTGGTGACCGATCGCTTGGATCAGGTGAGTCTTCCCGAGACCGGCACCGCCATAGATGAACAGAGGATTGAACGAACCGCTGGGGCTCTCCGCGACGGATAGCGACGCGGCGTATGCCAGCTGGTTCGACGGGCCCTGGACGAAGGTCTCGAATTTGTATCTCGGGTTGAATACCGACGGAATGAAGTCAGAGTCAGGGGAAGGAGATGGCGATTGTGATCGCTCGGGAGGAAAGGAGGGTTGCGACGACGCATCGGCCACGAAGCTGGCGCTCGTTCGCTTCGAGGCGATCTCGTCGAGGATCTCCCGGATCCGGGGACCGAAGCGGTTGGAGATCTCGACGGCGGTGCGGTCGGTGGGAACGCGCACTTCGAGCTTCTCGCCTTTTTGTGCCAGAAGCTCGGTATCTCTCAACCAGGCGTCGTACTCGGCGCCCGGGATTTCGGCCTGCAGCTGCCGGAGCACCTGGTCCCAGAGGTTCATGATGGGTGTTGCTAGCTAAGCCTTTGTAATTCCACAGCTTTTCCACAATTGTGGAAAATCGAAAGCTGGTAAAGGGTCGGGGAGAATAGCATAGCGATTCAGCAGTGGCAACCTCCTGCTCGTGGAATAGTGGCCCTGTACGTGGCGTTTGGCGTGCTCATCCGGTCGGTTGACCGGCCGGGGTGCTGTGTCTATACTCCCCATTTTGTCCTAACTCTATAGCAGATTGGAAGTTAACCATGAAGCGTACGTTCCAGCCCAACAATCGCCGCCGCAAGCGGACTCACGGTTTCCTCGAGCGGATGCGCACGAAGGATGGCCGCGCCGTCCTGTCGCGCCGTCGTCGCAAGGGCCGCAAGCGTCTCAGCGTCTGATTCGGCGGCACACCATCTATGGCCGCGCCGCTTGCCGGCGTCCGACCCTCCGAGGGGCTTCCTCGCTCCGGGAGGATTCAGAAGCGGGCAGACTTTCTCCTCGCATACGAGAACGGCGCAAAAACGCACGGCCGCTTCGTCGTGGTCTTCGTTCGCGGCAATGATCGCGACCAGCCGCGACTTGGCGTCACAGTCACGAAGAAGCTGGGGAAAGCGGTCGCCAGGAACAGGGCGAAGCGGTGGGTGAGGGAAGTGTACCGCCGCGCCCGGCTCCATCCCCCTCTTGCAGGAAAGAAGATCGACATCGTGGTCAACGTCAAGCCGTCGGCCGTCGATGCGCCGTATCTCGAGTTCTCCGCCGACCTGGGGCGCGCGCTCGAGCGCGCGGCCTCTCGGGGCGAAGCGACGTGAGCTCCCTCAACACGATCCCTCGCGATTTTGCGGTTCTCGCGCTTCGCGGATACAAGCGCTTCATCTCACCGGTGCTGCCTCCGATGTGCCGCTTCGAGCCGACCTGTTCGGTTTATGCGATGCAGGCGATCGAGAAATACGGCATCATGCGCGGAACCTGGCTCGGCGCGCGGAGGCTTCTGCGCTGCCATCCACTCAACCCTGGAGGATGGGACCCCGTTCCCTGAAATGGAAAAACGCCTTTTCGTCGCCGTTGGATTATCACTGCTGTTCCTCTGGCTCTACTCGCTTCTCGTGCCGAAGCTCTTTCCGGAGATGGCAAAGAAACCGGCTCCGGTCGTAACCTCGTCGACGCCCGCTTCGACTGCAACGGCAGCTCCCAGGGCGGCGAGTGCGCCCGCGCCTGTGGCGCCGTCGATCGCGTCGGCTCCGGCCGCGGGCGTGCCGGCTCTCGTCGCGCTTACTGCCAGTACCGAAGAGACCGTGACCGTCGAGACCTCCGACGTGCACGCCGTCTTCTCGAATCGCGGCGCGCAGCTCCTCTCGTTCCGCCTCAAGAAGTACTTCGAGCACGACGGGCATGGCGTAGAGCTGGTTCGTAAGGCGGCGACGGGGTATCACCCGTTCTTTCTCGAGACCTCCGACGCCTCGTTCAACGCGCTGGCAAACCACGGCCTCTATGTCGCGACCAACAACATCGTCGACGGCAAAGGAACCCTCGAGTATCGGATCTCCGACGAGAAGGGAAGGGAGCTGGTCAAGCGGTTCGAGTTCGGCGACCGCTACCGGTTCTCGTTCAGGATCGAGACGCGGGGCTTCGACGGAAGCTACAGGGCGATGATCGGGCCGGGCATTCACGACGTCGAGACCGGCGAAGCGAATCGGTTCGTGGTGGCGGGCAACGGCGTTCTCGTTCAGGACGGGAAGATCGAGCTCATCAAGAAAGAGAAGGCGGCGAAGCTCCACATCATCGACGGCAATGCCGCGTGGGTGGGGCTCGAGGACAACTACTTTCTCACGGCGATTCAGTCGACGCAGCCCGCGGGCGTGCTCTTCAGGCGGCTCGACATTCCGGCCGCGAACGCGAAGGCGCGGCCGCATCAAGAGCTTCTCGCGGGCGTCAACGCGACGAAAGGCGTCGTCGACGGCAAGGCGTTCTTCGGGCCCAAAGAAGCAGACCTTCTCGAAGCCTACGGGCTCGAGTCGGCGCTCCACCTCGGCTGGTTCAGTCCGATCGCGCGCGGGCTCCTCTACGTGCTCGTCTGGATCAACGGCTTCACGAAGAACTACGGCTGGGCGATCGTCGTCCTCACCATCGGGATCAAGCTCGTCCTCTTCCCGCTGCAGCACAAGAGCATCGTTTCGATGCGCAAGATGCAGCAGGTTCAGCCGAAGGTGAACGCGCTCCGGGAGAAGCATAAGAAGGCGAAGACCGACCCGGCAGCGCGGCAGAAGCTCAACGAAGAGATGATGAAGCTTTACCAGGTGGAGGGGATCAACCCGATGAGCGGGTGCTTCCCGATCCTGCTCCAGCTTCCGATCCTCTGGGCGTTCTATTCACTGTTGTCCCAGGCGATCGAGCTGCGCGGAGCGGAGTGGATTCTCTGGATTCACGACCTCTCGAGCAAGGATCCCTACTACTTGACGCCGATCCTGATGACTATCACGATGGTCATCCAGCAGAAGCTGACCCCGACGACCGTCGACCCGGTCCAGGCACGCGTTCTGATGATCATGCCGTTCGTCTTCGGGTTCATCTTCAAGGACTTTCCGAGCGGGCTCGTCCTTTACTGGCTGGTGCAGAACGTGTTGTCGATCATCCAGCAGATTCTGACGAACCGGTGGTGGAAGACACACCCCATCGAGACGGGCAACTAGAGGTGCGCTGAATGGCTCTCCGGCGATTCGAAGGAAAGAACGTCGAGGAAGCGCTCGACCACGCGGCCGAGGCTCTCGGCGTGGAGCGCTTCCGGCTCGCGCATAACGTCGTCGTGGAAAAGCGGAGCTTTCTCGGCGGGACGCGGCGCGTCGTGATCGAGGCGTGGGAAGACGACATCGGGAATCGGGCCGATGCTCCGCCCACGCACATCCCTCCCGCGCTCGCGGCGCCAACTCGCGAACGACGCCCCCGCAGCGGCGGGCGCGATCGTGGTGGGCGCGATGACCGGCGCCCAAGAGAAGGTGGAGATCGTGGCGGCCGAGACAGGAATCGGGCGCCACGCGAGGAAAAGCCCGAGCCGATCTTCGAGACCGGGCCAACCCCGCCGCTCCCGGATAACGAGGCACCTCTCGCGAAGGAGTTCCGCGTCTGGTTCGAGGATCTCTTCGATCGCTGCGGGTTTCTGCTTGACGCGCGCGTGGAGGAGGCCGAAGACAAGCTGATGGCCAGACTCTTCGGTCGCGACGCCGGGAAGCTGATGGCTCACCATGGCGAACTGATGGATTCTTTGCAAATTATTGCAAACAAAACACTTATTGTTCGAACAAGCGGGAAGACCGTCGAGCTCGACTGTGGCGAATTCCGCGAGAAGCGAATCGGGGATCTCGAGCGCCAGGCCAGAGAGCTCGCCGATGTCGTTCGTGAGGATGGGCGCGAGAAGACTCTGCCCCCGATGTCTCCCGTCGAGCGACGGATCGTCCACATGGTATTGCGTGACGATGCCGACGTCGAAACCTACTCGCGCGGCGAAGGCTTCTACAAGCGCGTCGTGATTGCCCCGAAGCAGCCCGGCACCTCCGGCGCCTCCGCGGAGTCGTGAGCGGCGCCATCGGGCACGACACGATCGTGGCGCCGGCGACGGCGCTCGGGCGTGGCGCGATCGCGGTGGTGCGGATCGACGGCCCTGACGCGATCGCGATCGTCGGGGCGCTCGCCGGGCGAGAGCTCGAGTCGAGGCGTGCAACGCACGTCTCTCTCCGCGACGAAGGCGAATCGATCGACGACGCGGTCGTGATCGCGTATCGCGCTCCGGCTTCGTACACCGGCAACGACCTGGTCGAGGTGAGCCTGCACGGCAGTGCGTTTCTCGTGGGCAGGCTCCTCGACGTCGTTCGCCGGCGTGGCGCGAGGTTGGCCGAGCCGGGAGAATTCACCGAGCGTGCCGTGCTCAACGGGAAGCTCGACCTCGTTCAGGCGGAGTCGGTGGTCGACCTCATCGACGCGAGGGCGTCGATGCAGGCGCGACTGTCGCTTCGGAACCTCGGTGGAGAGCTGAGTCGCGCGGCGGAGGCGATGCGTGCGACGCTGCTCGATCTCGTCTCGCGCTTCGAAGCGGCTCTCGATTTCGCGGAGGAAGGGTACGAGTTCGTTGGTCGCGCGGAAGCCGAGGTTCTGCTCGAGTCACTCCTGAGCGAGGTGCGAGCAACCTCCGCGACCTGGACGAGAGGTCACGCGATTCAGGCCGGGTTGACCGCCGTGATCCTCGGGCTACCGAATGCAGGAAAATCGACGCTGCTCAATTTTCTTTGTGGTACCGAGCGGGCAATCGTCACGGCGATCCCTGGAACGACGCGCGACCTCCTTCGGGAGACGGTCGACCTTGGTGGGATTCCGGTGACCTTCGTCGATACGGCAGGGCTGCGCGACACTGGCGACGCGATCGAAGAGATCGGGATCGGTCGGGCGCGCGCGGCCGCGGAGCTGGCGGACCTCGTCCTCTATCTCGTCGATGCCCGGCGCGGGATGACGGAAGACGATCGATCCGAGCTTGGGCGCCTGCGCGACCCGATCGTGATTCTGACCAAAGGCGACCTGGTAACGGGAGTCGATGATGCGGTCTCGGTGCTCGTCGGAACGGGAATGCCGGAGTTGCTTGCGCGACTCGACAGCGAGGTCAAGAGGCGGTACGCGACCGCCGAGGAGTCGCCCACCGTCGTGAACGAACGACAGCGGGGAGCGTTCGAAGCTTCTGCCGAAGCGCTGGAGGGAGCGCTTTTCTCACTCCGGGCAGGGGCGAGCGAGGAGTTCATTGCTGCCGACCTCCGCCGTGCGGCGATGGCCCTGGGCGCGTTGACCGGAGCGATCTCGAGCGACGAGATCTACCGGGAGATCTTCAGTCGCTTCTGCATCGGCAAGTAGTGGAAGACGTTCCACGTGGAACATCGCTCGTTCCCAAGGCTGTTCCACGTGGAACGATGCCTGACTCTGGTCGATTCGAGATCGTCGTGATTGGCGGCGGACATGCCGGCGCCGAAGCCGCGCGCGTCGCTGCGCGCGCCGGGTTGCGTGTCGCGCTCGTCACGATGATCCGGAGCGCGATCGGCCGCATGTCGTGTAACCCGGCGATCGGGGGGCTCGCAAAAGGTCATCTCGTCAAAGAAATCGACGCCCTCGGCGGACTCATGGGTGAGGCGACTGACGCGGCGGGGATCCAGTTCAAAGTCCTCAACCGATCGAAAGGGCCCGCCGTCCAGGGCCCGCGCGCCCAGTGTGACCGCGACCTGTACGCGGCTGCCGTGCAGCGAATCCTCGCCGCGGAGCCGACTCTCACGATCCTAGAAGCGACCGTCGGGTCGATCGAATACCGACAGGATGCCGTCTCCGCGGTCATTCTGGGAGACGGTTCGCGGCTCGAGACCCGCGCCGCGATCGTTACGACCGGAACCTTTCTGCGAGCGCTCATGCATTCTGGCGAGGAAAAAACTGTCGGAGGGCGATTCGGCGAGCCGTCGGCCGAGGGTCTCTCTGACTCGCTTCGTGCCGCCGGGCTCGAGCTCGGCCGCCTGAAGACCGGAACGCCCCCTCGCGTATTAGCCTCTTCCGTCGATTATTCGCGCTTGCAGCTCGCGCCAGGCGACCCAGTCCCGCGACCGTTCTCGATTCTCACCGACCGGATCTCTCTTACCCAGGTCGCGTGCTGGACGACCTGGACCGGCGCTGAAGCGCATGACGTCATCAGGCGCAACCTCCACCGGGCCCCGATGTTCTCGGGACAGATAAAGGCCACGGGGCCCCGCTACTGCCCGTCGATCGAAGACAAGGTCGTCCGCTTCGCCGACAAGGAGCGCCACCTCATCTTTGTGGAGCCGGAAGGTCTCGAGCACCCCTGGCTCTATCTCAACGGCGTTTCCACCTCGCTCCCGGCGGACGTTCAGGACGCCATCGTTCACTCGATGCCGGGCTTCGAAAACGCCGAGATCGCACGCTACGGCTACGCAGTCGAATACGACTTCGCGAATCCGCAGCAACTCGATGCGTCGCTGCAGGTTCGCGGCATCCGTGGTCTTTTTCTCGCCGGACAGATCAACGGAACCTCCGGCTACGAGGAAGCCGCGGCACAGGGCCTGCTTGCCGGCATCAATGCGGTTCAGCAGGTTCGAGGGCGAGACCCCTTCGTGTTGGGCCGGGACTGCGCTTACGCCGGGGTCATGGTCGACGATCTCGTGACGCTCGGCACCGAAGAACCGTACCGGATGTTCACGTCGCGAGCCGAGTACCGGCTCCTCCTCGGCTGCGATTCGGTCTACGAACGACTGACCGGCCTCGCCGAGAGTCTAGGAATCGTCGACACCGAGCGGCTCCGCCGCGTCGCGTCGCGGCTCGAGCGTACGACTGCCGCGCAGGGTGCCTTCGAGGGGGAGGAGCTGAAACCCGACCGCGAGACCCTGGAATGGCTCGACCCGCTGGGCGTTTCGATCACCGGGCCTACGACGGTCGCACGACTCCTTTCGCGTCCCGATCTCGATGTGGAGGCGTTCTTCAGGCACTGTGGCGCTTCGGACAAGCTTGCACATCTCGCCGGGCTGCGCGACTCGCTGCCCGACGACGAGCTCGAGGGAGTCTTGAATCGCGCCCGCTATGCTGGCTATATCGAGAAGCAGGAGCGGGAAGCTCGCAGCGTCCGCGACGATGAAGCGCTCCGAATTCCGGTCGGCTTCCACTTCGAGAGACCGGGACTTTCGACCGAAGTCGTCGAGAAGTTGAACAAAGTGCAGCCCTCGTCCCTCGGGCAGGCGGCGCGGATCCCCGGGGTCACTCCGGCGGCCGTCGCCGTCCTCCGGATGAGCCTGCGCTACGAACTGAGGAACTCAATTGGATCGGGACGAAGCGCTCAGAACCTATCGTGACGAGCTCCTCCGCTGGACCGCGAAGATCAATCTCGTCGGCCCCGAAGCGAAGAGGAACATCGACGCGCACATCGCCGAGGCCGTCGCCGCGGCGGAGTTTCTGCGGCCCGAAGGAGAAGTTCTCGATTTCGGCAGCGGAGGGGGGCTCCCGGCAATTCCGATGGCGATCGTGAGCCCGAATGCTCGCTTTCACCTCGTCGAAGCAGACCAGCGGAAGTGGGCATTTCTCAAGCACGCGGTGCGCGTCTGCGCGTTGAATTCAGTAGTTCACGGTGATAGATTGCAGCGCGCTCTCGAGAAGCTCGATCCGCAGATCCGCTTCTCCCTGGTGACGTCGCGCGCCGTCGGGCACCCCGAAGAGTGGGTTCCGATGGTCCGCGAGAAACTCACCGCGGACGGGCGTGTCGCGTTATTCGAGCGCTCTCCCGAGCCGCCGCGGCTCGCCGGATTTCCTCTCGAAACGGCGCACAGGCTCCCGCGAGGGGAAGACAACTTCCTCGTCGTACTTCGTTTTGCCGGGTGAGAAGATGGGTATTGTCGTCGCGATCGTGAATCAGAAGGGCGGCGTCGGAAAAACGACCACCGCCGTCAACCTCGGGGCCGCCCTGGCTGCCCTTGAAAAGCGGACGCTTGTCATCGATCTCGATCCCCAGGCGAACGCAACGTCAGGGACCGGATTTCCCAAGAGCGGAATCCCGTCGATGTACGGCGTTCTCGTGGAAGGGCACGACATTCACGGAGTCGTACAGACGGGCGGGCTGCCGACGTTCTTCATCGCGCCGTCGTCGATCGATCTCGTCGGAGCGGACCTTGAACTTTCCGAAATTGACGGTAGAGAGCATCGACTGCAGGGCGCCCTCGATACGATCCGCGACGAATACGACTTCGTGCTGATCGACTGTCCGCCGTCCCTCGGCCTCCTGACGGTCAATGCGCTGACCGCAGCGGACGTGGTAGTGGTTCCGCTTCAAGCCGAGTACTACGCGCTCGAAGGTGTGTCGCAGCTCGTCGATACCGTCGATCGCGTTCGTGACACGCTCAATCCCGGACTCGAGATCGCTGGGATCATCCTGACGATGTTCGACGAGCGGGTGAATCTGTCGCGCCAGGTCGCCGAAGAGATCCGCAACTTCTTTGCCGAGAAGGTCTTCGACACTGTCATCCCACGGAACGTGCGATTGGCCGAGGCGCCTTCGTTCGGGAAACCGATCCTTCTCTACGACGTGAAATCACGAGGTAGCGAGGCATATATTCAATTAGCTCAGGAGTTTACAAGAAAACTCGAGGTGGTGATCCAGTGAGTAAGAGCGCGAAGAAGGTGCTTGGTCGCGGACTCGGTGCGCTGATTCCCCAGAAGGACGCGCAGCCGGTCGGCCACAGCGGATCGGCGCTCGAGCTGCCGATCGAGTCGATTACGCCGAATCCCTACCAGCCGCGAAAGACGTTTGGTGACGCGGCCATTCGCGAGCTTTCCGAGAGCGTCCGCTCCCACGGAATCGTCCAGCCTCTCCTGGTCACGCGCAACGGCGACAAGTATCAGCTGATCGCGGGAGAGCGCCGCTTCCGCGCGGCGAAGCTCGCCGGCCTAACGACAGTCCCCGCGATCGTCAAAGATCCGATCGTCGGGCTCGGCGCGCTCGAGATCGCGCTGATCGAGAACATCCAGCGCGAAGACCTGAACCCGATCGAGGAGGCGCTCGCGTACCAGCAGCTCCACGACGAGTTCGGCCTTACACAGGAGGAAGTCGCCAAGCGCGTCGGCAAGGAACGGTCGACCGTGGCGAATTCGTTGCGCCTGCTCCGACTTCCCGACGCGGTCAAGAAGCTCGTGGCGTCGATGCAGATTTCAATGGGCCACGCGCGAGCGCTTCTATCGCTGCAAACGGCAAAGCAGCAGGAAGAGCTGGCGGCGAAAGTCGTGCGCGACGATCTGAGCGTGCGGCAGACGGAGGCGATCGTTTCGCCGAAGCCCGCGGCGCCGAAGAAAGCAGAAGCGCAGAAGGACGTCTTTACCCGCGACGCCGAAGAGCGGCTGCAGAAGTCGCTCCGCACGCGAGTCGAAATCCACAGGAAGAAGCGTGGAGGGACGATCCAGGTCGCATTCTCGAACGAGGACGAACTGATCAGGCTGTTCGAGAGCCTGACGGGAGGAAAACGAGCGTGAGCAAGAAGGGTGGCGAGCTGAACGGGTTCCTCGACCGCGGGTCGACGTTTCGTGGTGAGCTCGAATTCGAAGACACGATGCGCATCGACGGGCGCTTCATCGGCAAGGTCATCTCGAAGAACGAGCTGATCGTCGGAGACAGCGCGAACATCGAAGGCGAAATCATCGTCGGCAGCGTGGCGGTCAGCGGGACGGTTCGTGGCAAGATCAAGGTGACGGGCCGGATCGAGATCCACCGGAACGGCCGGGTCTACTGCGACCTGGAAACCCCCGCGCTCATCATCGAGGAAGGCGCGATCTTCGAAGGCAACTGTGTGATGGTGAAGGACGCGTCGAAGGCTCCCGGCCCTGCCAAACCACCAGCGCACTGAGTTGTCGGGCGTTGCTCGTCAGTCGAGGAAAAGTGAAGCGAGAATGATCGCTTCCGGGATCGAGAACTGATCGTCGGGTCCGGCGGCGTCCTCCCATTCAAGGTCCCACGCGGCCGACTCTTTTTCGTCTCGCAGCGCTTCGACGAAGTTGAGCTCGCACTCCTGCCCGAGGTAGTCGCGTCCTTCGCGAATCGGCAGCCCGAACGTCCGGCACATGAGCGGACGATTCTCGTAGATCCTGCAGGCGCCGTCGTCGTCCAGCGCAGGGCAGGCAACGTCTCCCGCGCGCTCGAAGAACGCCTGTTTCTCCGAGGTGTCGCAGTCGCGGATCGCCGGAGCGTCGAAGGACTCCAGAATTTCTCGTGAGCGTGTGACGAGGGACGCTCTGACTGAAGGATCGGCGGCGCGCAGTGCGTCGGCGATCATCGCCACGTCGGCACCGCCGATCTCGAACAGGCCGTGGCAACATCCGGTGCATCCGAGACGGCATTCGAGGTGCCTTCCGAGACGATTTCTCACCTCGTCGAAGTGGGCGTCGGCGTGCCTCAGGATTCCGCGGTACGAATCACTCATCCGCGTGAGAAACCGAGGGGTTGCGTGCTTCGTTCCCTCGGTTGATTCCTCCTTACTGCTGTGCTATACAGCAGCGGCTTCGGAGAGGTGTCTCTACGCGAGCCTGATCGGTGCCAATCGGCGCCGTCTCTCCCAGGAAACAGGCGCCAAACGTATGCTGATATCCGAGGGACTCAACCTCACGCCCGACAAGTCTCTGATCGCCATCATGGTGATCTTTTTCCTCGAGTACCTCGTGCTCAGGAAGTTCTTCTTCCAGCCGGTCAACCGCGTCATGACGGAGCGGGAGCAGGACGTACGCAACGCGGCGACACGGCACGAAGACGCGCTCGCGCGCTTCAACGAAGCGACGCGCGAAATGGAAGCGCGCGTCGTGCAGGCAAAAAAGCAGGGGAGCGAGTTCCGCGAGGCCCTCAAGGCGGAGGCTGCAAAGCATCGCGCCGACTCCGTGGAGAAGACGCGAAAAGACGCAGCGGCCATCGTCGGCAGCGCGAGCGCGGAGCTCGCGTCGGCCGTGGCGACGGCAAGACAGAAAATCGATGGCGACGTGAGCGCGCTCGCGCGCCTTGCAGTCGAGCGAATCGTAGGCAGGGCTCTGTGAAGAAGGCAATCCTACTGATCCTTGCGCTGCTGCTCGTCGCGCTTCCGGTGCTCGCGCTGGCAGCCGAGAGCGAACACGCTGAAGTAGCCGCCGGCGAAGGCGCGCACGTGGAGAAGACCTACTTCGGCATGCCGGCCTGGGTGCTGAAACTGATCAACATCATCGTCTTCCTGGGGCTGCTCGGCTATCTGCTGAAAGGCCCCATCTCGTCCGCATTCGCCGCGCGCGGCGAGCAGATCCGCGCCGAGCTGGCGGAAGCGAAGGAACGGAACGCGAAGGCCGACCGGCTCGCCGCCGACATCCAGGCGCGGCTCGATCAGATCGAAGCCGACGTCACCGCGATCATCGAACGCGCGAAGGTCGACGGAGAGAAGCAGAAGTCGGAGATCCTCGAGGCGGCACGCGTCGAGGCGGAAAAGATCCTCGCGCAGGCGCGCGGCGACGTCGACTCGCGCATCAAGCTCGCTCGCAAAGAGCTGACCGAATACGCCGGGGAGCTCGCCGCCGAGAAGACGCACGAGATTCTGACGACATCGATGACCGACTCCGACAGGAAACGGGTCTTCGCCGACAGCGTGAAGGCGATTCAGGAGACGAAGGCATGATCCGGCGATTCGCACGGCCGTACGCGAAGGCGATCATGGAGGTCGTGACGACCCCCGCCGCCGCCCGAGTGCTTCACGACGAGCTCGCGAGATTCGAGATCGCCCGTTCCGGATCGCCGGACCTTTCGACGCTGTTCGAGAACCCCGGTGTCGACGCGAAGATCAAGAAATCGATCGCGGCGGCGATCGGCGCGAAACTGGCGCTGAGCACACTCGGCCTGCGAACCCTCGACGTCCTCGTCGCCAACGACCGGATCAACGACCTCGGCGCGATCCTCGAGGCGCTTTCCGCGATGATCAACGAGGCGACGAACACGGTCGTCGCGCGCGTGCGCGCTGCGCACCAGTTGGGCGAAGACGAGAAGTCGGAGCTGACGAAAGCTCTCGAGGCTCGCCTCGGCCGACAGGTTCAGCTGCAGGTCGCGGTCGACTCGTCGCTGCTCGGCGGATTCGTGGCCGAAGTCGACAGCGAGGTCTACGACGCCTCGGTCCTGGCACAAATTCAGAAAATTCGAACCGCAATAGCGTAGCGATTTCCGTCTACCTTTTTGGGAGAATATATGGCCGTAGATATCAAAGCAGACGAAATTACAGAGATAATTCGTCAGCAGATCTCAGGAATCGATCGCAGCCTCGACGTCGCTGAAGTCGGCACGGTCATCTCGGTCGGCGACGGCATCGCGCGCGTCTATGGTCTGAACCGGGTCATGGCCGGCGAGCTCCTCGAGCTTCCGCACCACGTGATGGCGCTCGCGCTCAACCTCGAAGAGGACAACGTCGGCGTCGTCCTGATGGGCGAGACCTCGGAGATCAAGGAAGGCGATCAGGTCAAGCGGACCGGACGGATCATGTCGATTCCCGTCGGCCCCGCGATGATCGGTCGCGTCGTCAATCCGCTCGGCGAGCCGATCGACGGCAAGGGCCCGATCCAGGCGACCGAGTTCTACCCGATCGAGCGCATCGCTCCGGGCGTCATCGATCGCCAGCCGGTCCGCGAGCCACTTCAGACCGGACTCAAGGCGATCGACGCGATGATCCCGATTGGCCGCGGACAGCGCGAGCTGATCATCGGCGACCGCCAGACCGGAAAGACTGCGGTCGGCGTCGACACGATCATCAACCAGAAGGGGAAGGGTGTCATCTGCGTCTATGTCGCGATCGGCCAGAAGAAGTCGACCGTCGCGCAGGTCGTGAAGACTCTCGAGGACTACGGCGCGATGGAGCACACCATCATCGTGTCCGCGTCGGCTTCGGAGCCCGCTCCTCTGCAGTACCTCGCCCCGTATGCGGGCGCCGCGCTCGGCGAGTACTTCCTCTACAACGGTCAGCACGCCCTCTGCATCTACGACGATCTGTCGAAGCACGCGCAGGCCTACCGCGAGATCTCGCTCCTGCTCCGCCGCCCGCCGGGCCGCGAGGCGTACCCGGGTGACGTCTTCTATCTGCATTCGCGCCTTCTCGAGCGCGCCGCGAAGCTCTCCGACAAGAACGGCGGCGGCTCGCTCACGGCGCTCCCGGTCATCGAGACGCAGGCGGGCGACGTCTCGGCCTACATTCCGACGAACGTCATCTCGATCACCGACGGCCAGATCTACCTCGAGACCGACCTCTTCCACTCGGGCGTTCGCCCCGCGGTCAACGTCGGTCTCTCGGTCTCCCGCGTCGGCGGCTCGGCGCAGATCCGCGCGATGCGCTCGATCTCCGGCACGCTCCGCCTCGACCTCGCGCAGTATCGCGAGCTCGCCGCGTTCTCGCAGTTCGGGTCGGATCTCGACAAGGCGACCCAGCAGCAGCTCAGCCGCGGACAGCGCCTGGTCGAGCTCCTCAAGCAGGGGCAGTACAAGCCGATGCGCGTCGGGCTCCAGGTGTTCTCCGTCTACATGGGAACGCAGGGCTTCACCGACAACCTCAAGGTCGGCTCGGTTCTCGCTTTCGAGGCGGCGTTGCACAAGTGGATCGCCGACGAGAAGCGCGACCTCCTCGAGCGGGTCGAGACGGTGAAGAAGTTCGACGACGAACTCGGCAAGGCCATGAAGGCCGCGATCGACGAATTCAAGCAGCAGTGGGTGAAGGACAACCCTGACGCGGTGGCGACGGTAGCGTAATGCCCAGCACACTCGACATCCGGCGGCGTATTCGAAGCGTCAAGAGTACGCAGCAGATCACCAAGGCGATGAAGATGGTCTCCGCGGCAAAGCTGCGCCGGGCCCAGGATCGGATCGTGTCGGCGCGTCCCTACGCGGGCGCGATCTCGCAGATTCTCGCCTCGGTCGCGGCTCGCGTCGACCCTGAACAGCATCCACTGCTCGCCGAGCGGGACGAGAAGCGCGTGCTGATTCTCGTGGTCACGGGTGACAAGGGGCTTGCCGGCGCGTTCAACGGGAACGTCATCAAGGCGACGCTCAACACGATCCACGAACGCGGCTGGAGCGAGGTCTCGCTCATCCCGATCGGGCGCAAGGCGAACGACTACTTCCGCCGTCGCACGATCCCGATCCGCTACCAGGCAGTCAACGTTTTTCAGGCGCTCTCGCTCAAGAGCGCCGGGCAGATCTCGAAGATGGTCGTCGACGACTTCATCGAGGACCGGATCGACGCGGTCTATGCGGTGTACAACGAGTTCCGCTCGATCATCTCGCAGGTGGTTCACGTCGAGAAACTGCTTCCGATCACGCGGGCGAAGATTGCCGAGCCGACGATCGATTACCTTTACGAGCCTTCACCCGAGCAGATCCTCAGGGACCTGCTCCCGAAGCAGCTCGAGTTCCACCTCTACAGGATCCTGCTCGACTCCGCCGCGGCGGAGCAGGGCGCACGCATGACGGCGATGGAGGCGGCCACCAAGAACGCCGCCGACATGATCGACAGCCTGACGCTGAGCTACAACCGTATCCGTCAGGCGGCGATCACGAAGGAAATCATCGAGATCGTCTCGGGCGCCCAGGCCCTCGAATAGCCAGACTTCTCAAGGAGAACGTGCATGTCAGCAGAAGTGAAAGAACGGGTCGGACGAGTCGTCCAGATCATCGGTCCCGCGATCGACGTCGCCTTCGATGAAGGGTACCTTCCTTCGATCGGGAACGCGCTGCGAATCCTCGACAACGGGGAGCTCGGGAAAGTGGCCATCGACGTCGTCGTCGAAGTCGCGCAGCACCTCGGCGAGAGCCGCGTTCGCTGCATCGCCATGAAGCCGACCGACGGCATGGTGCGCGGCATGAAGGCAATCGACAGCGGTGCCCCGATCTCGGTTCCGGTCGGCCGCGCCACGCTCGGCCGCATCCTGAACGTTCTCGGCGAGCCGGTCGACGGCCTGGGCCCTGTCGAGACCACGGAGCGGCTCCCGATTCACCGTCTCGCGCCGAGGTTCGACGAGCAGTCGGTCAGCGTCGAGATGTTCGAGACCGGCATCAAGGTCATCGACCTTCTCGAGCCGTACACCAAGGGTGGAAAGACCGGCCTCTTCGGAGGCGCCGGCGTCGGCAAGACCGTTCTCATCATGGAGCTGATCAACAACGTCGCCAAGGAGCACGGCGGCTTCTCGGTGTTCGCCGGCGTCGGCGAGCGCACCCGCGAAGGAAACGACCTCTACCTCGAATTCGAGGAGACGGGCGTCGTCGTTCCGGGCGACCCGACCAAGTCGAAGGCCGCGCTCATCTACGGCCAGATGACCGAGCCCCCCGGGGCGCGCCTCCGCGTCGGTCTCACCGGGCTGACCGTCGCCGAGTATTTCCGCGACACCGAAGGCCAGGACGTTCTCCTCTTCATCGACAACATCTTCCGCTTCACGCAGGCAGGCTCGGAAGTCTCGGCGCTCCTCGGCCGCATGCCGTCGGCCGTCGGCTACCAGCCTAACCTCGCGACGGAGATGGGCGAGCTTCAGGAACGCATCACGTCCACGAAGCAGGGCTCGATCACGTCGGTCCAGGCGATCTACGTTCCTGCCGACGATCTCACCGACCCCGCGCCGGCGACCGCGTTTGCCCACCTCGACGCGACGACGGTTCTCTCGAGGCAGATCGCAGAGCTCGGCATTTACCCCGCGGTCGACCCGCTCGCGTCGACCTCGAAGATTCTCGACCCGCGCATTCTCGGCGACGAGCATTACAACTGCGCCCGCGCGGTGCAGGCCGTGCTGCAGAAGTACAAGGACCTCCAGGACATCATCGCGATCCTCGGGATCGACGAGCTCAGCGAGGACGACAAGATCATCGTCGCCCGGGCGCGCAAGATTCAGAAGTTTCTCTCGCAGCCCTTCCACGTTGCCGAGCAGTTCACCGGCATCAAGGGCAAGTACGTCAAGATCGCCGACACGATCCGCGCGTTCAACGAGATCGTCCAGGGCAAGCACGACGACGTTCCGGAGCAGGCGTTCTACCTGCAGGGCACGATCGAGGACGTCCTCGAGCGCGCGGAGCAGATGAAGAACGCGGCGGCGTAGAGCCATGGCCGAGCTTCCGACGAAGATTCACTTCACCCTCGTCACGCGCGAGAAGAAGGTCCTCGAGCAGGACGTAGACGAAGTCGTTCTGCCCGCAGTGCGGGGACAGATCGGGGTCCTTCCGGGCCACACGCCGATGCTCGCGATGCTCAAGGTTGGCGAGCTGTCGTATCGCGTCGGCGACAAGCACTACATGATGGTGCTCACCTGGGGCTACGCCGAGATCCTCGCCGATCGCGTGATCGTGATCGCCGAAGGGGCGATGAAGGTCGACGAAATCGGTGCAGACCGCTTCGAGCAGATGAAGCTCGATGCCGAGCTGGAGCTACTTGCCCTCGTTTCGCACGACGAGGGTTTTGCCCGCGCCGAGGCGAAACTCGACCAGGAAATCGCCAAGAGCCTCGCAAGCAGCATGAAACATTGAATCGCTTCAAGACCACCGGATTCGAACGAACGCCGCCCTTCGGGCGGCGTTCGTTGCTTCCCGGACAGGGTAGTCCAGCGTTGCAGATTGCAGGGTCTGCCACGGGTGCCGGGAGCTCTCGAGCCCTTGCGCCGGCGGCAGCCTGCGGAATATAAAGGCGCGGCTCTCCCGTTGCCGAAAGCCCGTCGAGCCTCGTTTTCCTTTTGAAAACGGGCTCTGGAAGGATTCCTAGTGGCGAAAAATCTGGTCATCGTAGAGTCGCCCGCGAAGGCGAAAACGATCAACAAGTTCCTCGGCAAGGACTTCACGGTGAAGGCCTCGGTGGGGCATATTCGAGATCTTCCCAAGAGCGACCTCGGCGTCAACGAGGAGACCTTCGAGCCCGATTACGTCATCCTCGAGACCAAGGAAAAGGTGGTCGCCGAGCTCAGGGCCGCGGCGAAGAAAGCTGACAACGTCTTCATCGCGTCCGATCCTGATCGCGAAGGAGAAGCGATCGGCTGGCACGTGATGAACGTGCTCGGCAAGGACGCGAAGAAGGTCCGCCGCATCCTCTTCCACGAGATCACCAAGAGCGCCGTCCAGAAGGCGATCCAGCAACCGGGCGAGATCGACATCAACAAGGTGAACGCCCAGCAGGCGCGACGCGTTCTCGACCGCCTCGTCGGCTACAAGCTCTCTCCTCTCCTCTGGGACAAGGTCCGCCGCGGGCTCTCCGCCGGGCGCGTCCAGTCGGTGGCGCTCAAGATGATCGTCGACCGCGAAGACGAGATCGCGAAGTTCAAGCCCGAGGAGTACTGGACCTTCGCGGCGAAGCTCGACGCCTCCCAGCCGCCTCCCTTCATCGCGAAGCTCCTGAAGGTCGATGGAAAGAAGGCGGAGGTTCCGAACGAGCAGGTCGCGCGGGAGATCGAGACCGGTCTGAAGACGGGCTCGTACAAAGTCGCGAAGATCGCGCGCAAGGAGCGAAAGCAGTCGCCTCCCGCGCCGTTCACGACGTCGAAGCTGCAACAGGAGGCGTACCGGCGCTTCAAGTACCCCGTGAAGCGGACGATGCAGATCGCGCAGGGGCTCTACGAAGGCAAGGAGCTCGGCAAAGAGGGGCAGGTCGGTCTCATCACCTACATGCGTACCGACTCAGTCCGCATCTCGGACGAAGCTCTCACCGACGTGCGGCGCTACATCGGCGGAAAGTACGGCGAAGATATCCTTCCCGAGAAGCCGAATGTCTACAAGTCGAAGAAGTCGGCGCAGGAAGCGCATGAAGCGATCCGTCCCACCTACTTCGAGTACGAGCCCGAAGCGATCAAGGACCACCTCACCCGCGACGAGTACAACGTCTACAAGCTCATCTTCGAGCGGACCGTCGCCTCGCAGATGAAGCCGGCGCTCTTCGACGTCACCGACGTCGAGATCGAATGCGGCAATCTGACCCTCAAGGCCTCCGGCGAGGTTCAGAAGTTCGCCGGCTTCCTGGCAATCTTCCAGGACGACCTCGAAGAAGAGGATGCGGCGGAGCACGAAGAGCTGCTTTCGAAGAAGCTTCCGCGAATGCAGGAAGGCGAAGCGCTCACGCTGCGCGACCTCGACACGAAGCAGAACTTCACGCAGCCGCCTCCGCGATATACCGAAGCGACGCTCGTCAAGGCGCTCGAAGAGAACGGAATCGGGCGCCCGTCGACCTACGGCGCCATTCTCCAGACGATCCAGACTCGCGATTACACCTACAAAGACGACGGCAAGTTCTTTCCGAGCCAGCTCGGAACGCTTGTGACCAACCTTCTTCGCGAATCGTTCGGCGACATCATCGACGAGGGCTACACCGCCCGGCTCGAAGAGGAGCTCGACGAGATCGAGGAAGGGAAGCTCGACTGGATCGTTGCTCTCCGGAACTTCTCGAAGAAGTTCAACAAGGACCTCGGCGTCGCGCAGGAGCAGATGCGTAGCGTGAAGGGCCAGGGAGTCGAGACTGACGAGATCTGCGACAAGTGCGGATCGAAGATGGCGATCAAGTTCGGCCGCTTCGGCGAGTTCCTCGCCTGCACGAATTATCCCGAGTGCAAGAACACGAAGGAGATTCCGCAGCAGGCCGCGGCGAAGGCGAACGGCGAGCAGCCGATGGTGTGTGACAAGTGCGGCAAGCCGATGGCGCTCAAGCGCTCGCGCTTCGGGCAGTTCTTCGCCTGCACCGGCTATCCCGAGTGCAAGAACACGAAGGACCCGAAACTGCTCAACCTGCCGCAGAGCAGCGAGCCGGTTCCGCCGTGCGAGAAGTGCGGCAAGGAGATGATCCTCAAGCGCGGCCGTTTCGGTCCCTTCCTCAGCTGCTCCGGTTATCCCGACTGCAACAACATCAGGAAGATGGGAGCAAAGGGACACCCGCCGGAACCGACCGGAGTGAAGTGCTCCACGTGCAAGGAAGGCGAGATGGTCATGCGCATCTCCAAGCGCGGGCCGTTCTACTCCTGCAGCCGCTACCCGAAGTGCGAGTTCACGCTCAACAAGCGCCCGGTGCAGCGCAGCTGCCCGAAGTGCAAAGCTCCCTACCTTCTTCTCCACGAGACGAAGAAGGAAGGAAAGATCGAGCTCTGCAACAACGCAGAGTGCGACTATCGCGCGCCCGTTCGCGAAGAAGAAACCGCCGCCAAGATCGAGCCCTGAGCTCAACCGATCGATACAAACGAGCCGGCGACGATGTTTGCTCGCCGGCTCGTTGCGTTCGTGTGGTAATTTTCCCGCACCCCTGTACGCTCGCGTTCCGGTTCACCGGAGCGCACCTCCGAACAGACGATGCCCGAAGGCCAGGACGGTACGATCTCACTGCGGCGCACCGCGATCTGCGTCATCGCGGCCGCGCTCGTCTTTCTCGTTCCGACGGGAGGATCGTTCACTCCTTCAGTCAGGACGGCGGCGGCCACCGGGCTCCTGATGGGGCTCCTCTGGCTCTCCGAGGCGCTGCCTCTCGGCCTAACGGCGCTCGTTCCGCTCGTCGTGTTTCCGCTGAGCGGCATCCGAACGGCGGACCAGGCGGCGGCTCCCTACGCGAACTCGTCGGTGTTCCTCTTTCTCGGCGGGTTCCTGGTTGCGTCCGCGGTGGAGAAATGGGGACTGCACCGACGCATCGCGTGGCACACGCTGAGGCGGGTAGGCACCGAGCCGCGGAGGATCGTCCTCGCGGTGCTCCTCGCGAGCGCGGGGCTTTCGATGTGGATCTCGAACACGGCGACGACGCTGATGCTCGCGCCGATCGCCGTTGCGATCGTCCACGGCGCCGCGGGGTCGCGCAATGGCGAGCCCGGTGCGGCGAATGACGTCTCGCTCGCGCGCCTCGGAAGCGCGACGCTGCTCGCGGTCTGCTACGGAGCATCGCTCGGCGGGCTGGGGACGCCGATCGGAACACCCACGAACCTCATCTTCTTCGGCTCGGTCAAGGAGCTCTTCCCGACGATCCCGGCGATCAGCTTCGCGCAGTGGATGATCTTCGGGCTCGCGTATCTCGCGCTCGCGCTTCCCGCCTGCTGGCTGATCCTCGTCGTCGGCTTGAAGCTCGGGAAGGGCGATCCAATCCCGCTCGAGCAGCTCGGGCTCGCGAAGCCGTCCACGATGACGCGACCGGAGAAACTGACGATCGCGCTGTTCACGGCGACCGCTCTTCTCTGGATGTTCCGTGCCGATATCGTGATCGGAGCGAGCTTCCACCTGCCGGGTTGGGCGAGCCTCTTTCCCGCCGCGAAGGCGATCAACGATTCGACCGTCGCGCTGGTGATGGCATTCGTCGGTTTCCTCCTGCCGGCCGGTGAAGGGAAACGCCTGATCGGGTGGGAGGAGTTCCGGCGGGCGCCTTGGGAGATCCTGATCCTGTTCGGTGGCGGCTACGCACTGGCCGATGCGCTGGAGGCGAGCGGCTTCTCGAAGTGGTGCGGCGAGCGGCTCGAGTTCGTCGGCAGCTGGCCGCCAATCGCGACGATCGTCGTGATCTGTCTCGTCGTTACGCTGCTCAGCGAGATGGCGTCGAACGTCGCGACGGCGTCGGCGATGATGCCGGTGATGGCCGCGGTCGCGACGACGATCGGAGTGCACCCCTTCTTCCTGATGCTGCCGGCGGTGCTCGCTGCGTCGTCGGGCTTCATGCTTCCGGTGGCGACTGCGCCTAACACCATCGTCTTCGGAACCGGGCTGGTCAAGGTTCGCCAAATGGCGAGATCGGGGCTGCTGCTCGACCTTGCCTGCACGCTGATCATCGCGCTGCTGACGTTCCTCGTGATCCCGTACGTGCTCGGAATCGACCTTCGAGTGCCGATCGCGAAATAGGCGAGAGGCGAACGGCGAAAGGCGATGAGCAGGCCGGGGCGACCCAATGCGCCAGCGCGTCGCTGATCGCTCGCGCCTCTCGCCTCTCGCCTTTCGCCCTGCTTCTCACTAGTCGCGCACGTAGACGACGTACTTGTAGGTGATCGATTTCTGCTCGCCCGCGGCGAGAGGGATGCTCCAGTCGATGCGCGAGGCGGAATTGACCGCGCTCGGGCGTGTCGCGAGCTTCGTCGTCTTTCCGCCGTCGCTCGTCGTGGACACGGCACCAGTGAGCGACTTCCGGATCGAGAGGGTGATCGCCTCCCGCCGCCGGTTCGTCACGTCGAGCTTTCCTTCGATGGTCACCGCATCATAGCGATGCCCGAAGCGCTGCAACGCGCCGCTCTGGCGCGACGCCTCCCACTCTTCGCGCTCGGAGAGCACGTCGGGCGCGACCGTCAGGCGCAGAAGCGTGGATGCGCCGGCCGCGGTGTAGTGGAGTGTGTTCTGCGCGACCGGCGTGCCGCGCTCCATCACGATCGCGGGCCCGGTCGTCCATGGCAGCTTGCCGGCGTTGTCGAGCCGCAGCGAATGCCACACCTGGTCGGTCACCTCCGTCGGCTGGCTCGACGATCGATAGCCCCACGGGTCGACGGTCGAGGCGTCTCCGATCTCCCAGTCGAAGATGTGCATGTAAGGCGCCGTCGCCGAAAGGAGGGGAAAGGCCGCGCGCTCCCCGTTCTTCAGGGTGATTCCAGACTTCGAATAGAGGAAGAGATCCTGCTCCGCTTCTCCGGCGACCCCTGCGGCCGTGCTGTCATATCCACGCTCGTCATCGCGCGACATTCCGCGTGGCGACACGACCGACTGCGTCATCACGTTCGCGAGCGCGTTCGCGTTCCAATCGGTCCGATCGCGACGCAGCTCCTGAAAGAACTCGGCCAGCGTTCGACGAACATCGAGAGGAGTCGGCACCTCGGCGAACGTGAAGCTCGGGTACCCGACGGCGAACAGGACATCGGAGCCGGCGAGGTCGATCGAGTCGTTGACGAGCAGGGCCCGCATCGCGAGCGCAGCCGTGCCTTCGGGACGGATCTCGACCGTGTACTCAGGTGTCCAGCCGATGCCCTTCGTGAGATAGCTGACGGTAAGGTCCCGCTTTCCGTCGCGGCCGTCCGTGCGTATCCGGAGCAACTCGCTCTTCTCCCGGTCGGTGATCGTCGACTTCGGCCGCGACGCGAAGCTTGCCGTCAGCACGTCAGCCGCGGAGAGTGTGACGAAGCGCCCTCCACTCTCGAGAGTGATCGTCGCGGGCTGTGGACTCTCCGCCTTTTCGAGAGCGACGATCGAGCCGCTAACCGAGCCGCCTTCGCGGAGCGTCACGATGACCTGTGCACCGGAGTTCGCGGCCAGGAGCTCGGGTACTCCCGTTGCGGGCCGCTCGATCGCCCGGGCGACCGGTTCGGCAACGATCTCGTAGACGGCGCTACCGTCCGCGAAGCAGACCCAGAGAGTCCCGTATGCGGCGGTCGGGACTTCGTCGAGCACCGCGACGCCCTTTTCAACCCCGACGGGACCTGAACGAGTCAGGAAGCCGAGTCCGTTCTTGAACACGACGATGCGGCGGACGGGGAGAGGCTCGGCAATCGCCGCGCCGGCGACGAGCAGCGCCGTGACGACGACGCATGCGGAGAGACGGAATCGCCCTGTGGACATCGGCACACCTCGCGCGTTGGAGATGTGGCGAGTATACGGCCGTGCTACATCAGCTTGTCGAAGAAGCGGCTGGTGCGCGGCAGCCACCAGTTGTCGCGGTCGACCGAGACGACCACGGAAATCGCGTGGCCGACGATCTGGCGGCGGTCGACGAAGCCGAAGTAGCGGCTGTCGAAGCTCTCGTCGCGGTTGTCGCCCATCATGAAGTACTTTCCGGCGGGCACCGTGACGGGACCGAAGTTCCGCACGGAGAGCTGGTCAGGGGCGATCAGGATCGGATGCGTCACGACGTGGTCGACGCTCTCCTTGAAGAAGATGTAGCGCTCCGGGTCGTGAAGGCCGTACGCCTTCTTCATCGTGTCGTCGACAGGGTCGTACTTCGCGGCGACGCCGTTTACGAAGAGGCGTCCGACGCGCATCTCGAGCGTGTCGCCGGGGGTGCCGACCACCCGCTTGACGAGGCGCTTTCCGTCATGGGGAGAAAAGAAGACGACGATGTCGCCGCGCTTGGGATTGTCCCACTCGGCGAGGCGCCAGAGCGTGAACGGGAAGCGCAGGTCGTACGCCATCTTGTTCACGAAGACGCGATCGCCCTCGAGAATCGTCGGCTTCATCGAGCCAGTCGGGACGTCGTTCCAGTCGGCCAGCGCCGAGCGGAGAGAGCCCAGAACCAGGGCGATGAGCAGGAAAGGGCGGACCCACTCCAACCAGAACTTTTTCATCGATTCCTTCACGCGGTGTACCTCGGACATTCGGAAACAGCGGACGGAGGCGAGGGAATCCCTGTTTTCCGGGCCAGGGGGCAAATTCGGCGTGACAGAGCCTTCAGCGCCCGGCTGCGCCGCCGAGCCTGGCCAGAAAGGCGCGCACCGGAGGGGTTATCAGGTGGAAATCGACGAGAAAGGCGTCATGGCCGTTGCCCGTGACGATTTCCATGTAGGTCGAGTCGACCCCGTTCGTCTTCAGCGCTGCGTCGACCTTCTCCACTTCCGGAGGAGGGAAGAGCCAGTCGCTGTCGAACGAAATCAGCAGTGCCTTTCCCCGGTAGCGAGCGAAGGCCTTTTCGAGCGAGCCGAAGATCTCCTCGATGTCCATCTCGTCCATTGCGGCCTGGATGCGGACATACGAGTTGGCGTCGTACGACTTGGAGAACTTGGACCCCTGGTACTCGAGGTACGAGTCGATCTCGAACTGGCTCGAACCGCGTCGCCGTCGCCGTCCGAACTTTCGCTCGAGCGCTTCCTGCGAGAGGTAGGTCATGTGCCCGACCATCCTCGCAACCTGCAGCCCGCGCAGCGCTTCGGGATTGTCGTAGTAGTCGCCGCCGTGAAAGTGGAAATCCGATTCGATGATCTTGCGGCCGATGATGTGCCACGCGACCCCTTCGACCGGCACCGCGGCGGCGCCTGCCATCGCCACGATCGACTCGACGGTGTCGGGAAAGAGCGAGGCCCACATGAAGACCTGCATCGCGCCTAGCGAGCCGCCGGCGACGCAGCGGAGCTTCTCGATTCCGAGATGATCGATCACGAGCCGCTGCGCCCTAACCATGTCGGTGATCGTCACCCACGGATACTGCGAGCCGTACGGCCTGCCGGTCTCGGGGTTGAGGGTGGCCGGCGCGGTGGTTCCCCAGCACGAGCCGACGAGGTTGACGCAGATCACGAAGTCACGCTCCAGATCGAACGCCTTGCCATAGCCGATCATCCCGTCCCACCAGCCCGGCTTCTCGTCCTCGGCGGAAACCTTTCCCGCGGCGTGCGCGCTCGCGGAGAGCGCGTGGCAGACGAGGATCGCGTTCGACCGGTCGGCGTTCAGCTCGCCGAAGGTCTCGTAGCAGATCGTGAACGGACGGATCGCCTGGCCATGCTCGAATCCGAACCCCGTCGGGAGCTCGAGGTACTTCGGAGGCCGGCTGATGAACGTCGAACCGATTCGGGAGTGTGGCGACATGGATGAGAAAGTTTAGTGCAAGCGGGTGGAGGCGGAATTGAGAATTGAGAATTGAGAATTGAGAGATCGTAATGAGTCGCGTAAATAATCACCGCTTACAGTTTTTATATTGGTTTTGTTTATCGGTGCCAATTTATAATCTCTCAATTCTTGGTTCTCAATTCTCAATTCCGCCTTATCCACCCTCCCCCGAGGCAAATGTCGCCGTCGTAGAAGACGACTGCCTGTCCCGGTGCGACCGCGCGAAGTGGCGCGGCGAAGGTGACGCGCGCAGTCGCCGTTCCGGTCATCTCCACACGCGCAGAAACGTCCGCCTGACGCGAGCGGACTTTGGCCGTGACCTCGACCGGTCCCGGAGGAGGCGCGCCCGAGATCCAGTGAACGCGCTCGGCGACGAGCTCGCTCTTCTCGAGCGCCTCGGCCGGGCCGATCACGACACGACGCGTCGCAGGGTCGATGTCGACGACGTAGGAGCGCTCCGGGAATCCGCCGATGTCGATGCCGCGCCGCTGGCCAATCGTGAAGTTGTAGTAGCCGTCGTGACGGCCCAGGACGATTCCGGCGAGGTCGACGATCTCTCCGCCGACCTCTCCTTCCGCCGCCGCGCGGAGGAAGGCAGCGGAGGCCGGTCCATCCTCAGCGGCGAAACGCTTCGCCTCGTCGGCGACGACCTTCGCGTAGCCATCCTTCTCCGGCACGAAACAGATTTCGAACGACTCGGGCTTCTCGGCGACGCGAAGGCCTGCGCGGGCGGCGATTTCGCGAACCTCGGGCTTCGTCAGCTCGCCGAGGGGAAAGAGCGTCTCGGCAAGTTGCTCCTGGCTCAGCTCGAAGAGGAAGTACGACTGATCCTTCGAAAGATCGCGCGCCCTGCGGAGCTCCCAGCGGCCGGAGGCATCGCGGGAGACCCGGGCATAGTGCCCGGTCGCGACCTTTTCGGCTCCCGCGCCGAGCGCCTTGCGATGGAGCATCGCGAACTTCACGTGGGTATTGCACAGAACGCAGGGCGAAGGAGTCGTGCCGGAGAGATATCCCTCGACGAACGGACGGATGACCGTCGCGCGGAATCCCTGCTCCATGTTGAGGACGAAATGCGGGATGCCGAGCGCCCAGGCGACTCTTCGGGCGTCGGCGAGATCGTCGATCGTGCAGCAGCCGCCGTACTCGGTCTCTCCGCGCCCGAGGGCGTCGTACATCTGCATCGACATGCCGATGACGTCGTGCCCTTCGGCCTTGAGGATGTACGCGGCGGTCGACGAGTCGACCCCTCCCGACATGGCGACAGCGATCTTCACGTCAGCCGTGAATGGGCCGCGGCCACTCCCGAATTCCATGCGACCCGTATGGGGGTAGACTGGTTCAGTCGATCCTGGAGGATGAGGTTGGCCGAAGACACTGATCGTGTCGCCGCAGCGAGCGGAATCGGGGAGCTTCTCGCCGAGGCTGAGCGTGCCTTCCACGCGGCCGAATACAGCCACGCCGAGAGCGTCGCGACGCGCGCGCTGGGAGCCATTCGGGCGAACGGCGGTGAAGGCATGGCCGAAGCCGACGCGCTGACCTGGATCGGCGCGGCACTCACACAGCAGAGCCGCTATCAGGAAGCGCTGGCGAAACTCAAAGAGGCCGAGACCAGGTACCGCGAGCTCGCGCGGCCCGAGCTCGCGAGTCGCGCCCTCAACTATCTTGCCGTCGTCCACGAGGAGCTGGGCGATGTCGACAAGGCGTTCGAGATCTATGCGCGCGCCGAAGAGGCAGCGCGCGACGCCGGCAACGTGGAGATGCTGGCGAGAGTTCTCGCGAACGTCGGCGAGGCGCACCTGAATCTCCGCCACTGGGAGGAAGCGCTCGCGACTCTTTTGCGCTCGGCGACACTCGTCGCTCCACTCGAAGAACACCGCTCGCTGTTCGGCTGGTCCCTTCTCGGCATCGCCAGGGTCTACGTCGAGATCGGCGAACACTACATGGCGATGGAAGCGTTCACCAAGGCGCTCGATGCGGCACGCGAAGGAGACTCGCTCCGCGTCATGGCCGAGATCCACACCGCGTTCGGTTCTCTCCTGACCGACATGGGGGATGAGAAGGAAGCGATCGTGAACCTTCGCCAGGCGCTCGCGCTCGCCGAAGAGGCGAGGGTGCCGCGCGAGGTATTCACCGCGCACTTTGCACTCGCGCGCGCCTACGAAAAGTTCGGCGACTACCGCAACGCGCTCGAGCACTTCCGGCACTATCACCAGGAGCGCGGTCGCGTGTTCGACGAGCTCGCCAAGGAGAAGGTCGAGAGTCTGACCGCCCAGATCGACCTGGTAAAAGTCAGGCACGAGCAGGAAGTATCACACCTGCGAAACGTCGAGCTCGCACGGGCGAACGCGCTCCTGGAGAGCCAGCAGGACGATCTGAAAGGCGCGTACGAGCTGCTCGAGAAGCAGGCGGCGGAGCTCGACGAGTTGAGCATTCACGACAGCCTCACCGGCGTGAACAATCGTCGCTACCTCGACAAGCATCTCGAGGAGGAGATGCAGCGGTGCCGGCGGCACGGTCACCCGCTCAGCGTCGCGATGATCGACGCCGACCACTTCAAGGACGTGAACGACCGTTTCTCCCACCGTATCGGAGACGTCGTTCTCAGGACGATGATGCAGATCGTCCTCCAGCGGAAGCGGAGAACCGACGCCGTAGCCCGCTACGGCGGCGAGGAGTTCGTGATCGTGCTTCCGGAAACTCCCGTCGAGCGAGCCGCCGTCGCGGCCGAAGAGTACCGCGCCGCGATCGAAAACTACGACTGGAGCGAGGTGCATCCCGATCTCCGAGTCACAGTCAGCATCGGAGTCGCTTCGAACGCACGCGCGAACGATCCACAGGGACTCCTCGATGCGGCGGACGAGAGCCTCTACGAAGCGAAGAAGCGTGGACGAAACCAGGTCGTCGCGCGCTAAGCGTCCGGCCTAACCTTTGTCGTCTGCAAACGGGTCGGTCGTGGGAAGCTCCTCGTCGTCTTCTTCGCGGATGAGCTTCTTGAGGACCTTCATCGACGGCCTCGAGCTGATGACGGGCGTGTCGGGCCCCACCTTCTCGTCCATTCCTTCGAGAGCGTCCGCAAGCCCCTCCGATCCCTCGCGTACCGCATCCATCAGGCTCTGATCCTCGTTGCGCTTCGCCGTTGGCGGATTCAGGTTCTCGGCCTTCCTGAATGCCTCGTTCCAGACGAGGATCGTCGGCACGAGCTTCTGGTAGAGCTCGCACGTCGCGCGGACGTCGTCGAGGCAGTAAGTCGCGATCTCTTCGTAGCGCCCTTCGCGGTATGCCGTCTCGACCGCGCGGCCGTCCATCGACTCGGTCTTCGAGCTCGAGATGCCGAACGCCTTGCAGGCGAAGTCGAGGTTGAAGCGGATCTGGCGCGTGTTGACGGTCCCGTTGAAGGTGAGGGCGTCGCGCAGATCGCAGTTCGGGTGAAAGTGGTAGCGCGGGCCGACGAGGTCGCGCTTCGGCACCACGCCGTTGATCGCCGAGCGGATCATGATGAACGGCCCGTCGAACTGCCGGCCATTGAACGAGATGAAGCGATCGTCCCGGTTCATGTAGCTCCAGAACTGCTGGAGGATCAACTTCTCCGTCCCCGAGATGAAGGTGCGGTTTCCGTCCTTCCGCGTGACGAGCTGTTCCTGGCCTGGCACCTCGTAAAGGACCGCGCCGCGTCCGTCGTCCGCGTTGATCACGCCGATCGCGACGATGCGCCCACGGAATGGAGAGAGGCCTCCACGGCGCTTCTCTTCTTCCGCCTCGGCGTCGCTCATCCCCTTGATCAGGAACTCACGGACGTATGGATCGTGCTCCTCCCACGGAGTGCCGACCGTCTCGATGTCGATCACCAGGCGCTTCATGGCGTTTCCCTCGCGTAATCGACACGTTAGTGCAACGGGAGACGGCGGGCAAGGAGGCATCCCACTCGAGCGGACGCCTGAATTACGATACGCGTATGAACGAAAGCCTTCAGGACCGCTACGCGCCCCACAATCGATGCTTCGGCTGCGGCCCATCCAATCCGAAAGGGCTGCGCATCAAGAGCTTCGTCGAAGGCGAGGAGGTCGTCTGCACGTGGCATCCCGAGGAGCACCACGAGGCGTTTCCCGGAATGTTGAACGGCGGAATCTGCGGTGCTCTGCTCGATTGCCACAGCAACTGGACTGCAGCCTGGCACCTGATGACGAAGGCCGGAGCGGAGACCCCGCCGTGCACCGTGACGGCCGACTTCCACGTGAGGCTGCTTCGCCCGACGCCGCTCGACGCGGAGGTGAAGCTTCGAGCGCGGGTCGCCGAATCCACCGAAGATCGTGCGGTCATCGAAGCGACACTCGAGGCCCGAGGGAAGATCACGGCCACTTGCCGCGGGACGTTCGTCGCAGTGAAGGAAGGACATCCGGCGTATCACCGTTGGTGAGGCCGAATTGAGCATTAATAATTAAGAATTGAGGGATATTAATATTGGCGTATGTTTGTGAGTGTTAGTGGCGTGATATTTATGAGAAATCAAAAACACTACATTTTACATCTCTCAATTCTCAATTCCGAATTCTCAATTCGGTACTCCGAAGGAGTCCGCCAATGCGCCGCGTAAGACTCGGCCGCACGGGCGTCTCCGTTCCCGCCGTGAGCCTCGGTACCTGGGGTTACAGCGGGCCGAACATGAACGAAGGCACTTCGGTAGGGTGGACGGGGCACGACGACGGACTGGCTCGTGACGCGCTCGTCCGCGCCGCCGCCGAAGGGATCGATCATTGGGATACCGCTGACGTCTACGGAAACGGACGTTCGGAAGAGTTGATCGGCGGCATGTGGGGCGAGGTGCCGAGAAAGGACATCTTCCTCGCGACCAAAGTCGGATGGGACAAGGGAGGACGCGGGCACTTCTATCATCCCGACGTCATCCGCACGAACTTCGAGCGGTCTCTGCGGCTGCTGCGAACCGAGGTGATCGATCTCTACTACCTCCACCACTGTGATTTCGGGCCTTCCGACGAATACTTCGACGACGCCCTGGCCCTGGTCCGGCGTTTTCGCGAGGAAGGAAAGGTGCGGTTCATCGGCCTGTCCGACTGGGAAGCTCCGAAGATCATGCGCTTCATCGACAAGGTCGATCCCGATGTCGTACAGCCCTACCGGAACGTGATCGACGACGATTTCGCGGAGTCGGGGCTGCGCGACTGGATCGCGCGGCATGACGCGGGAGTCGCGTTCTTCTCGCCGATCATGCACGGGTTGCTGCTGGGGAAGTACGATGCTCCCGTCTCGTTTCCGGAAGGGGACTTCCGGAGCAATGTCGAAGGGTTTGGCGACGCGGCGGTGATCGACAGAATGAAGCGGGCGCGCAAGCTGGTCGAGGCGCGCTGGACGGCGCACCCGCAGCCGGTGCTTCATGCGCTCGTCGGGGCCCTTCTTGCCGACGCCCCGACGGGATGCGTGCTTCTGGGGCAGCGAAATCCAGCGCAGGTTGCCTCTGCGGCGGTCGTCGGTGTGCCGCTGTCCGAGGACGAGGCGACCTGGGTGCGGCAGATCTATCGCGAAGGTTGAGCGGGGAAACCGGGAACCGCACGGGACGTATCGAGTTAAGAGAGCAGGCGAATCGTGAGCGGAGACAATTCGGGCAGTGATTTCGTTGCGGCAGGAACGGGGGGAGACCAGCCGGTGCTCCGCTTCCACTGGACCGTGGACAACGAGACGCTAAAGGACGTGAATCGAGCGTCCGGTATGGACACGGCGGTATCGCACCTTCGCGGCTTCCTGACGAAACTGATTGCCGTCTGGCTCGACGCGCCTCCGACGCGGCGTCCGATGCTGGAGATTCCGACCGTGATGAGCGAAGACCTCGTCTACATCCCGAGCCCTTGCTATGTGTTCGCGATCTCGGCCGATCGGGACACTCTCCATTGCTGGTATTCGGTGCTCGTCGACGCCAGCCCCGAGGAATTGCTGACGGGGCGCGCGGGAGTGAGGATGTTCACGGTGACCGGGACGCCCGAGATCATCTCAGCGTTCCTGGACGAGACCGTCCGACTCTTCCGTTTCCGTTCGAAGTCGAAGCACCAGGGCTTCACGGTACACAAACGGCTCTGACGAGAGATGAGCGCGCAGAAGCACGGCACGCCGCGCGCCTGCGGTTCGCGATCGTGGTTTACGAAGTCGGCTTCTCGGGCGCCGGAAGCGATGCCGAGAAGTCGCGCTCGATGCGCGGCATGTAGGAGTCGATCAGTTCCTGCACCCTATCCGGCGTCGGCGCCGTGACGATGAACCCGACATGGTGTTTTCTGTCGAGACGCCACACGATCTCCGGATCGTCGTAAGCGGACGTATCGGGGCGTTCCTGTCTCGCAAGCGAAACGATCAGGCCGGCGTAATCGCTCCGCGCGGTCGGAGGGACGTAAGGAAACTCGCCCTGGCTGATTTCGATCTTCGCCCACTCCTCCCAGAGGTTCACGCCAGTGGCCGCTTCGACCATTTCCGCGATGTGGGCACCGCCGACTCGGGCAGCGGTCTCGAGGAAGTAGAACTCCTCGTCGTCGCGTCCCTTGATGAACTCGGTGTGGAGGACGCCGCGCACGAAGCCGAGATGGCGCACGAGCTCCTTGTTGATCTGCATGAGCTCGACGGCGTCGGAATCGTCGCGCGGAAGGAGGCTGGTCGCGAAGATGCCGCCCGAATGCGTGACGTCGAAGAGCGGGCGCCGGTACTTGCTCGACTCGGCGAAGACGACCTCTCCCTCGGAGGCGATCGAGTCGACGTGAAAGACGTCGCCCGGGATCATCTGCTCGAGCAGGTATCGCGACTGGAGGTCGCCGAGCTCATGGACCACCTTCCAGACCTCGTCGGGAGAGGAGAGCTTCTTGATCCCGATCGACGACGCCTCGGCGCGCGGCTTGAACATCCAGGGGGGAGGAACCTCGCGCATGAAACGCTCGATCTTCGCGTGATTGAGGATATGGACGAACCGCGGGATCGGAAGCCCGCGGAACTCGGCGCGCGAGCGCATCGCGAGCTTGTCGCGGAAATAGCGTGCGGTCGTTTCGCCCATGCCGGGAAGTCGAAGGTACTCGCGCAGGCGTGCGACGCGCTCGACGTCGTAGTCGTCGAGCGGCGCGATGCGGTCGATTTCGTGATTGCGCGCGAGGTAAGCGACCGTCTTGATGAGCGTCGCGTCGTCTTCGAAGTCGGGCAGCGCCCAGACTTCGTCGAGCGCGTGCCGCGGCCATGGTTCCTTGAGCAGCTTCTCGATCGTGAGGAGATAGACCGTGCAGCCTTCGCGCTTGCAGGTCTCGATGAAGCGTGCTCCCTTGAAGTAGCCCGATACGCAGAGAATCGTCGGCGGCCTCGTCATCCGTCCCTCCCCTGACGCCCGTTTACGCCCAGCTCATCGAGAACGTGCACGAGGCATCGCCCCGGCACTGGCAGGTCGCCTCGGTGACCTTCACGTTCGTTCCGCCGAACATCGCGACACACTGCTCGAAGAAGCCGAAGGCGCTCTCACAGAAGACGACGCTGTAGCAGGGGTATTTGCGGAAGATCATCTTGCCCCCCTTGTCGCCGGTCTGCTCGTATGCCGCCTCGCCGAAGTCCTGAAACCGGTCGTGGAGCTTGACCGAGTTCCGGAAGAACTCATGAACCGTCATCGCGTTGACCATCGACGTGACGTTCATCTTGGCCGAGTAGCGGCCGAAGTCCTTGAGAACGTCAGGCGTCTCGCTTCCGAAGCGCGCGAGGAAGGCGCTGTCGACCGCGATCAGGTCTGCGAAGTCGTACCAGTCCGACGCGAGGATTCCGCGCAGGAGCTTCGCGCGGGTAGGCTCGGGTAGCGCCTCGACGATCGTGCGCCTGTCGATGTCGGGGTGTGAGTCCTTCAGCCAGTCAAATCGGGAGCGGATCATGCTTCCCTTGATCCTGCCGCCATCCAGCTTCTCTTTGCTTCCGGCTCGCAGCATGGGAACCTCGTCGGTCAGGGGTTTCGGGAGCGCTGATTGTACTTCGCCCGATGACGCGCGGTGTCGAAGATTCCGGGGTGCGACGTATGCATTCCGGAGTGCTAAGCTCTTCGGTGGAAGAGAGAAGATGCCTCCGGCAGACTCCCAGTCGAGACGGACGACGAACAGGCTCGTCTTCAAAATGCCGCGCCCCGCGCGGTTCGCGACCTACGAGGTCGTGCTGGTCGATCTGAGCCTCAAAGGCGCCGGCATCCAGCATCCGAACCAGATCCCTCCCGGGACGAAGAGCACACTGCGCTTCCGGCTCGAGCGCGAGTATCACGAGCTCACCTGCGAGATCAAACGATCGAAGCTGCAGCTGGTTCGCCAGGGAGCGAACACGCTCCAGATCTACCGCTCGGGTCTCCAGTTCACCGGGCTCGAAGGGCAGATCGAAACGATCAAGGAAGCGCTGCGCAAGCGGGTACAGCGGGCGATCGCGAGGCAGCAGGCCGACGCCTTCTCGAACGCCGAAGCGATGAACGGAATCGACGAATCGAGTGGCGCGATTCCACTCGCCGCGCTCGCGAGCTGGATGGAGACCCGCCCCTACGTGCGATGCATGCTCGAGAGAAACGGCCGGTGGAAGAGCGAAAAAGTCGACTCTCCCGAGCAGCCGGCGAACGGCTTCACCGTCTCGTCGGATGAGGGGGACAAGGAGATCGACCTTCTACGGCGCGCCTTCGAAAAAGCAAACGAGGAACAGCGCCGCCTGATCCGCGTCTTCGCGCAGATCACGCTCGCCACTCCGTCCGACGAGCCGCGCGGACGGTACGAGCCGTAGAGCATCAGGCGATAGGCGATGGGCGAAAGGCGATCAGCAACCATGGACCGGTCGAAGTAAGTCCGGACTTCAGGGTTGCGCCTCCCGAGCGTATCGGCGCTGAACGAATGCCTGCTGCTTGCCTCTCGCCTGTCGCCTTCCGCCTGATCCAGCGCCTTACTGCGGCTTAACGCCCACGTACGATCCTGCGACGTTGATGGTGTTCCAGAACTCTCCGCTCTCGATCGAGAACGACTTCGTGAAGAGCTCCTCGGCTCTCGCCCGGTCGCCTTTGAGGTTGTGGTAGCCGCCGATCTCGGCCATCCAGGGGGCGTCCTTCGGTGAAAGCGCGAGAGCCTTGTCGAAGGCGCTCTTCGCTTTGTCCCAGTCGCCCGCCTCGAGATAAATGCGACCGATGCGGAGCCAGTCGCTTCCCTCCGGCTTCTTCGCGGCGACTTCGTCGAAGATCGTCTGCGCCTCGGCCTTACGGCCCGAGAGGTAGAGCACGCGACCGACTGCGATCCGCTCCCACGAGCCTTTGCCTGCCTGGTCCTTCGCGATGACGAGCAGAGCTTCGCCAGCGGCCTTTGGTTTCTGCCCCACGAACAGCGACGAATCAATACCCTTCTTCGCGGCGAACCCTCCCGCCGTGGCGCCAATCAGAAACACGAGTACGAAAACGAACGTGCGCTTCATTTCCAATCCTCCGTAAGGCGTGAATCGTAATCCCATCGGCCGGCGCGATCGCCGTCCGCGACGCGATGTTTTGCAGTCATTCACCGTTGGGTCACGCGCAAAGTCCTGCCTGCTTTGACTTATGACTTTTGACCTCCGATCTGCCTCATGGCTTGCTGATGACCATGTGGAACCGGAGCTTTCGGGCGAGCACGGGCGCGCGGTCCGCGATGCGGCGTTGCATCGCAGCGGCTCCCTGGCGCGTCATCGCGTGAATCTGCATCGCCGACATCATGACGAGCTCGAACGCCGTGGCATCGAGCCACTCCACGTCGCGACGATACCCGCAGACTGCGAGAGCTTCGGTCTTTCGAAGGAACGACTGGATCGAGTTGCCGTGCAGATCGAGCGTCTGGCAGGAGCCGAAGTAGATCATCCGCCCGTGGCACTTCCCTTCGAGCATGTCACCGAGCTCGGCGACGGTGACGCGGCTTCCGGTGCGCCGACGGTCGCTGATCGTCACCTCGCTGCTCTTGCCGTGAAACGCGAGGTAGAGGATCGGATAGGGGGCCATGCTCTTCTGGGCCCAGCGGGAGATGTAGTACTCGAACTCGGCGCGGGTAGCGACGTCGCGCCTGACATACGGCACGTAGTAAGGATCCCACTGGTGCAGCAGCTCGAGGATCGGCTCGACGGAGGAGCCTTTGTGCAGCTTTCCCCACCAGTCGCCCTCGAGGCAGAAGATGCCTTTTGGGACGACGCGGGGTGCCAGTTGCACCTTCGCGTCGCGGAGCATGCGACAAGCATAGCAGCGGCGACGCTGGAAGGTTCCGCCGGGAGACGTTCCGCGTGCGAGAATCGCTCGGGCGGCGCCTCAGGCGCCGCGTGAGGTGGCCCGATGGGTTTTGTCGACGACAACCTGCTGATCGGAGAGACGATCGCTTACCGCGCGCACGTTCATTGGAAAGTGTTCGTGCTGCCTGCCTTTTTCGCGCTCGCGGCGGCAGGGTTGATCCTTGCATCGTTCCTCGTCCCCGCGATCTTCTGGCTCGCCTACGTCGGAGTCGTGCTCGCAGCGCCCGCATTGGTTCTCGGCGTCGAGAGGTGGATCCGCTACAGCGCCTCCGAGTTCGCCGTGACCAACCGTCGCGTGCTGATCAAGGTGGGCGTGATCCGGCGTCACTCGGTCGAGCTGCTGCTCGAGAAGGTCGAAGGAATCGGAATCGAGCAGAGCATGACCGGACGACTCCTGAACTTCGGGTCGATCATCGTCACGGGCACCGGAGGCACGAGGGAGACGTTTCACGAGATCTCCGCGCCGCTCGAGTTCCGCAGGCAGGTGCAGGCGGGCGTGGGGACGGGAGCGGGTGGAGCGAAGGACTGACTGAGGCTCGCGCGTCGCGCGGCGTTCTGCCCGCCGCGCCGGAACGAGCTCCATGCGACTAGTTCTTCGGAGCGCCGATGTTCGCGGGAGGCGGCGACTGACGCGAAAGCGCGCGCGCGATCTCTCCCCCGCACGTTGGAATCTCTTTTTCGAGCTCGCGGATGATCTGCGGGTACGCGCGCCGCATCGCGCTCGCATGTCCGTAGCGCCTGAGCTCTTCGTCGATGGCCGGCCACTGCTGCCGTTCGACGAGCTCGCGATATGCGCCGACGACGAAGCCGGCGCGATCGCGCCCTCGGCTGCAATGAATGAACACGGGCCAGCGCGAGCGATCTGAAATCACCGCGACGGCTTCTGCCACGCCGGCGCAGCTGTTCGCGTTGCCGATCGTCGATGGCTCGAGAGGAATGCTGACGACGCTCATGCCGAGCCGTTCGGCCTCCCCGCGCTCCTTGTCGAGATTGTGGTTGTTCAACTTGACGATCGTGCGGACGCCGAGCTCCTGCAGGTACTTCAAATCCGCGATTGACGGCTGCCCGCCGCGGTAGATCCCGTCCGGCACTACGACGCCGAAGTTTGGGGGCGGCGGAAGAGTCGAAGCGAGTGCGGCCGCGCCGAGCGTCAGCGAAAGCGCCGTGGCGAGAGCCAGCGGAAGTCTCACTGGTAGAGCCCTCTCGAGAAGAGCAGAAACGCCGTTTCGTACGTCGCGGTCGCGCGGTCCACCAGCGGGCCGTCGAACGGCATCCGCGTCTGCTGATCGGTGGCGAAGTCGTACCGGTAGACCTCCGACGTTCCCTGCAGACCGAGGACGGCGAGCTTGTCGCCGACGAGCATTCCGACGTCGTGGTTGTGGCTCACGAAGATCGGGCGCACCGGATCGCGGTCCGAAATGACATCGTGTCCGTAGAAGGGCGCCGAGTAGGGAATCCCCAGGAGTCCGATCACGGTCGGAGCGACATCGATCTGGCTCGTTGGCGCGGACAGAACCGTGTGCTCGACGCCTTCTCCGAAGATCAGCACCGGGATGCGATATGTGAGAAGCGGGATTTCGCCGTGGCCGTAAACGCGCGAGCCATGGTCGCCGAGCACGACGAAAATCGTGTTGTGGTACCAGGGATGAGTCTTCGCATTGCGGATGAACTCGCCGAGGGCGAAGTCGGCGTATCGAACGCCCGCCTTGCGTCCGCCCCCCTTGGAAGGGACGCCCGGGACTCCTTCGCGGAACGTGAACGGCTTGTGGTTCGACGTCGAAAGGAGCACGGAGAAGAAGGGGCGGTTCTCGGCGGCGCGCGCATCGAAGTAGTCGATGGCATGCGAGAAGAGGTCTTCGTCGCTCACGCCCCAGATGTTGCCAAATACCGGGTCCTGGATTTCGGTGCGGTCGCTTACTGCGAATCCGTTCGACGCGAAGAAGTGATTCATGTTGTCGAACGTGCCATAGCCGCCGTAAAGGAAGCTCGTGTGGTACCCGGCCCCCCGCATCACCCTGCCCCAGTTCGCGACGTTCTCGCTTCCTGGACGCTTGACGATCGAGCGTGAAGGAATCGGCGGAAGGGAGGTGACGACAGCTTCCAGACCGCGAACGGTTCTCGTGCCGGTGGCCCAGGCGTTCGCCCAGAGGATTCCTTCCGACGCGAATCTGTCGATGTTCGGTGTGAGGCCCTGCGTGCCACCGCACGCGCCGGTGTGCTCGCAGCCGAGAGACTCCTCGAGGATGACCACGACGTTCCGTCCGGCGAACGGTGAAGGCGACGCGAGATGCGACCGGTCGAGGCTGCTGGCGAGCTGGTTCGTCCACTGTCCGTTCGGCTCGAGGACTTCGTGGCGCGCGATTGCGAAGGCGCGCTTCTCCGGCAGCATTCGGTAGTAATCGGTGTAGCTGATCTCGTTGGTCCGGAGCGCCTCGATGAACGACGACACTCCATTGAAGCAGACCTGGTCGGCGCGCGGTTCGTGCATCGCCAGCGCAGTGACCGGGATCAATACTGGGAGAGAGAAGGCGAGAACCGCGTGAAACGAGAGCGCGGCCAGGAGCTTCGGAATCGTGCCGGTGCGCCCGGCGTCGACGCGTATGGCGTTTCGGAGCAGGAGCGCAAGACCTACGGCGACGGCCGCCGTGATCGCGAGGACCCTAGCGACCGGGTACGACTCCCAGATGTTGACCATCACCTCGGTCGGTGACATCAGGTAGTCGACTGCGACGAGATTCATGCGCGAGGAGAATTCTTCGAAGAAGAAGTACTCGACGCACGCGAGGTAGAGACGACCGAAGAGCGCAAGCGCGACGATCCCGGTGATCACCTTCCGGCCGCCCATCGACCTGCCTATGGTGCGCGACGCGATCCCGAGGATCACCGCGACCGGAAAAAGCAGAAGCGGAAGGGTCACGAGATCGTTCATCAATCCACGGATGAGGATCGACGGCAGTTCGATCTTCGAGACGTCGAGCTTCGCGCCGAACGACACGACGAGGACGACGCGCAGAATCGCGTCGAGCAGAAGAGAGATCGCTCCGACGGCGAGTATCGTTCGGGACGGAAACAACATCCTCGCCGCCGACGAAACGGACACGACAGGGGTGAGAGTGTGGGGACGGGCTAATGAGATATCGGCCAAACAGCCTCGAAACTGGTTCCCGCGGTTATAGACACGAAATCATTGCGGCCCGGGTACCAATCGTCAGCCGCTCGATCCGTCTGATGCCTCGGCAGGACTGTAGCGAAGTGGCGATGGCCTGATCGTGACCGCGAGATTACGTCGCTGTCATGCGGCGGGAATGCCGTTTCAGAGGCGGATCTGCCTCACGTCGCGCATTTCCTTGAACGACCGGAGGAACGCGAGCGTCGCTTCGTCGAGCGGCGAGTCGACCGTAACGATCGCCATCGCGACTCCCTTGTCGCTCGCGCGGGCGAGGTTGTACTCGGCGATGTTGATCTCGCGGTCGCCGAGGATCGTGCCGACTTTGCCGACGACGCCGGGAACGTCGTGGTTGAGCATGTACAGCAGGTGTCCTGCCGGCCGGAACTCGACGTGGAAGCCGTTGACGTCGACGATGCGCGCGTTCTTTTCGCCGAAGAGCGTGCCCGAGACGCGCATCTCTCCGGCGTCGCTGCGCACACGAAGGGTTACGAGGTGGGCGTAGTCGAGCACGGTCTCGTGCACGGTGGTGAGGCACTGAATGCCGCGCTGCTCTGCCACGGCGAGCGCGTTCACGTAGTTGACCGACTCGTTCAGGACCGGGTCGAGCAGCCCCTTGGCCGCGCCCACCGAGAGGATGCCGGAGTGTTTCTCTTCGATTCCCCAGAGCTCGAGCGCGATCTCCTCGACGGCGCCGCGGATGAGCTGCCCCGCGAACGAGCCTAACTTCTCCGCGAGATTGATGAGGGCCCGGACGCCGCTCTCTGCGACGCCCTCGAACGGAAGGTTCACCGCCGAGACGAAGATCGAGCCGCGGAGCGCCTCGACGACCATCTCGGAGGTCTGCACCGCGACGCGGTCCTGTGCCTCCAGCGTGTTCGCGCCGATGTGCGGCGTGAGGACGAGATTCGGCGCGTTGAGCAGCGGATGGTCGGGCTTCGGCGGCTCCTCGACGTAGACGTCGATCGCCGCGCCGGCGACTTTCCCGGAGTGCAGTGCCGCGCCGAGATCGTCCTCCACGTAGATCCCGCCGCGGGCGCAGTTGACCAGCATGACGCCGTCCTTCATCCGCTCGATCTCGGCGGCGCGGATCATTCCGCGCGTCTCGTCGGTCAGCGGCGTGTGCACCGTGATGAAGTCCGCTTCGGCGAGAAGCGCGTCGAGAGTCACTTCCTCGGCACCGACGCGCTCGAACGCGAAGCTCGCGATATACGGGTCGTACGCGATGATCCGCATGCCGAACACGCGGGCGCGCTCGGCCACGCGGCTTCCGATTCGGCCGAGACCGATGATGCCGAGCGTCTTTCCCGAAAGCTCGACCCCCATGAACTTCGACCGCTTCCACTCTCCCTTGCGGACCGAGGCGTCCGCGGCCGGGATGTTCCGGCAGAGCGCGAGCATCATCGCCATCGTGTGCTCGGTCGCCGAAAGGATGTTCGCCGTCGGAGCGTTGATGACGAGAATGCCGCGCCGCGTCGCGGCGTCGACATCGACGTTGTCGAGCCCGACGCCGGCGCGACCGACCACGCGAAGCTGAGTCGCATGCGACAGCAGCTCGTCGGTCACCGCCGTGCCGCTTCGGGTGACGATCGCGTCGGCCGTGGCCACCTCGCGGTGAAGCTCGTCGCCCGCGAGACCCGGACGGTAGTCGAGCATCACGTCCGGCTGGCTGCGCAGCAGGTCGAGGCCGGAGTCGGCGAGAGTGTCGGTGACGAGAATTCGGTAACGGACCTGAGACACGGATCACCTCGATACGGCCAAAAATGAGGTGCAAAGAATACACCGAACTCCAGCGTGCCACGGACCGGCTGGCGACTCCGTTGGTGCCGGTCGCGCCGCACCTCTCCGAAGCCGAATCGTGACGCGCCTCCGGCGGCGAGAGGCCTCATCATTCCGCTATGCTTCAGGAGATCCGGACCAAGCCGGTCGAGACGCTCGTCCACCGGACCGATTCGATCGCGTTCGGCAGGTTCGTCTGCCCGGCGTCGCATCCCCTGTTCCGCGATAGCGGGCCCTGCAGCTATCACACGTTCGTCTTCCCTCGGACCGCCACGCGGATCCGTCTCGCGGAAGGGCCGTCCTTCGTGGGCGATCCGACGACGGTGCTCTTCTACAACCAGCACCAGCGATACGAGCGCGCGAAGGTGAGCGAGATCGACGCCTGCGACTGGTTCGTGGTGGCGGACGAGCTTCTTCTCGACATGATCGCGCCGCACGACCCGGCGGTTCGCGATCGGCGCGACCGCCCATTCCGTTTCCCGGTTGCAGCAGCAGAATCGAACGTCTATCTCGCGCAACGAAGGCTCTTCGATCGCGCGCGCGCAGGACCGATAGGCGAGCGGCTCGAGATCGAAGAAGCGGCGATCGGCATTCTCGCCGCCGCGATCGCTTCTGCATACGCGTCGCGCGGCGACGGCAGGCGAAGGCGCGCGAGCTTCGTTCAACAGGAGCGGATCGAGCTGGTCAAGCGCGCGATCGCTGCGACGCCCGCGGCGTCACCCCTGCTCAGCGACCTCGCCCGCGTCGCGGGATGTTCGCAGTTCCAGCTCTGCCGCTGCTTCCGCAAGGCGACCGGCATGACGATGACGGAGTATCGCCACTCGCTCAGGATGCGCGACGCACTCTCGAGATTGCGCGAAGGAAGGCGCGACCTGACGGAGATCGCGCTCGACCTCGGATACTCGAGCCACAGCCATTTCTCCTCGGTGTTCCGCCGGACCTTCGGAATGCCCCCGTCCTCATGGCGTGCAATCCCGTGACAGAGCGGGGATCTAACGCAGAAACCGTGAGCGGTGCGCTGCCAGCCCTGATTAGAGCGTGAACACCTCGACCAGGGCGTCGACCATCGCGTCGACGTCGGACACGGTGAGATCTCCCATGTGGCCGATGCGGAACGTATCGTCCTTGATCTTCCCGTAGCCACCCGACAGGGTGAATCCGCGCGCCTTCATCGCGTCGACGATCGTCCGGGGCGCGCGACCATGCCTCGGTACGAGCGTCGTCACGCTCGGCGACTCGAAGCCGTGCGGAGCGAGGGCATCGGCATGCGCCGCGGTCCTCGTCAGGACGGCGTCGCGCATCGCGCGGTGACGCTCCCAGCGCGCCTCGAGACCCTCGACCCGGAGAATGTGCTCGAGCTGCGCGGCCAGCGCGAAGTAGATGGGGACGGCCGGCGTATACGGCACGTTTCCGCTCTCGTCGAAGTGCTTCCGGAACTCCACGAAGTCGAAGTACATCCCCTTGAACTTCTCCGCTTCGCTCCGCGCCATCGCCCGATCCGAAACCGCGAAAACTGCGGCGCCGGGTGGAACGCCGATCCCCTTCTGGCTCGATGCCACGCAGACATCGAGCCCCCACGCGTCGAACTCGAGCGGCGCGCTCGCGAGCGAGGAGACGGCGTCGACGAGGACGAGCGTGTCGCTCGAGTGCTCGCGCACCACCTTCGAGAGGGCCGCCACGTCGTTGATCACGCCGGTCGAGGTCTCGTTGTGCGTGATCGTCACGGCGTCGTAGCGGTGATGTCGCGATGCGAGATGGTCGGCGAGCCGCACGGGATCGACCGTTCGGCCCCATTCGAATTCGAGACGATCGACCTCGAGGCCGAGCCGGTTCGCGATCGAGAACCAGCGCTCGGAGAAGGCGCCGCAGGTCGTCACCAGGACGCTCCGCGGCACGCTGTTCACGATCGCCGCCTCGAGCAGCCCCGTTCCCGAGCAGCTCGCCACGAAGGCATGCTGAGTCGTCCGGAAGAGCGCTTTCAGGTCGGGGAAGACGCGCGCCATCAGCGCGCGGAACTCGCCGCTCCTGTGTCCCACCATCGGGCGGGTCATCTCGGCGAGGACTTCAGGTCGCACCCAGACGGGGCCGGGGATGAAGTAGCGGCACGAAACGGGCATGGGCGAAGTATGAATTGAAAATTGAAAATTGAAAATTGAAAGGCGACGACTGACGACCCACCATCGGCGGTGCGCCCGACGGGATGGATCTAATCGAGCTTCAATAATCGATATCTATATAATGAAATATTGATAACGTTGTTTTATTTGCAGTTTTCAATTTTCAATTCGGCACAATATATCGCACAACATCCGCCAGCCGCAGCTCCGTCAGGTAAACGTCGCTCTCGCCGCAAACCCGTTCCCTGTGGCGCACGCCGCCGAAACCGATGAAGAGCTCCACTGCCGGCTTCGCTTCGAGATCGGTGATGCCATCGCCGATGAAGACCGCCTTTCCCTTCGCGCGGGAGCGGACGTTCATCACGATCGTCTCCTTCCCGCCGTTCCTGGTCAGCGGCGAGCGACGGTCGAAGCCGGCGTAGTTGCCGTCGGAGTCGAACTCGAGCCGCACGGCGTGCACCGAACGCTGCGGAATGCCGAGCCTCTCCGCAAGCGGAAGAAGCGCCTGCTCGATTCCGGCGGACACGATGAAGATCTCCATCCCGGCCCGCCGGAGCGCGTCGACCGTCTCCGCGGCGTCCGGGATCATCGCGTCGACGTATTGCGCCCCCAGGCGCTCGATCGCTGCTCGGCTCGGGCGAAGGATTTCCAGCCTCTTCGCGTAGACCTCGTCGAGGGCGATCTCCCCGTTCATCGCCGCCTCGGTGAGCGCGGCGATCTCCGCGTTTCCCCGGCCCAGCTCGTCGATCCCCTCGATCGTGGCGAGCGTCGAGTCGACGTCGAAGAAGACGAGGCGCGTTCCCGGCACCGGACCGCGTCGCCGGCTCGCGCCGGTCACGATGTCGACGAGGTCGCTGAAGCGACCGAGAATGTGGCGAGCCGAAGAACGACGGAGAACGGCGATATCCGTCGTTCCCGTCGCGATCGCGGCGCACGGAATGCCGGCGTTTCGCGCCGCCTCGACGTCGATCAGCATGTCGCCGACGAACAGCGCGCGGTCGCGCGCCCCGTCGATCGCGTCGATCGCCGCGTCGACATGCCGGGCGTCCGGCTTGCGCGCACCCGCGAGATCGGGCCCGATCACCGCGCCGAGAAGGCGATCGATGCCGATGTGCTCGACGATCTTCCGGGAGAAGGAGGTCGGCTTGTTCGTGCAGACGGCCATCCGTACGCCGAGCTCGTGAAGCGTTGCGAGCGTCTCGACGACGCCGTCGAGAGGGCGCGACATGCTGCAGCAGATCTCGTCGTAGCGCGACTCGAAGAGGCCGCGCGCGTCGGCGGGAACGGGCGATGGGGCGAAGACACGGTCGAGCAGCGCCTCCAGGCCGTCGCCGACGAACCCTTTGATGGTCTCCGCGTCGAGAGAGGCGAATCCGAGAGCCTCGCGCGCATGGTTCACGGCGATCGCGAGCGCGTCGTAGGAATCGACGAGGGTGCCGTCGAGGTCGAGGATCAGCGTGTCGTAGCGCATCAGGAGCCCGCGATTTTATCGACAAACGCGGCGATCGCGGCGAGGTCGTCGGGCGCGAAGTGCGGCACCGGCAGCGCGGTCGGGGACGACGAGACAACCGCCGCGATTCCGGTCGCCGGCCGGAGCGAATCGGCTCCCTCGCGCTCGACCAGGATCACCGGCCAGAGGCGCGTGTCCTTCCAACCCTCGACGATGACCCGTTCGGCATCGACCGACGAGACCAGGGAAGATGGGCTTTCGTAGGGGAGGGGGCCCTCTCGATTTCCGGCGCGATCCCACCGCACGGCGTCTTCCTCATCGGCGATGACGACGAGCGCGGCGCCGGCGTCGAGAGCGAGCCGGGTGTCTCCTCCGTGCGCGAGCTCGCCGACCGCGTGGTGGGTGTGCTTCACGTACGCAACCCGTTCGCCGCGCCCGGCGAAATGGCGGACGAGAGCCACGGCGAGCGTCGTTTTGCCCGACCGTGAGAAGCCGATGATCCCGACGAGCCTGCGCATGTCTGGCGTCGGCGGCGAGCCGCCGCTGTCAACATCCAGTGTCGCACGTCCCGCGGTGAGAATCGCGCGCGCCTTCGGCGTCGTTGTGGAGGGAATGCGAATCACCATCGCCACGGTCATTCTCGCTCTTTCCCTGCCCGCTCTCGCGGAGCCGGCGCCCCCGACGCCTTCGCCGATCAAGCTGACGCACGAGACGCTCGGCGACAGCGACGCGGGAGTGGTGACGCGGATGACCGCTTCGTTCGAAGGGATCGAAGCGCCTCCCGGAGTGCCGCTCGAGCTGCAAGGCTCGATCACGCAGACTGGAATCGTCACGCGCACGTTCCGCTACCAGCTGCGCGCGGATGCGCGCTCGTTCAGCTTCGTGCAGACGGTTCCAACGGGAACGGTCGCAGTCGACGTGAGGCTGATCGTCCCGATCGAGAACGAGATGCCGATGATCCTCGGCAAGGCGTCGGCGTCGATCGAGATCGCGAAGACGGGCCGCGAGTACGTCGCCGCAGAGAATGCGGGAGCCGAAGAAATCGTCGCGGAAGGGCTCGTGCCGGAGACGGCGGGAGCGGTGAAGATCAGGCCGCCGCGGCGCGACCTCGCGCCAAACCTGTTCATCGTCGACGTCGACGTGAAGCCGCCGGTGAAGAAGGTCGAGTTCTGGATCGGCGAGAAGAAGATCTTCACGAAGAACGCCCCGCCGTACCACGCGGAGCTCGATCTCGGCAGCCTTCCGCGCCGCGTCGAGGTGCGCGTGCTCGGCTTCGACCCAAAGGGTCGCTTCGTCGATGCCGACGCCTGGGTCGTCAACGAGCGGGACAACCCCGTCGAAGCGAAGATCAGCCGCAACGCGACGCCCGACGGCGTGACCCACATCAAAGTCAGCGTTCAGAACGGCGCGAACTCCGCGATCGCGAAAGTGACGCTCGACGCGGGAGGGCGCCGCCTCACCGAGTGGACCCACGCTCCCTACGCCATATCGATCCCGACGAAATCGCTCGACGGCGCCGAGTTCATCACCGCGCTCGTGCTCGACGCGGAGGGGCGCGAGCTCGCGTCCGATCTCATGTTTCTCAACGGCCAGAGGTTCGGCGAAGAGATTCAGGTCAACCTCATCGAGCTTCCCGTGACGGTCGTCGACAAAGGGGGGGCTGTCGTTGCAGGCCTGGTGCAGGACGATTTCACCGTTTTCGAGCAGGGGAAGTCGCAGAAGATCGCGACCTTCAACTTCGCGTCGAACCTTCCCCTCTCGATCGGCGTGCTCGTCGATCACTCCGGATCGATGAAACCGAGGATCGAGGTCGCGCGCCAGGCTGCGATCGAGTTCTTCAAGGACATCCTCTCGCCGGGCGACCGCGCATTCTTCGGCGGCTTCTCCTGGGAAGCTCAGCGGGTATCGCCGTTCCTCACCGATGTCGCGTCGCTCACGACCCAGATCGAGGCGATGCCCGAGCCCGACGGCGGCACGGCTCTCTACGATGCGATCGTCACGGGGCTCTACCGCTTCCGGGCGATCCCGGGCCGCAAGGCTCTCATCGTCGTCACCGACGGCGAGGACACGGTGTCACGCCTCAAGTACGACCAGATGCTCCAGTACGTGAGAACCGCGCGCGTGCCGGTCTACTTCATCGCGATCGGAGTTCCGTCGATCGGCTCGTCGTCGATCAAGAATCTCGCCGCGGAGACCGGAGCGGTCGTCTACTTCGTCAAGAACGTCGAAGGGCTCTCGGCAACCTACGACAAGCTCGAGCGCGACCTTCGCTCGCAGTATCTCGTCGGCTACTACGCCGAGTCGACGAAGAACGACAGCGCCTACCGCTCCGTCGAGGTGAAGGTGAAGAAGGAAGGCGCGATCGTGCGGTCGATCAGGGGGTATATCCCTTGAGAGCACCATCGACGAGTCGCTCGCGGCTTAAGTCTGCCGGGTGCGATCGAACAGCCGAAGTTAGAACGTAGAACGCTGAATTCTGAACCCAGAACGGTTTTCATTCTGGATTCACAATTCAGCGTTCTACGTTCTAACTTCGGCTGTTCTTCAGTCCCGCCCCCCACGCATCATCTCCTTGCGCATCATCGCGTCGTACGTCGCGTACTTGTAGAGATCGCCGAGCGTCGGGTAGTTGAAGCAGGCCTGATTGAACAGGTCGGCACCGGAGCTCGTCAGCATCGCGACGAGGCCGATGTGGATCAGCTCGGTCGCCTGCTCGCCGATGACGTGAACGCCGAGGAGCTTCATGTCGTCGGCACGGAAGATCAGCTTCAGCATCCCCACCTCGTCGCCGATGATCTTGCCGCGCGGATTGTCGAGGTAAGTCGCGCGACCGACGACGTAGTCGATTCCGAGCTCGCTGAGCGACTGTTCCGTCTCACCGACGGCGCTCACCTCGGGAATCGTGTAGATCCCTGTCGGGAGCAGGTGTGGAAGCGAATTCTTGAAGCCGAGACCGAAGGCGTGACAGACGGCGACGCGTGCCTGCTCGATGCTCGTCGAGGCGAGCGCAGGGAAGCCGATCACGTCGCCTGCCGCGTAGATGTGCGGCACCTCCGTCGCGTACGAACCGTCGACTGGAATCACTCCCCGCTTGCCCGGCGTGATCCCCGCTGCGGCCAGGTTGAGCGGCTCGGTGTTGCTGGTGCGCCCCGAGGCCACGAGAACGCCTTCCGCGCAGATCGTCCTGCCCGACGCGAGCTTGAGGATCACTTCGTCCCCGTCGGGGGCGGCACACGACACCACCTTCTCGTTCCAGATCAGCTCGACGCCGTTTCTCTCCATCGCGAGCTCCAGAGTCCGGGCGATGTCGCGATCGAGGAAGGGAAGGAGCTCCGCTCGCGAATCGATCAGCCAGACGCGCGTCCCGAGACAGGCGAACGTGCAGGCGTACTCGCTTCCGATGACTCCCGCGCCGATGACGGCGAGGCTGCGCGGGATGCGACCGAGGTCGAGGATCTCGTCCGAGTCATGGACTTTCGAATCTTCGAACGGAAACTCGGGTGGGCGGTAGGGCGACGAGCCGCTGGCGATGAGGAAATGCGACGCGCGAAGGAAGAGCTCGCTCCCGCCGCGAAGGTTTACGCGCACGGTGTTTGCGTCGACGAAAGAAGCGCTCCCGTAAAGGAGGTCGACGTCGAAGTGGCGCAGGCGGTGGAGTTGCAGGTTGCGCGCGCTCTCGGTCACGGCGCGCTCGTGCCGCATCAGGTCGGCGATCGTCGCCTCCTGTCGCAGCACGAGGTCGATCTGCAGCTTCCGCGCGCGAAGCCCCGATAGAGTCAGCGCCGTTTCGCGCAGCGTCTTCGAAGGAATCGTTCCCGTGTTGATGCCGGCGCCGCCGATGGCGGGGTCGCGCTCGATCAGCGCGACGCGTCTGCCGAAAACCGCTGCGGTCGAGGCACCCGACACGCCTGCGGGTCCTGCACCGATGACGACGAGGTCATACGTCTTGGTGGACATCGAGGATTGGCCCCCTGGGTGAAGCGGTCATTTTTTGCCAGCCTGCTCTTCCCGCTTTCTCGCGGCCCATCCTTCGATGGTCCGTTGCGGTGTCCTCGTCAATGCGAGGGCGTCTGCAGGCACGTCCTTGGTGATCGTCGATCCGGCGCCGACGTAGGCGCCTTTGCCGACACGAACCGGGGCCACGAGTTGCGTGTCGGAGCCAATGAATACGCCATCCTCGAGCACTGTCTTGTGCTTTCGGACGCCGTCATAGTTGCAGGTGATGGTTCCCGCGCCGATGTTGCAGTCGGCGCCGATCTCGGCGTCGCCTACATACGACAGGTGTGAAGCCTTCGCACCCTTGCCGAAGACCGCCTTCTTCGTTTCCACGAAGTTTCCGACCTTGACCTTCTCGCCGAGCACCGTGCCGCCGCGCAGGTGCGCGTAAGGGCCGACCGCCGCGCCGTCCGCGACGATCGAATCCTCGGCGACCGTTCCGGTCTTGATCTCCACGCCGTTTCCGATGCGACAGTTCTTCAGATGGGTGCCCGGGCCGATGACGCAATCCGTGCCGATGACGGTTTCGCCCTCGAGCACGGCGAACGGATAAACCACTGTGTCCTGGCCGATCCGCACGTGGCTGTCGAGGGTGACGCTGTCGGGATTCCGGAAGGTCACGCCTTCGGACATCAATCTCGAAATCGACCGGCGCACGAGCTCGTGCTCGACGTGCGCGAGATCGGCGCGTGAGTTCACGCCGAGCGCTTCGATCGGCTCGGCGATCAGGGCCCCGACCGATTCCTTCCGCCGTCGCGCCGTCGCGATCACGTCGGTGAGGTAGTACTCACCCTGCGCGTTGCTCGACGAGAGCGCGGCGAGATCGCTCTCGAGATTTTCGCCCCGGAAGACATAGATGCCGGCGTTCACCTCGCGAATCCGAAGCTCGGCGGACGAAGCGTCCTTCGCCTCGACGATCCGCTCCACGTTTCCTTCGGGACCGCGGGCGATGCGGCCGTAGGAGCCGGCGTCGTCGAGAACCATCGTCATCATCGAGACGCCGTGCCCTCGCGAGAGGTGCTCGTCGAGCAGCGCGCGAAGCGTCTCCGGGCGCGTCAGAGGAACGTCTCCCGAGAGGACCAGGACGTCGGCCCCGCAGAGATCGCCGAGCACCTTGACCGCCTGAAGAACGGCGTGACCGGTACCGAGCTGCTGCTCCTGGACGGCGAAGCGCGCGCGTCCGTCGCAGTGCGCGATGACAGCTTCGCGATCGTGACCGACCACCATCACCGGGGCGTGCCCCGAGAGCGCGAGCGACATGTCGAGCACGTAGTCGACCAGCGCGCGCCCTGCGGCGCGATGGAGGACCTTGATCCTCTTCGACTTCATCCTCTTGCCCTGGCCCGCGGCCAGGATCACGACTTCGAGTCGGCGTTCGGTCATAACGGTCACGGCTGCTGCGGGGCCATCTTATCGCAGGCCAAAGGTTAGGGGGCAGGCCAGAGGCCAAAGGTCATAGGCCAGAGCAGGCGAAAGGCCCAGGTGGAGTGCGCAAGCGCAAGCTTGCGCTCTTCCACGTCGAAGCGAAGCTTCGGCGGGTGGAAGCTTCTGCTGTTGATCGCACGAAGGAAAGCGCGGAAGCTGCGGCTTCCGCCGAGGAAGAGCGCAAGCTGGCGCTTGCGCACTCCACATGATTCCCCTTCACCCCTTCTTGACGCGGTACCCGAGGCTTGCAAGCGCTTCGCCGATCACATCCACGTGCTCGCCCTGAACTTCGATCTCTCCCTGCTTCGTGCTTCCGCCGGCGGCACAGCGCGCCTTGAGCTGCCGGGCGAGCTTCTCGAGCGACGCCGGCGTGAGCCGGAAGCCCGACGCAGCGGTCACCGACTTCCCCTTGCGCCGCTTCCTGTCGATCGCGACCCGGATCGTCTGCTCCGCGGGCGCGAGGTCGCGAGCCTCCGGCATCTCTCCGTCCTCGCGCAGTTTCCGCGCGAGAACAGGATCGGTGGTGTAGACAAGCTTCGGCATGGGTCAAGCGTAACAAGGATTGATGACGAGGTCGAAAACCGAAATGAAGAATGTCGAATGGAGAATGACGAATGAAGACCTAGACGCGGGAGGAGCGCGTTCGGCGGCTCCCGCTGCCGTAGCGCTCACGCAGGTGAGAGCCTCTCCATTCTGCATTCTCCATTCGACATTCTTCATTTCGGTTTTCGCGCCTCCGGCGGAACCTCGCGGCCCGCATTTTTCGCCGTTCCTCTATTCATGATGGCGCGCTATCCTCTCTCCTCACCGATGACCGAGCCCGGCTGGATCGTCCTGAAATTCGGAGGCACGAGCGTGTCGACGGCGCCGAACTGGGCGTTCATCGCCGACACGGCCGAGGCCGCGTTGCGCGAGACGGAGCACGTCCTCGTCGTCCACTCGGCGCTCTCGGGAATCTCGAACCGACTCGAGGCCATCGCGTCACGCATCACAGCCGTCGATCTTCCCGAGACGCTCGACGCGATCGAATCGGCGCATCGAGGCCTTGCGCGAGAGCTCGCCGTCGACGCCGACGCGATCCTGTCGGCCGACTTTGCCGAGCTGCGCCAGATCGCAACGGGGATCCAGCTCCTCGGCGAAGCGAGCCCGCGCATTCATGCCCGCCTCATGGCGTTAGGCGAGCTGATGGCGACGCGGATGGGCGTCGCGTACCTCCAGCGGCGCGGGCTGCCGGCGGTCTGGATCGATGCGCGCGAACACCTCGTCTCCGCGCCGCCGCGGAACGCGAGCGACGCGAGCCTCTTTCTGTCGGCGCAGTGCGCGTTCGACGCCGAACCCGAACTTTCGGCCAGCATGGCCTCACACGGCACGCTCCTTCTCACTCAAGGCTTCATCGCGAGCAACACCGCCGGCGAGACGGTCGTCCTCGGCCGCGGCGGCTCTGACACCTCCGCGTCGTACTTCGGAGCGAAGCTCGAGGCGCGTCGCATCGAGATCTGGACCGACGTCCCCGGGATGTTCTCCGCCGATCCGCGCGTCGTTCCCGACGCGCGCCTGCTCGAGCACCTCGACTACGACGAGGCGCAGGAGATCGCGACGACCGGGGCGAAGGTGCTCCACCCGCGGGCGATTGCCCCGGCGCGGGCGAGGCGGATTCCTCTGCGTGTCCTCTGCACGGGAAGGCCGGCGCTTCAGGGAACGACGATCGGCCCGGTCGGCGCCGACGTGCCGCAGGTCAAGGCAGTCTCGGTGAAGAAAGGGATCACGCTCGTCTCGATGGAGACGATCGGGATGTGGCAGCAGGTCGGCTTCCTCGCCGACGCGTTCGCATGCTTCAAGAGCCGGGGGCTGTCGATCGATCTGGTCTCGACCTCCGAGACGAACGTGACGGTCACGCTCGACCCGACCGCGAACGCGATTACGCAGGGGGTGCTCGACGGCCTCGCTGCCGATCTCGCCCCGCTCTGCCGCGCGAGCTTCGTGACCGGCTGCGCCGCAGTCAGCCTCGTCGGCCGCCGGATCCGTTCGATCCTTCCGCGCCTCGGGCCCGCGCTCGAAATTTTCTCGGAGCTGCGCCTGCACCTCGTCTCTCAGGCCGCGAGCGATCTGAATCTCTCGTTCGTCGTCGACGAAGACGACGCGGAACGGCTCGCGCGGGATCTGCACCACCTGCTCATCGGAAGGCGCGAGTCGGTTTTCGGCCCGACGTGGCGCGAGCTCTCCGACGGCGCGGCGCGTCCGGTCGCCGGCCCGGAGCCGTGGTGGATGCGCCGGAAGGAGGAGCTGCTCGCGGTCGCGCGCGAGGCGAGCCCTCGTTACGTCTACGACGCGCCCTCGCTCGACGAAGCCGCGGCGCGCGTGCGTGCCATCGACGGAATCGACCGCGTGCTCTTCGCGATGAAGGCGAACCCGCATCGCGGAATCCTGCGGAGGTTCGAGCGGGCGGGGCTCGGGTTCGAGTGCGTCTCTCCGGGCGAGGTCGAGCGCGTCCTCGAGCTCTTTCCGGAGATCGACCTGGATCGAGTGTTGTTCACGCCTAACTTCGCGCCGCGGCACGAATACGAATGGGCGCTCGAACGGGGCATCCGCGTCACGCTCGACAACCTGCATCCGCTGCGCGAGTGGCCCGCGATCTTTCGCGGGCGCCGGCTCTTCGTCCGCGTCGATCTCGGCAAGGGACGGGGGCACCACGCGCACGTGCGGACCGCGGGGCAGCTTTCAAAGTTCGGTGTGCCGCTCGCGGAGCTCGACGAGCTCGCCTCGCTCGCCGATCGCGCCGGGGCGACGATCGAAGGTCTGCACAGTCACGCGGGGAGCGGCATCATGAGCCCCGACGCCTGGATCGACGCCGCGAGGCGTCTCGCCGGCCTCGCGGCGCGATTTCCCGGCGTCAGGATCATCGACGTGGGTGGCGGTCTCGGAGTGCCCGACGCGCACGACGGCACGGAGCTCGATCTCGGTGCGATCGGTCGCGGCATCGCCGGCCTCAGGTCGGCCTGGCCGGAGCTCGAGCTCTGGATCGAGCCGGGACGCTACCTCGTCGCCCGCGCGGGCGTGCTGCTCGCGACGGTGACGCAGCTCAAGGGCAAAGGGGAGATGCTCTACGCCGGAGTCGACACGGGGATGAACTCGCTCATTCGCCCTGCGCTCTACGGCGCGTGGCACGAGATCGTGAACCTCACGCGCGCCGGCGAGGAGCCCGACGCGTCGGTGACCGTCGTCGGGCCGATCTGCGAGTCGGGCGACCTGTTAGGCAGCGAGCGCGCCATGCCCGCGCCGCGCGAAGGGGACGTTCTTCTCATCGCGAACGCGGGTGCCTACGGGCGCGCGATGAGCTCGAGCTACAACCTTCGCGAGCCGGCCGCGGAGCTGTTGCTGGAATGAGGGTTGTGTGGCGCAGGCACTCTTGCCTGCGCGCGGCGCGAAGCGCCGCAGTAACCCGTGCCATGTTTCCTGAAGGGTCGCCTTCGGCGACGCGCAGGCAGGAGTGCCTGCGCCACACTTTTTCAGCGTGACGCTGCCAATCTGAACACCGTCTCCGCGAGCGCCGCGGAGTCGTGCCGGAGGTAGTTCCCTTCGGAGATGATGTCGGCGAAGAAGGGGCGAACGCCGAGCGCTTCGACGGCGCGCGGATCGCACGAGACGGGGAACTGATGCTGTGAGGCGTACGCCTCGAGCGTCCGCTCCGACGGGCGGCGGTCGTTCACGATCATCGCGTCGACGACGGGACCGGCGTGGTCGAGCAGCGCGCCGAGATGTTCCTCGGCGCTGTAGCCGTCGGTCTCGCCCGGCTGTGTCATCACGTTGCAGGTGTAGACGCGAAGCGCGCGTGAGTCGCGGATCGCGTCGGCGAGGCCACCGATCACCAGGTTGGGAAGGATCGAAGTGTAGAGCGACCCCGGCCCGATCAAGATGAGATCGGCGGCGCGGATCGCCTCGATCGCCTCGGGGATCGGCGCCACGTCGGGCGGATCGATCGCGAGGCGGACGATCCGCGCGTGCTCGGGCCGCGGCCGCAACGGCTCGGTCGGGTCGCCGCTGATCGCGAGCTCGCCGACGAGCTCGGTTCCGTCCGCGCAGGTCGCCCGGACGCGGACGTCGGCGAGCGTCGACGGAAAGATCGACCCGTTTACCCGCAAGACCTCGGAGACCGCGAGCACCGCCTTGTCGAAGCTCCCGGTGATCTGCGTGAGCGCCGCGAGCGCGAGATTTCCGAACGAGTGCCCCTGAACGGCGCCGAGGTCGAAGCGGTAGGCGAAGAGCTGCGAGAGCAACCGCTCCTCCTGGGCGAGCGCGACGATGCAGTTGCGGATGTCGCCCGGCGGCAGCATGCCGAGCTCCTTGCGCAGGATGCCGGAGCTTCCTCCCTCATCGGTCACGGTGACGATGGCGCTCAACGCGCCGATCGAAGGCGGGGCGGTCGCGCCCACGCGCGTCTTCAGACCCCGGAGCAGCGTTGAAAGTCCGGTGCCTCCGCCGATGGCGACGACGTTCATGGAAGAGAGAGAGTTACTTCTTCTTGAGCTCGGTGAGAACCAGCTTCGCCACGGCCTTGAGCGTGTCGAACACGCCGGTGCCGTTCATCGCGACCGCTTCGAAAGTCGGCTCGCCTTTGTAGTTGAGGAGGCGGTACATCTCCTCGACCGGTAACGCCGTCGGCAGGTCGCGCTTGTTGAACTGGAGCACGTAGGGAATCGAGTTCAGGTCGTAGCCCTGCTCCTTGAGGTTCTTCTCGAGGTTCTGCAGCGACTCGATGTTGGAGTCCATCCTGGGCTCCTGCGAGTCGGCGACGAAGACCACCCCGTCGACCCCCTTGAGGATCAGCTTGCGCGAGGCGTCGTAGAAGACCTGGCCGGGAACCGTGTAAAGGTGGAAGCGGGTCTTGAAGCCCTTCACCGTGCCGAGATCGAGCGGGAGGAAGTCGAAGAACAGAGTGCGGTCCGTCTCCGTGGCGAGGGAGATCAGCTTCCCTTTCGCCTGCGGATTCGTCTTGTCGTAGATCCACTGCAGATTCGTCGTCTTTCCACACAGGCCGGGCCCGTAGAAGACGATCTTGCAGTTGATCTCGCGTGCCGCGTAGTTGATGAATGTCACTGTTCGAAGCCGCCGCTACCGATGGGTTGCCGTGTCCAGGGTGTCGATTCCGACTGCCCCGGCGCGTTCTACTCGCTGAAGAGGCTGTCGATGTCCTCGTCGGTGATCTCGGCGAAGGGAGATTCGAACCGCCCTTCCCTGCTCTGGTCCGCGGCTGCCTTCGAGACGATGACCTCGAACGTCTTTTCAAGCTCCTGCGAGGCCTTCTTCACGCGAAGGCGGACGAGACCGAGAGAGGAACGCTCGTCGAAGATGACGACGAGAATCACCCGCTGTGCGACGAGCGAGATGTGGATGTTGTCGCGCTCCCCTTCGTGGAAGAGGATCGAGAACTCTTTCTCGCCGATCAGCTTGGCGAGGCCGTCGGTTGCCGCGACGTTTCCCGCCGTGAGCGACGCGAGCGAAGTCGCATCCACCCCTGCCATGTCTCCATGGGCGGCGATCTGCTGACCGTTCTTATCGACGAGAAATACGATTTTGGAGTTGGAGTCACTCTGCAGCCGAGCAAGGATTTCCTTGATCTGCGAGTACTCCTCCTCATACATCACTAGATCGGCCATTCACTCACACCATACCAGGCGATTTAAAGAACTAATGTATAGCACATCGGCGCGGCGAAGACTAAGGAAGAACACGGCTTCCGCGCGATGGGCCAGCCGTCAAATTTCGCGCCGCCCCTCGAGAGCCTTCGACATCGTGACCTGATCGGCGTACTCGAGGTCGCCGCCGACGGGCAGGCCGAACGCAAGGCGCGTGACGCGAACTTCGAGACCGCGCAACTGCTGCGCGACGTAAAGCGCGGTGGCCTCGCCTTCCACGTTCGGGTTCGTCGCCAGGATCACCTCCCTGACCGATCCTTCCCTTACGCGCCGCACGACGCCCGCGACGTCGATGTCGTCAGGCCCGATCCCCTTGAGCGGGGAAAGCGAGCCGAGAAGGACATGGTAGAGACCGCGGAAGTCGCGCGTCGCCTCGACCGTCGGGATGTTGAACGCTTCCTCGACGACGCAGAGCGTCGACGGGTCGCGCCTCGCATCGGAGCATATCGAGCACGGCTCGACGTCGGTCATGTTGTTGCAGACGCTGCAGCGGACGATCCTCGCCTTCATCTCGAGGATCGCATTCGCGAGCGCCTCGGCCTCGGCCGCGGGGCGCTTGAGCAGGTGGTACGCGAGCCTCGACGCGCTCTTCGCCCCGATCCCGGGAAGCCGGGAGAGCTCGTTGATGAGGTTGGCGAGAGGAGGAGCGGTCATGAGGAGAATTTCGAATGACAAATGAAAAATGACAAAAATAAAGCAACCATAATTGGTTTTGTATTTATTTTGGCATTTGTCATTTTCTAATTTGTAATTTCTCTAGAAGAGGCCCGGCATCTTCATCCCGCCGCCCATGCCGCCGAGCGAGGACGACATCGCCTCGTCGACCTTGCGGCTCGCCTCGTTGACCGCGGCGAGGATCAGGTCCTGCAGCATCTCGACGTCGTTCGGATCGACCGCTTCCTTGTCGATGGTGACCGAGAGAAGCTCCTTGTTGCCCCCCATCTCGGCCTTGACCATGCCGCCGCCCGCAGTGCCTTCGACGCGCAGCTCGGCCATCTCGCGCTGCATCTTCTCCTGCATCTGCTGGACCTGCTTCATCATTTGCTTGATGTTCATGACGGCTCCTTCGATTTCTTTTTCGGGCGGACGACTTCGCCTCCCAGGTGCTTGGCGAACGCCTGGATGACCGGGTCGTCGCGGCGCGCGGCGGCGGGGCTTTCCGCTCCGCCTGCTGCCGGCTGAGACTTGAGATTCGTGCGTAGCGACATCTTCCGGCCGAAGACTTCCGCGGCGATCGCCTCGAGCGGCGCGAGGTTCTCGGCGTCGCCGAGGTAGTCGGCGGCGAAGGTGTCTTCGGGGGCGAACTCCAGGAGGATCGCGTCGTCCGTCACGGAGCTCGTTCTCGCCTTGCGCAGGTAGCTGCCGGCGATACGGCGGTGCGCGTCGACGCGATCGAAGAACCGGTCGATCGTGCTCGCAGAGGACGCCGGAAGCGATTCGGGTTCGAGCTTGACCGCTGCGACCTGGATGCGCGGTTCGGGAGCGGAGCGCGCGGTCTGCGCGCCGGGACGCGGCTGTTGCTGCGGTTGAGCGCTGCGCGACTGCGGTGCGCCGCCCGTGGCGAGCGCATCCTCGACGGCGAGAAGGCGCGGAAACGCGGCGGCCTTCAGAAGGGCGATCTCGACGGCGAGGCGCTGCGACTCGCTGCGCACGACGGTTTCCTCGTCGCGCAGGAGCACGTTGATCACGCGGAGGAGGTCGTTCGCCGAGAATCCGCCACGCAGCTCCTCGAGCGTCACGAGCTCGTCGGGGTCGGCCTTCAGGATCGAAGGGTCGGCGCCGGAGACGAGCAGCAGAAGGTTGCGGAAGTAGCCGAGCAGATCGCGGTAGAGGAGCTTGAAGTCGCGGCCCGATGCCGATGCCTCCTCGACGAGAGAAAGAAGCCGGGGCGAGTCGCCGGAGGCGATCGCGCCGACGATCTGCGAGAAGAGTCTCGAGTCGGCGAGCCCCAGGATCGATCCGACGTCGGCGAGGGTGAGCGATTCCGGGCTGAATGCGATCACCTGGTCGAGCAGCGAGAGCGAATCGCGGACGCTCCCCTCGCCGCGCCGCGCGATCATCGCGAGCGCGTCGTCGTCGGCCGTGAGCCCTTCGGCGCGGCAGATCTCGCCGAGCCGTGCCGCAACCTCGTCGAGCGTGATCTTGCGCAACGCCAGCTGCTGGACGCGCGAGAGAATCGTCGCTGGGATCTTGTGCATCTCCGTCGTCGCCATCATGAAGATGACGTGCGGCGGCGGCTCCTCGATCTGCTTGAGCAGCGCGTTCCACGCCTGTCCCGAGAGGGAGTGGACCTCGTCGATGATGAAGATGCGGCGGCGGTCGCGCGCCGGCTGGAACTGCATCAACTCGCGCAGGTCGCGGACGTCCTCGGCCTTCGAGTAGGTCGCCGCGTCGATCTCACGGACGTCGAGGTCGATCCCTTCGGTGATCTCGCGACAGATCGAGCAGTCGTTGCACGGCTCCTTCGCGGGGCCGTTCGCGCAGTTGAGCGCCTTGGCGAAGATGCGCGCCGTCGTCGTCTTGCCGACCCCGCGCACGCCGCAGAAGAGCCAGGCGTGGTGGATCCGGTTCTGCTCGATGGCGTTCTGCAGCGTGCGCACCACCGCCTGCTGGCCGATGATGTCGCGGAACGACTGCGGGCGCCATTTGCGCGCTAGTGCTTGGTAGGCCATGACGAAGTGGCGATCGACGCGCGAATTGAGAATTCAGAATTGAGAATTGAGAGATTCATCCTGCGCAGCATAGCCGTGCCGGCCATCTCTCAATTCTCAATTCTTCATTCTCAATTCCGAGAGGCTCAGCCTCTCGGAAGAGCCCAGGTTTACTGCGGCACACGGGGACGCTGCCTTATCGCTGCTTCCTTCCGGACCTGACGAGGTTCGACGGCTTCCGCTGCACAGGACCCGGGCTCATCCCAGAGGACGAGACCGACCGAATTGAGAATGAGGAATTGAGAATTGAGAGATGTCTCGGGTCAGTTCGACTGGCGATGGTTCAACTCTCTCGTATCTCGATTCGGTTTATGGCGGAGAGAGTGGGATTCGAACCCACGGTACGTTTTACCGTACACACGCTTTCCAAGCGTGCTCCTTAAGCCACTCGGACATCTCTCCGCATGGAGGAATTGAGAATTTTGAATTGAGAATTGAGAGATATTAAATAACCATCATTTAAGTGGTCGTTTCTCGTCTCTCAATTCTCAATTCTGCATTCTCAATTCGTCTTCTGGCGGAGAGGGGGGGATTCGAACCCCCGGTACCCTTTCAGGTACAACGGTTTTCGAGACCGCCGCGTTCAACCACTCTGCCACCTCTCCGCACCATGAAGACGCTTCTTGAATGTCGGAGCCGATCAGCGTGCGCGCAGCCGCTTGAAGAACTGCTGGAGCAGCTCGGCCGACTCTGCGGCCATGAACTCCGGAACCAGCTCGACCCGGTGGTTCAGGCGTTCGTCCTGCACGAGGTTCCCGAGCGAGCCGCAGAAGCCGGCCTTCGGGTCGAGCGCGCCGAAGACGACGCGGTCGATCCTGGCGTTGACGATCGCCCCGGCGCACATCGCGCACGGCTCGAGGGTCACCACCATCGTCGTGCCGACGAGGCGCCAGTCGCCGATCTCCGCCGCGGCCTCGCGGATCGCATAGATCTCTGCATGGCCGAGCGGGTCACCCGATTGGCGTGCGTTCCGGCCGCGACCGATGATCGCTCCAGACGCGTCCGCCACCACCGCGCCGATCGGAACCTCGCCCGCCTCCGCCGCTTCCGCGGCAAGAGCGAGCGCCTCTCGCATCAACGCTGTCGGATCCATCGCCTGTCAAAGACTTCTGCGGCGGGCCGTTGCGCCCGCCGCGGGATGAAGGTCGTCTGGTGCACCCAGGAGGACTCGAACCTCCAACCTTCTGATCCGTAGTCAGATGCTCTATCCAATTGAGCTATGGGTGCCTCTAAACGCAAAACCCGAAAGGCGGTTGTGGCTGAACTTATTTCCGCCCCGCCGCCTCGGGGACGCGGATTCTACAACAAGCGACGAGCGGGAGAAAAGGGAGGAAAAATTCACGAGCCCACGGTTGGCCGGGGAAGGGTCAGGCAGGCAGTGGCCAACCGTGGGACCCGTGAACGCTGAGATCGGGGGGAACTGCAGGACGCAACTCGGGCAGGCTCGATACTGCGGATCTCGTGTCGCACGCTCTCATCATCATCCGCCCCACCCGGCAACGCGTCTCGCTGCAGAGGCAAGTATTATACCGAAATGGAAGCGAGCGGTAGCGAGAGATTTTTGCCGCTCCCGCGACGGTGAGACGATGCCCTGCAACCACCTTGGACCGATCGACGTCATGCAGCTCGCCGAGGAGCGGCTCGCCGGCGACAGCATCGCCGCCGAAGCGTGGGAGGGGCTCGTCTTCGGGTTTGGAGAGAACGTCACCGGATCGCAGTGGGCCTCGGTCTACACCGAGATCGAGCGGCGCGGCGGAACCTGGGTCGTTACGAAGATCGACAGGATGACGACCACGATCGATCCGCAGCGTGAAGGGCTCGTGCGGGTGTCGTGACCCTCACTCCTCGACCGTCAGCAGCGAGCTCACCAGCCTCTGCACCTCGCTCCTCTTGACGAAGAGGAGCAGCGCGAATGCGAATGGCAGGAGCGACGCGACGATCAGCCACCCGGCCACTCCCTCGATGCCAGGATGGAATGGCGTGTGGATCTGCAGGTCGAGCGCGACCGACTCGAGGTCGTTCATCAGCGCCCCGCCCTTGCCCTCGCGATACCAGGCGAGAAAGTCGACGTCGGTCCGGAGCCTCCACGCGAAGTGAATCGTGTGAATGACGACGAAGAACGCGGCGAATGCCGCGATCGGCCGCTCGAGCTCCGGCAGCTTGAACCCGACGTTCGCAAGCGCCATGTAGAAGAAGGTCGCGGCGAGCAGCACTTCGCCGCCGTGCCCCATCGCCGAGATCACGATCTCGCGCCTCCACTCCGAGGAGACGGCAACGAGCCAGAAAGTCGCGAGCGCGCAAATCAGCACGAGCGTCCGCCTGTTGCCGCGCACCGTCCAGGCGAGCCACGCCCATCCGCCGCCGATTGCCAGCGCAATCGGCAGCTTGAAGTTGTCCATGTGGGTGAAGCCGCCGCCGTAGACGAAATCGAACGCTGGGATCGCCGGGTGTCCGAGCAGCCACGACGCGACGGCGTGTCCGAACTCGTGAAACAGTGTGACGAGCGCGGAGAAGACGAATCGCAGAAACGGGAGCGCGTAGACGACGACCGCCGAGACGAAACCGAAGGCGAGGATCTTCAGCTCACCGCGCCCGAGCCGCCCGTCTTCCACCGTGTCGACGAACACCGGCGGCGCGGGAACGAACTCGGGGCGGTAGTGCGGACGAGAAGGCAGCCGATCCGGCGCTTCTGCGACGCTGTCCGGCTCAGCGGCGCGCTGCGACTTCGCGAAAATCACGCCGCAGCGTCCGCACTCGGCAGCCACGGCCTCCTGCTCGAAACCGCACTTCGGACAATGCATTCGATCGTTCTATCACAAGAGGCGAAAGGCGAAAGGCGAGCGGCGATGAGTAGGCCGGAAAGCGAAACTGGAAGCGCCTCTCGGCAGCCGGCCCACGGCGCGCGACCTGTCTTTCGCCTACTTATCGCCTCTCGCCGTTCGCCTCTCGCCTGTTACTTCACCCGCGTTCCCATCTGCAGCGGCTTCGCCGCGTCAGTCGTCGCACCGATCTTCGCGGCATAGCTGGTTCGCATCGCTACGTCTTCGTCGGTGACGACGTGGACGTCGAGCAGGCCGCCGAGCCGCCTCCCGCTCCGGAGGAAGTTGATCTCTCCGAGGCTCTGGCTCCATCCCTCGAGCCACGCGAGCAGATCGCGCTTCTGGCTCTCGGTTCCGTTGACGTGGACGAGCAGGTCGATGTCGCTGTCGGGGCCCGCGGTCGCGTTCTTCGTGCTGCCGAAGAGGTAGAGCCCCTTCACGCCGAAACGCTTCGGGTCGAGCAGGGAAGCGAGACGCTCGACCATGCGCAGCCGCCATTTCCAGTGTCCCTCGTCGCCGTGCGCGATCCCGTCTCCGCGCTTGACCGGGCTGAAATCGACGCCTCCTTCGGGCGCGTCCGAGAGGAATGCCACAGCTTCGTCGGTCTCTCCGTTCATCAGGACCTGGAGTGTCAGGCCTCCCGTCGCGCGCGGCACGTCGATGACGCGGATCGTCCCGGCAAGGTGCTCGAACTCAGGCAGGAGACTCGCGAAGATGTTCTCGGACTGCGTGAGGAACTCCTCGTTGAAGACGATTCCCTTCTCGTCGGGGTAGAGCGGCAGGTAGCGGATCGACGCTTCGACGAGGTCCTGGAAGAAATGCGTCCCGAACGAGAGCTCGGGGACGTAGTCCTTCTGCTTGCGCGCGATCTCGAGCAGCATCGCCGAAGCGTTGATGTCCGAGTAGGTGACGCTCACGCCTAACTTGATGTCGCCGCGGCTCCCCCAGCGGCCGGGACCCATGAGGATGAACTGCCGCTTCGGCAGGATCTCGTTGAGCCTGCTGACGGCGCGGCCGACGCTGAGCAGGTCGTGTCGCTCGGTCAATTCCCCGTACCGCAGCGGGTCGACGTAGACGATGTGGGTGATGCCGGCGACGCTGCCGTTGGAGACGTAGCGATTCGCCGTGAAGACGACGCGATCGGGATCGAGGTCGTGCGGGATCGTCGCCGGTTGCGACTCCGAGCCGTAGCTCTGAGGCCGGCACTGAACGAGGTAGAGATCCTTGCCATCGTGCGCGAACTCGATGTCGACCGGCATGTGGAACTCCGCCTGGAGCGCCTCGGTGATCGTCCGGATCTGCTCGACGAACGGTGTCCGCGATATGAGCCCGTCGAACGTCATCACCACGTGGTCGTGCTCCGGGTCGAAGCCGAGCCCCGTGACCGGCTGCAGGCGGTCGTCGCGAAGGATCGAGACGAGCTGCTGCGTGAGCGGGTAGTCGTTTCCGCACTCGCGCATCAGGTCGCCGACGTCGACGGTCTCGAGCTGATTGGTCTCGAGGTTGATGACGTCGACCTTGCGCGGCGAGTAGCGCACCTGCTCGTCGGTCGTGACGTTTACGCGCAGCGTCGGCTGTCCCGGCGCGACGAGGATCGGGTAGTCGTCGCTCATTCTGTCGACGGCGCGCGTGCCGAGGCCCGGCACCATCCGCAGGAGCCCGTCCTCGCGCCTGATCCTTCGCGACCAGCGGAACTCGTTGCTGCTGAAGGCGACGCCGGAGAAGGCGGGCATGAAGTACTTGCCGACGCGCGTCCCGGCGACCTCCTGAATGAGCACCCCCATCTCTTCGTGGAAGTCGACGAGCCCGTGCTCGGAGCGGTATTCGATCGGGTCGGGCCCGAACGTCGACGCAAAGACCTCGGTGATCGCATCCATGAGCGAGACGAGCCGCTCGCGTTTCGATCCCTGGTTCGCGATGAAGAGGCTCTTGTACATCCCGGCGAACGACGCGCCGATCCGGTCCTCGAGCAGGCTCGAGCTCCGGACGATCAGCGGCGAGTCGCCGAAGTCGTCGAGCGCCACGGAGAGACCGTTGATGATCTCCGGCGGAAGCGGGGAGTTCCTGAAGACGTGGACGATGTACGGGTACTCCTGCCTGACGTGCCCGATGTCCTCGTATTTCTGCTCGACGATCTCCTCGAGGTCGTTCGTCTCGATGAAATTGAGGATGCTGTCGCTCGTCAGGTACCAGGTCTTCGGCGTTCTCACGCCACTGAGGAGGGGGTTGTTCTTTCCGACCGCCTTGAGCACCTGCGAGGCGAGGAAGAGGCCGGCGGCCTTGCCGCCTAACTTTCCGTGGCTCCCGGTCGGATGGATGACGCGGCGCAACAGCTCGTAGAAGTCGTTGACGTCGATGAAGCGCTTGGCGATGCCGATGAAGGTCGAGTCGTCGCTGAGCAGGCGCCTGATCAGCGAGACGCGGAACGCGCGCTCGCGCGGGAAGGAGAGCTCGAGCCCCTGCGAGGCGAGATGATGGAATCGCTCGATCGAGCTGGTGATCTCGCCGAGGGTCGACTGCGGGTTTTCGAGGATGCGGACGAGAAAGCCGGAGCGGTCTTCCTTGATCCACCGCTGGATGTTCCCCAGGATCTCCGCCTCCGACATCTGCCCGCTCGCGATCGTGAAGATGCGCTCGGTCTGCGCGAGGAGGTCCTGTCGCGAGGTGATGATGACGGGACGATTCTCATCGAGAAGCGAACCGTCGTTCGCCACGCGCAGCGACGCGCTGAATCCCTCGATGATCGTGTTCGCTTCCGGGACTCCCGACCAGGCGAGGTGATTGAGCATCTTCCTGGTGATGCGCGTGAGAAGCTTCGGGTCGGTGCGGCGGAGGAGGTCGAGAATCACCCGCCACTCGACGCCCGCGACGCTGCGCCGGTGCTCGTCCTCGAAAACGACGCGGAGCTTCTCGTGAAGAATCTGCCGCTCGAGCCGGCCGGCGATCGTCTCGATGAGTCTCCGCTCCTCCTTGAGGAACGGCCCGTCGTCGGCTGCAGGCCGCGCTTCGGTGTAGCAGACGTCGACGTGGCCGACGACGCTCTCCTCCACGCGGAGGTCCGCAGTCATCGTCCAGGGTGTGTCGCGAAATCCTCGCGTCGAGAACTCGAGCTCGCCGTAGCGAACGCGCGCCTCACAAACCTCGGGGAACTGCCAGCCGGGAGGAATGGCGCGGGCGGCGCCGTCCATGATCTGCGGCAGGGTCATGCCGGGGCGGCTGAAGAGCTCTTCGATCGCGTAAAGGCAGTTCAGCTCCTTGGCGCGTTCCCGGAGCGCGATCGTCAGCGCATCGAGCTTCTTTTCATGCTCCTGCATCGATCACCTTTGGCTGGCGGGGCCGATCGCCCGGCCGTCACGCCGACATTCTGCACCCATGGTGAAGCCTGGCGCGGCGATTTGAAACGGCGGAGGTGCGCCCGCCTCCCGCAAAGAAACACGACCCTCTCCGCGCCGGGCGCGAAGAGGGTCGTCGTGGAATCGATGACGCTGGCCTAGACCCAGCCGCGATCGCGGCACGCCTGCGCCACGCGGCTCACGGCGATGAGATACGCGGCGTCGCGCATGTAGACGTTCCGCTTCTTCGACATGTCGTGGACCGCGTGGAACGCCGCGGTCATCTTCGTGTCGAGCTTGCTGAGAACCTCGTCCTTCTCCCAGAAGTAGTTCATGTTGCACTGCACCTGCTCGAAGTAGGAGCAGGTCACGCCGCCGGCGTTGGCGAGGAAGTCGGGGATCAGGAAGATCCCGCGCGCCTTGATCAGCTCGTCGGCCTCGGTGGTCGTCGGCCCGTTGGCGCCTTCGACGATGATCTTCACCCGCTTGGAGATCTTCGGAACGTTGTCCTTGGTGATCTGGTGCTCCATCGCGGCGGGGATCAGGATGTCGACGTCCTGCTCGATCCACGCATCGCCCGGGAGAATCTCGTAGCCGAGCTCTTTGGCCTTCGACTGGCTGATCCCGCCGAACGGGTCGGTGATGCTCTTCAGCTCATGGAACAGCACGCCCGAAGCCTTGCGGAAGGTGAAGGCCTTTTTCTCGGTGTTGTCCCAGCTCGAGACGCAGAGAACCTTGCCGCCCATCTTGTTGAGAAGCTCGACTGCGTACTGCGAAACGTTGCCGAAGCCCTGGACGCTCGTGACGGTCGTCGCGATGTCGATCTTCATCCCCTTGAGCGCTTCGCGAAGGGTGTAGACGACGCCGTAGCCGGTCGCCTCGGTGCGCCCCTGCGAGCCGCCAATGCCGAGCGGCTTGCCGGTGATGAAGCCTGGGTACTTGCCGCCATGGATCGTCTCGAACTCGTCGAGCATCCAGAGCATGTTCTGCGGGTTGGTCATCACGTCGGGGGCGGGGACATCCTGCACGGGGCCGACGTTGCGGGCCAGTTGGCGCACCCAGCCGCGGCAGACCTGCTCGGTCTCACGCGGGGTGAGATTGTGCGGGTCGCAGATCACGCCTCCCTTTGCGCCGCCGAGCGGAATGTCGACGACCGCGCATTTCCAGGTCATCCACATCGCGAGAGCGCGGACGGTGTCGACCGTCTCGAGCGGGTGGAAGCGGATACCGCCTTTGCCGGGGCCGCGGGAGTCGTTGTGCTGCACGCGGAAGCCTTTGAAGATCTGGACGGAGCCGTCGTCCATCCGTACCGGGATGCTGAAGTGAAACTCGCGCATCGGAGTGCGCAGCAGGTCGCGGGTCGCCTGGTCGAGACCGAGAATCTCGGCAGCATTGTCGAACTGTTTCTGTGCCGTCTCGAAGGCATTGTGGGAAGCGCTAGCCATGGAACCGCCTTTCGGGGAATGATTTTGGTTTCCGCGGATGCGGAAACGGGTGTTGTCCGGCCCCATTCTTCCGGAGCGTCAGACGCACTCTAGTGGCCCGAAACATAGCGGGCCGTGACGGGTGACACACGGAGTCAGGAATGGAGTGCCGGGGATGCGGAAGGCTGAGGTTCGTCCTCGGAGGAAGGAGACGGGAGAGGGTTCGGGGCGCCGCGGCGAGGGCTCCGGTTCGCGAGAAGAACTGGTCAGCCCGCCGGGACTCGAACCCGGGACCCACAGCTTAGAAGGCTGTTGCTCTATCCAGCTGAGCTACGGGCTGAAAACGGCTGAAGGATTCGCGGAGCACTCAGCAACTGAGGGACTCAGCACTGGGCTCGATGGGGTGGGTGGAGGGGTTCGAACCCTCGACCTCTGGATCCACAATCCAGCGTTCTAACCGACTGAACTACACCCACCATACGAGGTCTTCTGCGAGGCGCCGGCTCGATGCCACCCTTCGAGGAAGATGGTCGGGGCGAGAGGATTCGAACCTCCGACCCCCTGCTCCCAAAGCAGGTGCGCTACCAGACTGCGCCACACCCCGATCGAACGGGACGCCGCAGAAGGCGGCAACGATAGCCGCCCCCCGACGCCTTGTCAAACCAAGTCGAACAGGCCCGATCCCGAGGGCATTCCGGCCTCAGCTGGTCGCGCTGGCGGCGTGGATCTGTCCCGGGTCGTCCAGGCGGTGCTTCGGCAGTTTCTGCTTCCACTGCCCGGCATAGGTCTTCGAGATGACGAATTCGAAGGTATGGCCGTGGGAGCGGATGCGCAGCACCTCGCCTTCCACTTTGCGGCCGCCGGTCATGAGGTCATCGTCGTACTCGACCTCTTCGAGGTTCTTCAAGTCGAGATACGCCTGCATGTCGGGGTTCTCGTAGCGGAGCTGCTGCGCGTCGAGCGTGAGCGCCACTTCGACGTGCGTCGGTCCTTCGACGAATTCGGCGGGTGTTGCCAGCAGCGAGCTCGGGCGCCGCTTCTTGAGGATTGCCTCGATCTTGTCGTGGCTCACGACCCGGAGGAGAAGAAAGACGAGGACGACGGCGACGACGACGCCGAGCGCTGTTGCCCAGAGGGGGATTTCTGACATGGACGAAGCCTCCTTGTGTTCGAGACTTGCGAGTGTGAACTCTGTTGAAGGTATGTTAACTCGAAATCATGCGTGAGGGCGTCGATTACACACTCGGCGGTCGTGGCGCCACAACCGTGCGATAGAATCGGGGACAGGTGAACAAAGCGAAGCGGCAGGCGGTTCAGGCGCACTCCGCGGGTGGCGTAGTCGTCCGTGAAGAAGGCGGTAAGGTCGAGGTCGCGATGATCGCGACCCGCGGCCGCTCTCGCTGGGGCCTGCCGAAGGGAGCGCCGACCGGCGACGAGACGACGCAGCAGGCGGCGCTCCGTGAAGTGTGGGAAGAGACGGGGCTGAGCGGCGAGATCATCGCGCTCCTCGACCGGATCGAGTATTTCTTCCGCGCGAACGACAAGCTGATCCGTAAGGAAGTCGACTTCTACCTGATGCGCTACGCAGGCGGGGAGATGCGCCCGCAGCTTTCCGAGGTGGACGACTGCGAATGGGTCGAGCTCGGCGAGGCGATCGGGCGCGCCAGCTTCGAGTCGGAGAAGCGGATCCTCTCGATGGTCGGCGCCGCGTGGAGCGCGGCGACGGAGCCGTCGAGAGGCGAGACAGGATCGCAGGGACCAAGTTAGGCCACTTCGTGGCGGAGGCCTCCGCGCGACGGCCGGCGGCCGTCGCCACTATCGCCCCGTTAGAGATCCGATCTCCGCGAGCGCGATCTCGGCCTGCTTCTGCCGGCGCACTTCCTTTTTCATCCGCACCTTCCCGATGCGGTCTTCGATGAGCCCCCAGGTCACGTTCGACGGCTGATAACGCTCCGGGGACGATTCCGCCACGTGCCGTCCCAGCGCGCCGAGAGCGGTGTGGTACGGGAGCGGCGCGACCCCGCCGCTCTGCTCGAGCTCGTCGACGTAGCGCGCGACGAGCAACCCGACCGCGGCCGACTCGATGTATCCCTCCACGCCGGTGATCTGTCCGGCGAAGAAGAGCCGCGCGTCGTCCTTGAGGTGAAACGCGCTCGTGAGGTGACGCGGGCCGTTGATAAAGGTGTTCCGGTGCATCGAGCCCCAGCGCGCCGCCACGCAGTTCTCCAGCCCCGGGATCATCTGGAGCACGCGCTTCTGCTCGGGGATCTTCATCTTCGTCTGGAAGCCGACGATGTTGAAATAGTCGTCGGAGAGATCTTCCTTCCGCAGCTGGACGACGGCGTAAGGCCGCTCCCCGGTGACCGGGTGGTCGAGGCCGACGGGCTTCATCGGCCCGTAGCGAAGGGTGTCGTCGCCGCGGGAGGCCATCTCCTCGATCGGGAGGCACCCCTCGAAGTGCGCGGCGTTCTCGAAATCGTGGAACGGATAGACCTCGGCGCCGCGAAGCGCGGCGAGGAACTCGAGATACTCCGGCTGGGTCATCGCGGCATTGAGGTAGTCGCTGCCGTCTCCCTTGCCCCACCGCGACTTCCAGTAGAGCTTCGACATGTCGAGCGAGTCGGCGGCGAGGATCGGCGCGATCGCATCGTAGAAGTAGAGCCCGTCCTGGCCTAACCGCGCGCCGATCGCGTCGAACAGCGCCCCGCTGGTCAGAGGGCCGGTCGCGACCACGAGGTAGTCGGCATCGCCCCGGTCGAGCGAGCGCACTTCCTCGCGGCGCAGCGTGATGCGCGGTTCCGCCTCGATCGCCTCGGTCATCGCCGCCGAGAATCGTTCGCGATCGACGGCGAAGGCGTCGCCTGCCGGCACCCGCGCGCCGGCGCCGATACGCATGACCAGCGAGCCCATCAGCTCCATCTCCCGCTTGAGCAGGCCGACGGCGTTCGTCTCCGAGTCGGAGCGGAAGGAGTTCGAGCAGACCAGCTCCGCGAGGCCGCCGCCGGAATGTGCGGCCGTCGGCACGTCGGGGCGCATCTCGATGAGCTCGACCTCGTGCCCGCGCCGGGCGAGGCCGAACGCGCATTCGCATCCCGCGAGGCCCCCTCCGATGACGCGAATCTTCGCCATGCGGCTCAGTTCGACGGCTCTTCGCTCGCCGCCGGAAATGCGGGCGAGAGATCGAGACGGATCTCGCCGAACTTCTGCTCGTAGAGGCCGACGTTGTGCGTCAACGCCTGCAGAAACTGCTTCGCATGAAGCGGAGAGAGAATCAGCCGCGTGGAAATCTTCACGTCGGGCCGTCCGGGCACGACCCGTCCGAGGTCGACGACGAACTCGCCCGGCGAGTGGATGATGTTCGCAAAGTTGACGTAGGAGCCCTGCGCGGTCTCCTCGTCGAGGATGATTCGGAGCTGCTGTTGCTCTTCGGGCATGGAGGCCTCCCTGATCGACTTCGTTCTCGACTGCGAAGACACCCTACGCTCGGGCGCGCGCCGGAATTCCGCGCGGAGGCGGCGGAGCGCCGGCAGGCGCGCGTAAAATGCGGACCGGAGTCCCCGATCCCGACTGGAGGCAGACGATGAGAGCCAAGGCGTTTCTCCTGGCAACACTGATTCTGGTCGCCGCTGCGCCGCCCGCGTTCGCGGAGCGGACGGTCGCGACCTTCTCGATCGTCGCCGCCGACCCCGCAACGGGCGAGGTCGGCATCGCCGTCGCGTCGCGCTTCTTCGCCGTCGGAAGCGTCGTCCCCTACGGGAAGGCCGGCACCGGCGCGGTCGCCACGCAGGCCTCGGCCGACACGTCGTTCGGCCCGAGGGGGCTCGAGCTGCTCGCGCGCGGGGCGCTCCCGGAGGAGATCGCCGCGATCCTCCTGCGCGGCGACACGAACGCGAACCGGAGGCAGTTCGGCATCGTCGCCGCCGACGGGCGCTCGTTCAGCTACACCGGAAAGGACTGCGGGCCATGGGCCGGCGGCAGGAGCGGTCCGAACTACGCGGTCCAGGGGAACATCCTGGCTGGGGAGCCGGTCGTGGTCGCGATGGAAGCGGCGTTTCTCGCCGCGAAGGGAACCCTTGCCGACCGGATGTACGCGGCGCTCCTCGCGGGTGACGCGAAGGGAGGCGACTCGCGCGGGAAGCAGTCGGCCTCGCTTCAGATCTGGAAGGCGAAGGCGGGTTTCGGCGGCGTCGACGACCGGGCGATCGACATCCGCGTCGACGACCACGCCGATCCGTTCGGTGAGTTAGGCCGCCTCCTCGCCTACGCGCAGATGAATTACTCCTGGAACGAGGCGTGGACCCTCTTCACGCAGAAGAAGCCTGCGGATGCGCTCCCGCACATGGAGCGCGCCGTGCGCCTTGCGCCGAAGAACGCCGAGGCCCACTACGACCTGGCCGTCATCCGCCTCGCCGCAGGAAACCGCGCCGGTGCGCTCGAGGCTCTCGACGAGGCCTTCGCGCTGAATCCGAAGCTGAAGGCACAGGCGGCGGGGGACAAGGATCTCGAGGGGCTCCGATAGGCAACGTGGAAGGCGACGCGCGTGCTTCGCGGCGAGCGGGGTCGGGCGCGAAACGGCGAGAACGCCTGAGTCTTCGCTGCGAGAGGCGCTCCGTTCGCTGCAGCGAGGGTGCCTTTCGCTGACTTCCGCTGTCGCTCCCGATGCGTCCAGTGCAGATTCGCTTCAGGAGGAGAAGACATGAAACGGATCATGGCAATCGCATTGTTGCTCTTTGCTGCGGAATCGGCGCTGGCGGCGGAGCGCTACACGAGGAACGTCGCGATCGTGCTCTACAACGGCGTCGAGGTCCTCGACTGGGCCGGTCCGGCCGAGGTGTTCGCGGCGGCCTCGCACATCGCGCCGAACGGCAGTGACTATGCGTTCAACGTCTACGCGGTGTCGAAGACGCGAGCGCCGATCGTCAGCCAGGGCTTCGTCGACGTCACGCCCGACTACGCAATCGCCGACGCTCCGGCTCCCGACATCATCGTCCTTCCGGGGGGAGGCACTGGCAGTGTCACGGGCGATCCCGAGTGGATGGCATGGGTGAAGACGTCCGTCGACGGCGCGGAAAACGTGCTGACGGTGTGCACGGGGGCGTTCGTCGTTGGAAAGCTCGGGGGACTCGACGGGCTCGACGTGACGACCTGGTACGCCGCGGTGCCGCAGCTTGCCGAACAGTTCCCGAATGCCGACGTGCAGCCGGGCCGCCGCTTCATCGACAACGGCAAGGTGATCACGACAGCCGGAGTCTCCGCAGGCATCGACGGCTCGCTTCACCTGGTCGCGAAGACGCTCGGCCGCTGGGTCGCCGACCGCACGGCCGAATACATGGAGTATGCATGGGCGCCGCAGTCGTACAGCTCTTCGAAGTATCCGCAGCTCAATCCGCGGCTGGACGCGCGCGGTCGCCGGCTCCAGGAAGCGGCAATCGCGGCGCGCAGCGGAGACGTCGACCGCGCCGTGACGATCCATCGTGAGATCCTCGGCGCCGACGCCGGGGACGCGACCGCCTGGATGAGCCTTGGCAATCTGCTGCACGAATCGAAGCGCTACCGGGAGGCGGCCGAGGCGTTCGGCGAGGCAGCGAAATCGAAGGAGCAGCGCGCCGGCGCGTTTTACAACCAGGCGTGCTCCTACGCGCTCGGAGGCGATCGTGAGAAGGCGCTCGGCGCGGTCGGAAACGCGATCGAGGCGGGATTCAGCGCGAAAGGCTCGCTCGAGACGGATCCCGATCTCGCGTCGATCCGCGACGACACACGCTTCAAACAGCTTGCGGCAAGACTCTGATGGTCGAGCGCAGGGGCAGGGAGCGTCCTGCTCCTGCGCGTTCGATCACTTCGCTCTGCCCATCCGTCGTTCGAGCTCTCCGCGGCGGTTTCGGCTGAGCCGGACGCGCGTGCCGTCGTCAAGCACGAGCACCGACTCACCACGGAACGCCGGTTGCATTTCCTTCACGCGGTCGAGATTGACGATCGCCGACCGATGCGCGCGGACGAACGTTGCTGGGTCGAGCTCGGTCTCGAGGCTCGCCATGCTCTTGCGGAGGAGGTACGTGCGTCCTCCCGCATGAATCGAGACGTAGTAGTCGGCGGCCTCGATCCAGTCGATGTCGGCGGCGCGCAGAAAGTGCACGCGATCGCGTGCCCGGACGATGAACCGCGATGTGAAGGTGGACACGGAGACGGAGCGACACGCCTGTTCTTTCGCGCGCGAGAGTGCCGCGAAGAAGCGGCGATCGTCGAAAGGCTTTACTAGGTAGTCGAGCGCGGCGACGTCGAACGCGCGAAGCGCATATCTGTCGTGTGCCGTCACGAAGACGACCGCGGGAACGGCGTTCATGCCGATCCGCTCGAGAACTTCGAAGCCGTCGACTTCGGGCATCTGGATGTCGAGAAAGAGAATGTCTGGTCGGAGCTCCCGGACGAGGCGTTCGGCGTCGACGCCGCTGCACTCTCCGGCAACGGTGAGCTCGCGGTCCTGCTCGACCAGAATGCGAATCGACGAGCGCGCGAGCGGCTCGTCATCGACGATGAGAACTTTCACGACGCGTCGCTCCAGGGGATCACGATGCGCGCCACGACACCCCCACCCGACTCGCGGAGCGTGAACTCCGCGGCTTCTCCGTAGATCTGCCGCAGGCGCGCCTCGGTATTGCTCAAGCCGATTCCGCGCGCTGCCGGCGCGAGAGCGCCCGTGTTGAAGATCTCGATCTCAAGCGTGTTGGCACGCTTGCGCGCCTGCACGCTGACTCGGCCTGGAGCCGCCTTCGGCTCGATTCCGTGCCGAATCGCGTTCTCCGCGAGCGGCTGGAGGAGCAGTGTCGGGATCGCGGCGCGTCGGGAGGCTTCGTCGATCTCGGTCGAAACCTCGAGTCGATCGGAGAACCGGATGCGCTGGATCGCAAGGTAGCGCTCGAGCATCTCGACTTCTTTCTCGAGAGGAACGCGCTGGTCTCCGGAATGGTCGAGCGAGTAGCGGAGCAGGTCCGACAGAGATGCGATGACGTCGATCGCCTCCGCGTTCCGGCGCGCGCGCACCAGCGAGCTCGCGGCGTTGAGCGCGTTGAAGAGGAAGTGAGGGCGGATCTGCGCCTCGAGGGCGTGAAGCCTCGCGTCGCCGAGCGCTTTTTCGAGCGTCGATGCTCGCGACCAGAGCTCGAACATCTGCGCGGTCGCAACCACCGCGACGTAGAGCACGATCTCGAACGGGAAGCGCGCGATGATCGTACCCGGGAAGTAGGGTGAGAGGCGCGTTTCGGTCATCGCGTCGTAAGGCCTGATCGCGATCGTCAGCGCGACCCATATCGCGATGTGGACCGGGATAATCGCCAGCATCACACCGCAATGAACGAGCCAGTTGTGCCGGACGATCGGGTAGACGGGAACGCGCGCAGTGAGCCGGATGATCGCCGGTGTCATGAGCGCCCAGAATGACCAGACCGCGAGCTGATACCCGAACAGCCGCATCGGCGAGTGGCCGTGCGTGATCATCGAGAGCCACGTTTGCGACGCCAGCAGCAGTGCGAAGCCGCTCCAGGTCGCCGCAATCGGAATCCAAGGCGTTCGCCGTTCCCGCATCGGACAAGTGTGCCTCAGGGGGAGACGATCGCGGGTCACGTTGCAGCCACGGCCGGCAGCCTTGCAGCGAACCGCGGCCGCCCCCGGGCTGCGTGCGACGCCGAAAGCGCGATCGACCGGTGTCGACTTCGCTTGAACGTTCAGGGGAGAAGGGAGGGAGGGTGGGGAGAAAGGAATTGGTCGGGCAGGGGAGATTCGAACTCCCGACCACCTGAACCCCATTCAGGTGCGCTACCAGGCTGCGCTACTGCCCGACTCGAAACGGATGCTACCACGCCCGGCGCCACGAATCGAAGCGCGTCGCCCGGCGCCCGAAGAACAGCCCGTCGGGGACAATCCTTCCCAAGGCAACGCAAAACGCGAAGCGCGAAGCGCGGAACCGCAGGGAGAGAGCCGGAGCTCCGAAGTGAATTGGCCCGCCGTTCAATGTCGAGGCCGAGTCAGGCTTCGCGTCTCGCGTTCAGCGGTTCGCGTTTCTACCAGACCCGGGGAGCCCAGAGCAGCACGGCGCGGGCGACCTCGATGCTTCGCAGGGAGGGAGCGATCTCGATTTCCTCGACGAGGCGCGCCTGTCCTTCGAGCTCCGCGCGTGCGTCGTCCAGCTCGCGCTCCCACTGCTTCTGGACCAGCGCGATCTTCTGCATGAAGTCGGCCGCTTCGGGCGAATCGGCCTCGCGCGCCGACGCCCCTTTCCCTGTGGTGATGTTGTAGAGCTCCTGGCCCCAGCCGATGCCGGCGTCATTCTGCGCGTCGACGCCCGAGACCTCGTTTCGTTCGTCGCGCTCGCGAATGTCGCGCTCGGTGCGTTCGCGAATCTGGTCGATGCGGCGGCGGAAGGTCGACTCGAGGCGATCGGCGACGTCCTCGGTCTTCTCCCTCGCGCGCTCGAGGCAGCGAGCCACGAACATCTCCCGGTTCTCTCCGGGCTCGGAGACCATCTCGAATCCCGGATTCTCGAAGACGGCGAGGCGCTCGGTTTCGGCGAGGAATTCGCGGAAGCCGGTCTCGGCGTCGGCGAGCGCTGCTGTTAGGCGCTCGTCGTCGGGGGAGACGACCATCTCGCGTCCCGAGTCGCGCTCGGCGGTGAGCATCAGTCGCCCGGTGTCGATCGCCCGCCCGGCGCTCCAGTCGACCCGTTCCTTCGCCGTGTCGATCGGAGCGATGCGCGCGCGCTCGACCTCGTGATGGACCGAGAGGGCGCCGTCCTCGAACGTGACGAGCCCCTCGACGAGGAGGAACGGCCTGTATGGCCCTTCCTGGTCGCTTACGAGGTAGAGCTGCTGCATCTCCTCGTCGGCGCCCCCTCCCCGCGCTCTGCGCGAGAAGGAGAAGCTTCGCTGCGCGACCTCGGGGGAGTCGACGACGAGACCCGTCGCGACGGGCGCGAGATCGAGCGTCCGCCCTCCCGTCTTCGCGATCGCCTCGATCACCGCGGCGCGTGCCTGCTTCGGCGCGAGGAAGACGATGCAGCCTCCTCCACCCGCGCCACAGACCTTGCCGCCCCAGGCTCCTGCCTTCGTCGCCGCGCGAATCGCCTTGTCGATCTCCGGCGTCGAGACACCCTCAATGAGGGTACGACGCGCCTTCCACTCGAGGTTGAGCGCGGCGCCCGCCGCCTCGGGATCGAGCGCGTCGAGAGCCTTCTCGAGCGCGATCGCCGCCTGCGCGATCCTGTCGAGGCCGCGCTTGACCTCGGCGTCGCCGTCGATATGGCGCTTGTAGATCTCCCAATTGTTCGTCCCGGAGAAGTGCGCGACCCCCGTGTAGTGAACGATCATGATCTCGGCGAGCTCGCCGAGCGGGAAGCGCATCGGGTGGCGCGCCGCCCTGCCAGGTTCGAGGTGGAGCGCGCCGAGACCGCCGTAGACCGGAGGGTAATAGTCCTGAATGCCGGCCGGTATGCCGAGGAGGCGCGTTTCGAGATCGCGCACGAGCGCGATCAGCTCTTCGCCTTCGACCGGCGCTCCTGCGAACTCCGAGAGCGCGCGCACGATGGCGACGGCGAGCGCCGAGGAGCCGCCGAGACCCGACCCGCGGGGGGCTTCGGTGTTGGTTGCGATCCGGACACCCGTTGCGTGGAAGTGCTCGACCGCGCGCGCGACGAGAGCCACGCGCGGATCCTCCGCCATCTCTCCGATCGACTCGAAGATCCGGTGGTACTCCTCGTCACCGAGGCTTACCTCGATCGCAGCGTCATTGCGGGGAGAGATCTCGCACTCAGCCCAGAGCGAGACCGCGACGTTGATCGTCCGCGCTCCGGGATGGAACAGATAGAGGGGCCAGAGGTCGAGCGTGCCTCCCGCGAGGTCGACCCGCACGGGCACGCGCACCGAGACGTTCTTCATTCGAGGGCCAGTTTACCGTTTCAGGGTACCCGTCGCGCTCACATCGAAGGAGAGGATGCGGCGGGGCCAGCCGACGCGGCTTGGAGTTCGGGGTTGGGGAGCAAGGGACGAATCCGGGACGATTCCGCCTTGAAGTCGGCAAGGGCCCTGCCGGTCAGCGGTTCCGCGGGCGCAACCTTGAGCTGCAGCGGATTCACGAACTGCCCGTTCCGCTTCATCCGGTAATCGAGATGCGGGCCGGTGGCGAGACCGGTCTTGCCGACGTAGGCGACGATCTGCCCCTGGTGAACGCGCGCTCCGGCCCGTATGCCGCTCGCGAAACGGGAGAGATGGAGGTAGTAGGTCTCCATGCCGTTCGCGTGTCTCACCCGAACCATGTTGCCTTCGCCGCGACCGTGGTTTGCCGAAACGACCACACCGTCGGCGGTCACCATGACAGGCGTGCCGACCGGAGCGCCGTAGTCGATCGCAGGGTGCGCGCGGAAGATTCCGAGCACCGGGTGGAAGCGTCGATTGGTGTAGCCGGAAGTGATGCGGGAGAACTTCAGGGGAGAGCGGAGGAACTGCTTGCGAAGCGGAGAACCGGACGACGTGTAGTAGCCGGGAGTGCCGCTCGCGTCGACGAACCGGAACGCCTCGAAGGTCTCACCGTTGTGGTGGAACTGCGCGCCGGTGATCGGCCCGTAGCCGGTCAGCTTGCCGTCGGAGTACTGCTTCTCGGCGATCACGCTGAACCAATCGCCCTTTCGAAGCCGGAAGAAGTCGACGTCCCACGCGAAGATCTCGGTGAGCTGGGCCGCGAGTGCGGGGCTCTCGCCCGAACCTTCGAGCGCGTCGTAGAACGACGACTCGATCCGGCCGGCGACGCGGATCTGCTCGGTCGTCTTGACCGCAGGGGTGAAGCGCACGTCGAAGCGGCCGTCCAGCTTGACCGCGTCGATCCGCCCGTCGTTCCCGGCCGTGAGCCCGATGCTGCGAACGGCGTCGTCCGCTCCAAACTCGATCCGGACGAACTCGCCCCGCTTGATCTTGCGCGGATTCACGTGGCGCGAAAGTTCGGTCACGAGAGCCGCGGCGTCTTCGCGCTCGACCCCCGCGTTCTGGATGAGCCGGTCGAGCGTGTCGCCCGACTCCACCGGAAGAAGCATGGCGTGATTGCGGAGCGGAAGGCTCTCGGTGGCGATCCGGTCGTAGCGTATGGGCGGAAAGTCGACGGGAACCGTATCAGTCGACGAGAAGCTGAGAGTGGCGGCGGCGAGGACGAGGGGAACCGACAACGGCAATAGCGCGAACACCGGGCGTACGCCCTGACGTTCTGCGGATCTGCGTGTCGCCATCGGTTTCAAATTGCGTTCCCGCCTCGGTACTCAGTCCGGCGGATGGTAGCAACTGAAACCTCAACGGGCAACCCCGGGGGACCGGGGTCTGCCGATTACTCTTTCGTCGGTTCCATTGTCAGGTAGTGGGCCGACGCAGCCGGAGCCGAGTCCGTCGACGCCTTGAAGCCGAGCGGAATCATGAAGAGATCGGGACTGACGGAGATCTGCTCGATCTTCGAGACCTCCATCTCGCGCACTCGCTGGCGGGTGGAGGGGAGTTTGAGCTGCGAGTCCTGCTTGTGCTGCTGCGGCGTCGTCTTGACGACGGAACGCATCTTCAGGGGAAGCCCCTTGAACTTCGACGCCTCGGCTTGAAGCAGCAGGTCGACTTCCGAATTGCCGGTCGCCAGATCGCTGTCGTCCTGGTACTGGGCGATGAACTCGTCGAACGCCGTGGTGGTCCACTTGTCGATCGTCGCCTCGACCTTCTGCCGGACGATCACCTTGCCGAAGGTCATCGACATCTCATAGGCAGTCGTGAGCCGGTAGTGGCGCGTCGGATAGCCGGCGATCACCGGTGCGTCGGGAAGCTCTTCGAACGAGATCTTTGGATTCGCGATCGAGACTTTATTCGCCTGCTCTTTGTTCGGGCCCCTCTTGATGGGAACCTCGTTGTACTGCTTCCGGTCGGGGAAGACGAAGTAGAGGCGGGTTTTGCCGTCGCGGAGAATGTAGCTTCCGGGGGTGTACTGATTTCCCGACAGGACGTCGATGCGCCCCTTCTCGCCGTCGAGAACCGCGCGAGCGGTCATGTCTTTGGAGTCGAGGCTGTTCTCCATGATCAAGTTCTCGCGGAACTCGTAGCGGAGCGCGGCGCCTGCGTTCGCACAGGTCAGAACGATGGCTGCGGAAAGAATCCAGAGAGCATTTCGGCGCAAATTGAGCCTCCTGCCGGACTGTGTTCCGGGGTTCACTTGAGTATACATCCGCATGTTTGACGTTCCCGCGAGCGCCGAGGTTGCAGCGAATAATCCGAGGGTAGCTGGCGTTGATGCGCGGCATGCGAAACCGGCTATTGTCCGTCGCTCTCCTCGTCGTGGCGATCGCTGCGCCGACGGGCGCCGCCGCAACTGCGAAGAACCCTCAGACACTCGACGAGGTACTGAAGGAAGTGCAGAAGCGGCAGTCCGCCGTGAAGTCGCTCCAGGCCGAGTTCGTCCAGGAGAAGTCATTGGCGCTGCTGTCGCAGCCGCAGGTGTCCCGCGGCTTCTTCGCCTACGAAAAGCCCGACAAGGTCCTCTGGCGCTATGACGAGCCGACGCCCGTCACGATGCTGATCGCGTCCGGACGGATGACGACCTATTACCCGAAGCTCTCTCACGCCGAGACGATCGAAGTCGGCCGTTTCCAGGACAGGATCTTCAAGTACATGGGGGCGGCGAACGCGATTGGCGAGCTGTCGACCTGGTTCAAGTTCCGCTTTTCCGATCGCAAAGGCGACGCCACCTGGAAGCTCGAGCTTCTTCCGAAGACCTCGCAGGTCTCGAAGCGGGTGAAAGGCATCACGATCTGGATCGATCGAAAGACCTTCCTGACTTCGAAGTTCGAGTACATCGAAGCCGATGGCGACGTGACCCGATACGAATTCACCGCGATCCGCGTAAACGAGCCGATGCCTCCCGCAGCCTTCAAGCTCGCGCTCCCGCCCACGGTGAAAGTCGACACGATGAAGCTGGACTAGTGGCGGAGGCCAGAGGCCGTCGCCACGATTGAAGGGCCGTGAACCAATCCGAAGAGAGAGTTTCGTTCGAGCTGTTGCACGCCGACGGTGACGCGCGGCGCGGACGCCTCTCCACGCCGCACGGCGCGATCGAAACCCCGGTGTTCATGCCGGTCGGCACACAGGGCTCGGTGAAGTCGCTGACGACCTCGCAGCTCGCGGCGCTCGGCCCTTCGATCATCCTCAACAACACCTATCACCTGATGCTTCGCCCCGGCGTCGAGCTGCTCGAGCAGATGGGAGGCGTGCACAAGTTCATCGGCTGGGACCGCGCCATCCTCACCGACTCGGGGGGCTTTCAGATCTACTCGCTCTCCGAGATCCGGAAGATTCGCGAGGAAGGGGTCGAGTTCCGGAGCCACATCGACGGGTCGACGCACTTTCTCTCGCCGGAGAAGGCGGTCGACATTCAGGTGCGGATGGGGGTCGACATCGCGATGGCGTTCGACGAGTGCCCCGCCGGCGGGCTGCCGCGCGCCGAGGTGGAGCGCTCGATGGAGCTCACGCACCGCTGGGCGGCCCGTTCGCTGACGATGCGTCGCGGCAGGACGTCTCTCTTCGGCATCGTGCAGGGCGGCATCCACCACGATCTGCGCAAGCTGAGCGTCGAGGCGCTCGGGGCGCTTCCGTTCGACGGTTACGCGATCGGCGGGCTCTCGGTGGGCGAGCCGAAGGAGGCGATGCTCGACACGCTTCGCTACACGGCACCACTGCTCCCGTCCGACAAGGCGCGCTACCTGATGGGAGTCGGAACGCCGGAGGATCTCCTCGACGGCGTGGCGGCAGGGGTCGACATGTTCGACTGCGTCATGCCGACGCGAAACGCCCGCAACGGGACCCTGTTCACGAGCGGCGGGAAGGTCCAGATCAAGAATGCACGCTACCGGGCCGATGCGGGGCCGCTCGATCCCGAGTGCTCCTGCCCGACCTGCAGGAGCGTCAGCCGGGCCTACCTCCGGCACCTTTTCATCGCCGGCGAAATCGCGGCTCTCGTTTACAACACGATCCACAACGTCAGCTTTTACCTTGACTTGATGGGGCGAATTCGTGACTCTATCGAGTCCGATTCGTTCGGTGCCTTCCGCCGGTCGTTCCTGGAGCGGGCGTCGAGCGTCCGGGATTCATGAAATCCCGGACCCTGAAGGCAATAACCCGGGCGATACCTCCGGTTGAAAGGGAGCCGTTTGGAGAGTGACGGTGTGTCCGCTGCGATCCCGTGAATGGGAAGCGGGTGCGCCGAAGGATCCATCCGGTCTCAAAAAGACATGAACATGCTCGCCATGATCCAGAGCTCAGGCTCGTCAATGCTCGGGACGATCGTCCCGATGCTCATCATCGTCGCCATCTTCTTCTTCATCGTCATCATTCCGGAGAATCGCCGCCGGAAGAAGACCGAGCTCATGATCTCCGAGCTCAAGAAGGGCGATCGCGTGATTCTCCACAGCGGCATCTACGGAACGGTGCAAAGCGTGGACAGCGACTCGATCCAGTTGCGGATCGCGGAAAACGTCAAGATCAAGATTGCCAAGAACGCGGTTGCCGGTCTCGCGAACGACGAAACGGCAGCCAGCTGAAAAGGGAGTAGCCTTGAACAAGAACCTCTGGAAGATCATCCTGATTGTCGCGGTGATCGCGCTCTTCGCGGTCGGCATCGTGCCGACCAAGGCCAAGCCTGAGCCGATCAACCTGGGTCTCGACCTCAAAGGCGGAACCCACCTCGTCATGCGGGTCAACCTCGGCGACGCGCTGCGCGCCGAGACCGACCAGGCAGCCGAGCGGCTCAAGACGCAGTCGCGCACGGGCAACATGCCGGTGCCGACCACGCGCCGTGTCGATGACACGACGTTCGTGGCCGTGGCTCCCGCCGGCGTCGATCCGAACGACTACATCAACCTCGCCGAAACGCATCTGCCCGACTTCGATGCGAAGCGGACGGCCGAGGGCATCGAGTTCCGCATCAAGGCGCAGGCGATGACGAGCATCGAGCAGCAGGCCGTCGCCCAGTCGGTCGAGACGATCCGCAATCGTGTCGACGAGCTTGGAGTGACCGAGCCGATCATCGTTCCGCAGGGGAAGGACCGCATCGTCATCCAGCTCCCCGGCGTCGACGACCCCGAGCGCGTGAAGGACATCATCCGCACGACGGCGCAGCTGCAGTTCCGCATCGTCGAAGGGACGAGCGGCCCGTCGGAAGAGGCGGTTCGCGCCGCGCTCCCGCCCGAAGTTGCCGCGCAGGTCGACATTCTCCCGGGAGACGCGCTCGACGCGTTCGGCCGCGTCACCGGCAAGGAGTTCCACGCGGTGCAGAAGACGGTTCCGGTCACCGGCACCGACCTGAAGACCGCGCGCGTCCAGAAGGGGCGTCTCGGCGAGCCGATCATCGGTTTCTCGCTGACCGCCGAGGGCGCCGCGAAGTTCGGGAACCTTACCGGCTCGAACGTCGGGCGCCAGCTCGCGATCGTGCTCGACAACAAGATCAAGTCGGCTCCGACGATCAACAGCAGGATCGACGGCGAGGGAATCATCGAAGGGCGCTTCACGCCGCAGCAGGCGGGTGACCTCGCGCTGGTCCTTCGCAGCGGCTCGCTCCCAGCCTCGCTGACGACGCTCGAAGAGCGCACCGTCGGCCCGTCGCTCGGGCGTGACTCGATCCGCCAGGGACTCACGGCCTCGATCGTCGGCTTCGCGCTGATGACGATCTTCGTGATCATCTACTACCGCGGCGCGGGCATCAACGCGATGGTCGCGCTCACTCTGAACCTCGTGATCCTCGTCGGCATGCTCGCCTACTTCAAGGCGACGCTCACGCTCCCCGGCATCGTCGGCACGATCCTGTCGCTCGGCATGGCGATCGACTCCAACGTCCTCGTCTTCGAGCGCATCAAGGAAGAGTTCCGCGGCGGCAAGTCGGTCCGCGCCTCGATCGAGTCGGGCTTCACACTCGCCTTCGGAACGATCATCGACACCCACCTGACGACGATCATCGCGTCGCTCTTCCTCTTCCAGTTCGGCACGGGACCGGTCAAGGGCTTCGCGGTGACGCTGCTCATCGGTCTCGCCGCGTCGGTCTTCACCGCGTTCTTCGTGTCGCGCGTGATGTTCGACCTCATCTACAACCGGCCCAACACGCAGCAGCCGGTCAGCATCAGCATCTGAGGCACAAGCGATGGAAATCTTCGTCAATACGAACTACAACTTCATCAAGTGGCGCTTCGTCGGCGTCCTCTTCTCTCTGGCCATCATCCTCGCGGGCGTGGTCGGCTACTTCACCATGGGGCTCAACGTCGGCATCGACTTCTCGGGCGGCGCGAACATCGTGCTCCGCTTCCAGGAAGCGCCGCCGATCCCGGAGCTCCGCAAGCTCATGCCCGATGCAACCATCCAGCAGTACGGCAAGATGGCTGACAACTCGGTGCTCATCCGCCTTCCCGAGATCGCCGAGGAGACCGACTATGCCGGTCAGGCCGTGCGCCGCCTCAACGAGTCGATCAACTCCGGCACGATCAGCAAGCTCGACCTGAACTATCAGGGCGCAGGCTCGATCTCCGAGACTCTCGCCGCCGCCGATCCCGACAACCTCGGCACCGGCACAGTGGCGAAAGAGCACTACCTCACCGTGGCGCGCGCGGTCATCGCGCATCGCTCGACGGTCGGCATCTTCCACAGCCTCGACGAGGTGAAGGGAGCCGCGGGGCTCTCCCCCGCCGCTGCCGAAGTCCTCGCGAAGGGCGCGGTGCTCGGCAAGTTCAACCTTCTCAACCAGGAGACTGTCGGTCCCCAGGTCGGCGAGGAACTGCAGAAGAAGGCGGCGCTTGCGATCCTCCTCTCGGTCCTCGCGATGGGCATCTACATCGCCTTCCGCTTCGACTTCAAGTTCGGCATCGCGGCGATCATCTGCCTCGCGCACGACGTGTTCGTGTCGCTCGCGTTCCTCATTCTCGTGGGCGGCGAGTTCTCGCTCGTGACCGTGGCGGCGTTCCTCATGATCGTCGGTTACTCGGTCAACGACACGGTCGTCGTCTACGACCGCGTCCGCGAGAACGCGAAGAAGGCACGCGCGAAGGAAAGCTTCGCCGACCTGATGAACCGCTCGATGAACCAGACGCTTTCGCGGACGGTCCTGACCGGCGGCTGCGTCATGATGATCCTCATCTGCCTCGGCGTCTTCGGCGGCGAGGTCATCCACGACTTCGCCTGGCTGCTCCTGGTCGGCTCGATCTGCGGAACCTACTCGACCGTCACGGTCGTCCCCGCGATCGTTCTCGCCTGGAACAAGTACGTCGCCAAGAAGGCCGGCCTCTACGGCGGCGGCGCCGAGCAGGTTGCCTCGACGCGCGGATAGGACGGCCAGTCATCGATTCACGAAAGGCGCGCTCCGGCGCGCCTTTTCGTATGTGGGAGATTTTGCGGGCGGAGTGGGACTGAGTTGCGAATTGAAAATTGAGAAATGACTGGGATGCGGGGCGCGTCGCTCGTGTGGCGCAGGCACTCCTGCCTGCGCGCCGCCGAAGGCGGCCCGATTACCGGTGGATTCGTGCAACCCCGGGGGCGGCGCTGCGCGCCGCGCGCAGGCAGGAGTGCCTGCGCCACACAATCCGCACCCGTTTTCTGGCTTTTCAATTCCGACCCCCACGGGGTCGACCCATGCGACGTACGTCACAACGGTTTGGCACGCCGGTCACTCAGGATGGTGCACGCGGTACCTAAACTGCCCGGTCGGAGGAGTTTGTAATGGCCAAGATTCAAAAAGAAGATGCCCTGAATTACCACCAGTTCCCTCGGCCCGGGAAGACCGAGGTGATCCCGACGAAGCCGACGGCGACGCAGCGTGATCTCTCGCTCGCGTACACGCCGGGCGTCGCGGTTCCCTGCCTCGAGATCGCCGCGAATCCGGGCGACGTCTACAAGTACACGAACAAAGGAAATCTCGTCGCCGTCATCTCGAACGGCACCGCGGTTCTCGGCCTCGGCAACATCGGTTCGGCAGCAGGCAAGCCGGTCATGGAAGGCAAGGGAGTCCTCTTCAAGAGGTTCGCCGACATCGACGTGTTCGACCTCGAGATCGAATCGCACGACACCGAAGAGATCATCCGCTGCGTGAAGATGCTCGAGCCGACGTTCGGCGGCATCAACCTCGAGGACATCAAGGCTCCCGAGTGCTTCGAGATCGAGCAGCGCCTGCAGGACATGATGGACATCCCGGTGTTCCATGACGACCAGCACGGCACGGCGATTATCTCGGCGGCTGGCCTCATCAACGCGCTCGAGATTACCGGCAAGAAGATGAGCGAAGTCAGGCTCGTCATCTCCGGCGCCGGCGCCGCGGCGTTCGGCTGCCTCTGGCTCTACGAGGAGCTCGGCCTCAAGCGCGAGAACCTGATGCTCGTCGACACCAAGGGGGTCATCTACAAGGGGCGCACCGAGGGTATGACCAAGATGAAGACGGAGTACGCGGTCGAGACCGACGCGCGGACGCTCGCCGACGCCCTCAAGGGCGCCGACGTGCTCGTCGGCCTCTCGGTCGGCGGTCTCGTGACGAAGGACATGGTCCGCGCGATGGCGCCGAACCCGATCATCTTCGCGATGTCGAACCCCGACCCCGAAATCACCTACGAGGATGCGAAGGAAGCGCGCCCCGACTGCATCATGGCGACGGGCCGCTCCGACTATCCGAACCAGGTCAACAACGTCCTCGGCTTCCCCTTCATCTTCCGCGGCGCCCTCGACTGCCGTGCGACGAAGATCAACACGGCGATGAAGCTCGCGGCGTCGAAGGCGCTCGCCGATCTCGCGAAGGAAGATATCCCCGACGCGGTCCTGCAGGCTTATTCGCTCACGTCGCTCAGCTTCGGCCGCGACTACATCATCCCGAAGCCGTTCGATTATCGCGTCCTGCTCAACGTGCCGATCGCGGTCGCGAAGGCGGCGGCGGAAACCGGCGTCGCGCGCGAGCCGATCCAGGACTACGCAGCCTACAAGCGCGCGCTCGAAGAGCACCTCGGCCGCTCGCGCAAGATCATGCACACGGTCATCGACCGTGCGAAGCAGAAGTCGAAGCGGATCGTCTTCCCCGAGGGGGAGAGCGAGAAGATCGTTCGCGCCGCCAAGATCCTCGTCGAAGAGAACATGGCGGAAGTGATCCTGCTCGCGCGTCCCGACCAGGTGAAGCCGATTCTCGAGCGGCTCGAGTTCGACTCGCCGAAGCTCAAGATCGTCGACACCGAAAGCTCTCCCGACCTTCATCGCTATGCGCAGCGTCTCTACGAGCTGCGCCAGCGCGAAGGCGTGACACTCGTCGACGCCTACAAACTGCTGAAAAACCGGAACTACTGGGCGATGGTCATGGCAGACCAGGGCGACGCCGACGGCGTCATCTCAGGCCTGAATGCCGCCTATCCCGACACGATCCGTCCCGCGCTCCAGGTACTCGGCACCAAGCCCGGAATCAAGCGTGTCTCGGGCGCCTACGTGCTGATGTTCAAGGGACGCGAGTTCGTCCTTGCCGACACGACGGTCAACATCGATCCAACGGCCGAGGAGCTCGTCGAGATCACGCTCGAGACGGCTGCCACGGCGCGCCGCTTCGGCATCGAGCCGAAGGTCGCGATGCTCTCCTTCTCGAACTTCGGATCGACCAACAACCCGCACGCCGAGAAGGTGAAGAAGGCGGTCGCGCTTCTCCACCAGCAGGCGCCTAACCTCGTGGTCGACGGCGAGATGCAGGCCGACACCGCGGTCGTTCCCGAGATCGCAGCGGCCGACTATCCGTTCAGCGCGATCCAGGGCGACGCGAACGTCCTGATCTTTCCGGACCTCGACTCGGCGAACATCGCCTACAAGCTTCTCTGGCGCCTCGGCAATGCCGAAGTCATCGGCCCGATCCTCCAGGGAATCGCCAAGCCGGTGCACGTGCTCCAGCGCGGCGTAGACGTCAGCGACATCGTCAACATGGCTGCTATCGCAGTGCTCGACGCGCAGCTGATGGATGCGAAGAAGTAGCGCGAAACGAAACTGATTTGCGTAAATGCGACGGCCCGGCGAAAGCCGGGCCGTTTTGCGTTCGGGAGAAGATGTTCGAGGTGGACGGACCGGATGTCATCCCGAGCGGCCCACTGCGCGCGCTGCAGCGCCTGAGGTAAGAAACTGAGTACGATGGTGACGGCGTGGCCTTGACGTGACCGTGATCGCTTTGGTGCTCAACGAGCCCGTTTCCGAGCTTGGTCCCGG
>JBAZBK010000018.1:0-144620 GCA_041671505.1 Thermoanaerobaculia bacterium | reverse complement strand
TACTCGCCCATGATGCCGATCACCGGCGAGCCGCTGCCGTAATCCGCGACGAATGCGGTCGGCATTCCTGCCACGCCTCGCGTCACCTTGAATCCCTGCGCTTCGGCCCACGCGGCAAGCTCTGCCGACGATCTGGTTTCGCGGAGCGCCGTCTCTGCGTTCTTCCAGATGCTGTCGCTGAGCGCGGTCATCTCGGCGGCGTGTGCGTCGATCGACGCCGTCGCCGCCCTCTTTTCCGCGAGGTGCGCGACCTTCGCTGCCGGCGCGGCCATCAACGACGTTGCTGCGAGCGTGAGCGTGAACGTGAACGCGAAGGTGATCCGGCGCATCGCATCTCTCCTTGTTCGTCGCCTCCGCCGTCCTGACGTTCGAGGCGGCGTAGATGATACGACAGCGGCGCTGATCGACCGCGTCGCAGCCGGCGCCTTTCGAGGCAGAAGAGAAACGGGCCGCGTTGCCGCGGCCCGTCCGTGCTCGATGACGCGATTCGCTACTCGATGCCGTGCGTCAACTTCTTGATCAGCGGCGAGCAGAGAAGGAAGAGGAAACCGGTTGCGCCGACGATCATCGCGACGGTGTTGAAGATCTGCGCGACCGGGAGGCTCTCGATGAAGCCGGCGACCAGACCGGCGATCAGGTTGCCGAGCGCCGCGCCGAGGAACCACGTCCCCATCATCTGGGAGACGAGCCGTTCGGGCGCGAGCTTCGTGATGCTCGAGAGGCCGACCGGCGAGAGACAGAGCTCCGCGATCGTGTGGAGGAAGTAGGTCGCGACGAGCCAGTTAGGGCTCACCTTGACGGACACGCCCGGAGCGGGGGATCCCCAGGCGAGCACGAGGAAGCCGATGCCGAGCATGATCAGACCCATGCCGAATTTCACCGGGATCGACGGGTTCCTCGATCCTAGCTTGACCCAGATCATGCCGACCACCGGCGCGAGCAGGATGATGAAGAGGGCGTTGATCGACTGGAACCAGCCGGTGGGCACCTCCCATCCGAAGATCACGCGGTTGGTGAGGTTCTCGGCGAACAGGCTCATCGACGAGCCGGCCTGCTCGAAGCCGGACCAGAACATCGCTGCTCCGAGGAAGAGGCAGGCGATGACGCCGACCCGCTTGCGCTCATCGGCGTTCTGGCAGCCGAAGATGATGACCGACGCGAAGTAGAGCACGGCGATCACCACGAGGATGACGCCGGTCGACTGCGCGAACGTGACGAGCGTGATGTTGAGTGTGCCGGTGGAGCGGAGGAAGAGAAGGCCGGCTGCGATGGCCACGACGAGGCCGATGCCGACCGCGAGCGACTTCCAGGCCGCGCGGATTCGCTCGGGTGTGTTCGAATCGGCCGAGAGGTGGCCCGCCTCACCGAAATACTTGAGGCCGTACACGTACTGCACGAGGCCGAGAACCATTCCGATGCCGGCCGCAAGGAAGCCGTAGTGCCAGTTGATCCTTTCGCCGAGGTACGAGCAGACGAGCGGCGCGAGGAACGCGCCGATGTTGATGCCCATGTAATAGATGGAGAAGCCGGCGTCGCGACGCGCGCCGTCCGCGCCTTTGTAAAGATCGCCGACGATGGCGCTGATGTTCGGCTTGAGCAGAGCCGTTCCCGCGACGATCAGCGCGAGGCCGGCGAAGAAGGCTGTCTCGCCCGGAGCGACGAGGGTGAACTGCCCGAGCGCGATGAAGACGCCGCCGATGAACACCGCCTTGCGCTTGCCGAAGATCCGGTCGGCCATCCAGCCGCCCGGCAGCGCCACTGCGTACACCGCAAAGGTGTAGAGGCCGTAGATCGCCGTCGCCTTGACCGTGTCCCAGCCGAGACCCTTGTTCGCGATCTGGTCGGTCATGAAGAGAACGAGCAGGGCGCGCATGCCGTAGTAGCTGAAGCGCTCCCACATCTCGGTGAAGAACAGCGTCGCCAGTCCGCGCGGATGCCCGAACCAGAGTTGTTTGCTTGGATCTGCCGTAGCGCTCATGAACCCTCCGAAGTCGACGAAGTCTATGGGAGAAACGAGATGGCAGAGAAGAAAATATCGAGGGATTTGCAGAAGGTTTGGACGGTGGGATGAGGAGGGGGCACCGGAAGCCGGGCTCGGGATCGGGCTCGGATTGGGTGCCGGTGATCACACTGCAACGAACGGCCGGGCTCGGGCTCGGGAGCGTTCACGTTCACGGGATTCGGTCCCGCGTGGCGTGCGGCAGAGACATCCGGCATTTGACGGCGAAGATCATCGGAAGGGCGCGCTCGCGCTCGATCGCGCCGCCTTTCCCCGAGCCCGATCCCGAGCCCGAGCCCGATCCCGGCCGTTCCGTGAACGCGCCCGCGCCCGAGCCCGCGCCCGGCTGTTTGTTGTTGCCTCGACGAGTGTGAGGCGATGGTTGCGCTTCCGCGTTCCAACTTTTTTCTTCTCTCTTTTCCCATAACTCCAATAATCACGTTCATGCCCGAGCCCTCGTCGCTGCGACAGAACGTCCCGCTCGCGCCGCTCACGACGCTCGGCGTCGGCGGTCCGGCGCGCTGGTTCGCCGAAGCGAGCTCGACGCACGCGCTTCGCGAGCTCCTTCGATGGCGTGGCGAGCAGTCGCTCGATCTCTTCATACTCGGTGGGGGGAGCAATCTCGTCGTCGCCGACGAGGGCTTCGACGGGCTCGTGCTGCGCGTCGCGTTGCGAGGTCTCGAATTCGGGAGCTATGGCGGACGGGCCATCGTGACCGTGGCCGCAGGCGAGCCGTGGGACGGCTTCGTCGCCGCGTGCGTCGATCGCGGGCTCGCCGGAGTCGAATGCCTCTCGGGCATCCCGGGGAGCGTCGGCGCCGCGCCGATCCAGAACATCGGAGCCTACGGTGAGGATGTCGCCGAAACGATCGTCGGGGTCGACGTCGTCGACGTCGCGAGCGGCGCGCCGCGAAGGCTCTCGAAGTCCGAATGCGGATTCTCGTATCGCGACAGCGTCTTCAAGCGCGAGGCGGCCGGCCGCTTCGTCGTCACTGCAGTCTCGTTCGCCCTGCGCGAGGACGGCGTTCCTGCCGTGCGCTATCCGGAGCTAGCGCGCGAGCTCGAACGGCGGGGCGCCGGTGATCCGACGCTCGCCGACGTGCGAAGCGCGGTCCTCGCCATCCGTGCCGCAAAGGCGATGGTGATCGATCCGGAGGAGCCCGACAGCCGCAGCGCCGGCTCGTTCTTCACGAATCCGGTCGTCGATGCGGCGGATCTCCCGCGAATCGAGGCCCTGATGGAGAGTCACGCGGGAGCGGGGAAGGCGGCCGCGATGCCGCGCTACGCGGCGGGCGATGGGCGCGTGAAGCTTCCCGCGGCGTGGCTGATCGAGGCCGCGGGATTCCGCAAGGGCGAATCACGCGGCGCGGCGCGCATCTCGAATCGACACGCGCTCGCACTCGTGAACGGCGGTGATGCGAGCGCGGCGGAGATCACGGCGCTCGCACGCGAGATCCGCGACCGGGTCGAGGCGCTCTTCGGTGTCAGGCTCGTTAACGAGCCGCTCTTCGTCGGGATGTCGTTCTGAGCCTGGTGCGACTCGCGGCGCCGCCGGTCAGTTCTCTTCGATGATCCGGATGATGATCTCGATCTCGATGCTCCGCTCGAGATACTCCCATACTGCGAGCACCTCGTCGCGCGCGTGAATCTGCACGCCCGACTGGTCGAGGGAGAACTTGGCGCGGTTGTACCACTTGACCGCCTCGGCAGGATTGTCGGCGAGCCGCGAGCGCGTCTGCTTCACGAGCAGGATCACGTCGTCGGGAATCCGCATCTTCTGACCCATGAACTTGACGCCGCCGTGCTGCTTCGCCTTCTCCTTCTCGGCGAGCATCTTCTTCTTCTTTTCGAGAGAGGCGCGGTCGGGGCGGATTGCACTCGAGCGCAGCATGTCTTCGACCGCGTTCTTCACCGACCCCTCGTCGTCTTCGAGTCTCAAGCCGGTGAAGAAATCGCGTCGACCTTGCGCGTCCGCCTTGGTCGCGAGCCGGCTCCAGACTACCGTTGCCTGGACGCGAACCTGCCCGTGTCCCGTCGGAAGTGGAAATGCAAGGCGTGCGATCGACCCGAGCTTGACCGGTGTCGGGTGGCGCACCTGGGCCCCATGCTCCCCGATGTCGACGACGGTGATATCGGTCGATCCGAAGGTCCCGCCAAGCGTCACCTGCGCGAGGTAACGGTTCTCGGATCGGGCGTCGGCGACGTCGATTGTATTTTCCTTCATGCGGGGGCGACCTGGCGCTCATTGTCGGACAGGACGCACGATCGAGCAAGTCAACGAGCGTAAAGCTTCATTGGGGAAGCGGCGCTCGGAACGATCGGGTCAGCTCGCGCGGCGTTCGCTCACGGCGCCATGTACTGCGCCAGCTTCAACCGCAGCTCCGCCGGGAGGTCGCACTTCTTGAAATCGGCGTGTCCGACGGAGACCAGGACGTAGCATCCGTCGGCGACGACGACCTCGTGGTCGCGTTTCTTCACCACGAAGTCGATCCGGAGCGACGAGCGCCCGAGGTGCCCGATCCATGCCTCGACGACAAGAAGGTCGTCGAGCCTGACCGGCACGTGGAAGTTGCACTCCACCCGCTTCCGCGGAAGGAAGATTCCGATCTCGTCGAAGAGCCTGCTGTAGGTGAGCCCCGCGTGGCGGAAGAGCTCCGCCTCGGCCAGTGCGAAGAATCGGAGGTACGCCTGGTAATTGATGATTCCGGCAGCGTCGATGTCTTCCCAGCGGACGTACTCCTCGATGCTGTAACGATGCGGGTTCGGATTCATGCTCCGATATCCTCTGGCGTCACGTCGATGAAGTCGCCGCTCTGAAGGTCCTGCTCGACCTCGCTGTAGTACTCGAGCGCGGCGCGCTCCACGGCGACCATCGCGCCGATGTTCACCGCTCCGCCGACGAGTCCTCCGATGATCGGGATGATTCTCGGAAGGCGCCGCGCGATGGCGCGCCCTGCGATCTTCTTCACGATCGTCTCGGCGAGCTCGGTTTCGAGCCCGCGCGTCACGAGCTTGCGGACGCCGGCGCGGGCGAGAGTCGTCCCTGTCGCCACGGCAAGCACGGCGAGCACTTCGCGCAGACGTTCGTCGACCTTCGGCTTCTGGCCGTAGAGGACGGCGATCGAGAGCACGAGCCTGCTCTGCTCGCGGACGAGCGTGAAGATGTCGGGGCCCATTGCGAGGAGCGCCATCGGCCCGCCGAACGCGCCCGCGGCGGTTCCGACGGTCGCGGTCTTGACCGCTCCCTTGATCAGCAGGCGGCGTGCGAGCTCCTCGCGCGTCTCTCCCGGGTGCTTCTCCCGAAGTTGTGCCACATTGCTGACGATCTCGTCCTGGTCGATTTCCCGGATGAGACGGTCGAGGCCGAGCCGCAAGCTCCTCTGTACGAGCCCCTCCTCGTTTTCCCGGTCTTCCTGATGTTCGCTCATCGTTCGAGCTCCTCTGCTGCCACTGTCGAATAACGCGTCAGGAAGCGTACAGAATTCATTCTGCAGATTCCTTGCAACGCTTCCAGGAAACTGCCCGAGTTGTGACGCCCGAGCGATTTGTCGTCCCGACGACTGACCCCGCGAAGCGGGGGAAGGAGGAGGGACCTCGCAGTCTGGTACTCATTTGCCACGAGCGAGAGCATTCGCGTCGAACCTCAACTGTACCAGCCTGCGAGATCCCTCCTCCCTCGCGGCGCTCGGTCGTCGGGATGACAATCCGCACGATCATGGACGATGGAGCGAGACTCGCGGCTGATTGCTGTCTCTTTCCGCTGACGCAGCCCCTTTCGTAAGGGCCCTTGCTGTTAACCATCGTCCGCCCGCCAGCGTATCACTCTGCGAAAACAGACGAGCCCCAGGGCTCTGGAGGAAAACATGAACGAAGTAGCACTGCTTGTTCCGATCTTCGCGATCGTCTTTTCGTTCGGATTCGCCGCATTCGCCGTCGCGATCGGCGCGAAGACGAAACAGAAACGCTGGGAAGCGCTTGCCTCGGTTCAGAACCGGATGCTCGAGCGTTTCGGCTCGGCACAGGAGTTCACCGAATTCCTGAAGACCCCCGAAGGGCGTTCGTACATGCTCGTCGCAGTGGAGAAGGGCGAGGGGGGCCAACCGGCGCGAATCTTGGCGTCGATCCGCTGGGGCGTTGTGATGGCGGCGCTTGGAATCGGCTTCCTCGCGCTCTCGGCAGCGGTCGACAACGATTTCGTCGTTCCCGGCGTGCTGATGCTGTCGCTCGGTGTCGGTTTCCTGGCGAGTAGCCTGATCTCGAGCCGTCTGGCAAGATCGTGGGGGATGCTCAGCCACGAGTCTGAAGGTGGAGCCGAGAGCATCCGGTGATCACGGTGATGGCGGGCGTCGGCGCGCTGCTTCCCGCCGTCGCACGGGTCGAAGGGAGCGAGACGCTGGATCGACGCGGGATGGACGAACCGGCCTTCGAGGCGTTCCACAGGAAGACCTCGAGGCTTCTCTGGAGCCGCCTCTACCGGTTGACCGGGAACGCGGCGAAGGCGGACGACGTCTCGCAGAAGGCGTACATCCAGTTCATCCGCACGGCCGACGCCGGACGGAGCGAGCCGGAGCTGCGTGCCTACCTCTACAAGCTCGCCACGCGAATCGCGGTCGACGAGTGGAGGCGCGAGGAGCGTGAGCGATCTCCGCGCTGGCTTCCGTTCGTTTCGCCCGACAGGAGTGCGGAAGACGCTGCGCAGATGCGGGGCGGTGTGGAGAAGGCGCTCGGCGGGCTCTCGGTGCGCGATCGGGCGATCCTCTGGATGGCCTACGTCGACGGGGCGAGCCACCAGGAGATCGCGGACGCGGTTGGCGTCGGAACGGCGAGCGTGAAAGTGATTCTTTTCCGTGCGCGAAAGCGCATGGCCGAGGCTCTCGCGAACCTCGGGATCGGGCCGGAGGTGCTTCGATGAGAGCGCGTGAATGCCAGAGAGAGCACGAGGTCGTCGCCGCGGCTCGTCGCGGCTCGATCGACGAAGCGTTGCTTGCGCACGCGAAAGGCTGTGCCATTTGCAGTGAGGCCGCAGCCGTCGCCTCGGCGCTCCGGTCGCTGGACGACGACGACCTTCCCGCACGATCGACTCTCGACGCCCGCGTACTCTGGCTCAAGGCGCAGCTCGCGCCGATGTCGATTCAAGGTCCCTCGGCAGAAAATGCGTCGCAGGGAGTCTTCGCGATCTGGGCCGCCGTCGCGGCCTGCTGGACGATCTTCATCACGTGGCGCTGGTCCGATCTGAAGCGCCTGCTCGAGACGATCTCCCCAGAAAGACTGCTGATGGGCGCGGGACATCCCGCGGCGCTGCCGGTCGCCTCGCTCGCGGTCGTGGTTCTCATGGCGGCGGTGACGCTCGCGATCATGCTTCACCAGGTCTTCGTCGAGGAGCTCTAGTCCGCGTCACCACGCCTCGGCGGGGCGGTCACCTGAGCGCGGTCAACAGGATCGCCGGCCGGAAGCTCCGCATGCTCGACGACGAGCGCCCGGCGATCGACGATCCCCTCGGTGAGTCGGGCGGAGCCGAGGCGTCTTGCCCTGGCAAGTTGGGATGAACGCAGAGCTGTAGCCAAGGCGTCTCGCCGTGGCTGGTCTAGATCAGAGCGCATGTCGCACGGGGGGGCCAAGGCCAGAGGCCTTGGCTACAAGCTCTCAGCTTCGCAGCGCCGTCGTGCTATCGTTTCGCGCGGCCGGATTGCGATGGCGCTCCCGCCCGCGCCACACCCGGCTGTCCGAGAGGAACCTCGATGGTGATTCGACACGCACTCGCGATCGGGCTTCTTGCCGCGACCGTGCTTCCTGCCGGAGCGGAGCTTTCCAGGGCCGAGCGCAAGGTCGCCGCCGCCGTCGATGCGCGACGCAACGCTTCGATCGATCTTCTCGCACGCTCCGTCGACATCCCGAGCGCCACGGAGAACCACGAAGGAGTCCGCAAGGTAGGCGAGCTCTTCGCCGCCGAGCTCCGCGACGTTGGCTTCGAGGCGACTTGGGTCGAGCTTCCGGCCGAAGTGAACCGCGCAGGCCACCTCGTCGCCGAACACAAGGGGACGAAAGGGAAACGCATCCTTCTCATCGGCCATCTCGACACCGTCCTCCAGGGCGAGTCGTTCCGCCGCGAGGGCGATCGCGGCTTCGGAAGCGGCTCCGCCGACATGAAGGGGGGCGACGTCATCATCATCGAAGCCCTGCGCGCGCTGCAATCGACCGGCGCGCTCGAAGGACGGCGGATCATCGTCGTGATGACCGGTGACGAAGAAAAGCCCGGGAGCCCGCACGAGACGACGCGCGCCGCACTCGTCGATGCCGCGAAGCGGAGCGACATCGCGCTCGCGTTCGAAGGCTATGCGCCGGGAACCGCCGTCACCGGACGCCGCGGGATCGCCGACTGGCGTCTCGAAGTGACAGGCTCCCAGGGACATTCCGGCACGATCTTCGGTGAAGCGCGCGGGAGCGGCGCGATCTACGAGGCGAGCCGAATCCTCACCGCGTTTCACGACGAGCTTCGCGAACCGTACCTCACCTACAACCCCGGCATCTTCCTGGGCGGCACCGACGTCTCCCTCCCCGGGGGAACGAGCGCCGGCACGGCGACGGGCAAGCACAACGTCGTCGCGCGGAGCGCGATCGTCGAGGGCGACCTCCGCTTCCTCACGGCAGCGCAGCTCGAGAGCGCCGAGGCGAAGATGCGCGAGATCGTCGGCAGGAACCTGCCGAAGACGAGCGCGTCGATCACGTTCGATACGAACATGCCGTCGATGGCGCCGACCGACGGGAACCGCGCGCTGCTGCGCGCGCTCGACGGGGTGAGCCGCGACCTCGAGACGGGCCCGATGGCCGAGCATGATCCGTCGAAACGAGGCGCCGGCGACATCTCCTTCGTCGCACACCTCGTCGACTCACTCGACGGCCTCGGCGCCGCCGGCGACGGCGACCACGCCCCCGGAGAGTACGCCGAGCTCGACGAGCTTCCGAATCTAACGAAACGAACCGCGCTGCTGATCTATCGGCTGACGCGCTGACGGAGAAACTCCATGATCCGACCCTTCATCCCTCTTTCCAGTGACACCGAGACGAAGCCGACCGAGGCGATGCGCCGCGCGATCGCGGCCGCCGAAGTTGGAGACGAGCAGCGCGCCGAAGATCCTTCCGTGCTCCGGCTGCAGGAGCGCGTGGCCGAGCTCCTCGGCAAGGAGGCGGGCCTCTTCCTTCCAACCGGCACGATGGGCAACGTGATCGGCGTCAAGACGCATACGCGACCCGCCGATGCGGTGATCGTCGAGAGCATGGCGCACATCGTCCGCGCGGAGGCGGCGGGTGCCGGGCTCGTGTCGGGCGTGCTGATCGAACCGATCGTCACCGAGCGCGGCATCTTCGGCCCCGACGCCGTCGACGACGCGATCCGGCGCCTTTCGAGCGCGCCTCCGCCGCACGCGCCAGTCGCGCGGCTCCTCTGCGTCGAGCAGACCCACAACTTCGGCGGCGGGTCGGTCTGGTCGAAGGCCGAGCTCGCGGCGGTCTACGCGCGTGCGAAGGAGCGCGGCCTCGCGGTCCACATGGACGGCGCGCGCCTGATGAACGCGGTCATTGCAAGCGGTGCGAAGGCGAGCGAGTTCGGCTCGTCGACCGACTCGCTCTGGATCGACTTCACGAAGGGGCTCGGCGCGCCGATCGGCGCAGTGCTCGCCGGCTCGAAGGAGTTCATCAACGAGGCGCGGCGATACAAGCACATGTTCGGCGGCGCGATGCGCCAGGCGGGCATCGCCGCGGCCGGCTGCCTCTACGCGCTCGACCACAACGTCGAGCGACTCGCCGAAGATCACGACAACGCGCGCCGCCTCGCCGAAGGGCTCGCATCGATCAAGGGCATCAGGCTCACCACTCCGACTCCCGAGTCGAACATCGTCTTCTTCGACGTCGCGGGCCTCGGGACCGACAACCGCAGCTTCGTCGCGAAGGCGACGGAGCTGGGCGTCCGCTTCAGTCCCGTCGGAACGTCGGTCAGGGCAGTGACGCATCTCGACGTGTCGAGAGCGGATATCGATGAGGCTCTGCGGATTGTTGAGAGGGTGGCGAAGGGAAACGGCTAGGCGAAAGGCGAGAGGCGAGAGGCGAAAGGCGAACGCCGAGAGGCCGAAGCGGGCGTAATCCGGTTCGCGCCGCTTCGTCGCGTAGCGACGGCAGATATTAGCCCCCGATCGAAGACCGGGGGTAACGGACGCAAACAATTGATCGCGCCGCGTAGCGGCGCTGGATCTGCCGCCGCTACGCGGCGGGCCCGCATTCACGCACTCGCTCCCCCGGTGGCGCTCGCCCGCTCCGCGGGACTCGGCCACCGGGGGCTAAGGTCGGTCGTCGCTACGCGACGAGGAAGCGGGATTCTCGTCCCCGCCTGCTATTCGCCTATCGCCTATCGCCTTTCGCCTCAGCGTCGAGCAACGCTGGCAGCGCCGCGCCGAGCCTCTCGTAGTCGGCCAGCTCGTTGTGCAACTGTGCTGAGATGCGGACGAGGCGTTTCGGCGGCGCGGGCCACGGGATGACGGGGACCTCGATCCGGTGCCGCTCCCACAGGGCGTCCTGCAGTGGGTCGCCATAGAGCGACGGCGCCTCGGACGCGACACCGTTGGGCAGCGGCACGGCGGCCATCGAGCCGATCATCGAGTCGGGCGCGGGATGCTCGATGCCGAGCGTCGCACAGAGGAGATCGCGCCCGCGAAGCGCGAGAGCGCGGTTCGCTTCCATCACGCCGCGCCAGCCGCGCTCGTCCATGGATGCCATCGCCTCGAGTGCGGCGGGAATCGAGAGGATCGCGGTCGGGTCGAGCGTTCCGGTCCAGTCGAACTCGAGAAGAAAGCGGCTCCTATCGTCGCGCGTCGAGTTCGCGCCGTGGCTGATGCAGGCGGGGCGGACCGCCGCGCGCCGGTCCTCGCGCACGTGGAGGAACGCGGCGCCCTTGGGCGCGCAGATCCACTTGTGGCAGTTGCCGGTGTAGTACGCGGCACCGAGCGCGCCGAGATCCAATGGAAGCATGCCGGGCGCGTGCGCCCCGTCGACGAAGACGTCGATGCCGCGGGCGTTCATCTCGCGGAGGATCGCCCCGATCGGAAAGACGAGCGCCGTCTGGCTCGTGACGTGATCGACGAGCAGAAGGCGCGTGCGCGGAGTGACCTTCGCGACGATCGCGTCGACGACTTCGTCGGATGAGGCGATCGGGAACGGGACGTCGGCGACGACGACGCGCGCGTCGTGTGCCGCGGCGACGAACTCGAGGATGTTGCGCGACGCGTTGTACTCGTGCGTCGTCGTCACGAGCTCGTCGCCTGGCGCGACGTGGAGCGAGCGAAGCACCGAGTTCACTCCCTCGGTGGCGTTGCGGACGAACGCGAGGCCTTCGCGATCGGCGCCGAGAAACTGAGCGAGCCGCGTCCGCGCCTCGTCGAGAAGCGTCTCGAGCTCGCGCGCGAGAAAGAGAACCGGCTGCCTCTCCATGCGAGCCCGCCATTCCGCCTGCACGTCGAGCACGGCGCGCGGGCACGCGCCGAACGAGCCGTGATTGAGAAAAGTGATCGAAGGGTCGAGCGTCCAGCGGTCGCGAAGGGAGCGCATGGGAGAAGTATTGACCAGAATGCGGAAGTCGGAATGCGGAATGCGGAACGAAAACCGAAATGAAAAATGTCGAATGAGGAATGAAGAATGAAGAGAGAGGCGGGCTCAAGCGTGGCCTCCGCGAAGCCATTCTCAATTCTTCATTCCTCATTCGACATTCTTCATTTCGGTTTTCGTTCGCCGTCCCGCGCTGCACATTTCCTGCTTCATTGGCGTATCGTTGCGCCGTGATCGGCGTCCTTCGCGCGGCCCTGTTGTTTCTCCTGCTCGCGCTCAACCTCGTGGTGATGGCGACGCCGGTGGCGCTGCTCGGGATCCTGAAGTGGCTCACGCCGGGGAGGTTGCGCCGCGAGTATTTCCGCATCCTCGTGCCGCTCTCGTCGACGTGGGTGACGAACAACGACAAGATTTTCGACGCGCTACTTCCGACGAAGTACGAGGTTCGCGGGCTTCCCGATAAACAGCTCGACGGGCGCTTCCTGCTCATCAGCAATCACGTGTCGTGGATCGACATCGCCGTGATCTTCCGCGTCTTCACCTGGCGGCTGCCGTTCATCCGCTTCTTTCTCAAATGGCCGCTCATCTTCAGTCCGATCCTCGGGCAGGCGTGCTGGGCGATGGACTTTCCGTTCATGCGCCGCTACTCCGCGGAGTACCTCGAGAAGCATCCGGAAAAGCGGGGCGCCGACCTAACCACGACGCGCACGGCGTGCCGGCGCTACAAGAAGATCCCGGTGTCGATCCTGAACTTCGTCGAGGGAACGCGTTTCACGCGCGAGAAGCAGGCCGACCAGGAATCGCCTTACCGACACCTGCTCCGGCCGCGCTACGGCGGCATCTCGTACGTCTTTGCGTCGATGGGAGACATGCTCGACGCGATGTACGACGTGACGCTCGCGTTCCCCGGCATCGCGAACCCGACCTTCTGGCTCTACATCTCGGGGCAGATGCCGCGCATCGTGATCGACGTGCGCGAGATCGCGCTCCGCCCCGAGTTCTTCGACGAGTCGGTGACCCGCCCCGGGCCGACGCGCGAAGCATTCAAGCAATGGATGCACGAGATCTGGCTGGAGAAGGACCGGCGGCTCGGCGAGATTCTCGCGCAGGGCTGAGGCGACGTGCGCGCGGCATGTCATCCCGACGCCCGAGCCCGCGAAGCGGGCGAGGAAGGAGGGATCTCGCAGGCTGGTACAGATGAAGTTCAACGCACCCGATCCTGCGAGTGGCGCGTGAGTCCCAGCGGGGTTGTTTGTAAGGAACCTCGACTGCACGAGCCTGCGAGATCCCTCCTCCCTCGCGGCGCTCGGTCGTCGGGATGACAATCCGTACGCTCGCGGCCGCCGGCGTCAGCCGCGGGGCTGACGTGGGAGCCAGTAGCCGTGCGCAGCCGCGCCCCGCAAAGCTATCCGCTTTATTGCGTAGGATTTTCGTGTAGTGCGACGAGATCGCGCAGACGCCTTGTCTGAAGGGGTTTTCGCGCCAGATGCCCGTTCGAAGCCCTGAAAATGCCCATTTCCGTGTGCACCGGTTATTGGAGGAATTTTTCGCATTTGAAAGAGGGATGCATTTTTTCGTTGCATTTCCTTGGGGTTTTTGAGTAGATTGCCTCCAGACCCGAAGAAAACAAGGGATTTTTGAAAGAAAGGGGATTCACCATGGCAGCAAAAGCAATGACCAAGTCGCAGATCGCCGACACCCTCGCGCAGAGCACGGGCGTCACCAAGAAGGTTGCAGTTCAGTTCCTCGACGAGCTCGCGGCTCTCGCCTACAAGCAGGCGAAGAACGCGTTCACCCTCCCGGGCCTCGGAAAGCTCGTGCTCGTGCAGCGCAAGGCGCGCATCGGCCGCAACCCGGCCACCGGCGCGACGATCAAGATCCCGGCCAAGAAGGTCGTGAAGTTCCGCGTTGCCAAGGCCTGCAAGGACGCAGTCCTCGGCGCCAAGAAGTAACTCCCACCCCCATCGAGTCGAAGACCCGGCCCCCAAAGGGTCGGGTCTTCGACTTTTGGGGCGGTTCTATTCGGGGCTGCGACGCGATGGCCGAGAGGGAGGAAGACCGAAATGAAGAATGTCGAATGAAGAATGAAGAATGAAGAATGAAGAAGCAGGCACGCCAGGTCCTTTTCTTCATTCCCCATTCCTCATTCTTCATTCGACATTCTTCATTTCGGTTTCTGAACGAGAGTCCGGGACGAAGCGACGACCGCAGCAGCTCAGTGCTCAAACCTGCGCAGCAGCTCAGTGCTCAAACCTGCGCAGCAGCTCAGTGCTCAAACCTGCGCAGCAGCAACAGCTCTCTGCTCGAAGTTACCCGCAGCCGCTCGACCGCTTCGAGCGCGTCGCGCTGCGAGTGGCGCTGGCCTCGATAGGTCGACGCGAGCAGATCGCCGAGTGCGGCGCGATCGAGCTCGAGCGACTCCGCGTATCGCTCCCGGCTCTCCAGCGCGAAGCGCGGCTCGAGCGAGGTGACGGCCCGCGTTCCCCTGTCGCGCTCGACGCTCTCCCCGAGGACGATGTCGCGAAGCTCGGCGAGATCGTCGTTCGCGGCGACGGCGACGAGCACCAGCCCTCCCGGGCGGAGGATCCGGGCGAACTCGTCGCGGTTGATCCTCGCCGTGATCGAGAGCACGGCGTCGATCGAGCCGTTCGCGAGCGGTATGACGCGATCCGCGTTCGCGACGACCCAGACCAGGCTCCGATGCCGCTTCGCCGCGATCTCGATCGCGGGAGTCGAGATGTCGACGCCGCAGCCATTGGCGCCGAGCCGCGCGCAGGCATCGGCGAGATGGAAACCTTCGCCACATCCCGCGTCGAGCAGCGACGCGTCGGCACCGATCCCGCGCTCGTCGAGCAGCGCGCCGATGCGTCGCGCGAGCCCGTCGGCGAAGCCGCGGTCGACCATGCGCCGCCGCGCGGCGACCGCGTCGCGCGCGTCGCCCGGGTCGCGTGAGCGGCTGTCCTGCGGCTGGAGAAGGTTCGCGTATCCGCTCCGCGCGACGTCGAAGGAGTGTCCCGCCGAGCAGAGGATTGCCGCGGCGGCGCGCGCGAGCGGCGCGCCGCAGGCGCGCACGGGACAGATGAGGCGGATCCGGCCGTTCTTCAGCATCGTTGATTGCCCATCATCGCGAGACGCGCAGCACCGCGGTTCCTTCGAAGCGCCCGCCTCGCAGATCGTCGAGCGCGTCGCCCGCCCGCTCGAGCGGATAGTCGTGCACGGTCGTGACGACGTCGACCGTTCGCAGCAGTTCGAAAAACTCGAGCGCGTCGCCGCGCGTCAGGTTCGCGACCGACCGGAGCGAACGCTCCTCCCAGAGCAGCGAGTAAGGGAACGACGGGATGTCGCTCATGTGGATGCCGGCGCAGACGACGGTCCCTCCCGCGCGCACGGCGCGAAGCGCGACGGGCACGAGCCCGCCGGCCGGCGCGAAGATGATCGCGGCGTCGAGCGGCATGGGTGACTCCTCCTCCGCGCCTCCGGCCCACGCGGCCCCGAGACTTCGTGCGAACGCCTGCCCGCGCGTGTCTCCGCCGCGCGTGAATGCGTAAATCTCCCGTCCCTGTGCGTGCGCCACCTGCGTGATCATGTGCGCGGCCGAGCCGAAGCCATAAATGCCGAGCCTGCCCGCGTCGTCCGTCATCCGCAGCGCGCGGTATCCGATCAGCCCGCCGCAGAGGAGCGGCGCCGCTTCGAGCTCGCCGTAGCGCTCGGGAATCGCAAAGCAGTAGCGCGCGTCGGCGACGGCGTAGTCGGCGAAACCTCCATCGACGTTGCAGCCGGTGAATCGCGCGCGGACGCAGAGATTCTCGCGCCCCGCGACGCATTGCTCGCAGCCGCCGCACGTCCACGCGAGCCACGGAACGCCAACGCGATCGCCAACGCGCGGCGACTCCACCCCGGCGCCTGCGCCCTCGACGATTCCGACGATCTGATGCCCCGGAACGACGGGCAGCGCCGCGCTGCGAAGCTCGCCGTCGACGAGATGCAGGTCGGTGCGGCAGACGGCACACGCGCGCACGCGTAAGAGCAGTTGCCCTTCTCCCGGTTCCGGCGTCGCTCGCTCTTCGAGAACGAGCGGCCCGCCCGTCGCGTGGAGCACCATCGCTCGCATCGCCGTAAGCGTAGCGCGAAAGGCCGGCGAGAGGCGATGAGGCGAGAGGCGATGAGCAGGCGGAGAGGCGGGCTATAGGCCAGAGCAGGCGGGAGGAGGCGAGCGGCGTATTCGATTTAGATGATTCGTTCGTCGCGCCACGCCCTTCGTCATTCCGAGCGAAGCGAGGAATCTGCCAGACCCAATCTGATCGCTTCATCAGCTGCGGTCCTTCTTCGTGGCACACTTCGTCGCTTAAGAATTGCGCAGATGAACCGTTTTGCGGATTCCTCGCTGCGCTCGGAATGACATCGGGAATGCGTCGCGAAGCGACGCGACATCGGTAGCCCCCGGCTTCAGCCGGGGGACGCACGGGCTGCCGTGAACACGGCGCCGCTTCAGCGGCGCGACGCGCTTCCCGCGAGGAACCGCGCGATCGCCTCGCCTAACTCCGCCTCCGCGCCTTGAAAGCTGTGTCCGGTGTCTCTGATGACCTCGAAACGGCAGCGCCGCGGTGGCGCGAACTCCCGAAGAACGTCGACGCAGGCCGCGACGTCGCCGAAGCAGAACTCGTCGTGCTCGCCGAAGACCACCAGCGTCCGCTTCGAGATCCGGCCGTACTCGCGGAGCAAGGGACGCTTCTTCGAAAGCCTGATCCCGCGGATGATCTCGAAGAAGGGGAAGACGTTGTAGTCGCCTTCGGGATCGATCGTGTCGAGGAGCGAGGCCCAGGAGATCGGTCGCGGCGAGATCGTTTTCGGGACGATCTTCGACCCGCGTCCGCTCTTCACCTCGCTTTGCGCGCGCTTGAGCGCAGCGTGAAATCGTTCGGCGCCGAGCTGGACGTAGGTGATCCCGACGTCGTCGCCGGGGCCCAGCAGGACGTACGAGGAGACGGGGCTGCGCCCCCGCTTCTTCGTGTCGTAGAGGCAGATCTTGTTCGCGCCGGTCGAGTGGCCGACGAGATGGAACTTCCGGTAGCCGAGAGCGCGAAGGTGCGCGATCGCGCCGTCGATGTCCTTCACGCAGTCGCCGATCAGCTCGTGCGCGTAGCCGAGCATCGCGTATTCGCTCGTGGTTCCCTTGCGACGCTTGAGCATCTTCTCCACCTCGGCGCCGCGGTTGTTGAACGTGAAGAACGAGATGCCGCGGCGCGTGAGCGCCTCGCCGAGGGTATTCATCCTCCCTGCCGAGTAGAAGACGGACGAGCCTCCGTTGCCGTGCAGCCAGATCGCGACGGCGGTCGAGCGCCGCTCCGGCTCGTAGAGGAGGCCTGGAAGTGCGATGCGGTCGGTGGTGTCGAAGGAGTGAAGAGTGAGTCGCATCGGGTAATTCTAGGGGAAAGGCGAGGAGGCGGCGGGCGGGCGGTTCGAACGGAGAGGAGGCGATAGTGATCCCTCCGACGGAATCGGGCGTAGCATTGCTCGTACGACTCAGTTCGTAAGGAGGGCATCATGTCCCTCGACCCCAGGCGATCGCCCGGGAGCGTGTGTGCGCTGCTCGCGCTTCTTTTTGTCGTATCGTCCTCGTCGCTCCCGGCGCAGGAGTGTCCCTCTGCGACCGATCCATACTCGACGAACTACGATGGTTACCGGATGACCCGCATCACCGGCACGCGCGTGAAATGGCAGTGGCCGGCGAGCACCACGGTTCCGAGCCCGGTGTACGAGGTTCTGCTCGCGACGGCGACCGGCCACTGCACGCTCGATTCGAACCCGTGGGACGGTGACATGAGCCAGTTCCAGCTCGTGGTCACGACGTCATCGATCGAGGCGACGGTCAATATCCCTGCCGAGCGCGCCTTCACGCTTGCGACGCGTATCAAGAGCTGTGCCGACCCTCGGAAGTCGATCGCCCTAACGACAAGTTTCAACACCTTTTCGACGAAGCCCGGCCTTCCGACGATTCTGTTCGCGGGAAACCGCGAGCCCGGCATCGTCCGCGTCGAGACACGCAATCCCGACGACAAGGCCTCCTATACCTATCTCGAACGGCTGGGCGCGGATTCGGTCTTCCGAGGCGTGCGCTCGACGAATCCGCCCGATTGCCCGCCGGCCGGCCCGCACGTTCTCGAGGATCGCGGCGCGATCGACGACAGCAACTGGTCGGGGCCGGGGCATCTCCCGTCGGGGCGTTACACCTACAGGCTGTGGCGCGCAAGTGGAGGAGGAATCAACTACTCGGGGCCGTTCGAGGTACGCGTCGATCTCGGTGTCGACGTGAATCGCCCGGTCGTCGCAGCGTCGCGCGTCCCCAGCGCGCTCGTGCAGGGAGCAGGCGTCTCCGGCGCGAGCGAGAAGCTCGTCCTCGTCAACACGGGCAACCAGGAAGCGACGATCGATCTCGCGCGGAGCGGCTCCTTCTACAGCCTATCGGCGACGACGCTGTCGATTCCCCCGGGAGAGTCGCGCTCCGTGACGATTGACGCCGCGCCGCAATCCGCGGGCAACTTCGAAGGCTCGCTCGTCGCGACCGGAAACGGCCTGACCTCCGCGCTCACGATTCCCGTGAGACTCCTCTCCGTGTCGTCGAACTCTCCAGCGGCGCGAGCGCGAGCGTCGGCGGCACGCGTCGACCTCTCCGCGACGAGCGCCAGCACCACGCTCGACGGCACTGCCGAGATCACGAACACTGGCACGCAGAAGCTCTCGGGCGTGCTCGTTTCCGACGCGCCGTGGCTCATTCCGCAGGCGGGGACGATCGAGATCGAACCGGGCGCCACAAAGGCGGTGACGTTCAGGATCGACCGGTACCTCCGGCCCGACAGCCCGTTCGTCGCGGGGTCGGTCTTTGGCTCGCTGCGACTGCAGTACGCAAGTGCCCTCGCGACGGGACGCCTTGGGCCTAACGACAGCGCTCCGTCGCTCGCGGCGCCGATCGTCGTCGCCGACACGGTCACGCCCTCGACCTCGGCCAACACCATCCCCGCGCTCGCTTCGGGCGAGCTCGGGCTCGTGATCCCCGGCGTCGGCAACGTGACCGGGAGCGTTGGCGTCTTCGTGACGGACCTGTCGATCTACAACCGCGCCGGCCTTCTCGCGGTCAGCGACATGAAGCTCTATTTCAACTCCGCGACGAGTTCGAAGCGCGCACCGCAGACGCTCGCTCCGGCGCAGTCGGTGAATCTCGCCGATCTCATCGGTAACGTCTTCCAGTCGAAGGAGCAGGTCGGATCGTTGCACGTCCGGGCGACGAACATCGCCCAGGTCGCGGCGGCCGCGGTCGTGTTCAACAAGACGCGCCCCGAGGGGACGTACGGCACCGTCGTGCCGACGTTCCGCACCGACCGCGGCATCGACGCGGGTGCGAGCCTCAGGATCACGGGGCTCACGAAGACGGCGAGCAGCCACACGAACCTCTACCTGCAGGAGATGACGGGCAAGGCGGCGTCGGCGCAGCTCGCCTTCTACGACCAGGCAGGACAGCTCCTCGCGTCGGACCCGGCGTTAGGCCAGTCGATCCCCGCCTGGGGTCTCCTGCAGATCCTGCAGGACAAGGTTCCGGAAGGCGCGGTATCGGTGCGCGTCACGAACTCCTCCGCGGGCCGGCTTGCCGCCTACGCGACGCCCGTCGACCGCGCCAGCGGCGACACCTGGGCCGTGACCGACTGGGATCTTCACGCGGGGCTGACGGGGCGCGAAGAGCTGCTCGTCCCGGTCGTCGGAATGGTCGCCGGCGCGAACGACACGCTGTTCCGCACCGATCTCTGGGTCACGGGAAAGTCGGGAGCTGCGGTGCAGGCGACGGTCGACTACTGGGAGCGGCAGGCGAGCGGCGCGATGCAGCTCTTCTCGAAGAACGTCACGGCGTCGGCGAACGCCACCGCGATTTACGGGAACGTCGTCTCCAGCCTCTTCGGCCGGCCGACGCCTTCGATCGGTTACCTGCGGATCCGCCCGTCGGGGAGCGCGTCGATCCTGGCTTCGAGCCGTACCTACACGACCGACAACGCACCTGCACCGAAGACCTTCGGCACCACGGTTCCCGCGATCGCGCGGACCGCAGGTATTGTCCGCGGCCAGGCGAAAACGATCGGCGGGCTTCGCGACACCGCTGCCGCGACCGTTTCGGCGCGGCGCCCCGGGAGCTACCGCACGAATATCGGTCTCGTCGAGACTTCGGGAAAGCCGGCCACCGTCAGGCTCTCGGCGCTCTTCTTCGACGGCCGCAGCCTCGCGGTCGGGCAGTTCGTCGCGCAGAGGGAGTACCCGCTCGCGGCGAACGAGTGGCGGCAGGTGAACCTCGCGGTCAGCGACATCCTCGGTGACGGCCGCGCCGCATACGGCGATCTCGACAACGTCCAGATCAAAGCCGAGGTGACGCAGGGCGACGGTCGCGTGACCATCTACGCGACACAGACCGACAACGGGACGGGCGATACGGTGCTCAGGCTGGAGTGAGGCAGGCGGGGAGGCGAAAGGCGAGAGGCGATGAGCAGCCAGGAGGACTGAGGCTGCGACTTCGTTCCTTCAGCGCTTCAGATCGAGGCGAAGAATGCCGAGAAAGAAGCTGAACAGAACCAGCTGCAGCCCGATCGCGAGCAGCGTCGCTCCCGGTATCACCCAGCGGAGCAGCACGACAGGGTTCATCTCGCCGAAGGATCGCTCTCCCCAGTAGACGACCGCGCCGATCGACAGCGCGAGCCCGACGAACGCGATCAGGAGGCCGGCCGTGGCTCCAGCTTCGAAGGGTATGTGGCCGGGAAGCTGACCGGAAGTGTCACCTGGCGGAAGCAGATTCGCCCGCTGTGCGAAGGTCTTCGACAGTGCCCAGAACGCGATCGCCTGGATGCCGATGATCATCGCGGCGCCGGAGAAGACGAGCGTGTGAACGTCGAGGCCGAAGCCGATGAGCGTTCGCGGGCCGGGCAGGAGCCAGAGCATCATCGCCGCGCCCGCCAGAGTCAGCAGCATGCCGGGGTAGAGAAAGAGCCAGTTAGGGCTGTAGAGAAGCATGAAGCGGAGATGACGCCAGCCGTCGCGCCACGGCCTGAGGTGCGGCGGGCGCCCGCGGCCGTCGGGACTGAGCGTCGTGGCGACTTCCGCGATGCGCATGTGGAGCAGCGTCGCCTTGATCACCATCTCGCTGGCGAACTCCATGCCCGCGGTCGTCAGGTTCATACGCTCGAACGCCTCGCGCGAGAATGCGCGGAGCCCGCAGTGGAAGTCGCCGATCTCACTACCGAAGAGAATGCGCCCGATGCCGGAGAGTATCGGGTTGCCGATGTAGCGGTTCTTCCACGGCATCGCCCCGCGGGCGACTCCTCCCGTGAACCGGTTGCCCATGACGAGGTCGTTTCCGCGCCGGAGCTGCTCGATGAAGCGCGGCGCGTGGGAGAAGTCGTAGCTCAGGTCCGCGTCTCCCATGACGATGTAACGGCCCGCGGAGGCGCGTATCCCGCCGGCGAGCGCGTTCCCGTAGCCCTTTTCCTCGACGTGCACGAGCCGGGCCCCGGCATCCGTCGCGAGCTGCTGCGATCCGTCGCTGCTCCCGTTGTCGGCGACGACGACTTCGCCGCTCACTCCGCACGCGGCGAGCGAATCGAGCGCGCTCCTCACGCACTGTGCGATCGTCGCCGCCTCGTTGAGGCAGGGCATGACGATCGATACCTCGAGCCCCGGCTCGCGCGAGAAATCGCCTGATCGTTCGGACATCAGCTAGTGAATACCAGAAAGCGGGCGCCGCGAACAGCTCGGATCGCTCCGCGGGGGGAGCTCGAGGTCGCCCCCGCGGAGGTCCGGTTCATGGTCAGAAGAGTCCGAGGATCTTCCCCTTGTCGTCGACGTCGACGTTGACGGCGGCGGGGACCTTCGGCAGCCCGGGCATGAGCATCATGTCGCCGCAGATCATGACGAGGAACCCGGCGCCGGCCGAGAGGGCGGCGTCGGTCACCGTCAGGGTCCATCCCTTCGGCGCGCCTAACAGCTTCGGATTGTCCGAGAGCGACGACTGGGTCTTGGCGACGCAGATCGGCAGGTTGCCGTAGCCGAGCTTGCGGAACTTGTCGATCTTCTTCTGCGCCCGCTTCTCGAAGTAGACGCCCTCGGCGCCGTAGATCTGCGTCGCGATCGTTCTGACCCGATCCTCGATCGGCGCGTCGAGCTCGTAGAGAAACTTCGGCGTCGACGTCGACGCGTCGGCGAGCGCGACCGTCTTCTCCGCGAGCTTGATCGCTCCGTCGCCGCCCTTCGCGAACGCCTCGTGCTCCTCGCACTCGACGCCGAGCTCCTGGCAGAGGTCGCGGACGAGCTTGATCTCCGCGGGGGTGTCGAACGGGAACCGGTTGATCGCGACGATGACCGGGATGCCGAACTTGCGGATGTTGCGCACGTGCGTCTCGAGATTCGCGAGCCCCTTCTTCGATGCCTCGAGGTTCTCGCTGGCGATGTTCGCTTCGTCGACGCCACCATGGTGCTTGATCGCGCGGCACGTGGCGACGACGACGACGGTCGACGGCCAGAGCCCCGACTGGCGGCAGACGATGTCGACGAACTTTTCGAAGCCGAGGTCGGCGGCGAAGCCGCACTCGGTGACGACGTAGTCGGCGAGCTTGAGCGCGATCCGGTCGCCGACGACGCTCGAGGTGCCGTGCGCGATGTTCGCGAAGGGCCCGGCGTGAACGAGAGCCGGCGTGTGCTCGAGCGTCTGCACGAGATTCGGCATGATCGCTTCGGCGAGGATCGCCGCCATCGCGCGGTGCGCGTCGATGTCGGCCGCCTTCACCACCTTGCCCTCGAGGTCGTAGGCGATGACGATCTCGCCGAGGCGGCGTTTGAGGTCTTCGCGCGAGGTCGAGAGGGCGAGGATCGCCATGATCTCGGAGGCGGCGGTGATGACGAACCCCGACTCGCGGGGAATGCCGTTCGCGCGGCCGCCGAGGCCGATGACGATGTCGCGCAGCGAGCGGTCGTTCATGTCCATCGCCCGGTTCCAGAGGACGTTGGTGATGTCGATCCGTTTCTCGTTCTCTTTGAGGATGTGGTTGTCGAGCATCGCGGCGAGGAGGTTGTGGGCCGTGGTGATCGCGTGGATGTCGCCATTGAAGTGGAGGTTGATCTTCTCCATCGGGATCACCTGGGAGAAGCCGCCTCCGGTCGCGCCACCCTTGATGCCGAAAACGGGGCCGAGGGAGGGCTCGCGCAGCGCGATCATTCCCTTCTTCCCGATCTTCGCGAGCGCCTGCCCGAGACCGATCGAGGTGAGCGTCTTCCCTTCGCCGTACTTCGTCGGCGTCATCGCGGTGACGAGGATGAGCTTGCCGTTCGGCTTGTCGGCAAGTTTGTCGAGCAGCTCGAGCCTGATCTTGCCGGTGTACTTCCCGTAGAATTCGAAGTCGTCCTCTTGAAGTCCGAGGTCAGCCATGTACTGCCGCATGTGCTTGAGTTCGACGCTCTGTGCGATCTCGATGCTCGATTTCATCTGTTCAACTCTCCTCGACGGGGTGGATTCGCCATGTTACTAGAACGAACGACGTTCATACCTGCATCGATCGAGCGGGTCTTCGCGTTCTTTTCCGACCCGCGCAACCTCGCGCGCCTCACGCCGTCGTCTCTCGGTTTTACGATTCTATCGGCCCCGGGACGCGAGCTGCAGCAGGGCGACGAGATCGAATATCGCATCCGTGTCATGGGCATTCCTGTGCGTTGGGTCACGCAGATCGTGTCCTGGCGCCACGGCCGCTCGTTCGAGGATCTGCAGAAGAAGGGGCCTTACGCCTTCTGGCTCCACCTGCACGAGTTCACCGAGGTCGACGGGGGCGTTCGGATGGTCGACCGCATCGAGTACCGCGTCCCGTTCGGCGCCCTGGGCTGGCTCGTCGCCGGATGGTTCGTCGGCCCGCAGCTCAAACAGATCTTCGACTTTCGCACGAAGGCGATGGCGGAGATTTTTCCGGGGACGAGGGAGGGGTGATGCAGGTTGGAGGTCATAGGTCAAAGGTCAGAGCAGGCCACAGGCCAGAGCAGGCAGGAGGATTCGCGCGCGATCGAGAGTTGGGAGAACCGAAATGAAGAATGTCGAATGAGGAATGAAGAATGAAGAAGTGGAGCCCGTGCGGCGAGACCCGGCGCCTCTCATTTCTTCATTCTTCATTCGACATTCTTCATTTCGATTTTCCGATCTACCAACTGTGGCGTGAACTCGCCCCGAGACCGGCCGATGCGCCTCTTTGCTGAAATCGCGTTCTACCGTCCGTAGGATTCGTGGTCATCCTGTTTCATCCCATTACCATCCCCACATGCACCGCCGTCCTCCCAATGGCCGGGGTGCGTCGATCAATCCGGTCGGGCGATTCGAGTCGATCGAATACGTCACCGACGAGAACGTCGACGTTCCTCCGGAAGACACCGTCGCCGAGGCGACCCGTTTTTTTCGCGATCCTTCGCGGTCGATCATCGCGTCGAACGATTCGCCCGACGTCGCGTTCGACCGGAGCATCAATCCCTATCGCGGCTGCGAGCATGGCTGCATCTACTGCTACGCCCGCCCGACGCACGAGTACCTCGGCTACTCCGCGGGCCTCGACTTCGAAACGAAGATCATGGTGAAGGAGGACGCTCTGGCGCTGCTCCGAAAGGAATTGTCGGCGAAGGGCTGGACGCCGCAGGTGATCGGCCTCTCCGGCGTGACCGATTGTTACCAGCCGGTCGAGCGGACGGCGAAGCTGACGCGCGGCTGTCTCGAGGTTCTCGCCGAGTTCCGCAACCCCGTCTTCATCGTGACGAAGAACCACCTCGTGACGCGCGACATCGACCTGCTCTCGGAGCTCGCGCGATGGAGCTGCGTTTCGGTCCACATCTCGGTGACGACGCTCGACGACGGGCTCGCCCGCGCGATGGAGCCGCGCGCCTCGGCGCCGCAACGGAGGCTCGACGCGATCGCCGAGCTCACGGCGGCCGGCATCCCCGTCTGCGTCCTTACCGCGCCGATCATCCCCGGGCTTAACGACCACGAAGTCCCTGCGATCCTCGGGGAGGCCGCGCGGCGCGGCGCGTCCAACGCGAGCTACACCGTGCTCCGGCTGCCTTACGCGGTCAAGGATCTCTTCACGCGATGGCTCGAGGAGGTCGTTCCCGACCGCAAGGAGAAGGTGCTCAACCGAATTCGCGAAATGCGCGACGGAGAACTCAACACGACCGCGTTCGGCGCGAGGATGAAGGCGACCGGGGTGTTCGCCGATCAGCTCCGCGCGCTCTTCGACGTCAGCTGCCGGCGGGAGGGTCTCGCACGCGGATGGCCGGAGCTGACGGTGGAGCACTTCCGGCGTCCCGAGGAGCCGCGCGCGCAACTCACGCTGTTCTGAGCGCGCCGGACACGGCGGCGAGCGACTGTCATCCCGACGACCGATCCCGCGAAGCGGGAGAGGGAGGAGGGAACTCTCAGGCTGGTACAGACGAAGTCGTCAGCCTACTGATCGTGCGTCGATGGCGCGTGAGTACCAGCCTGGGAGATCCCTCCTCTCCCGCTGCGCGGGATCGTCGGGATGACGGCAACTGCGCGTCGCGCGTACCGGATCAATAAACGCTGCGGCGGCAGCGCGGCCCGGTTTCAGTCACGCGTGTGGGTCGGAATCGAGATCACGAATCGGGTTCCGCCCCCCTGCACCGTGGTGAAGGTCAGTGTTCCGCCGAGGGGGCGGAGCGACTGCACGGCGAGCGGGATGCCGAGACCGAGCCCCCCGTCGCGAAGCGGATCGCCGGGGGCGACTTCACCGCGTGCGAGGCGCGCGGCGCGTCCTGGATCGATGCCGGGTCCTGTGTCGCTCACTTCGATCTCGATCGTCGCGCTCTCTCCGTCGCCTCTGCGTGAGGCCTGAATCGAGATGCTGCAGTCCGAGCAGTGTTTGCATGCGTTTTCGACGATCTGTTCGACGGCGGTCCGGATCCTGGCGGCGTCCGATTGTGCGAGGCCGAGCTCTCCATGGATGCGCAGGTCGAACCGGTTGCCTTTTTGCGCCGCGTCGGGGGCGAACCTCGCTTCGATGTCGCGCAGCAGGGCGGCCACGTCGATGATCGACAACGAAATGGCTTTCTCCCTCGCTTCGATCTCGGCGACGGTGATGAGCTTGTCGAGCGTGTCGAGGAGAGAGGCTCCGCTCGCGCGGATGATCCCGGCGTGCTTTTCGATTCCCTGCGTCACTCCGTTCTGGATCTTGCTCTCGATCAGGTCGGAGAAGCCGATGATGTGGTTGAGCGGCGTGCGCAGCTCGTGGCTGAAGTTCGCGATGAAGAGGTTCAGCGCCTGGTTCGCAAGTTTCGCGTTCTCGCGGAGCTCCTCGACTTCCCTGAAAACGATGCATCGTCCGCACGGTTCGATGAGCTCGCCCGAGTCCGCTTCGGGCACGCTCTCGCAGTCCGGTTCTGGCGGGAGGCCGTGAGAGAGCTCGGCCGCCCGTTGGAGCAGCTCGAGCTGCTCGGTGCGTTCGTGCACGCGCGCATCGAGATCGCTGGCGAGGCGCCGGAGCGCAAGCTCGACCGAGCGTGTCACGGTGATGTCATGGAAAACGGCGATCGCGTGTTTGACGCGCCCTTCCGCGTCGAGAAGCGGCGCACCAGTGACTTCGAGGCAGATGGTGCCGTCGTGGCGGCGGATCTCGATGTCGCTGACGCTCGAGCGCTCGCCGGCGAGCGCTCGGACGATCGGCATCCGCTCGACGGGATAGGGCTCGTCGGTTCCTGCGACGTATGCGGCGTACGACTTCGCGAGAGTCTCGATCCTCGTCTCGGGCGAGATTCCCTTGCCGAGAATCTCGACGGCTCGCGAGTTGGCGTAGACGGGCGTGCCTTCGCCGTTCAGGACGAAGAGACCGAAAGGCACGGTCTCGAGTATCTGGAGAAACAGGGAGTTGTCGAACGCCACCGCCTGCGCGGGCGCGTCGTCGAACTGAGAATCGTCCCCTGCGGATGGGCCAATCTCCGCTGGTGTCATATCCCCTTCCGTCGATCGTCCTCGATGCGCGACAGTCGATGGGTGTCGCGCGACGAAGCGATCGCGCTCGAGCTGCTTCGGCGTCTCCCGGTCGAGACTCGAGGCATTTTCGATTGTGTGAGCAAAGTATGCAGCCGGCGGGCGCCGTATGCGAGAGCGGGCGTCACCTTGCGGAGTGTCGTACCGACGGGTGGGGGCGATAGAGGAGAGGCTTCAGGTTGAGGGGAGCACTGGCGACGGGGGCCACGAGGATGTGTATTGAGGGTCACCGCGCGGCGCATGCAGTTTCGGGAACCATGCACGCTGGAGAAGCCGCATGAACAAGAGTTGCGTCGCAGGTTTGGCTCTGATCGTTGCGCTGCCTCTTTGCGCGCAGAACACCGACATCGAGGCGCTGTCGGGGCTTCAGTTCGATTTCGCGAACCCGGGGGCGCGCGCGCTCGGGATGGGCGGAGCGTTCGTCTCAATTGCCGACGACGCATCCGCGGCCGAGTCGAATCCCGCGGGGTTGACGCTGTTGCGCAAGCCCGAGGTTTCGCTCGAAGTGCGACGGACGACGATGTCGCAGTACTTCGACACGGGAGGCTACTACCCCGACCTCACGACGACCGATTTTTCGGCGACTGACAGGGACATCTCGTTCGCCAGCGCGGTGTTCCCGCACGAGAAGAGCTCGTTCGCGGTTTTCTACCACGCGGCGCTCGACCTGCAGAACAGCATCGACACGATCGGGCGCTACCCGACGCCGACCTACTTTCTCGGGCCGAACGGCGCGCCGCTCACCTACGCGGAGTGTCAGACGCGCAGTGACTGCGTCGAGGGGCAGATCTATCCCTACTCGACGAGTGTCGACATCAGTCTCAAGACGTTCGGTTTCGCGGCCGCGCACGATTTCGGCAAGGTCTCGGTCGGCGCAGCAGTCCGCCACAGCACGTTCAGCGAGGTGGCCTCGAGCTATCGCGTCGACGTCGATCTTCCGGGACAGCCGACGTTCCTGATCACGCAACAGAACGGCGGGCGTCTGTACGGCAACGACTCGGACGACGACATCACCTGGACGCTGGGACTGAAGTGGAGGCCGAGCGCGGCCTGGAACGTCGGAGCGGTCTACAAGAAGGGGCCGGAGTTTCCCGCTCCCGTCTTTTCGACGAATACGTCGACGCACGCGTCACAGCCGCTCGACCTCATCGGCAATACGAAGTTCAGCGTCCCAGACGTCGCGAGCGTCGGCGTCTCCTGGCATCCGACCTCGAACCTCACTCTCGGCGCTGACGTCTCCCGGATCAACTACTCGGTCGCGGCCGACGATTTCGTTTCGGTCATCGAGGTCGTCTACGACGGCGAGCAGCTCGTGAAGGTCGACGGAGTGAAGGGCTACGAAGCCGACGATGCGACCGAGATCCACGCGGGCGTGGAGTACTACATCCAGACGCGCGTGCCGTTCGCGATTCGCGCGGGATGGTGGCGCGACCCCGCGCACGCGATCACCTACCGAGGCCCGCTCGTCGGCCCCGATGCGATGGCGGCGACGATTCTATTTCCCGAGACGGACGACGTGAGCCATTACACCCTCGGGGTCGGTCTCGCGTGGCCGCGCTGGCAAATCGACGCGGCGTACGACAACTCGAAGCGCTCGAGCATCGCGTCGATTTCGGCAGTCGTCAGATTCTGACAACCCCGGGCGGCGCGAGCTTCGCGAGCGCGTGCCAGTTGCGCAGCACCTTGTCGTGCAGTCGGGCGCGCCCCGTCTCGATCGCGGCGCGGAATTCGTGCCATCGGTAGGGTGCGTCCACGCCCGGCTCCTCTGTCGGCAGCTCCGCCGTCGTCCGCATGGCGAGGTCGTAGTCGTGCCAGTCACCGAGCTGCTTCTGCAGCTTGTCGAGCGCCTTCGCGAGAGGTTCCGCGATCGTCAGCTCCGGCGTCACCTCGGCGATGATCCAGGTCAGGTTTGAGCATTCCTTCACGCGCTTCCGAAGATCGTGAAGGTCGGCCGCGTGTACGTCGAATTCGAGGACGTCGCCGAGACGCGCGTTGAAGTGCGTCCAGACGCTCGAGGCGAGATCGACCCAGCGCCTGCGGTCGAGCGACCGGGCGACTTCGGCCCGCACGCGGGTGAGAGATTCGGGATCGATCCTCGGGCCGCTCGCGATCCAGGCCCCGACGGCGTTCCGCTCCCTCGTCTCGAGCATCGCGACGTAGGGCGAGACGTCGGCTCCAATCTTCGCCGCTTCGGAGTTCGCGATCGCCGTCTGGACGTGAAGGTCGCGAACGGTGCCGGCGGAGCGGAATGGCTCCTGGAAAACACGCATCGTCCGCTTCCTGCGAAACGAAGGGGCAATCGCGGCGACGAGCTCCAGCAGCGCCCGCGCTCGTTTTACGTGAACGCGCATCTGGTGAAATGACTCGGGTAACGGCTCGAGCGTGGCCTGCCGCTGGCGCTCGAGAATCTCGGCGCCGTAGCGGTCGAACAGGGTGAGAAACGCGATCCGCGGCATCGAGCCCCGATTCTACGCTGCTTCGGGACGCGCTCTTCCGGGCGAAGATTGCAACATCCGGCGACCGCGGTTCGTCCTATATTTGAATCGGGTGGTCGTGCGTCGGGCGGTTTTCCCTTCGGCCCGGCACCGAGGAGGCTGGTCATGAAATCGAAGATCGTTGCGTTTGGTCTCGCGGCGGCTCTTGCGGCGCTCTCCGCGCTCGCGGAGGAGCCGGCGGCGAAGAAGGACGATCAGGACAAGGACAAGCCCGACTACTCGAAGCCCGCGATGATGTACATCCTCTACGAGGTCGTCGTCGAGGAGCCGCAGATCAAGGCACCCGCGCCGTACATGCTGCACGTGCCCGGATTCGGCACCGTTGGCTTCGTACTCGCCGCGGCCGCCGGCACCGGAGAGACGACCGCTTCCGCGATGCCATTCGTCGATGCCTTCTCGCTCCTCTCCACTCCCGCCGCCTACACGCCTTACACGTTCCGCGACCGCTGGAAGGAGTGGAACGACAAGCGCGCGACGGGGGAGACGAAGAAGTAGAAACGCGGAGCGCGGAACGCGAAACCGAGCTCCGCCTGCGCGGCGCATTCCGTTTCGCTATCCTCGTTCCGCGTTTTGCGTTCTTACTTCTTCTCCACCGCCTTCAGATTGTCTTCCGGATTGCGGTCGATCAGCTTGTTGAGCGGGTCGATGCCGGCTTTTGCCGGCTCGCTGTCGACGACGGCCTCGAATTTCATCTTCGGCTGGTCGATCCTCTTCTTCTCGAGGTAGAGAATCGGTGCGCCGTGTACCTTGTCTTTCGGGTCGGGGCCGAGGACTCCGATGTCGACGAGGTCGCCGATTTTCACCGGCTCTTCCTTGCCCCCAGAGGTCGCGTAGTACTTGCCCGCTTCGACCTCGACCGTCACGACCCACTTTCCGTCGGCGCGTTTCGTCGCCTTCGCGCTCGTCGCCTTGTTCTCGTAGATCGTGATCTTCTCGAAGAGGTCGGTGATGACGGGCTGGAGCTCGGGCGACGCCTCGGCGCGGATGTACTCGAGCAGGTCGCGTGAAGTCGGATACGGCGGCTCGGCGAATTTGTGATCGTTGACGAACTTTGCGAGCGCGCGGTTCAGCGCCTCTTCGCCCATGTAGTCGCGGAGCGCGTACATGACGAGCGAGCCCTTGCGGTAGTGGATATAGCCCTGGTTCTCGACGAGCTCGAGCGGCATCTCGGCGACGAGCTCGCTGCCGCGGCCGCGCAGGTAGCTCTCGAGCTCGAACTTGAGGAAGCGCTTCATCGTCTCCTTGCCGTACTCCTTCTCCATGACCATGAGGGCGGAGTACTGCGAGAGCGTTTCGGAGAGGACGGTCGCCCCCTGCATCTGGGCGCCGATCACCTGGTGCGCCCACCACTGGTGCGCGACCTCGTGCGCCGTCACGTAGAAGACGTAGTCGATATCCTCGGGCTTCTCGATCCTCGCGACGAAGCCGATCGCCTCGGAGTAGGGGATCGTGTTCGGGAACGACTGCGCGAAGCGCTCGTAGCCGGGGAACTCGATGATGCGAACCTGTTTGTGCTGGTACGGCCCGAAGTTCTTCGTGTAGTAGTCGAGCGATTTCTTCACCGACTCGATCATCCGGTCGACGTTGAAGGCGTGCGGCTCGTGGTAGTAGACCTCGATCGCCACGTCGTTCCAGCGGTCGCGCTTCACGGTGTAGCGCGCGGAAAGATACGACCAGAAACCGAGAATCGGCGAGTCCATCTTGTAGTGGAAGTAGCGGCGCCCGTTCCCGGTCCACTCGCGCTGGAGATATCCGGGAGCGATCGCGATCTGATCCGCGCTCGTCGAGACGGTCGTCTCGAAGGTCAGCCAGTCGGACTGCGATCCGAGGTAGTTCGTGCCGAGCCACTTCGGGTCGCCGAGCTTCGGCATCCGCTGGATCGGCTGGAGGCCGTACTTCCGCCGCTTGTTCGTGTCGACGAGCTCGCTGCCCGACTGGTAGCCGACGTAGGGAAACCACTCGTAGTTGTTGAAGAACGTCCCGTTCTCGACGAAGTTCGTGACGCCGCGGTTGTTGGTGAAGCCATCGTTGCGGATGGCGAGGTCGAACGTGACGGTCATCGTCTCGCCCGGCTGCAGCGGTTTTCCGAGGCGATAGATCGTGTAGCCGTTTTTCCTGTCAGCCATGCGGACCGTCGCGTCGGGGACGGTGATGGTGCGCCCCTTCACGAGCGGGTTGAGCCATAGGTGCAGCTCGCCGATCGGCGCGCTCGTCTTGTTCTTCATCACGTACGAGCCGCGCACGTTCGCGTCGCGCTCGGCGGGAAAGAGGTCGACGTCGGCGTTGACGGCGACGACGCGCGGCTGCGCGAGCCCCTCGTACTGCTTGTACTTCTTCTCGAACTCCGCCTGTCCCTCTTCCAACGCGTTCTGCGTCACGTACTTGTTCACGACGTTGGTGTTGTAGAAGATCCAGCCGCCGAGCGCGGCGGCGATGGCACCGGCGACGACAAGCACGGAGACGGGGCCGCGCGTGAGGCGCCTCCGCGCGAGCGTTGCGCGCACGCCGAGGGCCGACTCGGTGCCGCGAACCCAGAAGAGGTGCACGACGACCATCAGGATCGCGGCGATCGCGGTCCAGTAGGCGTAGCCCGCGATCATCCCCTGCATGAAATGGCCGTAGCCGTTCATGTCGGACCATGGATTCGACGGGACCTGCGCGTAGCGGTAGAGCACGTGCTCGAGGCCGATGCGCCGGAGGGCGATGAGGCTGATGAAGAAGATCGTCATCAGCAGGAAACCGAGATACTTGTTGCTTCCGAGCACCTGGAAGAAGAACGAGAGGACCGCCATCAGCAGGAACGCGATGCCCGCGTCGAAGAAGAGCCCGCTGAGGTAGACGGGGGCCTCGATGTTCGAGTAGCCCTTCGACAGCTGGAAGACGATCGACGTCAGCATCGCGACGGCCTGGAGGGAGAAGAGCGCCGCGGCGAGGGCGGTCATCTTCGACGCCCAGATCACCCAGTTAGGCACGGGGAGCGCGTCGAAGACCTCGTTTAGCTTGAGCTGCCGTTCCTTCCAGACGAGCTCGCCACCGAAGAAGACGAGGATGATGAAGACGTAGAGGAAGAACGACCCGCTGATCACCTGGATCATCGCCGAGGTGACCGGCCAGATCGACGTGTCGAACATCTGGTTGAGCGCGAGGCTGTTACCGACGATGTTCAGGACGCCGATCAGCACGAGGACGATGAACGGCGCGCTCTTGAGCGTCGACGAGAGCTCGATCGACGCCTGCCGCAGATATTGGCGGAGCTGGGCGCCCGCGCCGAACGACCGCGAAGCCTCGAGGTGTGCGAGCGAGTCGGTCCCGATGTGCGTGACCATCTCGTCGGAGCCTTTCTCCGCCTTCTTCTTCGGCGCCTTCCCCTGCGGCGCCGCGGTGAACTTGAAGGCGCGGATCGTGAAGAGGACGATCAGCGCTCCGATGACCGTCCAGAGGATCCGGTTCACGAGGATGGGGCCGAAGATACCCGGCGTGAGTCCGTTGCGCTCGAAGACGGTCCAGTACTTCGTCGTCAGCTCGAAGGCCGCCATGCCGAACGGATCGGCGAGCGCCGCGATCGTCTGGTTGTCGAGGTCGGCCATCATCGACTGCGACACGCCGTAGAGGACGAAGAACGAGACGACTCCGACGTAGGTGTACATCACGCTTCGCGTGAGTGCCGCGAGCGAGAAGAAGACGGCCGACATGAAGAAGAGGTTCGGCAGCACCATGAAGAGGAGCGAGTAGAGGTAGGGCGCCGCCATGAAGGGTCCGATCCGTTCCGGCTCGAGCCATGGCATGAGGCTTCCGAGCCAGATCGATCCGGCGACGGGGACGAAGATCAGGAACGCGACCGCGAGCGCGCCGAGGAATCGGCCGCCGAGATAGTCGCGACGGCGCATCGGTGTCGAGAAGAAGAGCGAGTGGGTGTTGAGCTCGAAGTCGCGGTTCACGACGTTCGCGACGAACGCGGTCGTCACAAAGACGCCGATGATCGACATGATCGAGAGAATCTGCACGATCACGTAGGGGGCGTTCCGGTTCACCGCGCCGATCGAGCCGCCGATCGTCACGGTGTCGGTCGTGATCGCGAAAAAGGTGAGGATGCAGAAGATCGCCATGGAGATCCAGACGATCGGCTGGCGGAGCTGGAACTTCAGCTCGAATTTGAAGATTTCGGCGAACATCGCTCTCTCCTCGTTCCGCGGATCAGGCTGCGATCTCGCCGGCGCGGCTCAGCGTCGAGAAGTAGACGTCCTCGAGGTCAGGGTCGACCTCGGCGAAGCCGTCGCCCGGGTCGCTGTCACTCAGCACGTGGACTACCGTTTTGCCGGCGACCAGACGGGTGGAGATCACCGCGAGCGTCTCCTGGCAGTTGGCCAGCTCCGACTTCGCGATCGTCTTCTTCCAGATTCGCCCCTTCATCGCTTCGATCGTCTTGCCCGGGTCGCCGGTGAGCAGCACGCGCCCGTGCGAGATGATCGCCATCTGGCTGCAGAGGTCGGAGACGTCTTCGACGATGTGCGTCGAGAGGATGACGATGATGTTCTCGCCGATCTCGGCGAGCAGATTGTGGAAGCGATTGCGCTCGCCCGGATCGAGCCCCGCGGTCGGCTCGTCGACGATGATCAGCTTCGGGTCGCCGATGAGCGCCTGCGCGATGCCGAAGCGTTGACGCATGCCACCGGAGTAGCCGCCGAGATTCAGCTTCCTCACTTCCCAGAGATTCGTCTGGTGGAGGAGCGCGTCGACGACTTCCTTCCGCGTCTTCGCGTCGTGAAGACCCTTGAGCACCGCGAAGTGACTCAGCATCGCTTCGGCCGACATCTTCGGGTAGACGCCGAACTCCTGCGGCAGGTAGCCGAGGATGCGGCGCACGTCGTCCTTCTGACGGACGACGTCGATGCTGCCGAGGGTGATCGAGCCGGAGTCGGGCTCCTGCAGCGTGGCGATCGTCCGCATGAGCGTCGACTTGCCCGCGCCATTCGGGCCGAGCAGGCCGAACATGCCTGTCGGGATCGTCAGCGAGACGTCCTTGAGCGCCTGAACGCCGTTCGCGTAGGTCTTCGAAAGGTTCGAGATCTGGAGCTGAAGCGACATGAAGTCCTCCTGGGCTGGGACGTACTACGCGATCGTAACGGGGAAGTTTCGAGCGACGAGGCGAGAGGCGAAAGGCGAGAGGCGATGAGCAGGCAAGATGAAAGGCAGAGAAGAGTGAAGAGAGAGGAGTGAAGAGTTATGAGTTGGTCTTCAGACGATCCCAGACTCTTCTCTCTTAACTCTTAACTCTTCTCTCTTGACTCTTCTCTCTTGACTCGCTCCGCCCCGCCTGCTCATCGCCTCTCGCCTTTCGCCTCTCGCCTCTCTCGGGATCTCTACCGCTTCCCCGCCAGATTCGCGCGCGCCCACTTCTCGAACGGCTCCGGCGGAATGGGGCGGCTGATGTAGTAGCCCTGGGCGTAGTCGCAGTCCCAGTCGCGGAGCTGGTCGAGCGTTCGTTTGTCCTCGATCCCCTCGGCGACGACGTGCCTTCCAAGGTTGTGCGCGAGGCCGATCACCGCGCGGACGACCGCCTGATCGCCCTCTTCTTCCATCATGTGGAGGACGAACGACTTGTCGATCTTGATCTCCTGGAACGGTACCTCGCGCAGGTTCGTGAGCGACGAGTAGCCCGTGCCGAAATCGTCGAGCGAGAGCGATACGCCGAAGCTTTGCAGCAGCGAGAGGATCGCCAGCACGTGCGTCGGGTCGTCGAGGATCGCGTTCTCCGTGATCTCGACGCGGATCATCCCAGGATCGATCCCGAACTTGTCGATCGTCTCCGCGATCGTCTCCGCGATCGACGTGTCGCGCAGGTTCGAGGGAGACAGGTTCATCGCGAGGCCGACGTTCAGCCCCGCCTTGTGCCATTCCTTGTGCTGCCGGAACGAGTCTTCGAAGCACCACATCGTCACGTCGCGAATCAGGCCGGTCGCTTCCGCGAGGGGAAGGAACTTGTCGGGGCCGATGAGACCCCTCGTCGGATGATTCCACCGAACGAGCACTTCGGCGTGCGTGACCAGTCCGGTCTTGAGGTCGACGATCGGCTGGTAGTAGTTGACGAGATGGTCCCAGATCATCGCCTCGCGCAGCTCGTCGGCGCGTTCGGCGAGCTCGATCGCCGCGGCGTCCTTCGAAGAGGCATCGAGCTCCCGGGGATCGCGGAAGACCGCGACCCACTGCGAGACCTCGCCTCCCTCACCTCGTACGGGAACGATGCTGAGCTCGACCGACTTGCGCACTCCATCGGCGCGAAGGAGCGAACCGGTTCCGACCATGCGCTGCCCCGCCGCAAGGCGCTCGCGAACCGCGTCGTTCTTCGCTCCGTCTTCGCGGAGCCCGAGAGCGTCCACCGGTGCGCCGACGAGCTCGGAGGGGGCGCGCGAAAAGAGACGGCAGAGCGTTGCGTTCGCGAACGAAACCGTCAGAGCTCCCGAGGAGTCGGGAGCGAAGAGCGCGACGCCATCCGCCGACTGTTCCAGCGTGGTCTGAAGCGACGCGAGACCGGAAGCCGCGCCGGCGATGGCATCCGCGTCCTGCGCTGAAGATCGGGGTCCGCTCATCGGTCGAGTCATGATACCGCGTAGAGAAGGCGAGAGGCGAAAGGCGAGAGGCGAGAGGCGGACGGCGACTGGCGAAAGGCGAAAGGCGAGGGGCGGACGGCGACAGGCGAAAGGCGAGAGGCGGACGGCGACAGGCGAGAAGGCCGGGGCGATTGCTGCGAGTCGATCGTCGTCAGGCGAACCTTGGTCACTTTCGCCTGTCGCCTCTCGCCTTTCGCCTGCCTTTACGGCTGGAACTTTCTGGTCGCCACGCCCTCGGGTGTCGAGGTCGCGAGCTCCGCCATCTTGCGGATCATCTTGCGTCCCTCGAAGTCCGAGTTCTCGTACGTCTCGCGCAACATTTGAACCTGATCATCCGACTCCCGCGCTGACACGGTGAACCCGTCGTTCGGCTGGTCGGGCTTCTCGCTCAGGATGGAACGCCACTGTCCCGCGTTCAGGCGCCACATGACGTAGCCTCCCTCCCGGCCGCCGGTCTTGACGTAGGTCGCGGCGATCGGCGGGATGCCGCGCGCGTTCGCCTTTCGCTCGTCGAGCACGCGAAGGATCTGGTCGGCAAGGAGATCGCGGATCGTCCCGTCGGAGCCGCCGACCGCCTCCAGAAAGAAGAGTCCCGACTCCCAGACCGTGGTGTTACCGATTTTCGTGGAGTCGGACGAAGTGCGAAGGACTTCCGACTCGAAGGCGAGCTCCGACGCCTGCCACTCGAAGCGGAGCAACTCCGAGGAAGTTGCCAGTTTGGGATGCTGGTGGGCAACGCGTGCGCCGTTGATGGAGAGATCGAGAATGAAAACCTTTTCGGAGCCGAATCGGGCGGGGATCGGTTTTGGCAGCGTCAGGTGTTCGAACCGGCGCCGGTCGGCTAGGGAAGGCATCGCGTTGGAATTATCGGGTTTCGGAGAGGCGAGGGCAACCCGCCCAATGGTTGAGCGCGCCGTTCGTGCGCCGCGGCAGCACGCATCGACAGGTGCGGAGCGTCACGAATCGGGGGTGGCAGGCCGGTGCTATAGTGCCTCGAAGGAGAAGCGCCGGGTGCAAGAGAAGACCAGCGCCGAGCTCGTCGAATCGGCCGAGGACATGCTCCGTCTCGCGGAGCAGGGGCTCGAGTGGCTCGACACCGAGGCGAAGGACAAGCGCCTTGCCGGTCTGCGAAACATCCTGGTTTTCGGCCGTGCCTGCCTCCTCTCCATCTCCGCGCTCAGGCGCCGCCATCCCGGTTTCGACGATTGGTACGAGCAGAACTGGGCCGGGATGCGCGACGACGCGGCGCTGAAGGATCTCGAAACGGTTCGTCAGCTCGTCATGAAGGATGCGAAACCGGGAGCCGTGATCACGCAGTTGATGGTTCGATCCGCCGGCCGCGGCTACGGCCCGCCCCCGAAGAACGCTCGCGCCTTCTTCACTGGCGACAGGTTGGGCGGAACTGGCTGGGAAGTCGTCATGCCCGAAGGCGGCGTCGAGAAGTATTACGTGGCGGTCTCCGAGGCGATTCGTCCGCACGGCTTCGGGTTCCGGGACGAAGGGAGGCCCGCCGACACGTGCCTCGAACCGATGATGGGAAAGTACGTCGCTCACCTGCGCGAGTTGCTGCGCAGCGCGAGAGAACATTTCGCGTGAGTCCCTCGGGGGAGTCACGCAGTCTACGACCGGGAGAAACAGAATGAGCGCAACGGCACAACAGGCGGAGGACACGGCGATTCATCCCGTCCTCTTCGACACGATCCTGGAACTGATCCGGCGAACCAGCACGATCCTTCCCGACGACGTCGTCCGCGCGATCGGCACGGCGCACGCAACCGAGGAAAAAGGGTCGAACGCGGACGTCGCCCTGGAGATCATCGGCTGCAACATCGGCATCGCGAAGGACAAGTCGGCTCCGATCTGCCAGGACACGGGAACGATCCTCTTCTACGTCCACACGCCGGTCGGCTACGACCAGCTCACGCTCGAAGCTGCTGCGGTCGCCGCGGTGCGTGAGGCGACGAAGAAGGGCTACCTCCGGCAGAACAGCGTCGACAGCCTAACGGGGAAGAACTCGGGCGACAACACGGGACCCGGCTCGCCCGTCTTCCACTTCCATCAGTGGCGCAAGCCTCACGTCGAGATCAAGGTGATGCTCAAGGGAGGTGGCTGCGAGAACATGAACGCGCAGTACAGCCTGCCTCACCCCGACCTCGGCGGGCGCGATCTCGCCGGCGTCGAGAATGCGATCCTCGACTGCGTGCTCCAGGCGCAGGGCCAGGGCTGCGGCCCCGGAATCCTCGGCGTCTGCATCGGCGGCGATCGAGGCACCGGCTATGCCGTCGCGAAGGAGCAGCTGCTGCGCATGCTCGACGAGCCGAGCGACGATCCTTCGCTCGCTGGTCTCGAGACACGAATCGTCGAGAAGGCGAACCAGTCGGGCATCGGCCCGATGGGCTTCGGCGGGAAGACGACGCTGCTCGCCTGCAAGATCGGCAAGGCGAACCGTCTGCCGGCGAGCTTCTTCGTGAGCATTGCTTATATGTGCTGGGCCTACCGCCGTCGCGGCGTTGAGATCGACGCGAGCAGCGGGAAAGCGGCGGGCTGGCTGTACTGAGTTGATAACCAACAACTAACAACTTCAAAGACGAGCGAGCTCCACCAATGGCCAACTACAAACTCACCACTCCGCTCGACGAAGCGACCGTGCGCAGCCTCAACGTCGGTGACACGGTCTCGCTCACGGGACGTCTCTACACGGGGCGTGACGCCGTGCACCACCGTATTCACACCGGCACGAAGCCGCCGGTCGACCTCGCGGGGCAGATCATCTACCACTGCGGCCCCGTCATGGTTAAGGACGGCGAGCGCTGGGTCTGCAACGCCGCGGGGCCGACGACGAGCTCGCGCGAAGAGCCTTACCAGTGGGAAGTCATGCGCGACTACGGAATCCGCGGCGTCATCGGCAAGGGAGGCATGGGGCCGAAGACACTCGACGGATGCGCGAAGTACGGCGCGGTCTACCTCCATGCGATCGGCGGCGCCGCGCAGGTCTGCGCGCAGTGGATCAAGCGCGTCGACGGCGTCGACTGGATGGATCTCGGGAGCCCCGAGGCGATCTGGCATCTCTGGGTCGAGGAGTTCATGACGATCGTCACCATGGACGCCCACGGCAAGAGCCTGCACAAGGACATCTTCGAGTCGTCGAAGGAAAAACTTCTCGCGCTCAAGGCGTAACTGCAGGCCAGAGGCCAAAGGCCAAAGGCCAGAGCAGGCCTCGTCTGGCGGGGGTGCTCCTGCCTGCGCAGTCGCGAAGGCAAGCCGCGTGCTACTCTCCTCCTTCACCGATCGTTGGAGGGACGTTGCCGATGCGAAGAGCCCACGCGCTGTTCGTCGTAAGTCTTCTGTTCACTGCCGTCGTCACTGACGCCGCTCCGGATGCAGGGAAGGCAACGGGGAAGATCGTGGTGAGCGGAACGGCCGTGAAGCTCACCACTTCGTATGCCGTCGAGAAGAAGGGTGTGACGCGCGTCTATCTCGCCGATCGCGCGCTGACGGACGACGAGCTCTTCGACGACGATACGCTCGCAGCTTCGGCAGGCTCGAAGGGCGTCACCGCGATCGTCGTCCGGATGAGCGCGGACAGAAAGCCGGAGGAAGCTTTTTATTTCACCGCGGCGCTCCCCGCAGGCCTTTCGGTCACCGAACTGACGAAGTTCACGCCAAAAGGAACGCGTGACGGCCGGATCGCCGGGCGCATGCTCTTCGACGACGATGGCTTCTCCTGGTCGTTCGACGCGACGTTCGACGCGCCGGTGCTGCTCCAGCTCGTCAACGAGAAACCGCTTGCGGCGGATGCGTCCGTTGCCGACAAGGCGAAGCACGAGCTTTCGATGCGCGATATCAGATTCACCGAGAAGGCATTCGTCGGCGCGGTGCTCAACGCCGACGCCGAGGTCGTGAAGCTCTTCGTCGACGCCGGCATGCCTCCTGACTCCGGTAATGCGCTCTCGACCGCGATCGACGTGAAGTCGCCCGTGATGGTGAAGGCGCTCGTCGACGCAGGCGCGAACGTGAACGCGCCGGGTGCTTCCGGCCAGTCGCATCTGCTCAGTGCGGCATCGATGGGCGAGCCGGAGGTCGTGCGGATCCTTCTGGCGGCGGGCGCCGACCCGAACGTTCCGAACGAGTACGGCATCGCGCCGCTTTCCTCGGCGTCCGAGCAGGGGCATCTCGATATCGTGAAGATCCTGATCGCGGGTGGTGCGAACGTGAACGCGATCGAGCAGCCGTACGGCGGCTCGGCGATTCAGGTCGCCGTGCTTCGCGGTTACAAGGAGATCGTGAAGACTCTTCTCGATGCCGGAGCCGACGTGAGGGCGAACAAAGCCGAGCTCATCGAGCTGACGCAGGACGCCGAGATCCGCGCGATGCTCGAGGCCGCGGCGGCGAAGGCGCAGTAGCACGCGAGGCCGCACGGCCGCGGAGTCGAGCCATCCGCACGCTCAGGGAGCTTTCGCGGCGGCGTCGCGCTTCGCTTTCGCCTCGGCGTCCGGGAGCTTCGGCAGCTCGATGTAGGCGTAGCCGCCGCGCATGCCGCAGTAGCGCTCCTTGCAGCTGGTTCCCGGGTCGTCCGTGACGAGCTTCCCGTCACGAAACCGGAGGATCAGCACACAGCCCCAATCGTCGAGCTCCGACGGCACGCGGAGCTCGTCGTCGGCCCATTCGCCTTCGGCTTCGAAGTCGCACATGTGTCCGTTGAAGAACGTGAGCTCGCTCCGGACGTGCACGCGGTTCCCCTTGCCCGGCGTGAGGTCGAAATAGCTTTCCGCCTCGCCGGCGCACTCCATCTCGTCGCCCTTGCCGGTGTAGACGCAGACGGGCTCGGTTTCGGAGTAGCGGCCGAAGATCGACGACGGCGGCGGCTGGTCCGCGAAGAGCTTGACGCCGCTCTCGGGAGACCAGCGAAGCCGCTCGATCCGAACGAGCATCGCGTGCTCGAGACACTCCGTGTCGTCGCCGCATTCGTCTCTCGTTCCGCGAAGCCACTCGCGCTGCAGCGTGACGAGTCCCTTCGGGTCGACCGTGATCGAGGACGTGAGCTCGTACCATCGCGCGAGCTCATCGTCGAGGCGGGACAGGCGCGGACTCGCGCAGATCGTCGTTTCGACGACGCTGTGCGCCTTCGCACAGTCGAACGACGCCGCGCGCGACGAGAGCGTGGCGAGGACGAGTAAGAGTGCGGCCACGGCCGCCGGGCCGAATCGTTGTGGCATCGACATTCTCCGGTGGGATTGCTTCGGGATCGCGAAGGGCAACCTCGGGGTCTGGCGCGAAATTGCAGCGGAACCCGCGGCCTCTGCGTGTAGCGGCCCGTTTTGTGAAATCATTTCCCCGTGCACCTTCTGATCGTCGAGGACGAGTCGAAAACGCGCGCGTATCTCACGAAGGGATTCCGCGAGGCGGGGTTTTCCGTCGATTCGGCCGAGGATGCCGCGACCGCGCGCGAGATGCTTCGCGACGCGCGGTTCGACCTCGTGATCTGCGACGTGATGCTTCCCGACGAGGACGGATGGTCGCTCGTCCGCGCGTTGCGCGCGGGGGGGCTGAGCCTGCCCGTCCTGTTCCTTACCGCGCGCGACTCGGTTCCCGATCGCGTCACCGGCTTCGAGGCCGGCGGCGACGACTACCTGGTCAAGCCGTTCGCATTCGCCGAGCTTCTCGCGAGAGTCCGGGCGCTGCTGAGGCGCCGAACCGAAACCGTGCCTCTCAAGCTTCACGCGGCCGATCTGACTATTGACCCGGTGCGGCGGTCGGTGTCTCGCGGCGGAGCGGAGCTCCATCTCACGAACCTCGAGTTCTCCCTGCTGCAGATGCTCGTCGAGCGCAAGGGTGAACCTCTGACGCGCACCGAGATCGCGGAACGGGTGTGGGATCTCCATTTCGACACCGGCACGAACGTCGTCGACGTCGCGATCCGGCGCCTCCGGCAGAAAGTGGACGACGCCTTTGCGGTCAAGCTGATCCAGACGGTACGCGGCGTCGGTTACGTGCTGAGGGAGCCGTGAAGCGGCGCCGGCCGTTCTCGATCGCGACGAGAATCGTGGTCGTGTCGACGGTGGCGTCGATCGTGCTGCTTGGCGGCTTCGGGCTCTTTCTCGACGCGCTCTTCGGGCAGTACCAGCGGCGTCAGTACATGGCGCTGATGTCGTCGCGCCTCGAGTTCGTGCACTCCGAGCTGCTTGGCGCGGGCCTTCCCGGCGAGCCCGCCGGCGAAGAGCTCGAGGAAATCCGAGACGTGCTGACGAAGCAGAATGGACTGCAGCGCGCCGATCGCTTTTCCGTCCAGCTGCTCGACGGGTCGGGTGTTGCGCTGATGACGATGGAGGAAGCCGCGCCGGTATTCGAATCTGCCGCGCTGTTTCCCGCGCCGTCAGACAACCTGCAACGCATTGATGTGGCGCACCGGCGAATGCCCGATGGGCGCCACCTTCTCCTCACCTCGACCCGTGTGACGACGGGACACGGTGAACGCATAGTGAAGGCGGTGCTCGACTGGAGCGTGGAAGACCAGCTGCTCGCCGATTTCCGGACGAATGCGGTGACGGCGCTGCTGCTCGGGACGGTGATGTCCGCGTTCGTCGCATCATGGATCGCGCGCCGCTCGCTGATCCCCGTGCGCATGCTCGCGCGTGCCGCGGACAGGATCGAAGCGTCTCGTCTCGACGAGCGGCTCGATGCGCGCGAGGCACCGAGGGAGCTTCGCGACCTAACGGACTCGCTGCGTTCGATGCAGCGGCGTCTCGACGAGTCGTTCACGCGCCTGTCGGCGTTTGCGGCCGACCTCGCGCACGAGTTCCGCACGCCGCTCAACAACCTGATGGGCGAGGTCAGTGTCGCGCTCTCGCGGGCGCGCTCGGAGGACGAGTATCGTGACGTGCTCGGATCGGTGCTGGAGGAGTGCCAGCGGCTCGCGCGCACGATCGACAGCTTGCTCTTTCTGGCGCGCGCCGATCGCGGCGTCGTCGAGCTGCGCGCGCTGGAATTCGACGTAGCCGCCGAGATCGATTCGCTCGTCGAGTACTACAGGGTATTCGCCGACGAACGGCACGTCCGGCTCACGCTCGAGGGGTCGGCACGCATCGTCGCCGATCGCGACCTGGTCCGCCAGGCAGTCGGCAATCTGCTCGCCAACGCCGTGCACTACTGTCACGAGGGAGGCGAAGTGACGGCTTCGGTTCGCGACGAATCGGAATTTGTCGTGATCGAGGTTCATGACGACGGGCCCGGCATTCAGCCCGGCGAGGCAGAGCACGCCTTCGACCGTTTCTTCCGGGGAAGCGCGGCCCGGAAGGCGCATCCCGGAGGGAGCGGTCTCGGGCTCGCAATCGTCCGGTCGATTGCGACGCTGCACGGTGGTTCGGCCTCGCTCGAAATCGTCCCGACCGGAGGAACTCTCGCCCGGCTCGTCCTGCCCGCGCACGCGCGCAGTGCAGGCGCCTCTCCCGGGACGCCTGCCGGGTAGCGGAAAGATCCATGGAGCTCGAGGCCCGCGGCACGGGCGCGGCGGGCAGATTACAAACCCGAAATCCTCCTGTCATGCGGCGGTCAACGCGACGCGGATAGACTTGATCCCGTGCACCGGATGGCCCACATGAGAATCTCGCCGGCGCGCGGTCGCAGTGTGTCCGTGGGACGCACTCGTCGTGCGCGTTCGCTCGTCGCCGCGGCGCTCGTCTGCGTACTATCAATCGCAGTGACGGCGCGCGGCGAGGAGCCTCTGCGCATCGGCAAGATCAACATCGTCACGGAGGATGTCTACACGGAGCAGGAGGCTGCGAAGGGCGCCGCGTACGGGCTCGTCAACACCCTCCACGTGCAGACGCGCGCGTCGGTCATCCACAAGATGCTGCTCTTCGACGAGGGTGACCTCTACGTGCCGTCGCGGCTCGCGGAGACCGAACGCAACCTTCGGAAGCTCAACTTCATCCAGTCGGCATCGGTCGTCGCGGGCGAGCCGCACGACGGAGTCGTCGACGTCACGGTCGTCACGCAGGATGCCTGGTCGACGGAGCCGGGTGGATCAGTCGGAAGCGCCGGTGGCGGGACGAGCGGTAGCGCGTCGGTGCGCGAGACCAACTTCCTGGGCTTCGGCAAAGAGCTGACGGTCGAGTACGCGAGCGATCCCGACCGCACGGGCCTCGGGTTTCAGTACGAGGATCCCGCATTGTTCGGGAATTACTGGCGGGCCAATTTCGGGATGGCCAACAACTCCGACGGTAAGACGTCGAAGTTTCTCGTCGAGCGCCCCTTCTACAGCTTCGCGACGACGTCGTCGGTTCGGGCGCTGGCGAGCGACCAGACCCAGGAGACCCGTGTCTACGAGAACGGGGAAGTCGCGAGCCTGTTCAAGGAAGAAACGAAGTCGTACGTGCTCTCTGCCGGACGAGCGCTCTCCGCGAGCGACGCGCTCGCGCAGCGCCTGACCCTCGGCTTCCAGTTCGACGAGAGCAAGTTCGCGCCGGTCGTCGGAGAGCCCTCAGCCACCCTTCCCGAGGACCGCGAGTTCCGTTATGTCGTCGCCGACTACGAGTTCGCGGTGAACAAGTTCCGCAAGCTCAACTTCGTCAGCCGCGACCTGCGGTACGAGGACTTCCGCGTCGGAACGCAGATCAACCTTCGCGCCGGGATTTCCCCCACGGCGTTCGGCGTCGACGAAACCACGGGTCTCCTCGGTTTCGCCATCTCGCGCGGCTTCGAGCCGGGCCCCAACACCCTGCTCCTTGCCCGGCTCTCGTGGGAGTCGCGCATCGGAGCGACGAACAGCAACGAGATCATCGGAGGCGACTTCCGCTTCATCAGAAGAACCGAAGCCGCGCATCCCCACGCGCTGGTCGGGAGAGTCAACATCATCAGCGGGAACGACCTCGACGGGGAGAAGCAGTTCTTCGCGGATGGCGACACGGGGCTCCGCGCCTACCGCCTGCACGCGTTCTCGGGCGACTCGTCGCTGATCATGAACCTGGAGGAGCGTCTCTTCCTCGGGCGCGAGCTCTGGCAGGTGCTCTCACCCGGAGTGGCGGTGTTCGTCGACGCTGGCAACGCGGCCAACGGGAGCGACGCGTTCGACCCCGGGAATCTCCATTTCGACGCCGGGTTCGGGCTTCGCATCGGCGTCTCGCGCACCCCGCGCAACATCTTCCGGCTCGACTTCGCTTACGCGTTCGATCCCGACCCTCTCGGGAACCAGGGCTGGCTCGTGTCGTTCTCCGGGTCGCAGGCGTTCTGACCGGCATCCTCCGCGCGTGCGCCTAACGCCAATGGCCCTTGGATGCGAACCCCTTCCGCCCGCGGGTGTCATTCCGAGCGGAGCGAGGAATCTGCTAAAGGCCTCCTGAATGCTTCGTCAGCAGCAGCGCCGGCGCGTTGTCGCGGATTCTCGCGGAGGAATCGTTCGGTTTGGTCGTTTTGCAGATTCCTCGCTGCGCTCGGAATGACGGCTCGTGCCGCACATGAAGGACGTGACTGGAGGTCGAGGCGCCTAACGCTCCCCGTCCGGCCTGCGGGCCGCGTGAAAGATGTCGAGCTCCGACTTGTAGACGCTCGTTTCGACGTCGAGCAGCCCAAGCACCGAGTGGAAGAGGTTGTCGTGAGAGAACGAGGCGGCGCGTGCGCTCGCCAGGGCGCCGCGGTCGATCGGGTTGCTCCCTTCGAATCCCTTCGAGAGCCAGACGATCATCGGCACGTGGGTTTGCGTGTCGGGCGCGAAGAGCGGCGGGATGCCGTGGAGGTAGATGCCGTTCTCTCCGAGCGACTCGCCGTGGTCGGAGACGTAGATCATCGCGGTGTCGCGCGATGCCGCGTTCCGCTCCAGCAGGTCGATCGTCTTCGAGAGGAAGTAGTCGGTGTAAAGGATTGTGTTGTCGTAGGCGTTCGTGATCTCCGCCGCGCTGCACTGCTCGAGCGAGGTCGTCTCGCAGACCGGCGTGAATAGCTTGAACCTCGGCGGATAGCGGAGGTGATAGCCGGGGCCGTGGCTTCCCTTCTGGTGAAAGACGACGACCAGGTCGTCAGGCGCACGGTCGATCTTCTCCTGCAGGCCTTCGAGCAGGATCTCGTCGAAGCACTCTTCCTTCCCGCAGAGGCCCGGCGTCTTGAGGTGGGAGAGAAGCTCCAGCTCGACGCGATCGCAGACTCCCTTGCAGCCGGAGTTGTTGTCGCGCCAGAGAACGGAGATCCCGGCGTGTTTGAGGACGTCGAGCAGGCTTTCCTGGCTCTTCGCGGTCGCCTGGTCGAATTTCGAGGCGCCGAGATTGGAGAACATGCAAGGAACGGACTTCGCGGTCGAGGTGGAGCAGGCCGTGACGTCGGAGAAGAAGATGACGTCGCGTTTGGCGAGCTCGGGATTCGTCGGCCGGGCGTATCCGCCGAGCGAGAAGTTCGCGGTTCGCGCGGTCTCCCCAACGACGATGACGACGAGCTTGCGGCGCGCGCCGGCCGCTGCCGGTGCGACCCTGCGGCGCGCGTCCTTGCCGATCGCCCGCATCTCGCGCGGGGTCTTGAGCGACTCCTCCGCGTACTTGTAGCCCGAGGCCACGAAGTTCGCCGGAGCAAGGCGGTAGCGCAACCCGCGATTGTTGCGGAGAAACGACGCATAGTCCTGGTAGTGAAGCGCGGCGATCGCGCCGATGCCTGCGACCGTGCCGAGAAGTACGAGCACGAACCGCAATACCCCCGCGCGAAACGATCGTCTCTCGATCCGCATCCACCCGAGCCAGGCGAGCGGCGGCACGCCGAGGAAACCGAGATACGCGAGCATTCGCGGTGTGATCAGCTCGACGACTTCGCGCGCGTCGGTCTCGGCGGTATTGCGGATCATCGTCGAGTCGATCAGCACGCCGTGAGTCGCCATGAAGTAGGCGAGCAGCGGTGTGGCGAAGAAGAAGAAGGCGAGCACCGGCTTCGCGATCGGGCGTGGCGCGAGCAGCGTGAGAAAGAGATTCGTGACGATGAAGGTGAACAGGAAGAGCGATGCGAAGAACGACGCGCTGCCGAGGGTCAGTCCTCCCCGCGCCGCGATCGCGTCGCGCCAGAAGGGGACGTTGCAGAAGGCGACGAACCAGAGAGAGGCGAGCGCGATCGTCGCGGTGAGGCTCAACTCGCGCGTTTCGGCGAGTCTCTTCCGCATCGTTCGCCTGCCGCCGTCGCCGGCGGCTCCTGGATTCTCACGATCGCGCTCCGGACTCGTGTCCGCATGGTTCGATGTCATCGGGGTTCCTGTAAGGGACGAGCGAGAGCGGAGACTCTCGCGTGTGTGCTGCCGCTTCCGCTCACCAGACGAAGCAAATGCTCGCCTGCGCCTAGATTACTCCGCGGCGCGGACGAATTGCCAAGATGTAATCGAGCGAGCTCGTCGTGCGCGGGGCACTGCAGTTGCGCGCGTGCTGCGCTGGCAGGGCCTCGGATCGACGACGTTCGATCTCACGTCGCTGCTGTTCATCTGACCTTGCTGCGGGTTTGTGCCAGCCATAGATTGGCGCCACCGGAGCCTTCGCAGTAAGGTTCGAGCTGCGCGGGCTCGATCGGCGTTGCCATGCCAGACGATGAAAGGGGGACTCGGAATGAAACATCTGCTCTATGGAGCCGTGCTGCTCGTTCTTGCCGGTGTCGCGCCAGGCGCGTCGCCGGGAACATCGCCGCCACTAGGTCTTCCGGCGCTCGAGGTGCCGGCGGGCAATCCGCAGACACCCGAAAAGATCGCGCTCGGTGAGAAGCTCTTCAACGACAAGCGATTCAGCTCGACGGGCACGGTGGCGTGCGCGAACTGCCACGTGACCGACAAAGCGTTTACCGACAGCCCGCTGAAGACCTCGGAGGGGATCAAGAAGCTGACCGGCACTCGCAACGCGCCGACCGTCGTGAACTCGGCCTACTTCACGAAGGTGTTCTGGGACGGCCGCTCGCCCGACCTCGAAGACCAGGCGCTGCATCCGTTCGTCAACCCGGTCGAGATGGGGCTCAAGAACCACGATCCGATTCTGAAGATCGTCCGAAAGGACCCCGAGTACACCAGGGCGTTCCAGGCGGTCTTCGGCAAGAGCGGCAACGCGATCACGATGAAGGAAGTCACCCAGGCGATCGCGTCGTTCGAGCGGACGAAGGTCTCGGGCAACAGCCCGTTCGACGTTTACTACTTCGGCGGCGTGCAGACGGCGCTGACCGACGCGCAGAAGCGCGGCTTCGACCTCTTCGTCAACAAGGGGCGCTGCGTCTCGTGCCACCGCGTCGAGCAGAACACCGCGCTCTTCACCGACAACAGGTTCCACAACGTCGGCGTCGGCATCAACGACATTCAGCCCGACGTTCCGAAGCTGACGACCGAGTTCCTGAAAGCGAAGGCGACGCTCGCCGAGGTCGACAGGAAGGTGCTCGCCGACAAGAAGACGTCCGAGCTGGGGCGCTTCGCGGTGACGAAGACGCTCGACGATATCGGCTCGTTCAAGACGCCGACGCTTCGCAACATCGCGGTGACGGCGCCTTACATGCACGACGGAAGCCTCGCCACGCTCAAGGAAGTGATCGTCCATTACAACAACGGCGGCGTCACGAAGGAAGGCAATCCCGTGAACGACTTCCTTTCGGGGGGCATCCGGCCGCTTCTGCTCAGCGACGCCGAGGTCGACGACCTCGTCGCGTTCATGGAAGCGCTGACCAGCCCCGAATTCGCGAAGGCTCCAGCCCCCGCGAAGGCGGACGGAAGGTAGAAGGAGGCGACGATGACCAGAACGACACGCCGCGACTTTCTGAAGACGACGGGAACCGTGGCCGCGATGAGCGCTCTGCCGCTCAGCATGGTCGAGCTCGCGTTCGCCGACACGAGCAAGAACTTCACCTTTGCATACATCTCCGATGCGCACATTCAGCACATCTCGGGCACGAAGTTCGTCCGCAACTGGGATCGCGGCCTGATCCGCGCGGTGGCCGAGACGAATCTCCTCGTGCCGAAGCCCGAGTTCGTCGTCTTCGGCGGCGACCTCGCGCAGCTCGGAACGAAGGAAGAGCTCGACCATGGCGGCGAGATGCTATCGAAGCTCAACTACAAGCTCTACACCGTCATGGGAGAGCACGACTACTACTATGACCTCGGCGAGTACTGGTCGAAGCTCTACGGCCCGCATCACTACAGCTGGGACCACAAGGGCGTTCATTTCGTCGTGCTCAACAGCGTCATCACCTTCGACGATTGGACGTTCAATCGCTGGCCGAGCGCCGCGCAGCGGATGCTCGAGATGGCGGGGCTCGACAACCCGAACGGCTCGCCCTTCATGGTCGGCGAGAAGCAGCGCGAATGGCTGAAGGCCGACCTCGCGAAGGTCGCGAAGGACACGCCGCTCGTCGTCTTCTCGCACTCGCCGCTGCAGAAAATCTACAAGGGCTGGAACTTCTGGACCGACGACGCGGAAGAGGTGCAGGCGATCCTGAGGCCGTACGACAAGGTCAACGTCGTCTACGGCCACGTCCACCAGATCCAGTACAACCAGATCGAGAACATGAGCTTCAACTCGGTGATGGCGACGGCGTGGCCGTGGCCCTATCCGCAGACCTACGCGCAGGCGAAGCAGGCGCTGCCGAAGCTCACGATTCCGATGAACCGCGCCGATCCGTTCTTCGAGCGCGACGCCACCGGATGGCAGTTCATCGACGTGAACACCGGGCGTGTCGCGTTGAAATACAACCTCTACAACAACACGAACCGCACCGTCGCCTTCAACCCGAAGACTGGCCAGCCGGAAGACTCCATGTTCCAGGACCCGGCGCGCATGATCGACCCGCAGGTGCACTACTGAGGAGGAATCAATGAAGAGACTGTCGATGGTTGCAGCTCTCGTGGCGGTCGTCGCGGGCCTCATCGCCGGGCTGAACGTCCGGGCGGACGAGTTCACGAAGGCCGACCTCGAGCGCTGGCAGAAGGAGTACATGTCGGTCGTAGAGAAGGGACGCGCGCTCTGGACGAGCCCGGAGCTAGGCACCAACGGTGTGGCGTGCGCGCAGTGCCATCCGAACGCGGCGAACACGCATCCCGAGACGTATCCGAAGTTTCAACAGCAGCTCGGGCGCGTGATCGCGCTTCGCGAGATGATCAACTGGTGCATCCGGCAGCCGCTCGAAGGCGAGCCGCTCAAGCTCGATGATCCGAAGATGATCGCGATCGAGGCGTACATCGCGTACGAGCGCCGCGGAGTCGCGATGACTCCGGGCAAGCACTGATCCGCGTACGAGAATCGTAAACGTGACACGGCCGCCCCGGGGGGGCGGCCGTGTCGTTACGGGCACTTCGATGGTTTCTGTCTCAGGCTTCGATCGCGAAGCCCGCGATTGTCGAGACCGTGTCGAGGTCGAGTGTCCGCCCGAGGTACTCCCAGATCACGAGGACGTCGCGGTGATGCGGCGCCGTGTCGGCCGTGGAGGCGAGCAGGCCGATTGAGACGAGCGACTGTTTGGCGCGCTCGTGCCACCTCGCCGCGCTTTCCGGATCACCTTCGAGAATCTCGAGTGCCTCGTGGATGCGCCGGGCGTGGTCGTGGGTTACGCGTGGGATCGTGGAGGGAACCGAGCTGGAGCTTTCCGGGCGCGCGGGACGCTCCTTCGCACGCTTCTCGAGCATCCGCCGCTTGGCTTCGAGTGACTCGGGGTCGAGCACGCCATGCGCCCGAATGAGTCGTTCCATCAGTCTCGCGGCCGCGGTGGAATCGTCGAGGATCAGCAGCCCCGATTCGTAGAACGGCCTTCCTCGCTCGTCCGCAACGCGCGAAAGGCGGCTCCAGGCGACCCGGCAGCGGAGCTGCATCGCGGTCTCGTTCTCCGGCGACTCGATCCTGACCTCGACGACGGAGCTCAGCTTGACCTGCTCCCTGTGACGCAGGCCGATTCCCCGGATGCTCAGGTTCCGAATGACCGCCGCGCGCCCGCCGAACTGCGCCTCGAGCATCTCGATGGTCTCGAAGCGCTCTTCCTTGCGCGACTCGATGACGTCGCCCGATTCGTTCGGCATCTCTTGCTGCGCCATGGCTGCTCTCCTGCGGTGTCGTGCGTCCTGGACGGGGCGGCGCGGGCCGGTGTCGTGATCGACCTGGCGAGTTTGCCGGGGCCCGTCACGCCGGTCCTGGTCGCCGGTCAGCGAATCACGAGTTTCCGGAGTCGCGTCGATTGTGGAATGCGTGAGCCTCCGGCAGGAGGTCTCACATCGTTCCATTGCCATTATTGACTCGATCGTTCGGAGGGGGGCCATCCTTCGATGGGGGATCGAGCGGTGCGGGCCGTTAGGCCTGAGGTGAAGATAGTACCGCGGGGGGGCGATCAGGTGTGCCGTTGGTCACGGTGGAACGTGCGGTCACGACTGCTGCGCTGCATCGGTTACCCTGATTGATCGCAGCCGTGGCAGAGTTGCGGACGAACTATGGCGAATCGCAGGAACGCGCTTCCGTCGAACGTATCGGGGGATTTCTTCGTCGACTCGAGCTGTATCGACTGTGATACCTGCCGGATCGTCGCGCCGTCGAGCTTCGCGCGCGTTGGCGACCAGTCCGCGGTGGTCAGGCAGCCCGAGGACGACGACGAGGTTCTCGCGGCGCAGAAGGCTGCCGTCGCCTGTCCGACGTCTTCCATCGGTTCCGCCTCGAAGGCGCGGGTGCGCGAGGCGATCGGTGCCTATCCCGAATGCATCGAGGGCGACGTTCACTTCTGCGGCTACACCTCGGAGTCTTCGTTCGGCGCGCACAGTTACCTGGTCGGTACGACGGCCGGAAATCTTCTCATCGACTCGCCGCGCTTCGCCGGTCCTCTCGTCACGCGCATCGCCGCGATGGGTGGAGTGAGACGGATGCTGCTCACGCACAGTGACGACGTCGCCGACCATGCGAGGTTCCACGCGCAGTTCGGATGCGAGCGCCTGATACACATGGCCGACGCGGGCAGAGGGCGCGACGCGATGGAACGCATGCTGGAAGGGAACGGACCGACGGAGCTCGAGCCGGGGCTTCTCGCGATTCCCGTGCCCGGGCACACGCGGGGCAGCGTCGTCTTTCTGTGGCAGGAGCGCTATCTGTTCAGCGGCGACCATCTCGCCTGGAGCGAGCGGCTCGGCCATCTCTACGCGTTCCGCTCGGCGTGCTGGTACTCGTGGAGCGCGCAGATCGAGTCGATGAAGCGGCTGCTCGACTACCGCTTCGAATGGGTCCTTCCGGGCCACGGCCGGCGCGCAAACCTCCCCGCCGCGGAGATGCGCGCCTCACTCGAGCGCTGCGTCGAGTGGATGGAGTCGCACGGCTGAACCTGGGCTCAAGGGCCGCCGTCGAGCGGAGCAATGATCGCGGCGCGGTGGTCCGGAGCGATCGCGACGTCGTACGCGCCGTTGGTATCTGCAGGAAACTGGAAGTTCCAGAGCATGGGTGTCGTCTTGCCGATCGCGTTCATCGGGACGGAGTAGTCGAGGACCCGGACCGACTGAACCGTTCCGCCGCCGATGAGAATGCGGTACATGCGCAACCCGGGCTTGATCGCGTCTCCGTACCTGGCGATCTCGTCGTTGAACGGCTGCGTGTTCCCGGCGGCAAGCCCCCGCGTTCCCGCGACGAGCCACGCGGCCGGCAGCGGCTCGTGAACCTCCTTGCTTCGAAGCACGTATGGCTTCGCGTTCTTCATCATCGCGTCCATCACCTGAGCCGTCGACGACGACCCCGACTGCGGAAGCGAGAGCGATCCCTTGCGCGTCGTGCTGAACTTCTCGCAGTTCACGTCTCCGTCAGTGCCAACTCGGGTGACCGTTGCGACCAGCTTCCCCTGCGCATCGACGACCGGTGCGCCGCTCAGTTGCGGTCCGCGGTCGAGATGGACCGGCTTGACCTCCAGGCTGTTGGAGCCAACTGAGACAACCATTCCGAAATGCGCGTCGATCGGGCCGTTGCCATTGCGCGCGACGATCCAGACGGAGGACCAATCCTCCGCCTCGACTTCGGACGGAACGAACGCGACATCTGCCGCGGCTGACGATCGCTCGACGTTCAGCAGCACGGCGTCCGCCTCTACGACACCGCCTTCCCGGGTCCTGATGGCACTCACCGAGAGCGCCTTTGCTTTGGTCGCGTTCGACGTCATCGTCCATGACTCGAGCGCGCCGAGCTTTCTCGGCCGGCTCGTCTTCGCGGGATCGAGCAGCGGGGCGACCGCGGTGACTCCGACGACGCTTTCACCGTCGCGGGCGAGGAACGAGCGAAAGCCGCTCGCCCGTCGTCCGTCGGCGAAGGCCGCAGCGTTCTCGAAGAGAGACGCGGCCCATCCTTCCTGTTTTGCCGGTGCCGGAGGATCGGCCGACAAAGCCCAGGTGCGGCAAATCGCGTAGCTGATCGGGTTTCCCATGTACTTGTCTGTGAGCTCCGGCTGGTACTTCATAATCGGGTCGTTGAAGGCTTCCTGCGCCGCGTCCTTCCAGTTCAACGTACAGGTGAGCGCCGCACGCCGGTACGCCGCGGGGCGCGCGTCGGGCTGAGATTTCTTGATGCGTCGGAGCGAGCGCTCCGTGAGCTCGCGGTCGATGTCGGCAGGACTCACGTAGTAGCTCGTGATCCGCCACGTCTCGAAGATGATCCGACCCCAGACCTGCTCCAGATCGTCTGGAGAGAGCCTGGCGTGGACGAGCCTCAGGAACTTCCACAGCTCTTCTTGACTCCCTCCCCACTGCGGGCGGAGAAACGAGAGTCGAGCCTGGTAGAGATAGTGGTACAGCGGAGCCGCGCGCATTCCCCGTTCGAGCAGCGAGGACTGATCCAGGCTGTTCGCGCCGAGCAGGTCGAGATAGACGGAGTAGAACTCCGGACTGACCGGGGCGAGTTTGTCGACGGCGCGAATCTCCTTGAGAGCCAGCTCCTCGTAATGATCCCAGAGCTTCGAGCCTTCATCGGTCACGGTCGAGGAGTAACCGGGGCCTCGATGTGTCCACGCGATCGCGTGCCACGACTGCGCGCGGAGAATCCGCGGGTGGTGCGAAGCGGGCACCGCTGCGATCCACTCGTCGAGGGCTGCAAAGTACTTCTCCTCGGAGACTCCCGACAAGCCAGGCGATCCGAGGGTCAGTGCCTGGTGGGCGAGGTGGAGTGTCCAGGTCGAGGTCGGCTCCTGGTGGCGCGTTGCGATCGCCTGGTCGAGTTTCGCATCGAGAACTTTCCAGCTTCGCGATTTGAAGAGGGCAGCGAACTCGGAACGCACCGCGGGATCGGTGTCGATGGCTGAGCCGGGCGGCTCGACCGGCCCTACGGGGATCATCGGATCGAGCTTCCTGTCGGCAGCCCGTTCCGGCTCTTGCGCCGCCGCAGGAGCATTGTCCGCCGGCGTGAGCGCCTGCGCCGAGGAAACGGGGCGCAGCACCAGCTGCGACGTGACGACGTCGTCGAACGCCGTTAGGCCGAGCGCGCGTTCGACAGTTTGGACGGGCTTCCAGCGGCTGTCGAGCCGTTCGAGCCGCGGTGGCACGTCCCCGACCCTCGCGCTGCCGAGCTCGAACATGGCCCAGTGGGACTGATCGAGCTTCATGACGAGGCTTCGCTTCCCCCCGCTGGGTCCTGAAGCGAGGATGGGATACGGAAACATCGACGAGTGGCTGCTCCACTGCCCCTCGACCTTTCCTGCACGATCGACGCTGACGAGCTGAAAGCTGTTCGACGTGAGCGAGGGGCCGGCCACGAGGAACGAGCCTCCGTCGCCTCCGACGAGGAAGAACACGATGGGCATCGTGGGCCCGATGGCGCGGTCGGAGATCAGCTCTCCCTTGCGCGACAGGAGCAGAATCCGCCATCCCGATGGGTCCCTCACCGTGGCGCCGAGTGCGATCCGGTCGCCCGACGCCGCGACCTCGAGGCACGTACCCTCGTTTCCGGCAAACGACTTCACCCACTCGACGCTCCCCTTCGCTGAGAGGACGCCTGCCATGCACGACTTGCCGTCGGTGCCGGCGAACGCGAACGCGCCATCGTCCAGCGCGGCGAATCGCTCGACGTAGAGCGGGGCGGGCGTGCGGAATCCCATCTGCCGCAGTGGGTTTCCGTCACGGTCCAGCACGACGAGCGTCGTCGATTCCCGGCGCCTGAAGGCGAGCCAGAGCTGTGAATCGCGCGTCGCGCCGAATCCGATCAGCCATGCGATGTTCGGAGTCGTGATCGTCCGCGCGATGCGCGGAGTGCCGGCCTCGTCGAACGCGAGCACTCGAAACTCGGTCCGCTCTCCCTCGTTCGACTGATCCAGGTTGCGGGCATCGGCGAGGTACGCCGACTCGCCGATGCTGGTGAGCCATGGGCGGAACAGGTCGACCGCGTAGCCGAACGACCACGTGATCGTGCCGTCGGGAAGAATCTTTGCGAGCGCCGGCTTCGATCCCTGAAGCGCAACGATCGTGGCTCCGCTCGAGAGCCTGGTTGTGGCTAGCGGCCCGGTGTTGTCACCCGACGTATATGCGTGAACCGCGTCGACGTTCACACGCGGCGGAGCTTGCGGCTCGGCTGCGCAACTCGTGCCGGCGTACGCGAGCGAAGTGAGCAGAACAATTGTCGAAACGAACGTGAAGGCGGAACCGTGCCCGCCGCTGTCAGACGTGGAGAACGCTCGAAGCATCGCTGCCTCCTGATCCCGGGGCCTTGCGGATCATAACGCAGACAGGCCGCGTTTCCGGGGAGAAGCATCGCGACGGATGCGAGTTGCAGTCGGTGGCGGGTTAGGTCGAAATGCGACCTTGCGGCGCCTGAATGAGCTGGTCGCCTTCGGCGAACTCCCGTCGAACCCTCTCGACGTCGCCGAGCCGCGCAACGAGCGCGTCGACGCAGTCGGGATCGAGCTTCGAGGTCGCCATGCTCCGCAGCTCCGCGATCGCGGCGTCGGTCGTCCACGGCTCCTTGTACGATCGGGGGCTCGTCAGGGCGTCGAAGATGTCGGCCACGGCGATGATGCGTGCGGCCATCGGAATCTCGCCGGCGGTGAGTCCGCGCGGATAGCCCGAGCCGTCGAGCGCCTCGTGGTGCATGAGTGCGACGTCGCGGAGCCGCTCGATCCCCTGCATCTCGCCGAGCTCGAAATTGTCGATCAGCCGCTCGATCAGCTCGCCGCCGATCTCGCTGTGCTGGCGCATCACGAGGCGCTCTTCGGGCGAGAGCCTCGCGGGCTTGAAGAGCACTTCGTCGGGCACGCCGAGCTTGCCGATGTCGTGCATCGGCGCGTACCAGAAGAGCCGCTCGATCTCCTCGTCGGTCATCCGGTATTTCCCCGAATCGGCGAGCTGCTCCGAGATCAACCGCGAGTAGCGCGCCATCCTCTGCAGGTGGGCCCACGTCTCGGGGTCGTGCGAGTGGACGAAATCGCTGGCGGTCTTGAGCGCGCCCGAGAGCATGCGCACGGCGAGCATGTCGTGCGCGACGAGACTGCCGACCAGGTGCGCCACCACGTCGAGCTCGTCGAGCAGCGCGTCGTCGAAGACGGCGGGAGTCCGCGAGTTGAAGAAGACGAAGCCGACGAAGCGCTCGCCCGCGAAGACCGGCACGGTGTAGCTGGCGCGGAAGCCCTCCCCGGAGATGCGGCGCGTGTGCGTGTGCACTCCTTCGGCGAAGAGCGTGAGGTCGTTCACCACGCGCGGCTTCCGCCGCTCCCGGACCTCGACCAGCGAGGGAGCATCGGCGAGGCGGCTCTCGTAGCGGACGAGAGGGTTGTCTCCGTCGTTCGACGCGACGAAGGTGTGGAGACGGTCGCCGTCCGGGTCGTACGTGGCCACCGCGATGCGATCGATCGGAAGTCGTCGCGAGACGAGAAGCTGCCGGAGCAGCTCGACCTTCTCGAGGAGCGGCGCCGACGCGTTGAGATCGCGAAGTTTGTCCTCGTGCACGAAGAGCTTCATGGACACACCTCGCCACAGACTATAAGCCGGTGGGGACTGCGGGCGCGTGACTCCCGCATCCCATCGGGTGTGACGTCAGAACATCCGGCGGGCGTCGCGGCCGCCCGCCAGGTCGTCGCCCGCGATTACTTCGCCCCAAGCCCCGACGGAAGCCTCGGCGACGAGAGCAGCTCGGTGAAGGCGCGCCAGCGCGCCTCGCCGTCGCCCCCGGCGAGCCGCTCGACGTATGCCTCGACGAGATCCTGACCGAGGTTGTAATTGATCACGTAGGAGCGGTACTGCCTGATGAAGCGGATGCGCTGCCTGGCGCGCTCGGGAGACATGAGCGCGTACTTCTCGAGCCAGACCGCCGCAGACTCGTCGGTGAGCGTGCCGTCGATCAGCCCGCGCGCCGCCTCGTTGCCGGCGTACGCGAGCTTCGAGGTGAGGTCGAAGACGCGGTAGTACTTCTCCGCCTGGGTCGGGTCGAGTCCCGCGAGCGGGAAGAGATGCTCGCGCTCCCACGCGATCTTCTCCGCTTTCGGGAAGGCGACGTCGATCCCGTAGTTCGCGCTCCCTTCGGCGATGAGCGACTGGGGGCTGAAGAGAGGGTAGACGGTGAACTCGATCCAGCCGCGCTCGCGCACGAGGCTCTTCTCGAGAAGCGCGTTGTACACGTGATGGCCCGGGTAGCCTTCGTGGCAGGCGAGGTCGACCGCGCGGTCGATGTAGATCGGCAGGTCGGTGTTGACCTGGATGAGGCTTCGGTAGCTGCCCTGGTACCAGTTGTAGCCGCTCCACGACTTGTCGGTGACGTACTCGACGGTGAAGCTCTCGCCGGCGGGAAGCGCGATGTGGCGGAGAGTCCGCTCGCGGCAGCCGTCGATCGCCTTGTTGAAGACTATGTCGAGGCGGTCTTTCGGGATGACGAACTTCGCGCGGAAGGCGTCGAGGCGCACGCTGACCGTTCCTTCGCCCGGAAGCTCGGCTTCGAGCTCGCGAAGGAGCTCGTCGTAATGTTCGGGGCCATGCGCCGGGGCGACGGCGTCGTAGAGCGCCTTCGATTCCTCGTCGAAGGTGAAGGTCGTGCCGGAGAGCATCGCGGCGCGTGCGGCGACCGCCGCGGTCTGCGTCCTGATGTAGTCGCGCCGGAGACGCTCGAGCTCCGTTGGCGGCTCCGGGAGCGCGGCGACGCGCGCCTGCAGCGCTTCGGCGTTGCGCTTTATATCTTCGACGGTCCTGGCTTCCGCGCGAACCTCGCCGCGAAGCTCCGGTGGTCCGTAGTAGGCGTCGACATAGTCTGCGTCGTGCTCGCCGAGGGCGAGGACGAGGCGGACGTACTGATTCGCGGCATCGTCGAGCGGTGTCGCGGTGGATGGCGTCGAGTTCGGGGTCAGGTCTTCGACCATGGTTCGGGATCCTCCTGCGCAGCTCGCGGCGAGCAGAGCCGCGAGTGCAACGGCGACGACAGGTCGTCTCATTGCGGGGTCTTGACTCCCGCGCCGAGCGCTCGTTGGATGATGGTGACGGTCACGGGGTGGTATCCCGCGCGCGCCTTTTCGAAAATGCCGCGTGCGTGCTCGAGTCCCGCCGGGGTCTTCGCGAGCTCGGTGTAGATCGGCTGGATGTACTTGACCCGTCCGACGGTCGTGAGGAACGAATCGACCGCCGGCATCGCGGGCTCGTACGACGCGGCGACGGCGAGCCGCAGCCAGACGGCGAGAATCTCGGCGTTGCCGCTCGAGGTGAAGTGGAACGCGCGGTCGAGGCCGGCGAGCCGTGCCGCGTCGACGGGAGGCGGGAGGTTGCGAAGAAAGCGGACCCATTCGTGGGTCGACCAGCTCGTCGTTGCGAGCGCTTCGGGCGCCGCGCCCGAAGCGAGGCGGGCGATCTCCGCGTCGACGGCGTCGAGGCGCTTCGAGTGCACCACCGGGACGTCGTCAGGCGCCCCAGGGCCGTAGATCCAGCGTGCGACGCCTAACTTCGCGTCGAGCGCCTGGTCGCCTCGGACGAACTCGTGCTCGAATTCCCCGATGAACATCGCAGTCGTCACCGATTCGAACGCGTGCGTCTCGAAATAGCGGTGAAGGAACGCGTCGAAACGCGCGCGACCCACGATCTCTTCACAGTGGCGCAGGAAGAAATAGCCCTTGTCGTACGCGACGTCGGTCGTGGTGCCCGGCGCGACGGTCGCGCCCGGAGCGATGGCGAGCTGCGTGCGCGGGTTGTCGGCACCGGCGGTCGCCACGGCCTCGCGAAGATCCTGGAGCGAAAGAGCGGCCAGCATCTCCGAGTACTCGCGGCCGTAGACCGCTTCCATGATCCGCATCTCGAAGTAGGTGGTGAAGCCCTCGTTGAGCCAGACGTCGGCCCAGGTCGCGTTCGTGACGAGGTTGCCCGACCAGGAGTGCGCGAGCTCATGTGCGACGAGCGACACGAGCGAACGATCGCCCGCGATGATCGTCGGCGTCGCGAAGGTCAGGCGAGGGTTCTCCATGCCGCCCCACGGGAAGCTCGGCGGGAGAACGAGGATGTCGTAGCGTCCCCAGCGATAGGGCCCGTAGAGCCGCTCGGCGGCCTCGATCAGTGCCGGCGTGTTGTCGAGCTCCCACGCTGCGCGCTCGATCATCGACCGCTCGGCGTAGACGCCGCTCCTCCCGTCGAATGCGCGGAACTCGAGATCGCCGATCGCGAGCGCGAGCAGGTAGCTCGGCACCGGCTGCGGCATCCGGAAGTGGTAGACGCCGTCGTCGCTCACCCGCTGCGGATTCTCCGCGCTCATCAGCGCGAGCAGGCCGCGGGGCACGCGAATCGTCGCCTCGTAAGTCATGCGCACCGAGGGCGTGTCCTGACAGGGCACCCAGGTGCGCGCGAGGATCGCCTGCGACTGGGTGAAGAGGAACGGATACTTGCCGCCCGATGTCTGCTCCGGTGCGAACCACTGGATCGCTGCGGCGCCGGGCGAGGTCGCGTAGTCGATGCGCACGCTCGTCGCCTTCGACGGGAGATCGATCTCGAGCGCGCGGCCGAGCCGCTCCTTCTCGTCGCCGAGTTTCCAGACGAGCGCAGCAGCGCCGTCACCCGAGTGCACCCCGCGAATCTCGAGATCGCGGGTGTCGAGCACGAGTGTCTTCGCCCCGCGAGAGTTGTCGAAGGTCAGGATGGCCGAACCGACGAGCCGTCTCGTCTGGAAGTCCGCGGTGAGGTCGAGCGCCAGGTGCCGCACGAGCACGTCCGCGGGCCGCGAGAACGAGAGGGGGTCGACGATCGCGGGCGCGTGCGAAGGCGCGACGCGAGGGGCCGAGGAGCAGCCACCGGTTGCGAGTGCGATGGCGATGACGAGAGCGGAAACAGTTCGAATTCTCATCGTGCGAGTGGCGGAGGCGAAGGGCACCTCGGCGCGGCGAATTATAGGTGCTGTGAACGTCACGGCGCCGTCACGTTGCGCAGGCAGCGGCGTGCGGCGCTCCGCTACAATTCGACCGTGACCGCAAAATCGATGATCCTCGCCATGCTCGCGCTCGTCTTCGCCATCCCGGCGGCGGCGCAATGCGTCTGGACTCCCGTCTGGGACGGGGCGTACCGGATGACCGCGCTCGACGCTGCCGCGGACGGCAACGACCTCTGGGTCACGACGTCGTGGGGCCTCGAGCTCTACGACGCGTCGTTCGATCCGCCTCGTCCGGTGACGACCATCGCGTTCCCGGGGACGACGTCGGCAGTCGCGGCCGCCGGCGGCAGGGTCTACGTCGGCAGCGGCGCGAAGCTGCTCGTGATGTCGAAGAGCGGTAAGACGATCGCCACGCTCGGATCGACGGCACTCGGCGGGACGGTCAGCGACCTCCTGGCGCTCGGGACGTACGTCTTCGCGGCGACGAGCGCGGGAGTCGCGCAGGTCGACGTGGTCATTGCCGACAAGCCGGCGCTGGTGAGAACGCTCTCGACGACGAACGTCGGGGCGCAGTCGCTCGCGCTGCTCGGCGCGACGCTCTACGCCGCGGACGGCGACGGCACGGTCGAGGCCTACAACGTGCAGGTTCCGTCTGTGCCGCAGAAGATTGGCACGTTCGCATCGCTCACGCGCTCGCTCTGGGTGAGCGAGGCAGCGGGGCGGCTCTACGTCTCCGACGGGCAGCAGACCGAGGTCTTCAGCGGAAGCGGCGCGTTGATGAACCGCACGGCGACGCTCGCCGCCGGCGCGAACGCAGCCGTGGCGGGATCCGGCTCGGTCGTCTACCTCGTTGGCGACGACAGGATTCTCCGCGCGTTCGAAGTCTCGGGATCGGGCACGGCGAAGCTTTTCGCAGGCAAGTCGTCGCCGCTGGGCGGCACGGTGAACCGCTACCTGGAGCTTCTCGCGATCAACGGGAGGCTCCACGGGGCCGCGGGCGACGCGGGGCTCGCGAGCTTCGACGTGCGCGGCTTCGTCGCCCCGTTTCCGCTCCGGGGGCATGCGTTAGGCCAGATGACCTCGGCAGTCTCGCTCGGGAGCTCGGTCGTATCGGCGAAGGCCTCCGGCGGACTCTTCAAGTACGCGCTCGGCGCGTCGGGCGAGCTCACGCCGCAGACGAATTGGGACGTTGGCGCGGTCTCGACCGTCCGTGACGGGAGCGGAACGAAGGTGCTGACGACGGCGGGAGCGCGCGCCCGGCTCTGGGACGTCGCACAGAATCCTCCGATCGAAGTTTCGTCGGTAAATCTCGCGGGCTCGATCGTCTCCGCGGCGATCAACGGCACGGGGGGAGTGGCAGTGCTCGCCGACCAGACGGTGTGGGCGCTCGATTTGTCGAAGCTGCAGGGGACAGCGGCGAAGCTCGATCTCGGCGGGGCGAAGCCGTCATTCGTCGAGCGCGGCGGCTCCGACATCGCCTTTGCCGATCTGAACGAGAACGGCACGACGACGGTCCGGTACTACGGCGGCGGAGTCCTGACGTCGGCACCGGCGATCGCCGCGATCGAAGGAGCGACGACGAGCGGTCTCGGCGTCTCGGGCACCGGGCTCGTCGCCGGCGTGACCTTCAAGGGGATCTCGGTCGTGAACTTCGGCCAGGGAGGTGCGGTCAGCATCTACCCGGGGACGAACTCGATCATCGCGCGTGACGTGCAGATGGCAGGCAACGCGCTCTTCGTCCTTTCGACGACGGAGATCCAGTACTGGGACGCATCGACGAAGAGCCTCAAGCGAGAGGTTGCGCTCGACACCGCGGCGACGACGGCGCACTCGACGGCGGGCTCGGGCTCCGCCGTGGTGGCGACGGCCGAGGGGCTGTCGACGTTCCAGTACGCGACGACGTCGCAGCCTCCTGTCGAGCTCGCGGTCGGGTCGTCCAATCGCTATTTCCGCGACGCGTTTGCGGGCGACCGGCTCCTTCATCTTTTTGACGGTCGCGCGGTCTCGACGATCCCGCTCGACAGCTCGGGGATGCCCGGCATCGCGCGCGGCCTGTCGTTGAGCGGCAGTATCGTCGACATCGTGCCGGTCGGAACCTCGCTCTACGTACTCGCGCTCGACGGCACCGTGACCGGGTATTCGGCGGCCGGAACGGTCACCACCACGTACAAGGTCAACGAGAGCGGCGATCAGCGGATGATCGGAATGCGCGCCGTTGCGGGGGCGCTCTGGTTGACGGTCGAGACGAACTGCCTCAGCGGTGCGTGCGACTTGCGGACCCTGGTGCTCGATCCGCGCTCGACGCTCGTGAAGAGCGCTACGCTGCAGGGTGGCGCGTCGTCGGCGACGGCCGATGGGACGAAGGCGTGGGCGATCTTCAGTGTCCCGGCCGAAATTCGCGCCTACAACGTGATCGACCCGTATCACCCCGTGCAGCTCACGCAGCGCGCGTCGAGTGGAAACCCGGTGGCGATCGCTCACGACGCGGCGCGCGCCGTGGTGTACGCCGTCGGCCAGCGCGTCTATGCCTACAGCGACGCGCAGCTGAACGAGGCGGGGACACTACTCGACCCGTACGTGAACGATCCGTCGGGCCGCGTCGGCTACGTCGACCAGCAGATCTACGTGACCGGCAACTGCGCGCTGATCACCGGCCGCTCCTTCTCGCCGCTTCTCTACCGGATCAACGGCGCGGCGACCTGGAGCGCCGAGCCTCTCCCCGGAAGCGGAGCGGCCGCCGTGCGTTCGTCCGTGGTCACGGGAGGAAAGGTCTACCTCCTCTCCGACTACTCGCTCGAGATCTGGAGCTCGACGGGCCCGACGATCGTGAGGCGGAGACCGATCAGGTAAAGGCAGGCGAGAGGCGAGAGGCGAGAGGCGAAAAGCAGGCCATAGGCCATAGGCCACAGGCCAGAGCAGGCGTGCGCCCGGACGAGCGTTGTATCTGAAGATGGTTCGGGTTGGCGCGTCCGATGAGCGGCAGCGGCGACCGAATCGCGCAGCCTGATCGACGAATCCGCCTGCTTTGGCCTATGGCCTATGGCCGTTGGCCTGCCCTTCGCCTAACGCCCTCTTACCCGGGCGGCAGATCGAGCCTGATTCCCGACTGGTCGTAGTCGTAGTCGCCCGACTCGTCCATCTGCTGGGTGATCCGCAGCAGCGCCTTCGCGACGTCGACGCGCATGGGGAGCAGGTCGAGGTCGGGGAGCTCGTCGTCGAGGAAGCGGAACTCGCCTTTCACGCTTCCGAAGAGGGCGAAGATCTCTGCCTCCGCCTTCTTTCTGAGCATTCGCACGATTTCGTCCTCGGGCAGGATATGGAGATCCTTGAGCACCTTCGCCAGGGCGATCTGCTGATCCTGGCGGATCTGTCTCGCCTGGTCGTGCTGCGCTTCGCTCAGCATTCCGCGCGCGATGAGGATGTGGCCGAAGGTCTTTTCCAGTTCGGTCGACGCCGAGAAGATGAGGAAACCGCCGTCGAAGGCGATCTTCTCGATGTGATCGCCGGCAGCGACCTCGAGCGTGCCGGTCTTCTGGTAGTTGCTGATCCACATCAGCAACTCCGGGACCGGCATCGTCTTCAGGCTTCCCTGGATGGACATCGAGTGCGACTCCGTGAGCGGAAAGTCTACCACCGGCGCCCGGGCCGCTCAGGCAATTCAATCGGAATCGCGGGGGTCGTCTCGGGCGGGAACGGGGGGCGCGATTACGAGCACCCAGCGCACGCGGTAACGTTCTCCCTCGATGACCTCGATCTCGAGAGGGCCGAGCGAGCAGCGATCGCCCGGCTGCACTTCGCGATCAAGGTTCGCCACGACATAGCCGCCGACCGTTTCCTCGGCCGGCTCTCCGACGTCGACGTGAAGCCGGCCGGCGAGATCCTCGATCAGATAGTCGCCGCGGACGCGGTAGCGCCCTTCGCCGAGCGGTTCGACCTCGAGCCGCTCGCGATCGAACTCGTCCTGAATCTGCCCGAAGAGCTCCTCGGTGATGTTCTCCATCGAGACGATCCCCGATGCGCCGCCGTACTCGTCGAGAATCACCGCCATGTGCGTCTTCCCCGCGAGGAACTGGTCGAGCAGCTGCTCGACCGTCGTGTTCTCGGGGACGAAGAGAATGTCGCGACGGAGGTCGGCGAGACTGCGACCCGGGCCGCGGAGCTGCGCGAGGAAAAGATCCTTTACGTGGATGAGGCCGACCGTGCGGTCGAGGTTTCCCTCACAGAGCGGGTAGCGGGTGTGCCGCGAGGCGCGGATCACCTCGAGGTTCTGCTCGATCGTGTTCGTCGTCGAGAGGACGACGACGTCGGTGCGCGGGACCATGATCTGCCGCGCCGTCCGTTTCGAAAACTGGAAGACCCCCTCGATGATCTCCTTCTTCGGCTGCGAGAGCACTCCCGCCTTCTCGGAGTCGGAGAGGATCATCTTCAGCTCTTCGGCGGAATGAGCGAGCTCGTGCTCGGAGGCGGGCGAGACTCCGATCGATCTCAGGATGAATCGCGCCGTGCCGTTGAGCAGCCAGATCGCCGGGTACATCACGATGTAGAAGAAGCGGAGCAGGTGGGCGACCCAGAGCGTCGTGGCGATCGGCTTCTGGATCGCGAGCGATTTCGGCACGAGCTCGCCGAAAACGATGTGGAGGATCGAGATGATGACGAAGGCGACGCTGACGGAGATCGAATGCGCGAGTGCCGGAGCGAACGTGCCGTACTGCCTGAGTGCCGGCTCGATCAGGTGCGCGAAGGCGGGCTCGCCGATCCAGCCGAGGGCCAGTGACGCCAGGGTGATGCCGAGCTGCGTCGCCGACAGGTACGCGTCGAGCTCTTTGGTGAGGTGGCGCCCGATGGTGGCGGCCTTCGACCCTTTCGCCTCCAACTCGGCGAGCTGTGTCGCGCGAACTTTGACGATCGCGAACTCGGCCGCCACGAAGTATCCGTTTGCGGCGACGAAGACGAGAGAGAGCAGCAGGTACCAGAAATCCATCGACGGTGCGGCAGCGAGCCGGGGGCGCATTGTACCAATCCGGACGGGTCGGCCAATCGTTTACCCTCCGGGCGCGTTTCCCCTGTTGCGGACCGCCGGCTCGCCCGGCGGGAACGAACCTGCGCTGCGCGTCGGTTCTCGATTGTCGGCCGGCCCGCAATTGATCGAGGGGCGGCCCGGAGGAAAAGAGCCATGACGGAGACGAATCGCGAGACTGCAACGCTTGCCGGAGGTTGCTTCTGGGGGGTGGAGGAGCTGATCCGTCAGCTTCCCGGCGTGGTTGACACGGTCGTCGGGTACACCGGCGGTTCGCTCGGCGCCCCGACCTACAACCATGTGAAGAAGGGAGATACGGGTCACGCCGAGTCGGTGAAGATCGTCTTCGACCCGACGAAGATCTCCTACGACGAGATTCTCCGCTTCTTCTTCCGGATGCACGACCCGACGCAGCTGAACCGGCAGATGAACGACATAGGCACGCAATACCGGTCGGCGATCTTCTTCCACTCCGAGGAGCAGAAGGCGACCGCGGAACGAGTCAGGGCCGAGGTCGACGCTTCGGGGAAGTGGCCTCGTCCGATCGCCACGCAGATCGTCCCCGCGACGGCCTGGTACGACGCGGAGGATTACCACCAGGACTATCTCAAGAAGAACCCGTGGGGCTACAACTGCCACTTCGTCCGGGACTGACTCGCGCGACGTCGGCGATCAGCATCCCGTCACGTTTTCGCTTCAACCCGAGGAGGTCGTCTCATGTGCAGGAACATTCGAACTCTTCACAACTTCGAGCCCCCTGCGACGGAGGAAGAGATCCGTGCCTCGGCGCTCCAGTTCGTGCGGAAGCTGAGCGGAACCACGCGCCCGTCGAAAGCGAACGAAGCTGCCTTCGAGCACGCGGTCGAACGGGTCAGCGAGGCGGCGCGCGAGCTGCTTGCGACTCTCGTCACAGCGGCGCCTCCGCGCGATCGCGAGAGCGAGGCGATCAAGGCGCGCACGAAGTCGGCAGCGCGTTTTCACCGCGCCGTGGAGCCGCGCTCCAGCACTGATTGATCGGAATGAGGAACGAGCGGAGGCGTTACTGCTTCGCGCCGGCAAGAACCATCAGCGCGCTCTCGACGAGCAGTCGCGCATCGGCGTTGACGTTGAGCGTGTCGATCCCTTCGACGGCCCGCTGCGCGGCCTCGAGCAGGCGTGACGGCGGGATCGCCGACGCGACTCCCGCGGCGGGCGCAGGCGCGACGCCGGCTGCGATGTCGCGCAGGGTCGCGGCGAGGAGGGCGAGACCGTGCTTCGCGTTGTCGCCCGCGCAGAGCAGCGGGGCGATTCCGAGGAGCGCTCCCATATCGCGTGAGGAGGCGAAGGCCGCGAGCCTCTGTGCGACCTCCACGCCGAGCTCCGGGTTGGCTTCCTCGACGTCGTCGTGCTCCGGGCGGAGAAATACGATCTGGCAACGCGACTTGATCGTTGGAATCAGGAGATCCGCCGAGCGCGTGAGCAGCAGGAAGCAGGTGTCGGGCGTCGGCTCCTCGAGCGTCTTGAGCAGCGAGTTCGCCGCGGCGCCGCTGAGCGTGTCGGCCGGGTCGATGATGAAGACCTTCGTGCCCGACTCGTAAGGGCGCATCCCCGCCTCGGCGACGAGCTCGCGCACCTGCTCGATCGAGATCGCCTTGCGTTCCTTCGCCGGCGTGAGGAGCCGCACGTCGGGATGGCTCTGCCGGTCGATCTTCTGGCACGACGGGCAGGCGTCGCCCGCCGAGCCGTTGACGCAGTTGAGCGCCTTCGCGATCGCGATCGCCGCTCCGCCGAGCGTCTTCGCCGATGGACCGTGCAGCAGCAGCGCGTGATGAAGCGTACGGTGGCGGGCCGATTCGACGAGCAGTTCCGTGGGGCTCGACGTCATGACTGCTGCGGGTCTCCCAACTTCAGCTTCGGCGCGCGTTCGAGGAGGATCGCCTTGAAGCGATCGAACACTTCGTCGACTCCCGCGGATGCGTCGACCACCGCGAAACGGCGATCGTCCTCCTTCGCGAGCGCGAGGTATCCCTCGCGCACCCGCCGGTGGAACGCGAGATCCTCGCCTTCGAGACGGCTCTCGGCGTAGAGGTTCTCCTTCGCGTTTCTCCGCCGCGCCCGTTCGAGCCCGTCGGCCTCCGGAAGGTCGAAGATCACGGTCAGGTCGGGATAGATGCCGGACGTCGCCCAGTCGTTCAGGTCGCGGATCTTCTGCAGCTCCAGCGCGCGCCCGAATCCCTGGTAGGCGACGCTTGCGTCGGAGAAGCGATCGCAGAGAACGGTCGCTCCCGCCTCGAGCGTCGGCTGGATCACGTCGATCACATGCTGGCGCCGCGACGCGGCGAGCAGAAAGAGCTCGACGGCGGGATCCATCCCCTCGGCTTGCGGGTCGAGCAGGATCGCGCGCACGCGATCGCCGATCGGCGTGCCCCCCGGTTCCTTAGTGACGACACAGTTCTGTCCGTGCGCGCGCAGCAGCTTTGCGAGGCGTTGGAGCTGGGTGGTCTTGCCGCTTCCTTCGATGCCTTCGACGGTGAGAAAAAAGCCCTTCATGGTGCGCGCAATTCTATCGGGTTTGCGCGCACGGTGGAGGCGAAAGGCGATGAGGCGAGAGGCGATGAGCAGGCAAGGGGACTTGTGTGGAGTGCGAAAGCGGAGCTTTCGCTCTTCCTCGCCGAAGCGCAGCTTCGGCGCCTGTGGAACGGGGACGGCGGAAGCTTCGCTTCCGCGAGGAAGGGCGCGAGCTGCGCTCGCGCACTCCACACAAGTCGCCGCCTGCATTGACCTCCGGCCGCTGGGCGCTGGCCTGCCTACTCTTCGCCTCTCGCCTCTCGCCTCTCGCCTGCTTCCGCAAGCCCGTCCCTCAACCCTCGCAGGTAGTGCTGGCGCATGAGGCGCTCGAACACCGAGGGGCGGGCGAGGAGACGGGAGCGCTCGCCGAGATGCGCGAAGAGCCGGAGGCGGGCGAGCTCGCCGTCGCCCGCGAGCCCTTTCTCACGCAGCTCGACGACTCCCAGGAAGTGGCCGAGCTCGGGGTGCTTATCGAAGAAGATCGCCCCGGAGCGGCCGACGGTGTACTGGCGTCGCGAGAACGAGTCGACGGTCATCTGGTGGTGGTGCCGCGTCACGGCGTTTGCGTCATAGCGGATCTTCAGCCCCTTCGCGTCGAGGCGGAAGGCGAGCTCGATGTCTTCCCACGCTGCGGCGGGAAACGACGTATCGAACGGGTGCGCGGCGAGCAACTCGCGGTCGATCGAGATGTTCGACGTGTAGAAGAAATTGAACGGCACGACGGCGCCGTGCTCGATCAGCCTGTAGCCGAACTGCAGGCCGTAGTCGTTGATGTAATCCATGAACGGCGTGACGCGCTCGTCGCGCGGCCAGCCGGTGTACCCGAGGCAGGCGACCAACGGGTCGTCGCCGCTCTCGCGATGAATGCGCGCGTGCTCGGCGATGAATTGCGGCTCGGGAACGGTGTCGTCGCCGATGAAGACGACGTAGCGTCCGGCGGCGAGCGTGACACCGCGGTTGCGCGCGCGGCCGGGGCCCGCGTTCGCCTGCGACTCGAAGCGAATCGGAACGCTCCATCGCTTTGTCTCGGAATGCGAGCGCATTCTCGCGGCGGTATCGTCTTTCGATCCGTCGTCGATGACCACGACGTCGAACTCCGGCGCGGCCTCCTGCCGGTCGAGAGCGTCGAGCACCCGCTCGAGCATCGCGATGCGGTTGTGGGTCGGGATGACGACGGAGAGATAGCTCATCGGGATCGTTGGCGTGTTGCTACGCCGTGGTTCCGCCGTCAACGCAGAGCGTCTGTCCGGTGATTCCGCTCGAGTCGGGCCCGAGAAAGAAGGCGACCGCGGCCGCGACCTCGTCCGCGGTGACCATGCGGCGCATCGGGATCGCCTTGATCATCTCTTTCTTAGCCTCGGGGTCCATCCCTGCCGTCATGTCGGTCGCGACGAGCCCCGGGGCGACGCAGTTCACGCGGATACCGCTCCGCCCGCATTCGCGCGCGAGGGTGCGGGTCAGCGCGATGAGCCCCGCCTTCGATGCCGCGTAGTTCGCCTGGCCGACGACCGCGTGGAGGCCGGAGAGCGACGAGACATTCACGATCGCTCCGGAGCGCTGTCGCAGCATCGGCGCCAGCACGGAGCGCGTCATGTGGAACGCGCCGTCGAGATTCGTGCGGAGCACGTCGGACCAGTCGTCGTCCGACATGTTGTAGACGAGCGTGTCGCGGCGGATTCCGGCGTTGTTGACGAGCGCATCGACGCGGCCGAAGCGCGCGATCGTCTCCTCGACGATCGACGCGCAGCGTGACGAATCGGCGACGTCGCCTTCGAGCGAGTGCGAACGTGACGCGTCGCTGCCCGCGGCTGTTGCCTCGGTGACGAGGCTCGCGGCGGCGTCCGAAGACGAGAGAAACGTGAAGGCGACCGACCAGCCGTCGCGAAGAAGGCGCAGGACGATCGCCCGGCCGATGCCTCGCGCGCCGCCCGTGACGATCGCTACGCGCGATGCCGCTTCCGTCATTGATTCGCTCCGTTCCTCCTCTCGAGCATCAGCCGTCAGTTGCGTAGGCGCTCGAGGGCGAGCGGAATTGTACTTGGATTCCGCGGCAGGGCGGCGCGAGGGGCGGTGGTACAATCCGCCCTCTCGAAGACCACCAACGGAGGCGCTCAGCGATGGACACCTTTTTCCCCGAGATCGAAATCTCCGACGAGCAGGCCGAGGCCATCACGCGCGGACTCTTCGCCGTGGCACGAGCCGAAGGAGGGGTGCACGAGAAGGAGAAGGCGCTCCTGATGGGCTTTTACGCCGACGCTGGCGGCGCCGCGAGAAGCCTCGCCGCCCTCGAGAGCGCCGCCGACGCGACTCCCGAAGAGATTGCGGCCGCGCTCACCTCGGATGCGCTCCGCAAGGTCTTCATCAAGACCTGCATTCTCATGGGCTGGGCCGACAACAGCTTCGAAGGCAAAGAGCGCGAGCTCGTCGCCCGCTACGCGAAAGCGCTCGGCGTGGGCGACGCGGAGCTCGCCGAACACGAGCAGGCGGTGAAGTCGTATCTCATCAGCTCGATCGTCAAGCTCTCGAACACCGACGCCGTCGTCGAGGTCGCGAAAAAGCTCGGCTCGTAACCGTTCCGTCGACTCATTTATCGCCGTCGTGACATCAAGCACCGCGCGCCGGGCTTAGAGTGTCTTCGTTCCAATTCGAGCGAGGAGACGACGATGAAGCTCTGGAGATCGATCACGATTGCCGCCCTGTTAGGCCTCTCGGTGCTGACCGCGAGTGCGGAGACCAACGCGGAGCTGCGCGAGCAGGTCCGGGCGACCGAGACCGCATTCGCGAAGACGATGGCCGACCGCGACCACGCGAAGTTCACGTCGTTCCTCGCGGACGAGACGATCTTCTTCGGATCGAAGAGCGTCATGCGCGGAAAGAGCGCGGTCGCCGAAGCGTGGAAGCGCTTCTTCGAGGGGCCGAAGCCGCCGTTCGCCTGGGCGCCGGAAAAGGTCGAGGTGCTCGACTCCGGAACGCTCGCCATGAGCAGCGGCCCCGTCACCGATCCGGAGACGGGCGCGCGCGTCAGCACGTTCAACTCGACGTGGCGTCGCGACAAGGACGGCTCGTGGAAGATCGTGCTCGACATCGGCTGCCCGCAGTGCGAGTGCGGTGAGTAGCCCATAAAGCACGCGACCCCGGCGGTTGCCGGGGTCGCGATAACCTCAACTGGATGGGGCTTGGAAACGATGGGACTGCGGAATCGGTGGTTTGCTGCTTTGTGATGCGGCCAGGTTTGGTGTGTTGTCGTTCCCTTTCGGGAGGCAGGTGAGAACGTGGATGCGTTTCGCCTGCCCATCCAGTAAATATTGAGCCGCGCGGAGTATAGCTGAATCTCGCCTCATTTGTGAAAAAAATCACGATTACGGGCGCAACACTTGCGCAGGATCGCAGCACGACGACGTAAGTTATTGATTTGTAGTTGGTTGTGTCCTGACCAGTTTCGGGTTCGGTCGGAGCGCATGCTCGATCGAGACGTGCCCGCCGAGGGTCTCCGCGGGTTGTCCGTTGACGAGCAGCTGGACCTGGCGGATCGACGGAAGGTTCGACGTCAGGGTGTGGACGATCGAGTAGGCGAGCATCAGTTCCGCCTGCGACCCCGTCTTCCATCCCGCCAGGAAGAGAGGGCCGCTGAGGTCGACGATCGCCGTCCCGTCGGGCAGCAGGTAGGCCGCGCGGATCTCGATCCCTTCGGGCACCGGCTTCGGCTCGGCTCCCGCCGGGGCGGGAGCGAGCAGTGCGACGAGAAGCGGACGGATCGACGCTCCCTCGCTGTCGGGGAGCGCGACGTTCTCGACGCGGGGCTCGAGGAGCATCGCATCATCTTCGTAGAAGAGCTGCACCGGCTTGCTCGTCAACGTCGCCTGGGGTGGCGGCGCGGGGCTGCTCGGCGCCTGCACCGGTCCTTTTCGCTCGCATCCTGCGAGCAACGAAAGGAGAATCGCGCCGGCCGCGATCGACCGGAGGGTCATTTTCCCGCCTTTTCGTTCGCTGTGGGAGGGGGCTCGGGAGCCGGAGCCGGTGCGGGCGCCGGGGCCGGAGCGGTCGTGGTGGGCGGAGGCGCCGCCGGCGTGACGCCGGTCTTCGCCTCGTAATACGTCTTGAATCGCCCGACCGCACTGACGATCGCAGCGACGAGCTTGTCCTGATGCTCGTCGCTCTTGAGCTTCGCCTCCTCGTCGGCATTCGAGATGAAGCCGACTTCGACGAGCGAGGCGGGCATCGTCGCGCCGATGAGCACGCGGAAGGGCGCCTGCTTCACGCCGCGATTCTCGGTATTCGTCGCCTTGCTGAGCTCGTCCTGGATCGTCTCCGCGAGCTCGCTCGACTCCTTCAGATACTCCTGTTGCGCGAGATCCCAGAGGATGAGCTTCAGGTCGCCGGCGAGCTCCGGCGCTGCCGGAGCCTGATCGACGTCGTTTTCCCGCTCGGCCACCTGCTTCGCGAGCTCGTCGGATGCGTCGAGCGAAAGGAAGTACGACTCGGTTCCCTGCGCACCCTTGCGGAGCGAGGAGTTGAGGTGGATCGAGAGGAAGAGGTCGGCCTGGAACTGGTTCGCGATCGCGGTCCGCTGCGTGAGCGGAATCAGCTCGTCGCTGTCGCGCGTGAGCACCACCCGAAGCTTCAACTGCTTCGACAGGCTCGCGGAGAGCTTCTTCGCGAGCGCGAGAGTGATCGTCTTCTCTTCGAGGCCGCCCGGCCCGATCGCGCCGGTGTCGGTCCCGCCGTGGCCCGGGTCGATGACGATGGTCCGGATGCCGGGTACGCGCTGTTGTGGAAGGTTGATCGCGCCCGCGGCGCCGGGTGTCGTGGCCGCGGGGCCCTTCCGGAGATCGAGGACGACGCGGAACGGGTCGTCCAGCCTGTACGCGCTCCCCTGGACGTCGGCGCCGGTCAGCTGGAGCTCGACCTCGTTAGGCCGAAACAGCGCCTTCGCCAGGTGCGCGTTCTGGTAGCTCTGCTCCACGAACGGCGCCCCGATCGGGTTTCCGAACTTCACGACGTAGCTCTGCTGGCGACGCACGATCGAGAACTCGGTCTTGCCCGAGAGCTGGATGACGACCTTCGTGATGTCGTCGAGGTCGATGACCGACATCCCCGCGGTGAGGCTCAGGCGGACGCGCGGCGAGACCGTGAAGAGCCGCTGCTGCGGGTTCCACTGCAGGTCGAGGTCGCCGGCGGAGGCGAGGAAGCCGCGGAAGAACTGCCATGGGACGAACGCGCGCCCCTCGATGACGGTCGGAAGCGCGGGCATCGGGATCAGCTCGTCGCGCACCACGCCGTACTGGTTGTCGGGGGCGAAGGCGCCGAGCTTGCCGAAGATCGTGATCTTGAATCCCGCGCCGTCGGGCTCGATCGTTCCCCCGAGCGCCTTGACGAAGTCGTCGGCGGCGACGTAGAGCTGCGAGTTCAGCGCGAGCGTCGAGATCGCGGCCTCTCCCTGGGGCGACTTCAGGGTTGCGGGCTCCGGCGTCTGTGCGAAAAGCAGGCCGGCAAGCGCGAACGCGGCGGCGACCGCCGCCACGAGCAGACGTTTCATCCGACGTCCTCCATGCATCCAGCTAACCGCACGCTCCGTCACTCTCATCCCGCCTGCCACGATTCACTGTTTCTGCGATTCGCGCGCCGCGAGCGATCGTCGTTCCGCGTCGCGACGTTCCGCGTCGAGCCCGAGGGAATCCGTCGCCTCGTCGTCGTCTTCGACGTCCGCCATCGAAACGTACTTCGCCCGGCCCCGCTGGTACTCCTCTCCCGCGGTGACGAGCCTGTTGAGCAGCTTGTAGTGCCGGTACTCGAACGTCATCCTGACCATGTCGGGGTAGAACCATCCTCCGAGGGCGAGCACGAACGCGAACGCCTTTTCGAAGATCGGGATGAATGGAATCGCGATGATGATCCCTCCGACGACGAGCCCCAGGATCGCGAACGCGAAACGTGCTGCGAGGTCGCCGCCGCGGAAGACTCCGTAGCCGTTCCTCTCACGCCGGTTCTGCTCGGCGGCAGCTGCCGCGTACTGCGGCATCACGGTCTCGAGCACTTCCTTCTCGAGATCGCGCCAGTAGCTCTTCGAGCCCATCCCGCCGAGATAGCTCGCCTTCACGCGAGCGAGCTTTTCTTTCGCGCACTCCATCAACCCCTCGCGGACGTTCTCGTCGGTGAAGCTGCGCCTGCGATGCTCGCAATCCTGCAGCACCGAAAAGATCACGTTCGCGTAGTCGAATGAGGAGCCGCTCGGGTCGTACATTGTGCTTCGTCGCGCAGCGCCGTCTTCGCGCGTCGCGCTCGTATGGTCTCTTCGTTGCGATCGGGCGCCGGTTTGCGCCCGATCAGTTGTCGCCTTTGGCCGCGTCCTTGTATCGGATCACGCCGAGCTGCTCGAGCAGCTTGTTGCCGTCGATGATGACGTTCGCTCCGCCGGGGAGCTGCGGAATCTGGCGGATCTCCTTCTTCTGCAGGGCGTCGATCAGCTGAAGCGTGACGTAGGCGTCGCCGGCGCTGCTGTTGAGCGCCGCGCGTTCGCGCCGGATCCCTTCGGCGACCGCCTTCTTCTCGGCGATGGTCGCCTGCGCTTCCTGCTCACGCCGGACGAGGTAGGCGTCGGCGGTCTTCTTCGCGCGCTCGAAGTCGCCCTGTGCGGTCGTCAGCTTCTCGGTCATCTCGGCGACCTTCTGCTGCAGCGCCGCCTTGTTCGCCTCGCTCGTCGCGAGGATCTCGGCCTCGAGCTTCTCCGCGTTCTTGTCGGCTTCCTTCCGCTGGTTGATCAGCTTCTGGTACTCGGGCTTGAACGAGAAGTTGCCGAGGATCACCTGCTCGACGATGACTCCGGAGGGAGCGAGGTGAATCGCGAGCAGCTTCGTCGCGTCGTTCGCCGCTCCGAATCGGAGCTCCGGGTTGTAGAACTCCTCCGAGTCGAGCCGGTTCAGGACGTCGCGAACATAGGTGCGTGCGAGCGGACGGACCAGCCGATCGCGGATCTTGTCGGTGTTGGGCCCGACGAGCCGCCAGAGGTAGTCGACCTTCGTCGGATCGATCCGCCAGCGCACCGTCACATCGGTCTCGATGTCATTGCCGTCGCGCGTCTTGAAGCGCAGATCGTCCTTGGCCTGGCGGTCTCCGTCGGTAACCGAGGCGACCATCGTCAGGTTCTGCGTCGACACGTCGAAGGTGCGCCATTCGTTGAGGAACGGCGTGAAGAAGTAGGTCGCGCCGGGTTGCGCGAGCTCCATGTGTTTCGTGACTTTGTTGAATCGCACGCCGACCTCGGTCGCCTCCGTCGTGTGCGGAGTGCACGAGGTCATCGTCGGGACGGCGAGCAGCAGAGCGGCGAGCGGCAGCAGTCGTTTCATCGTTCGCCTCCTCACTTCATCAGCTTCCCGACGTCGGTCGGATCTTCGGTGATGTAAATCGGGCCCTTGATCGCGTTGAGCAGCGCGAGCCCCTTGCGCAGGCGGAGCAGCTTGTCCGAGCCCGCTCCTTCCATCGCGCGGTTGATCGCCTCGGTCCCTGCAGCCTCCGCGCTCTTGACGAGCAGGTCGGCCTCGGCGCGCTTCTGGCGCTCGTAGAGGTCGCGATTCGCCCCGACTCCCGTCATCATCGCCTCGAACTCGGCCCCCTTCACGTTGATCAGGTTCCGCCCCTCGGCAGCGACCTGCTTGAGCCGCGTGTCGACCTCGGCCTGCTTGGCCAGGGCTTGGTTCGTGAGCACCGACTGGTCCTGGATCTTCTTCTGCTCGGTCAGCGCCTGGAACGTGTCGGGGTAGTCGTACTGGCGGACCAGGACGTCCATCAGCTCGAGCCCGTTCTCCTTGAAGATCGCGGCGAGACGGGCGCGCATCTGCACCGCCTTCGCCAGTCTCGACGGGTGGTAGAACTCCTCGGCCTTCAGCCCGCCCATGAACTGCTTGACCGTCGCGTCGGTAAAGCGGATCACGACGCTGTCTTCGTAGGCGTTGCCGAACCCGAATTTGGACACGACGAGGTACGGGTCCTTGATGCGATAGAGCACCGTGATGTCGACTAGCACGGGATAGCCGTCGACCGTCGGGACGTTGACGGCGGGCATCGTCCGGTGGTCGGGCGAGCGCTCCGATTCGCTGTTCGTGAACTCGAGAATCTGAACGTCGCGCGGGAAGGTGCGAATCGTCTCGAAGCCGCGGATCTGGCGGCGGTAGCCCGATTCGACGACGTTCTTTCGCAGCCCTTTGCCTGCGCCGAACGCGACCTGGCGGAGGCCGATCTCCTGCGGAGGAACGTACGTGATGAAGCAACTCCGGACGAAGATCAGCGGAACGAGCACGGCGACGAAGGTGCAGCCGAGCTTGCCGAGTTTCGCGGGGAAATTGCTGAACGCGGGGATATTGATCTTGAATCTGGGTGTGCCGGTTTCGCTCATAGGCGTAGTTTTGGTTGTCCCTCGGGAACGCCCGTCTATTATAGGGGTTGGTGCGTCCGACGGGTGTTTTGCCGCGTCGGGCGCGGAGGCTGGTACTGATGACGACTCGACGCGCGCTGCTGTTTCTTACCCTGATGTTCACTTTCGTGCTCGCCGGCTGTGCGGAGCCGAAGAAGGGTGTCGCCGGTTCGCACGGGTCGCCCGTGAGCGTCCGCGGCTGGATCGCCGACGTGGAGATGCCACCGAGCGACCTGATGAGGGTGACCGACCCGTACCTTCAGATCCAGCGCAAGTACGCGATGTTCCGCGACACTGCGATCTCCGTGGAAGGCGTGAATTACGTCTCCGGCGGGGTCGCCGAGACGGGCGCGTTCATCATGCTCGACGTTCCGCCGGGCGACTCGATCATCAACTTTCAGCCCCCGGGGCTCCCCGATGCGCAGTTGCACCTGCGCCAGATTCCGGGAAGCGGCGACGTCATGCTGCCCGGGCTGCTGATCAAGGGAACGAAGGTCGAGCTGTTCAAGCCGGAAGACGCGTTGGTGCGGATTGCCGGCACCGGGAAGGAGAGGAAGAAGCTCGATATCCCGGCGTACGTGGGCGACGTGCGGATCGACGTCTGGGAAGTGCCGCTCTCCGAGCTGGCCGACCGGCGCGAGTATCCGACGGTGACCACGCGTCTCGCAGCGCCAAGCGTGCCGACGGTCAAGTGAGCATCGTGGAGAAGGTCAACCTCGCCGCCAAGCTCGCGACGTTCTCGACGCACTGGGATCCGAAGATCGTCGCCGACCTCAACGGCCAGCAGGTGAAGCTGGTCAAGTTCGAGGGAGAGTTCGTCTGGCACCATCACGAGCACGAGGACGAGATGTTCCTCGTGGTCGCGGGAAGCTTCGTGATGGAGTTCCGCGACCGGAACGTGGCGCTCGCCGAAGGAGAGTTCATCGTCGTTCCCCGCGGCGTCGAGCACCGGCCGGTGGCGGGTAACGAAGTTTCGGTGCTGCTCTTCGAGCCGGCCTCGACGTTCAACACCGGCAACGCCGGCGGCGAGCGGACGGTGGCGGAGCCGGAGAGGATATGAATGACGGCAGGCGAGAGGCGATAGGCGAGAGGCGATGAGTAAGAAGCGCTCGTAGCCTACTGATCGCCGCTCGCCTGTCGCCTTCCGCCTTCGGCGAGCGACCTAGCGAGCCGGCAACACCTCGCCGACGCATTCCCCGAATCCGATGCGGGCGAAGCCTTCGCGCTCGCACCAGCCGCGAAAGATGACTTCGTCGAAGTCTTCGAGGAAGTTGCGGGTTTCGCCCGAGAGAAGGGAAATCGGCTCGTTGCCGCGCCAGGTGAGCTCGAGCAGGCATCCGCGCGATTCCTTCGTCGTGCCCGAGACGGTGCCGCTGCCGACGAGATCGCCCGGCTCGAGGTTGCAGCCGCCGCTCGCGTGGTGGGCGAGCATCTGCGCGAAGCTCCAGTAGACGTCGAGCAATGAGCCGCGGCTGACCACGGTGGGGGGCATGTCGGACTCGCGCATCCTGCGCGAGAGGATCGCGGCCTCGAGGGAGATGGCGAAGCCGCCTGCGGCGCGATCGCTCGCGCCGTCGAGGTACGGGAGCGGCTGCGGATCGCCCGGGGCGCGCGGTGCGAGCGGCGAACGGAAGGGGGCGAGCGCGTCGAGCGTGACGATCCATGGGGAGATCGTGGTCGCGAAGTTCTTCGCGAGGAACGGCCCGAGCGGCTGGTACTCCCACGCCTGGACGTCGCGCGCCGACCAGTCGTTCAGCAGGCAGAGGCCGAAGATCCGGTCGTCGGCGGAGTCGATCGGCAACGTCTCGCCGAGCGCGTTGCGTCCCGCGACGAAGCATCCGACCTCGAGCTCATAGTCGAGCCGCCTGGTCGGGCCGAACGAAGGCGCCGGGCTCTTCTCGTCCTTCGTCTGGCCGTTAGGCCGCCTGACGGCCGTGCCCGACACGACGATCGACGAGGCGCGCCCGTGGTAGCCGATCGGCACCCACTTGTAGTTGGGGAGGAGCGGATTGTCGGGGCGGAACATGCTCCCGACGTTCGTCGCGTGGTGTACGGAGGCGTAGAAGTCGGTGTAGTCGCCGATCGACGCGGGAAGGAGCATCTCGGCATCACGCCTCGAGAGGAGGTGTCGCTCGACGCTGCCGCGCTCGCCGCTGTCCCGCCGCAGAAGGTCGCTCGCTCGCTGCCTGATGGCGCGCGCGGCCGGGCGTCCGAGCGCCATCAGCGCGTTGAGCGATCCGGTGGCGCACGCGGAGGCCGCGGCCGAAGCGTCGCCGCCGAACAGCGCCGAGGCGGCCGTCACGTCGAAGATTCGGTCGCCGATCGCGATGCCGACGTGCCGCTCCGCCCCGTGCCGGAACACGCCTAACGGAAGGTTCTGGATCGGGAAATCGGACGCGGGATCGTTGGCGCCGTCGACGAAGCTGCGGAGCGAGGGGTCGTGGGTGTGGTCGAGCTGGGTGGTCATTGGAAGTCGCTCACGAATTGAGAATTGAGGATTGAAAATTGAGAATTGAAAGATGAACGTGACGCCCGTAGAGGGTACGAGCGGAAGGCTTCAGATGCTCTTAGGTGTGTGCCCATCTTTCAATTGTCCATTTTCAATTTTCAATTTGTAAGCGCAGCGAGCTCGCCCACTGGTTCTTCGAACGAGCACGAGCCGAAGGAGGTCGCGAGCGCGCGCGAGGCGGCGAGCTCCGCGGTCGAAAGCCTGTGGCCGCGCCAGGCGATCGACTCGTCGTCGATGGTCAGCGCCGCGGGATCGAGCTCCTCGAGGAGCTCCTCTGCGAGAGCGCCGGGATGTCGGTGGTGGATGAGCGCCGCGGTGAGGAAGACGTTCAGGAAGCCGTGCATCGTCCCGGTCGCGCTTCCCGGCTCGTACGTCAGCGGGCGAACGCAGCGAAGCGGGTGATGCAGTCCCGCCGTCGCCTTGAACGCGACGCCGTGGGCCGCGCAGCGCTCGATGAAGCGGACGATCTGGCTCGCGGGAGGGAACGCGTCGGCCGTCACGCCTCCGGTGCGCATCTTCGCGCGGCAGCCCGTCGGCGCGATCGCCGCGACGAGCGCGTCGGGATCGAGCACGAGCGGCAGCTCGAAGTAGGTCTCGAAGCTCGCCGGGATCATCGTCGCCGCGGCTTCGATCCCCGCGGACGTCGCGATCTTCGTCTCGATTGCGTCGACGAGAGCTCGGCCGCGGTTGCGCGCATTGAACTCATCGATCTGCGCGAGGTCGGCGATCAGGTCGCCTCCGATGATTGCGCTGATCTGCCACGGACCGCTACTCGTCGCCGCGACGCTCGCGAGCGTCGGCTCGAGCTCGGCGAATCGTGCGACCGGAACGATGAGGCGCCCGAGCATCCACTGCTCGCTCGACGCGCGGTAACGCCCGTAGTTCGCAACCGTCGTTTCCATCGGCAGCGCGGCGGGAGGGAAGAGGCCGGCGTAGTCGATGAGCCGGCTCAGGAGGGCGGTGAGTGATGGCGTCATCATTCGCAATTCCATGGGATCAACGCCAACGGCCTTAAGTTAACCAAGTCTTTCGCCCAGAGGGTGTCATTCGGAGCGAAGCGAGGAATCTGCCAAGAGTCATCTGATCGCTTCCTCAGCTGCAACTTGTCGTTGTGGCACGAATGTTCGCTGAGGAATCGGTCATGTGAATCGTTTTGCAGATTCCTCGCTCCGCTCGGAATGACGCCACTCGTGGGGCCAAGTCCCTTAACTTAAGACCATTGAGCTCATCGCGGCTCGAAATTCTTGCGCAGTCCCTGCCAGCACTCGAAGTACCGGCGCTGCAGGTGCTCGGTTTCGGCCGCGAACTTCGTCGGCTTGAGGACGAAGTGGGTCTCGAACATGAAGGCGAGCGTGTCGCGGTAACGCTGCGGCTCGAGCGCCGCGCTGCTCGCCTGCGCGAACGTGTCGGCGTCGGGGCCGTGGCCCGACATGCAGTTGTGAAGGCTCGCGCCGCCAGGCACGAAGCCTTCTTCCTTCGCGTCGTACTTGCCGAGGACCAGGCCCATGTATTCGCTCATGACGTTGCGATGGAAGTAGGGAGGGCGGAAGGTGTGCTCGGCGACCATCCAGCGGGGCGGGAAGATGACGAAGTCGACGTTCGCTGTGCCGGGCGTGTCGGTCGGCGAGGTGAGCACGGTGAAGATCGACGGGTCGGGATGGTCGAACGAAACGCTGTTCACGGTGTTGAAGCGCGCGAGGTCGTACTTGTAGGGAGCGTAGTTCCCGTGCCATGCGACGACGTCGATCGGCGAATGGCCGATCGGAGCGCGGAAGAGAAGTCCCTGGTATTTCGCGACGAGCTCGAAGTCGCCTTCGACGTCCTCGTACGCGGCGACCGGGGTGAGGAAGTCGCGCGAGTTCGCGAGTCCGTTCGCGCCGATCGGCCCGAGGTCGGGAGGGCGAAGCAGCACGCCGAAGTTCTCGCAGACGTAGCCGCGTGCCTCGGTGTCGAGAAGCTCGACCCGGAAGCGGACGCCGCGCGGGATGACGGCGATCTCCCCCGGCGCGATCTCGAGCGTGCCGAGCTCGGTCGCGATCCGGAGCCGTCCCGTCTCGGGGACGAGCAGCAGCTCGCCGTCGGCGTCGTAGAAGAAGCGCCCCTGCATCGAGCGGTTTGCGCGATAGATGTGCACCGCCATGCCGGCGAAGCTGTTGATGTCGCCGTTGCCGCAGATCGTAACGAGGCCGTCGACGAAGTCAGTCGGCTCCGAGGGAATCGCGATCGGGTCCCATCGGAGTTGGTTAGGCGAAGGGGGAACCTCGTCGAACGGCGTCCCGCGGACCAGCCCCGCGGGCATCGGCTCGAAGGGGCCGTGCATCACCGCGGGGCGGATCCGGTAGAGCCACGACCGCCGGTTCGCCGCGCGCGGCATCGTGAAGGCGGTGCCGCTCAGCTGTTCCGCGTAAAGCCCCAGCGGCGCCTTCTGCGGCGCGTTCTGCCCGACGGGCAGCGCGCCCGGGATCGACTCGGTGGCGAACTCGTTCTGGAACCCGGTCTGGTATTGAAGTCTGGTCATGAGAGTTGTTAGTTGTTAGTTTTTAGTTGTTAGACAGGCATGGGTGGTTGTACGAGCGTAGCGCATGGCGCGACTCCAATCGTCACTCTCTCGGTTCTTATTGAGACAGGAGCAGCCTTCGCTGCCCGTCTAACAACTAACAACTAACAACTAACAACTAACAACTAACAACTAACAACTAACAACTAACAACTAACGACTCCTCACAGGTTCCCCCGCCGCTCCTGCTCCTGCTCGATCGACACGAAGAGCGCCTTGAAGTTTCCTTTGCCGAAGCCGCGGCAGCCTTTGCGCTGGATGATCTCGTAGAAGACGGTCGGTCGGTCCTCGACCGGCTTGGTGAAGATCTGAAGCAGATAGCCTTCGTCGTCGCGGTCGACGAGGATGCCGAGTCGCTTGAGCGTCTCGATCGGCTCGGGGATCGACCCCACGCGGGCGGGGAGCTCGTCGTAGTAGCTGTCGGGCACGCGGAGAAACTCGACGCCGTTCTCGTGCAGCTTCGACACGGTCTCGATGACGTCGCCGCAGAGGAGCGCGACGTGCTGGACGCCTGCGCCGCGGTACGACTCGAGGTACTCCTGGATCTGGCTCTTCTTCTTTCCGTCAGCCGGCTCGTTGATCGGGAACTTCACGACCTTGTTGTCGTCCGACATGACGATCGACATGAGCGCCGAGTACTCGGTGGAGATGTCCTTGTCGTCGAAGGTGATGTAGCGCGAGAAGCCCATCACCTTCGAATACCACTCGGCCCAGACATTCATTTTTCCGAGTTCGACGTTTCCGACCATGTGATCCACCATCACGATTCCGGTCGATGTTCCCGCGATCGGAGCCGGCGTGAAGCCGGGTAGGAAGTCGCCCTCGTATCCCTTCGACGAGATGAACGAGTGGATCGTGTCGCCGTAGGTCCGGATCGAGGCGCGCCGCACGGTCCCCGCTGCGTCGGTCATGTCATACGGCGCGCTGACGGGCGTCGCGCCGCGGCGCACCGCCTCGTGGAAGGCGAAGTCGGCATCCTCGACCTCGAGCGCGATGTCGCGCACGCCGTCACCGTGAAGCCGGATGTGCTCGCCCGCCGGATGATCGGGAGTCAGCGGCGTCGTCAGGACGAAGCGCACCTTCCCCTGCGACAGCACGTACGACGCCGCGTCGCGCGTTCCGGTCTCCAGCCCGCGGTAGGCGAGCTGCGAGAAACCGAACGCTTTCCGGTAGTAGTACGACGCCTGCTTGGCGTTGCCGACCCAGAACTCGACGTGGTGAACCCTCTTGAGCTTGAGCGGGTTCTGATTGACTGCGGTGCCCGTCGGGGCATCCTGCGTGACGGTCATGTCCGCACCTCCGGTACGAAATACGAATGAATAGGGGCGAAGTGTAGTGAAAACAGGCGAGAGGCGAAAGGCGAAAGGCGAGGAGCAGGCCAGAGGCGAGAAGCGGGCCAGAGGCCCAAGGCCAAAGGTCATAGCAGGCCAAGTCAGCTGCGAGGCAGACCGAGAACTCGTTCGGCAAAGGGGCCTCGAACGGAACCTCGGCTCTCGGCTCCGAGAACTTTCTAACAACTGACAAGTAACAACTAACAGCTAACAACTCCCCAACTCAATCCGTAAACACCCTCCTCGTATACACCTCGGCTCCCCGGATCTTCACCCTGAGCCGCACGGAGTGCGTGCCGCGGTGCTCGACCGGCTTGATCAGGACGATCTCGTAGTGTCCCGAGATCGCGCGCCCGACCTCCTTCATCGCTCTCGCCGCGAACTGGTGCGTCTTCAGGTAGAAGCCGCCGGTGTCCTCGGCGATCATGTCGAGGCCCCCTTCGAGGGTGTGCCAGTCGGCGTCGCTCACGTCGAGCACGAAAACAGAGGTGCGTGCCGTCTCGAGCGCGAGCCTCGCCTCCGCGTAGCCGGGAAAGGAGACGATTCCCTTCCCGGCGTAAACGCCGATGCCATAGCCGAACATCAGGAGCGTCTTTCTCCCGTCGATGTCCTGCAGCGCCTCGCCGACCCTTCGGAGCCCCATCTCGACCGTGGCAGCGTCGGCGGCCTCCGCGGGATCGAGCGAGGCGGCGAGCGACGGATGGACGCCCATGTCCCGCCACTCCACCTCGGCGATCTGCTTGGTCCGGTCGATCGCCCGGTCGAGCTCGTCGACGTCGTTCGTGAAGTCCTGCCAGAGCTTGAGCTTCGAGTCGTACGACACGACTGCGATCAGGTCCTCCGGCTTCAGCGTTCGGATGAACTCCTTGGCGTGCGCCGCCATGCGGATGTGCCCGCGAATCCGCTCGCGCTGGAAGTCGGTCTGGAAGAAGAGGACGATGCGGCGCCCTTTCGGAGCGAAATCGAACGCGGAGAGACGAGGCGCGGGATCGCCGAACGATCGCTTCGGAGGCTCCGGCTCCTCTTCGTCTTCGGCAACCCATTCGACAGCCTCGACCCGAGCCGGGAGATCGTCGATGAAAGCCTCGATCTGCGAGGGCCTGACGTCCTCGATCGGCGCGCCCGCCGCGGTGAGGATGTGCGCGTCGATCACGACCCGCTGCACCGTGATCGTCTCGCCCGCGCGCTGTTCCTGCGCCAGCATCGGCGACCCGACGGTCGCCAGGAAGAGCGCTGCGAAGATCGTGTTACGGCGCATGGTCTCCTATTGTAGAAACCGGCGCGGCGATGGAAGATGCCCGCGGCGTCTCCGGGACGCCAACGTAACGGAGGATTCACATGCGTCGTTTCGCGCTCGTCTGCGTAGTTTCACTCGCCACTCTCGTATCGCCGCTCGCCGGCGCACAGCAGTTCGAACGTCTCTTCGACGGGCGCACGATGCGCGTCGACTACTTCCACACCGGCGGCAAGGGAACCGAGATCGTCGCGCTCGACCAGGTCGTCAACGACGGCGTATGGCCGGGCTCCCGAACGCGGCTCGTCGACGCGGCGATGCCGGGCGAGTTCTTCTTCGAAGTGATCGACGTCGCGAGCGGCGATCTCGTCTACTCGCGCGGCTTCTCGTCGATCTTCGGCGAGTGGGTGACGACGCCCGAATCGAAAGACGTCTACCGCACCTTTCACGAGTCGCTTCGCTTTCCCTGGCCGAAGGCGCCGGTGAAGGTCGTGCTGCAGCGCCGCGCCGACGACAGGACGAGCTTCCGCGACGTCTGGTCGACGACGATCGATCCGAGCTCCCGCTTCGTGAACGCCGCGGCAATCACGCTGAAGCCGAAGGTCACGGCGATCGTCGAGAACGGCCCGTCCTCGACGAAAGTCGATCTCGCGCTCATCGCCGAGGGCTACACGGCCGCGGAGATGGACAAGTTCCGCGCCGACGCGAAACGCCTCACAGACGCGCTCTTCCGCGTCGAGCCGTTCAAGTCGCACAAGAGCGACTTCAACGTCTGGGCGATCGAGAGCGTCTCGGGCACGACCGGCGTGCACCAGCCGCGCACCAACGAGCCGCGGCGCACTCCCGTCTCCGCCGTCTACAACGCGTTCGACTCGGAGCGCTACGTCCTCACCTTCGACAACAAGGCGATGCGCGACGTCGCATCCGCGGCCCCCTACGAGTTCGTCGAGATCCTCGTCAACGAGGCGCAGTACGGCGGTGGCGGCATCTACAACTTCCAGGCGACGACCTGCGTTGACTCGGGCTTCACCGAGTACGTTTTCGTCCACGAGTTCGGCCACCACTTCGCCGGCCTCGCCGACGAGTACTACACCTCCGACGTCGCCTACGAGACGGGAAAGAGCGAGCTGCCCGAGCCGTGGGAGCCTAACGTCACCGCGATGCACGATCCGGCCAAGCTGAAATGGAAGGATCTCGTCGCGAGCGGCACGCCGCTGCCGACCCCCTGGCCGAAGGAGAAGTACGAAAAGCACTCCGCCGCGGTGCAGAAGACCCGGCGCGAGCTGCGCGCGAGCGGCGCGCCCGAGAAGGAGATGGACAAGCTCTTCCGCGAGGAGCTCGTCTGGGACACGAAGATCCTCGGGACGGGCCCGCACGCCGGAAAGGTCGGGGCCTTCGAAGGCGCAGGCTACGAAGCGAAAGGACTCTACCGCCCGCAGGCCGACTGCATGATGTTCACCCGCGACGAAGTCGGCTTCTGCCGCGTCTGCAGCCGCGCGATCGAAGACGTGATCGGGATGTATACCGAGTAGGCGAGAGGCGAGAGGCGAAAGGCGAAAGGCGAAAGGGAAGAGCGGATCAGCTGCTCCCGATTTGCCCGCTCCGGTCTACTCTCGCCTCTTCGCCTTTCGCCTCATTCGCCTAGTTCTCCCGCGGCATCCAGCCCTGCACGATGGTGATCGGCTCGCCGGTGGTGCCTTCGGGCTCGCGGAGCAGGAGGATCGTCGAACCGTCGGGAGTCGCATCGAGCGACACGATGGCGCGCAGGGGCACGTTCCGCAGGATCGGGTCGCGGCTCACGACGCGCGGTCCCTGCGTGGTCGCCTCGACTCTCAGCAGGCGCAGCACTCCGTTGGTGTCGACGTACGAGAAACCATTGCCGAGCCGGCTGACCGCACCTCCGGGGAAATTGTCATCGCTGATCTGCCAGCGGCGCGACGGCGAGGCGCGTTCGAGCAGGTGAATCTGCCGGGTTCCCGACTCGCTCGAGATGAACGCGACGTAGCGGCCGTCGCTGCTGTACGCGGCGCGCGCCTCCACGTCGGGCATTTCGGCCAGCGTCTCCACCGGCGAGCTGCCGTCGATCGCCACGGCACGCAGGTCGGCCTTTCCGTCGGGACGCTGCGACAGGTAGATGATCTCGCGATCGTCGGGCGACCATCCGAGCGGAAACATGTACCGCTGTTCTTCGACGAGCGTTCTCGCTTCGCCTCCCTCGAGCGGCACGAGCTTGATCAGGTGGCGCTGCCCTCCCGGAAAGACGCAGTAGGCGACGCGGTCGCCTCGTGGCGACCAGATCGGGTACGCCGCGACCTCGCCCGGAGCGCTGAGCGCGGTTCGCGTCCCGCGCCGGAGATCGGCGAGGACGAGCTCGGCCGAGCTGCCTGTCGTCGTCGGCACCGTCAGGATCGCGCGGTCGCCGTGCGGGCTGACCACCGCGCCGAAGATCGTCGCGGGGCGCCCGAGCTTCTCGATGACCTGACCCCCGAGATCGATGACTTCCAGCTGCGCCTGTTTTCCTGTTCCGCGCTGGTATGCAAGCAGCCCGTTCTCGGAGACCGAGAAGGGAGCGCGGAAGAACATCGGCTCCCAGCTGAGACCGTCGGCCACGCGCACCGAGGAGCCACCGAGGATGAGCTTCGCCGCGTCGAAGGGGCGAGCGTAGAGCACGGCGCCCTGCGTGTAGAGGATGTAGCCGCTGGCGTATGCCGCGTGCGATCGCGCTTCGAAGAGGCGGAGCCGCGACTGCGGGGCGGAGACCGACGAGACCCAGATTGCGTCGGCGCGCTTCCCGCCGTCCTCCTGGTGGCTCGCCGCGAGATAGAGGAAGTTGTCGCCGTTGGGCAGGAACCACGCGCCGCGGTGCGTCGTCTCGCCGAGTTTCGCGTCGAGCGTCGTGACCGGTTTCGGCGCGCCTCCGCCGGCGGGAACGGCGTGAATGCCTGTCGTGCTCGTCGGCGAAAAGAGGATCGTTCCGCTGGGGCTCCAGCTCCCTCCGCGGCCGCGCGGCGCGTCGCAGATGTCGGTGACCGTGCCGCTCATGAGCTCCAGCTTTCGCAGCTTTCCGTCCTGAAAGAAGGCAAGAAACTTTCCGTCGGGGGAGAAGAACGGATCCCATCCGCGTTCGGTCGCGGCAAGCCGTTTCGCCTCGAGAGAGTCGAGCTCGCGGAGCCAGAGAATCGTCTCGCCACGCGCGGGGTCGCCGCTCGAGAAGACGAGTTTCGAGCCGTCCGGAGAGAGAACGAGCGAGCCCGACGACGGTCCCGAAAGGTCGATTCTCTCGCCCGCGGGCGCCACGACGCTCAGCAGGAGTTTCTGCTGCGGCGCCGCGTCGCGTGGGACGAAGAGGAACAGGGCCGCGACGGTGGCGATCGCGGCGATCGCGATTGCTCCGCGCCTGAGCGGCGCGCGCCAGCGCCATGGAACGTTGAGGTAACGCGCCGCGATCCCGCTCTGCGATCCCGTCAGGTGAATGAACTGAAGCTGTGCCGCGACGTCGTGCGCGCTCTGCCACCGCTCCTCGGGATCTCGGGCAAGACAACGCCGGACGACGTGGTCGAAGGCCGGCGGAATGCCCGTGACCTTCGTTTCGATGGCGGGCGGGGAGCACTGCGCGAGCGCCGCGATGATCGACGTCCTCGAGCGCCCTCCGAACGCCTTCTCGCCGGTCACCATCTCGTAGAGCAGCGCGCCTAACGCGAAGATGTCGCTGCGCGCGTCGGCGGCGCTTCCCTCGAGCCGTTCCGGCGCCATGTACTGAAGTGTCCCGACGATGCTTCCCTCTTCGGTGAGCGGGTGCGCGTCTGTGACGACGCCGCTCGTGACGTCGCCGGCCGGAGCCTCCGGCAGCGAATCGGCTTCCTTCGCCAGGCCGAAATCGAGCAGCTTCGCGCCTGCGCGGGTGAGCATCACGTTGCCCGGTTTCAGATCGCGATGGATGATTCCCTTCCGGTGCGCGCGGTCGAGCGCGTCGGCGAGCTCCGTGCCGGTCTTGAGCACCTGCTCGAGGGGCATCGGCCCGCGCGCGAGCCTCTGCGAGAGCGTCTCGCCCTCGATCAGCTCCATTACGAGGTAGCGGAACGACGAGCCGTCGAGGCTCGCTTCGCCGACGTCGAACAGAGTGCATATGTTGGGGTGGTTGAGCTGCGAGATCGTCTTCGCCTCGCGCTCGAAGCGCACGCGGGAGCGCTCCGTGTCGACCAGGTGGGACGGCAGAACCTTGAGCGCGACGTCGCGTCCGAGTCGTGTGTCGCGTGCCCGGTAGACCTCTCCCATTCCACCCGCGCCGAGCGGCGTGGTGAGCTGGTACGGGCCGAGGAGTGTGCCGGGCTCGAGAGGCATCCGTGCGGAGTATAGAGGCGAGGAGATCCGCAGCCGTGTGACCGACGATGCCTGGTGCGTGTGAGCTTGAGGCGAACGGCCATGAGCGGGCGAGAAGCAGTCGGTCAAAACATGTAGACCATGTGAACGTGCGCAGGCTCAGCCTGTGCACGTTCACATGGGGACCTCGTCCGCCGACCGGCTTACCGCGGCCAGAGCCAGCCGAAGACGCCGGCGGTCACGAGGCCGTAGACGAGCCCGTCGATCGCGTTCTTGATCGTCGAGCTCCACGCCTGCGCCTTCCAGATCGAATCGGAGATCTGTCCGACGCCGTACGCCATGAACGCCGTTGTGCCGACGTGGCGAAACACGGTGAGGTAGTGCGTTCCCGGCGCCAGGAAGCGGCTCGCAAGGTAGGCCGACATGAACGATACGAGCAGAGAGAAGAGGAACCAGAGCGTGAGGTGCTTCCCCATCTTCGGCGCGCCGTTCGGCATCACGGTGAGAATCCCGATCGGCCCCTTCTCGTACCTCTCGATCATCGCGGGCGATCCCATCTCCTTGTGATCGGCGCAGAAGGGAAAGACGTACGCTCCCGGGCCCACCTTTGCCGTGCGCATCGCGCTGGCGATCCCGTCTTCGTCGGGCAGCTTCGCGTAGTCGTTCTTGTGGATCGGCAGGAACATGTGGACGATCGAGCTGGTGATGAACACGGCGACGCCGGAGAGCAGGATCGGAAGCCAGAGTGCGGTCAGAGAGACCATAGGAGACCTCCATCTCGAATTGTGGGTTGTGAGGGGAGTCTCTCATGAAGACAGGCGATGAGGCGAGAGGCGATGGGGCGAAAGGCGAGAGCCGATGAGGCGAAAGGCGAAAGGCGAAAGGCGAAAGGCGAGAGGCGAAAGGCGAGAGGCGAAAGGCGAGAGGCGATGAGTAGACCTCCCTAGTCACCAAAGCTTTCGCAGCGCGCGTAACGGCAAGCCGCTCGTGGCTCCAGGATGACGTCTAACCCTCTCGACGAGATCAATGTCTGCTCTGGCCTCTGGCCTGCTCATCGCCTCTCGCCTATCGCCACTCGCCCCTTCCGCTTGACCAGCCATCGCACGTCGCGGGCGAAGGAGGCGAACTGGGGGTTGCTGCCGTAGTAGGCGAGCGACTGGTCGAGCGACGCTTCGAATTCCTTCACGCCGTTGCCCGACGGAGCGACCGCGCTTGCCGAATACGCGAACGATGCGATCGTCCGCTCTTCGAAGGAGAGGGTGTCGTTCGTCAGGAGCGGGAGCAGCGCTCTCTTCGCCACGTCGTACCTGCGGCGGAAGAGCGCGGTCACGGCGAGGTGCAACTGTGCCGATGCATGGCCCGGCTCGTCGTCGAGCGCTGCGCGGAAGAGCGGCTCTGCGGCGTCGGCTCCCTCGGTGATCGCGCCGTGATCGTCGACGTAGTGCCAGCCGCTTCCCTCGAGCGAGTCCATCGCGGCGCGGAAGGGATCTTTCGTCTCGCGCGGCGCGGCGTAGTCTTGCGGTGGCGCCGCTACCGTCGCTGAGGCCGCAACCGGCGGCGTTGAGGACGCCGCTCGCGCGGGTTGGCGCGACGCCGCGGGGATAGGGGCCGTTGCCTGGCTCGTTGCCGGACTCGCCGCCGGAGTCGCAGCGGAAGGTTGAGCGGCAGGTGCGACCGGAGCAACTGCCGGTGTTGTCGCCTTCGACGGCTCCGCTGATGCCGCCACGCTGGCCTTGCCGCGTGACGCACTCTCGTTCGTACCGAAGAGCTTCGCGATCACGAAACCGCCGGCGATCGCGAGGACGATGACGAACGAAGCGCCGGCGATGATCCAGGGCGCGAGGGAGCGGGGCGGCTCCGGCGCTGCGATCGCGATCTGCTGTGCGGTAGAGGTTGCGTTAGGCGTAACCGACAGTGCGGAATGTGCCGGCGCGGTGGGCGCCATCGCCGGGCTCGGTCGCGTCACGGCGGGCACTGTGACCTCGGGCATCGTGAGCCCTGGAAGCGTTGGCTTCTTCGCGCCGACCATCGGTCCCGTTTCCGATTCGTTCGGCATGGTGAGCCCGGGAAGCGTCGGCTTCTTCACTCCGATCGCGGGCGCCGGTTCCCTTGCGGCGGCGATGGGCTGGATTATGGTGATCGAATCGGAGTGGGCCGCCGGCTGCGAAGGCAGCGGCACCGGGCTGGGCGGCGTCCTCATCATTCCGAGCGCCGCGATCTGCGCGAGGTCGCGCGCGAGCTCGTCGGCGCTCTGGTACCGCTCCTCCGTCGCTTTCCTGAGGCAGCGCGCGACGATCCGTGCCATCTCGGGCGATACGGCCGGCGCGATCGAGGTCAATTCGCGCGGCTCGCTCCGGAGGATCTGCTTGAGCGTTTCGAGATTGCTGTTACCGCGAAACGGCATCTGCCCGGCGAGCGCCTGGTAGAGCATCACGCCGAGGGAGAAGATGTCGCTTCGACCGTCGAGCGTCTTTCCCATCGCCTGCTCCGGCGACATGTAGTTCACCGTACCGAGGACGACTCCGGCCTCCGTCACGATCTCTCCCGCGGGCGCCTGCGCCGCGTCGCCGTAACGCTTCGCGATGCCGAAGTCGAGCACCTTCACGCGATTGCCCGACAGGATCACGTTGTCGGGCTTGATGTCGCGGTGGACGATCCCCTTCGCGTGCGCCTCGGCGAGCGCGTCGGCGATGCCGCGCCCCATCTCGGCGATCTGCGCCTCGGTTAGGCGACGGGAGCCGATCGCCCGCGTCAGCGACTCCCCTTCGACGTACTCCATGACCATGTAGGGCATCGCGCCGTCGAGCTCGATGGCGTGGATCGTCGCGATGTTAGGGTGGTAGAGCTGCCCCGCGGTCCGTGCCTCGCGAAGCAGACGCGCGCGCGATTCCTCGTCCCCCGTCATCGCCGCGGGAAGCAGCTTGATCGCGACGTTGCGATGGAGCCGCGTGTCTTCAGCCTTCCACACCTCTCCCATCCCACCCGCGCCGATGCGCTGGGTAAGGCGATAGATGCCGAGGAGGGTCCCGGGTTCTGGAAGCATTCTGATTCGGGGAGTCCGGAAGAGATTCTAACGGGGATTTCCGGTTTTGGAATGCGCCGGTTTCGGCGCACGGGGTGGCCCAGGCGGCGTTTTCGCCGTGCGCGGGTTCCCGCGAGCCGTTGTCGCCCGGTCCGCACGAAGGCTCGAGCTCTCCTACGTCACGCGACGGAGCGTGTTGCCGTCGGTGTGGCGGAAACTCTCCGCGCGCCCTTTCATCTGAAGCTCCGTCACTTCCTCGTAGGTCAGGTTGTCGTCGTCCAACGTGAATTTCACGTCGAAACGGACCGTCCTGAACTCGCGGTCGAGGAACTGGTTCGAGCAGATGCCGTAGGTCGTCGAACCGACGTCGGCCCGCAACGCGAACGTGGTGGCATCGGCCGCGGCGGTTCCTCCCGCGATGACCGCGATGCCGCGGGGAACGACGAAGCAGCGCATCACCTGCCGCTCGGCCGCGTCCCAGAGCATGTAGCCGGTGTCTTCGTGGAACGGGTCGGGCGCGCCGATGCGCCACGCCTTCTTGTGATAGCGAAGCCCGAAGAGGATCTGCTCGTGATTGTCGACGCGGCCGATCGGCGTGAAGATGATCGTCTCGCGATACTTGCTGTTCTCGATGCCGCGGTCCTTGCCCGGAGCGACGTCGTCGCCGCGCGAGCCTTCCCATTCACCGATCAGCCCGCCGAGCGGTCCGAGGTCTTTCGCGTAATCGAGCTCCACCTGCGTGATCGTCATGCTGTCCTCCCGAGCGGCGTTCCGTCGTGGTCGCAGGAGATCATGAAGGCTGCCGAGACGCCGTGACGGCTGCCACCGGAGCGAGTGCAGGGGGGAACGCGCAGGTTGCGTCGAATACGGAAACGCGTCCCATCGGCAGGTGAGCGTTTTGTGACAGCGCAGTTGCGTCCTTTCTCGGATGTCGAAACGTCTGCCGCGTGCCGGTTAGAATGTGGACAAAGGAGACAATCGATGCCGGAGGTCCGTCACGTTTCGCCGCGCAACGGCGACGTCCTCGTGCTCGTGGGGACGATGAAGGGTGCGTTCATCCTGCGATCCGGAAAGGGTCGCGGGAAGTGGGAAGTCGGAGGGCCGTACTTCGTCGGTTCGCCGGTGTATGCGTTGACGCTCGACGGCCGCGCCGGACGTCAGCGGCTGTGGGCGGGCTCGATGAGCTGGCACTGGGGCGCGACGGTCGCGTCGAGCGACGACTTCGGGAAGAGCTGGACCGATCCCGAGACGTCGAAGCTGAAGTTCCCCGAGTCGAGTGGCGGCGAGCTGAAACAGATCTGGCAAATCACGCCGGGTCGCGAATCGGAGCCCGACACGATCTACTGCGGCGTGGAGCCTGCGGCTCTCTTCAAGTCGCGCGACGCGGGGGCGACCTGGTCGCTCGTCGAGGGACTCTGGAATCACGAGCAGCGGGCGCGCTGGATGCCGGGCGCCGGCGGGCTCTGTCTCCACACGATCCTGCTCGACCCCGAGGACACGAAGCGGATCAGGATCGCGATCTCCGCCGCGGGGATGTACGTGACGGAGGATGGCGGCGCGACGTGGCGTCCGTCGAACAAAGGGGTGCGCGCAGAGTTTCTCCCCGACAAGTATCCCGAGTTCGGCCAGTGCGTGCACAAGGTCGTGCAGTCGCCGGCGATGCCGGAGCGGATGTACCTTCAGAATCACTGGGGCCTCTACCGGAGCGACGATCGCGGCGAGAGCTGGCGCGACGTCGCGAACGGCGTGCCGAGCGATTTCGGTTTCGCGATGGCGACTCATCCCGACGATCCCGACACCGCCTGGATCGTGCCGCTCGAGTCGGACGGCTTCCGCTGCACGCCGGGCGGAAAGCTGCGCGTCTACCGGACGCGCGACGGCGGCGAGAGCTGGAAGCCGATGACGAAGGGACTGCCGCAGAAGGGGGCGCACGAGACGGTGCTTCGCGACTCGCTCGCGATCGACTCGCTCGACCCCGTCGGCGTCTACTTCGGAACGCGGAGCGGAAAGCTCTTCGGGTCGGCCGACGAAGGCAAGAACTGGGAGCTGATGGTCGACGGGCTGCCTCCTGTCGTCTCAGTGAAAGCGGCGGTCGTCTCGCTTCCGCGGAAGAAGGCGAAGCAAAGCAAATGATCTTCGTGATCCCGGAGCCGCTGCGCGATCTCGCGGGAAGCCGCGACGAGGTCCGTGTCGACGGTGACGCGCGGTCGCTCGCCGACGCGCTGGGACTGCTCTGGACAAGCTGTCCCGGCGTGCGCGACCGCATCCTCACCGAGCGCGGCGAAGTGAGGCCTCACGTGAACATCTTCGTCGACGGCGAGAGCATCCGCTTCGCCGCCGGTCTCGCGACTCCGGTTCACCCGCGGAGCGAGATCGTGATCCTGCCGGCGGTGAGCGGGGGGTAGGGGAGTTGTTAGTTTTTAGTTGTTAGTTGTTAGACAGGCGTGGGTAGTTGTGCGTACCAGCTGCGCTACGGGGTGCGTCTCTGTTCGGCCGCTCACGCCTGGATCTCGGGTGAACGGCCTCAGCATCCCATGCACGTCTAACAACTAACAACTAACAACTAACAACTCCGCGTCACACCGTCTTCGCATCAATCCACTGCGACACCGCGGGCGGCGCGTATTCAGCGAGTCGCTCGAACAGCGTGGCGGGGTCGCGCTCGACGATGAGCATGGCGCGGTTCGTGGAGCCGATGAATCCGGCGTCGACCGACTTGTCGAGGAACGAGACGAGGTCGTCGTAGTAGCCGGTCGCGTCGAGGATCGCGCACGGCTTGCGGTGGAGGCCTAACTGCGACCAGGTCCACGCCTCGAAGAGCTCCTCGAGCGTTCCCAGCCCGCCCGGCAGTGCGACGAAGGCGTCGGCATTCTCCGCCATCATCGCCTTCCGCTCGTGCATCGTCTCGACGATGCGCAGGTCGGTGAGGCCACGGTGGCCGACCTCGCGTTCCCAGAGCGTGCGAGGGATGACGCCGATCACCTCGCCGCCCCGTTCGAGCACGGCGTCGGCGATCGTTCCCATCAGGCCGATGCTGCCGCCGCCGTAGACGAGGCCGATTCCGCGGGCGACCATCGCGTGGCCGAGCTCCCGCGCCGCGGTGACGTGCCGCTCGTCGCGGCCGGTCGCCGAGCCGCAGAAGACGGCGATCCTCCGGACGGCGTGAGGCGGGCTCATTTGATGACGGGGTGATCTTCGACGAAGTCGGTCAGCTGCTCGAGCATTTCGTTCGCCGCATCTTCGGGAGCGTAGTCCCTCACGAAGTTCCGGAGCTTGGCGACGACCTCGCCGTCGGAGTTCCGGAAGATCATTTCAATGCCGAGCCCCTTCTGGCCGTCTTCCGCGTCGGAGGCCCAGATGATCGCGTTCTGCGTCGTGAGCGTCCCCTTCGGCCCGGCGATCCCGTCGAACTCTTCCTGGAGCTGCACCTCGAGAACGTGGCGGAGCCCGGGGCTGTTGAAGCGCGTCAGGTTCCGGAACGGGCCGACCTTGATCTTGTACTGCGAGAGCTTCACGCCGCGGGCGACCGAGGCCCAATCGACGTCGGTGCCGGCCCACATGTCGTCGTAGTTGCGGATGATGCCGCGCTTGAAGCCGCGGCTGTAGGTCTCGTCTTTGACGAGATTGCGGGAGCGGCGGCCGAACGGGCCGGAAGTCGGGATCGAGTCGTCAGCCGTCGATACCGGCGGCTCCGGCTCGGTCGTCGTTTCCGTCACCGGCGGCTTCGGCCTGACCGGCTCGGTCGTGGTCGTCCTCGGCGTCGTCGTGGTGGTCGTCGGGGGAATCACCGGCGGCGTCGCCGTCGTGGTCGTCGGCGCGATCTCGACGAGCGTGCTCGTCGTATCGGTCGCGGGCGTCGTCGCGGTCGTCGCCGTAGTCACGGCGACGTCGAGCGTCGTTCCGCTCGGCGGCGCGGTCGTCGTTTCGGTCGTGGTCGTCGTGGTCGTCGATGCGGTCTGCTCCGGAGGAGCGTTGTTCATCTGCCTGTAGAGGAACCATCCGCCGGCGGCGGCGAGAAGCAGGACGAGCGCGCCGACGGCGCCTAACACCGCGAACATCGCGCCGCTCGACTTCTTCGGCGGCTGCACGCCGGGCGAGGTGAGCACCGTCTGGGGCGCGCCGGGCGTCGTCTGGTAATACTGCTGCGGCGCCGCGCCGGGCGCGGTCTGCTGGAACGGCGCTCCGGGGGGCGGAGGTGGCACGAACGCTCCCGACGGGGACTGCACCGCGATCGTCGGCGACTGAGCGCCGGGCGCGGGGACGAACATCGTCGCTGCGTGCGCGCCGGGCTGAGGCACTGCCATCGTCGGATCGAACGCTCCGGGCTGTCCCGGAATCGGCGTCGGCGTCTGCATCATCGTCGGCGGCGCGGTCGTGCCGTAGCCCGGGGCAGTCGCTCCCTGGTAGCTCGGCAGCGGCGTGATCGCCGTCGGTACGTCGTTGACTCCCTGCATCCTGCTGAGCACTTCGCCGAGCGACCGCGCGAAATCGCGCGCGTTGGCGAAGCGGAGCTCGCGCTTCTTCTCGAGCGCCTTGTGCAGCACGTTCTCGAGGCCGGGCGCGTCGGGGAAGGTGATCGGGCGCTCGACGAGCGGATTCGCGGTTTCGCGGGAGTGGACGACGAGGTACTGGCCCGGGGTCGTCGCCTCGAACGGCGGGCGCCCCGCGAGCATTTCGTAGAGGACGATGCCGAACGAATAGAGATCGGCGCGGCCGTCGATCTGCTCGCCGTTCTCCATCATCCCGAGGTGCTCGGGCGAGGCGTACTTCCACTTGCCGACGAACATTCCGGTGGCGGTCTGCGTGTTGTCGACCGCATCGCTTTTCGCGATGCCGAGATCGATGAGCTTGACCTTGAGCGTTCCCGTCGAGTCGCTCGAGACCATGATGTTCTCGGGGCTGATGTCGCGATGGACGATGCCTGCCGCGTGGATCGACTCGAGCCCCTGGAGTGTCTGGATCGCGATGTCGATGACCGTCCGGATCCCGAGCCGGCCGTCGCGGCGGATCAGCGCCGCAAGGTTCAGCCCGTCGATGTACTCCCAGATCATGTAGTACGAGCCGTCGGGGAGCGACGAGAAGTCGTGGAGCGTCGCGACGTTCTGGTGCTGGATGCGCGTGGCGAGCTTGGCCTCGCGGATGAAGCGGTCGTTCAGCGTCTGGTCGCCCGTCAGCTGGGGACGCATGACCTTCACGACGCGAATCGTGTGAAGGTGCGTGTGCATCACCTTGTAGACCTCGCCCATGCCGCCGCGGCCGAGCCGCTCGAGCAACTCGTACTTGCCGTCGAGCAGCTGCTGCTGGTAAGTGCGAAGGAAATCGGTGATCTGGTCGCCGCAGCGCGGGCAGGCCTTCGACTCCGGATCGATCTCGGACTTGCAGGAAATGCAGTTGAATGCCATGGGTGTCAGCCGCTCATGATGCCAGAAACGGGAGAAGGGTGGGAGATGCAGCTGCGCCCGTCTCGTGATTTTCGCGGGTGAGTCGTGAGAAACCGGGCACCCGTCGACGAAGCCGAAACTCGAAAGCCTCGACGAACCAGAGGCTTGAACACGATGCCCCAGCCTCGCGCCTGCATTGAAAGCCGGCGCTTTTCTCCCCGCGCATCCCCGTCCCGCGAGATTCGCGCGAGCGGAAGCGATCCTTTCGGTTACGAGCTCGCTCCGCGCGGCGAGCCGGTCCGATCCTTTACTCGTCCGCCCGGCGCGACTAGCATCGGGTCGAGTGATCCGTCGCCTGCGGGACCGAGCTGCGAGCCTAATGCGCCGGGACGACGCGGCGATGCCGGTGCTTGCGCTGCTCGGCCTGGTGCTGACCATTCTCTACTGGCCGGCGAGGCGTTGCGGGGTGATCTCGGACGCGTGGGAGCTGTTAGGGATCGCTGATCGCGGACTGCCCGAAGCTCTGTTCGCGTCGCTCGGCTATCATGTCATTCCGGTCACGCACTTCGTTTCGACGATTCTCTGGAAGACGTTCGGGCTCTGGGAGCCGGGCTATCAGCTCGCCAATCTCGGAGAGCTCCTGCTCGTCGCCTGGGGCGTCTACTTCCTCGGGCTACGGCTCTTCGGGCGCCCGCTCGTCGCGCTGCTCGCTTCGCTGCTGCTGCTCGCGAACGCCAGCTTCTACGAGCTCACGATGTGGCCCGTGATCGGCAACTTCCAGTTCGTCGCCGCGCTACTGCAACTCGCCGGGCTCTACGCGGTGCATCGCGCCATTCGCGGCGAGAAGTCGCTGCGATGGCTCCTGATGTTCGGCCTTGCCGCGGTCCTCTCGTTCTTCACCTACGAGCCGGCGATCTCGCTGCTTCCTGCCGGCGTGATCTACGCGGCGCTGATTCCTCCGGAAGGGGGCGACCGCTCGTGGCGGCAGATGTGGGCAAGGTCGCGTGGGTTGCTCGTGGTGTCGGTCGTAGCGCTCGCCCCGATGCTGGTCTCGAAGGCTCTCGCGGTGCGCGCGGGCAACACCGCGTTCTTCCTCCCGTCATACGGAAGCGACGTCGCCCTGCGGCTGCACTACGTCGTGCGCGCGGTGCTCGGAATCGTGACGCTTCGCGGCTCCGACGGCCCGACGCACGCGCTCTTCTACGGATTCTGCCCCGCCCCGGCGATCTTCAGCCACCGTCATTACGCGACGATCGTCGCGTGGCTTGCCGTGCTCGGCATCGCGACGCTGTTCGCGCTCTTCAGGAGCCGGCAACCGGCGATTCCGTTCCTCCTCCTCTGGTTCTGGGACTACGTTTTCGTCACGTCGGTGGCGACGACGATGCAGTCGCGCATGTACCTCCTGGCGGCGATGCCCGCGGCGCTGCTGATGGCGTGGGGCATCTTCCGCGTCTGCGATCGGTTGGGCTCGATGACCGGCCGCGAGCCCGCCGCCGTGTCGGCGACCCTCGCCTTCGTCACCTTCGGGCTGCTGGCCGCGGGGGCGAAGAGCGACATCGACGACGTCGCGGCGCTCCACCGCGAAGCAACGGTCGCGGCGCGAAGGATCCGCGAGATCGTCGAGCCGCGCGCGCTCTCGGTCGACGAGGTCGCGCTCGTCAACCTGCCGGGCAAGATCGTCCGCGACGGGATGGGCGCCTATGCGTTCGTCAACGGCACCTGGCCAATGATGCGGCTGGCGCTCCACGGAGCTCTCCCTCCGGAGAGGCTCAAGCTCTACACGACGTCGGCGACCGTCGAGCCGGGGCGCTACGCGAACGGGACGGTGCCGATCGACGTCGCCGCTCTCGCGCGCAAGATGGCCGACTCGCGCGCGATCGTTCTCGTCTTCGACGAACGGAACAACACGATCGTCGAGCTGGGCGCCCGGGGATCGCCTGCGACGGGCGACGCGAGCCCGGCGACGTCTCATCTGCTCGACCGGTAGAGCAGCGGAGGGCCGAACTCCCGGGCGTCACCTCGTTCGTTCGACCTCTTCGACGAACAGCGCCTTCGCGCGGTTCGTGATCGCGATGACGGCGGGATGCTTGATGCGTCGCTCGGCGGAGATGACGTAGTAACGCTCGCGGAGCTCCGGGATCCTGCCGACGACGACGACGTCGTGCTGGCGGCAGATCTCCTTCTCGATCGCGGTCGTTCCGGCGAAGAGGCCGAGCCCCTGCTGGCCGAAGATCTTCATGAGCGCGCTGTCGGCGAACTCGGCCACGACGCGCGGGCGCACGTCGTTCGTGGCGAGCCACTGGTCGAGCATGCGCCGCAGATCGGCGCCCGCCGCGGGCACGAGCATCGGCGCGCCTTCGAGCGAGCGGGGAAAGCCCTTCCGGTGTTTCGCGGCGAGCGCGGACGATCCGAAGACGGTGACGCCGCTCTCGCCGAGGAGGTGGTTGAAGGCGCGCACCGCGACGCCGGCGCCGATCGGCGCGTCGGAGATGACGAGGTCGAGCTCGTGAAGCGCGAGGCTCGCGAGGAGGCGGTTAGGCGAGTCCTCGAGGCAGACGATCTCGATCCCCTGCTCCAGCTCGAACGCGGGCAGCACGAGACGGTACGCGATCAGCTTCGGCACCACGTCGGCGATCCCGACGACGAGCTTCGGAATCCTCCCCGACGGCCTTCCCTTCACCGTGTCCTTCAGCTCCTGGCCGAGCGTGAAGATCTCCTCGGCGTACCGCAGGACGACGCGGCCGACCTCGGTGAGCGCGAGCCCGCGCCCCTTCTTCTGGAACAGTTTCTCCCCGAGCGACTCCTCGAGCGTCTTGAGCTGCGCGCTGATCGTCGGCTGCGTGAGGTTGAGCACCTCGGTCGCCTTCGCGATGCTCCCCTCGCGCGCGACGACCCAGAAGTAGAGCAGGTGATGGTAGTTCAGCCATTCCATGCGGCGATTTTACGCATCGAGATGCTCGAAGCGAGCGTTGAGACGCATTAATTCGAGCTATCGGTCGAAGTGCACGGGGCCGGTCGGTGCGCGGCGGCGAGTCGCTGGCGACCGGCGCGTTCGGCGCGCTCGTGAAGCTTGCATGCGCGATCCCCGCCTTGCGCCGGACGCTGCGAGGCTCTAGCCTGAGCCGTTGCAACGCTGATGCGCGCTCCTCACCATGCGACGGTTTACGACGTTCACTGCCGCGTCGACGGCCCTGCTCGCCTCGCTCCTGCTCGCTTCGTGCGCCGAGCTCGGCACTCCCGCGGTGCCGATCCGCACGCTCGAGCTGACGCCCCGCCGCCCGGGGAACTGCCTCGTCGTTCTGTTGCCCGGACGTTTCGCCGAGCCTGAAGGCTTCGCGAACGCGCGCTGGGCCGATTCCGTCTTCGCGCGCGGCCTCCACGCCGACCTCGTCGCCGTCGACGCCCATCTCGGCTACTACCGCACCCGCACGATCATCGAGCGGCTGAAGAAGGACGTCGTCGATCCGGCGCGCGCCGCCGGCTACGACGAGATCTGGATCGCCGGCACGTCGTTAGGCGGGCTCGGCGGGCTGATCTACCTCAAGGAGCACCCGGGCGACGTCGCGGGAGTCGTGGCGATCGCGCCGTTTCTCGGCGACGAGAAGGTGATCGACGAGATCGAGGCGGCAGGCGGTCCCGTCGGGTGGCGGGCGCCCGAAACGATCGCCGACGACGACGTGGGGCGCACGATCTGGTCGTGGCTCTCCCGAGGGCGGCCCGGCGCGGAGTCGGTCCCAGTCTACCTCGGCTGGGGCACCTCCGACGGCTTTGATCGCTCGAACCGACTACTTGCCGGGATGCTGCCGCCGGAGCGCGTCTACCCGGTCTCAGGCAAGCACGATTTTGGGGCGTGGACCCTCGTCTGGGACGAGTTCCTCGATCGCGCACGGCCGTATGAAGGCGGGCGGTGACGCGGCGATCGCGACGCGTTCCGCCGCGACCTCGAATGGGTGATCGCGCAGGATTCGCACACGCCCGAGAACACGGTTCCGTGGAATCTCTACTTCCAGCGCGACGCGCGCGCGGAACTGGCAAGGATCGATCAGCTGTTCTGAGCCTGCGCGTGGAGATCGGTGTGGCGGACGCGCGGCTGCCCGCAGCTCGAATCCCGGCCCGCGCCGGCCGTCTATAATGCGTGCGTGCCTGATGTCCCTCGCCCGCTCCGCGTTCTGATCACGAACACCGCCCTCGAGAATCGCGCCGGCTCCGAGCTCTACGTGCGCGATCTCGCGCTCGAGCTCCTGAGGCGAGGACACCGGCCGATGGTGTACAGCCCACGCCTCGGCGACGTGGCGCGCGAGATCAGGCGCGCCACGATTCCGGTGGTCGACGACCCGGCGTCGATCGGCTCGGCTCCCGATCTGATCCACGGGCAGCATCACCTCGAGACGATGTCGGCGCTCGCGCGATTCCCCGGCGTGCCGGCGGTCTATGTCTGCCACGGCTGGCTGCCGTGGGAGGAGACTCCTCCAGTCCATCCGCGCATTCTCGCCTACGTCGCCGTGAGCGAAGCGGTGCGCGATCGCATCGTGTACGAGCGCGGCGTTCCGCTCGAGCGAACGACCATCATCGGCAATTTCGTCGACATGGCGAGGTTTCTGCCGCGCGCAGCGCCGCTCGCCTCGTCGCCGCGAACGGCGCTCCTCTTCGACAACCACGCGATGCCCGACGGCTATGCGCAGGCCATCCGTGAGGCGTGCGCGCTTGCGGGCGTCGCGCTCGACGTCCTCGGGCTCTACTACGGCAACGCCGTGAGCGAACCGGAACGATTGCTTGGACGCTATGACGTCGTCTTCGCACGCGGGCGGGCGGCGCTCGAGAGCCTCGCTGTCGGCGCGGCGGTGATTTGCTGTGGGAAGGAAGGCGCGGGCCCGATGGTCGCGCGCGCGAACCTCGACCGTCTGTTGCGGCAGAACTTCGGCATCCAGGCGATGGACCGTCCGATCACGGTCGATTGGGCTCTCGAACAGCTGCGCGCGTACGACGCGGCCGACGCCGCGGCGGTCTCCGCGGAGATCCGTTCGCGGAGCTCGATGCGCGCGACGATCGACAGGATCACCGATCTTTACGCGACGACGCTCACCGCGTGGGAAGTCACACGGGCGGGCGCGCCGGTGGAGGAGCGCGCGATCGCTGAGAGCCGCAGCATCTCCGCGTACGCACGATGGCTCTCGCTCTCGCTGTCGCAGCAGAGGCATGACGTCGTCGCGCTGCAATCGGAGCACGGCCGGTTGATGGAGGAGTCGCGCGCCTTGCGCGCGGAACTCGATCGACAGCGCGGCACACTGACGTGGCGTCTTTACGAAAAAGTGGCGCGCGTATCCTTCGCTCGCCGTGCGTACCGCCTCTTCGCCTCACCGTTCAAGCGGGGTCGGTCGAGGTTCGCGTCGTCGCCGGCTCCCTCGGCCGATGTCGGCGATCGGGACGAACAGGGAGAGCCGCGACCTGCAGACCCTGCCCGCTCCGCATTTCCACCGCTTCCCCCGCGCGACCCGTCCGAGGGGCCCGAGCTCGCCTGCGTCGTGATGAGCCTCGGCAACCCTCCCTCGCTCGTTCCGGCGGTCCGCTCTCTGCTCGATCAGGATGAGCCCGTCGAGATCGTCGTCGTGAACTCGGGCGGTGGCGATCCGGCCGCGAGCCTGAAGGTCGCTGGAATCGACGCAAGAGTGATCAGCCACGCGTCGCTCCTCTGGCCTGGAGCGACGAGGAACGAAGGGATACTCGCGACGCGCGCTCCGTATCTCGCGTTCCTCGCGGCCGACTGCATCGCGGAGCCGGGCTGGGCCGCCGGCAGGCTCGCGCGGCACCGCGCCGGCTCCCTCATGGTGTCGAGCGCGGTGACCAATCTCACCGCACGGAACCTCTGGTCGTGGGTTTCGCACGTCGCGCTCTTCTCGACCCGGATGCCCGGCCTGCCCGCGAGCCGCGCCGTGCACTACGGCATCAGCTACGACCGGCGCCTCTTCGACCGGTTCGGGATCTTTCGCGAGGACCTTCGCGTCGGCGAGGACTCGGAGCTCAACGAGCGCCTCGCCGGCGTCCCGGTCGACTGGGCTCCCGACGTTCGGGCCTCCCACGCGCATCCGGTCTCTCTGCGCGGCCTGTTAGGCGACCAGCGCGCGCGTGGCGGGCGGATGGCGACGGGCCTCCGCCGGCTTACCGGCGGAGACCTCCGCTGGCGGGTTGCGCGGAATGCCGTCGCGAGAATCCCCGCGCTCGCCCGCGCCGCGTGGCGGGGGTGCCTGCCCGGCGAGCGGGCGTTCGTCGCCGCCGCCGTGCCGTTTCTCCTTCCCGCCGCCGCGAGCTACGCCCTCGGTGCGTTAGGCGCGCGAGGAGAGGGAGGGGAGGAAGGCGCGCCGGCGAGGAGGCACCGCCTGCTCGCGCTACTCGCCGTTCACGACGAGGCCGCGCATCTTCCCGGCTGGCTCGCGAACGTCGCGCCGCAGGTCGACGGCATCGTCGCCCTCGACGACGGCTCCACGGACCGCTCCGCCGCGATTCTCGCAGCGCATCCTTCGCTCGTCGAGCTCATGCGGCTTCCGGCGCGCGTGCCGCACGTCTGGGACGAGCCGCGCAACCGGCGGCTGCTCGTCGAGGCGGCGCTTCGCCACGGCGCGGAGTGGATCATCGTCGTCGACGCCGACGAGCGGCTCGAGTCCGGCTTTCGCGAGAAGGTGGAGGCGGAGATCGCGCGCGCCGGCAGGGAAGCGAATCTCGCCTACCGGGTGACGCTTCGCGAGCTCTGGAATGCGCCCGACCGGTACCGGGTCGACGGAGTCTGGGGTAGCAAGCAGCCGCCGAGGCTCTTTCGCGCGCGGGCCGACCATCGATTCGACGACCGCGCATTCCACGGCTACTGGGCGCCGCTCAACAGCCTGAGGAGCGGCGACTGCCCGACCGCCGACGTGATCGTCTATCACCTCCGGATGATCCGCGCTGCCGACCGGCTCGCGCGGAGGCAGCGATACGAGCAGCTCGATCCGGACAACGAGCACCAGTCGATCGGGTACGGCTACCTGACCGACGAGACGGGGCTCGCCCTGGAGACCGTGCCGGCGGGACGCCACTATGAGCCGATGGCTTGATCTCCTCAGGAGGCCGGCTGCTCCTCCCGCGGCGCCGTTCATCGTCGGCGTCGCGCGCTCCGGCACGACGCTGCTGCGCCTCATGCTCGACGCGCACCCGGAGCTTTCGATTCCTCCCGAGTCGTACTTCCTGCTCCCGTTTCTGCGGCGCCCCGAGGTGGAGCTCCGCGCGGTGACGGCGGACGAGTTCTGCCGCGCGGTGTCGGGCTTCCACACCTGGCCCGATCTCGGCATTTCCTCGGAGCTGCTCGCGGACGAGATTGCGAAGCTGCCCGCGTTCTCGGTGTCCGAAGGGGCGCGGCGAGTCTACGCGCTCTATACCGGGAGTCGCGGCAAGGCGCGATGGGGCGACAAGACGCCCGCCTACGGCCACCACATGGCGAGGATCGAGCAGCTTCTCCCCGAGGCCCGTTTCGTGCACATCGTCAGGGACGGGCGCGACGTCGCGCTGTCGCTCAGGCAGCAGTGGTTCACTCCCGCGGGCGACATGGCGGGGCTTGCGCGGCACTGGGCCGAGACGGTCAGAGAGCTGCGTTCGGAAGGATCCCGGCGCCGCCATTACCTCGAGATCCGCTACGAGGAGCTGCTTCGCGACACGCGTGTCACGCTCGGGAAGCTCTGCCGATTCCTCGATCTCCCGTTCGACGATGCGATGCTGGAGTATCACCGGACGGCGGAGTCGCGGTTAGGCGAGGTCGGCGATCAGCGGCTTCCCGACGGGCGCGTCGTCACGCGCGAGTCGCGGCTCGAAAAGCACCGCCTCGCCGGCTCTCCCCCGGACGAATCGCGCATCGGAGTGTGGCGCGAGCAGCTGACCGCCGACGAAAAGGAGGCGTTCTCTGCGGTCGCGGGCGAGCTGCTCCGCGAGCTCGGCTACGAGGCGTAGCACGGCCCGGCGAGAGGCGGAAAGGCGAAGTGACGCGCGTGCCTGCGGCCGCGCGTAGAATCGCCGGACGAGGTGATGGCCATGAAGCTCGACGTCGAATTCGTCCGGTCGCTCTTCCCCGCGTTCGCTTGCCAGCCGACGAAGAACTGGGCGTTCTTCGAGAACGCCGGCGGCAGTTACGTCTGCCGGCAGGTCGTCGACCGGCTGCACGCCTTCATGACGGAGTACAAGGCGCAGCCGTACGGGCCGTCGTGGATGGCGCAGCACGCCGGTGAGGCGATGGACGCCGGGTATGCGGCGGTCGCGGGGATGCTCAACGCGCGGCGGGAGAGCCTGACGCTCGGGCCTTCGACGACCGCGAACCTTTACGTGCTCGCGCACGCGCTCCGCCCGGGCCTCGCCGCCGGTGACGAGATCGTCGTCACGAACCAGGACCACGAGGCGAACGTCGGCTGCTGGCGGCGCCTCGAGGAGTTCGGGGTCGTGATCCGTGAGTGGCGCGTCGACGAGGCGGGCGAGTTGCCCACCGACGAGCTCGAAACGCTCGTCGGCCCGAGGACGCGCGTCGTCTGCTTCTCGCTCTCGTCCAACATCGTCGCGACGCAGAACCCTGTTGCGAAGATCGTCGCGATCGCGAAGCGCCACGGCGCTCTCGTCGTCGGCGACGCGGTCTCCTTCGCGCCGCACTGGATTCCCGACGCCGAGGCGTGCGGCGTCGATTTCCTCCTCTTCTCCACCTACAAGACCTTTGCCACGCATCTCGGGGTGATGTGGGGATCGGACGAGGGGCTCGCGAAGACGAAGGGGCAGGGGCACTACTTCAACGAGACGAAGCCTAACTACCGGCTCAATCCGACCGGTCCGCTGCACGCCGAGATCGGGTCGCTTGCAGGCCTCGCAGAGTACGTCGACGAGTTGTACGGCTATCACTTCTCGGAGAGCGAGGGGAGCCTCCGCCGCCGCACGGAGGCGGTGTTCGGGCTGATCAAGGAGCACGAGATCGAGCTGACGAGGAGACTGCTCGCGAAGCTCGCGGAGCTGCCTGGGCTTCACGTCGTCGGTCGCGGGACGGAGGCGATGGAGACGCGCAGCTCGGTCGTCTCGATCCGCTCGGACCGCGTCGCTCCTGCGGAGCTGGCGCGGCGTCTCGCACAGAGGGAGATCGCCGTCGGTGCCGGGCACTTCTACGCCGCCAGGCTGCTCGATGCGCTCGGCATCGACCTGGAGCGCGGGGTGCTCCGCGTCAGCATGGTTCACTACAACACGTTCGACGAGATCGACCGCCTAACCGAGGCGCTCGGGGAGATCGTGGTCGCATGAGGCCGGCCGGCAAGCGCGATCGCGGATCGGTCGTCTTCGTCGGGTCCCCGGGAAAGAAACTCTGATCAGCGGCGCGGCTCGTGCCGATGTCGAGGAGCGTTCGGATTGTCATCCCGACGACCGATCCCGCGCAGCGGGAGCGGAAGGAGGGATCTCGCAGGCTGGTACAGTCGAGATTCGTCGCGAACGCTCGGGCTCGTGGCACGTGAGTACCAGCCTGCGAGGTCCCTCCTCCTTTCCCCGCTTCGCGGGGTCAGTCGTCGGGACGACAACCCCCTCGGGTGTCGCAGATGGGGCGGATTCCTCGCTTCGAAAAGACACGCTCCGAACGGTGAGCGCACCCGCCTGCGGCGCACTCCCCCGCCCTTACTGCTTCACGAGCTCGACGCGGCGATTCTTCGCGCGGCCGTCCTCGGCTGCGTTCGACGCCACCGGGGCGAGCGGACCGACGCCATACGCCTTCAGGCGCGACGCCGCGACGCCGTGCGTCGTCGTCAGTGCTGCCACGACCGCTTCGGCGCGCACCTGCGCGAGCTTCATGTTCGCATCGACCGCGCCGACCGAGTCGGTGTGGCCGACGACCCAGAGTTTCAGCGCGGGATCGGCCGCGAGCAGCTTCGCCACCTCGGCGAGCGCCGGCGTCGACTCCGGTTTGACGACTGCCTTCCCGGTGTCGAAGAAGATCCCGTAGACGGCGACGTGGCCGGTCGCCTTCAGGTCGTTGCCGAACGAGGCGGCGTCTGCGGTGACGTGCTGCGTCATCGGCTGCTTCTCGACGATCCGGAGCCAGATCTTGCCGTTGCCCCTCTCGGCCTGCGCCCAGACTTCTCTGCCGTCGACGACGACGGTGCCGATGACCCACCAGTTCGGAACCGAGTCGACGATCGTGCCGCCGATCTTCCTGATCGCATTCTCGTAGTTGCGGACCACGGCAACGCCGGTCTGGTCGTCCTTCGGCGTGTCGGCCGTGTAGGTGATGAACGTGAACTTCCCTTCGACCGTCCGCTTCGGCCCCTTCGACGCGTAGAACTGGTAGGCGTCGAACTCCTTGGCCTCACACGCGGTGATGTGGTAGCCGGGCATGCGCGTCGGGAAGAGCGGGTGATCGGTGCAGCCGGTTTTGTCGGGCTGCGCAGCGAGCGCCGCGAAGGGGGAGAGAAGGGCCAGCAGGGCGAGGACACGAGCGTTCATCTTCATTGCTCCCTTTCGTCGCGGCTCGAGCCGCGACGACGACATCCGGGAGGCTACGCCCGGTTCCGCTCCCCGATCCGTGTTCCGGAACACACGGCCGATGCTCATCTGACAGCCGCGATCTCCACCCGGGTGGCCTGGGTTATCGTGGCGGCGTCATGTCCCGATCGATCGGCATCATCGGCTGCGGCTGGCTGGGGAGCGCGCTCGCGTTGCGGCTCGTCGCGTCGGGCGTGCGCGTGGTGGGCACGACCGGGTCTCTGGAGAGCGCCGCGCGGCTCGCGTCCATCGGCGTCGAAGCGCTCGTCGTGAGGTTCACTTCAGATGCCGAGGGCGACGTCGACGGGCTGCGGGACGTCGATGCGATCGTGGTCGCGATTCCGCCGGCGCGCGAACTCGATCCACTCGCACAGTCGCGCGCGGTCGCGAAGGCGATCGCGACGACACGGGCGTCGCACGTCGTGCAGATCAGCACGACGTCTGTCTACCCGGCCGCGGGAAGCCGGGTCGTGGAGGACGACGCGCTGGACGATCACCCGCTCCGCCGCGTTGAGGACGCATATAAAGAGGATGGCCGCAAGGCGACGATCCTTCGCTGCGCGGGTCTCTTCGGGCCGGGCCGTCTCATTATGCCTTACGTGCTCCGGGCTGGGGTCGTCGTCGACGAGATCGCCCCGGTGAACTTCGTGGAGCAGTCGGACGTGGTGAACGCGATCCTCCGCGTCCTCGAAGCGCCGGTCGCGGACACCTTCAACATCTGCGCCGACGAGCATCCGACGAAAGGGGAGTTCTACCGCGAGCTCGCGAAGCGAACGGGGATGGACGAGCCGCGCTTCGAGGCGACGGGCGAGCCTTGGAAGATCGTCGACAACCGGAAGTTCCGGGAGCGATGCGGATTTCGATACCGCTATCCCGATCCGTTGACGTTCCCGGTGTGACGCGCGGGCAGCCTAACCACCGAACGCCCTCGCGAGAATCCGGGCGGTGTGCTGCATCCGTGCGTTCTGTTGGTCGTTGGGGGCATTGGTGGTATGAGTGGAGGCGTACACCAGCGGCACGATCGCACAGAGTCCGGGAAAGAAGCCCCGTGCTCCCTTCCTTCGGGGTTGCCGCAATCGTTCGGCGTCTCCCGCGCGGTGCGGATGACGGCGCGATCGAATCGTGCCGTACCAGGACGCGAAGCAGAGGCACAGTGTGACCTCGACGAAAAAATCGAAGGCGCGTTCGACGCGCCATCCCACCCGCGCCACGAAGGGCGCCGGGGACGAACGGGTCTCCCCGGCTCCGGTCCCCGGGTTTCCGATCGTCGGCATCGGTGCGTCGGCGGGAGGTCTCGGGGCGTTCGAGCAGTTTTTCTCCGGCATGCCCCCGGCCGTCTCGAGCGGGATGGCCTTCGTGCTCGTGCAGCATCTCGCTCCCGACCACAAGAGCCTCCTTGCCGAGCTCGTCCGCCGCTACACGAGGATGCAGGTGCTCGAGGTCGAGGACGGCATGGAGCCGGCGCCCGATACGGCCTACATCATTCCCCCTAACCGCGACATGGAGCTGCGGGGCGGGAAGCTTCGCCTGCTGGCGCCGGCCTCTCCGCGCGGGCAGCGCCTTCCGATCGATTTCTTCTTCCGCTCGCTCGCCGAAGACCGCGCGGAGCAGGCGATCTGCGTCGTTCTGTCCGGAACGGGGAGCGACGGCGCGCTCGGCGTTCGCGCGATCAAGGGAGCCGGCGGCATGGCGATGGCGCAGGAGCCCGCGTCGTGCGAGTACGACGGCATGCCGCTCGCCGCCATCGCGACCGGTCTCGTCGACTTCGTTCTGCGCCCCGAGGAGATGCCGGCACAGATCATCGCGTATGCCGGACAGGCTTTCGCGCGGGCGCGACACGTGCCCGCGGCGCGCGTCGCCGAAGGGGACGATTCACTCAAGCCGATCTTCAAGCTGTTGCTCGCCCGCACGAAACGCGACTTCTCCCAGTACAAGCCGAACACGGTTCTGCGACGGGTCGAGCGACGGATGGCCGTCCATCAGATCGAGTCGCAGGACGACTACCTCCGCTATCTCCGTGGAAATGCAGCCGAAGTCGACGCGCTCTTCCGCGACCTGTTGATCGGAGTCACCTCGTTTTTCCGCGACGCGGAAGCGTTCGCAGCGCTCGAGACGATCGTGCTGCCGCGCCTCCTTCCGGGCCCCGGAAATGCGGACGGATTGATCCGCGTCTGGGTCGCGGGATGCTCGACGGGCGAAGAGGCCTACTCGCTCGCCATCCTGCTGCACGAGCGGCTCGAGGAGCTCAAGGGGAGCGCGAAGATTCAGCTCTTCGCCACCGACATCGATGCAAACGCCATCGGCGAGGCGCGAAGCGGGACTTATCCGTCGAGCATCACCACCGATGTCTCGCCCGAACGCCTCGCGCGATTCTTCTCGCCGGTGCCGGGGCGGGATGCGTATCGCGTGCGGAAGTCGATTCGCGACATGATCGCCTTCGCGGAGCACGACGTGATTCGCGATCCGCCCTTCTCCAGGCTCGACCTCGTCAGCTGCCGGAACCTGCTGATCTACATGAGCGCCGAGCTGCAGCGCAGGATCATTCCGAAGTTTCACTACGCGCTGAACCCGGGAGGAATGCTCTTCCTCGGCTCGTCCGAAAGCGTGGTCGAGCATATGGAGATCTTCTCCGTCGTCGATCAGAAGGCGAAGCTCTACGTTCGCAGAGAGCACCTCGGGGCGCCGCCTCGCGAGGCTGGGCCGAGCGCGCCGCCTTCGGGTGCGGGCTCCCACGTCGAGAAATCGCCGACCGGAGCGGCTGCCGGAGGACGGCTTCGCCTTCGCGAGCTGACGGAAGCGTCGCTGCTCGAGCACCACCGCTCGGCCGCATTGCTCGTGACCGCGGCGGGTGAAATCCTCTACCTGCACGGGCGCACCGGGAACTACCTCGAGCCCGCGTCCGGCGAGGCGGGCATGAATGTTCTCAAGATGGCTCGCGAAGGGCTGAGGCAGCCGCTTGCCTCCGCGCTGCGTGCCGTCGCGGCAAATCGCGAGCCGGTGTCGGAGTCTGGTCTTCGCGTCCGGACCAACGGTCACTCCGTCGTCGTGCGCCTTACGCTGCGCCCGGTATCCTCCGATTCGTCGGCGCGGCCTCACCAGGAGCTGTTCTCCGTCATCCTCGAAGAGATGGAAGCTGCGGAGCTCGAGCAGGATCGCTCCCCGAGGATGGTCCCGGTCGACGCCGACGCGCAGATGGATTCGCTCAAGCGCGAGCTCGAGGCGAAGGAGCAGTACCTCCAGGCTGCCAACCGCGAGCTGGAGATCTCCAACGAGGATCTGACCTCCGCGAACGAGGAGCTGCAGTCACTCAACGAAGAGCTTCAGTCGACGAACGAAGAGCTCGAGACGTCGAAGGAGGAGCTCCAGTCGGTCAACGAAGAGCTCGCGACGGTCAACAACGAGCTGCAGGTTCGGGTCTCCGACCTCTCGCGCTCCAACAACGACATGAACAACCTGATGGCCGGCAACGACATCGGGACGATCTTCGTCGACCATCAGATCCGCATCACCCGCTTCACTCCCGCGGCCACGCAGATCGTCAATTTGATCGCATCCGACATCGGACGGCCGGTGGGCGACATCGTCTCGAATCTCGTCGGCTACGACCGCCTCGTCGCCGACGTGCAGCAGGTCCTCGACACGCTGGTCCCGAGCGAGACGGAGCTGCAGACGCGGAACGGGTCGTGGTTTCTGCTCCAGATCCGCCCTTACCGCACGCTCGAGAACGTGATCGAGGGAGCGGTGATCACCTTCTTCGACATCACGGAGATGAAGCGGCTTCGGGGCCTGGTCGTCGAGGCCGAGGAGCTGCGTAAGCTGGCACTCATCGCGCGCGACACGCGCGACGCGATGACGGTGCAGGATCTCGGAGGCCGCATCCTCGCGTGGAACCGGAGCGCGACCGAGCTCTACGGGTGGAGCGAGGAAGAAGCGCTCGGGATGCATCTGCAGGACATGACGCCTGACGGCGTCTCGGCGGACGCTCTCCTCGAAATGTCGCGGCTTGCGACGGCCGGCCAGCTCCGGCCTTACGCCGTGAAGCGATTGACGCGCGACGGGCGCACCCTCGACATTCTTCTCACTGCGACAGCGCTCGTGAACGAGTCGGGTGAGATGTACGCGATCGCCACGACCGAGCGCGAGCTTTGCGCGGGAGTGACGGACGATCGCGACGGGACGGCGACATGACGCGGAAACGGCAGGACCCGGACGACGCGGTCGAACTGCGCCGGCTCGCCGAGGAGCGGATGAAGGCTCGCGGTGGAAGCCGCGAGGTGTTGCCTGCCGTGGACGAGGTCGAACGGCTCGTGCACGACCTGCGGGTGCACCAGGTCGAGCTCGAAATGCAGAACGAGGAGCTCCGGAACATTCAGGAGCAGCTGGTGGCGGAGCGCGGGCGTTACTTCGACCTGTTCGAGCTCGCTCCGGTCGGTTACCTGACCGTCGACGGCGACGGCGCGATCGTCGAGGCCAACCTCACCGCGGCGTCACTGCTCGGCCTCTCGCGGGCGGAGATCGTCGGCAGGCAGCTGACGAGCTTCATCGTCTCCGCCGATCAGGACATCCACTACCTCCATCGCAGGAGGCTCGAGACGGGTGGCACGGCGGATGTGTGTGAGCTGAGGCTCGTGCAAAAAGATGCCGAGCCGCGCTGGGTCGCGCTCTCCACGGTCGCCGCGCGGGAGCCGGACGGGTCGCCCGTCTGGAGAGCGGTCATCAACGACATCACGCTCCGCAAGCAGGCGGAGCTCGAGATCGAGCAGGGCAGAGCACGCCTGATGGAGGCGCAGAAACTCGAAGCGATGGGACGCCTCGCGGGGGGAGTCGCGCACAACTTCAACAACATTCTGCAGACTCTCTCGTCGCTCTCGGCGCTCCTCGCGCTTCGCTCGAGAACTCCGGAGGTGGCGGGATCGGTCGAGCAGATCGACGCGCAGATCAGGCGCGGCGCGGCGTTCGCGCGGCAGCTGCTGACGTTCGCCCCCGACCATCCGCTGGCGAAGGCGCCCGTCGACCTTCGCGGGCTCGTCGAGTCGATGGCGCCGACGCTTCGCGCGGCGCTTCCGGAGAACGTCAGGCTTTCGGTAGGAAGTCGCGACGACTCTTCGCCCCTCTGGGTGGAGGGAGACGCGACCGGGTTGGAGCAGGTCGTGACCAACCTGGTTCAGAACGCGCGAGACGCGATGCCGACGCGAGGAACGCTTTCGATCCGGACGTTCTCGCGCGACGGCTTTGGCGTGCTGGAAGTCGAGGACACGGGTCGTGGCATCGATGACGCTACGCGCGAACATCTCTTCGAGCCGTTCGCGGCGGCGAAGGAAGCGAGAGGAGCATCCGTGCGCGGTCTCGCGTTCGCGTACGGAATCGTGCGGAGCCACGGCGGGCGGATCGAGGTGGATAGCGCCGTCGGCAGAGGGAGCCTTCTTCGGGTCCTGCTTCCGGCTGTCGCGCCGTCTTCCGTCGGTGTATCGAACCAGAGTGCGGCAGGAGAGATGCTCCCGGGGCACGGTGAGAAGATTCTCCTCGTGGAGGACGAAGATGCGACGCGCGAAGTGCTGACCGACCTTCTCGGGTTGCTCGGCTACGACGTCGTCGCTGCCGGCAGAGGAGAAGACGCGCTCGCTCTTCCCGATCTGACCGCTCCCGATCTTCTCCTCTGCGACGTGCTGCTGCCCGGAATCCCGGGTCCTGCGCTCGCGGAGCGGCTGAGGAAGCGCTGGCCCCGCATGAGCGTGATCCTGATGTCGGGTTACACCGGTGACATCGCCATCCCGCGCGACGCCGCCGGGAATCGGGCGCGATTTCTCCAGAAGCCGTTCGAGATGGCGCGCCTGAGCAGGGAATTGCGTGCGGCGCTCGACGACGCCCCGGCTGAATGATCCTGGTTGCTGCTGAGCTCGATTGCGGAGCGCGGGGCGCTCAGAGTGCGATCTGCTCGGTCGGAGAGACGTGCAGCAGCGACTGAATCGTTTCCCGGAGCTGCGACAGCGTGACGGGCTTGCGCAGGAATGCGTCGGCCCCGAACTCGTCCCGCGCCTCGTTCTCGTGCCGCTTCGTCTTGTAAAGCGCCGACATGATGACGACCTTGGTCCTGGAGGTGGCCGGGAAGATCTTGATGTTGCGGCAGAGCTCCCGTCCGTCGAGCTTCGGCATCAGCGCGTCGGTGATGACGATGTCGGGCCGATGGGTCTTTGCGAGCGCGAAGCCTTCAGCGCCGTCGCTCGCGGTCATCACGCGGAATTCAGGCGAGAGTCCCTCGCGAGCGAGCGCCTGGACGATTGCATGGTCGTCGACGACAAGCACGAGCGGGCGGGAATCGACCTGCTGAACCGGCGCGGCCGGCGCTGCGAGACGAGGATCGGGCAGACGGCGCAGCATGTACGTGCCGTGGCTGACCTTCCATTCCGCCGGAGCGGCGCACGAGCACAGGCCGCAGTCCGGGCAGACGAGCGATCGCGAGCGCTGGATGCAGTCGCACCAGTGGGAGCTCGACACGTCGAATTGAACGTTGCAGTGGAAACAGACTGCCTTTTGGTTTGCTGACACTTGATTCCTGCCTTCCGGACTGCCTCGATTGCGACTGTGTGCATGCTGGCGCCTGCTGCTCGCCTCTGGCACCTGAGTCGCGCGCGGAGCGAAAGAAATACAGCACCCGCGCTTCGACCTCCCGGAAGAACCTTCGTCTCATGAGATCAATCCATTGAGCGGAATCGATCAGTTCTTCTCTTGCAGATTCCTCGCTCTCCCGCTTCGCGGGATCGCTTCGGAATGACACCGTGCGCTCCGTCGAATTGCGCGAGCCCCCCCCGCGCCCCGGGCCATTCCGCACGCCGTCGCGCTCCGTATTTTCTACGCGTGGCCTGCCGCCGAGAGCGTAGTAAGTGCGCTTACCGGCAGATCTGAAGGGGACTAGATTCCGATTCGAAGCCGTGAACGACGCAGTTCGCAACTCCGCTGCTGCTTCGCACGACGCAATGAAGGGGACCCTATGCGAAAGTCTGTTGCAGCGATTGCCTTTGCGCTGTTCACCTGGTCGGCAGCGGCTGCTGAGCCGAAACTGTCTCACATCCAGAAGGGGGACGGAGGGGCCGCGCCGGAGGCTTCGTCCGACTGCTCTCTCGGGGTGACCTACGACGATGGCGGCTTCCTCGACTTCTACGGGATGAATGCTCCCGCGTACGCCGTCATGAAGTTCGACCTGCCGACCGGAACGACGGGGATCGACCAGGTCTGCTCGTGTTTCTCGAAGCTCGATGCAGGCAGCCCCCCCAGCCTGCAGTACGACGTCGTGGTCTACGACAACAACGGGCCGGACGGCATCCCGGGCACGTTCCTCGGTTCGGTAGCTGCGACGGCATCCTCCATCCCGGTAGCGGGGAACTCTGACTTCTACAGTGTCAGCCTCGCGAACTCCGGCATCGTCCTGCCCGACAACAGCGTCTACGTCGGTGTTCGCTTCAGCTCGGCGAACCATCTCGTCTGCGGCGATCGCTCGGCAACGACGGCGATACGACCCGTGTACCAGAGCACGAACGGATCATCGTGGGCGAATTCGACGACCTCGTTCTCGGGCTCGGGCCCCAACGCCTGGGGCATCCGCGTCGACCCGGCCATCGCGAGCACGGCGTGCGTCTCGACTGCCGATGAGCTCTGCCTCAACGGCGGCCGCTTCAAGGTGAAGGCCATATTTGACGCCTCGACGTCGTCGGGTACGGCACATGCAGTGAAGCTCACCAACGAGACCGGCTACTTCTGGTTCTTCAGCCCGTCCAATGTCGAAACGGTCGTCAAGGTGATCGACGGGTGCGCCTATAACAACAGCTTCTGGTTCTTTGCGGGCGGCCTAACAAACGTGCAGACGATCATGACGGTGACCGACACGACGACCGGTGTCGTCAGGACGTACACCAATCCTCAGGGCACCGCGTTCCAGCCCATCCAGGACACCAGCGCCTTCACGACCTGCCCGTAGTCGTACCTGCAGTCGTCCCGGGGGAGCCTCGCACGCGAACATTGATGTTCGTGCGAGCTCCCCCTCGTCTGCGTGCCGTAGTTTCTACTCAGCCCGCAGTTGCGAGCGACGGTACTTAGTGCGCTTTCAAGCCGGGGACGGGCGAGTTAAGTTGGAAGCGCGGACATCGGGAAGTCGGGGCTCCTCCCCGGACGAGCCCCGCACTGCTGCCTGGCGGTTCTCCCGGACGGGAGAAGGAGGGTGGCCGTCGTGAAATCGAAGACGCGAGAACGAACAAGCCGCACGCCGCGGCGCACGCGTGCGCTGACGAAGGCCTCCACGGGCATCCGCGGGCTCGACGAGCTCACCGGCGGCGGTTTGCCGCGCGGGCGTCCGACCCTCCTGTGCGGCACTGCCGGGTGCGGCAAGACGCTCCTGGCCATGGAATTCATCGTGCATGGCGCGTTGGAGTCGGGCGAGCCGGGCGTCTTCATGGCCTTCGAGGAGAACGCCACGGAGCTCGCGACGAACTTCGCCTCGCTCGGGTACGACCTCGATGCTCTGATCGCGCGAAAGCTGCTCGTGATCGACTTCGTCCATATCGACCGCACCGAGACCGAAGAGGCAGGCGCGTACGACCTCGAGGGTCTGTTCATCCGACTGGGGCATGCGATCGACAGCATCGGGGCGAAACGCGTCGTTCTCGACACGATCGAGACGCTATTCTCGGGGCTTTCGAATATCGAGATCCTGCGCGACGAGCTGCGCCGCCTGTTCCGCTGGCTGAAGACGAAAGGCGTGACCGCGGTCGTCACCGGCGAGCGCGGCGAGACGAGCCTCACCCGCTTCGGGCTGGAGGAGTATGTGGCCGACTGCGTGATCCTGCTCGACCACCGCGTCGACGGGCAGCTGGCCACGCGGAGACTCCGGATCGTCAAGTATCGCGGCTCCTCGCACGGCACCGACGAGTATCCCTTCCTGATCGATGACGGGGGCATTTCCATCACGCCGGTCAGCGCGAGCGGTTTGCAGTACAAGGTGAGCGCCGGGCGCGTGTCGTCGGGCGTTCCCGACCTCGACGCGATGATGGAAGGCGAAGGCTACTATCGCGGCAGCAGCGTGCTGCTGTCGGGTACGGCGGGAACCGGCAAGACGAGCCTCGCGGCGCATTTCGCCTTCGCGACTGCCGCGCGCCGCGAGCGTTGCCTCTGGATTGCGTTCGAGGAATCGTCCAGCCAGATCACGCGCAATATGCGCTCCATCGGCATCGATCTGGAGCCGGCCGTGAGGCAGGGGTTTCTCCGCTTCCATCCGGTACGCCCGACGATCTGCGGCCTGGAGACGCACCTGGCCCGCATTCACGGGCTGGTAGAGCAGTTCGGCCCGCGCGTCGTGATCATCGATCCGGTCACCAACCTCTCCGCAGTCGGGCGCGATGCGGAGGTCAAGACGATGCTGACCCGGCTGATCGACTATTTCATGGCGCAGGGCATCACCGCGTTGTTCACGAGCCTCACGCCTGGCGGGACACCGCTCGAGGCGACGGAGGTCGGCGTCTCGTCGCTCATGGACACCTGGCTGCTGCTGCGGGAGGTGCAGAACGGCGCGGAGCGCAATCGCTTCCTGCATCTCGTGAAGTCGCGCGGGATGGCCCACTCGAACCAGATGCGCGAGTTCCTCCTGACTGATCGCGGTGTGCAATTGCGCGACGTGTATGTCGGACCCTCAGGGCTCCTGCTCGCCGGAGGCGCGCGGGCGTCGCTGGAGGCCGTGGAGAAGGCTCAGACCGTGGTGCGCGGACAGGAGGCCGAGCTCAAAGTGCGCCAGTTGGAGCGCAAGCGGCAGGCGATGGAGGCGCAGATCGCGGTGCTGCGGGCGGAGTTCGATCTCGAGGAGTCGGAATCGGCGAAGACCATCGGGCAGGACGAGGTGCGCGCCCGGATTCTCGCTGCCGATAACCTCCGGCTTAACCGCCTTCGAAGAAAGCCCAATGTCTCAGCGGCGGCAACGACACCGAAACCGAAGCGAGGTGGCTCGCCTTGAAAGGCACGAAAGCAGAGAGCCCGACCGCAGCATTCGAGAGAACGCCGGCCGGGGCAGACAGCCGGCAGTACGTGCTGCGCCTTTACGTGGCAGGTCTGACGCCGCGATCCACCCGCGCGGTCGCCAACATCAGGGACATCTGCGAGAACCATCTGAACGGGCGCTACGACCTCCGGGTGGTCGACATCTACCAGCAGCCGGCGCTCGCACAGGCAGAGCAGATCGTCGCCGTGCCGACGCTGATCAGAAAGCTTCCGCCACCGCTGCGACGGATCATCGGCGACCTCTCCGATCTGGAGCGGACGCTGATCGGACTCGATCTGAAGCCCTGAGACCGGGACGACGATGGAACGGAATGCGTCATGACGGACGACTCTTCAGGACCCGCGCTCGAATCGGAACTCGAGGAGCTCCGTGCCCGGCTGCACGAAGCGCAAGAGGAGTTGCTCGAGGTTCGAAGCGGACATGCGGACGTGGCGATCCTCGAAAGCGAGGACGGCGCACACGCCTATACCCTTGGGCCGTCGACCGACCGGATCTACAGGCAGCTGATCGAGACGATGAACGAGGGTGCGGTGACCCTCTCCCCGGACGGCGTCATTCTCTACTGCAATGCCCGAGTGGCGGAGATGTTAGGGCGGCCGCTCGACCAGGTCATCGGTAGCACGCTGCGAAGCCATCTGCCGCCGGCAGACGTGTCGCTGCTCGACAATATCCTCGCGCAAGCCCGCGTCGCGCCCAGCCGGCGGGAGCTCAGCCTGAAGCTCGGCGACGGCCGGCTCCTGCCCGTCTATCTTTCCGCATCGGGCTTCGAGAGTGAAGACGCGAGGACCGGCTATTGCCTCGTGCTCATGGACCTGACGGAGCAGAAAACGCACGAGCAGATTGTCTCGGCGGAGCGACTGGCCCGCTCGGTCCTGGAGCAGGCCGCGGAGGCGATCGTCGTGTGCGATGGCCAGGGCCGGATCATTCGCGCCAGCAATCCGACCCTTCAGATCTGTGAGGGCACTCCGCTCCTGCGGTTCTTCGATGAAGTCTTTGCGTTGCGGACGGAATCGTCCGGGCCGTTCCAGCTCGCCGAAGTGCTGCGCGGGGAGACCGTGCGGAATCTCGACGTGAGCCTCCTCTGGCAGGCGCGGCGCCTCGACCTGATTCTGAACGCGGGTCCGCTGGTGAGTGGACAGAAGATTCTCGGCTGTGTCGTGACGTTGACCGACATCACCGATCGGAAGCAGGTCGAGGCCGCGCTGCTTGAATCACGGCAGGTCCTCGAAGGCGTCATCAACGCGATACCGGCGAGGATCTTCTGGAAGGATCTGAATCTCGTCTACCGCGGCTGCAATACGGCGTTTGCGCAGGATTCGGGCCTGGCTGACCGGAACGACGTGGTCGGCAAAGACGACTTCCAGATGGGGTGGCACGATCAGGCCGAGGCCTATCGTGCCGACGATCGTCAGGTCATAGAAAGCGGCGTCCCCAAGCTACTCATCGAAGAGCCACAGACGACTCCCGAAGGCGGCACGATCACGCTTCTCACGAGCAAGGTTCCGCTTCGCAATTCGGCGGGCCAGGTCGAGGGCGTCATCGGGATGTACATGGACATCAGCGAACGCAAGCGGACGAAGGAGTCCCAGGCGCGCCTTGCGACCGCGGTCGAGCAGTCTGCCGACACGATCGTGATCACGGACATCGACGGCCGGATCGTCTACGCCAACCCGGCATTCGAGAAGGTCACCGGGTTCACGCGTGAGGAGGCCCTCGGCAGGAATCCGCGAATCCTCAAGAGCGGCAAGCAGGACGCCGAGTTCTACCGCCAGATGTGGGCGGTCCTCGGCAACGGAGACGTCTGGTCGGGTCACCTCATCAACAAACGGAAGGACGGCACGCTCTTCGAAGAGGAAGCGAGCATCTCGCCAGTTCGCGACACAGAGGGACGAGTCGTGAACTACGTCGCGGTGAAGCGGGACGTCACCGAGGAGCTGCGCCTGACGGAGCGTCTGGCCCAGGCGCAGAAGATGGAGGTGGTGGGCCGTCTCGCCGCCGGTGTCGCCCACGACTTCAACAATCTCCTCGGAGTCATCTCGGGTTACGGCGAGCTCGTGCACCGGCAGCTGCGCGACGAGGATCCGCTCAGGGACAAGATGGAGCAGATCCTTCGAGCGACCGAACGGGCGGGAGGATTGACGCGGCAACTCCTTGCGTTCGGCCGGAAGCAGGTGCTTCGACCAAGGGTGCTCGACCTCAGCGTCGTCGTCTCCGAGATGGAGAAGATGCTCCACCGGCTCATCCGGGAGGACGTGGAACTGTCGACCCGACTGGTGGGGGAGTCCGGCAGAGTGATGGCGGATCCTGGGCAGGTCGAGCAGGTGCTCATGAATCTCGTCGTCAACGCCCGGGACGCGATGCCCAACGGTGGTCGAATCACCATCGAGACCCGCTCCGTCGAGTTGGACGCGGCATACGCGGACGCCCACCTACCCGCGCGACCCGGTCGTTACGTTGTCCTCTCGGTCGGCGATACGGGGTCGGGGATGGACGCGGAAACGCAGGCGCATGTGTTCGAGCCCTTCTTCACGACGAAGGCGCAGGGGAAGGGCACGGGGCTCGGGCTCGCCACCGTATTCGGCATCATCGAGCAGAGCGGCGGCTTCGTTCTGCTCTCCAGTGAAGTCGGGGTCGGGACGACGTTCAGCGCCTACCTTCCCCGCATCGACGACGACGTTCCGGCGGCGCCGGATGAAAAACAGCGTTCGCTCCTGCGAGGAGACGAGATCGTACTGCTCGTCGAAGACGAGGTGCTCCTTCGCGAGATGCTCTGTGAGGCGCTCGAAGCGAACGGCTACGTGACGCTCGTCGCCGGAAACGGCCCGGAGGCCGTGCAGATGGCCAAGGAGCGGGCCGGATCCATCGACCTCCTGTTGACTGACATGGTCATGCCTGGAATGACGGGGACGGAATTAGCCGACCTCATCACCCGGACGCGTCCGGAGATCAAGGTCCTCTTCATGTCCGGCTACAGCGAGGAGGCGGCCGCGCAGGGTGGCCTGATCGCGCCGGGAAGAGCATTCATCGGCAAGCCGTTCGGCCTCGAGCCGCTGCTGTTCAAACTCCGTGAGCTTATGAACGTGAGCTGAAGGTGTCGTTCGGGCGATCAGGCGACGGCGAGGCGCCAGTCGACGGCCCGGAGGTGGGGTAGTTAATACCCACGTCACATCAGCGGCCCCGGGTACTAAGTGCGCTTCTCGTCGATCTACCGGAGGACTAGCTTTGAGATGAGCCGGATCGGGAAGGCATCCCGGGTTGCGCCCGCTCTCCGGGCTGTTCGCCGGAAGGATGCGGTGCAACGTTTCGGGACGATCGATCTTCGGGGGCAGGGGCGCAATTCGGGGCCGGCCGTCACAGGCAGATTGATCCGTATGCGTGGAGCACAGACACGAAGAGAAGGAGCGATCACGATGGCGAGCAACAACTTCAACGAAACACCCGTCAATCTGTCCGAAGACACGCGCGAGATGCATCGATCGCTCGTCAGTCTCATGGAAGAGCTCGAAGCGATCGACAGGTACCGGCAGCGCGCCGACGTCTGCGCCGACGCGCAACTGAAGGATGTCCTGATCCACAACAAGAACGAAGAGATCGAGCACGCGTCGATGCTCCTCGAGTGGATCCGTCGTCACGACGATCACTTCGATCTGATGCTGCGGAAGTACCTGTTCAACGACGCGTCGATCGTCGCGACCGAGAAAGCCGCGAAGAATGCGGGCGCCAGCGTGTCGGCGATTGCGAAGCCGGCGTTGCGGAGCTTGAAGGCGAAGTAGGCGTCGGAGGTCTCGCAGGTGCCGCGGACATCGCTCCGTCAGCCGGCGCGGCTCCTGTCCGAGCTGCGGGGCGTGATGGCTGCCTCGCGCGATGGCGCGCCAGGGCATCGGGTTGAGCTCGTCGATCGTCGGAGGCAAGGATGGTAGCCGTCAGGAATCTCTGGCTTCTGACCAGGGCGGCGTCTGCCGCCTGGGTCGACGACTATGCGCAGAGCATGGGCGCGGCTCTCGCCTACTACACGATGTTCTCGATCGCGCCGCTGTTGTGGATGGTGATCTCGGTCGCAGGGCTGATCTTCGGAGTCGACGCCGCGCGCGGCGAGATCGTCGCGCAATTGCAGGGACTGATGGGGAGACCGGGCGCCGAGGCGCTTCAGGCGCTGCTCAAGAGCGCGAGCAGGCCGGCCGAGAGCGTCGTTGCGACGGTCTTGAGCCTGGTGCTGCTGCTCGTCGGCGCGACGTCTGTGTTCGCCGAGCTGCAGGACGCGCTCGACCGCATCTGGCGCGCGCCGAAGCGGCACAAGGGCGGAATCTGGGCTCTGCTCCGCGCCCGCGTGCTCTCGTTCGGCATGATCATGTGCATCGGCTTCCTGCTGATGGTGTCGCTCGTCTTCAGCGCGGGGCTTGCCGCGCTTAACGGATTCTGGGGGCCGCTGCTTGCCGACTGGGAGACGCTGGCGAGCGTCGCGAACGTTCTCTTCGGCTTCGTTCTCGCCACGGTGATGTTCGCCCTGATCTACAAGATCATGCCGAGGGTGAAGGTCGACTGGTCGGACGTTGCGATCGGCGCGGTCGTCACCGCCCTGCTCTTTACGGTCGGGAAGTCGCTGATCGGCCTCTACATCGGGCGGAGCGGAGTGACCTCGGGGTTCGGCGCCGCCGGATCGCTGGTCGTGTCGCTCGTCTGGGTCTATTACTCGGCGCAGATCTTCCTGTTAGGCGCCGAGTTCACCTGGGCCTATGCCCTCACGTTCGGATCGCGGAGCGAGCAGGCGGCGCCCGCCGCGTCGCCCCTCACGCCGAGCAAGGCGACGGCTCCGTGGCCGGAGAAGCACATGGCCGAGGCGAAACACGCCGCGGCGGCGGAAGGACTCGGCGGGGAATCCGCAACCGCGAGACGGGGGAGCGCTGAATGAGCGCCGGAACCCGGGACGCCGACTCCGTGACGCGGAAGGTGCGATTCGAGATCTCGCTCTCGACGGTCCTGATGCTCGTGGTCGTTCTCGCGTCGCTCTGGCTGCTGATCCGCCTCGCGCCGGTGCTCCTGGTGCTGGTCGTCGCGCTTCTCGTCGTGGGTACGATGAGCCCCGCCGTGCGATGGCTGGAGGCGCGCCGTGCGAGGCGTGGCCTCGCGATCGCGTTCGTCTTCTTCCTGATCTCGGTCGTCGCGATTCTCGTGGTGACGCTGAGCATCCCGTCGCTCGTACAGCAGGCGGGGGCGCTCCTCGAGCGGGAGCCGGAGTTTCGCGCAGGCCTCGCGGATCGACTCGACCAGTTTCGCGTGAGCGCGTCGCTCGCCAACTGGCTGCGGCACGTCAGCTACGACGGCCCGGGGAGCACGATCGGCGCGACGGCCTTCGACTACTCCATCCGCCTCTTCACCTTCGCCGCCTACGGCCTCAGCGCGATCTTCCTCGCCCTGTACATCATGATCGACCGCGACCGGCTGAGGGGCGGGCTGTTCGCGGTCGTGCCGCGCTCGCATCACATCCGCCTCTCCCGGGTGATGCTGAACCTCGAGACGATCGTCGGAGCCTACATCCGCGGGCAGCTGACCACGTCGTTTCTCATGGGCGCCTTCACCTTCATCCTCCTGCGATCGTTAGGCGTGGAGAACGCGATGGTGCTCGCGATGATCGCGGCTGTCGCCGACGTGCTTCCGTACGTCGGCGTTTTCGTCGCGGTCGTCCCTTCGGTGATCGCGACGCTCGCCCGCGGCCCGGAGACCGCGGGCATCGTCCTCGTGGTGATGATCGCGTACGCCGAGTTCGAGGGCCGGGTGCTCATTCCGCGCATCTACGGCGGAGCGCTCCGCCTCCCCTCGTCCGTCGTCTTCTTCGCGCTGATGGTGGGCGGGACGCTGATGGGGATCGTCGGCGGGCTCCTCGCGCTCCCGATGGCGGCGACGATCATGATGCTCATCGAGGAGCTCCGCGTGGAGCTGCCGGGTGAGCAGGAGCAGGTCGCGGACACGGAGACCCGCGTGAGAGACGACCTCGCGGAGCAGGAGTACGAGCGGCGAACCGAGGGAGGGGGAGCGGCCGCGGCCGCGGCGATCGCGGTCGAGATGTCCGCCGATCGGAAACTCGACGAGCGCCACGCGGCGGACCCGAAGCTCCGCGGGCGAAGCGAGTGAGGATGCAATGACAACGAGAACGACTTCGACGGCTCGTTACAGGCGGCAGGGGCGGGTCCCGACCCTTTCCGCCACGCGGCGCCGTCAACCATCGACGCAGTACAGGGCCGCATTTCGATCTGAAAGAGGACGACCAATGTCTTTTCTGCCGCGACTGTTTGCTCTCGGCTGCATCGCGCAGCTCGTATTCATCACGTTATCGGCGCAGGCGGCGCCGCTCGCCTCGGCGAAATCCATCGTCCCTGCACCAACGAGCGCCGCGGCGGCCAATGATGCCGCAGCGGTTCCTGTCCTCGAAGCGTTAGGCCAACGCGGCAGCGCCGTCCTGCGGGCGCAGGTGCTGCTCGACCGGGCGCGCTTCTCGCCGGGCGAGATCGACGCGCGCTGGGGCGGGAACACGAAGAGTGCCGCCGCGGCCTTCAATCTGGCCAGGAAAGTCAGGGCGGGCGCGGAGGTCAATGCCGCGACCTGGCAGGCGCTGAACGTCGACGCCGCTCCGGTCGTCGTCCCCTACACGCTCACCGCCGAGGATCTCGCCGGCCCGTTCGTTCCGATTCCCGACGATGTGGCGGACCAGGCGAAGTTGCCCGCGCTCGGCTTCGAGAGCGTGACCGAGGCGCTCGGCGAGAAGTTCCACGTCAGCCCGGCTCTCCTCGCAGCGCTCAACCCCGGAGCAAAGTTCGACAGCGCCGGCGCGGTCGTTTTCGTGCCTAACGTCGTGCGACCGCCGTTCGAGAGGGTTCCCGGCATGGTCATTCGCATCAGCAAGAGCCAGGGGGCGGTCGAGGCGGTCGATGGCGCCGGCGTCGTGCTCGCGCGCTACCCGGCCAGCATCGGGAGCACGCACGATCCGCTTCCTCTCGGCACGTGGACGGTGAACGGCGTGTCGTGGAATCCGCCGTTCAACTACAACCCCGACCTCTTCTGGGACGCCGAAGCCGACGCGAAGGCGACGAAGCTCGCGGCCGGGCCTAACGGGCCCGTCGGAACGGTCTGGATCGATCTCTCGAAGCCGCACTACGGAATTCATGGGACCGCGTCGCCGTCGACCATCAGCAAGGGCACCTCGCACGGCTGCATTCGCCTGACGAACTGGGATGCGACCGAGCTCGGTCAGATGGTGACGCCCGGAATGTCGGCGATCCTCGGGGAGTGACCTGTCGATGAAGGAGAGCGTCGTGAAGATCTTCGGCATGCTGTTTCTGATCGTCCTCGGCGCCGCCGGCGGCTGGATGGCGAGAGGCTGGTACCAGCTCGCGGCTTCCTTTCCGGCGACGGCGCCGCGGACGGAGGTCGAATCGCCTCTCGTCGCCGGCAGGGCGGCGACGGCAGCTTCGGCGGCCTGGGACGTGCCTGTCGTTCCCATGCCGGAGCCGACGTCGACCGACGGCGCTGTTCCGGCCGAGGTTCTCGCGCCGATCGCTCCGATCGCCGCGGTCGCGTCGGCGATCGTGCCGGCGGAGAACATGCGGGTCGCCGCGCCCTCGCCCGCTCAGCCCGGGTCGCCGCGCCCGATCATCATCCCCGTTGCGGGCGTCAATCGCACCGCAGTGCGCGACATGTTCGACGACGCGCGGGCTGGTCACCGTCACGAAGCGATCGACATCATGGCGCCGCGCGGCACGCCGGTGATCGCGGCCGACGACGGCGTCGTGGCCAAGCTCTTCACGAGCGTCGCGGGCGGGCTCACCGTCTACGAGTTCGATCCCGACGCGCGCTTCTGCTACTACTACGCACACCTCGATCGCTACGCTCCCGGTCTGCACGAGGGACAGCGACTGCGCCGCGGCGAGATCCTCGGCTACGTCGGAAGCACCGGCAATGCGTCAAAGGACGCGCCGCATCTCCACTTCGCGCTCATCCGTCTCGACCTCGACAAGCGCTGGTGGAAAGGAACCTACGTCAACCCGTATCCGCTGCTCATCGCGCCACGCGTGCCGTGACGTTGCGACAGCTCGGCCCCGCCTGAATCACCGATGGTTGGAAAGCACTTCGGCGATTTTCGTCATCCGGTCGAGCTCCGCGCATTCGAAGGTGAGCTTCCTGCCGCCCTTCAGCTCGACCTCGAGCCGGCTGTTGAGGATCGCGAAGCCGTTGACCTCTTCCCAGCCCGCCTTCGTCGAATGATCCTTCTCCTCGTCGGAGATGAAGCTGAAGCCCGACTCGGTGACGACCAGCTGCCCGTTGCAACGGCCCAGGAATCGATGAACGTGCTTGCTGAGGAAGGTGTGCGGAACCAGCGGGCCGAGGTCGATTCGGAACCGCAGCGTCGAAGCGCGCGCCTTCAGAGAAGCGGTGCTGTTCTCGCGATCTCCGCCGAGCTCGATGCCTTTCTCGAGATAGCCGAGTGCTCCGGCGAGCTTCTTGTTCTTCTCCAGCACCACGCTCAATTGGATGTTGTAGGTGGCGTTTCGCGGATCGAGCAGACACGCCTGCGCGAGATTCTTCTCGGCCTCGACCAGGTTGCCCTGCCCTAGGTTGGCGCGCCCGAGGGAGTAGAACGCGGGCGCGTTGCTCGGGTCGATCCTGGTCAGTTTGACGAACTGTGTGGCTGCCTCGTTGTGGTTGCCCGACGTGAGGGCGTTCTCTCCCGCCACTCTCGTGCGCTCCGAATCTGAAGCCAGCTGCGTCCGCGACTGGCGGGCCTGCGCCGCGTCGTGTTTCGCCTGAATCTCGGCATCGTCCGGAAAGTCCTCGACCAGCATGTCCCAGGCTTTCTCCACCTGCGCGGACTTGCCCTGCTTGCGAAGCTCGTCGACCTGTCGCAGCCCAGCAGCGCGAACCTCTGCCTCGAGGGCCCGCGCGTCCGCGTCGTCGGGATCGAGAGCGAGCGCTACCGTGACGAAGTGCATCGCGTCGTTGCCGTCGCGTCCGATGATCAGCCCCTGTCGCAGCGCTTCTCGTGCGCTGCGCAGCGCGTCCGTCGCAGACGAAGGCGCGGTCGCGGCGGGACTGAGCGGTACTACCTGAGGTGCGGCAGCCGCCGGCGGCGGTGGAGGCTCCCGGCGGATTCGCGACGTGGCAAAGAGAGCCGACACGACGATGAACGCGGCGATTGCTGCAACGGCGGCGAGTCGCACTATCGAACCTCTGCGCTTCGAGGGACTCGATGCATGGCCCGCATCGGTCGCAGCTGCCATGGCCGCAGGAACTGGACCCGTCGCAGGACCCACCTTCGAGATCGTGAACGACCACTCCGAAGGAGGTGGCGTCGCGGAGGAGACGGGTGAGGCCGTGCCGCCGGCGACGACGGCGGGTGCGAGCCGACCCTCGGACTCCTCCAGGGCTCCGGCCGGGGGGTCGGCTGGAGGAACGGTGTTCGCGTCCTTGCCGGTCGGGAGCGCGCCGGGGGTGATGGCTGTCGAGTCGTTGCCATGTAATCCTCGCGCGTCGCCCGGCATCGGCTGTCTCTTGAGACTTACGGTGGCGCCGGACGGCACTCCCGATGCCTCGCCCGCGCCCGACTCCGTGGCCGATACGCCGATCGTTGACGGGGAGGCGAGGCGCGCATCGTGAAGGAGCAGCTCGAGGACGCCCCCGAGCTCCGCGCACGTCTGGTACCGGTCGGCGGGAGCCTTTGCGAGCGCTTTGTCGAGGATGGAATCGAAGTCGGGGAGCAGCGTCGGACCCCGCTTGCAGGAAAGCAGCGGCGCGTGCCGTTCGTTGACGATCTTGAAGCTGACGGTCGTCCAGTGCTCGCCGGAGAACGGTTTCTCGCCGGTCAGCGTCTCGTAGAGGACTACGCCTAACGAGAAGATGTCGGAGCGGCGGTCGAGCGGCTTGCCCATGATCTGCTCGGGCGACATGTAGCTGGGGGTGCCCATGACCATCCCCGCCTGCGTGAGGTTCGAGGAGTCCATCTTGGCGATGCCGAAGTCGACCACCTTCACGCGCTCGCCGTGGGTGACCATGATGTTGCCGGGTTTGATGTCGCGGTGAACGACGCCGGCGTCGTGCGCGTAGTCGAGCGCGCTGCAGAGCTGCACGAACAGGCCGAGCACGCGCGACTGCGCCAGGGGATGCTCGCGCTGGATGAGGTCGTCGAGGTCGCATCCGTCGACGTACTCCATGGCGATGTAGGGCTCGCCGGCCTCGTCGCCGCCGACGTCGTAGATGGTGGCGATGTTGGGGTGCGACAGGCGGCCCGCAGCCTGCGCTTCGCGCATGAACCGGGCGAGAAACTCCCCGCGCTCTTTCTCGGGCAGCCCCTTCTTCGAGAGGATCTGCTTGACCGCCACGATGCGGCCGATCTTGGGGTCGCGGGCCTTGTAGGCGATGCTCTGCCCTCCCTGGCCCAGCACCTCCAGGATCTCGTACCGACCCAGCTTGCCGCCGATCATGGCGTCCAGTCCTTTCAATCGCGTGAATGGCTCCTCTGACGTGCCGCGCACCGGGGAATCCGGCTGTTGGCGGCATCACCCCGGAGGCAGTGAATCGTCCTGACTGCACGACGCGAGTCGGCGCCCGCGTGCATACGCCGGCGTCTCGCGCGACGTATCTCAGGATTAGCTCTGCGGCCATGCGACGGGAAGCGCAATTACTACCCGGGAGCCGTTCCCCGGGATGGGTAGTAAGTGCTCTTTCCGGACCGCGAGGCGAAGACTAGTTTCAGACCGAACAGGAGTGGACGGCCTCCGGAGAACCGTTCGAAATCAGGCATCAACGATTGAAGGGAAGGTAATTCGTGAAGAAGAAAACATTCATGTCATTGGGGTTGGCGATGGCTCTCGCCGTTTCGTTCGGATGCAAAAGAACCGAGGCGGTGGCGGAGACGGACACGCAGCCGCTCAAGACGACGACCGCGGAGATCCCCGGTACGGCGAGCCCGAATGACCTCAACCCGGTCACCGCGCAGTCGTACGTCGATGACTTCGTCATGGGGCATGGACTCGCTCCCGAAGGCGTGGTCGCGGCAGACAAGAAGGGGGACAGCTTCTCCCCGGGTCAGCCGATCCATCTCACGATGACGGTCAAGGATGCGCCGGCCAATGCGGCTGTCAAGGTCGTCTGGTACGGTCCCGCCGAAACGAAAATCAGGACCGAGCAGAAGAGCGTTCCGGTCGGAGCGACGACGCTCGCCTTCAGTTCGACCGAGACCGCGAAGTGGGCAATCGGTGACTACCGCGCGGAAGTCTGGATCGGCGACGAGAAGGTCGACACCGAGAGCTTCAAGATCGTCGACCTGACCAACACCGGGAAGTAACCGCGAATCGATCGACAACCGCTCCCGGGTTGCCGGGAGCGGTTGTGGCGCCCACAGCGTCTACCGCGCGAGCTGTGTCGCGCGATCCGCGCGATCGGTCACGAACTTGAACACCAGCAGCGCGATGAATGCGACCGCGCCAATTCCTGCGAAGGTGTACCAGAGGTACGGCGCGTGCGCGTACGCCGCCTTGATCTCCTGCGCCGACAACCCGGCCGCCGCGAGTTTCTTCGGGTCGGGACAGAAGGCGTCGAGCAGGTAACCGCTCAGCGCGAAGCCTGTGAGCCACGCGAAAAACGTGTTGAGGTGCGCGTAGCCCATGTATAGCCCTTCCTGCCCGGGCGGCGCCTGCTTCGACGCGTACTCGAGGTAGCGCGGGCTGAGGAAGCACTCGGCGAAGCCCTGCAACGCGATCCCGAGGACCATCATCACGGTGATCGGGTGCATCGAGTAGCCTGCGACGACGATCGGCTTGTCGAAGAGTCCCGAGAACGCCATGAGCAGCGCGGAGAAGGGGACCAGCGCCAGCGAAATGCCGATCGACGTCACCGGCTTGAGCTTGCGCACGAGCTGGGTGATCGGCACCACGAGCAGCACGACCATCAACGGATTGACATTCGCATACCACTCGGGGCTCGCGTCGGGCCCGACCATGCGGATGACGTACTTCGGCAGCGACGCGTAGAGCTGTCCCTGGATCGCCCAGAATCCCGCGGTGATGAGAAGCAGTGCGAGGAATCGTCCGTTTCGCAGCACTTGCCCGAGGTCCTTGATCGCCTCGGTCGCGCTCCGCGGGCGCTGCGCGAGATCGTCCTTCGGCCAGTAGAAGAAGACGACGATGACGAGCGCGATGATTGCCGCGCCTGACGAATAGAGCGGCACGTACTCGAGCCCGAGCATCGTCCGCACCGGCTTCGCGATCGTCTTCCCGCTGAACGATCCGATGTTGACGATCATGTAGAAGATGCTGAAGGCGCGCGCGCGGTTGTGCTCGTCGGACGAGCGCGCGACCGTTCCGGTGATCGTCGGCTTCACGAACGAGCCGCCGACGACGATGAGCGCGAGCGATGCGAGCACCGCCGGCTTCGCCGGAAAGAGCCCCAGCGTCGCGTAGCCGACACCGAGGAGCAGGAAGGCGAGGATGAGAGAGTATCGGAAGCCGATCCGGTCGGCCGCCGCGCCGCTCACGAAGGGGAGCAGGTAGATCATCGACGCGAACAGCGCGCCGATCCATCCCGCCTCGACGTCGGTAAAGCCGACGACGTCGGTCAGAAAGAGCGCGAGGGCGATGAACGTGCCGTAGTAGGCGGCGCGCTCGAAGAGCTCGACCCCGTTCGCGATCCAGAAGTTCTTCGGATAGCGCCACGTCGAAACGGGCGCGGTAGCAGTGTCGGCAGTCTGGTTCATTACGTCGGATCCTTCGACATCGGCGGATTCGGGGCCGGTTCAGCGGGCACGCCGCGGGAACGGTCCTTCCCAACGCGCGTGAGTCTTTCATCTTTCGGCTCCGACCCCAAGCGCGAGATCATCAGTGTGTTCATGTCGTTTCAGAGATTCGTCCCGTCGAGCCAGTAGAATTCGCAAAACAGAAATTCGAATCGAGGCCCGACGTCATGCACGTTTCCTGGAAGATTCTCGCGATTGCGATTGCCGGAGTGATCGGTGCTGCCGAAGTCGCAGCCGCCGAATGCCTGCCGGCCGCGGTTCCCGTCATCGCCGTTCCCGCAACGGCGCCGGGCTCCCACACCTACACGATCGCCTGGGACGGCGACGTGGCGCTTACTCCGAGCTTCGAGCTCCAGGAAGCGACGAGCGACAGCTTCGCCGACGCGGTGACGATCGCAGTCAGCGGCGCGCTCTCGAAGAGCATCGCCGCTCACTCCGGGGTCACCGCCGACACCCGCTTCTTCTACCGGGTGCGTGGCATCGCGGCGTGCAGCGGGCAAGCGGGTGAATTCTCGCGGAGCGCGTCCATCGTCGTCGCCGCGACTCAATCCGGCGAGGCGGCCGACTACTCGATCGGCCTTCCCGAGGGAACGACGCAGCCTTTCGTCCAGGACTACCTCGTCCCCGGATTCGGCGAGACCGCAACGATTGACGACAGGTTCACCCTGACGCTCGACGCGCCCTGGGTCACCGTCTTCCCGGCGGAAGGGGCGCTCTCCGCCGGAGGGACGACCGTGCAGTTCACGATCGATCCGACGAAGCTTTCGATCGGAAGCAGCAGCGCCACATTGACCGTGAAGCGAACGCAGCTGGCGGGAAGCGTGACGGCGCTCGTTCCTCTTTCTGTCAGCCTTGCCCCGCCCGTCAGGCCGTTGCCGCGGTCGGTCGCGCCGCCCGCGGGCACGCTGATCGTTCCCGGAGTCGCGCACGCCGACGGCAGCAACTCGCACTTTCAGTCCGACGTGCGCCTAACGAACAGCGGCGCGGAGAGCGTCACGTACGAGCTCGCCTACACGCCGACGGCATCGGACGGCACGCTTACCGGGAAGAAGGCGAGCGTCGACGTCGCCCCGAACGAGACGAAGGCGTTCAACGACATAGTCAAGATGTTCTTCGGCTCGGGGCTTCTCGGAGAGAGCGGTATCGGCTCGCTCGAGATTCGTCCGCTCAGAACGGCGAGCGGCGCGGAGCCCCCTTCCGGCACGACGTTCGCCTCGAGCCGCACGTACAACGCGAGCAGCGCCGGAACGTTCGGACAGTTCATCCCGGCGCTGGCGCGCGCGGCGTTCATCGCCAACGTCGCGACCGACCCGCTGGCGAAGATCAGCCTGCAGCAGGTTGCCTCCAATGCGACGAACCGCACGAATGTCGGCTTCGTCGAAGGTAAGGGCGAGCCTGCGCAGTTGAACGTGAGGCTCTTCGATCCCGCCGGAACGCAGCTGCGGCAGGTCTCGTACTCCCTGAAGCCGTTCGAGCATCGCCAGCTGAATCTCAACGATGCGACGCTCTTCCCGGGCGTGACGCTCGACGACGCCCGCCTCGAGGTCGAAGTCACCTCGGCGACGGGGCTCGTGACCGCGTACGCGTCGGTGCTCGACAACCAGACCTCGGATCCCCTGCTCGTCTCGCCGGTGCAGGCGGGCCGCATCGCAACGTCGCGCACCGTTCTGCCGGGCGTCGCCGAGCTCACTTCGGCGAAGAACTTCCATACCGACATGCAGATCTACAACGCGGGAACCGCGATCACGAAGGTCACTCTCTCGTACCGGCCGCAGACGGGCGACAGCACGGCGATTCCTCCCGAAGTGAGCGCCGTGCTCGACGTGGGTGAAGTCCTCCCGATCGACAACGTTCTCCCGTCGTTCTGGGGGCTCAGTGGAACCGGCGGCGCGGTGACGCTCACGACGACCAGCCCCGCGCCGCTCGTCGTCAGCGCGCGCACCTTCAGCCGCAACGCGACCAACGGCACGTTCGGCCAGTTCATCCCCGGAGTCACGTCGACGGACGCGGTGGGAGCGGAGGAACGCGCGCTCCAGGTGCTGCAGCTCGAGCAGTCGGCGAATTTTCGCTCGAACCTCCGGGTGTTCGAAGTCACAGGCAATCCGGCGACGGTCGAGATCACCGGCTATTCGTCGAGCGCGACGACGACGCCAGTGATGGTCTTCGAGCTGAGCGCGGGCGAGTTCCGGCAGTTAGGCGCCGCGTTCGCGCAGCTCGGGCTGCCGACCGTCTACAACGGGCGGATCGCGGTTCGCGTGCTCGCAGGGAGCGGGCGCGTGTCGGCCTACGCGTCGGTGATCGACTCCCGCACCGAGGACCCGACCTACATCCCGGCGCAGTGAGGCGGGAGCCGCCCGGCAGGCGTCACGGTGTCGTGACGTCTGCGGCGCGTGCGCCGGGCGGGCCCGCGCGCGACTACAATGCTCCGTCGTATGGGCGAGCCTGAATCGTTGATTCCCCGTTATGACGACGAGCAGCGCCGCGAGGCGCATGCGCTCGTCGACCTGCTGTTCGATCACGTCCGCGATGTCGAGAAGCGGCCCGTCGTCGAGTGGACCGCAATCGAGGAGCTGCGCCGGCTCGTCGCGTTAGGCGAAGAGCCGCGCCCCGGCGCCTCGGTTGACGAGCTCGCGCGACAGCTCCTGAAGTATTCGATTCAGCTCCACCACCCGATGTACATGGGGCACCAGGTCTGTCCTCCCTTCCCGTCGGCGGCGCTCGGCGACCTGCTCGTGTCGACGCTCAATCAGTCGACCGCGGTCTGGGAGATGAGCCCGATTGCGACGGAGATCGAGAAGGAAGTCGTGCAGTGGCTTGCGCGCCGCGCCGGATATCCGGATGGCGCCGAGGGGACCGCCGTGTCGGGAGGCTCGGCGGCGAACCTGACCGCGCTGCTCGCGGCGCGCGCCCGGTGGGCGAGCGAGGCCGGCAACGCGGGAACGCGGCCGGTGATCGTTTGTTCGGCCGACTCGCACTATTCCGTGGTGCGCGCGGCGTCGATCATGGGCATCGCGTCGGGCGACGTCGTGAAAGTCCCGACGAATGCGCGCCACCAGCTCGACCTCGATGCGCTCGAGACGATTCTCGAATCGATCCGAAGGTCGGAAGGCCGGTCGCTGCTCGCGATCGTCGCGACGGCGGGGTCGACGGCGACCGGAGCGTTCGACGAGCTCGAGGCGATCGCGGCGATTCGAGATCGCGAGCGGACCTGGATGCACGTCGACGCGGCGCATGGCGCGTCGGTGCTGCTGTCGGCATCGCTGCGGCACCTCGTGAACGGACTCGCTCGCGCCGATTCGCTCGCGTGGGATCCGCACAAGATGCTCTGGATGCCGCTCTCCCTCGGCATCGTGCTCGTGCGCGACGGGGCGTGGCTGCGTCGCGCGTTCGACGCCGACGCGCCGTACCTCTTCCACGCCGAGCGCGCTGGCAGGGATCTCGGCGCGATGACGATCCAGTGCTCGAAACGCGCCGACGCGGTGAAGCTCTGGCTCTCGCTCAGGCTCTCGGGCACCGGCGCCTTCGAGGCGGCTCTCGATCGCGTCGCCTCGGTCACGAAGCATCTCCATCGGCTGGTTTGCGCCTCGGAGGACTTCGAGGCGATGCACGATCCGGAGTTCAACATCTTCTGCTTCCGCTGGATCGGCGGCCGGCAGGCGAGCGACGAGGAGCTCGATGCCGCGAACGGCGCGATGCGCGAGCGGCTGGTGCGGGGCGGCGAGGCGTGGGTCACGTCGACGCTACTCAAAGGCCGCCGCGTCCTGCGCGTGACGATCATCAATCCGCGCACCGGCCCGGATGACGTCGAGCGGATGCTCGACGCGCTCCGGCGGGTCGCGGGTTAGGCGAGGAGAGTCCGGCCCCGCGTCACTTCCAGTTCTTCTGGTGGCACTCGAAGCAGGAGATCTTCGCGGCCTTGCCCCCGGTGAGGTCCTTGCCGTGGCACATGACGCACTTTTGCGTCGAGCTCTCGGCGCCTGGCATGTGCATGATGCCCTTCTTGTCGGCGGTATGCGTCTTCGGCGCCTTCCCGCTGCTCGCGCGAACCGCGGGCTTCGCGGTCGTCGTGGCGGCGGGAGGCGGCGTTGACGTCGGAGGCGCCGCTGCGACCGTGGCCGTCGGTGGCGGTGTCGCTGCGGGCGTCGTCGGTGCGGGCGCGACGGACGCGGTCGTCGCGGTGACGGGCGGCTTCGCGGCGGCCGGAGCCGTGACAGGTGCTGGCACGACCGATGCCTTCGCGGTGGTCGTTTGAACGGTCGTCGTCGTTAGCGCAGCGGATGTCGTCGCGGGCTCGCTCGTCGATGCCGGCACCGAGGCGGTCTCGGTGGCGATCGGTTCGGAAGTCGTCGACTGCGTCATCGTCGCAGACGTCTGAGCCGTTTCGGTCGTTTGAACCGGAGCCTCGGGTTTACTGCACGCGGCCGAGACGACCATCGTCAGTGCAGCGAGGAGAGTTAGGGAAACTCGCATCGGATTGACCTCCTGTTTGCCGGCCAGGCGGTGCGATGGCCAGGCCGTGCAGTCCACTCTACGTCCGATGGGGAGTGGCGGGTATGTCGAACCGCGGGAGAAAGTCGATTCGCCGCATCTCGCACAGCTCGCGAGCGAGTAAAGGTGGCGCTCCGGGCGAAGCGCGCCGAAGGGGCGAAGAGCCCGCGATCTCCGGCTCAGAACACCCGTTTCGGCGGCGTCTGCTCGGGGCCGACGCGCCCGACGACGATCTCCGCCTTGAAGTAGTTCTCCCCCTTCATCGGCTCGCCGGCGACGCGGCGCAGCATCGCGAGCTGGCCGACATGCGTGAGGGCATCGGCGACCGGCCCCTGGAAGAGCGCGGCGAGCGGCGCCGCGATTTCGTCGCCCGACGCGAGCAGAGCGTCGAAGCGGGCGAGCAGAGCGTAGAACCTCGCGACCTCGTCGTCCCAGGCGAGCGGCTCCGCGTTGCTCCATTTCGGCTCGCCCTTGCTCAGCCACCAGGCCCACTCGAGCAGGTCCCCGATGTGCGCGAGGATCTGCACCGGCGCGCGCGACGTCTCGTCACTCCGGAAATTGGCGAAGGCGGGCGTCGCATCCCGCAGCGTCTTGCCGCCTCGGTAGGCCAGCGTCGCGAGTGCATGCCTGAGCGACGTCCTCTCGAATGCCTGGGCTTCCGTCATCTGCTCTCCTCCTGCCCTTGTCGCCTTGCCTCACGAGCGTGATGTCGCGGTCGGTGTCCGTGGGGAACAGCTCTAACCCGCGCCGCCTAACCCGCGAGCCGCGCCGCGTGGTGCTCGATGTGCCTCGTGCAGAGCCGCACGCCGTGGGCGAGCTTAGCCGCTCCGAAGTAGGCGTGCGTGATCTGCTGGCCGTTCTTTGCCGCCCGTGCGGCTTCGTCAAACTCCGCGGCCCGCCGGCGAAAGAGCGTGAGGCTTTCCGCGCGACCCATCGTGCCGGTCGGACGCGTTTCACGAGGCGCGACTGCGCCTCGGGGGAATTCGCCTCCCGCGAGAATCCGGGGGAGGATCGTGAGCCGCAGCAGCCATCGCTGCCAGCGTTTCGTCCGGATCGCCATGCCCTGTCCTCCAGCGAGCTCCCGCAGTAACGTGTCGTACGTGCAGACCAGGTGAGCGAGCACCTCGGCGGGAGACCACTTTCCCTCGCTCGCGGGCGCGAACCAGGCAGCGTCAGTCACGCCCTCCGCTCTCGCGACGAGAGCGTCGACAGCCGATTGATGCAGCGCGAGCGACTTCGCGAGCGACCGGTCGATTTCCATGGGGACGACCAGTCTACCGATCGCGTCGCCCTCCTGAAAGCACCGCGGCGGAACCTCTCGCGCGATTCGCGAGGCGCGGTACGTTTACGACGCGAAGGAGATCCTCGATTTCGCCTGCTTCGCTTCGAACATCGCTCTGTCGGCGGCCTTGATGAGCTCGTCAGGCGTTGCGCCGTCTCGCGGGGAACGCGCTCACTACCCGAAACCCGCGCTCGAGCGGTCGAACGCGAATCAGAGCGGGAGGTGGGCAGAGGTCAGTCCGGTACTTTCTACCCGAGTTTGCGTTCGTCACGGGGTAGTAAGTGCTCTTATCAGCGGCTGCGATGTGAACTAGATTCCTGACAAGTCCGGAAGCTGCGCAGGCAGGCAACTGCGGCATGAGTGGACCGGCGGCCCGCCGTGTCCCGCAGCCTGACCGGACGAATGACGGAAGCGGCATCGCTGCCGCCGTCGAAGCGACGCCCCGATCGTCCTGCGCGCCGTGGCTCGACCAAAGGGGTTCACATGCGACAGACGATTGCAGCAATCATCCTTGCACTGCTCGGCGGCTCGGCGGCCGCGCAGGATTCCCCGCTCGTCCACGTCCGGACGCCGGAAGCCGGCCCCCCGAGCGCGGCGACGAACGACTGTTCCCGCGGCGTCGTCTACGACGACGGGCTCTTTGCCGACTTCTACGGCCTGAGCCCTTCGTACATGGTCATGAAGTTCGTGCTGCCGCTTGGCACGACGTCGCTCGACGAGGTCTGCACCTGCTTCGGCAGGCACGACGCCGGCGACTCTCCGACACTGGCATTCGACGTGGTCGTCTTCGACGACGATGGAGCGGGAGGCCTTCCCGGCACGTTGCTGGGCACCGTGTCGGGCGTTGCCAGCGACGTGCCGATCGTCGCGAGCTCCGCGTTCTATGGCGTGAGTCTCGCAGACTCCGGAATCGTGTTGCCCGACAACAGCGTCTACATCGGGGTTCGCTTCGACTCGGCGGGCCACTACGTCTGCGGAGATCGCTCTCCCGAAACGACGACGCGAGCGATCTACCACAGCCCTAACGGCGCGTCGTGGACGAATTCGAAGACGGCATTCTCCGGCTTCGGTCCGAACGCCTGGGGGATTCGTGTCGACCCTGCCCCGTCGGGCGTCAACTGCACGCCGACGCCCGAAACACTCTGTCTCCTCGGTGGACGCTTCCGGGTTGGGATCGCGTTCGACACGACGCTTCCTTCGTCGGGCAACGCCCGTGCCGTGGCGCTCACCGACCAGACTGGCTACTTCTGGTTCTTCGACCAGTCGAACGTCGAGGTCGTGGTGAAGGCGATCGACGGCTGCACGAACAACGACAGGTTCTGGTTCTTCGCCGGCGGTCTGACGAACGTGCACACCGTCATCACGGTCACCGAAAACACGAACGGAGCGGTCAGGACGTACACGAACCCGCAGGGCACGCCCTTCGAACCGGTGCAGGATACCGACGCGTTCGCGACCTGCCCGCATTTCAATTTCGGCAAGTCGCCGGCGCCGGATCGAGGCGCGCGGTGAGGAAGCCGGAAGAGATCGCGGAGAAGCTGTTGGGCAAGGCGTACGACGCGGTCGACGAGCGCACGAGAACGGTTCTCCAGCACATCGCGGGGCGCACGCACATCGCGAGGAATACCGCGAAGGAGCGGGACGACTCGAAGACGCTGGGACAGCGCGCGGCCGACGCCGTGGCGAAGTTCGGCGGCTCCTGGACCTTCATCCTGATCTTCGCCGTGACGCTGATCGGCTGGGTGACGCTGAACTCCGTCATCCTCGTACGCTACGGAGAGAGCTTCGATCTCTATCCCTACATCCTGCTCAATCTGTTTCTCTCGATGCTCGCCTCCATCCAGGCGCCGATCATCCTGATGTCGCAGAACAGGCAGGGTGAAATCGACCGGCTCGATGCGGAGCACGACTACGAGGTCAACCTGAAGGCCGAGCTCGAGATCATGCTGCTTCACGAGAAGATCGACTCGCTTCGGGAAGGGCAGTGGAGCGAGCTGCTGGCGTTTCAGACGAAGCAGCTGGAGCTGCTCGAGGCGCTGATCGAGAAGCAGCGCGCGGGCTGAGGAGTGCCGGCTCGGCAGTTTGAGATTTGAACCTCGCTCCCTGCTTCCGGCGAGCCGTTTTCTAGCGAATAGTTTCGCCCTCGGGAGCGCCGCAGCCGTCGCGCGTCGCCGGCGCGCTCGCCTGGCCTTACGACGCTGCCGCGTTCCGGAATGGCGCGAGCTCCCGCTCGGACATCGACGACAGGATCTCCTTCGCCCGCCGGTAGCCGAGCCCCACGATACGATCGAACGCCGTCCAGTCGAGCAGAGCAACGCCGCCGACGTCAGGGTTGATGTAGATGTCGACTGACTGCTTCGCCTCTTCGCGTCGCGATTCGCTATAGAGGATCGTCGTCCCCATCAGAATGGCGCCGAGGCCCGGAAGCCTGTACTTCCGATGCTTCCTCGAACGGAGGCGGTCGCGAAGGAGGGCGAGCGTGCCGGGAACTTCATCGTGCTCGTACTTCCTCTCCTTCCTGCTCGCAAGATCGACGCCGATGAGCTGACGGGCTCCCAGTGCCGCCATCACCGATGTCGGGAAATTGTTGAACACGCCGCCGTCGATGAGCAGGTCGCCCTCCCAGGGGACGGGCGGGAGCGCCACCGGGATCGAGACGCTGGCGCGAACCGTCCTGTCGAGGCGCCCGCGGGAGATCACCTGTTCGCACGCCTGCGAAAAGTTCGTGGCGACGCAGCGGAGCGTCTTCCAGCAGTCGGTCACGTCCGCGGAGAACCCGATCGCATCGACGACGGCGCGGTCGATCGTTCGCTTGAGACGCTTTCCCCTGACGAGCGAATGGAGGGGAATCACGTTGAGGTCGCCCGTCGGGTTTCCCGCGAAGGCGTTCTTCGCCCGATTGATCATGCTTGCCGCGCTGAGATCGAAGGAGACGTACGCGGCCATCACGGCGCCGATGCTCGTGCCTGCGACGTAGTCGATCTCCACGCCGAACTCCTCGAGCGCCTTGTAGACGCCGAGATGGGCGAAGCCGCGCGCGCCCCCGCCGGCGAGGACGAGCCCGATCGCGTTGCGGCTGACGATTCGCGCCAGCCGCTGCATGCTTCCCGCCGCGTCACGCCTCAGGTGAAGATGCGCGTCAACCGGTCGCCGGTCGAGCCAGCGGGGAGTGCCCATCGGATTCGTGACATGCCTGTCGTGCACGAGGATCAGAGTCTGATGGGCTCCCGTGGCGGCGCTCTTCCCCATGCAGAGCTTCGCTTCCACCTCGTGGATCTTCGGCGGAGCTTCGGTCGAGGCGACGAGCAGAACCTCGTCTGCGTGACGGAGACAGCGGCGCGTCCATTCGGTATCGCTCTCGTCCGCGACGAGCAGGACGAACTCGTTCCAGAACTCCACGTCGTCGAGCCAGAGGTTGAGCTTGTGCGAGGTATCCGCATTATCCGGAGTCGCCTGGGAGGCTCCGGCGCCGAAGCGCTCGTCGATACGGGCGCTCGACTCCACCGTGGCCACACCCCATCGATCGAGGGCGCTCACGAGCTCCCCTGCAAACTTGTCGATGTCGATTCCGTCCGTGATCTTGAGAAGGCAGATGGTCGCGGGACGGCTGATCTTCTGCCGCTCGCTTTTCCGCTTCAGCCTGCTGATGATGATCTTCGCCATGTGGACGGGAAGCTCCGGGTGGCGCTTCCACAATGCTTCGAACGCCTCGCGCGTGGCGTGAGCGAGGACGGTGTCGCGAACGGCCTTCACTGTAGCCGAGCGTGGCTCGCCGGTCAGGACCGCCATCTCTCCGACGGTCTCGCCTCGGCCGATCTCGCCGATGACGCACGGCTCTCCCTCGCGATCGACGAGCGCGCGAAGGCGACCGCTGATCACGAAGTAGACGCCGTTTTCCGCATCGCCTTCTTCGAAGAGCGTCTCGCCGCCGGCGAGCTCGATCCACTCGAGCAGCGGCGCCGCCGCATCGACGAATTCATCTTCGACACGACCGAATACCTGTGTCAGGCAGGTCGCGAGGGTGTCCCGCTGATTCTTGTTCATTCGGCTATGCTATGTTGACCGTATTAGCCTGTCGAGACGAGAACAGCGCGGAGACCGAATCCATCGGCCTCGAGGAAACTCCTATGTCCCAGCCGAGCGACGCACAGAGACAGACGCACCCGATCGTGCGCCTCAACTACATCGTTCGCTTGATCGCCTGTCCGTTTCTCGGCGTCATGGTCATCTCGGCCCGCTTGTCCGGAAGCGAATCGATGCCGGTCGGGCTCTGGATCACGCTCGGGCTCTACGCCCTCGTCTGGCCGCACATACCGTACTTCTACGCGAGTCGCGTCGAGGAGAACATCCGCACGCGGGAGATTCGATTCCTGATCTTCGACGCGGCTGTGGCAGGTATCGCGATTGCCCTGGCCTCCTTCAGGCCCGTGCCGACGCTCGTCATGGTCACCGCGCTGATGACCGTGCTCGGAAGTGTCGGTGGCACGATGCTGCTCATCGCCGGTATGTCCGCGCTCTGTGCGATGGTGCTGTTGACCGGTTCGCTCGTGACGAACTTCGCCGTCGTGACGGAGACGCCGATCCTCACGGAGATGCTCTCGGCGATCATCCTCGTTACCTTCCAGACGATGATGGGTCTCCTGACCTATCGAACCGCGCGTAACTTCGTGACCTCCCGAAGACAGATCGCCGATCAGTCGAAGCAGATCCAGCTCCAGAACCAGCAGCTCATCGAGGCCCGCGAAGAGGCGCTGCAGGCCGCGAAGGCGAAGTCGGCGTTCCTCGCGACGATGAGCCACGAGATTCGCACTCCGCTCAACGGAGTCCTGGGGATGACCCGGCTCCTCGCCGAGACGCCGCTCACGCCGCAGCAGCTCGATCTTCTCCGGACGGTCCAGGTCTCCGGCAACACGCTCGTGACGGTCATCAACGACATCCTCGACTATTCGAGGATCGAATCGGGCCGCCTCGATCTCGAGGAGGAGCCTCTCAGCATCGCGCAAGTCGTGGAGGAGGCGCTCGAGATCGTCTCCGAGCGTGCGCGGGAGAAGGGTGTCGAGCTCGTCTGCGACGTCTCGCCCGAGATGCCTAACACGATCATCGGCGACTCGACGCGCCTCCGGCAGGTGGTGACGAACCTCGTCGGCAACGCCGTCAAATTCACCGAGAAGGGGGAGATCGTGGTGAGCGTGGGGCAGCTCCGCGCCTGCTCGGACACCGAGCCGGCCGAGATCGGATTCTGCGTCCGCGACACGGGAATCGGCATCCCCGAGGACCGTATCCCTCTGCTGTTCTCTCCCTTCAGCCAGGCCGACGCGTCGACGACGCGCAAGTACGGAGGAACGGGTCTCGGGCTCGCCATCTCGAAGCGCCTCATCGCCCTCATGGGCGGAACGATCTCGGTCAGCAGCACCCCGGGCCGCGGCACCACCTTCAGTTTCAACATCTTCGCGAGAGTCGGCCAGTCGGAACCGCGCCGCAGGCAGCCAGTCCAGGTGCAGGGAAAGAGAGTCCTCGTCGTCGACGACAACGCGACGAACCGGCGCGTGCTCTGCGGGCAGCTCGAGCTTTGGGGACTCCGGCCGACCGGCGCGGAAGGAGCCGGGCAGGCTCTCGAGACTCTCGTCGAAGAAGGCCCGTTCGATCTCGCGATCCTCGACTACCACATGCCCGACATCGACGGCATGACCCTCGGGCGGGCGATCCGCCGCGGCGCGACGCAGGGCGACCTGCCGATGATCCTTCTTTCTTCCTCGCTCGTGCTCTCGAAGGACGACCCCGAACGAATGTTCGCTGCGCGACTCATGAAGCCCGCGCGACAGTCCAGCCTCTTCGACTCGATTCTGGTCGCGCTCGGCGTCGACACGCCCGGTCGGCCGGCCCATCTCTCCGAGCCGGGTCTCAACGTGATCTCCGTCGGTGCGCCTCTCAACATCCTCGTCGCCGACGACAACGAGATCAACCGCAACGTCGCGCGCCTGGTGCTGCGCCGCTTCGGGTACGAAGCCGACTTCGCGGTGAACGGCAGGGATGCCGTCGATCGCGTTGCGCACCGCGCGATCGCAACCGACGACGAGGGCCCGTACGACCTCGTCTTCATGGACGTCCAGATGCCCGAGGTGGACGGGCTCGAAGCCACTCGCGCGATCAGGCGGCTCGAGGCCGAGCGCCCTTCCGAACGCTGGCCGAGGATCGTCGCCATGACCGCGAACGCGCTTCAGGAAGACCGCGACGTCTGCCTCGATGCGGGAATGAACGACTACCTCACGAAGCCGCTCGACTTCGAAGCGGTCGGAAAGGTGTTGCGCACGACATCGGCACGCATTTCGACGAGTGGCGAAGCGACGCGCGAAGCGCCAGCCGCGAAGGTGGAAGCAATCACGATCGAAAGCGATCGCGCCGCGTTCATCGACTGGACGCGACTCGAGGAGCTGCGCGAGTACGACACGCCCGACGGGAGCATCGTGAACGGATCGATCGCTTCGCTCGTCGAGCAGTCGGACGCGCGCCTGGCCGAGATACGCCGGAGCGCCGGTGATCGCGACGGTGCGCAGCTGAGGGAATCGGCGCACAAGCTCAAGGGCGCCGCGTCCAACGTCGGAGCTGTCGCGCTCGCCGATTGCGCCTCGCGCCTCGAGGGTGCCGGCCGCAGCGGCACGTTCGATGGCGTCGATCAGCTGGTTGGTGCACTCGCGGACACGCTGGAAGCCACGACGGCGGAACTGCTGGACTATGTGGCGCGCAACGCGGGTGTAAAATCCGATGACTCTCCGACCCCGGAACGGGATCAATCGAAGAACGAAGGTGGTTCATAGTGACCCACGAAGAAACGCTGGCAGTCGACCTCGAAGGCGTCACGAAAGCCGAGCCCGAAATCGATTCCGACGACGCGAAGTCGTTCGAGAACGCGGCGGTGATCGGAAACGAGAAGCTCCGCGCGTCGGGATTCTTCGTGAACATCTCGAGGCGGGGCGCGCTGCCCGCACCCGAGGGCTCGCCACTGATTCTCGTCGTCGAGGACGATCCCGGAACTGCGACCGTGATCGACGCCGTTCTGAAGAAGAACGGATATCAGACGCGGCTGGCCGCCGATCTGCACGAGATCAAGCGCGCGTTGAGCACGCGCCCGGCGCCTAACCTCATTCTGCTCGACATCATGCTTCCCGACGCGAACGGCTTCGCCGTGCTCGAGAGGCTGCGGCGCCACCCGGAGCTCGGCCAGACTCCGGTCGTCATGCTCACGAGCCTCAGCGAGCCGGCCGACGTGGCGAAGGGACTCGCGCTCGGCGCGACGGGCTACATGAGCAAGCCAGCGCGCCCTCAGGCGCTGATCCAGGCGATCCGGAACGTGCTCGGGACAGACACGCCCGCCTGACGCGTCGCGGGGTGGAGTCGATTGATCCCCCGATCGCCGGCTGCGTGGTAGGCTCCGAGCGTCCGTCGAATCGAGAGATCGCATGAGCTCCCGCCCACGAACCGCGCGACTCGCCCTCCTGGTGATCGCGCTCCTCGCACTGGCTGCCTGCAGCCGCGACGTCGCGTTCACGCTGAAGTACGGCGATACGCTCGGCCTTCCGGCAGGTTCTCCGATCATCCACAACACGATGAAGATCGGCGAGGTGACGTCGGTCGAGCTCGACCCTTCGGGCCATGCGGGCAGAGTGGCGGTCCGCGTCGACGCGAAGCATCGCAACGAGCTCTACCGCGAAGCCGCATTCACGATCATCCGGCGCGACCTGTTCGGCCCGGCGACCGGTGCGCGATCGATCGTCATGGAAGACCGAGGCGACGTGAGGACACCGATCGAGGACGGCGACGAGATCGAAGGCGCAGAGCAGACGCTCGATCCCGCGCTGCGGGGCATCACGAAGGCCATCGATGCCGCGCGCGGCGCCGTGGATGAATCGCTGAAGCAGCGCGAGGCAGCGAAGAATCCGGAAGGGCAGTGAAGGCGCCTTGCTGAGCGTTCGGGTCGCGTGATCCGGCAGCCAGCGCCGAAGGTTCCCGCTTCGACCCTGCAGTCACGCGCAACGCTTGAGCCACCGCCGTGATGATCGTGCGCCAGACCGGGTCGCTGGGTGCGGCGGCTCGACTCGCTCGAGAATCAACTGAACGACGTCGCGCCGCTCTCGCGCGATGGAATGCCCGACAGAACGGAGGCGGGGCGCCATCGTTCCGCTCGCGCGGGAACAGCGACGGCGCGCCGGTCCCGTTCTGTCAGGTCGCATCAGTTCTTGAGCCGCAGCGTCCACCATCCGGAAAGCCCGAGCATGAGTCCGACGAGCATCAGCGCCCAGTCGCTCAGGGCCGGTATCTCCAAGACGACTGCTGTCGCGGTTCCACCGTTGCCGCTATTGTCGGTGTTGTTTCCCGTCGCGCCGTCGGCCTCAGCGGCAGATACGCTCGTCGCGTTGTCGAACGGTCCTACCGCGGAAATCGTTGCGTTGACCGTGATCGTCGCGTTCGCGCCTGAGGCGAGGCTCGCGATCGTGCAGGGGAGTGCCGAGCAGCCCCCGCCGCTTACGCCCGTGATCGCGAGGTTCGTCGGCGTGTCGGTCACTTGAACGCTCGTGGCCGTCGACGGCCCGGCGTTGGCAACGACGAGCGTATAGACGATCGCCTGCCCCTGCGAATAGGGGCCGATGGTGTCGAGCGTCTTGATGATCGACACGTTCGCCGATGCGCTCAGCGTGTCGGAGTCGGTTGCGGAGTTGTTGCCCGGCGTCGGATCGGTGACGCCACCCGGTGCAGTCACGGTCGCCGTGTTGGAGAGCGTTCCGGTCGCAGCGCCGGAGATCGTGGCACTCACGGTGAAGGTGACGCTGCCGCCGCTCGGGAGGTTGACCGTGTCGTTGATGTTGCCGGAGCCCGAAGCAGTGCAGGTTCCGCCACCCGCGCCGACGCAGGTCCAGGTGGCGGTTAGGGAAGCCGGGAACGTGTCCGCAACGGTGGAACCCGAGGCGTTGCTCGGCCCCGCGTTGGAGGCGGTGATCGTGTAGGTCACCGAGCCGCCGGGTGTCGCCGTGGTGACACCGTCGGTCTTCGCGATCGCGAGATCAGCCTGTGCAGCCAGGGTGTCGGAGTCGGTTGCGGAGTTGTTGCCCGGCGTCGGATCGGTGACGCCACCCGGTGCAGTCACGGTCGCCGTGTTGGAGAGCGTTCCGGTCGCAGCGCCGGAGATCGTGGCACTCACGGTGAAGG
>JBAZBK010000017.1:0-146498 GCA_041671505.1 Thermoanaerobaculia bacterium | reverse complement strand
CTCAGGAACGGCGCAGGAATCGCGGCCGAGTACGCGTACGACGAGTACGACGAGACGACCACGAACCTGTCGGACTACACGGCGGCCCGGTACGGGATCTACCTGACCCTGACCCGGTAACCACCACGAACAGTAGATAACCACGACGGCGCCCGGGGAAACCCGGGCGCCGTTGCGTTGCGGATTGCGGATTTGCTTCGCCTGCCCGGGCGATTCGCCTGGAAGGCAATGGCCGTGGGTTAGCGTCGAAAAGCCGAAGTTAGAACGGTGAACGATGAATTGAGAACCCAGAAACGCAGCCGTGAACCCCTTTCTGGGTTCAACATTCATCGTTCAACGTTCTAACTTCGGCTTTTCGACGTCAACGCAAGGCCAGTTGGGGCAGTGCGACGCTGTTTCGCGGCGCTCGAACGGCCGACGAAATCCCAAATCCCGACTCCCAAATCCGAAATCACCCTCCGGTGTGACATTTGTCCTCCGCCGTCACACGCAGACAGGGTCTACGTCACATTTGACCTGACTGTGACAAACGCAGAATGCGGCAGACGTCACTGGAAACTGGAGGGAATACGATGTCATTCGTTACCAAGGGATTGATGATAGTAGCGGCGGCCGCGACGATCGCGGTCACTACGAGCAAGCCGCTGACGGCCGTCGACGGCAACACTGCACGGCGCCGCCCGGTGGCTGCGCCTACGGCCCCCGTACAGCCGACGACCTCGGCATTTACCCCGGCACAGATGGAGTATTACCTGGGCGAGGACGGTGTGTCGTACATCCGTCCTGGCTTCAAGATCAAGATCAACAAGATCGAGATCCCGGCCGACCGTCGCCCGGTCGTCGATTTCAACATCACCGACGACTTCGACCAGCCGCTCGACCGGCTCGGAAAGACGACGCCCGGCGTCGTCTCGATGAGCTTCATCCTCGCGTACTACGATCCGGCCACGCGCGAGTACACGGCGTACACCACGCGTACGTCGACCGCCGTCGCGGGCAGCCCTAACGCCGGAGCAACGGCGGTTCAGGCCAGCACCGACACGGCCGGACAGGCCGGCTTCACCGACCTCGAGACGGGTCACGGCACGTACAGGTTCGCCAAGGTTCTCCCGGAGAACTACGACAAGGCGAAGACGACGACTCTCGGCGTCTACGGCACGCGCAACATGACCGAGATTCTCGGGAAGAACTATTACGCGAACGTCGAGTACGACTTCCGTCCCGACGCCGGCACGATCGCCGCGACCGACAAGTGGGACAAGATCAAGGATGCGGCATGCCTGAACTGCCACGATCCGCTCGCGCTGCACGGCGGCTCGCGCCGCGACGTGAAGCTCTGCGTCCTCTGCCACAGCACCCAGACGAAGGATCCCGAGACCGGCAACTCGGTCAACATGGCCGAGATGGTGCACAAGATCCACGCCCCCGGTGAGCTGAGCAAGCCCTACATCATCTGGGGTAATTCGAGCTCGATCCACGATTACTCGCATACCACCTATCCGCAGAACATCCTCAACTGCGCGAACTGCCACGAAGGCAGGACGGCCGCCCAGAAGCCGACGCAGTCGGACCTCTGGTACACGAAGCCGAGCCGCCGCGCATGCGGCGCCTGCCACGACACGGTCGACTTCGCAGGTGGATCGAACCACCCGGCGCAGTCGGACGACACGCAGTGCTCCACCTGCCACATCGGTGACAGCGGCGTCGAGTACGACAATTCGGTCAAGGGCGCCCACGCGATCTCGCTGAAGTCGAAGCAGCTCAAGGGCCTCACGGTCGAAATCGTCAGCGCGACGAACGTCGCTCCCGACATGTCACCGACGATCGTCTTCAAGTTCAAGAACGGCGACGGCAGCGCGGTCAACGGATCGACGCTGAACAACTTCCGTCCGATCGTCGGCGGACCGACGACGAGCTACAAGTGGTACTTCCGCGACGCGAGCAATCCGAAGGCGGTGGTCTTTGACGCCGCGACCGGAACGAGCACCTACACGATGCTCGGGAAGATTCCCGCCGATGCGACCGGCTCGGCCGTCATCACCGGCGACTTCTATCGCAATGTCGTGATCAAGCGTGGAGACGGCGGAGCCGACATCACGGTTCGCGAAGCCGCCTACAACCCGATGAAGTACTTCTCGCTCACCGGCGGTACTGTTGCGGCACGCCGCACCACGACCGACATCGCACTTTGCAACGAGTGCCACGACAGGCTCGCGTTCCACGGCGGCTCGCGTCAGCGCGTCGACGAGTGCGTCGTCTGCCACAACCCGCTCGGACAGGACGACAACGAAGAGGGCGGCAAGCAGTCGATCTCGATGCAGCACATGATTCATCGCATTCACACGGGCGAAGAGCTCACGCAGGAGTACATCCTTGCCGGCGATCCGTTCGACGAAGCCCTCTATCCGGGCGACCGCCGCAACTGCGCGGCGTGTCACGTCAACAACGGGCAGAACCTTCCGGTCGCCGCGGGCGCCGATCCGGTTCTGACCGAGCGCGACTTCTTCTCGCCGCAGGGCCCGGGCACGGCAGCATGCCTCGGCTGCCACGACAACGAAGACGCGGCGTCGCATGCGTACCTGAACACCACGACCTTCCCCGGCAGCACCAAGCCGAGCGAGGCGTGCGGAACGTGCCACGGCGCCAACTCCGAGTGGAGCGTGGCGAAGTCCCACGCACGGTAGTTACGAGACGATGACCTGGGGGGCTCGAAAGAGCCCCCCAGGGTCCTCCAACGAAGAATCGAAGGGGATGCTATGTCGATGAGACCAACCGTATTTCTGGGGGTGGCGCTGCTGCTCCTGATCGGTCTGCCATCGAGCATCGTCGCCTCACCACCGGAAAGCGCCGAGGCGCAACCGACGGCTAGTTGCTCGGATTGTCACGAGCAGGCCGGCGCGTTCATCAACAACCCGCACGCGCGGGGGAAGATGGACCAGGGACAGGTACCGAACGCGGTGTGCGAGTCGTGCCACGGAAGCGGCACGGCACACATGGACGCGGGCGGGGACACGACGATGATCAAGGGGCTCAAGGGTGCACAGGGCGCGGATGCGTGCCTGTCGTGCCACGCGAGGCCTGATGGAAAGACCACTCACCGAGGCAGCGCGCATGCGAACACGGCCGAGGTGAACTGCAAGAGCTGTCATGTGATTCACAGCACGAACGGGACGTCGTACAAGCTTCTGGTGAAGCCGGCGACCGAGCTGTGCGGGACGTGCCATCTCGGCGCGGCGGCGTCGTTCCGCGACAAGCCGTACTCGCACCGGTTAGGGCGAGGCGGGATGGAGTGCTCGACGTGCCACGATCCGCACGCGCGTGCGGGCAAGGACAACATCCGCGAGACGCGGTCGGGCGAAGTGATCTGCCTGTCGTGCCACGCGGACAAACGTGGTCCGTTCGCGTACGAGCACGGGGCGCGGGTGCAGGGTGACTGCACGAGCTGCCACGAGGCGCACGGGTCGAACTACCCGAAACAGCTGAAGCGGTCGAACGTGCTGCAGCTGTGCAGCGAATGCCACTCGCCGACGGGCGCGACCTACGGGTCGCAGCCGCCGTCGTTCCATAGCACGGGCACCGCCCGGTATCAGAACTGCACGAGCTGCCACACGGCGATCCACGGGTCGAACCGTTCGCCGGCGCTGCTCAAGTAAGGGAAGGAGACGAACATGCGAAAACAGTTTGCTCTGCTCCTCCCGTTGCTGCTCCTCGCGGTCCCGGCGCTGGCCGAGACCTTTCCGCTCGATATGGAGCTCGGCTACCGCTGGACGTCGATCGACGGCAACGAGGACGTGTATCGCTCACAGATCAACGAGGAGGAGGGATTCCTCCTCCGCAACTTCAACTACTACGGCACGGACACGAGTGGCGAGGCGAAGCTGGTCGACACGTTCCGGATCACGGCGAGTGATCTGGGATCGGGACCGTCGAGCATGCTGCGGATCGACGCGGGACGTGCGGAGATCTACAAGTTCCGGTTCAACTACCAGCGGATGGAGGCGTACAACGCGCTGCCGGCGTTTGCGAACCCGCTGCTGGGCCAGGGGATCATCCCCGGGCAGCACACGATGGACCGGACGCGGAACCTGTTCGACGCCGAGGTGGAGTTTCTGCCCGGCAAGCCGATCTCGTTCCAGTTAGGCTACGCGCAGAACAACTACGAGGGACCGGGGACGTCGACCTACTTCGTGGGGCAGGACGAGTTCCGCGTGGCCGAAGATGTGGACGACAGCGAGCAGGAGATGCGCGCCGGGCTGTCGCTGAACTATGCGCGGCTCTGGGGCAACATCACGCAGGGATGGCGGTCGTACAGCGGGGACAACACGCTGACGCTTCTTCCCGGTGCGGGTGCGGGCAACAACGGGGGAACGATTCTCGGCCAGCCGGTCACGGCGTCGGGGATCGCGCTCACGGGCAAGACGGAAGGCGACACGCCGTTCACGAACCTGTACCTGTCGGGACGGCCGATCGATCGGCTCACGCTGACGGGGTCGTACGTGATGTCGTCGGCCGAGAGTGACTTCGAGGGATCGGAAACGACGACGGGATCGTTCGTTGGGTTCGACATCGGACGCTTCTTCGGGGGGCTCAACCAGGGAGCGAGCACGAACGTCGAGAACGACATGTGGCGCGGGCGGTTGCGTGCCGAGTTCGTTCTGGCGGAGGGGATCGATCTCATCGCGGGGTACCAGACTGAGTCGCGAGACCAGGATGGAGCGGCGCTGATCGAGACGCTGTTCACGAACACGGTGTCGTTCGGAGGGGTGAACTTCGGCGACCTGCAGCAGATCGTGAGCTCGGCGAATGCGATCGAGCGGGACGAGGACGTGGCCGACATCGGCGTGCAGCTGAGCCGGTTAGGACCGTTCTCGGTGCGCGCGACGTACAGCCAGACGAACCAGGACATCACGGCAACGCCGGACGTGTCGGAGATCGTGATCGACGAGCCGTACGGTGGCCAGGGTGGAAACTTCGAGAGGACGATCGACACGTTCGACCTCGGCGCGTCATTCGTGATGGCGGGCTTCACGCTGTCGGCGCAGTACCGCGACGACAGCGCGGACGATGCGGTGTTCCGTACCGACTATCTCGACCGGACTCGCAGCCGCGTGCGCGCGGCGTACGCGACAAAGGGCGGGATGTTCCGCGCGAGCGGACTGGTGGAGAACACGGACGCGGAGAACCTCGAGAACGGCGTCGGGTATGACGGAAGTATGGACGTCTACGCGGCGAACTTCGAGCTGGCGCCGGTCAAGATGCTCCGGCTCTGGGCCTCGTACGCGCAGCACGACGCGGCGAGTGTGGTGTCGATGCGGATTCCGCAGTCGCTCACGATGACGGTGTCGGACGAGGTCGAGGAAGGCGAGTCGACGGAGGCGGGATTCTCGCTGATGTTCAAGCCTGTGAGCTTCGACCTGGCCTACGGGACGTTCGAGAACGAGGGAAGCCTGCCGCTGGAGATGAATCGTCTGAGCGGCCGGGTCAAGCTCAACCTCAGGAACGGCGCAGGAATCGCGGCCGAGTACGCGTACGACGAGTACGACGAGACGACCACGAACCTGTCGGACTACACGGCGGCCCGGTACGGGATCTACCTGACCCTGACCCGGTAACCACCACAAACAGTAGAGAACCACGACGGCGCCCGGGGAAACCCGGGCGCCGTTGCGTTGCGGATTGCGGATTTGCTTCGCCTGCCCGGGCGATTCGCCTGGAAGGCAATGGCCGTGGGTTAGCGTCGAGAAACCGAAGTTAGAACGTTGAACGGTGAATTGAGAACCCAGAAACGCAGCCGTGAACCCCGTTCTGGGTTCAACATTCATCGTTCAACGTTCTAACTTTGGCTTTTCGACGTTAGCGCAAGGCCAGTTTGGGCAGTGCGACGCTGTTTCGCGTCGCCCGAACGGCCGACGAAATCCGAAATTTCGAGGTCGCTGCGGTAACATTCGGGACTGCATGAACCGCCTACGCCTGCGCGGTGCTCTCGCAGCCGCGATTGCCCTGCTTGCGGCCCTCGCTTCCCTTCCTGCGTCCGCAGCGACGCGGCGCGATCCGACGTTTCGTCTGATCACGCGCTACAGCCTGATGGAAGCGAAGGAAGCGGGGACGCAGGCGTTCGCGATCGCGGAAGACCGGCGCGGCGTTCTCTATTTCGGCAACATCGGCGGAGTCGTGGAGTTCGACGGCGTCTGGTGGAGGCTCATCAAGCTGAACGCCGAATCGCCCGCATTCGCTCTGGCGTCGCTTGCCGACGGGCGGATCGCCGTCGGAGGGATGGACGAGTTTGGCTATCTCGAGGTCGATCCCACGGGGACGGCTCGCTACGTGTCGCTCGTGGCGAAGCTGCCCGAGGGGCAGCGCGATACCGGCGAGTGCCTCTACGTCTTCCCTACGAACGACGGCGTGGTCTTCGTCACGACGAAAATCGTCGCGAAGTGGCGGGTCTCCGGCCTCCAGGTGATCCGGCAGCTCGACGAGAGCGTGGCGCCGCCGCGCTGCTTTCTGCTGAACGGCAGCGTCTGGATGGCCTTCGCCGACGGACTCTCTCGCGTCGACGGGGACCATGTGGTGCCGGTGCCTGGCGGCGAGATCTTCAAGGGGCGGAAGGTGCGGATGATGCTTCCCTGGAGCGAAGGGCGCCAGCTGGTGGCGATCCGTGACGGGGGACTGGAGCTCTTCGACGGCAAGGAGAGCAAGCCGTTTGCTCCGGACGTGTCCGCTCTTGCGAATCGATTCGTCGTGATGACCGGTGTCCGCCTCGCGGACGGCCGCTACGCGATCGTGACCGTTCAGGGTGGCGTGATCGTCATGACGCCGGACGGCACGATCGACGAAGTGATCGACTCGTCGACCGGGCTTTCCGACGAGGACATCGGCGACGCGCTCGTGACGTCGGACGGCGCGCTCTGGCTGGCGATGGACAGCAGCGTCTCGCGGATCGAAGCGTCGTCGGCGCTGACGGTGGTCGATGCGCGCGGAGGGTTGCGCGGAACTCCGGTCGCGATCGTGCGACACCGCGAGGCGCTTTTCGTCGGGACCACGAGCGGGCTCTACAAGCTCGTGCGTCCGACGGACTGGCTCTCCGCGGGCAATCTCGTCCCGCGCAGGATCGCGTTCCCGGTCAGTCCGAAGGTGCGCTCGGCATGGGCATTCGCCTCCGCGGGAGACGACCTGCTCATCGGCACGGGCGACGGGCTGCTGCTGTTTCGGGGAGAAGGCGAGCCCGTTCCGATCGAAGGGACGATAGAGAAGCTCGTCTATTGCCTAACGCCGTCGACGGTCGATCCCGAGCTCGTCTGGGTCGGTCTTCGTGAAGGACTCGGCGTCCTGAGGCGCATGGGGGGTACGTGGATCTGGCAGGGGATCGTGGGCGGGAGCCCGGGCAACGTGAGGACGATCGTCGAGGAGTCGGCCGGGGTTCTCTGGGCCGGAACGAGCTATGACGGAATTGCGCGAATCGACCTGACGGGCGAGGCGGGCTCCCTGCCGCTCGCGCGGGTGAAGACGTTCGGACAAACCGAGTCGAGCGTCTATCGTCTCGCGGGGCGGATCGTCTTCACGACCGACGAGAAGCGGATTCTCGCGCTCGACCAGAAGACGGGCAAGTTCTCTCACGATCCCGTTCTCGGAAATCTCGGCAACGACTCGCTTCCGTACGCGCTCGCCGACGACCTCGAGGGGAACGTCTGGATGAACACGCAGCCGGTCGGCGTCGGCAGACGGAAGGCGCGCGGGAGCTACGAGTTCGACGACCGGATCCTGATGAACATGCCCGGGCGCGACATCCAGACGATCTACATCGAGACCGACGGAGCGGTCTGGTTCGGCACGGAGGCGGGGCTCGTCCGATACGACTCGCGCCTTCCTCGCCGCCCCGAAGCGCCGCGCGCGCCGCTGATCCGCCGTGTGACAGTGGATGGCGCGCCGCTCGACGAGGTGACGGGGAGCGTGGAGATCGCGGCGGGATCGCGTCGCGTGAGGTTCGAGACGGCGTCCGTGTCGTACGAGCGGGGCGTGCAGTACCAGTACCGCCTCGATCCGATCGAGACGGCGTGGAGCCCCTGGACGAGCGAGCCGGTCACCGAGTTCACGAACCTGTGGGAAGGGAGCTACAAGCTCAGCGTCAGGACGCGAAGCCCCCGCGGCGAGTTGAGCCGGGAGCAGAACTGGTCGTTCCGGGTGCTGCCTCCCTGGTACCGGACGACGTGGGCGTGGATCAGCTGGGCCGTTGCCGGCTTCGGTATCCTCGTCGGCCTTCCGTTCGCGCGGAACATCGCGCTGCGCAAGCGCGCGCGATTGCTCGAGGAGCAGGTGGAGGAAAAGACTCACGCGCTGTCGCTCACGGTCGAGCAGCTGCGCGTCGCGAACGACAAGCTCGAGGTGCTTTCCCTCGAGGATCCGCTGACCGGCATCCCGAACAGGCGACGCTTCGCCACGTCGTACGAACTGGAGTGGAAGCGCGCGCGGCGGTCGAAGCGGCCGCTCTGTTTCGTGCTCATCGACCTCGACCACTTCAAGTCGCTCAACGACACACGAGGTCACCCGGTCGGCGACGAAGCGCTCCGGCAGATCGCCGGCTACCTGCAGCGAAGCCTGCGGCGCACGGGCGACCACGTCGCGCGATACGGCGGCGAGGAGTTTGCGATCATCCTGCCCGACACCGACGCGGCGGGCGGCGTGCATTTCGCCGAGCAGCTTCGCGCGGGCGTCGAGCGGCTCGCGATTCCGAACGAAGGCTCGCCGTTCCGCTACGTCACGGCAAGCTTCGGCGTCGCAGCGACGACGCCGGACGACGATGCCGACCCCGCGACGCTCATCGCGGCCGCCGACACGGCGCTCTACCGCGCGAAGCACGACGGACGAAACCTCGTGCGCACCACGGTCAGCGAAGCGTGACGGTCGGGTTGCGGATGAAGCGAATGCGCCACGGAAGCATGTCGTTCAGCGCAACGAGCGCGCGGAACAGGCGCGGACGCTGGATCCACGAAAGCTTCCAGCGCAGGCGGACGCTGTGCCGGCGTCTTCGTGCGAAGTGGTTGATCGCAGCGAGTGCGATGGCGGCGCCTTCCCAGTCGCGTTCCGAGCAGGCGCGGACGTAGTCGTCCAGAGAGGTCGCGAAGAAGCGCGGCGCGATCGCGTCTGCAAGGTAGTAACGTCGCATCCGCGGGTCGTCGGGAAGCATCTCCTCGAGTTTCGCCGCGAATCGCATCCGGCTGCGGATGAAGCGGGGCGAGGTCGACGATCCGCTCGTGTGAACGCGAAAGCGCACGAGCGGGCGATTCACGAAGACCTGCTCCCATCCGAGGCGGAAGAAGCGCACGAACAGGTCGTCGTCCTCGTAGCCGGAGAGCGTTTCGTCGAAACCACCCGACTGTTCGAATGCCGAGCGCCGGAGCACGCTTGCCGAGGGAAGAACCATCATGTCCCCGGCAATGCAGTCCCGGATGGTGCGCTTCGGATGTTTCAGGCCGTGGGTCTGAAGGAATCCACGCGTGACGAGGTTGCCGCCGAGGTCGATCTCGTCGAAGTCGGAATAGCTCCATCCTGCAGAGGCGTCGTCGGCGAGCGCGGCGACGAGGACTTCGAGGTGTTGCGGGTGCCACTGGTCGTCCTGGTCGAGGAATGCGAGGTACTCTCCCTCGGCCCCGCGCGCCGCCAGGTTGCGCGCTGCGGACTGCCCGGCATTGTTCTGCGTCAGCACCCGGATCGGAAACGGCGCGGGAGGGATGTCCTCCAGCACGGAGAGCGAACCGTCGGTCGAGCCGTCGTCGACCACAATCAGTTCCGATGGCGAGAGCGACTGGGAAATGACGCTGATGACGGCGTCGCGCAGGAACCGGCGGCCGTTGAACACGGGGATGATCGCAGTTACGTGGGACATCAGGAACGCTCTCCGGGGATGATCGGACGCAGGCCGGCGAGCGGGTAGCGCTGTGATCGCGCCTCGCTGGTTCCGGTCGCCGGCGCCTCAGCGGCTCCTTCGGGGCTAACCTCCTCGATCTTGCGCGCCAGAATCTCCGCCATCGCGAACGCGGGGGTCGTAGGCATGTCGAGGTATTTCCGGCGCCATTTCGGTCCGGGGACGATCGCGGCGGCGCCCGAGTCGGCGACCTCGAGAATCTCGAAGCCGTTCGCGGGGCCGAACAGCACGCGCAGCCCCTCGGAGGACATGCGCCAGAAGTCGTTAGGCTGCGCGTGGTTGGGCCACGCCGCCGGCGCCTGGTGATAGACGAGGCCGCCCGGCTTGAGGACGCGGTTGATCTCCGCCGGCAGCAGCCACGGGGAGGCGAGGTGCTCGAGTACGGAGGACGAGAACACGGCGTCGAACGAAGCGGCGCGCAGGAAGCGGCTCAGTTGGTGAGCGTCTCCCACGAGATCGACGTGGTGGCCGGGATGGATGTCGAGCCCGACGACCCGTCCTTCGAAGATGCGGTGAGGCGGGGTCGGCTCGACGCCCGCGGGCGCGCGCGAGCCTATCTGCAGGAGCCGGCCACGCCGCTCGTTGGCGAGCGCCGCGAAGCGACGCAAAATGGGACTCAGTTCGCGGCCGTCGCTCTCCTCCTCCGGCCATGCCGGGAGAGCGTGGCCCGGAAGCGGGAGCACGAAGCTCGCGATGCCTCCCTCCGTCTCGAGCGTCAGCGTCACCGGATGCCCCGGGGGACATTCGAGATAGACCGCGAATCCTCCGTTCCGGACGTGATCGTGCTCGGGATAGAACTCGAGCAGATCGGGACGCTCCGCCCATGCGTCGACGTCGGCCGAGCATCCTGCCGATTCGACGCGCATTGAATGCACCCGGTGCTCGTAGGCGTGAATCCAGCCGCGCAGATAGATCCCGTGCGCATCACACCAGTACGCGTCGAGCGCATGAGCCGTGCGTATTTCCGGACGCCTGACGTGACGGACGATGGATGTCGCGATGGCGCGCTCGTCAGGGAGAAGACCGGCGGCCGTGTCGCTCGAGCGTTCGCCAAGGCAGTCGAGCGTGATCGGTGTCCGGACGGCGGCCGCTTCGAAGATTGCGTCCAGATCGGAGGAGTCAGGATCGGCGGTTCCGTTGGAGAGCTCGAGCGCGCCCAGGACGAAGGTGTCGCCGGCGGAGGTGTCGAACGGCGCAAACGCGAGTCGAAGCGAGTCGGCGGGCGGCAGTTGCACGGAAGCCAGCGTTGCGTTGCGGCGATCGGACGCGCCAGTCCCTTCGCGCGCCACGATGAGGTGGAGGCGAACTGGATGCTCCCGCGCGATCACATCGAGCGGAACGATGATTCCGGAGAGCCGGGCGACCGGGGCGATGAATCGCTCCGCAATCAGCAGCCGGTTGGGAGCGGGGGATGGGATGTTGCCCGAGGTTTGAGCCTCCGGAAGCGCTTCGTCCGGGAGCATTCCCCGCGCCGCGTCGCCGAGATGCGACGGAACCGGTGGAAGTTGACCAAGGGCGCGGGACGACGCAACGTCGATGAACGCTTCCCGGGCGAGCGCATCCAGGCCGGCGAGACGGAAACTGAGCCCCTCATGGAAGCGGGCCGACCAGAGCAACTCCGCTCGTTCCTTCCTCGGATGTCGGCGAGCAGTGCGATGAACGGCTCCGAAGAGCTCCGCTGCCTCACGCGGACGCGACTGGTGGAGCGCCAGCATGCCGAGGCAGAACGGAGCGTCGAGGGTTCCGGGAACCGGCTCTCCGCTCTTCTCGAGCGAAGCCAGATCGATCGGCGGGGCGATACGAGCGGCCGCGTCGTACGCGCCGGCGTTGACGAGGCGCACGAACGTTTGTGCGCGTGCCTCGGCGACGAGCGCGGGAGGCAGCGTGCCGCGTTCGTCCGCCTTTGCATCGAGTGCCTCGACTTCGGTCACCGCCCGGTCGGGATCGGTCGCCGCGAGAGCCATCGGAAGGTGCTTGCGGCTCTGCTGCAGAAGCGCCTCGGTCTCACCGTCGTGAAGCCCCCAGGGGCTCTGATCGTTCAACAGCGTCGTTCCCGCCTTCACGGCCGCGGAGAAGTACGCGGCGGCCCGATCGGAACGGTCGAGGCTGTTGAGCTCGAGGATTCCGGAGAAGAAGAGTGCGCCGGTCAGATTGAACGGAAGCTTCTGCGAAGGATTTGCCTCGAGTTGGACAGGCCTCTCGAGCTCCAGGCCGTGGCGTTCGCGGTAGACGCGCGCGAGTCGGTCGCGGCTGATCGCGGCTTCGGCGTAGAGGCCCGCGTTCACGCACTCTTTGAAGTGTCGGTACGCGAATCCGCTGGCTGCCGCGGACGCGGGCGTGGAGGAGTCTGCGCGGTTCGTGAAGTAGTCGCGAAGCATTGCGCGCTGCGCGTCGGGTGCGACCGGTCGAAGCCGATCGAGCGGAGCTCGCGATCCCGCTGCGAAGGCGTGCAGCGTCTCTGCCGACTCTTCGATGATGACGTCGGAAAAGCCGGCCTTCGCGAGCACCATCGAGAGCGAGGCCCGGTCGTAGAGCACCAGGTGAAGGCCAGGACTCAGCGCGCGTCCGAGCACGCCCTCGTCCGAGCCTTCCTTCACGATCGCAAGGTTCGGAGTCGAGAGGACGAGAAGTCCGTCGGGCGAGAGGCGGTTCCGAATCGCGGCGAGGAGGCCGTGCGGCTCTGCGACGTGCTCCAGGATTTCCGAGCAGAGGACGAGGTCGAACGGTTCCGGTCCGATGTCGAGCGCGGCGTCGAAGTACGCTGGGACGATCGGAAGCTTCAGGATCGCGGCGCCCGAGGCGGCGAGCGACGACGGGTCGACGCCGAGTACCTCCCAGCCGAACGAGTGCCGGCAGAAGTCGAGGGCGAAGCCGAATCCGCAGCCGATCTCGAGACAGCGCCGCACCGAATCGGGAGGGAGGCGCAGCAGCGGCGCCACCATCAGGTCGACTCCGCCACCTTGCTCGACGTAGTAGTCGATCAGGCCCGAGAGCTCGTGTTCGTAGGCGGGTATCGCCAGGTCGCTGAGGAATGCCGCACCGCAGCCTGCGCAGCGCAGGAGCGTCACGCGTGGATGATTCGACAGAACGTGGTCCGTCGCCAGGATCGCAGCTTTTCGCCCGTCCGCTGCGCAGACCGGGCAGGTCGCTTGGAACTCGGTGTGGCACCACTCAGTAGGCATCGAAGAAGAACCGCCGCGGGACTATACCGCATCCGCTAATCGCTCGAACGGCCGGTGCCGTCGGGGAGAAAGAAGCGCGCCTTTGCGGCCTCGGACTGCCACGTCGAGGGCCGGTAGTGCCTGTTCAGGATCGTGCTGATGCTTTCGAAGAGGTCGAGGTTGCTTCGGGCGAATTCGTCCCAGGAGGCGCAGCTCTCGCACCGCGCGCTTGACACTTTATGATGCGCGTCATATATTGATCGGCGAGATGCGACGGTCCGCCCCCAGCCGTAAGGAAGTTACGCACGAGCGCATCGTCGAGGCCGCCGCGCGCGCTATCCGGCGCAGTGGCTACGACGGCACCGGCGTTGCCGACATCATGAAAGACGCCGGCCTCACGCACGGCGGCTTCTACGCCCACTTTCCCTCGCGCGAGGCGATGCTCGCGGAGGCTGCGGATCGTGCCGGCGCCGAAGCCGTCGCCGCATCGGCGCGCATCGCGGCCGCTGCTTCGCCGCCGCAGGCGCTTCAGGTCCTGCTCCAGGCCTACCTGTCCAAGGCGCATGTCCAGAACGCCGAGACGGGCTGCCCGGTCGTCGCCCTTGGCTCGGAGATGCCGCGCCAGGCCCCCGAAGTGCGCCGCGCCTCCACGCGGCGCATCAAGGAACTGATCGACCTCGTTGCGCGCCAATCGCCCGACTGGGGTCAGCCGGGCGCGCACGAGCGTGCCCTCGCAACCGTCGCCACGATGGTTGGCGCATTGCTTCTGGCACGCGCGGTTAACGACCCAAAGCTCTCCGACGCGCTGCGGAGGGCGGCGCTCAAACACCTCGCCCCGACCGGCGCCTGATCCCGCGTTCGCACATGAAAAGGGTTTCGCCTGATTCAAAATATGATGGTCATCATACAGTTGATATCACAACCACCGCCAACATGCGGCCGGCACGGGTGGAATTCGATCAACCCAGGAGCTGCACTGAAAGGAACGACAAGATGAATACGAAAAGCAAAATAGCGATCGTGACTGGCGCCTCGTCAGGCATCGGCCAAGCCACGGCCGAGCGGCTGACGAAGGCGGGCTACAAAGTCTACGGCACCAGCAGACGGGGAGCGACGGCGGGGCAGCGATCGTTCGAGATGCTGCCCCTCGACGTGACCAGTGATGATTCGGTCGAAGCCATCGTCAGGGACGTGATGCGGCGTTCCGGTCGCATTGACGTTCTCGTGAACAATGCCGGCTTCAGTGTTGCCCCCGCGGGAGCGGAAGAGAGCTCGATCGAACAGGCCCGCTCGATCTTCGATACGAACTTCTTCGGGATCGTGCGCATGACGCGCGCGGTCGTGCCACACATGCGGCACCAGGGACGCGGTCGGATCATCAACATCGGCTCCGTGCTCGGCTTCCTGCCCGCGCCGTTCATGGCGCTCTACGCCGCGACCAAGCACGCCATCGAAGGCTATTCGGAGTCGCTCGACCACGAGCTACGGACGCGGGGTATTCGGGTCTCGGTCATCGAGCCTGCATACACGAAGACGGCCTTCGACGCGAACGCGCTGGAACCCGACTCGAAGCTCGACGAATATCGTGACGTGCGCGCGGCCTTGAGCCATCAAATCAGCGCGATCATGGCGACTGCGGACGAGCCGGGCGTCGTGGCCGACGTCGTGCTTCGAGCTGCCCTCGCCGTACGCCCGAAGCTCCGATACACCGCCGGCAGCTTCGCAAACCGGCTGCGGTTGCTGCGCAGATTCGCGCCCGCGAGTCTGGTGGACGCCGGGATTCGAAAGAATCTGCGGCTCGACACGCCCGTCGTGACGTCGTTGCGCCGCTCCCCCGTCCCGGAAGGTCCGCGAGTGGAGCGCGGATGAGAGCGCTCGCCATTCGTCGCTACAGGGCACCGATGGAGATGACGGACCTGCCGCGGCCCGAGCCGGGACCGGGTGATCTTCTCGTGCGGGTACGTGCCGCCGGCGTCAATCCGCTCGACTACAAGATCCGCGACGGCGTCGTGAAGGTGCTGACGCCCTACACGTTTCCACTGATCCTCGGCACCGATCTCGCCGGCGACGTGGAAGCGATCGGTTCAGGCGTAACCAGATTCAACGTGGGCGACGCCATCTTTGCGCGCCTCGACAAAGAGCGCATCGGCGCGATCGCCGAGTACGCTCTCGTGCGCGAAGGCGCCGCGGCGAAGAAGCCCGCGCGCCTCGACTACGTGCAGGCTGCGTCGCTTCCGCTCGTGGGACTCACCGCCTGGCAGGCTCTGATCGAAGTCGCACGATTGCAGGCGGGACAGAAGCTCCTCATCCACGCCGGCTCGGGCGGCGTCGGCACCTTCGCCATCCAGCTGGCCACACACCTGGGTGCAGTGGTCGCGACCACGGCCCGCGCCAGGAACCACGCGTTGGTGAAGTCGCTCGGCGCGGACCTGGCCATCGACTACACGACGACCCGCTTCGAGGATGTGGCGAGGGATCAGGATGTGGTTCTCGACTCCCAGGCGGGCGACACACTGCTCCGCTCGTTCGAGGCGGTCAAGCCGGGCGGCGTCGTCGTAACGATCGGCGGCAGGCCTGACGGCAAGTTCGCACGCGCATGGGGCCTCGGCCTGCCGCTCGTCTGGATCCTCGGCTTCCTGAATCGCAAGGTCGATCGTCTGGCCAGGGAAAGAAACGTGCGCTTCGAATACCTGTTCATGCGAGCGAGCGGCGAGCAGCTGGAGAAAATAGGCGAGCTGGTGGACAGCGGTGTCATCAAGCCGATCCTGGACCGGACGTTTCCGCTGGAAGCCGCGGCCGAGGCCATTTCATACGTGGAATCCGGCCGCGCCGTCGGAAAGGTGGTCATTCGCGTCGGCGACTAGCTGGTGCGCCTTCGGGACGAGCCGTCGAACCCGTTCCGACGCGTGTGTTCGGCCGGGGGACGAGCTCCGCGTCGAGAGACCAGCGCTGCGACGAATCTGCCGGCAGAGGCTCGTGCGCCTCCCGTCCCTCTTACCGTGTGTTCTTCTGCGAGGATCGTCGCGGGACCGACGAGAGTAGACGAGGGTAGGGGTCGGAGCTTCTGTTCGCGCTTCGGAAGTGAGCGGCGGTCGCGATACGCCGACTGCCATGCCGCGCGATGGTGAATCAGGCACGTGAGGCATCCGGGAGTAGAAATCGCTCCTTCGCAAGCGGCGACTGCCACGTCTGTTCCTTGTAGTAGCGCGTCATGACTTCGCTGCTCCGATCCATGAGATCGGGGTTCGCGTCGGCGAAGCGGTCCCAGCTCTCTACGCACGAATTGCGGGCGATCCGGTCATGGACCAGCATGAGGAAGAACCAGGTGACCGTCTCGTGGTAAAGCCCGGCTGCGCCGAGCGCGTTGGCGAGGGCGCGGAGGTGCCTCGGAAAGCGATCGAGCACCTCGTGGAGAGGCCGCTCGCGAAGGTAGATCCAGGCCACCCTGACGTGTTCGCGATGGGGGAACTCCTCGCCCGAGAGGGCCGCGGTCTCGAAGCGTTCCAGGAGCTCGGAATCAGTCATTTTCTCTCCTCCAAGAGAAAACGCCGCTCGTCCCGAAATGGGTCGAGCGGCGATGAGTCCAAAAGCAAGAAGCCGCTCGTTGCCGAGCGGCTTCCGGTTCACCTTCGATTGGTTGCGGGGGTAGGATTTGAACCTACGACCTTTGGGTTATGAGCCCAACGAGCTACCAGGCTGCTCCACCCCGCGACACTGTCGGCCTCGCCTTGCAGCAAGGAAGCGCGATTATTCACATCTCCTCGCGCGCAGTCAAGTAACGGGACAGCGGGAGGGGATATTTCGGAAATCAGGCGAGAGGCGGCAGGCGACGCGCAGGCTTTCGAGCCCATGCGGCCTGCGTCGGGGCCTGTCGCGGAAAACCAATCGAGGGTGCGGGCTTGCGCCCGCACCCCCGCAGAAGGCATTCGGTTCCCGGCTCAGCCCTGGTAGCGGGCGTCGCCGAAGCCGAGCATCGGAATGAAGATGAAGCCGAGGAGCGCGATGCCGATGCCGTAGGCAGCGCTCTTGCCGAACTTTTCGGCGAGCGCGATCGATACGATGATCGCGACGACGATGTTCACGATCGGGATGAGCATCAGGACGATCCACCAGATCGGCTTTCCGACGATCTCGAGCATCACGATGATGTTGTAGATCGGAACGATCGCCGCCCAGCCCGGCTTGCCGGCTTTGACGAAGACCTTCCAGAGCCCGGCGATCACCGCAACGAGGACGATGGCCCAGACGAGGAACATGACCATTCCGCAGCCCGCTGCGAGCAGTCCACCGCCGCCACCGCCGCCGCCGAAATCCGACTGCAGCCCGATCAAGGGAAGAGACGCAAATGTGAGCATTCCCAACCTCCGTTTGTTGTCAAATTGTCAGGGACGGTTCGAGTTTAGGGGACGCACGGGCGGGAGTCCACAAGAATCGCCCCGGCCGCTTCCTGGGCGAGAGCTGCGCGCAGGCGAGGGCCGTGAGCCATTGGCCGAACGCGAATGGAAGTGTCTGATTGCGAATTGTTCGCAATTCCGGCGGCATATTTTGCCGCCCCGGCGAGTTTCCCGCCTCAGAGAAGGAGGATCCACCCAATGTACGATGAACGTCTCGTAGCGCCGATGCGCGCGGAGCTGACCAGCGTCGGAGTCGAGGAAGCGCGGACTGCAGCCGACGTCGATGCGGCGCTCGGAACGAAGAAGGGGACCGTGCTCGTGGTCGTGAATTCGGTCTGCGGCTGCGCGGCCGGCAACGCCCGTCCCGCGGTCCGTATGGCCGTGGAGCACTCGGTTCAGCCCGACCGGAAAATCACCGTCTTCGCCGGCAACGACAAGGACGCCACGGCGCGCGCGCGCGACTATTTCACCGGCTATCGCCCTTCGTCACCTTCGATCGCCCTGATGCGCGACGGCAGCGTCGTGAAGATGTGGGAGCGCCACCAGATCGAGGGTCGCGAAGCCCACGATCTGGCGCGCGAGCTCGTCGAGTCGTTCGACAAGTTCTGCGTCCCCGTCGCGCAGTAGTCGCCGACATTCGAACAGCACGAACGCCGCGGCCCCGGTTACCCCGGGGCCGCGATGTTTTTCCGCGCTAAACTTCCATCGTGATCGAACTGGAAACCGCGCGCCTTCGCCTCCGGCGTCTCACCGCGGACGACGCGCCGTTCATTCTCGAGCTCCTCAACGAGCCGTCGTGGATCCGTTTCATCGGCGACCGAGGCGTGCGCACGCTCGACGACGCGCGACGATACATCGCCGAAGGGCCGGCGGCGATGTACGAGCGGCATGGCGTCGGACTGCTTCTCGTGGAGTCGAAGGGCGACGGCGACCGACTCGGGATGTGCGGCCTGCTCCGGCGCGACGCGCTCCCCGACCTCGACATCGGCTTCGCGTTCCTGCCGCGCCACTGGGGAAGGGGATACGCATTTGAGTCTGCCGCGGCGGTGCTCGAGCACGCGCGCCGCGACCTCGGGGTTGCCCGCATCCTCGCGATCACGTCGCTCGACAACGACAGCTCGATCCGGCTGCTCGAGAAACTGGGGTTGGTCTTCCAGCGAGTACTCCGGATGCCGGGCGACGACGAGGAGCTGAGGCTGTTTGCAATCGAGCTCGGAAGCGGCGCAGGCGCGGGCGCGGGTCAGGTGTAATGGCCTTCAGTTAGCGTAGGAAAAGCTGAAGTTAGAAGTTAGAACGTTGAATGTTGAATCCAGAAAGGCCGGAACGGCTACTTTTCTGGATTCAACATTCAACGTTCTAACTTCTAACTTCTAACTTCTAACTTCAGCCTCTCCTCCGAAAGGGCGGGGCCGTTGGAGTTAGGCGGGCTGAAGACCTCATCTGTACCAGCCTGCGAGGTCCCTCGTCGCTCCCCCGCTTCGCGGAGTCGCTTCTCGGGACGACACGTTGTGCGAGCTGCGACTACCTGCGCGGCTCACCGCGAACCACGCCGACGGTGGCGCGCGCGGTCGTCCGGTTTCCGAGAGCGTCGGTCCCTTCGATAAGCAGCTCGGCCTTGACCGCGTCGAGCAGGCGATCGTCCGGCACGTCGTGCTGCTGGCTGATGGCGTAGCGGATCGCATTGCCGGCGCGCACGCTCGTCGCGTAGCCTCGGCGTGCGATCTCGTCGGCGTTCATCTTCCTGCTCGCGATCCGGAGCCCTCCGAAGGCGAGGACGTCGGCGGATACGCGATCGATCGAAACGTCGCTCCCTCCCTCTTCCCTGATCTCGAGGACGAAGTCGAAGCGATACGCATCCCCGTCGAGCGGCGTGGCGACGATCGGGTTCGGCGTGACGTGAAGGGAGAGGCGCCCGGGCGACGACGGCGCGACCGGCGCGGAGGCGCAGGCCGTCGCGAGAAGCACGACGGTCTGCGCCAGTCCGAGGAGGAACCGCGTCCGGCGGCGCAGGATCACTTCGATGCGCCCGCCAGCGTGACCACCCCGCAGGCGATGCGTCCGCCGGCATCGCCGGTCGGTTGCGTCGTCAGGTCGTCGCGCTTCGCATGCAGGATGACCCCGCGGCCGATGACGTTGTCGATGGCGCCATCCTTCAGGGAGACGCCAGCCATCACCAGCTCCGCCTTCACGATTCCGCTCGCCGGAGTCACGACGTTGCCGAAATCGCCCGCGTGGCGCTCCACGTCGGCGGGTCCGGCGTGGTGCATCGAGTGCGGATTGAAGTGCGGACCTGCCGACGTCGCGTCGGGTGCGCTGCAGTCGCCCTTTTCGTGCACATGAAACCCGTGAACCCCCTCGGGGACGCCGGTGAGGTCGAGCCTGACGGAGAGGCCGCCGTTTTCGAGCTCGGTGAAGGTCACCGTGCCTTTGACTTGCGATTCGCTTCGCGGCTCCATGACCGCGACGGCGGTGACCGGAGTCCAGGTCGCGCACGCGGTCGCGCCAAGGAAGAGAACTGCGAACAGAAGTTGCTTCATCGTGCCTCCAGCTTCAGTTTCAGGATGATCGTGACTGCCCTGCCATCGGGCGGCAGCGCATCGGGCGTCGCCTCGTAGATTACCCCTTCGCGCGCGTAGTCGCGAATGGTGCGCGAGTGGTTCGACTCGGGGTCGCCGGGACACGAGCGGAGACGGACGACATGCTGGCATTTCTGCCAGAGCACGGCGGAGCCTTCAGAAACCGCAATGAAGAATGTCGAATGGAGAATGAGGAATGGAGAATCGAGTCGATCCTCGTCTGTCGAGGGAGCCAACTTTCTTCATTCTTCATTCCGCATTCGTCATTCGACATTTCGGTTTTCACTCTCCGCTCGCCGCCCCGCGATACAATCCACCGCCGCGGAGGCGAGCGTGCGCGATCTCTATCCTGAAATCGAACCATTCGACAGCGGCTACCTGCAGGTTTCCCCCATTCACACGATCTACTACGAGCAGGTCGGCAACCCTGCCGGGAAGAAGGTCGTCTTCTTTCACGGCGGGCCGGGCGGCGGGCTCGAGCTCGATTACCGGCGCTACTTCGATCCGTCGAAGTGGCACGTGATCCTCTTCGACCAGCGCGGCTGCGGCAAGAGCACGCCGCACGCGGAGCTGCGCGACAACACGACGTGGGATCTGGTCGCCGATACGGAGCTCATCCGCGAGAAGCTCGGCATCGACAAGTGGTTCGTCTTCGGCGGAAGCTGGGGCTCGACGCTCGCGCTCGCCTACGCGGAGACGCATCCCGATCGCTGCCTCGGTCTGATGCTCCGCGGAATCTTCCTCCTCCGTCGCAAGGAGCTTCTCTGGTTCTACCAGGAAGGGGCGAACGCGATTTTTCCCGACCTTTGGGACGACTATCTCCGGCCGATCCCCGCGGTCGAGCGCGGCGACATGATGAGCGCGTACTACCGGCGGCTGACCTCACCCGATGCCGCGGTGCGAGCCGAAGCGGCGAAGGCGTGGTCGGTCTGGGAAGGAATGACCAGCAAGCTGTTCGTCGATCCGGAAGCGGCGGGCAAGTTCGGCGGCGACGAGTTCGCGCTCGCGTTTGCGAGGATCGAGTGCCATTACTTCGTGAACGGCGCGTTTCTCCGCAGCGACACGCAGCTTCTCGACGATGTCGCGAAGATCGCCCATCTGCCCGTCGTGATCGTGCAGGGACGTTACGACGTCGTCTGTCCCGCGATGAGCGCCTGGGCGCTGCACAAGGCGTGGCCCGGATCGAAGCTCGTCATCGTCCCCGACGCCGGGCACAGCATGAAGGAGAAGGGGATTCTCTCCGCGCTCGTGGAGGCGACGGACGAATTCGGCAAGAGCTAGGCGAAAGGCGAGAGGCGAACGTAGACAGGGCTGAGTCCCATGTGCCGCGCGCTGACGCACGAGTTGTCATCGCATTGGCGTTGACTCGCCGCACTCGGAGTGATCGCGCGGGTTGCAGCCTGCTGATCGCCTGTCGCCCATCGCCTTTCGCCTATCGCCTCGGTTTAGCTGTTTCCGTTCCGTGTGACCCGCCTCCTATACAGTTTCACGGCGTGCGGCTAGACTTCCGGCCGCTTTCCGCGTGCGGCCTGTGCCGTCGCATCTCCCCTCGGAAACATCAATGGAGACCACACCGATGCGCCAGTTCACCACCTTCATCGCGACCGCAATTTGCGGTGCGGCGTTGATTTCCTGCTCTTCGACAGCTCCGAAAAGCTCCGCGACGGCGACGCCGGCGGCACCCGCTCCCGTCGTCGCGGCGAAGCCGGTCAATCCTCTCGTTGCGCCGTGGACCGGCCCTTACGGCGGCGTACCGGCATGGAACAAGGTTGCCGTCGCTGACTTCAAGCCTGCGCTCGAGATCGCGATGAACGAGAATCTCGCCGCGGCCGACGCGATTGCGAAGAATCCGGCGAAGCCGACCTTCGAAAACACGATCGCGGCGCTCGAGAAGTCGTCGCGCACGTTCGATGCCGTCCAGACTTATTTCGGGGTCTGGAGCAACAACATGAACAGCGACGAGTTCCAGGCGGTCGAGACGGAGATGGCTCCGGTGCTCGCGGCGTTTGGCGACAAGATCACGCAGAACTCGGCGCTGTTTGCCCGGATCGAGGCTGTGTACAACTCGCCCGACAAGGCGAAGCTGACCCCGGAGCAGCAGCGGCTCACCTGGCTCTACTACACCAACTTCGTCCGCTCGGGCGCGAAGCTCGACGCAAAGGCGAAAGCGCGGATGTCGGAGATCAACCAGGAGCTTGCCGGGCTCTACACGAAGTTCGGCCAGAACGTGCTCGCCGACGAGCAGGGCGTCTGGCTCACGATCGAGAACGAGGCCGATCTCGCGGGGTTGCCGCAGTCTCTCCGCGATGCCGCCTCCGCTGCTGCCGACCGCAAGAAGCTCCCTGGCAAGTGGGTGATCTCCAACACCCGCTCCTCGGTCGATCCGTTCCTGACCTACGCCGACCGTCGCGACCTGCGCGAGAAGGCGTGGCGCATGTTCATCATGCGTGGCGACAACGGTGACGCGCACGACAACAACGCCCTGATTCCGCAGATCCTCTTGCTTCGTGCGGAGCGCGCGAAGCTTCTCGGGTTCGAGACTCACGCGCACTGGCGCCTCGAGAACTCGATGGCGAAGAACCCCGAGCGCGCGATGCAGCTGATGGAGGCGGTCTGGAAGCCCGCGATCGGACGCGTCGCCGAGGAAGTCGCCGACATGCAGAAGGTCGCCGACAGCGAAGGGGCGAAGCTCACGATCGAGCCGTGGGACTACCGTTACTACGCCGAGAAGGTTCGCAAGGCGAAGTACGACCTCGACCAGAACGAAGTGAAGCAGTACCTCGAGCTCGAGCAGATGCGCGAGGCGATGTTCTGGGTCGCCGGTCAGCTCTTCAACTTCAAGTTCACGCCGATCACGAACGTGCCGGTCTACCACCCCGACGTGCGCGTATGGGAAGTGAGCGACCTGTCGACCGGCCGTCACATCGGCGTCTGGTACTTCGACCCGTTCGCCCGCGACGGCAAGCGTTCGGGCGCCTGGATGAACGCGTATCGCAACCAGGAGCGCTTCGCCGGCGACGTGACGACGATCGTTTCGAACAACTCGAATTTCGTGAAGGGCAAGCCGGGCGAGCCGGTGCTCATCTCGTGGGACGATGCCACGACCCTCTTCCACGAGTTCGGGCACGCGCTGCACGGCCTTTCCTCCAACGTGAACTACCCGTCGCTGTCGGGCACCTCGGTGGCGCGCGACTTCGTCGAGTTCCCGTCGCAGCTCCTCCCGCACTGGCTGTCGACGCCGGAGGTGCTCGGCAAGTTCGCGCGGCACTACAAGACGGGCGAGCCGATTCCCGCGTCGCTCGTCGAGCGGATCAAGAAGGCGGACACGTTCAACTCGGGATTCAAGACGACCGAATACCTCTCGAGCGCCCTCATCGACATGAAGATGCATCTCGCGGGCTCGACGCCGATCGACTCGAAGACGTTCGAGAAGAAGACGCTCGACGCGCTCGGAATGCCGAAGCAGCTCGTCATGCGCCACCGGCCGACGCAGTTCCTGCACATCTTCTCGGGTGACGGATACTCGGCGGGCTATTACAGCTACCTCTGGTCCGACACGCTCACCGCCGACGCCTTCGAAGCGTTCGAGGAAGGCAAGGGGCCGTACGACAAGGAGGTCGCGAGGCGCCTCACCGACCATGTCTTCTCCGTCGGCAATACGATCGACCCCGCCGACGGCTACCGCGCCTTCCGCGGCCGCGACCCGAAGATCGATGCGCTCATGAGGGATCGGGGCTTCGGGAAATAGCAGGCGACGAGGCGAGAGGCGACAGGCGATGAGTAAACAAGCCGATCAGGCGAGAGGCGATAGGCGATAAGCAGGCCTGAAGTTTCTTCGCCCGTGCGTACTCGGACGAAACGACGAAACAACGAGGGAGCCCTCACGGGCTCCCTCGATTCATTTTCACTGCATCGTTGCTTGCTTGTCGCCTCTCGCCCTTCGCCTCTCGCCCTTCGCCTCTCGCCGTCGTCTACTGCTTATCGCCTCTCGCCTTTCGCCTCTCGCCTGCCTTATACGTCCGACGTCATTATAAAAATCGGCTGACGGTGAAAGTCGTAGATGGGGCGGAGGCGCTCGGTGTTGTAGTAGCGCGAGACGTCGACGACTTTCTTGCGGCCGGTGACGACGTCGATGGGGACGTTGTCGTAGACGCCGTTGCGGACGTTGACGAGACGGCCCGAGATCTTGCGCAGGACCAGGTCGAGCGCGAGGTTGCCGTAGGCCATCGGGACGATCGAGTCGAGCGCGTCGGGCTCGCCCGAGCGGACGACGTAGCCGAGACGCTGATTGACGACGTTGACCCTCCGTCCGTCGTTGTACTTCGCGGAGAGCTCCTTGAGACGAATGGAGACCTTGTCGCCGATGCCGCCTAACTTCTTGTGGCCGTACTGATCCGATTCCTCGCCCTCGAACGACATGTCTTCGTCCTTCATCGTCGCTCCCTCGGAGACGAGGACGACGCTGTAGTGGCTCGGGTGGCGCTTGCGGTCGTAGACCATCAGCTCGGCGAGCTGCTCGATGTCGAACGGCTGTTCGGGGATCAGGCAGCGATCCGCCGCGCCGGCCATCGTCGGCAGGAGAGCCGTGAAGCCGGCGTAACGGCCGAAGACCTCGATGACGAGGAAGCGCTCGTGCGAGCCCGCGGTCGTGCGGAGCTGGTGCGCGAGCTCGATCGTGCGCGTGACGCAGGTCGAGAATCCGATGCAGTAGTCGGTCCCCGGGACGTCGTTGTCCATCGTCTTCGGGATTGCGACGACGTTGACCTTCTCCTCGTGCAGGCGCTTGGCGTAGCTGAGCGTGTCGTCGCCGCCGATCGGGAGGAGGTAGTCGATCCCGAGCCAATCGATGTTCTTGAGAACGTCGGCCGTGATGTCGTTGATCGGCTCGGTGTACTTGTCGCGAAGGTGCGACGGGACGACCGCGAGCGGCAGGTGAGTCGGCCGCGTACGCGAGGTATGGAGGAATGTGCCGCCGGTTCGCCCGGCGCGGTTGACGATGTCCTCGCTGAGTACCTGGAAGTTGTCGGAGTTGTCTGCGTCCTTGTCGCGCACGAGGTCGGTCAGGCCGGCCCACCCGCGCCGGATGCCGATGACCCTGTAGCCTTCACGCAGCGCGCGGATCGTGATCGCCCGGATCGCGGGATTCAGTCCCGGTACGTCGCCGCCGCCCGTCAGTATGCCGATTGTGCCTTTCACGGTTGCTTCCCCTTTCTCGTGGAGGGGACGCTCCCGCGGGTCTCGCACTGCGACGTCGGCGCGGCGAGGACCGGGGCGGGAGCGTCGAGCCCATCCCTGTTGCGACGACGAGCCTACCAGAGTCGGCGGAGGAGGGATTGTGAGGAAACAGGGAGGTGAGCGGTGACGTGGGTCGCTTCTCCGTGGAGGTCAGTTGCGGCCGTGCCGCGACCATTCCGCGGAAAGCCAGGCGCCCGCGCTCCCCTCGTCGTCGAAGGCCCGCAGGTTTCGTCCGGTGAGCCGGTTGAGGGGAAGGATGATCTGCCGGAGATAGTCGAGGCCGACGACCGCGCCGGCGAGGACGTACGGGCGGTTCGCGCGCACGTACTCCTTGATCGCCGCGGTGACGACCTTGTCGTAGGCGATGCCATTGACGAGCGTGAGCGTGAGGACGGAGCGCTCCTGCTGACTCTGGATCGTCGCCGCGGCGACGTTCACCCGGGAAAGAAGCTCCGCGCCCGAGGCACCGCGGAAGTCGATGCGGAGTATCCGGCAGCCGTCGCGCGCGACGAACCGGACCGGCTCGTTCGTGTCGTCGCCTCCCGCCGCGCCGCGCGAGGCGAGCCAGTCGAGCGCCGCGACCTCGTCGTCGAACGGCTCGAGGTCGCGTCCGCTCATCCGGTTCGCGATCGGGATCACGGGAGCGAGATGCCCCATGCCGACGACGGCGCTCGCCCGCGCATGCGGCCCGTTGCCGTCGATGTGCTCCAGCAGGAGCTTCGTCGACTCGCTCGCGAACTCGTAGCCGTACATCCGCGTCAGGATCAGGAGCGAGCGCGGCGGTTGCTTGCGGATGATCTGCTCGGCCTCCTCCAGGAGCGCGGCAAGCTGAGCGGCGCTGGCTCCCGCATAGTCGAGCAGCAGAATGCTCGCGCCACGGTGCGTGACGAACTTCGGGGCATCCATTCGATGTGTCCTGACAGGGTGATTTTACGGCAGGAAAGGAGAAAGGACTCAGCGCGAAGCGCGTCACCGGCTCTCTGTCAGCGTGAGACGATCGTGCCGAGAAGAAGCGTCGGGCCGACGCTTTTCATGAGGTCGATGTTGACGAGCGCGTCGACGAAGGTGCCGTCCCGCTTCTTCACACGAAGCGAATGGAGCGTGATCGAGCCGTGCTCCCGGAGCGCCGCGAGCATCGCCTCGCGGTCGCCGCGCGAAGGATGGAGCTCCCAGGAGCTGCCCGCCAGCATTTCGTCGCGTGATTCGTAGCCGAACATCTTGGCGAACGCCTCGTTCACCTCGAGGATCTGGCCGTCGATCGTGGTCCAGAACGCTCCGGCGATGTTGCGATCGAAGAGCAGGCGGAAGCGTCGCTCGGAGAGCGACTTCGCTTCGTAACCCGCGGCGCGAGCGACGGAGGCGGCCACGAACCCCGCGAGCAACTGCATCGTGTAGCAGTCGAGGTCGGTGAAGCTGTTCGGCCGGATGGAGACGACCTTGAGGACGCCGATCGCCTCGCCCTCGTGCAGGAGCGGTACCACGATGATCGATCGCGTGCCTGTGTAGCCCGAAATCTCGTGGTTGACCCTCGGGTCCGATTCGACATCGTCCGATCGGAGCCCCTTCTTCTCTCGGATGCAGAGACCGGAGAGGCTCCCTTCGATGTCGAAGAGGGTTCCCACGTGCGGCGCGAGCGATCCCGCCGCAGTCTGATAGAGGATCTCTTCGTCGCGGATCGCCTCGACGACCGCGCCGTCCGCGCCGGTCAATTTGAGGATTTCCGTCACAGCGATCTGCCTGATCTTTTCGAGATCGAGTTCCGCGGAGGCAATCGCCCCTTGCGTCTCCACGATCGCGGCGAGACGAGCTGCGAGGTCGAGTTGCGAAGACATTTTGGTTGTGCGAGCAGCATACTCCCGCGCTGCGCCCGACTGCTAGTAGCCTGTCGCAGTGGACGAATGCGGAACCAAGCGGCACATCGGATTGGAGTTGCGCGAACCGCGCGACGTCCGAGTGTCCCGCGCGCTCGGTGCGATCGCGCCGTCAGCGGCGCACCGATGCGAACCGTTCGCCCTGTGACACAGTTCACCGGCGCCGTGCGCCGCAGGTGACTACAATTCCTGTATGGAACAGCTTCCGAGCTTCGAGATCAGCCAGCTCGGCGAGTCGCGTCACGTTTCGCCGCTTGCCGACTACGGATTCATTCGCGAGGACGACCGGATCCTCTATCACGCCGAGCTTCGTGACGTCATGTCGTACCTGGAGGCCGGGAAGCAGCCGCCGACCTTCGAACGGGCCGGCGCGCGATCGCGGATCTACTTCGATCCGCGACAGGTGAAGGCAGGAATCGTGACGTGTGGCGGTCTCTGCCCCGGCCTCAACGACGTGATCCGTGCGATCGTGCTGAGTCTCTATCACCACTACGGAGTTCGCGAGATCCTCGGGTTCCAGTACGGATTCGAGGGGCTCGTCGGGCGGTACTGGCACGAGCCGCTCGAGCTCGATCCCGAGGCCGTTTCGGGAATCCGCGGGCGTGGCGGATCGATCCTCAAGTCGTCGCGCGGGCCGCAGGACACCAAAGAGATCGTCGAGACGCTCGTTAGGCTGAAGGTGAACGTCCTCTTCACCGTCGGGGGAGACGGAACGCTCAAGGGCGCGCGCGCGATCGCCGAGGAAGCCAGGCGGCGCGGGCACGAGGTGGCGGTCGTCGGAATTCCCAAGACGATCGACAACGACATTCTCTTCGTCGAGCGGTCATTCGGTTTCGTGACCGCGTCGTCCGAGGCGAGGCGAGTGATCGCATCGGCGCATGTCGAGGCGACCGGCGCGCGAAACGGCGTCGGGCTCGTGAAGCTGATGGGGCGCGAGTCGGGTTTCATCGCCGCCTACGCGACGCTCTCCAGCGGCGACCCGAACTACTGCCTGATTCCCGAGGAGAAGTTCCGCCTCGAAGTGCTCGTCGATTCGCTCGAGAAGCGGCTCGATCACCGCGGGCATGCGGTGATCGTGGTGGCCGAAGGGGCGGGACAGGATCTGCTCGAGGCGGCGGGCGGCACCGACGCGTCGGGCAACCGGAAGCTCGGCGACATCGGCACCTTCCTTCGCGACAGAATCCGGGAGCACTTCGCGAAGAAGCAGATCGAGCTGAACCTGAAGTACATCGACCCGAGCTACACGATCCGCTCGCTTCCGGCGGAGGCGAGCGACGCGGCGTTCTGCATGCTGCTCGGGCAGAACGCGGTGCACGCGGCGATGGCGGGAAAGACGAACGTCGTGATCAGCTCGTGGCACGGCGAGTACACGCACGTGCCGATCGACGCGGCGGTGACGCGACGACAGAAGATCGATCCGAAGAGCTGGCTATGGGGAAGCGTGCTCGGCTCGACCGGGCAGGGGTCGCTGGAGTAGTTCATTCGGCGCGAGCGGAGCTTGTGAGGCAACCGGAATGCGGAGTCGAGAACCGAAATGAAGAATGTCGAATGAAGAATGGAGAATGAAGAAAGCGTTCGGCCGAGCCGCCCGGACAATTCTTCATTCCTCATTCTTCATTCGACATTCTTCATTTCGGTTCTCAGCCGCTCGCGGTCCTCACTGCCGTCCCTCACCGGCTGCCCTCCGGCGACGGCGGCACGAATCCGCGATCGAGGTCGGGTCCGACGCGCCGCTCCCGCTGCTTCCGCTTCCTCTTCTTCGGCTCCCGCCTCGGCTCGGAGGTTCTCCGTGCGAGCGTCACGAGGTGCTCGACGACTTTCCGGAGCGGCTCGGGTACGCCGGGCGAGCCTTCGCGCGCCATCGCCTCGATCACGGCGATCGCGAGGAAAGGCTTCGAGCTCTTCCTGATCGCGCGGTCGATCACCGTGCCGGGCCGTTCCCAGGCGGCCCGTGATGAGCCTGCGATCTGCCGGTACACGTCGGCGTAGCCGTGGTTCCAGAGGCAGTTCTCGATGTCGTATTCGGCGAGCTGCGTGAGGCGTTCCTCGTCGGGCTCGTGGCGCGTGAGGCCTAACGTCGTGTTCGCGTAGACGCGGCCGGCCCGGTCGCCGTCGGCGAGAACGTGCCACTCGATTCCGAGAGCCTGCGCGAGCCTGACGAGCGGGGTGATTCCGCACTGCGCGAATTCGACGGTTGCGATCCCCTCGGTTCCGAAGTCGTAGCCGCAGAGGTGTGCGAGCTCGGGAAGGAGCCAGAACTCCGTCTCGCCCTCGACGAGCAGCCACGCGCGCCCAAAGAAGGCCAGGCCGCGGCGCGCGCGGACGTGATAGCGGACGCGACGGAGCTGTTCGATGGTGAGCGCGTCGGGCGCGACCGAGTGGACGACGACGCGCTCCTCCTGCCGCACCAGCCGCCGAATCGAATGGAGCGGCACGACGCGGAGCAGCTCGCTCGAGTTCGTCGTGAGAATCCGCTGGAAGCGCATCGACTCGAAAAGGCCCCAGAGCGACGCGAGCGTCGTCGGATGCAGGTGCGACTCGGGGTCTTCCACCAGCAGGACCGGGCTCGCATGGGGATCGACGACGCCGCGCACTCCCGAGTCGAAGATCGCTCCGATCAGGATGAGCGCGCCGAGCCTCTGTGCCGCCGACCCGGGCCGTCCGCGCTGCCACACGCTCACCGGGATCCGGAGTCCTTCCTCCGTGAAACGCTTCTCCCTCCGCCGCTCGGCGGCGGGGGCGGGCGCCATGATTCGTTGCGCCGCGTCGCGCGCGACGCCGAGGGCGTCGTCGAGACGCTTCCTCGCGTGCGAGCCGGCGGGAAGCGCGTCGGTCTCGGTCAGGCGTCCGTAGTGCGCCTCGATTGTCCTCTCGAGCGCGCCCGATCCACCGCTCGCTGCGTTGACGGACGAGTCGGGAAACAGGTACGTCAGATTATTGCGAAGCGTGACGACCGGGACGAGCTCGCGGAGCCGTCGCAGCAGCTCGGGAGAGCGTGCGGCCGCGATCGGTTGGCCGTCGTCGCCCCGGAAGGACCAGCCGCTCTCGATCGCGCCGGAGGCCGCGAGGCGCGCGGTGACTTCGAGCTCGATCACGCGGCTCCCGTCGCGCCTCGTGGCGATGGCGGGGCGGAGGGCCGTGGCGTGAGGCTGGTCCCAGCGCCCGCTGGAGCTCTCCCCGATCGTTAGGCGGATTCTGATCGGCTCGACGCTCGAACCTTCGTTGCGGTGGAAGTCGTCCTCGTCGAATACGAAGGAATTGCTCTCCGCGCGGCCGTGCCCGAGGCAGATCAGCAGCGCGTCGAAGACGCTCGTCTTGCCGCTGCCGTTCTCGCCGATCAGGACGGTCGTGTGGTCGAAATCGACCGCGATCCGGTCGAACGCGCGAAACCGCTCGATCTCCACCCGCCGGAGCTGCACGACGAGATCATAGCGTTACGGAGGGGCGATCAGGGCCTGCATTCCTCCTCGAGGCGCAGGTCCGCATGCCGTAGTGGCGACGGCCTCCCGCCGTTGCGGTGCCGCGCGGTAGCGGCACTGTCGTCGAGGGCATGCAGCGCTGGCGCGCCGCCGCGGAGGCGGGGACGCCTCCGCCACGAGAGGCGCTTCCACCACGAACACCACGAATTGCGGCCGCGCGGGTAGAATCGTGAGTATTACCGTCATGCCCACTCCCGTGAGAGTCGAGGTCCCCATGCTTCGCATCGTCGTCGAGCGCGACGGCAAGGTGCTCGACGACCGCCTCTTTTCGCGCACGACGATTTCGATCGGGCGCCTCCCGGAGAACGACGTCGTCATCGACGACGCGCAGGTGTCGTCGAGGCATCTCGTCGTCAGGAACGATCCCGACCAGGGGTTTCGCGTGTTCGACCAGAGCTCGAACGGCACCTTCTGGGAAGGGGGCCGCATCTCGACGCTTCGCTTCGAGCGCGAAACAGTGCTTCGTGTCGCGGGCTACCACATCACGCTGATTCCAGTGGTGCGAAGCGGAACGGAACAGCTGGCTTCGCCCGGCATCGACCTGTTCGCGAGGACCGCGGTCGACCGGCCGCTGGCTCTGGACGAGACGGTGCAGGAGACGGCCGAGCATCAGAGCGTGCAGGCGGCACCCGTCGAGCTTCCCGCCGCGGAGCTGAGGGCAATCTCACAGGCGGGCGAGCTTCGATCGCTGGTCTTCCGCGGGCGGGCGCTCGTCGGCCGCGCCCCCGAGTGCGATCTGCGCCTCGCGGCGCCCGACATCTCGAGGCAGCACGCGCTCATCACCTCGGGCGCGTCGAGTTACGTGATCCGGCGCCTCTCGCAGAAGAACCCGTTGCAGGTGAACGAGCACGAGCTCTCGTTCGGCGACAGCGTGACGCTCCGCGACGGCGACGTGATCCGGATCTGCGACGAAGAGGTCGTCTTTCTCTGTCCGGCGACGCAGCCGGCGGGGAGGGCGCCGACGATGCCGGGCGAGGCGTCGCCCAACTTCGACCTTGCAGTATCACCGCGCGGCTGTTTCAATCCGCGCGTGGCCGCGGTCGACGTGATCGGATTTCTCGGCGTGAAGACGTTCCAGAAGTTCGAAGAACAGCTGCGGCGGGAGCTTCGCTCGGCGCGGCTTCTGCTGATCGATCTCGGTTACCTGATCGGGATCGATCGTGAAGGGCTCGCATCACTGGGGAGGATGATTTCCGAGGCTGACGGGATAGGAGTGAGGGTGCAGCTGATCCGTGTCACACCGAGGATCGCGGACCTGCTCTCGTACTCGGAGCTCAGACACTTGCTGACGAATTACATCTCGAGGACGGAGGAGACCGCGGTCCGGCGCCTGCTGGGCTGACGAAACGACGCGTGGCGTTCTTCTGCATCAACTGCAAGTCGGCGATCGAAGCGACGTTCAAGGCCTGCCCGTTCTGCGGGGAGCCGATCACCGATTTTCTGCGCCGCCACCTCGAGGAGCCGATCGACGGCAAGTACCAGATCATTTCGCGCCTCGGCGTGGGCGGGATGGGCGAGGTCTACAAGGTCCTCCACATCCACCTGAATCAGATCCGGGTGATCAAGCTGATGCGACCGGCGATCGCGGGCGAAGAGAACGCGCACGAGCGCTTCATCCGCGAGGCGCGCCTCGCGACGCGAATCCAGCACCCGAACGTCGCGACTCTTTTCGACTTTTCCACCCTCGCCGACGGCTCCTACTACATGGTGTGGGAGTTCATCGAGGGAACGAACCTTGCGGAGATCATCCGCGCGCGAGGGAGCCTCTCGCCGCGCTATGCGGCCCGACTCTCGGCCCAGGGGCTCATGGGGCTCGACGCGATCCACAAGGTCGGCATCGTCCATCGCGACGTCAGCCCCGAGAACATGATGATCACCCGCGACGAGGATGGTGACGAGCGGGTGAAGATCATCGACCTCGGTATCGCGAAGCAGTGGGGCGACACCACCGAGGACAAGACGAAGACCGGGATGTTCGTCGGCAAGTGGAAGTACTGCTCGCCCGAGCACCTGGGGATGCTGAAGAAAGGGGAACGGATCGACGGGCGCGCCGACCTCTACTCCTACGGCGTCGTGATGTACGAGATGCTCACCGGCGTGCCGCCCTTCGTCGCCGACACGCCTCACCGCTATCTGATGATGCACGCCTCGGAGAGCCCGCGGAGCTTCCGCGAGCTCGACGAGGAGACGAACATCACTCCCGAGCTCGAGGCGATGATCTTCCGCGCGCTCGAGAAGGACCGGGAGAAGCGATTCGCGACGGCGCGGGAGTTCGCGCGGGCGCTGGAACAGATCATCCCGTCGCTCGACGACGTGGCGCGGGTGCCCGCGGCGGTGCCGTACACCGACGAGCCGACCGCGGAGCGTGCGCTCTCGAGCGGCGTCCCCGGCTCGATGCAGGACACGGCGACGCGCGCGGGGAAGAAGCCGATCACCGAAGAGACGCCGATGCCGTCCGACGAGGAGTCGAAGGCGGCCTACGAGCGATTGACGCAGCAGCAGACGCTCCCGCGGAGCGGCGGGCGCGCCGCGCTCACTCCGACGATGCCTAACCAGGCGCTGATTCCCACCGTGATGTCGGGCGAGCGGATGGTGCCCCGCCAGGGGACGATCGAGCTCGAGGCTCCGCCGGAGGCCGCGGCGGGCGGGACGGGCAAAGGCAAGCTGGTGGTATGGGGCGTCGGCGCCGTGCTGGCGATCGTGCTTGTCGTGGTCGGCGTGATGATTTCGCAACGAACGTCGGAGGAGCCTCCTCCTCCGGTCGCAGCCACGGCTACCGCGCCCGAAACGTCGGGGGGCGAGTTGACGGTCGTGGCGCCTGCGCGCGTCGGCCTCCATGCCTACCCGTGGGGCGAGCTTGCCGGCGTGAAGAATCTCACGAGCGGACAGACCATCACGCTCGCGGAGAAGCTGGTGACCCCCGCCTCGCTCGAGCTCCCCCCGGGGCGCTACGAGCTCACGATGAACGGCCCCGACGGGAAGCCGCTCGTGCAGACGGTCGAGCTCGCGTCGGGCGAGGTCGAGCTCGTCACGTTCCAGTTCCGCAAGACGAGTCCCGACGAGTATCCCCAGTTCGGAGGCGCGAAATGAAATCGCGCGCTCTTGCGGTCGTGCTGCTCGTTTTCGCTGCCTTTGCAGGGTCCGCCGCCGAGGAAGGCTGGGGCGACATTTACGAGAAGGGACAGGCGGCCGCCGAGCGACGCGACTGGGCTGCAACGCGCGACCTGATGCAACGGGCGATCGCCGCGAAGCCGGTCGAGCAGAATCCCGCGGTGTTCAAAAAGAAATCGTTCGTTTACGTGCCGCACTTCTGGCTCGGCATCGCGCTCTTCCAGTTAGGCGACTTCGACGGAGCGGGGCGGGAGTTCACGACCTCCGAGGCGCAGGGCGTGATCAGGAACACCTCGTTCTTCGCGCAGCTCAACAGCTGGAAGGCGAAAGTTCAGGAAGAGAAGGTCAGGCGCGCCCAGCGCGAGGCGTCGGACGTGCGCAAGATCGCCGATAGCGCGATCACCGAGGCGACGATCAAGCAGGGCGAGGCGATGATGGTCCCGGGCGGCGACCGGACGGACGATTTCCAGAAGGGGAGAAAGCTGCTCGACGAGGCGATCAAGGCGTACGACAAGGCCGGGACCGATCAGGCCGCGTACAAAGAAGTCGCCGAAGGCGCAGAGCGTGCGAAGGCGCTCTTCGAATCGGCCGCAAAGAGCGCAAAGGCTGCCCAGCAGCGTCCGGTGACGCGTCCTCCCGTGACTCCGACGAAGTCCGACCCGGCGAAGCTGGCCGAGGAGCAGAAGCGGAAGGAGCTCGTCGACGCGCGCATGGCGGTCGGCGTGAAGCTCGATGCCTTCGACGGGAAGCTCAACGACGCCGAGGAAGGCTTCAAGAACGATAAGGCGCTGCAGAGCTACGTGCAGAACGCGCGAGCGCAGGCCGAACAGTGGAGTGCAACGGTCGCCGCGGCGACCGAGCCGGCCGACGTCCAGAAGGTCGGTCAGTCGGTGGCGATGGCCGAGGAAACGCTCCTCCAGAAGCTCGCGATGGCGCGCGCGGCGAAGGCGCAGCCCGAAGCGGTCGAGATGCCGGCCGCGACGTCGGCGCAGGCGCTCGAGGAGATTCGCCGCGAGCTTCGCAGCGCGTGGCGAGCGTTCTCGTCGGGGCAGCTCACGCAGTGCGAGACGATCACGACGACGCTGATCGGAAGCAAGCGCGGCACCGACGAGGCGTACGCGATCCGCGGCATTGCCCGCTACACCGAGGCGATGACCAGGAGCGACGACGCGATGCTCGACAAGGCGACCTCGGACTTCGCGACCGCGCTCAAGCTGAACCCGAAGCTCCGCTTCGACAAGCAGCTCCTCTCGCCCAAGCTCGTCGGTTACTTCGACGAAGTCCGCAAGAGCCGGGCGCACTGAGGCCTCGCGCCGGTCACGACGACGCCTCGCGCTCGCAGGCCTCCGCAACGAGAGCGACGACCTCGACCCACGCGCCGGCGCGCTGCGACATCTCCGCCGAGGCGAAGTCACCCTGCCATTCCAGGAGCGCTTCGCGTTCGTGCACCACGAGGCGCCACTGGAACTCGCGGGACGCAAGCTCGAGCAGTCGGGCGCGGATGCCGGAGTCGAGGATCGCCGGCACGGCGCCGCCTCGGTCCGAGCGGACGATCGCCGCGTCGTCGAACTTGCGGTCGCCCGTTTCGATGTCGGAGAGCATCGAGGCGGCAATCTTCGACGTCTGCGCATAGAGCTCGAGTCGAATCGGAGTTGCCGCGGGCATCGTGATCTTCGCGTGGCTGAACCTGAGTCGCCGCACGGACGACGTCTCGAGCCGGAACCCGCGTCCACGCACGTTCCCGTTCATCGCGGGAAACATCACGTTCGTAACTGTTGCGCCGAGGCGGCCGGCGAGCGCGGTGAAGTTCTCCGCACGGCGCGCGCGCGCGCGCGATGCGAATCTCGATGCGACGATTGCCAGCAGCACCGAGCCGCCGATGACCGCCACCGGTATCGCGATGACGAGCAGCAGAGTGAGGTTCATCGAGTCGTCTCCCCTGAAACCATCGTGAGTGGCCGTACGTGGTGTGCGGACAAGTCTAGCCGCGAGCGTCGCGAAGCGCTGCCTCTTCGTGCCCGATTCCGCGACGAGCCTGCCGCGCTAGGCGCCCGAAACGTGAGCGCGATCGCGCAACGGGCCCCTTCCGTCCGGCTCCCCGGCGTCTTAGGAAATTCTTATGAAGCGTTTAGGTGCAATTGAGAAACCTCCTCCGCCGCAGGTGCGTAAGTTGCTCGCACACAACAACGACACACCGTCGCAAACGAAACGAGGAGACTTCGATGAAACACCGGACGCTGTTGATCTCGATCGCCGTACTGATGGCCGCCTTCTCCGCCTTCGGAGAGGCAAACAAGCCGAACGCCCAGGTGGAGCGTGGCAAGTACCTGGTGAGCACCATGGGCTGCAACGACTGCCACACGCCGCTCAAGATGGGCGCGAACGGCCCGGAGCCCGACATGTCGCGGATGCTCACGGGACATCCCGAGTCGCTCGTCATGCCGCCGCCGCCCGCTCTTCCGGAGGGACCGTGGGTCACCGTCGTCTCGGGGACCAACACGGCGTGGGCCGGCCCGTGGGGCGTGAGCTTCACCGCGAACCTGACTCCCGATCCGGAGACCGGCCTCGGCAAGTGGAGCGAGAAGCAGTTCATCGACACGATGAAGACAGGCCGTCACCTCGGCATGGGCCGGCCGATCCTCCCGCCGATGCCGTGGTTCATGATCGGCGCCGCGCACGACGAGGACATCAAGGCGATCTTCGCCTACCTGAAGTCGCTTCCGCCGGTGAAGAACAAGGTCCCGCAGCCGATCGAGCCGGCTGCCGCGAAGTAAGGAGAGGCACGACCGATGGCGATGATCGTCCGGGGGCCGGCTGATGTGGCGCAGGCACTCCTGCCTGCGCGCGGCGCAACGCGCCGCCCGGTTCCCGCGACGATCGGTCGCCCCGCGCCGCGGGGCGACGCGCAGGCAGGAGTGCCTGCGCCACACGAAACGAACGCTCAGTCAACTCCCGACCGGAAAGGAACGAACACCGTGAGCAAACGATCGAACTTGATTGCAGCAGCGCTGATTGCCGCCGCGGCGCTCCATGCAGGAGTCGGTCGCGCTGACGGATCGGGTCGTCCCGCCCCAGTTCGCGCTCCCGAGAGACTCTCGGAGACGGGGCTCTACAGCGACATCACGAACGAGACGATCGCGCCGCGCAATCTTTCGTTCGAGCCTCAGTACCCGCTCTGGACCGACGGCGCCGACAAGGCGCGCTGGATCAGGCTTCCCGACGGCGCCACGATCGACGTACGCAACACGGATGGCTGGATCTTCCCGGTCGGCACGAAGCTCTGGAAGGAGTTTGCGTTCGGAGGGAAGAAGGTCGAGACGCGCATGCTCTGGCGCGCGCGCGCCGATCAATGGGTGTTCGCCTCGTACGTCTGGAACGACGCGCAGGACGAGGCGTTCCTCGCTCCGGAGGTCGGGATCCGCAATCACGCCGAGATCGGCGGCGGGGCCCGGCACTCGATTCCGAGCCAGGCCGAGTGCCGCTCGTGCCACGAGTCGGGCGGAACGCCCGTGCTCGGATTCAACGCGCTGCAGCTTTCGGACGAGCGCGACCTTCTCGCGCCGCATCGGAAGCCGCTCCAGGCGACGTCGCTGACGATCAGCAGGCTCGAGAAGTTCGGGTTGCTCTACCCGCGCCGCCCCGACCTGGTCGAGAACCCGCCGCGAATCGAAGCTCGCTCGCCGCGCGAGCGCGCGGTGCTCGGCTACCTCTCGGCGAACTGCGGAAGCTGCCACAACTCGCGCGGGCCGCTCGCCGGGCTGGGGCTCTTCCTGCAGCACGAGATCGGTCTCAGCTCGATGGGCGTCGACCCGGCGCTGGCCACCTCGATCGACGTGGCAGGACAGTTCGTCGTCCCGGGTTCGGACCACGACGGCTCGCGCCGAATCGCGCCCGGCGCGCCGCAGGCGAGCGCCCTCGTCTATCGGATGAGCTCACGCCGTCCGTCGTCGCAGATGCCTCCGCTCGGCACTGCCGTCGTCGACAGCGAAGCGGTGGAGTTGATCCGCGCGTGGATCGCCGAGGATCTCGGGGCGAAGTAGATCCGTCCGCGCGAGCGGAGACACGACGAGCGGACGGAGCTCCGTCAGTGCCCGTGTCCGCCGCGCCGTCGCGGCACGAACGGATCGTCCACCTCGCCGGCGCAGTCGGGGCAGTCGATGATGTCGCGAAGGAAGATCTCCAGTACGTCGTCCGATACCGGCGAGAGCGAGCCGACAAATCCTCCGCGCCGTTCGATCTCTTTCTTCATCGCTTCGATACGTGCCTTCTGTTCAGCGTTTCCCATGGTCGTTCCTCCTGACCCCGAGGTTCCCTCGGTGTCCGAGGAATGGCAAATTTTCTACCGTGGGTAGAGCGCGAAGCCCGAATCGGGGGCGTTCTGCGCCGCCGCGCCACCAGATGTAGACCGCGCTCCGCTCGGGCCGGATGCGAGGTGGCATCCCTCACATATCGCTCAGGCGACGTGCGGTAGAGTGTCGCCGATGACCGCTTCGCGCGCCGGCGAGCCTCCCGCGTTTCTGACGAGCGTTCTGCGCGAGCGCGACATCACCTTCCGCGAGTATGTCGAGCTCTGCCTCTACCATCCCGAAGGGGGCTACTACACCGGCGGATCGGGATCGCGGGCGCGTCACGCCGATTACATCACCTCGCCGGCGATCTCTCCGACGTTCGGCTGGGCGTTAGGCCGGCTCGCGCGCGAGCTCGCGGCCCGCGCGGAGGGGGCGCCCGTCGCGATCGTCGACATCGGCTGCGGCGACGGCAGCCTCATCCATGCGATCGCCGATTCGTGCGGCGTGGGGCCGCGTTACTTCGGCATCGACCGGAGCCTCTCGTTCGTGCCTGCCGCGCTGCGAGACGGGCCCCGGATCACGTTCGCCACCTCCCTTGACGCGATACCGCGTGACGCGACGACGCTGGTCGTTTCGAACGAGCTCTTCGACGCGATTCCCTACTCCCGCGTCGTGCGCCGTGAAGACGGGTTGCGCGAGCTCGGCGTCAGGCTCGAAGAGGGGAGGCTCGAGTGGTGCGAGACGCCTGCTCCTCCCGGGCTCGACGCCTATTTCGCCCGGCTTGATGTCGAGCTCCGCGTCGGACAGTTTGCCGACGTCACGGCGGAGTGGGGAGAGGCGTACCGCGACATCTGCGAGCGGATCGAACGCGGACTCGTCGTTACGTTCGATTACGGCTTTCCGACGAAACAGCTTTTCGATCCGCGGATCCGGATGTACGGAACCGCGGCCGCCTACCGCGGACACGAGGTCCATCGCGACCTGTTCGCCGATCCGGGTCGCCAGGACCTGACCGCGCACGTGAATTTCGACGACCTCGAGCGCGCCGGCGCCGAAACGGGCTTCTCCACGCTCGTTTTCACCCGCCAGGCCCGCTTTCTCCTTTCGATCGGCATCACCGACCACCCCTTGTTCGCCCCCCTGGAGGAACGGGAGCTGCTGGTGGCGCTCCAGACTCAGGTTTTACGCGAAAACGCCCGCCGACTCGTCCTTCCCGACGGGATCGGGGACGAGATCAGGGTGCTGGTGCAGGGCAAAGGGGTCCCCGGGGAGGGGTGGAGCTTCCAGAAGTTCAAAATCTGATTCCCAAAGTGATGTGATGTCCGTCAATGGTGTAACGGTTTCCCCTGAATAGAATCTGCGCGGAGTTTGGGCCTTGGCAAATTACTCGATACTCCTCATCGCATTTCTCATCGTTCTGTCGGTACCTGTACTGACGATCTTTCTGATTGCCCCGCTCGTTCGCGCGAGCAGGCCGTCGAAGGTCAAGCTCGAGCCGTACGAGTGCGGCGTCGAGCCGGCATCGGTGGCGTTCGACCACCGGTTCTCGGTCCGGTACTTCCTTGTCGCGGTGCTGTTCATCATCTTCGACGTCGAGACCATCTTCCTGTTCCCGTGGGCGATCCGCCTCGAGCAACTCGGATGGTTCGGCGCGATCGAGATGGCGGTCTTCATCGCGATTCTGCTCGTCGGCTACTTCTACGCATGGAAGAGGAAGGTTCTCACATGGGTCTGATGGAGAACCGATTCGAGCCGAACGTCCTCACGACGTCGGTCGACAAGATCTTCAACTGGGCGCGGAAGTCGTCGATCTGGCCGATGCAGTTCGGCCTTGCGTGCTGCGCGATCGAGATGATGGCCGTCCTCGATCCGCGGTACGACATGGCGCGATTCGGCGCCGAAGTCTTTCGCGCGACGCCGCGCCAGGCCGATCTGATGATCGTCGCCGGCACGGTGACCGAGAAGATGGCGCCGATCGTCAAGCGCCTATGGGACCAGATGCCGGAGCCGAAGTGGGTCCTGGCAATGGGCTCCTGCGCGACCTGCGGCGGTCCGTACGACACGTACGCGGTCACGCAGGGTGTCGACCGCGTCATTCCGGTCGACGTCTACGTTCCCGGCTGCCCGCCGCGCCCCGAGGCTCTTCTCTGGGGGCTCATGGAGCTCCAGAAGAAGATCGACAAGATGCACGTGATCCGCAAGGGAGGCGCGGCGTACGACTTCGCGCGCCAGCAGCTTGCGCCGTCCGAGCGGCCGGCGCACACCGGCCCGGCGCTTCGCGCCGAGCAGGCCGCGCAGCTCGCCGCCGGATCCTCTGACGAGAAGACGGAAGCCTGAGGCGAACGATGGCCGACGAACAGGAACAGAAACCTGCCGCGAAACCTGCGCCCGCGCCCGCGGCGCCGCCGGCGAAGACGAAGGACGAGGTCCTTGCCGACCTGATCGTCGCCCCGGTGACCGCGGCGATGCCGGGAGCGTTCCTTCATGCGAAGGAACAGTTCGGCGAGATCTCACTCTACGTCTCGCCCGAATCGATCGTCGACGTCTGCCGAGCCTTCAAGGCTCACGGCTTCACATATCTCGTCGACCTCTGCGGCTCCGACTACTCGACGTTTCCGGCGCACGCCGGCGAGCGCTTCTGCGTCAACTACCTCCTCTACTCGTTCAAGCAGAACGTCCGCATCCGCCTCAAGGTCTTCATCGCCGACGGGGTCAGCGTTCCCTCGGTGACGGGCGTCTGGAAGACGGCGAACTGGCACGAGCGCGAGACGTTCGACATGTACGGGATCCCGTTCACCGGGCACCCGATGCTCGAGCGGATCCTGATGTGGGAAGGATTCAACGGCTATCCGCTCCGGAAGGACTTCCCGATCCGCGGCATCGACACCGGGGCGCGGATCTATCCGGAGGTCTTCCCTCCCGGCGGCGGTCCGAAGCCCGGCTCGACCGGCAAAGCGCACGGCGACGTCAACATCTGGGATGGCCCCGCGATCCCGTACGGTCGCTCGCCGAAGGGCGAGGTACCGGAAGCGAAGCAGGTCGAAGCGCCGCAGGGCAGTGACGAGGGGAAGGCGGACGCCTGACGGCGGGCCGCGCATCGGAAGGACTCATGACGCAGACGATGCTCAATCTCCACGAGATGGAGATCAGTTTCGGGCCGCAGCACCCGTCGACTCACGGGGTACTGCGGGTCATGGTGAAGATCGACGGCGAGCGCATCGTCGACGCGAAGCCGATCATCGGCTATCTCCACCGCGGCACCGAGAAACTCTTCGAAGCGATGAACTATCCGCAGTGCGTTCCGCACACCGATCGGATGGACTACGTCGCCTCCGCGACCAATAACCAGGGATTCGTCGGCGCCGTCGAGAAGCTTCTCGGCATCACCGACCAGATCCCGCGCCGCGCGAAGCTGATCCGCGTGATGCTTGCCGAGCTCCAGCGCATCTCGTCGCACCTTCTCTGGCTCGCGACGCACGCGATCGACCTCGGCGCGATGACCCCCTTCTTCTACACCTTCCGCGAGCGCGAATTGATCCTCGACCTGTTCGAGGACTACTGCGGAGCCCGCCTCACGCTGAATTGCATGCGGATCGGCGGACAGCAGGACGACATCAACGCGGCGTGGATTCAGAAGCTCAACGACTTCCTCGGCATCTTCGACGCGGCGCTCGACGAGTACGAGTCGCTGCTGACGATGAACCGGATCTGGCGCAAGCGGACGGTCGGCATCGGAGTGATCACCCCCGAGGATGCGATCGACTGGGGCCTCACCGGCCCGCCGCTCCGCGGATCGGGCGTGGAGTGGGACATCCGCCGCGCTTTCCCGTACGAGGTCTACTCCGAGCTCAAGTTCGAGATCCCCATCGGCCGCAACGGCGACACGTACGACCGCTATCTCTGCCGCATGGAAGAGATGAGGCAGTCGAAGAAGATCCTCGAGCAGTGCATCACGATGATCGCCGACACGAAGGAAGGGGACCTCAAGGCGAAAGTCTCCCGGGTCATCCGTCCGCCGGAGGGTGAGGCGTACTTCTCGGTCGAGTGCCCGAAGGGGGAGCTCGGCTACTACATCATCAGCGATGGAAAGAACCAGAACGCGTACCGCTGCCACGTGCGGCCTCCGTCGTTCGTCAACCTCTCGGCACTTCCTGACCTCGTGAAGGGTCATCTCGTCGCCGACATGGTTGCCGTCATCGGGACGATCGACATCGTCCTGGGGGAGGTCGACCGATGAGCGCGTCGCTCCCGGTTCTCGCATCGATGTTCGGCTCGATTCCGGAGCCGATCGTGACCTGGCTGATCTGGCCGACGATCAAGTTCGTGATCGCCTTCGCGATCATCATGGGCATCGTCGCCTTCACGACGCTGGTCGAGCGTCGCGTGCTCGGCTTCATGCAGGCGCGCCTCGGCCCCAACCGCGTCGGCCCGCAAGGAATCCTGCAGTTCGTCGCCGACCCGATCAAGCTCCTGCTGAAGGAAGACATCGTTCCGGCGGGGGCGCAGAAGGCGGCGTACTTCATCGCGCCGATGCTGCCGATCATCCCGGCGTTTCTCGTCTTCTGCCTGATCCCGTTCGGCCCGCCGCCGGCCTTCGCGATCACCGACGTCAACGTCGGCCTGCTGCTGGTCCTCGCTCTGACGTCGACGGGCGTGTACGGCATCATCCTCGGCGGCTGGGCTTCGAACAACAAGTTCTCGCTGTTAGGCGGCCTCCGCTCGGCGGCGCAGATGGTCTCGTACGAGGTGCCGTTCGGCCTCTCGATCGTCGGCGTGCTGATGCTGACGGGAAGCCTGAGCCTGGTCGAGATCGTCCACCGCCAGGAGCTCGGCGTCTGGAACGTGCTGCCGCAGCTGGTCGGCTGCTTCATCTTCCTCGTCGCGATGACGGCGGAAGTGAACCGCGCGCCGTTCGACCTGCCCGAGGCGGAGTCGGAGCTCGTGGCCGGCTTCCACACCGAGTACTCGGGGATGAAGTTCGCATTCTTCTTCCTCGCCGAGTACGCGTCGATGCTCGTCAACGCGTGCCTCATCGTGATCCTCTTCTTCGGCGGCTGGACGCTGGCGATCGGCGGGCACGGCCTGACGACGACCGCGATGCAGGCGATGGGGTGGGCAGGGCTGGCGCTCGGCTTCCTGATCTTCGCGGCGAAGGTCGCGTTCTTCATGATCCTTTACATCTGGTTCCGCGGGACCTTCCCGCGCTATCGCTTCGACCAGCTCATGGAGCTTGGTTGGAAGTGGATGATTCCCCTGGCGCTCGTGAACATCGTCGTGACGGCGATCGTGGTCCTGCTCGTTCGGAACGGAGGAGCGTAATGCTGGTCGAAGCACAGAAGACGAAGTGGACCGACCGGATCCTGCTTCTCGATATGTTCATCGGGCTCCGGACGACGTTCCGTGAGCTCTTCCGGAAGAAGGTGACGGTCGAGTATCCGGAGCATCGCCTCCCGACGGCCGACAAGTTCCGCGGCATGTTCCGCTTCTCGTACGAGCGCTGCATCGCGTGCAAGATCTGCGCGTTGTCGTGCCCGATCGACATCATCTACATCGACGTCGGCGACGAGATGCGTGAGGTCGACGGCAAGAAGAAGAAGATCAAAGTCCTGGAACGGTACGACATCGACGTGAAGCGCTGCATGTTCTGCGGCCTTTGCGAAGAGGCCTGCCCGACGAAGCCGAAGTCGATCTGGCTGACGACGGGAACGTACGAGCTCACCTCGTACGACCGGAACGAGCTCTACATGAACATGCAGCAGCTCGAGTACTGGGAAGGGCGGCCGGAGTACGCGACGCTCGAGGAGATCGCCGAGGAGCACGGGATCTCCGACGAGAAGAAGCTTCCGGCAGGAGGGGGTACGAAGTGACCGACCCGCTGATGCTGACAGGGATGTCGCTGGCGCTCTTCGTGATCGTCGGTGCCGTCGCCCTGGCCAGCTCGATTCTCGTCGTGTCGATGCGCAATCCTGTGCACTCGGCACTCTTCCTTCTGCTCACGTTCCTCTGTGTGGCGATCCTCTTCGTGTCGATGGGCGCGGAGTTCGTCGGTGCGGTCCAGGTGCTCGTCTATGCGGGCGGCATCATGGTCCTGTTCCTCTTCGTGGTCATGCTGATCAACGTCAAGACGCTGCCTCAGGAGCAGAAGTTCACCACCGGATCGCTCGTCGGCGTGCTGATGGGGATCATGCTCTTCATGATCCTCGCGATCATCCTCGGCTCGGGGAAGTGGGCGCCCACGGTGAACGATCCCGACAACCTGAAGACCGCGACGATGGTCAAGACGACGCCGGTGGTCGACGCGAACGGCGCGACGGTGCAGACCGAGACGGTGACCCGCGAAGTGGTGGGCAACGCCGAGGCGGTCGGCATGGCGCTCTACCGCGACTACCTGGTGCCGTTCGAAGTCGCGTCACTGTTCCTTCTGGTCGGCATGATCGGCGCGATCGTGATCGGCAAGCGCGACCTGCACGCCTCGGAAGAAGAGGCGATCCCCGACTTCATCGCGAAGAAGGTGCACGACGAAGAGCGCCTCAAGGAGGTGATCGGTGCCTAGCACTACGGCATTCCTGCTGCTGAGCGCGCTGATGTTCACCGTCGGCCTGGTCGGCGTCACGGTGCGGCGCAACATGATCACGGTGCTCATGTGCCTCGAGCTGATGCTCAACGCCGTGAACATCAACCTCGTCGCCTTCTCGCAGCGCTTCTCGTCGCTCGAGGGGCAGGTCTTCCCCGTCTTCATCATCACCATCGCGGCGGGCGAGGCGGCAGTCGGCCTCGCGATCATCATCCAGCTCTATCGGCTCAGGAACACGGTGAACGTCGACGAGGTCACGGAGCTCAACGGTTGAGAACAGGCCCGGCGCCAGGCGCCGGGATTACGGTAAGAACGCATGGCGATCGGCAACTATCTATGGCTCGTTCCGCTGCTCCCGCTGGTCGGGGCGGCGATCAACGGCTTCCGCGCGGCGTACGCGAAGGGTGAGAAGAGCAAGACGCTGACCAATGCGGTCGCGTTAGGCTCCACGTCCCTCTCCGCGCTCATCGCGACCTTCGCGGCGTACACCTATGGCCTGGCGAAGGTCCCGTACGAAGTCGTCTACTGGGACTGGATCCCGGCGGGGCTCGGCAACGTCGCCGGCGGCCTGCTCGGCAACTTCAACGTCGAGTTCGGCCTGCAGGTCGACGCCCTTTCCGTCACCATGATGATGGTGGTCACCTGGATCGGCTTCCTGATCCACGTCTACGCCACCGGCTACATGGGGCACGAGAAGGGCTACACCCGCTTCTTCACCTACCTGAACCTCTTCATGTTCATGATGTTGCTGCTCGTGATGGGCAACAACTACGTGGTGATGTTCGTCGGCTGGGAAGGCGTGGGGCTCTGCTCGTACCTGCTGATCGGCTTCTACTACGACAAGAACTTCGCAGCCGACGCGGGCAAGAAAGCGTTCATCACGAACCGCATCGGCGACTTCGGGTTCCTCCTCGGGATCTTCATCCTCTTCAACACGTTCGGAACGGCCGACTTCACGAAGGTCTTCGCGCTCGCCGCGTCGGACCCGGGGCGTTTCGAGGGGATCGCGACGCTGCTCTGCCTGCTCCTTTTCCTCGGGGCGTGCGGCAAGTCGGCGCAGTTCCCGCTCTACGTCTGGCTTCCTGACGCGATGGCCGGCCCGACGCCGGTCTCCGCGCTCATCCACGCCGCGACGATGGTCACGGCGGGCGTCTACATGGTCGTCCGCTCGAACGTCCTCTTCCGGCTCTCGCCCGAGGCGATGCTGGTGGTCGCGTGTGTCGGAGCCTTTACCGCGATCTTCGCGGCGACGATCGGGCTCGCGCAGAACGACATCAAGAAGGTGCTGGCCTACTCGACGGTCTCGCAGCTCGGCTACATGTTCCTCGCGGCGGGCGTCGGCGCCTTCACGGCGGCGATCTTCCACGTCATGACGCATGCCTTCTTCAAGGCCTGCCTCTTCCTCGGCGCCGGCTCCGTGATCCATGGCTGCTCGGGCGAGCAGGACATGCGGAAGATGGGCGGGCTGGCGAAGTACATGCCCTCGACCCGCTGGACGATGGGCATCGCGACGGTCGCGATCGCCGGCATCCCGCCGCTCGCAGGTTTCTTCTCGAAGGACGAGATCCTCGCGAGCGCCTTCTTCAAGCGCTTCGAAACGTTAGGCGAGCCGTGGAGCTACTTCCCGCTCATCCTCTGGGGCGTCGGCATGCTCGCGGCGATGTGCACCGCGTTCTACATGTTCCGCCTCTATTTCATGACCTTCACCGGCGAGTACCGCGGCGCGGCGGAGGCCCAGGCGGGCCATGACGCGCACGGCCACGCCGACGATCACGGAAACGGCCATGCGGACGACCACGGTCACGGTCACTCCGGTACGCCGCACGAGTCGCCCGCGTCGATGACGGGGGTTCTCTGGATCCTGGCGCTCGGCTCGCTCTTCGCGGGCTTCGTCGGCTTCCCGTTCGGGGCGTTCGGAATTCACCGTCCGACCTGGTTCCAGAGCTGGCTCGAGCCGATCCTCCTGCCGCTCGGCGAGCATCGCTTCCACTTCCACGAAGCGGAGATGATGCAGGAGTGGATGCTGATCGGCGCGTCGGTTGCGGTTGCTGCGATTGGCATCGCGATCGCCTACCTTTTCTACAAGGCCGACCCGTCGTGGTCGAAGCCGAAGCGCATCGCCGCTGCCGCGCCGAGGCTCTATGACGTCGTGCTCAACAAGTACTACGTCGACGAGATCTACGGCGCGACGGTGATCCGCGGGACGATCGTCCTGAGCCTGATCCTGAAGTGGATCGACACGAACATCGTCGACGGCGCGGTCAACGGCGTGCGGCACGTCACGGTCATCGTATTCGGACATGGCTCGAATCTCTTCGACAAGTACGTCGTCGACGGTGCGGTAAACGGTGTGGGCTACAGCGCGAAGGGCGGCTCCACGCTGCTGCGCAAACTGCAGACGGGCGTGGTGCAGAACTACGCGCTCGTGATGGGAGCGGGTGTCGTGCTCCTCGCGGTCGTTTACCTCGCGTTCGAAGTTCTCGGGAAGATGCAGGGATAGGGGAATCAGATGCAGAACATTCTGTCGATCATCACCTACTGGCCGCTCGTCGGCGCGCTGCTGATTCTGTTCTTCGTGAACAAGGAGAGCAGCCGCGCGATCAAGGCGATCACGACCTTCTTCGCCGGGACGACGTTCCTGCTCTCCCTGGTGCTCTGGTTCCAGTACGACCGCTCCGCGGGCGCGCCGGTCTTCCAGTTCATCGAACGGTGCAGCTGGATTCCGTCGATCGGCGTCGACTACTTCTTCGGGATCGACGGCATCGCGATGCTCCTGATCGTGATGACCACGCTCCTGACGTTCATCGCGGTCTACAGCTCGTTCACGGCGATCGAGCAGCGGCAGAAGGAGTACTACGTGCTCCTGCTCATGCTCGAGACGGGCATGATCGGCGTCTTCTGCGCGCTCGACTTCTTCCTCTTCTACGTCTTCTGGGAAGTGATGCTCGTCCCGATGTACTTCCTCATCGGCGTCTGGGGCGGCCCGAGAAAGCTCTACGCGGCGATCAAGTTCTTCCTCTACACGCTGGCCGGATCGGTGCTGATGCTGCTCGGCATCCTCGCCCTCTACTTCTACAACTCGAGTGGAATCCCCTTCCTCGGCATCGCAGGCCTCGGCAACGCGCCGAGCTTCGACATCCTGAAGTTCCACGAGATCGGCCACACGATCCCGCCCGGGATGCAGTTCTGGCTCTTCCTCGCATTCTTCATCGCGTTCGCGATCAAAGTGCCGATGTTCCCGTTCCACACATGGTTGCCTGACGCGCACGTCGAGGCGCCTACCGCCGGCTCGGTCATCCTTGCCGCCGTCCTGCTGAAGATGGGAACGTACGGCTTCGTCCGGTTCGCGCTTCCGATCCTTCCGGGAGCGACGACGTCGTCACGGATCCTCATTCCGGTGGTGGTGCTGTCGATCATCGGCATCGTCTACGGCGCGCTCGTGGCGATGGTGCAGCCCGACATGAAGAAGCTGGTCGCGTACTCCTCGGTTTCGCACCTCGGCTTCGTCATGTTAGGCATGTTCGCGCTTAACCCGATGGGGCTGCAGGGCTCGGTCCTGCAGATGATCAACCACGGCATCTCGACCGGCGGGCTCTTCCTTCTCGTCGGCATCGTCTACGAGCGGCGGCACACGCGCATGATTGCGGAGTACGGCGGCATCGCGAAGGTGATGCCGGTCTACGCCTTCTTCTTCCTCATCACGACGCTCTCGTCGATCGGCCTGCCGACGCTCAACGGCTTCATCGGCGAGTTCGCGATCCTGCTCGGCGTGGCGAACGTGAGCATGGTCTGGGCGTCGTTCGCGGCGCTCGGCATCGTCCTCGGCGCGGCCTACATGCTCTGGCTCTACCAGCGCGTCTTCTGGGGCCCGCTCGACAACCCGAAAAACAGCGAGCTCAAGGATCTGAGCCTCCGCGAGCAGTGGACGCTCATCCCGCTCGTGATCTGCATGTTCTGGATCGGAATCTACCCGAAGCCGTTCTTCGACATCATGGAAGAGCCGGTCAACTACATCGTCAAGAAGGTCGACCCGACCTACTTCGAGAAGGCCGGCATCCAGTATGTCGAGCCGCCTCTCATGGAAGGCCACGAGAAGCCGGCCGGGCATGCTGAGCTCAAGGCGATCGAGGCCGCGCGATGATGACCTGGGCCGACCTGCTGTTCCTCAACCCCGAGATCGTTCTTTCGATCGGCGGCTGCTTCCTGCTGCTCGCCCCCGTGCTCGGCGGGCGGAACAACGGTGTGGCGGCCCGCTGGTCGATGCTCGTCCTTCTCGCCGTGACTGCAGGGGCGGTCTTCTGCGCGGCGGCGGCCCAAGCTCCGAGCGCTGCTCTCAGCGCGCTCTTCGTCGTCGATTCCTTCGCCGTCTTCTTCAAGCTCCTCTTCGTCGTGATCATCGCGATGGTCACGCTGCTGGCGTCGGAGTTTCTCGAGGACGGCCGCTACTCGGCGTGGGAGTTCTACTCGCTGCTCGCCTTCGCCCTCTGCGGCATGATGTTCATGGCCTCGGGCACGCACCTGATCTCGATCTACGTCGGTCTCGAGCTGATGTCGCTCTCGAGTTACATCCTCACCGGGTACTACAAGAACGAAAATCGTTCGACCGAAGCGGCGATGAAGTATTTCGTCCTCGGCTCGGTGAGCTCGGGAATCCTTCTCTACGGAATGTCGCTGATCTACGGCGTCTGCGGATCGCTCCATCTCGCCACGATCTCCACCGCGGTGGCGACGATGTCGGGCAACCAGGCGCTGATCATCGGCGTGATGATGCTCGGCGCGGGACTCTGCTTCAAGGTCGCCGCGGTGCCGTTCCACGTATGGACGCCCGACGTCTACACCGGCGCTCCGACGCCGGTCACCGCGTTCCTTTCGACCGGGTCGAAAGTGGCGGCGTTCGCGATCTTCGCGCGCATCTTCTACATGGGGCTCCACAGCCTCGAGCCCGACTGGAACAGCATCATCGCCACGGTCGCGGCGCTCTCGATGATCGTCGGAAACCTCGCGGCGCTGACGCAGGACAACGTCAAGCGCATGCTGGCGTACTCGTCGATCGCTCACGCCGGCTACGCGATGCTCGGGATACTCGCGATGAGCGAGCTCGGGTTGCAGGGCGTGCTGATCTACATGCTCGTCTACGCATTCGCGAACGTCGGGACGTGGGCGATGGTCATGCTCCTCCGCCGGCGCGAGTACGCGGGGGAGAAGGTCGACGACTTCGACGGCCTGCACAAGTCGGCGCCGCTCTACGCGTTCGCGATGGTCGTCTTCCTTCTCTCGCTCGGCGGCATCCCGCCGACCGCAGGGTTCATCGGGAAGTACTTCCTGTTCGCCGCGGTGATCTCGGCCGGCTACGCCTGGCTCGCGGTGATCGCGGTGCTGATGTCGGCAGTCTCGGTCTTCTACTACTTCCGCATCGTCATGGCGATGTACATGAAGGAGTCGAAGGCGGCCGAGGTGGTGGAGAGCAGGCAGGTTCGCTTCATCGTGGCCGTCTGTCTCGTGGCGACGCTGCTTCTCGGGATTCTTCCCGAGAGGATGATCCGCGGCGCCGCCCGGTCGATCGCGCCGATCGTGAACCTCGCATCGCGGTAGACTTGCCGCTGAGATGGAAGCTCCCGACAAGGGCTCGCCGCCACGGCGGGCCCGCTACGGCGCACTTGCCGAGGCCTCGTCGCTCGGCTTCATGTTCCCGCTCGCGCTGGGGCTCGGGTATCTGTGGGGCCACTGGATGGATGGCCTCTTCGGAACAGGGCCGTGGCTGACCTGGATCTTCACCGCGTTCGGCCTGATCGCTGCGTTCACGAATCTCTTCCGCCTCGCCGCGAAAGCGGATCAAGAGGAGAAGCGCGCGGCGGGCAGCCAGAAGGATGGAGAGTGACGCCAACCTGATGTGGCGCAGACACTCCTGTCTGCGCGCGGCGCGAAGCGCCGCACTCATCGGACGATCCGCGTCGATCGGAGCCGCCTTCGGCGGCGCGCAGGCAGGAGTGCCTGCGCCACATTGACTCTCGGATATGATCCCCCTCGTGAGTGACGACGAATCCGAATCGAGCCGCCTCGGCACGCTCGGAGGACCGCCTTCGGGGCTCCTCCGAAGGCTTCGGATCGAGGCACTCGCGTGCTACGTGGCATTTGCCGCAGGAGCCCTGATTTTCGAGGGTTTTTGGGGTTTTCTCGGGTTGACTTGCAGTGCCCTCGTCGTTATGATCGGCCACCTCTGGCTGGAGAGGATCGTTGATCGTCTGCTCCAGCCTGCGCCCGGGATCAGCCCATGGAATCTCGGGATTCAGGTGTTCGCTCGGCTGGTCGCCATGGGGGCCGCACTCGGAGCTGCAATTTACATCGCCAGGTTTTCTCCCGTCAGCGTGATCCTCGGATTTTCGATCGTCGTTGGCGCGGTAATGCTCGAAGCGGTCTACTCGATCGTCAGACCTGGCGCGGCGGAATGAACTGAATGGAACACTCGACCTCGATACTCTACGGGCCTGTCAACGCGCTCGCGAAGCAGCTGGGGCTCGGCTTCGAGATCCCCGACCACGTCGTGATGGCGCTGCTCGTGCTCGTGCTGAGCGCGATCATCTTCCCGCTTGCGTCGCGCAATTTCAGCAAGGAATCGCCCGGTGGATTTCAGCATTTTCTCGAGTTCATCGTCGGTGGTCTGAAGGGTCTGCTCGAGGAAGTCGTCGGCCACGGGGCGAGCGGCAAGTACCTCTACATCATCGGTGCATTCGCGACCTTCATCTTCATCTCGAACATCTTCGGGCTCTTCTTCTTCCTGCAGCCGCCGACGGGAAACCCGAACACGACCTTCGCTCTTTCGATCACCGCGTTCATCTATTTCAACGTGCAGGGCCTTCGCAAGCACGGGCTCATCCACTACCTGAAGAGTTTCTGCGGTCCGCTCTGGTGGCTCGCGCCGCTGATGTTCCCGATCGAGCTGATCGGCAACTTCGCCCGCGTTCTTTCGCTCGGCATGCGTCTCTTCGGCAACATCTTCGGCGAGCACACGGCGACCGGCATCTTCATGGGGATGCTCCCGTTCGTGGTTCCCTGGCCGATGATGGGACTCGGAATCTTCGGCGCCACGCTCCAGGCGTTCGTCTTCATCATGATGACGATGGTCTACATCGGTGGCGCCGTCGCCGAGGAACACTAATACAACGGATGCAATGAATCGTTTCTCACAGTTCTCGAAATCAAAAAGGGAGGAATCCGCAGTGAAGAATATGAAACTCGTCCTGATGACGCTCGTGGTGCTCTGCATGGCGACGTCGATGTTTGCGGCTGAAGAAGTTGCCGGCGGCGGCGTGAAGTGGGGAGCTCTCTCCGCGGCGCTCGTTCTCGGCGTTGCGGCAGCGGCCGGCGCGATCGGCCAGGGCCGCGCGATCTCGGCGGCGTGCGAAGGCATCGCCCGCAACCCCGGCGCGGCCGGCGCGATCCGTCTCGCGATGATCATCGGTCTCGCGCTGATCGAGTCGCTCGTCATCTACGCGCTCGTCATCGCGTTCATGATCCACAAGTTCTGATACGAGATCAGTTGGTTTCCCGGGCCCGGCGCAGAGATGCGCCGGGCTCTTCGCGTTTAGCGCGCTGCTGCTCGCCCGTCAGTGCCCGCGACCGCTTCGGGTGGAGGACATCTCTCGATCCATTACGGAATCGCAACAGCCGGAAACGAATGGCTCGCGGTTTCGTAGAGTTGAGCAACGCATGCACCACGTACGATCGATCTTCGTCTGCGCCTTTGCAGTTCTCGCATTACCCCTTCTCGGTCAACCCGCGGACGGGCGCTTCATCGTCGAGTTCAGGGAGCCTCCGCTCGCGCGCGCTTCGGCGAGCAGGAGCGCAGCGTCATCGACCGAGACTCTCTCCCGCTTCCGCGACGATCTGGGCCGGGTCGAGACCGTGGCGCCCGGTGCCGCGAACACGGTGTCGATCGAGTTCGAGTACTTCCGCGCGTTCCATGGCGCGAGCGTTCGCCTGACGCGCCGAGGCTCGCTCGAGGCTCTTCGCGCGTTGCCGTATGTCCGTTCGATTCATCCCGATGTCGAGGTCGGGTCCTTTTCCGTGGGAGACGCGTCGCCATCCTCGTCAAGGCCGGCGTCGGCTGCGACCGGCGGCAAGGGAGTCGTCATTGCGCTCCTCGACTCGGGGATCGACGCAACTCACCCGGCGTTCGCCGGGCGCATCGCGGGCGGATACGACTTCGTGAATGGAGACGCGGACCCGGACGACGACTTTCGCCACGGCACGCACGTCGCCGGCATCGTGGCGGCGAACGGCGGCGGCCTGACGGGCGTGGCGCCCGAGGCGTCGCTGCTCGTTTACAAGGTGCTCGACGAGAACGGGAAGGGACGGACGTCGGCGATCCTCGCGGCACTCGAGCGCGCCGTCGATCCGAATCTCGACGGCGACCTGTCCGACCATGCCGACGTGATCAACCTGAGCCTGGGAGGCCCGGGATCGCCGGACGATCCTCTCTCCCGCGCCGTCGACAGCGCGACGATCGCAGGGAGCGTCGTCGTCGCGGCCGCCGGGAACTCGGGCCTCTATCACGCCGTCGGAAGCCCGGCCGCAGCGCGCACGGCGATCGCCGTGGGCGCGCATGATGGCGACGGGCTCATCGCGGAGTTCAGCTCGCGCGGCCCGTCGACGTTGACCGGCGCCATCAAGCCGGAAGTTCTCGCGCCGGGCGTCGGGATCAGGTCGGCCGCTCCCGGCGGAGGAACGCGCGTGTCGAGCGGAACGTCGATGGCGGCGCCTTACGTCGCCGGTATCGCAGCGCTGCTGATCGAGAGGAATCCTTCCTGGAGCCCGGCGCGCGTCAGGTCGGCGATCATCGGCTCGGCGCTGCCCGTCACCGGCGAGGAAGTGATGAGCCAGGGGAGCGGGCGGGTCGACCTCGTGCGAGCGAAATCGACGGAGGTTGTGACGCTGCCCGCGACGCTCGAGTTCGATCTCGACGCGACGCGCGGTGCGGTGTACGAGTCGACGCGCGAGCTCATCGTCACGAACGATTCCGCCTCCTCGCGGTCGTTCACGCTTCGCGCGGTCGGCAACCCCGCCGCGGTGTCGTTCGCGTTCGATTCGGAGGCGGCCGTTCTCGCTGCCGGCGAATCGCGAGCCGTGCGCGTGACCGTGACCGCGGACAACGCTGCGTTAGGCAGCCCCGCATCGGCCTCGTTTGCATTCGGGGGAACCGTCGAGATCGCGTCGTCGGAGTCCGTCACCCGTGTCCCCTGGGCATTCCTGCGGGCCGGTCGCGCACGCGTCAGCTACGGCCTCGAGTTTCCGGGCGTTTATTGGACCGCGAACGAGCCGCGCGCAGCCTCGTTCGCAATCGTCGACGCCAACACCGTCGAGACGCTGCTCGCCCCCGGTAGCTACGACCTGACGCTCGTCTCGTCCTGGGACGGGGATCTGCGCGTCATCACGCGCGAGGGCGTCGCGATCGACGGTGACCGGCTGCTCGCCTTCGTGCCGGAGGATGCAAACCGCGAAGTGACGCTTTCCGCCGTCGACGAGAGAGGGGTGCTGTTGCCCATCGTCGATGACGAGAGCCGGCTCTGGTACCCTCAGGTGCGCGTTCTGCTCCCGGCCGGATCGCCTCTTCCTTCGATCGGGTTGCCGCGGTCGGCAGGGCGAACGCTTCACGTGTCGATGGAGAGCGCCCGCTGGGGGCTGCTCGCGTCGGAGAGCTTCCTCGACGGCGAGGCGTCGCGCTTCGTGATCGTCCAGCATCCGCTGCTGCGCGGCATCGAATCGAATCGGATGCTGACGACCGGAGGCGACGCGCTTCGCGCGAAGCAGGTGCGCCTCTCATTCCCCGCGGAGGCATCGCGGAGGGAAGTCGGTGTGCTCGCGCGAGACGTGACGCGCAGCGCCGGGGAAGCCGGCCGCGCGCCGCTCGGCGTCTACGTGCGGAACCAGCCACGCGAATGGACGGGGACGATGTGGATGACTCCCGAAGTGCATCCCGACTACGGGAGCGCGCTGCAGCTCTTTGCCTACACGCAGCACCCCGAGCTGCAGGGCCTCGCGACGAACATCAGCCCTCCCCTGCGCCTCCGCGACACGCAGTTCTTCAGCGCGCGCTCCTTCGACCCCGCGCCGCTGCCCGTCGACGCGCCGGGCACCGAACCGCTCGTATTCGGGGATGGGCCATCGCACATCTCCGCGATACTCGGGGTGAGTGGCGGGTTCCTGAGCGGCGAGCTGACGTTCACTGGCGATCGGAACGATCTGCGCCGCCTCTCGCAGGCGCGGAGCTCCTTCGTCGTCAGGAGAGCGGGCGTCGAGACTGCACGCGGCACGATCGGGCTCGCGCAGCCCTTCATCCCTCTGGGAGGAGACGGAGCGTTCCAGGTCGACCTGAGCACCGTTACCGCGGTCGCCGGCGGCGCGGGTCGCATGACTCTCAGTCTCGGACTCGATTCGACTCGAGGCGATTCGTCACCTCCCGCAGTGACGTCGCTTGCCGTACTCGATGCGGAGGGGCGTCATGCGTCTTCGCTTCCGTTGAACGGCGCAGGCGCGCTCGTTCTCTCGGTGGGCGACTACGACCTCGCGTACGAAGGGCCGGTATACCGGCCGGGTTCGCTCGTGCTGAGGAGCGTCTTCTATCGCCGATCGGGAGCTCTGACGTGGACCCAGCTCTCCGCAGAGGTCACAGGAGAAGACGCCGATGCCTCGGCCGCCCGCACGCCTGCGGGGATGATCCTGCGCGCGGGACTGGCTGAGACACTGCTCCGCGAGGGTGCGATCGACCTGCGGATCGAGCTGGTCGATGCGGCGGGAAACTCGGCGGTGATGACGATGGAGCCGGCGTACAGGGTCGAGAAAGCCCGTCGGCGCGGCGCTCGGAGGGATTAGCCCCGCGCGCTGCGGCGCGGGAGATCGCGCACGTCCGCGAGGCGCCCGTCAGCGCAGGTACGAGCCGCCGTTCACGTCGATCGTCACGCCCGCGAGGTAATCCGAGAGAGGCGAAGCGAGGAAGAGAATCGTCTTCGCGACGTCATCGGGCTGGGCGACGCGCCCTAACGGAATCTCGCCTTCGATCCGATCGCGGAACCGCTCGAGATCGTGCGCCGACGTGTCCGTCTCCACGTAACCGGGCGCGACGCAGGTCGCGATGATTCCCTGCTTCGCATGGGTGCGCGCGAGCGACTTCGTGAGGTTCATCATCCCCGCTTTCGACGCGCCGTAGTCGGGGAACTCCGTCTCACCCCGAAAGCCGGAGCGCGAGGCGACGTTGATGATCTTCCCTCCACCCTGCTTTTTCATCCAGGGGATCACGAGGAACGCCGCATTTGCGGCACCGAAGAGGTTCACCTCGATCGTTCGCCGCCAGCCGCGCTGCCACGCGTCGTAATCGTCTCCGTCGAACGAGTTGATCGAATGGATCGCGGAGTTGTTGACGAGGACGTCGATCCTCCCGAAGCGCGCGATCGTCTCGTCGACCATCCGCTTTACGTCTTCGGGCACTCCTGCATCTGCGCGGATTGCGAGTGCCCGTTCCGCTCCGATCGCCGCCACCACTTCGTCGGCCGCATCGCGTCTCGTCGCGTAGGTGATCGCGACGCTCGCGCCGCACGAGCCGAGCAGAAGCGCGGCCCGCCTCCCGATTCCGCGGGATCCTCCCGTGATCAGCACAACGCGCTCGCTGAGATCGATCTGCATCGTGGACCTCCTCTTCCCGGCGACGAAGGCGGGTCTCGCCACCCCGCGCCGTACCCGCGGCGCTCCGGCGGACGATACCAGAGTCGATCGACGAACGCCCCGCGAGGGGCGCGCGGGCGTGCGCCATTTGCGCGGTCGCACTCACAGGGCGGGGGGCGAGCTCGGTGAAGGAGGCAGCGTCCGGCCGGCGACCTGACGCCTGATCGCGCCCGGGACGGCAAAATCCGGACACACGTCGAAGCGAGGGCGATGAGTGATGGAACGCGGAGAGAGGAGAGGGGGGCGAACGCCTCCCGGGCGCTAACGCTGGGCGGCGCGCTTGCGGAGCGCTTCGAGCGCGGTCTCGAGCGTCGTAGTGTCGTCGAGCTTGATCTCGCCCGCGTTCGTCCAGTTGCCTCGTCGAACTTCGGCGTAATTGAGCGTGTTGCCGGAGTGCGTGTAGAGCACCACCGTTCCGGTCGACGTATTCGGCCGCATCGCCTTGAGCGCCGAATTCGAATCGGGCATGCGAATCGGCGTCGGGGAGAACTCGTCGCGCGTCACGCCGATCGGGATGTGGAGCGTGCCTTCTTTTTCATCGGTGACTGGCCGGATGTTTACGAGCTGGTAGTGATTCGTGTACCAGTTCGCGTACAGCACGTCGACGGAGTCGGCGTCAGGCATGTCGAAGATGAACGCGGTGCGGAAGACGCTCTTGTCGTAGTCCGCGGGGAGCTCGATGGGGGCGGCGAACTTCGACTGGAACTCGGCGAGATCGTACGTCTTCACGTTGCGAACGCTGCCGTGCTCGAGCTCGAGCATCGCGTAACGGGCCGACTCGTGGTCGCCCCACTGCTCCCACCAGATCGCGTGAGCGATGAGCGCCGGATGCGTGGTCGTCGAACCGTCTTCCATCCGGGTTTCGGCAACGCGGGTGAGCGTGACCTTGAGGTTGAAGCGGGTACGCCAGTTGCCGCCGTCGAACGTCTCGACGCCGCTCCAGACGCCATCCTTGCAGGAGGCGAAGAGAAGCTCGCTGGAGCCGATTCCCGGCATGCGCTGCCAGAAGATGTAGAGGCGGCGGTCGGCGTCGTCCCAGGCGAGTGTCGGCTCGATGTGGCTTCCGCCGTTCAGCGAGCCTGGAACGATGATCGTCTCCGTCGTCTCGGCGCGCTGGACCCGAAGGCGAAGCACGCTGGTCGAGGTCGTGTCGAGCGGGGCGCCGCTCTCGAGCTCGAGATCGGCGGTCGTCACGCGGTCGATCGTGAAGAGCGTACCGTCGTCGGTGAGCAGCACGTCGCTCACGCGCAGCTGTGCCTGGGCGCCGAAGGCGACCAGAACGAGAGCGAGCGTGAGCAGAATGCGTTTCATGATCTCAGAGTTTCAGGTTGACCATTTTCCTCAGGTCGAGCGCCAGGAGCACGTTCTTGAGCTGCGGAAAATCAGGGTAGAACTTCGAGAGATGTTCAAAGTGCGATTCGGCCGCGGGGACGTCGCCCTGTTTGTAGGCAACCTCTCCGAGGAGGTAATGCGCGTTGCGCACCTGGCGCGTCTCGGACGCTTTCGCGAGGCCTTCTTCGCCATACTTGCGGGCGTTGTCAAGGTCGCCAAGCTCGAGGTAGCCGTAGCAGAGGTCGATGTACGACTCGGCGATGTAACCCTCGGCTCCTGCTTCGCGCATCAGCGCGATCGCCGTGTGAATCGTCTCGATTCCTTCTTCGAGCTCACCCTCGGCCACGAGGCAGTACCCGAGGTTCTGCGTCGCAAACGATCGCGCAAAGACTTCTTCGGGGAAGGCGTCGGACATCGCGAGCGCTTCCCGGTAGGTCTGAATCGCTTCCGGGATGCGCGAGTCGTGCTCGTACGCGCGGCCCAGTTCGTTGAGAACGCCGAACTTCCACCACGTCTCTTCGACATGCTCGGAAGCCTCGAGCGCTGTGCGACCGTAGCTGCACGACCGCTTGAAGTCCTTCAGCAGGCTATAGCGATGCTGGAGATTATACGCAGCGAGGAACGTGTGCTTCGGGTTCCGCCGGCGCATGAGAATCTGCGGGAGGCGCTGAACCTCGGGTCCGTCGACTTCCATCTGGATCAGCACGCCCGCCTTGTTGATCGTGAGGAGCTCGAGAGCTTCCTCATCGTCGGCAAGGCCGATCGCTTCGTCCAACAGCGCTATCGCATCCTCGAGCGCGTTTTCACGCACCCGGGCGAGCGCCGCCTGTCTGATCTCTTCGATTCTAGTCATCGTACCCATTCCCCCCGTCACCCCGCCCGCTCTCCCCCGGAGGCATCGAGTGCTGCTGTCGCTTGAACTCGATGAAGCTTTCGACTTCCTTCCTCGACTCCTCGTCGAGGCTTTCGTACTTCCACATGATCGAACTGCTGCTGTTCGGCCTCTCTTCGAAGAAGTCGCCGATACCCAGATTGAACGTCTGGAGTATCTTCAGAAGCGTGTCCAGCCCGACCTTATACTCCCCTTTCTCCATGCGGGAAAGGTCTGATTGATGGATTCCCACCTGCGTGGCAAGCTCCGTCTGCGTGAGCTTCCTCTCGCGGCGCATCTCGCGGATCTTTCGTCCCACGAGCTCCATCTGTATCGGGTTGGCGGTCATCGTCGTTGACGCCCTCAATTGGAGACAATATACTCCGCGTTCACTTTACGTTCCCCGCCTTCCCATGTCAAGGAAGCATACGTGGCCTCGGGTTCTAGCGCTTACCTCGCATATCAATTGATCCGGCGTGACCTCTCGATCAGGTTTACGGGGTCGGCGCTCGGCTTCGCGTGGGCGGTTCTCCAGCCACTCGGGCTCATCATCCTCTACTGGTTCATCTTCGGGATCATGCTCCCCGGAGGAAAGACCGGGCAGGGTGGCGGCGGCGACTATGTCTACTTTCTGATTTCGGGCCTTCTTCCCTGGCTCGGTTTCAGCGAGGCGCTGGTTCGCGGCACGACCTCGGTGGTGGAAAACGCCCAGATCGTAAAGCGGCTGCCGTTCCGGAGCGAGATCCTGGTCCTTGTTCCTTCGGCGACGGCGATCCTTTTCGAACTGGTTGCTCTCGTGCTGTTTTTCGGGCTGCTTCTCTTTACGGGGCGACTCGCCGGCGCCATCTGGATCATCCCGATCGCGATCGCGCTTCAGTTCGCGCTGCAGTTCGGCCTGAGCCTCATTCTTGCCGTCGCGTACGTCGTGTTTCGCGACGTGCTCCAGCTTCTGAGCTTCGGGCTGTCGGTCCTGTTCTTCCTCAGCCCGATCCTCTTCGAAGTCAGACCGGCGTTCGCGATGGTCTTCCGCTGGAACCCGCTCACTCCGCTCATGGGGCTCTACAGGTTCGGGACGATCGGCGGTCAGCTTCCGTCGTGGGGTGCGATCGCGTATCTCGTCGGGTTTGCGCTGACCGGAGTCGTGCTGGGGCTGAGCCTCTTCCGGAGAGCGCAGTCGGCGCTCGTAGACGCGATCTGACGCGACGGCGTCGCCTCCGGCCCTCTCGCTCGCGCGTCAGTTTCCGTAGACGTGAACGTTCTGTCCGTTGATCGCGGCGGAGCGTGGAGACGCGAGGAAGAGGATCGACTCGGCTACCTCGTCCGGAGTCATGTCGGCTTCGAGCGACGGAGCAACGCGCCGCAGCATCGGTGTCGCGACCGAACCGGGGCTGATGCAGTTGACGCGGACGCCGGAGCCGCGGATCTCCACCGCGAGCAGCTCGGTCAGCGCGATGAGCGCCGCCTTCGATGCGCCGTACGCCGTGAAGCCGGGAAATTTCTCCGGCCCCGCCACGCCGGAGATCGACGAGACGTTGACGATCGCACCGTGCTCCGCCTTGCGCATGTGGGGAAGCACGAGCCGAATTGCGATGAAGGCGGCGCGCACGTTCACGGCGAAGTGCCGGTCCCAGCTCGCGATCTCCATCACCTCGAGCGGCCGGGGCTCGATGTGCCCCGCGTTGTTGACGAGGATCGAGACGGAGCCGAGGCGCGCGGCGACGTCGGCGATCGCGCGCTCGATCGACTCCTCATGCTCGAGATCGCACGGGACGGGAATGATCGCGTCGCGCGCTTCGCGGCAGAGCGCCTCCAGGGCATCGACGCTCCGCGCGAGGGCCGCGACCCGGGCTCCCGATCGCGCGAGCAGGAGTGCCGTGGCGCGCCCGATGCCGCTCGACGCTCCGGTCACGAGGGCGATTTCGCCTTCGAGCTCTCGGTCACTCCGCCGGTCGTTCATTCCGCGAATTGTACTTGGTTCGCCCCGCTCGCCCGATTCTTGGACGATGCGGCGCTCGACCTCGTAGAATCGCCTGCGATGTCCGCACCCGTCGTCCTCGCCGAAGGGCTCTCGAAGACCTACGAGATCTACGAGAAGCCCGCCGACCGCCTGATCGAGATGGCGACGTTCAGGAGACGGCACCGGAGTTTTCCCGCTCTGGCCGACGTCTCGTTCGAGGTGCAGGCGGGCGCCTCGCTCGGGATCATCGGACAGAACGGCGCCGGGAAAAGCACGCTGCTCAAGCTGATCGCCGGGGTGGTCAAGCCGACTTCGGGGCGCCTCGCGACGCGCGGCACCGTCGCGTCGATCCTCGAGCTCGGCGCCGGATTTCACCCGGAATTCAGCGGGCGGGACAATGCCGCGCTCAACGCTGCGATCCTCGGCCTCGGACCCGCGGAAATGAAGGAAAAGCTCCCGCGGATTCTCGAGTTCTCCGAGCTGGGAGCGTTCCTCGATCGCCCCGTGCGCACCTACTCGTCGGGGATGTACATGCGGCTCGCGTTCTCGGTCGCGGTGATGGTCGATCCGGCGGTGCTGATCGTCGACGAGGCGCTATCGGTCGGCGACGGACACTTTCAGAAGAAGTGCGTCGACCGGATCCGGCAGATGCAAGAGGCCGGCGCGACGATCCTTTTCTGCTCCCACAGTCTCTACATGGTGACCACGCTCTGTCAGCAGACCCTCTGGCTCGACGCCGGCGGGATGAAGCGGATCGGCGACTCCGTCGACGTCGTGCACGAGTACGAGTCGTTCCTGCTCGAGAAGAGCCGCAGCACGAGCCGTGAGATCCCCGCGGGAGAAGCGGCGGGCGACGTGTCGATCGAGAAAATCGACGTCGCCGCTGCCGATGGATCGCCGATCACGCTCCTCGGCGACGACCAGCGGGTCACGGTCAGGACGCGAGTGCGCTGCTCGCGGACGGGGCGGAAGTTCCGTGTCGCGGTCGCCGTGGTCCGTGCGGCCGACGATTTCCGCTGCTGTGTCGTCCGCACCTCCGACGACGGCGCCACGTTCGAGGGCCCCGGCACATGGGACCTCGAGGTCGATCTCAGCGAGCTGAGACTGGCCCGAGGTGAATACGGCGTCGTCGTGATCGCCGAGACGCCCGATGGGCTCCGCCTGCTGACGCGACGCGATGCCGTGCCGGCGTTTCGCGCGGAGGGGAGGCAATTCGAGTCGGGTGGTGTGCTTCGTCTCCCTCACCGCTGGGTCGAGGAGGCCCACGAGGGGTGAACGCAGCCGATCCGCTGACTCTGTTCTACATGCACGCCGGAATGCCGGCGGAGGCGGTTCTTTTCGAGGCGAGCGTTGCCCGGCTCCTCGACGGCATGGTGCGCGTTGCGATTCTCGAAGAGGAGCCGGTCGACCTGGTCGAGCGCGACCCGAAGCTCGCGAAGCTCCGGGTCGAGGCCGACGAGCTCGACGCCTCGTCGCGCGCGATCGTCTGGAACGATCGCGAGTCGCCGGTCGGCATGCGCTTCGCCGAGACGTGGCGTCTCGCTCCCTCCGTCGACAACGCGCTCGAGCTCAGGCTCGACACGCCGCGAGGACGGCACCGATTTCCGTTCTCGATCTCGCCCGAGCTCGTCTCGCAGGCCGACAGGATCGAGTCGGACGTGCCGCGGCTCCTGGTACCTCTCGGCTCGCCTAACAACCGACGCGAACGGATGACGATTCGCGTGGTGGAGGAGCTTCGCCGGCGTGAATGGCGGCATCTTCTCGTGGCCGCCGGCGCGGGACAGCCCGACTTCGCCCGGGCGCTCGCTCCCGACGAGCTCTACGAGGAGCCGACGGCGGGCGAGCTCGCCGCGCTCCTGATGTCCTCCTCGGCGCTGCTCGACGCCTCCGACGAGTCGGCTCAGCCGACCGTGCTGGGACGGCTCGCGCGATGCCTCGGGACCTGCGTCGTCGTCCATGCCTCGAGCCCGCTCGCGCATCCGTTCGCTCCCGAGGTGCGGCTGGCGCAGGAGTGGTCCCCCGATGCCTTCTGCGACGTGCTCATGAGCCGTCCGTCGGGAGGGGAGCCGGAGCTTCCCTGGAACATGGAGTTCGATGCGATCGCCGAGGATTTCGGCAGGATCCTGAAGCTTGGCTGACCGGTCGCTCATAGTCGTGAACTACCGCTCCGCGGCGCTCTGCCGCGGCGCCGTGCAGAGCGCGCGCGACGCGAGCAGCGAGCCTCTCGAGATCGTGATCGTCGACAACAGCTGCGACCCGCGGGAAGCGGCCGCGCTCGAGTCGATCGGGGCCGACCGGTTGATCGTCGCTGGTTCGAATCTCGGGTACGCCGGGGGAGCGAACGCCGGGATCGCCGCGTCGTCGGGTTCGGTGGCCGTCGTGTCGAACCCCGACATCGTCTTCGCCGCGGGATGCGTCGACAGGCTCGCGGAGGTGTTAGGCGGGCGCGTCGCCCTTTCGGGCCCGCGGTTCAGCTGGGACGCGGGAGGGGCGTGGCTGCTCCCTCCGGCGGAGGTGACGACGCTGAGAGGAGAGGTCTCGCGCAGGCTCGCGAGCCGGTCGGCCGTTCGCGCCATGCGCCGCTCGAGACGGCGATTCCTCGACCGCGTGGCGTTCTGGCGCGCCGCGTCGCCGCTTCGCGTCGCTGCTGTTTCCGGCGCGTTGATGGCGGTCGAGCGCAACGCATGGAGGCGCGTCGGAAAGTTCGACGAGCGCTACCGCCTCTACTACGAGGAGATCGACTTCATGCGGGCGCTCGGCAGGGAAGGGCTCGAGCTTCGCCACGTGCCGGCGGCCCGATGCCGCCACATCTACGATCAGAGCGCAGCAAGCGAAGCCGAGCATCGGGACAAGTTCGCGGAGTCGGAGATGCTCTATCTCGAAAAATGGCACGGCCCGGGCGTCCGGCTTCTCCGGTTGCTCGAATCGGGGGATGGCGTCTTCACCGATGCGGCCGTCGCGCTCCCGCCGTCAGGAGCAATCGGCGTTCCTTCGCGTCCGGAAGACTACGTCGTCGAAGCGTCGCCGCTCGAGTCGTTCGACACCGCCGCCGGGCATTTTCCGGAAAGAGGGGAGGTCCGGGTTCCGGCAGAGATCTGGGAGTCGTTTCACGGGAGTGCGCTCTTCGTGCGCGTGGTCGAAGCCGCGACCGGCCGCGAGGTATCCCGCGGCGTGTTGCGCAAGTCCGCGTAGAATCGGGTGTCGATGGACAGACCGTCGGTTTCGATCGTCGTCCCCGCCTTCAACGAGGCGGCGCGCATCGCCGGGACGATCGCGCGGATCAGCGGCTATTTCGCGTCGACGGGACTCAGTTACGAGATCATCGTGGTCGACGACGGCTCGACCGACGGCACGGCCGCGCTGGTCGAGTCTCTCGCTGCGGGCGATTCGTCGCTCAGACTTCTCTCGAGCGAGGCCAACGCGGGGAAGGGGAGCGCCGTGCGGCGCGGCGTGCTCGAGGCGCGCGGCGGGACCATTGCCTTCGTCGATGCCGACTTTCCCTACGAGACGCAGAGCCTGGGCGACGCGGTCGCGCTGGTGCAGTCGGGCGTGGCCGAGATCGCGATCGGCTCGCGCGCCAGGCGGCGCGCGCCGGACGATCCCTCGTATTCGCTCTCGCGAAGCGTGCTCGGCCGCCTCCTGTCGCTCGCCGTGCGCTCGTTCTTCGTCAGGCGCGGGATCTACGACGCGCAGTGCGGGCTGAAGGCGTTCGACGCGTCGGCGGCCGCCGTTCTCTTCGGTGATTCGCGCCTTGGCGGCTTCGCCTTCGACGTGGAGATCCTCTATCTCGCCGACAAGTACGGCTTCCGTATCGCGCACGTTCCGGTGATCGCCCGGCCGCACGAGACGCGGCTGCGGGTCACGCGGGAATCGTTCCGGATGGCGCGCGACCTCCTCTCGGTGTGGAGGAACGACCGCCGCGGCCTCTATCGCCCCCCGCGACGCTGTCCCGTCTGTTTTTCGGTCGAGGTCTGGACGATCGCGCAGCTCGGCGAGCGGGTCATCCGCGTCTGCCATCGCTGCCGCTGCCGTTTCCTCAGCTCGTTCGCGTCGCGCTACGAGGACGAAGCGGCGCCGCGTCCCCTGCCGTCGTCGCCTCCCGCCCGGTCTGCGTGGAAAATCGAAGACCTGACCCCATCGGAGCGGAGGATGCTGCCGCGTCGCGTCGGCCTGCTCCGCCGCCACATCGCGCCCGGGGGACGGGTGCTCGAGATCGGCGCCGGCTCCGGGCGGCTGGGGACCATGCTCTCGAAGGAGTTCGACTACCTCGGGATCGAGCTCTCCGACGAGTCGTGCCGCGAGGCGCGGGCCCGCGGCGTGGAGGTCTATCGCTCGCGCCTCTCGTCGTTCGTGAACACGGGTGCGCCATTCGACGCGGTGACGATGTTTGGCGTGTTCGAGAACCTCGAAGACCCGCACGACGCACTCGGCAAGGTGAGGGAGCTTCTGCGTCCCGGAGGGATTCTGGCGATCGTGACCCCCGACACGGAAAGCCTGCTCGCCCTGCTGTCGGGCGATCGCTGGTTCGCGTACGACCAGCCCGACGCGGTCATCTTCTATTCGCGCGGAGGGCTGGTGGAGCTGCTCGAGCGATCGGGCTACGAGATCCTCGCGGTCTCGACCGACGTGGAGCACGCGACGCGCGACGAGATCATGGCGCGGGTCGGGCGGATCGGGCGGCTCTGGGGCTTGTTCTCGAAGCTGCTCGTCCGCGCGCTGCCGAGCCCGTTTCCCGTCGGCATCGGCGGAATCCGGGTCGTTGCCCGCCGCCGCGGCTCGACCCCGTTCGCGACGCGCCCGCTGCGCGCCGCCGAGTCGAGCCACGCGCGCTGATCAGTACAGATCGCTGTCGCACGCCGCGTAGTAGAAGTCGCGCGCGAGCCGCGTTTCCGCGTCTTCCGCGAGGAACGGCGTGCACATCAGCGCCAGGTCGTGCGGCTCGGGGGAGATCGCGAGGCCGAGAGCATCGAGCGCGCGTGCGAAGAACGCGGGGCGCTTCGGGAACCAGCACTCGACGAACCGTACGCCAGCGCCGACCGGAGATTCGAGCGCGTGCAGCAGAAGCAGCGAGGCCGCGCGTGCGTGGCGCGGCGAAACGAGCGCGTCGCCCCAGATCAGGGTGTCGTCGCGCCGGCGGAAGACCGACCACGCGGTGAGCCTCCCGGCGCTCCGGAGCGCGACGATCTCGTAGCGCAACTCCGGATGGTCGAGGTAACGCCACTTCAGATAGCGCGCATCGCGACGGACGAGCAGTCCGTACGACGGCGCGACGGCGTCGAGGAAACCGTCCCATTCGCCGTCGACCGAGGTGGCGTTCGAGGTCGTGTAGGAATTGAATAGCGTCGTGATCCGGCGCGCCATTCGGCCGGGGAATTGCAGCGCCGCAGTCCCCGCTCGCCGGAAGGGAACCTGCTCCACCTGCGCGCTTTCGTTGTACGACGTCGAGATCTTCCTGATGTTCGCGGTGTTGAAGCCGTAGTTGAACGCGACCTTTCCCGCGCAGTGAGCGGCAAAGAAGTGCTTTGCGGTTCTGACCAGCACGCTCGTCGGGCCTCGCCCCGCACTCCTCACCCGGACTGCCGTCATCGTGTCGCCGACCTGGTTGGCCGTGAGGCCGTGAAGCGCAGGGTCCCGGCTCCAGAGCGGAACAGGATATCCGGCGTACTGCGCCGCGAGGCCATCGCGGTCGAAGGCGAGGCTGATGGCGAGGGCGCCGTGAGGATTGTCTGCATACTCCCAGCGCCACCAGTCGACGGGGCGGCGGCTGCTGAAGCTGATCTCGAATAGATCGAGGATCGCCGCCTCGTCGCCCCGTTCGTACGAACGGATCGTCCGGTCGTCGGGGCGCGCGACGACGAGCAGCGGCGACCTTTCCGCGCGGTCGAGCCAGCGCCCCGGTGACACGATCGACCAGGCCGCTCCGGAGAGCAGGGTGATGACTTCGGCGATGCCGGGAGAATCGAGCAGCCGTCGCGAAGGATCGACGTTACAGACGACTGCGACCGCGCACGCGTCGCTTTGCCTCTGCGTCACCGAGGCGAGAAGATCGGCGGTGAGCGCATCGCTCGAGACCAGGAGCAGGTCGAAGGCCTCGCGCTCTCCGGCGAGGAACGATTGGGCCGTGTCCCAGGAGGATGCAGGCGACGCGCCTGTCGCGGCGAGCGTACCGGCAGCGTCGACGCCGACCGACACGACGCGCGCGCCGGGTTTCACGTACTTCGCGATCTCGCGGGGGTTCTCCATCGATTTTCGCCGCGCGATCGGGTACAACGTCCGAGGCCGCGCGCGGCTGTAAATAGGATACCTGTGCGATACCCGGGCAGCCATGACGAAGAACCGATCGGTGCGGAGGTCGCGCGCGCGATCTCGCGTCGATATCGCTCGCGCTTCCTCCAGGGATACGTGAAGTCGAAGGTGGCGAGCGACCCTGTCTATCGCGCGGTGCTCGCGCGGCTTCGCCGCATCGCCGGCCCCGTGCTCGACGTCGGTTGCGGCATCGGACTGTTCGGGCAGATCGTCCGTGAGGCGGGGCTCGCGGTCGAAATCGCCGGAATCGACTTCGACGAGCGGAAGATCGCGGCGGCGAGGGAGGCGACGGAGGGGATCGCAGGCCTCCGCTTCGAGCTCGGCGACGCGCGGCAGCGCATCGACTTTGCCGGGAGCGTCGTGCTGCTCGACCTGCTCCACTACTTTCGCGACGACGATCAGCGCGCGATTCTCGAGAACGCGGTGTCGTACGCGCGCCCGGGCGACCTCGTGATCATCCGCGACTGCATTGACGACGGCAGCTGGCGGTACCGCGCCACCTGGCTCGAGGAAACCTTCGCGACGTCGTTAGGCTGGCTGCGGGGCGAGCGGCTCAACTTCCCGACCGCTGCCTCGATCTCGGAGCGTTTCCGCGAGGGCGGCTTCGACGAGGAGATCGTTCCGCTCTGGGGGCGCACTCCGTTCAACAACCACCTGCTCACCTACCGGAAGCGCTGACGCGGCTAGTGGAGTGTATTTGATGAATTGGTAGCAGGTGGCGAAGAGATCGGCGGCGTGAGCGAGGCGCGCCGACGTAGGCATAGCGGTGACTATGTTGAGGAGGCGCAACGAAGCTCACGTCGTCGAGATCAAGTCAGGTGGTACTGATTCATCAAATACACTCCACTAGAGCGCGGCGTCGGAAGGGATCACGCAGCGAAGCCCGCGCGCGGCGAGCCCTTCGAGGATCCGCTCGATGCAGCGCGCGCTCGCGAGCGAGCCGTCGCTGCCGCGCACGCCCTGGTGAAGCAGGACGATCGCCCCGGGCCCCGCGTCGCGCAGCACGCGCTCGACGGTCGATTCGAGGTCGAACCCGTCGACGCCGTCGAATCCGCGCGAGCTCCAGGCGACGAGCTTCATCCCGCGCTTCGCGAGATGCGGGTGTACGAACGGGTTCTTCATCCCGACCGGCGCGCGGAATCGCGAGGGTGAAACGCCGAGGATCGAGGCGATCGCGTCGTTGCAGCGATCGATCTCGCGCCTGATCGCGCCCGGGGGGAGGCACCAGAACGTCGCGCTCGGATGGTCGTGCGAGTGGTTCGCGACTTCGTGGCCGCCCGCCGCCATCGCCTCGATCAGCGCGGGCCGGGCCAGAGCGAGCGACCCCTTCACGAAGAAGGTCGCCTTTGCGTCGTGACGGCGGAGGATTCCGAGGATCTCTGCCGTGTCCCTCTCGTCGGGGCCGTCGTCGATCGTCAGCCAGACCTCGGGGCGCGCCGTCTCGAACGTCGTAACGACCGGGCCGAGCCACTGCGAGCGCGCGCGAAGCGTCGGATAGAGGACGAGCATGTGCGAGGCGAATACGAGGCCGATTGCCAGCGGGATCGAGGTACCCCACAGGGCGATCGCCGCGAGTGGCGCCACGGCGGCGAATCCCAGAATCGCGCGCCTCATGGCTCTCCGGTGACCTCGCGGGAGAAGCGGGCTACGCGCCCGCGTGTCGCCGCGAGCGCAACCGCGCAGAGCGCGTTCAGCGCCACGAGCGCGAGCCACGTCCAGCCGAGCCACGCCGAGCGCCACTCGAGCGCGATCGACGCTCCCGACAGTGCGAGCATCAGCCCCTGGATGACCGGGGTCTGCAATCCGATCGCCGCGATCTTCCGTCCTGCGAGCCGTCCGAGGAGAAGCGCGAAGAGCGCGACGGAAAAGACGACGATGTCCCAGGCCATGATCGCGACGAAGGGGAGTGCGACGACCAGCAGCGGGATCGTGAGCCACGGGAGCGCCATGCCCGGTGCGGCGTCCACCAACAGGTGCAGCGACGGAAACGCGATCAGCGCGCAGGTCAGCGAATACGCTTCGGCCGGGTGGTGCGCCGGGTCGTGCCCGAGCAGCGTGGCCGGGGACTTCCGCTCTCTCACCCTGGACGCCACCACAAGGCCTAACATCCGGAACGCCGCGAGGTTGAAGCGCGACGGCAGCCACTCCTCGGCGAGGCTGTGCTCACGCCCGATCTGCATGGACATTCATCGCCTCGAAGGTGAACCACTGGTCCCAGTTCTCGCGGATCGTCGACTCGAGCACGCGCGCCCACGACGCCATCGCCGCCGAGATCGCGATCTCCTTCGATTCCTGCGTCCGTTTGCAACTGATCGGGGCCGCCGCGAGAACCCGGTAGCGCCGCCGCCCGGCGCGCATGATGAAGAGCGGAAAGATCTCCGCGCGCGTCGCCATCGCGAGCGCGAACGGGCCTGCGGGCAGGTCGACCGTGCCGCCGAACAGCGGCACGGGTCGCGCGGTGACTCCCGGGAGCGCGCGATCACCCTGGATCGCCACGATCTCTCCCCGGCCGATCGCCTCGACGAGGTCGAAGGCGAGCGTCTCCGGCGAAACGTTGTAATGCACCTTCAACTGGTCGCCGAACTTCTTGTGCTGCTCGAGCGCGAACGACTGCGTTTCGGGGTCGTGTTCCGGCGCGCGCACGGTCGACATCGTCCGCGCCACGCGGTTCGTGAAGATGAGCGAGCCGATGTCGTAGTTGCCCATGTGCGCTGTCAGCACGATTGCCGGGCGTGCGGGGTCCGCAAGGGCGTCGAGATTCTCGCTTCCGATGATCTCCCAATCGAACCCGATCCCCTGGTCGTGGAACTTCGCCGAATCGGCAAGCGTCCAGGCGAAGTTCAGGAAGATGCGGTAGGCGCGGAAGAAATTCGCGACGGGGCTCGATCCGGGAAGAATGCGGCTGAGGTTGTGCATGACGCCCCGCCGGCCCGGGCCCCATAGCGCGAAGAAGAAGAACGACCAGAGCCACATCGTCGCCACTTCCAGAGAAGCGGGCACGTTGTTCACCGCCCAGGCGAGGAAGTGGCGCCAGAAGACGCCATGGGGGTGAAAGCGGCGGAGTCGGTCGCGCAGGCTCACCGGTCCATCAGCTCCTCGAGCGTCGAATTTCGCAGACCGAGCCCCTTCGACAGGATGTTGAACAGCTCCGAGCCGAAGAGGTCGGTGTCGCCGTGGTAGGTCGGAACGACGAGCGGCGCGAACTTCGCGAGAATCTCCGCGTCGCGCCGCTTGCGCAGCGCCTGCACCGCCCGGCGCTTCCGTGCGACGAGGTCGCGGTTCGCGAAGAACCAGTGAATCGCGCGGAATTGCATCGTCGTCAGCGGGTCGGTGATGACCGGGCCCTTGTGGTACCCGAATTTCGCGAGAAGCCTGCCGACGAGCGAGGTCGCCTCGCCGGCATGGTGGCTCGACTCGCCGAATGCCGGGCGCCGCAGAGCGTCGGCTCCCGGATTCCTGTCGACCGTGTAGCGGAACGTCCGGTGCAGGAGAGCGAGGAGGATCGGGCCTGCCATCTTCTGCAGATGCTCGTCGTCGTAGTTCTTGAACGCGGTCTGCAGCGCGTTGCGCTCGAAGAGGACCCCGCGCTCGAAGCTGCCGAGCCGATCGCTCGTCGCCGACGAGCGGTGGCGGACCGTCGCTCCCGGCTGCCAGAGGACGCGGCCGCCCGAGAGCCACGCACGCCACCCGAAATCGACGTCCTCGAGGTAGGCGAAGTAGTCGTCGTCGAATCCGCCTAACGCGCGGTACGCTTCGCGGCGGACGACCATGTTGCCGCCGCAGGCGAAAAGCATCTCGCTTCCCGCCGGCTTCTCGACGACGTCGCCGAGCGGCTTGCGGAAGCCGGGCTGGAAAGCGTGGCCGTCGAAGGTCATCGCGCCGTCGACGAAGTCGGCGCGCCTGCCTTCGTAGTCGACGATCCTGCCGGCCAGAGCGACGACGTCGGAACTCGCGGCTTCAAGGCCTCCGACGAGCGATTCGAGCCACCCGCTCTCCGGGATCGCGTCGTTGTTGAGGAATACGAGGAGCTCGGCGTCCGAAGCTTCGGCTCCCGCGGCGATGCCGCCGGTGAAGCCGCGGTTCTCCGCGAGACGGATGAGCCGGACGCGGCTGCCGCGCCTCACGACCTCGTCCGCAGTTCCGTCGATCGAGCCGTTGTCGACCACCGTGACGCGCGCTTCCGCCACCTGTCCCGCGCCGCCACCGATCTGCGCGAGCGTCGCGTCGAGCGCGCGCAGCGTGTCGTCGCGCCCGTTCCAGCTGACGATGACGACCTCGACGAGCGGGCGGCTCATGATTTCCCTCCGAATCGCCTACGCAGCCGCTCCATGAGTCGCTCGGGCGAGGTCGCTTCGGCCGCGGATGGGCCAAGCGTCGAGAATGCGCCTTTCGCGGGATCGATCCGCGGGTCGCGACAGAACTCGAGGAGGGGCGCGGACACCTTCGACCACTGGTTCTCGCGGGCGAAGGAGGAGGCTCCCGCGACCATCGACGCGAGCCGCGCGGGGTCGGAGAGGATTTCGACGATCGCGCCGGCGAATGCCGCCGGCTCGTCGGATTCAACGACCATGCCCGCGCCGTGCTTCGCGATGATCTCGTCCGTTCCCCGGCCCGGGCTCGTAATCACCGGCAGGCCGGCCCAGAGGTAGTCGAGGATGCGCGTCCGCATCGCGAGGTCGGTCTCGAGCGTGCGAGGGAAGGTGAGGATCGCCGCGGAGAATCGATCGAAGAACGCGGCGCGCTCGCCGTAAGGCGTCCAGTCCTCGAACCTCACGAACGATGTGTAACCGTTCGTCACGACGTGTCGCTCCGCGGCGGCTGCCTTGCTCTGCGGCGTGATCGAGGCATTGGGATGGCGGTTGAACGAGAGCGTGAGGCCGGGGATTCGCGCGCGAGCCTGCGCGACCGCCTCGATCGCGATGATCGGATCGTACCAGTCGTAAATCCCGCCAAAGAGAAGAGCCGGCGATTCGAGGTTTCGCGGCGGAGGCGTGCGTTGCGGAGGGACTCCGAACGGGGCGACCGCCAGCAGTTTCGACGCCGACGCATCGTCAGCGTATGCCACTGGATTGAGTCTGCCGACGGCGGCGAGCATCCCGAGGTAGAAGAACCGCTGCGCCTCGGAGGCGCAGAGGAAGAAGTCGCCGTGGCGCAGCGAGCGGAGGAGCGTCGCGTGATCGTGCAGAAAGACCTGCGCGCCCCGCTCCTCGAAGTAGTGGAGGTTCTCGACGATCCAGGGGTCGTAGAGGTCGACGACGAGCGGGATCGCCGCGGCGTGCGCGACGAACTCGTTCGCGACGTGCCCCTGCAGCACCGCGACGTCGCTCGCCAGGCTCGCATCGCGGATCGACTGCGGTGAGGTTGCGGCCGCGCTGCACCCCTCCACGGCGCCGCCGTCGGCGCTGAGGATCGTGACGCTGTGCCCGTCGGCGAGGAGAGCCCGCGAGAATTCGATGAAGCGAATCCCGACCCCGGCCGGCTGGCCGTGGCTGAGAGGCTCGGGGCAGAGAAGAAGGATCCGGCTCATCCGCGACCCGTGAGCCTCCCGAGCGCCTCGTGGAGCTTCCAGCGCTTCGACTTCTTCATCGTGTCGACGAGCCCGTTGAGGCGATCGATCTCGCCGAAGAGATCGTTGATGGTCTCGGTCTGGCGGCCCACGGCCTCGCGATGCTCCTCGAGGAGCCCTTCGAGCGCGGCGCATTCGCCTGCGCGCCGGCGCAGCTCGTCGGCGAGCGCGCCGACCGATTCCATGGCGTCCTCGGGTCCCTGCCATGCGGGGGAGAGCGCGTCGCGCAACGCGCCGAAGGGCATCGTGCGCAGCTCGCCGGCGGTGGCGCACCAGTACCCTTCCGCGGAGGTGACCTCGCGGGGGAGCGACATCGCGCGATAGTCGTTCAGGCCGCGCGCGAAACGCCCGTATTCGCGGATGCCGATCTGCGACGCGTGCCTCGCGGCGGCTTCCGCTTTCTTCTCCGCGACCGCGGTGATGTCGACGAGCCTGTTAGGCCGGATCGGCTGGCTGACCTCGTAGAAGGCGATGCGGGCTTCCGGCACGAGGCCGGGAGGGAGCTCGCTCCCGCGGACGAGCTCGATCAGCGCGAACGCGAGCGCGACGTGATCGGGGTGAATCTCGACAGGGCTCGGCGCGACGACGAGGTCGGGGCGGAACCTGCCGAAGAGCTGGCGGAGGCGTACCTCGAGGGCCGCCGATTCCTGTTGCAGATGGCGGTCACGAAGACGGAAGAAGATGGGCGGGTCGGTGGTGCCGAGGACCGAGAGTCCCTCGATGGTCTCGCGCTCGCGGCGCGCGACGTATGCTTCGAGGTCGCTCCCCGCGTTGTCGGCGCCGGCGCCGTCGGTCGCGACGACGACGGCGATCTGCCGGCGCTCCGCGGCGTGAAGCGCGATGAGCCCGCCGCAGCCGAGCGCCTCGTCGTCGGGATGGGGGGCCAGCACGAGCAGCCGCTCTCCGAGCAAAGGCCTCGGCTCGAATGGTACAAGCTCGTTTTCCAGCAGCATTCTCGAGGAGCTCCCGACGCTCGTTCTTCCGGCTTCGAACGGGCTCGCGCGGCGGTGTTGCAGCCGCTGCCGACCGTGCGAATGACCCTCAACCTTATAGCCTATAATTCGCCACCGTGAGAGTCGAATCGATAGCGGGGCTGCTCGTCGGAGACGCTTCGATCCGCCTCGTCCGCCTGCTCGCTGCGACTCCCGGCGGGGTTGCCTCGGAGTTGCTCACTCCCGACGAGTCCGAGGCGGCGACCGCGCTCCTCGCACGAGGCGTCCTGACCGCGAACGAGGGCGTTCTCGCGCTCGCTCCCGCTATCGTCGCAGACCGGACGCTCGCGCTGTTCCTCCGCGACGCCGCTGCGCGTGCCGCGCACGGGGCGGCACGCCTGCGCGCCGACTACGACGAGATCGCCGGGCTGCTGAATTTCCTTCAGGAGCTCTACAACGCCCTTACCGGCTGCCGGACGATCGCAGAGCTCTTCCGCTCGGCATTCCGTCGCCTCGCGGGGACCGTGCCGTTCGACATCGGATGCGCCGTGATGCTCGAGCAGAATCTCGACCTTTACGTGTCGAAGCTTCCGAGGCACGAGGACCTGGTCAGCGAGAGGCTCGTCGAAGCGGTCCGCGTTGCTCTCGGCGCGCAGCTCTCCACGTCGTTCGCCTCGACCGACGTCGTCGTTCGCGGCGACTTCTCCGACCTTCCGGGGCACGAGCTCGACGGAGACCCGCTCGAGCAGCAGGTACAGACGCTCCTCATGCTCGACAACCGCGCAGCGGGAGCGCTGATCCTCAACCGGGCGGGGCAACCCTTCTCGTCGCAGGAGCAGCGGCTTCTCGAGCTCCTCGCGAATCAGATCGCCATCCTGCTCGGCAATATCAGGGCGAACGAGCAGATCCAGAACCTCGCAGACACCGATGATCTGACCGGAATCTGGAACAAGCGCGCGTTCCGCCGGCACCTTCAATCCGAGGTCGAGCGATCGCGGACATACACGATTCCCATGTCGCTCATCCTCTTCGACATCGACGACTTCAAGGTGGTCAACGACACGCACGGCCACGTCATGGGCGACGTGCTCCTCTCGGAGCTTTGCGGCGCCGTGCGCGAGACGCTTCGTCCTCCCGACGTCTTCGCGCGCTTCGGAGGAGACGAGTTCGCCGTGATTCTTCCGCACACTGACTTGATCGGCGCCCGCTCGGTCGCCGAGAGGATGATCAGAAACGTCCGCGACCTCCGGATCGGCGGAGCGGACGACGGAGCGATACGCTGCACGATCTCGATCGGAATGGCCACGCTCGACGAAACCGACAAGGGAGCCGCCGAGCTCGTGAGCCGCACCGACCAGAAGCTGTACGAGGCGAAACGCCTCGGAAAGGACAGGTTCTCCTGGTGATGAAACGCGAAAAGCTGCTCGCGGCAAACTGGAAGCTCAATCTCCCGGCCGAGGGAATCGGCACGTATTGCGCGGCGATGCGGGGCCGGCCCTCCGCGGGATTCGATCTCGCCGTCGCGCCGCCCGCGCCGTTCATCGAGGCGCTCGTCAAGGAGTCGAAGGGAGCGGGCGACGGATTCGCGGTCGCTTCGCAGAACTCCTCGCAGCACGACCAGGGAGCGTTCACGGGTGAAGTCTCCGCGCGAATGTTCGCCGGGCTCGGCGTGCGCTACGCGATCCTGGGGCACTCCGAACGGAGAACGATCTTTGGCGAGGGCGACGAGGTGATCGGGCAGAAGCTCGCGAAGGCGCACGATGCCGGGCTCGTTCCGATTTTCTGCATCGGCGAGAGCCAGGAGACGCGCGACGCGGGCAGGACGATCGCCTGGCTCGAGACGCAGGTGAAGACGGCGCTGTCGGTCGCCGCGCGGAGCTTCCCGCGCCTCGTGGTCGCCTACGAGCCGATTTGGGCGATCGGCACAGGACGCAACGCAAAGAACCCCGACATTCTCGAAGCGCACCAGGCGATCGCCGGAATGCTCGAAGGACTCGTGCCGGCCGACTGCACTCTCTCGATCCTCTACGGCGGATCGGTCAAGGCCGACAATGCCGCGGAGATCGCGTCGATCGGCGAGGTCGACGGATTCCTGGTCGGCGGCGCCAGCCTGGTGTCGAGCTCGTTCCTCGCGATCTGGGGTGCGATGCGAGGTTGATTCCGGTCAATCCGCGCGCGGTTGACTTCCCGGGCGGTATGGGGAAGAATTCGCGTCCCCGCCCGGTTCTGCCGGGCTGCGAGATTCACCGTTGGACAAGCTATGACCATATTGCTAGTTACGATTCACGTCATCGTCAGCCTCCTGCTGATGCTCGTCGTCCTCATCCAGCAGGGCAAGGGGGCCGATCTGGCCGGTGCCTTCGGTGGCGGCGGCTCGCAGATGGCGTTCGGCGCGCGCAGCGCGACGACGTTCCTCCAGAAGGCGACTTCGATTCTCTTCGCACTTTTCGTGATCACCTGCCTCGCGCTGGCAATCATCCAGGCGAAGCCGGGCGGTTCGGTGATGGGCGACTCAAAGGGTTCGGCTCCGGCCGCTCCCGCGCCTGCCAGCGCTCCGACCAAGTAGCTCTTTCCACCTCGTAGTTTTTGCACGGTTGCCTGCCCAAGTGGCGGAATTGGTAGACGCGCACGTTTGAGGGGCGTGTGGGGAAACCCGTGCCGGTTCGAGTCCGGCCTTGGGCACCATTCAAGATTCAGATACGACGGGACCGAGAGGTCCCGTTTTTTTTTTGGCCCACTCTCTCGAGGCGATGGCCTTGACTCAACGAAGGAAAAGCCGAAGTTAGAAGTTAGAACGCTGAATGTTGAATCCAGAAACGGGCTCAACCCTGGCTTTTCGGGGTTCTCAGTTCATCGTGCTGCTTCTTGACGTCGGTCATTTTGCCTTAACTCAAAGCCGCTGTTCTCTCGAGGGGTGCATGGCTGGCCGTTTCCGGCGGGGCGCATCGGTGCGCTGTCCGGTTGCGTATTGCGGCAAGAACGGGTACATACCGTCTGCTTGGACTGGCGATCTCGCACCCGCGGAGGATCGGTCCTGCAGGAGGCGTCCAGATGACGACTGCTGAAGAACAGAGCGTTCCCGCGGTGGCGGAGAAGAAGCCGCTCTCGGCCGAACTGGCTTCGCTCAAGGGCGTGGTCGACGTGCTTCTCGACGAGCTGCGACGCGGCTCGGGCGACCGCGACAAGCGCCGCCAGGTCGAGGAGTGGATGAAGGCGCTCGCCGACAAGTACCCCGAGTTCGGGATCGACACGGGGCTGCGCACCTACTACCTCGCGGAGGCCGAACGTCTCCGCGACGAGTTCGATCGCGCGGTCGATCTCGGCGACAAGCTCACGATCGGACGAACCGTCGAAGTCTACCTCGACAAGGCTGGCGAGCTCGGCCGTCGGGAGCGTTGATGCTCGGACGGGGGACGAACGCGTGAAAGTTCTCGTCGCCAATCGAGGAGAGATCGCGGTGCGCGTCATTCGCGCATGCCGCGAGCTCGGTTACCCGACCGTCGCCGTCTACTCCGAGGCCGACCGTGTCGCACTGCACGTGCTCTTCGCCGACGAGGCGGTCGCAGTCGGGCCGGCGCCGTCGCGCGAGAGCTACCTTCGCGCCGACCGGATCATCGACGCCGCGAAGACGACGGGCGCAACCGCGATTCATCCGGGCTACGGCTTTCTCGCCGAGAACGCCGACTTCGCGCAGGCGTGCATCGACGCGGGACTGACCTTCATCGGCCCGTCGCCCGACTCGATCCGCGCGATGGGCTCGAAGACTGAGAGCCGGCAGCGGATGGCCGCGGCCGGCGTGCCGACGGTGCCCGGGTTGATGGACGCCGCGAAGAATTACGAAGAGATCGAAGCGTTCGCGCTCGAGGCGGGCTTCCCGGTGATGGTCAAGGCGAGCGCGGGCGGCGGCGGCAAGGGAATGCGCCTCGTCGAGCGGCTCGAGGATCTCCGCTCCTCGTTCGAGCGCGTGCAAAGCGAGGCGGGCTCGTTCTTCGGCGACCCGGCGGTCTACGCCGAGAAGTTCATCGCCTCGCCGCGCCACATCGAGGTCCAGGTCCTCGGTGACATGCACGGCAACGTCATCCACCTCGGCGAACGCGAGTGCACGCTTCAGCGCCGCCACCAGAAGGTCGTCGAGGAGTGCCCCTCGCCCGTCGTCGGCCCGGAGCTTCGCGCGCGCCTCGGTGAGGCGGCGGTGAAGGCGGCGAAGGCGGTCAACTACTACTCGGCCGGAACGATCGAGTTCCTGATGGGAACCGACAAGCAGTTCTACTTCCTCGAGATGAACACGCGTCTCCAGGTCGAGCATCCCGTGACCGAAGAGGTGACCGGGCTCGATCTCGTGAAGCAGCAGCTGCGCATCGCGCAGGGAGCAGCGCTCGGAATCACGCAGGACCAGGTCGTGCTGCGCGGCCATGCGATCGAGTGCCGCATCTACGCCGAGGATCCGTTCCATGGCTTCGCCCCGTCGCCCGGGCTGATCCGGCAGCTGATCGTGCCGCAGGGGCCGGGAGTGCGGAACGACAACGGCGTCTACAACGGATTCACCGTCCCGATCCATTACGATCCGATGCTCTCGAAGCTCGTCGCGCGCGGCGCCGACCGTAACGAGGCGATCGCGCGGATGAAGCGCGCGCTGCAGGAGTACCGCGTCGAGGGGATCGACACGACGATTCCCTTCTTCTCGATGCTGATGGACAACGACGATTTTCGGACGGCGAACTTCGACACCGGCTTCCTCGACCGCTACCTGAAGTCGATCGAGCTCGGCCGGTCAGACGGCGCGGAGCAGGAAGAGGCGGCGATCGTGGCGGCGGCGATTCTCGCCTTCGAGGAGTCGCAGTCGATCAAGCTGGCCGTCGACAGCGATTCGGCCTGGAAGCGGCTGGGTCGCGCGGAAGCGACCGGGAGGTGGCGCCCGTGAGGATGATCTGCCGCAAGGGCGAGGTCTCGCGCGAGATCGAGGTCTCGCGCGATGGGAGCGGTTACTCGGTCTCGATCGACGGCCGCGCGCAGGTGGTCGATCTCGCGACGTCGAACGGCGTGCTCCATTCGCTGAAGCTCGGCAACGGGCGTCAGTACATGTTCGGCTATCACCGCGACGGGACGAAGCACGAGGTCTCGTTCTCCGACCGGACCGTGATCGTCGATCTCTACGACCCGCTCTCGATGAAGCGGAAGCGTGGAGCAGACGACGCGGACGGAGGCGGATCGCACATCCGCGCGATCATGCCCGGGCGCGTCGTTCGCATTCACGTCGCGCCCGGTGACGCGGTCAGGCGCGGGCAGGGAATGCTGATCCTCGAGGCGATGAAGATGGAGAACGAGATCGTCGCGCCGCGCGACGGAGTCGTCGCGGAGTTGCGCGTGATCGCCGGCCAGGCCGTGGACAACGGCGACGAGCTGGTCCGGCTGGAGTAGGCCCGTGAACGAACGCATCGCGGAAGGCAGCGTGCCGCTCCGGTTCGCGTGGCTCTCGATCGCCGCGGCGGTCGTGACCATCGCGATCAAGTCGATCGCCTACCTGATGACCGGGTCAGTCGGGCTCTTATCCGACGCGCTCGAGTCGCTCGTCAATCTTGCCGGCGCCGTGATGGCGCTCGCGATGTTGACGGTGGCGGGACGCCCCGAGGACGAGGACCACGCGCACGGCCACGGCAAGGCGGAGTACTTCTCGAGCGGCTTCGAAGGCGGACTGATCGCCATCGCGGCGCTCGGAATCGCAGCGGCCGCCGTCGACCGCCTGATCACGCCGCGCGAGCTGCACCAGCTCGGTGCCGGCGTCGCCGTCTCCTTCGGCGCGGCGCTCATCAACCTCGCAGTCGCGCTCGTGCTGCTTCGCGCGTCGAAGAAGCATCGCTCCGTGACGCTGGAAGCGAGCGGGCACCATCTGATGACCGACGTCTGGACCTCGCTCGGGGTTCTCGTCGGCGTCGGGCTGGTGATGATCAGCGGAAAAGCGTGGCTCGACCCGATCGTCGCGCTCGTCTTCGCCGTGAACATCTTCATCACCGGTTTCCGGATCGTGAAAGATTCGGTGCTCGGGCTCATGGACGCGTCGCTTCCGCCCGACGAAATGGAGAAGATCCGCGCGACGCTGAAGGGTTTCGAGAGCGACGAAGTGCAGTACCACGCGCTTCGGACGCGCCGCGCCGGGACGAAGCGTTTCGCGACGATGCACCTTCTCGTGCCTGGCGCGTGGTCGGTGCAGAAGGGTCACGATCTCGTCGAGCAGATCGAGGACGCGCTTCACGCGCAGCTGCCCGGCTTCTCGGTCGTCGTCCACGTCGAGCCGATCGAAGACCCGGCGGCGTGGGCGGACCAGACGTTGTGAGGGGGGAGGAGGCAGTTTTTAGTTGTTAGTTGTTAGACAGGCAGCGCAGGTCGCGAACGGCCTGCCGTTTCATTCTTCATTCTGCATTCCTCATTCTTCATTTGATATTTCGGTTTCCACGGGCCAGACAAAAACCGAAATAAAGAATGTCGAATGAAGAATGTCGAATGAAGAATCGGAATTCTTGGAGGTTGCGCCAGTGGTCTAACAACTAACAACTAACAACTGACAACTAACAACTAACAACTAACAACTAACAACTAACAACTAACAACTAACAACTAACAACTAACAACCCGCAACTAAACCTCCCCCCGCTCCGCCGCCACCCGGTCCCACCTCGTGTAAAGCGCGTCGAGCTGTTTCCTGATCTCGGCGAGCTCGGCCTGGACGGTGCGGGTCTTCTCGCCGTCGCGGTAGACCTCTTCGCTGCAGAGCGCGAGGTCGTGCTTCTCCTTCTCGGACTCGAGGCTCGCGATGAGCTTTTCGATCTGCGCGATCTCCTCGTCGAGCTTCCGCGCGCGGCGGTCGCGCACGCGCTGTTCCTGTCGGTCGACCTGCGCCTTCGGCTGTTGCGGCCCGGTGACGGGATTCGCGGCCTTCGTCGCCGGCGTGGCCTTCGTGGCTTTTGCGGGCTGAGGCGCCGGCGCCGCCGCGGCAGCTTCCTGTTCCGCGATGCGCCGGCGGACCTCGGTGTAATTGCCTTGGAAGATCTCCGCCTCACCGTCCTCCACCGCGATGATCTGCTGCGCCACGCGGTCGACGAAGTAGCGGTCGTGCGAGACGACGACGAGCGTGCCGGAGAACTGCTCGATCGCCTCCTCGAGCGCCTCGCGCGTGTAGACGTCGAGATGGTTCGTCGGCTCGTCGAGCAGCAGGACGTTCCCTCCCGCGTGCATGATCTTCGCGAGGGCGAGTCGTCCCTTCTCGCCTCCCGAGAGCGCGGCGACCTTCTTGTAGACGTCGTCGCCGAAGAACGAGAAGCGCGCGAGGTAGCTGCGCACCGACTCCTCGCTCTGGCCGTGGTCGAGGTCCCAGACCTCGTCGATCACCTGCTTCGACGGCGTGAGGTCTCCGAGCGACTGGTCGTAGTAGCCGATCTGGACGTTCGCGCCGAGGCGGACGTCACCGGCGAGCGGCGCGAGCCGCCCGGCGAGCGTCTTGAGGAGCGTCGACTTTCCGGAGCCGTTAGGCCCCATGATCGCGTAGCGCTCGCTCCGGCGCATCACGGCGCTGAAGCCGCGGACGATCGCGCGTCCCGGGTAGCCGGCGTCGAGTTTCTCGGCGGTCAGCGCGATCGCCGTGGAGCGCGGACCCGCGTCGAGCCGGAACTTCGCGAGCGTCTCGTCGTGCTCCGGCCGCTCGAACTCGTCGAGCTTGTCGAGCATTTTCCGGCGCGACTGCGCCTGCTTCGTCTTCTGCCCGGCGATGTTCCGCCGGATGAAGTCTTCCGTCTTCTCGATCATCTCCTGCTGGCGCTCGTACTCCACCCGCATCCGCTCCATCCGCTCGGCGCGCTGCGCCACGAACTTGTCGTAGTTGCCGTGGTAGACGATGAGCTCGCCGTGCGCCAGCTCGACGATCCGGTCGACGGTCCGGTTGAGGAACGTGCGGTCGTGTGAGATGAGAAGGAAGCTCCCCTTGAACGACGAGAGGAACTCCTCGAGGAACTCAATGCCGTTCAGGTCGAGGTGGTTCGTCGGCTCGTCGAGCAGCAGGACGTCGGCGTTCGAGAGCAGGAGTCGCGCGAGCATCGCGCGGTTCTGCTGGCCTCCGCTCATCTCGCCGATCGGCCGCGGCCAGTCCTCTTTCGCGAAGCCCACGCCCATCAGCACGCGCTCGACCTCGGCGTGCACCGTATAGCCGTTCTCGTGCTCGTACTCGTGCTGAAGCTCGGCGTACTTCGCGAGAATCCTGTCGTGCTCGGTCCCGGTCGTGTCGACGAGCCGATGCTCGATGTCGCGCATCTTCGCCTCGAGCCTGAGCACCTTCTCGAAGGCCGAGAGGACGAAGTCGAAGAGGGGAGTCGCCGGATCCGACGTCATGTGCTGGCCGAGGTGGCCGAAGGTCACGCCGTTTGCCTTGGTGATCGTGCCGCGGTCGGACTCTTCCATCCCGAGAAGCAGGCGGAAAAGGGTCGTCTTGCCGGCGCCGTTGCGGCCGACCAGCCCAACGCGCTCGCCGGGGTTGTGCTGCCACGTCGCTCCCGCGAGCACGTCGTGCGGGCCGTAGGACTTGTGAATGTCGTCGAGTCTGTAAAGCATCCGGGCGGGGGAAACGCAGAGTGGCGCGGGAACAATCCAGCACGATGCCCGGGAGAGTCTGCTTCAGCCGGTCGCGGGTCCGGAAGCTCCGGCTGACGGGACAATGGTCTTAAGTTAAGACATCAACACGCCGCAGACCTGTCATCCCGAGCGAAGCGAGGGATCTGCGAACATATCGTCTGACCGCTTCCTCGACGAGAATCACCCGGATATCGCTGGGAATTCGCTACGGAATCGGTCGGATGGTCGTTTGCCGATCCCTCGCTGCGCTCGGGATGACAATCTCCCGGGGCACGCATGGCTTACCTCACGGCCATTGGGCCGGCGGGACCGGCGGCTCGTGCCGGCAGGGGAGCAGCACAACGAAGGTGCTCCCCTCCCCGAGGGTGCTCTCGACGCGAATCGTCCCGCGATGCAGCTCGACGAATCGCTTGACGAGCGCGAGCCCCAGCCCCGTTCCCTGCGGCCTCTGGCGCGTGCCGTAGACCTGGTGGAACTCGCGGAAGATCTCGACGTGGTCCTTCGGATCGATGCCGACGCCGTGGTCGATCACCCGGATCTCCACCGCCTGCTCGGGCGATGCGCTCTCGCCCGGGGTGACGAGGCGCGCCGCGATCGTCACCGTCGAGCCCACGGGGGAGAATTTCACCGCGTTGGAGACGAGGTTGTAGACGATCTGCTTGAAGATCGTCGGGTCGGCCTCGATCGTCGGCAGCTCCTCGGGAACCTGCACGTCGAGCGTGATGCGGTGGAGCGTCGTCACTCCCTTCATCACCATGCAGATGCCCTGGATCGTGTCGCGAACGGGGATCGTCTCGGGAAGCATTTCCATCTGTCCCGCCTCGATCTTCGAGAGATCGAGGATGTTGTTGATGATGCCGAGAAGGTATTCGCCCGACGAGTGGATGTTGTGAAGGAAGCGGACGAAGCGCGGCTCGAGCTGCCCTCCCACGTGCGCGAGGAGGATGTCCGAGAAGCCGATGATCGCGTTGAGCGGCGTCCGGAGCTCGTGGCTCGTCGTCGCGAGAAAGGTGCTCTTCGCGCGGTTCGCATCCTCGGCCTGGGCGAGCGCGAGTTCGGTCAGCGTCTCGTGGCGCTCAGCCTCGCGCTTCGCCTCTTCAGCCTCCTGCAGCGCGTGCTCGGTGCGCGCCTTCTCGAGGCTGATCTCGCGGGTCCGGTCGTCGACGAGCGTTTCGAGGAGGCTCGCGCGCTTTCGCGCGAGGTGAAGGCGCATCGCGTGTGTCGAGAGGAGGAGTGCAGCTCCCGCCGCGACGCAGAGCACGATGAACCAGGGCGATTCCCAGAGTCGCGGCCGGAGTGAGAGCGGCAGCTCCGTGCTCTGCCACGATTTGCCATCGCGCGATGACGCGAGGACGAAGCGATACGAGCCGGCCGCAAGGTTCGTGTACGAGACCGACCGCCGATCGCTCGTGATCCACCGATCGTCGTAACCCACGAGCTGGTAGCGAAACCGGACGCGGTCGGGGGCGCCGTAGGCGAGCCCTGTGAACTCGAACTCGATCCTTTCGCTCCCGGGCGGCAGCGCGGCGAGCGCGCGAGCGTCGACAGGCGAGCCGTTCACTGAGACCGATTCGATGACGGGACGACGCGCGCTCACGTCGTGAGACGGGAAGGTGGAACGTGCCGAGACTCCGTTCGCCGTGGCGAACCAGACGCGTCCGTCGCGCGAGCGGAACGCCGCCGGATCACCGCTCCCGTTGCACTGCCGGCTGCCGAGGCCGTCGCTCTCGTCGAATGGCGTTGACGTGAGGCGGGAGAGCCGTCCGGCTGCGACCTCCTCGAGCTCGAGGCGCGCGATGCGAAATGCGCCGCGCGACGTGCCGATCCACAGGCCGCCCGAGGTGTCGTCGGTAATCGACTGGATCTTGTCGAAGGGAAGGCCGTCGCGCGTGGTGAAGCGCTTGGTCTTGCCGTCGCGCAAGCGGATCAGACCGTCGCCGTCAGTGCCGACCCATAGCGTTCCGTCGTCGTCGGCGTGCAGGGCGAAGAGCCGGTTCGACGGGAAGTCGTTCGGTGCGGAGTGGAGCTTGAACGCCGTGCCGTCGAACTCGCTCAGCCCCGCGCCCGTCGCGACCCAGATCCGGCCGTCGGGGGTCTCCGCGATTGCGATCGCGTAGTCGGGCCCGAGCCCGCCGCGGCCGGCGTAGCTCTGGATCGAGCCATTCGGGAGTATCCGGTTGACGCCGTAGTCGGTCGCGACCCAGACGTTGCCGTTGCGATCGGCATGGATGGCGCGGATGCCGTTGCTCGACAGGCCGTCGGCGCTCGTGAGGAGATCGGTCCGGGCGCCGGAGACGCGATAGAGCCCGTGCGAGGTTCCGAACCAGTGCCTTCCGTCGCGGCCCTGCTCGATCGCGAGGACGTACTCCTTCGCGAGACGCGGATCGGCGGCCTTCTCCCACGACGAGCCGTTCCACCGGCCTAACCCGTTTGCGGTTCCGACCCAGAGCGTCCCGTCGAGATCCTCGAAGATGGCCCGCGTGAAGTCGTTTCCGAGCCCCTCGCGCTCGGTCCAGTTCACGAAGGCGCCGGCGCGGAGCATCTCGAGCCCGCGATTCGATCCGATCCAGAGGTTCCCCTCGTCGTCCTCGAAGATCGCGCGCACGGTCGGGTTGAGCAGGCCGTTGGCGATTCCGTACGGGGCCACGCGGCCGTCGCTGATGCGGAAGAGCCCGCTGCTGTATGTTCCCACCCAGACGTTGCCGTCACGATCGCGACGGAGCGCGGTGATCTGATCGTCCGGGATGCCGGCGACGCGGCTCAGCTTCCCGGCGGCGATGCGCTGCAGCCCCGCGGCGGTGCCGATCAGGACGCCGTCGTCGCCTTCGCTGAGAAGCGAGACCACGGTGTCGCTCGCGAGCCCGTTGTCGGCGTCGAGGACCGAGACGTTGCCGTCGTGGTAGCGCGCGAGCCCTCCCTTCGCCATGCCGATCCAGAGCGTTCCGTCGCTGCCCGTCGCGAGGGCGTTGATCAGTTCGTCCGGAATCGCGAGCTTCAGCCGTTCGGCGCGCCCGTTGACCACCCGGGTGAGCCCGCCCCACGAGGCGATCCAGATCGTGCCGTCGGGAGTCTCCTCGATCGCGTTCACCATCTCGTCGCGTGATCCCGGAACGACGAGCTTCCGGAAGGCCCCGTCGCGCATGGTGATCGTGCCGACCGCGGTTCCGAGCCAGAGGGTGTCGTCGCGGGAGCGATAGATCGTCAGCACGCTGTTGTTCGCGAGGACCGCCGCGCTCTCCTGGTCGTAGAGGCGAAAGCGCTCGCCGTTGAAGCGGACGATGCCCTCGTAGGTCGCGAGCCAGAGGTAGCCGTCTGCGGTCTGCGCGACGCCGCGCACGGTGCCGTGCGGAAGCCCGTCACGCACGGTCCAGCTCTTTCGCACGTACTGCGAGACTGAGCGATCGGCCGGCAGGGCAACGGCAACGGATGTAGACAGGAGCAGCGCCGCCGCGCTGATGGCGCCGGCGAGTGCCGAGGCGCGTGTCCTCGGCGCGTGCGACGCCGTTCCCGTCGCGAGCTCGTGTCGCATCTCCACGATGTGCCTTTGTTACGACAGTAGAACGATCGAACCGGAAGGTCAACGACTGCGAATCGGTCGCGGCTCGCGCCATGCTAACCTTGGCGAATGCGTCTCGCCGTCAACATCGATCACGTCGCCACCGTTCGCCAGGCCCGTAAGGCCGAGGAGCCCGATCCCGTGACTGCCGCCGCGCTCGCGGAGCTCGCCGGCGCCCAGGGGATCACCATTCACCTTCGCGGCGACCGCCGCCACATCCAGGACCGCGACGTGGAGCTTCTCCGGCGCACGATCTCGACACGTCTCAACGTCGAGATGGCGGGTACGCGCGAGATGGTCCGCATCGCGCAGTCGTTCAAGCCCGACCAGGTCACGCTCGTGCCCGAGCGGCGCGACGAGCTGACGACCGAGGGCGGCCTCGACGTCATGCTTCACGCGGGATCGCTCGAAGGGGTCGTCAAGGAGCTCAAGGATGCGGCGATCGACGTCTCGGTGTTCGTCGATCCCGACCTCGAGCAGATCCGGGCCTGCCACAAGCTCGGCGTGCCGATCATCGAGATCAACACCGGGAAGTACGCCGACAACTGGAAGTCACCCCGCGCCGCCGCCGAGCTCGAGAAGGTCACGAATGCGGCGCGCGGCGCGAAGAAGCTCGGCCTGCGCGTCCTCGCCGGCCACGGCCTGACCTACCGCAACGTCGACGCGATCGCCCGCATCCCCGAGATCGAAGAGGCCAACATCGGCCACTCCATCATCGCCCGCGCCGTCCTCGTCGGCCTCGAGCGCGCCGTGCGCGAGATGGCGGAGCTGCTGCAACATCCCAGGAGCTGAAGGCGGCAAGAGGCGAAAGGCGAGAGGCGATCAGCGAGCAGGAAGCCTGCCAGCTGAACTCTTCCGCGTTTCGTCGTTTCCAGTCGCGCACCCTTATCGCCGGAGGCGTGCTCTTGCCTGCTGATCGCCTCTCGCCTTTCGCCTCTCGCCTGCCTCACCCGACCTGCTTGAGCGCCATCCTCGCCTCTCTCGCCTCGTCGCGGCTCAGGCGGTTGGGAGAGAAGCGGTCGCGTTCGTAGAGATCGACGATGCGCGCCACGACGCCGGCGACCGCGGGGAGGTTTCGCCGCACGAGGACGACGACTTCGGCGCTCGTCATCGACGGGGCCACCGTGAGGCCGGCCTTCGCGAGGCGCCGCGCGAGCAGGTCGAACAGGGTGAGCCGGCGGCGGCGGCGCAGCGCAAGCGCCCCGAATATCGCGGCGACGCCGAGCACGATCACGATTGCGGCCGGCCTCAGTTGCGACGAGATCGAGAAGCCTCCTCTCAAGGAACCGATCGCATCGCGCGCGGTGTAGAACGCCGAGGCCATGAGGTTCACCTGGTCGGAGAGGCCGAAGGTGAGGATGTAGCGATCCCAGAAGAAGTTGATCGACTCGCCGATCGCGGAGAGGTACGCCATGAAGACGCCGGGCTGGTCGGCGCCTGGACGCATGTCGGACGGAGTCGGGTCCCACGTCGTCCAGCGCGTTCCCTCCCAGATCTCGACCCACGCGTGCGCGTCGCGCTGGCGGATCACGTAGTAGCCGCCGAGCGGGTTGTACTCGCCGCCGTAATAGCCGCCGACGACGCGAGCGGGAACGCCGCGCGCCGAGAGCAGCAGCACCATGCCGGCGGCGAAATGCTCGCAGTGCCCCGTGCGCTTCGTGAGAAGGAAATCCTCGACGCCTACCGGCTCACCGAGGCTGATCGGGCTCGCGACGTAGGCGTAGTTGGTCGAGAGGTGTGACGAGATCACCGAGGCGTTCTCGCGCGGCGTCGTGGCGTTGCCGGCGATCCGGTCGGCGAGCGCGCGGATTGCCTCCGGCACCTCGTACGTCGGAAGGCGGCGCGGCGGCACCAGCGGATCGATCGCTCCGCTTGCGGAGACCTCGAAGTCGATCATCGCGTCGCCCGGTCCGGGGATGTTCCAGGCCCCCTGGTTAGGCCCCTCGGCGAGCGAACCGACGCCGCGGACCTGCCACGTCCCGACGGGAAGATAGAGCCGCTGATTCTGTGCGACCGTCCTGGTCTGCCTGACTTCGATCGACTGGCTTCCCGCGGCGGGGCGCGCGATGTCGAACCCGCGGGGGCCCGCGACGATCTGCTGCGTCCTCACGGGGCGAGCCGTCCAGCGTCCGCTGACCCAGCGGTCGTAGTGCCCGCCCCGCAGCCGGAGCGGGAGGAACTCCGCTTCCGCGGACGTGGGAACGGTGACGCGCGCGACCACGCGCGGATCGGGTGTGATCACCTGCCCCTGTGAGAAGTCGATCGCGTCGGAAAATCCGGTCGACGCTCCCTGGGACGAGAAGCCGGCGCCTCGGACGAACGGGTTGCGAACGCGCGGCAGCAGAGGGAAGAAGGCCGCGGCGGCGATGAAGAGAACCGCGAGGTAGGCCGCGACGCTCCGGTTCACGGGAACCTCGCGCGCGCTCGTGCCGAGCAGGCGCGCCGACTCCTCGCGACTCAGCGCCACCATCTGCCGCAGCAGCATGAACACGAAGCCTGCGACGAAGAGCACGATCGTGATGTGCGTCGACGTCGCGATCGACGCGATCGCGATCAGGAAGATCACCAGCAGGCGCTGCGGATGATTCTTCTGCGCGTCGCGGTCGACCGACTGGTAGGCGGCGATGAAGAAGAGCAGGTGCCCCGTCGCCTTGATGAGGCTTCGTGAGAATGCGATGCCGTCGACGAAATAGAAGAGAAAGTAGGCGAGGGCGAGAGCTCTCAGCAGCGGCCGGGGCAGAGTCGCAGCGGGGTTGCGGAGCTTCCACGTGAACGTGGCCGCGAGGACGAGGTGGTAAATCAACACGGACTGGATCGAGATCGCGGCGCTGAAGTAGAGCGGCAACGCCGCCGCCATCGCCAGCAGGATCGACTCGGCTTCAGGCGGTACGCGCTTCACGATTCCCGCTCCTGAGCGAATAGAGGATCACGCCTGTGCCGCCGAACGGAACCGGCGCCTCGGCCAGCGGCTCGACGAGCGCGAGCGCCTCGTACGCCGCGATTCCACGGTCGGGCTGCCCGACGAGAGAGGCCTGCCGGCCGAGATGGAAATGAACGTCGTAGCCGTTGTCGATCGCGTTGCGCACCGCCGTCGCTGCTTCGCTCACCAGCGTCTCGAAGCGCTCGCGCGCCTCTCCCGGCGGAAGGCACGGGTCGAAGGTGATCGCGACGATCGGGTTCGCCTCCTGTTGCGACTGCTTCATCACCCAGCGCCCCAGGCTCGCCGATTTCTTCCAGTGGACGTGCCGGAGCGAGTCGCCGCGGACGTATTCGCGGAAGGCGAAAATCTCGCTTCCCGGGCCGGCTGCGTTTCTCGGGTTCCGGTCGCCCATCGCCGGCGCGAAGTCGTTGCGCATCGTGTCGTCGGCGAGAAGGCGCGGATAGACGATCGCACCGCCGGTGAGCTGCACCCTCCGCTTCTTGGTGAAGAGCGCGAACGGGAAACGGGTGTAGAGGTCGACGCGCGTCAGGTTCACGCGGCCGCGGCGCTCGAAGAGGAACGTGGCGCTCACCTGAGTGGAGTCGCGCCGCTCGACGACCGGGACGAGCACCGGCTCGGCGAGATGAGGGCCCGTGATGATCAGGTCGCGCACCGTCCAGAGGCGGCTCCTGTTGCGGACCCGGATCGTGCCATTCGCCGGCTTCCCTGCAAACGCCTCGGCGAGGTGGGCGACCTCGACGTCGATCGCGCGAAGTCCGTCCTTCGACGCGATGCCGGAGGCGATGAGGAGGCCGAGCATCGCCGAGAGGGCGATATAGAGAGAGTTGTTTCCCGTGTTCAGCGCGGCGAAGCCGATGACGAAGGTGAAGAGAAGGTAGCCCCCTCCGATCTTCGTCAGCCGGACGACGCCCTCGAACTCGAACGGGCGGCGCTGCATCGTCTACCTCGGTACGGGCGTCTGCGACACGATCCGTTCGATGACCCCCGCCTCGGGCGTCAGGTCGCCGTGCCGCACGTGGCGCTCGTGAAGAACCACGCGGTGCGCCAGGACCGGGACGGCCAGGCGCTTGACGTCGTCCGGGGTCACGAAGTCGCGACCGGTCACCATCGCCAGCGCCTGGGCCGCGCGGTAGAACGTGAGCGAGCCGCGCGTCGACACTCCGAGCGCGACCTCCGGATCCTTGCGCGTCGCTTCGACCAGCGACATCAGGTAGTCGAGCAGCGCGTCGCTGACGTGGATGTCCGACACCCGGTTCTGCAGCGCGATCATCTCCGCCGCGTTGATCACCGGCTGCAGGTTCGCGAGAGCGTTCTGCGCGCCTCCCGACTTCAGGAGGTCGCGCTCGTCGACCTTGTTGGGATAGCCGATCGTCAGCTTCATCAGAAAGCGGTCGAGCTGTGATTCGGGAAGCGGGTAGGTTCCGATGTGCTCGACCGGATTCTGCGTGGCGATGACGACGAACGGCTCGGGAAGCGGAAGGTGCTGCTTCTCGACCGTGACCGTCCCTTCGTTCATCGCCTCGAGCAGCGCCGACTGCGTCTTCGGCGTCGCGCGATTGATCTCGTCGGCGAGCAGAACGTTCGTGAAGATCGGGCCGGAGAGAAACTCGAACTGCTGGCGGTCCTGGTTGAAGACCATCACGCCGACGATGTCCGAGGGGAGAAGGTCGCTCGTGAACTGGATGCGCTGGAACTCGACCGAGATCGAGCGGGCAAGGGCGTGTGCGAGCGTCGTCTTGCCGACGCCCGGGACGTCCTCGAGAAGGATGTGCCCGCGAGCCAGCATCGACGCGATCGCGTAGCGGACGACTTCCGACTTGCCCTTGATGACGAGCTCGATGTTCTGCTGAAGGGCGGCGACTTTCGCCGCTGCGTCGCTCGCTGTGATCGGATTCGTCGTCATCGCGTGTATGGCGCCCATTCGTCTCCCCTGGTTCCTCGGACGGGAAGGCGAAGTTGCCTCCCCATTATCACTCTACGAACCGGAAGCCGTTTCGTCTCTTTCCCTGCGGCGTGACGGATGGGAAACAGTGGTCTGGAACGAATTCCCCACCCGGCGGGGATGTGGCGCAGGCACTCCTGCCTGCGCGCCGCCGAAGGCGGCTTGTAACCGCGACACTTGCGCCGTCGCCGAGGCGGCGCTTCGCGCCGCGCGCAGACAGGAGTGTCTGCGCCACATACCGGGCGCGTTCACGGGAGGGCATCCACGCATGAGCATTCATCGAGGATGCTCCGTCCGTGAACGTGAACGCTCCCGCGCCCGTAAACGGCTTTTCGCTCTGGCTTGCTTTGGCCTCTGGCCTCTGGCCTTTGGCCTGTCTCCGGCCTCTGGCCTGCTCATCGCCTCTCGCCTGTCGCCTCTCGCCTCTCGCCTGTCGCCTCTCGCCTATAACTTCTTGTAATTCGGCCCGCCGCCGCCCTCCGGCGGAACCCAGGTGATGACCTGGTAGGGATCGACGATGTCGCAGGTTTTGCAGTGGAAGCAGTTCGTGAAGTTGAGGAACGGCACCTTGCCGCGGCCATCTTCCGTCGGGCGCGGCTCGTAGACGTTCGCGGGGCAGAAGTGGAGGCAGGGATTTCCGTACTCCTCCGTGCACTTCGTGATGCAGACCTCGGTGTCGCGGATGAGAAGGTGCGCCGGCTGGTTCTCTTCGTGCACGACGCCGCCGTAGTAGACGTCGGTCACCTTGTCGAACGTCAGCTGGCCGTCGAACTTGATCTTCTCGGGCGGATGCGGATGGTCGCTCGCGAAGTAGCGCTTGATCCGCTCCATCCGCTCGTGCCCCGCCTTCGCGTCGAGACGGTTCGCGACGCCGAAGCCGCGGCCGCCGGTCACCATGCCGAGGCCCGCGTTGATCATGCCGGCGTAGAGGCCGTGCTCGAAGCCCTGGTGGAAGTTGCGGTCCTTCCAGAGCTCCGTCTTCGCCCACGACGCCTCGAACTTCCGCTCGTACGCCGCGAGCTTCGCGTCGGAGAAGTCGCCCGCGACGAGCGCTTCGAACGCTGTTTCCGCGGCGAGCATCCCCGACTTCATCGCGAGATGCACACCCTTCAGGCGCGCGCCGTTGAGATAGCTCGCCGAGTCGCCGACGATCATGAAGCCTTCGCCCCACATCTTCGGCATCGAGAAGTAGCCCCCCTCGGGGATCGCCTTCGCGCCGGCGGCGACCATCTTCCCGCCTTCGAAAATCGCGCGGATCGACGGGTGCGTCTTCAGCCGCTGCAACTCGTGATGCGAGTCCATCGTCGGGTTGCGCGAGTCGAGGCCGACGACGAGGCCGATGTCGACGAGGTTGTCTTTCATCCCGTAGATGAACGCGCCGCCGAAGGTGTCGCGGTCGAGCGGCCAGCCCATCGTGTGGATGACCTGTCCCGGCTTGAAGCGGCCGGCGGGGACTTCCCAAATCTCCTTTACGCCTAACGCGTAGACCTGCGGGTTCTTCCCCTTGCCGAGTTCGAACTGCTCGTGGAGCTGCTTGGTGAGCGTGCCGCGCGGGCCTTCGGCGAGGATCACGAGCTTCGCGCGGATGTCGATGCCCGGCTCGAAGTTCTCCTTCGCAAGGCCGTTCTTGTCGATCCCCTTGTCGGCCGTTCGCACGCCGACGACCTTTCCGTCCTCGATGAGGACGCGCGCCGCGGGGAACTCGGGAAAGATGTTCATCTCCGGTGCCGGGGCGACGAACGGCTCCATCCAGCGCAGCAGCTCGGAGAGGGAGACCACGTAGTTGCCGTGGTTCTGCAGCGGCGGCGGCATGATCGGCGCTCTGACCTTGCCCGACTCCGTCAGGTACCACATCTCGTCGGTGCCGACGGGGACGGCGGGGCAGTCCTTCTTCCGCCAGTCGGGGATCAGCTCGTCGAGCGCGCGCGGGTCCATGACGGCGCCGGAGATTCCGTGCGAGCCGATCTCCTTGCCCTTTTCGAGCAGGGCGATCGAAAGCCCGTCGAGTTTTTCGCCTTTACCTGATGCGTTGTGCTTCTCGATCAGGCGCGCGAGATGCAGCGCCGTGGCGAGGCCTCCGGGGCCTCCGCCGACGATCACGACATCCATCTCGAGAACTTCTCGTTCGATTCCGGGCAGCTCTGCCATCGGGTTGCTCCTTTGATCGGGGGCGATTGTACCGAAAGCGCAAGCACGGGACGACTTCGTGGCAGCGGATTCCAATCCGCTGCGGTGCCTTGGCTGTTGGAGGCGCGAGAATCGGGTGTTTCGGCGCTGCGCTGCGCGCCGCGCATTGGAATGCGCGGCCACAAGCTCGAACGCCGCCCCTGCGGGCGGCGTTCGGGGTGTGTTGCGTCGCGTCAGGTTTAGTGCGCCTTCGCCTTCTTCACTTCCTCGATCAGTGGCGGGAGGATCTGGAAGAGATCGCCGACGACGCCGAGGTCGGCGACGCGGAAGATCGGCGCCTCGCCGTCCTTGTTGATCGCGATGATGTGCTTCGACGACGACATGCCGGCGAGATGCTGGATCGCGCCCGAGATGCCGATGGCGAAGTAGAGGTTAGGGCTGACGACGCGGCCCGTCTGGCCGACCTGGTGGTGATGGTCGACCCAGCCGTCGTCGACGATCGCGCGCGAGGCTCCCGTCGCGGCGCCGAGAGCGTGCGCGAGGTCGTGAATCATCGCGTAGTTCGCCGCGTCCTTGAGGCCGCGGCCGCCGGAGACGACGGTATCGGCGTCGGCGAGCGGGATCTCGGTCGTCTCGGGGACGTTCACCGACACGAGCCTGCCCTTCGTCTCGCCGGCGCTCCAGGCGAGATTCGAGACGTCGCTCGCCGCGCCGCCCGACGCTTCGGCCGGGAACGCATTCGCGCGGCAGGTAGCGATCGCCGGGTTCGAGTCGAGCTCGACCGTCGCGAACGCCTTGCCGGAGTAGACGGGACGACGCGCGCGGAGCTTGCCGCCAACCCACTCGAGGCCGACGACATCGGAGGCGACGCCGGCACCGAGGCGCGCGGCGAGGCGGGGCGCGAGATCGCGTCCCGTCGAGGTCGCCGGCATCACGACGATCGCGGCGCCCGAGGCCTCGACCGCTAGTTTCGCAGCTGACGTCCAGTGCTCGGTCGCGTAAGCGTCGAGCTGCGCGTCGGCAGCGACGTGCAGCTTCGCCGCTCCGTAGCTTCCGGTCTCCGCGGCGACTGCCGCGGCCGACGAGCCGCAGGCGTACGCATGAAGCGATCCGCCGGCCGCAGCCGCGAGTTTCCGTCCAATCGTCAGCGCTTCGCGCGACGACTTCTTCAGTTTTCCATCCATCACTTCGCAAACGACGAGCACGTCAGCCATGTCAGCTCCTGAGCCTTCGGGGTCGAGGCGTTAGAACGCCTTGACCTCTTCCCTGAGGTATCGAACGATTTCCTTCGCGGCGGCGGCGGGGTCGCTGCCGTCGATCTTCCGTCCCGCCGGCTTCTCGGGAGGAAGCTCCATCGCCACGACCTTGACGCGAGTCTCGTAGACGTCGCCGTCGGCGAGGCCGAGGTCGGCGAGCGATTTCGTCTCGATCGCGATCTTCTTCGCGGCCATGATTCCCTTGATCGATGCGAAGCGCGGGTTGTTGAGCCCCTTCTGCGCGGCGAGAAGCGCCGGCGTCGAGCACTCGATCACTTCCTCGGCCGCCTCGGTCTCGCGATACGCGGTGACCTTGCCGTCGCCTACTTCGAGCTTCGTGACGACGGTTACGTGCGGCATGCCGAGCAGCTCGGCGACCATCGGGCCGACGAGCGAGTTGTCGGTGCCGACTCCCTGCTTGCCGACGAAGACGAGGTCGTGCGGCTGCGAGCGGATCACCGCGGCGAGCACCTTCGCGATGCCGAGCGAATCGGCGCGAAGGCTGTCGCCCACGACGTGGATCGCCTTCGTCGCGCCGCGCGCGAGGCAGTCGCGAATCGCCGACTGCGCGCGCTCGGGGCCGAAGCAGACGACGGTGACGTCGCCCGCGCCTTTGGCCTCGCGGATCTTGACCGCCTCTTCGAGCGCGTACTCGTCATAGACCGAGACGACGAACTTCACCCCGGCCTCGTCGATCGAGCGGCCGTCGGCGCCGATCTTGATCCGGGTCTCTGTATCGGGTACCTGGGTGATGCAAACGATTGAGTTCAAGGGGAAACCTCCTCGGGCGGGGTGAATCGCGGGCGAATTCTATGGAAAGCGGGGAGAGGCGGCAAGCTGCGGAATTGGGATTGCGGAATGCGGAATGCGGAATGTGCTTGTGTGGCGCAGGCACTCCTGCCTGCGCGCCGCCGAAGGCGGCCGGTTCCGGGTCGGAGATTGAAGTCCGGCGTCCAGTGCGCCGGTGGCACATTCCAGCCATCCCTGGGCGGCGCTTCGCGCCGCGCGCAGGCAGGAGTGCCTGCGCCACATAATCCCCTTGTGATACAACTTCCCTCCCATGCCTGACACGCTCCAGAAGCCGCTGGCGCTCTCACTTGGCGACCCGGCCGGCATCGGCTCGGAAGTCACCTTCAAGGCGCTTCGCGACCTGGGGCCGGAGCCTCCCATCTGGATCTTCGGCGACCGAGGCTACGCCGCGAAGGGGGCAGAGGTCGCGTTCGTGCCGTTCGACCTGCCTGTCTTCGCTTCGGCGAAGGATGCGGCGGCGGCCGGGGCGCGGCGCGCGATGATCGCGGTGACGGCGGAGACGACGCCGCTCGAGCTCGGGGTCGTCCGCTCCGACTACGGCCGAGTCGCGCTCGCGTCGATCGACGCCGCAATCGATGCGGTGTCGTCGGGGATCTGCTCGGCGCTCGTCACGGCGCCGATCCACAAGCGGGCGGTGAAGCTCGCCGGAAGCGAGCACCCTGGGCACACGGAGATTCTCGCGACGAAGGCAGGCCTGAAAGTCTACGGGCGCGAGTACGCGATGATGTTCGACTCCCCGACGCTCTGCGTCGTGCTTCTCAGCGTTCACCTGTCGCTGATCGACGCGATCAGGTCGATCACCGCCGAAAAGGTGGCGGACCTCGCTGTGCTCGCGTCGAAGCACTACGAGCGGCTGCAGGGCTCGGCGCCGCGCGTTGCGGTCGCCGGAGTGAACCCGCACGCCGGCGAGGACCGGGCGTTCGGAACCGACGAGATCGAGATCGAGCGCGGCGTGGCGCTCGCGCGCGAGCGAGGCGTCGACGCGATCGGCCCGTTCGCTCCCGACACGATCTTCGTGTCTGCGAGCCGCGGCCGCTATGACCTCGTCGTGGCGATGTACCACGACCAGGGACTCATTCCGGTCAAGGCGCTGCACTTCGAAAACTCCGTGAACGTGACGATCGGCCTGCCCTACCTTCGCTGCTCGGTCGACCATGGAACGGCGTTCGACATCGCGGGACAGGGGATCGCCGACGCGCGTCCGATGCGATACGCGATTGAATGGGCCGCGAAGCATGCGCTAAAGTTCAAGCCTTGAACGAGCGCACGATCTGGATCGTCCGCATCATCGGCATCGCGGTGATCCTCCTTCTCCTCTTTCTCCTCATGAGTCTGCACGCGAGGCTGGTGCGCCTCAATCAGGAGCGGCCGGGGTCGAAGGCGGGCAGCGGCGCGAGCCTGCTGCCCGAGCCGGGAGCCGAGGGAGAGAGGGGCGCATGCCAAAGATTCTCGTAACGAACGACGACGGCATCTACAGCGAGGGGCTCGCGAAGCTCGCCGAAGCTGTCGCTCCGTTCGGAGAAGTGGTCGTCGTGGCGCCCGATCGCGAGCAGAGCGCCGTGAGCCACGCCCTGACGCTGAACCGCCCGCTCCGGCTGCAGGAAATCGGCGAGAGGCGATGGATCGTCGACGGGACGCCGACCGACTGCGTGAACCTCGCCCTGCTCCACCTCTTCCGCGACTCGAAGCCCGACCTCGTCGTCTCCGGCATCAATTTTGGGCCTAACATGGGCGAGGACGTGACCTACTCGGGGACGATCTCCGCGGCCTTCGAGGGTTCTCTCCTCGGCGTGCCGTCGATCGCCTTCTCCGCGATCATCGGCGAGCACTTCAATTTCGCCCCGTGCGCCGCGTTCGCGGCGAAGCTCGTCGGCGAAGCGCTCGAGTCGCACCGTGATCCGCGCGTGATCCTCAACGTGAACTTTCCCGACCCGCCGTTCAAGGGAGTGCGCCTCACGCGGCAGGGGCGGCGCCAGTACGTCGTCGGCGTGATCGAGCGGCTCGACCCGCGCGGGAAGAAGTACTACTGGATCGGCGGCGATCCTCCGGTCTGGGAGCCGGGCGAAGGGACCGACATCGAAGCGGTGATGAGCGGCCTCGTGTCGATCACGCCGCTTCACCTCGACATGACGCATCATCCGTCGATCGCGCCGCTTCGGCGGCTCGAAGAGAGGCTGGGCGATGCCGCACGTGAAGCCTGACACAGCGACCGCCGTCGAGAACCGCGAGTTCGCGCAGCTGCGCACGCTCATGGTGGAACGCTACGTCGCGGCGCGCGGAGTCAAGGATCCGCGCGTCCTCGAGGCGATGCGCCAGATCCCGCGCCATCTCTTCGTCCCGCAGGTCGTCCGCGCGAAATCGTATGGCGAAGGGGCGCTGCCGATCGGCGCCGGACAGACGATCTCGCAGCCCTGGATCGTCGGCCGGATGATCGAGCTGCTCGAGCTGACCGGGAAGGAGAAGGTCCTCGAGGTCGGCACCGGCACCGGATACCAGGCGTGCGTCCTTTCGAAAGTCGCCGCCCGGGTCTTCTCGATCGAACGGATCAACGAGCTGGCGCTCAAGGCGGTCGAGCTCGTGCGCGAGCTGAAACTCCACAACGTCAGCGTCAAGGTCTTCGACGGGACGTACGGGTGGAGCGACCAGGCGCCGTTCGACCGGATCATCGTTGCCGCGACCGCGCCCGAGCTTCCCGAGCCGCTCGTCCAACAGATGGCGCGCGGCGGAACGCTCGTCATCCCGCTCGGGCGCGGCGACAACCAGCGCCTTGCCCGCGTCCGCCGCGTCGGCACCGGAGTGCAGATCGAAGACTGCGGCCCGGCGTCGTTCGTGCCGTTGATCGGGAAATTCGGGTGGAAGGATGAGGAGCGGCCGAAGTAGCGAGTGTGAGGCTCGTGAAATCAAAAGCCGGGCTCGGGCTCGGGCTCGGGATCGGGCTCGGAAATTCATGCGCGTTCAGGCGCCAGCCGGTTGAATCGTTGAGAGCAGCGTGCGGCAAGTGTTGAAGTCGACATGTTCCCTCGGAGCTCGCGCCGCTCGATGTGGCAGTTCCCGATCCCGAGCCCGATCCCGAGCCCGATCCCGAGCCCGGCCGTTCCGAGCCACCTGCTCAGATCTTGCGATTTGGCGCCCACCACGGCCCCACGAGCGATCGTCTATCAATCCCCGTGCGCGAGGCCTTATCATTGCCAGGTCACGGACGGGAGCGAATGAAGGAAATCCGCCACATCAGGATTCACGGCAAGGTTCAAGGCGTCGGCTACCGCTTCTACGCGACGCGGGTCGCGCGGCGCCTGGGGCTCAAGGGTTGGATTCAGAACCTCCGCGACGGCTCCGTCGAGGCGATGGTCGAAGGCGAGCCGCCGAAGATCGACGAATGGATCACCGAGATCAAGGAAGGCCCCCGCTATGCGGAGGTCGTCCGCATCGACCAGGAACGGCGCGACGGCGCGGGTCCCCTTGCCGACTTCGACGTGAAATTCTGACATGGCGCATCCGACCCCGCACCTCGACCTCCGCGATTACATCCGCGACGTTCCCGACTTCCCGAAGCCGGGGATCATGTTCAAGGACATCACGCCGCTGCTCAAGCACCCCGCGGCCTTCAACGCGACCGTCGAGCGGCTCTCGACTCCCTTCGAAGGCGAGCGCGAGCTCAAGATCGTCGCGATCGAGTCGCGCGGCTTCATCTTCGGCGCCGCCGTCGCACAGCGGCTCGGCGCCGCCTTCATCCCGGTCCGCAAGCCGGGCAAGCTTCCCTGGAAGACCCACCGCAGCGAGTACGCGCTCGAGTACGGCACCGACGCGCTCGAGATTCACGAAGACGCCTTCGGCCCCGGCGACAGGGTCGTCGTCATCGACGACGTGCTCGCGACGGGCGGCACCGCCGCCGCCGCGGGCGACCTCGTACGCCGCCTCGGCGCCGACGTCCTCGCATACTCCATCGTCATCGAACTGACCTTCCTCAACGGGCGCGAGAAGCTCGGCGGCACACCTGTCAACGTAGCAGTCCATTACTGATCGGCGTTCCGTCCCGGCTTCGAAGGCGAGCTTGCGGGTTTCGCGAGGGGAGAGGCGTATGCGCGACTTCGATCTGATCGTCATAGGAGCCGGCCCGGCGGGAGAGAAGGGGGCCGCGCAGGCCGCCTACTTCGGCAAGCGCGTTGCCATCATCGAGCGGGCGCGCGTCGTCGGCGGCGCCTGCGTGAATACCGGAACCGTTCCGTCGAAGACGCTTCGCGAGACGGCGCTTCACCTCTCGGGATTCCGCCGCCGCGAGGTCTACGGCATCGATTACACGCTGAACGAGAACCTCGGCATGGCCGACCTGATGCTTCGAAAGCGGACGGTGATCGAGCGCGAGCACGCTACGATCGAGGAGAACATCCGCCGCCACAACATCGTCCGTTTCCACGGCGCGGCGCGGTTCGCGACGCCTAACGATGTGGTGATCGCCGGGCCCGACGGAGAGCAGACGATCTCAGGCGACGTGATCCTGATCGCGTCGGGATCGTGTCCGCTACGGCCCGAGCACGTCCCGTTCGACCACGAGCGGATCTGCGACAGCGATTCGATCCTCGAGATCGCCTCGATCCCCAGGAGTCTCGCGGTCGTCGGCGCCGGGGTCATCGGCTGCGAGTACGCGACGATCTTCGCGTCGCTCGGCGTACCGGTCGTGCTGATCGACGGGCGGACGACGCTCCTCGGCCACATCGATCGGGAGGTCGCGGGCGTCCTGCTCGACAGTTTTCGGACGCGGCTCGGGATCAAGCTTCACCTCGGGGTTCCGGTCGCCGCGATCGAGCTGCTCGACGAAGGGGTCGCGCTCACGCTCGACAGTGGCGTCGAGGTGCGCGTCGAGAAGGTGCTCTACGCCGCTGGAAGGCAGAGCAACACGAGCGATCTCGGCCTCGACGAGGTCGGGGTGAAGACGGGGCGCAACGGGGTGGTCGTCGTCAACGAGCAGTACCAGACGAGCGCGCCTAACATCTACGCGGCGGGCGACGTCATCGGCTTCCCGGCGCTTGCGTCGACGTCGATGGAGCAGGCGCGCGTCGCGATGGTCCACGCGTTCGACCTCAAGTACAAGACGCGCGTCGCGCCGCTGCTGCCGTACGCGATCTACACGATTCCCGAACTGTCGACCGCCGGCCTGACCGAAGAGGAGTGCCGGGCGAAGGGGATCGACTGCGAGACGGGCAGGGCGTACTACGCAGCGAACGCCCGCGGCCAGATCATCGGCGACGACTCGGGGCTTCTCAAGCTCGTCTTCGACCCGGAGTCGCTCGAGTTGCTCGGCGTGCACGCCGTCGGCGAGAGCGCCTCGGAGATCATCCACATCGGCCTCATGGTCATGCAGTTCAAGGGAACCATCAACGCGTTCATCGATTCGGTATTCAACTTCCCCTCGCTCAGCGAAGCCTACAAGTACGCAGCATACGACGGGCTGGGGAGGGTAGCCCGGAGGAACGCGGAATTGGGAATGCGGAATGGGGAACGCGAAGCCGACTAGCGGGAGAACGCGGAACGCGGAGTGCGGGGTGATTTTCTCGATCGGTGAAGCTTCATTCATCGGCAACGCAACCGACCGCCAATCGTCTCGGCGCGCAGCGCCGAAACATCGGTAGCCCCCGCCTTCAGGCGGGGGATTCGGGACGCATAAAGCATCAATCCGCCGCTTCAGCGGCGAGACTCAATAGGCGAAATCGCGGCTGTCAGGCGTGATCCCGTGAGCGCGGAGAAGCGCGAGAAACTCTTCGTCGAATCCGCGCCGCTGATGGTGGGTCTCTTGATTCTCAATGTATCGGATCACCTCGTCTCGACGCGACCGGCAGACCCCGAACGCGCCGTATCCGCGTTGCCAGGCAAATCCGCGTCCAGGCGACGACTCATTGATCCATCGCGACGACGAGCCTTTCATTTCCTGGAGCATCTCCGCGACGGTGATTGTTGACGGCATCTCGATCAGCGCGTGAACGTGATCCTCGACTCCGTTGATCGTGATCGCAGTGCCGCCATGCGCGCGTACGATGCCGCTCATGTAGGGGAAGAGCTTCGCGCGAAGTTCGCGGTCGAGAAAACGACGACGCTCCTTCGTCGCGAAGACGAGATGGAGGGTTACCGATGTGTAGCTATGCATGGTCTTCGTCGGACCATGCGCAAGTCCCGCGTCGGATTGTACCTCGGTGTCGCGCCGCTGAAGCGGCGCCGATCATGGCGTGGCGTCGTCCACCCCCGCCTGAAGGCGGGGGCTACCGATGTGTCGTCGCTGCGCGACGGGGCCGGGGACCACCGTGCGTTGCCTCGCGCCTGAAGGCGGGGGCTACCGATGTGTCGTCGCTGCGCGACGGGGCCGGGGACCACCGTGCGCTGCCTCGCGCCTGAAGGCGGGGGCTACCGATGTGTCGTCGCTGCGCGACGAAGGAATCGGCCGACGAGTTCGGAAGTATCAATTGAGGTTGGAGGTGCGGAGTGATTGTTGTTTGCGAGAGGTGGGCAATATCGCGACTCACGACCCGCAACACGACACTCGGCGCGCAGCGCCGAGACATCGGTAGCCCCCGGCTTCAGCCGGGGGTTCCGGGCCGCATGAAATTTCAATCCGCCGCTTCAGCGGCGGGACCGGCGCCGCGGCGCTGGCGCTACGCCCCCGGCCTCAGCTGCAGCCGCAGGATCGGCGACCCCGCGGTTGTGTGCGATCCGGGCTTGAGCTCGAAGCCGTCTTCCGGCTCCGACGTGTCGCTCCCTAACAGGAGGAGCAGCCGCGCGAGCTCCTTCATGGCGAAGCGGTCGCCTTCGATCGTCACCTCGCCGCCCGACACGCGGATGCCGACCGGCGACTTCCCCAGCCCTTCGAGAACCATCATCGCGAGCTCGACGTTCACCATCGGTCATTCCCCTTCGTAGATCGCCGAGTTGCGCTCGGTTTCGTGCAGGACGACGCGGCGCAGGCGTCCCTCGGTGATCGCCGGGGCGAGCTGGCTCCAGAACGCCTTCACGAGGTTTTCGGCGGTCGGGATCACGCCGCGCAGAAAGTCGACGTCGATGTTCAGATTCGTGTGATCGACACGGTTCACGACGCGCTCGCGCATGATGTCCTTGAGCCGTTTCAGGTCGATGACCATCCCGGTCTCGGGATCGATCGGACCCTCGACGCTGACCTCCAGCATGTAGTTATGGCCGTGCCCCGAGGGGTTGTCGCACTTTCCGTAAACGCGGCGGTTCCACTCGGCATCCTTCGACGGATTGTTGAGCCGGTGCGCGGCGGAAAAATCGAGCTTCGCGGTGACGATCATCGAGCAGGCCTCCTGGCGTCGCGCATCACGCGACGCCTCTCAGAAGCGTGCCGGCGGGCGCGCTTCTTCCCCGTCCTCGAACCCTGCAGCCGAAGTCAGAGCGTGATGCCCTGCAGCGCCGCCGAGAGTTGCGCCGATTTCTCCCGGATCAACCGCTTGAGCTTCGTGAAACGCGGGTCGGTCTCGAGATAGCTGAAGAGCGGGCTCGTGGTGATGTAGGTGAGCGACGGCTCGGAGCGCGCGACGGCGCGGTCGAGCGCGGCGATCACCTGCCGCTGCCGGTTGAGCAGCACATTGACTTCCGCGACGAGGGTGTAGTGGTCGTCGGCGCGAATCGCGGCCGATTCGGCCCTGGCGATCTCCGCGTCCGCCGTCGCCGCATCGTTCTTTCCCGCCGCGACGAAGGCGTTCATCATCGCGAGCGTGTACGGGTTGCCGAGACGCTGCTGGCGGTCGCGCTCGAGCTCCACGATCGAGTCCGACCTGCGGATCACCGCGAGCTTGCCGATCTTGAGCGAGAGCCAGGGATTGTCCTGCTGCGTCTCCTGCACCTTGTAGTACGCCTTGACCGACGAATCGACGCGTCCGCGTGCGAGTGGGAAGTCGGGCTCGTGGAGGCGCGGGTTCACGGCGCGCGTCGAGGCGAGCCGCGCGACCACGGTCTGGAACTTGTTCTCGTCGCCGACCGCGAGCGCGTAGCCGCCGACGAGCGTCAGGACATCCGGGTCGTTGTCCTTCGCGCTGAGAAGCGCGGAGAGATAGCCGATCGACTTGACCGCATTGCCGCGATCGGCTTCCTGCCGCGCGAGCTCCTTGCGGATCTCGAGGTTCGTCGGGTCGATCGCGGCGATTGCGACTGCGACCTTGTAGGCCTCCTCCTGGTTACCCGCTTTCACCTGGAGCGAGTGGAGCAGTTCCTGCGCGCGAAGATATCTGGCGTCGGCCGCAACGGCTTTCCTCGCCGCCGCCGTCGCCTTCGCGTCGTCGCCCGCGCGCTGCTGCGCGACCGCGTCGATGTAGGCGCGCGTCGCGGCGGGATTCGCCGACACGAGCGGCGTGAGGTCTTTCCCGAGCTTCGACGCCATCCAGCGCGCGAGCGCGAGCGCCGGCTCGAAGTTGTCCTTCGACTTTGCCTTCAGCGCGATCGGATCGCCCTCGGTGAGCTTTCCGCCTTCGACGAGCGTCGGCGCCAGGACGATCCCGCCATCGCCTTTGCGGACGATTCCGCCGAGCAGGCGGCTCGTCGGCGCGGCCGCATCGACGAAGGTGAGTGACGGCTCGAGCCTGATGATCGAGCTCGCGATGCCGCGGATGTCGTTCGCCGTCGCCACGAGCTTCGGATCGGGCGGCGGGGCGTTCGTGGCCGGTTCGCTTCCGGCGGGCGGTGCCGGCGGCTCGACGACGATGTCCGCGAGGAACACCTCGGTGAGGTTGACCTTCGGGGCCGTATCGCTGGTTGGCGGAGGTTCCGCGGGAGCCGGCTTCGGTGCGACAGTCGCGTTCGCAACGGTTGCGGGTGCCGGCGGTGGCGGCTCCTCCTTCGACCGCATCATGAAGTACGCGGCTGCAGCGCCACCGAGGATCACGACGGCCGCGATGCCGGCAACGAGCGGCATGCTCGACGACTTCTTCGCTGCGGGCGGCGGCGCTTCAGCCGGCCGTTCGTCGGCGACATCGTCCGCGGCGGCTTCGTCGGGCTCATCCTCGACGCGAGCCGGCGCGACTGAGACGGGGCGAGAGGGAGCGGGAGCCGGAGCGACGGGAGGTGCGACGGGGGCGGCAACCGGTTCGATCGGGGGCGCCGCCGATTTGAGCGACGGCGCGACGTAGAAATTCACCCCGCGGAACGCGCCCGCGGGAGAGGGAATCGAAGCGAGGCCGAGCGCGTGGATCACCGGCTCGGAGACGAGGGTCTGCATCGGCTCCATCGCGTCGAGCACCGCGTCTGCGATCTCGAGCCCGGCGCCTCCCGGCTTTCCGGTCACCGAGACGAGCTCGCCGTAGTGGACGACCGTTCGCGGCTCCACCGGCTCCTCGGCATTGGACATGTTGTACTCGACGATGTCCGTGAGCCCCTTCTGCGCCGCGCGCAGTGCGCTCGCGGCATCGGGCATGTCGGCGACCATGCGCGGGCCGAGCGAGTCGAGCACCTTGCCGTCGAAGAGGTAGACCGCCTCGCCGAGGAATTGCTGCATCCGCGTCTCGAGGCGCGATGCGCGCTCGGGATCCTTCTTTCGAAGGAGTTCGTGGTACGGCAGCTCGCAGACGACGATCCACGCCGGGGCGGCGGCCGCCTGCGGAGGCGGCGCGACCGGTGCCGCGGCGGGCGCGGCGCGCCTCGCGGCGATCCGGTCGATGTTAGGCTCAATCCTGCGGAAGTCGGCGAGGATCTCGTCGGCCTTCTGGTAACGCTTGTCGGGGATCTTCTGAAGGCAGCGGCCGATGAGCCCGAGCAGCGTGCGGTCGACGCTCGGCGCCGTCGGTGCCGCCGGCGCGCTGTTGACGATCGCGCTCGTAATGTCGGCGTTCGACGCCCCGCGGAACGGGAGCTTCGCCTCGAGCATGTCGTAAAAGACCGTCCCGAGAGCGAAGACGTCGCTGCGCGCGTCGACCGGCCGGCCGGTAACCTGCTCCGGCGAGAGGAACGACGCGGTCGTCGTGTCGTTCGGGCGGATGGAGTTGACGAATTGCGGACCCGAGTCGTGCTTCCTCCGGATCGAGGAGAAGCCGATGCCGACGAGGCGGACGTCCCCCTGCGGGGTGACGATGAACGACTCGCTGTTGAGCTCGCCGTGAACGGTCCCCCTCGAATGGAGGTGCGCGACCGCCTCGGTGACCTGGAACGCGAGCCGGAGGAACTCGCCGCGCGTCGGCGGGGAGACACGCGTTCGCTGGCGGAGCGTGTCGCCCTCGACCAGCTCGGTCACCATGAAGAGCATCTCGCGATCGATGTCGAGCTCGAGAACCTGAGCGACGCCCGGATGGCGCAGCGCCGCGGCGATGCGGACTTCTTTCAGCATCGCGTCGCGCTGGCCCTTGTCCTTCGGGACCATGCGTGTGAGGATCTTGATTGCGACCGGCTTGCCACTACGCGAGTCCGTCGCCTTCCAGGCGTTGAACGATCCTGGAAAGCGCTCGGCGAGAACGTAGTGGAGCAGTTGGGACCCGGGGGAAAGGCTCTCCGGCATGCTCGACATACGCCGATTATATCCAACCGGGGAGGTGCCTCGATGAGAGCCGCGATCATCGCAGTCGGAAGCGAAATGCTGGGGATCTCGAAGGTCGACACGAATTCGCTCGAAGTGACCCGGCATCTCGAGGAGTGGGGTGTCGAGCTCGTGCGCAAGTCGGTGATCGGCGATCACGCGGCCGACCTCGCGCAGGAGCTCCGCGCAGTGTTCGACAGCTGCGACATCGTCGTGGTCATGGGCGGTCTCGGACCGACCGAAGACGACGTCACGAAGGAGGTCGTCTCGGGAGTCCTCGGGATTCCGCTTCGCGCGGACGACGAGGTGATGTCGAAGATGCTCTCCCTCTTCGAGAAGCGCGGCTATGCGATGCCGGAAACGAACCGGAAGCAGGCGCTGGTGTTCGAAGGGCACGACTACCTTCGCAACCCGGGAGGCACTGCACCCGGCTTCCACCTCGACTTCGACCGGGGCGGGCGCCGGCACCTCTGGATTTTCCCTGGCGTGCCGCACGAATTGAAGGGAATGATCGAAGCCGACTTCGGCCCCTGGCTCCAGACCCTCGGGTTGTCGCGGCGCCACTGGCGGACGCTGAAGGTCGCCGGAATGCCGGAGTCGCTCGCTGACGAGAAGCTCAAGTCGTTCTACGAGAACTACCGCGAGACGCCGGTGACGATCCTCGCCTCGCGCGGCGAGCTTGCGCTCCACTTCTACGCGAACGGCGCGGAAGACCAGGCCTACGCCAGGCTCCTCGCGATGGAAGGCGAAGTCCGCGAGGCGCTCGGCGATCGGGTTTACGGCAGCGGCGACGACACGCTCGAGCTCGTCATTGGCCGGCTCCTGCTCGCGCGCGGCGAGACGGTGGCGACTGCGGAGTCGTGCACGGGAGGGCTTCTCTCCGGAAGGATCACCGACGTTGCCGGCAGCTCGCAGTGGTTTCTCGGGGGGATCGTGGCCTACTCGGGTGAGGTGAAGGCGGCGATGGTCGGCGTCGACCCGTCGCACATCCAGCAGCACGGCGAAGTGTCGGAGGAAGTGGCGCGCGATCTCGCCGCGGGGGCACGGCGTCGCTTCGGCGCGACCTGGGGCATCGGCGTGACCGGCATCGCCGGACCCGACGGCGGCAGCGAGGAGAAGCCGGTCGGTACCGTCCACATCGCCGTCGCCGCGCGAGACCACGTCGAGCACCGGAAGCTCTACTTCGCCGGCGGCCGCGAGCAGGTGAGGCGGTTCGCGACGAATGCGGCGCTGGACTTGTTGAGGAAGGGGCTGGCGGGGGAGAGTTGTTAGTTGTTAGGGGTAGTTGTTAGTTTTTAGTTGTTAGTTTTTAGTTGTTAGTTGTTAGTTGTTAGACAGGCAGGCGAAGCTGGTGACGGGCGCGTCTGTCAGATCGAGGTGAAAATCTGCATGTCCAAGACAAACCGCGGTTTCTGTGCCTCTAGAATCTTGCGTAGCACGTGGTACTGCATACTTGGCGCTGCTCGTCTAACAACTAACAACTAACAACTAACAACTAACAACTAACAACCATCCGCCATGACCAAGACCCGCACCGACGCACTCGACCTTCTCCACCGATACACGCAGTCCGATTCTCTCCGGAAGCATGCTCTGGCCGTCGAACAGGCGATGCGCGCCTGCGCGAAGAAATACGACGGCGACGAGGAGCGATGGGCGATGTGCGGCCTGCTCCACGATTTCGATTACGAGGCCTATCCGACCGCCGAGGAGCATCCGTTCGTCGGGTCGAAGATCCTCGAGGCCGAAGGGTGGGACGAGGAGTTCCGCCGCGCGATCCTCGGGCACGCCGACTACACGGGCGTGCCGCGTGACTCGATGATGGCGAAGACGCTCTTCGCCTGCGACGAGCTCTGCGGATTCCTCACCGCCTGCGCGCTCGTGCAGCCGGGAAAGAGCCTTGCGGAAGTGAAGATCTCGTCGGTGAAGAAGAAGCTGAAGGACAAGGCGTTCGCGCGAAGCGTGAACCGCGACGACATCGTCCATGGCGCCGCGGAGCTCGGCGTCGAGCTCGACGCGCACATCGAGTTCGTTCTTGGCGCGCTGCGCGAGAAGGCTGCCGAGCTCGGGTTGGGGTGAGTGGCTGTCATCCCGACGACCGATCCCGCGGAGCGGAGAGGGAGGAGGGATCTCGCAGGCTGGTACAGTTGAGGTTTGTCGCGAACTCTCGGGCCCGTTGCAGGTGAGTACCAGTCTGAGAGATCCCTCCTCTCCCGCTGCGCGGGATCGTCGGGATGACAACTCCGCTGGGTTGCGCCGAGCTCCGGGGGGCGTTCTTCCCAGCGCCTGGTCTCCTCGAAGCGCATCGAGGAACCTGCCGTCGATTCTCCTGACCGTTCTCCTCGTCGCGGATTTGCCCCCTGAGGCGAGCGTTGCTGTTGAGGATGCGATCAGCGTCTTCGTTAGGCAGATTCCTCGCTGCACTCGGAATGGCCCGCGTTCCGGTAAAGGCAGGGGCACGGCCTTCCGTGCCCCTGCCTTCCACCGTGTGTCCGAACGTCACTCCGTTGCCTCCGTCAACGGTTTCCCTGCGCGATCTTTCGCGCCTGGAGTTCCTCGGCTTTTTTCGCGAGCTTGACGAACTGTGCGCGGTCGCCCGTCGTGTCGAGCGACGAGGACGACGACGCGAGATCGATGACGCTCTTCCAGTTTGCCGAGCCCTGGTACTGCGACTCGCGAAGCAGCAGTCCGAACTGGGCGACCGCCGACGCGAAGCGGAGGTCGTCGCTCGCGGCGAAGATGCTCGCATCGCTGTCGGCGACCGTCGTCTCGACGAGCCCGCTGACGTCCGCCTTCGGCTCCTTGTAGCGAAGCTTCACGCGCGCCAGAGTGGCGCCGTCGAACCCCGAGCGCTCGTCGGCGGGGACTTCTTCTCGCGCTTCGCCAGTGGCGCCGGCCTCGCTCTCGCCTCCCGGAGGCACGAGCTCGTAAAGCGCGGTGACCGAATGTCCGGCGCCGAGCTCGCCCGCATCCTTCGTGTCGTCGTCGAAGTCCTTCCGCTCGAGGATGCGGTTGTCATAGCCGACGAGCCGGTAGGCGCCGACCCGCGCGGGATTGAACTCGATCTGGATCTTCACGTCCTTCGCGATCGTCAGCAGCGTGCCCGCCATTTCGCGGACCAGCACCTTCTCCGCCTCGTCGAGGCTGTCGAGGTACGAGTACTGGCCGTTCCCCTTGTCTGCGAGGGTCTCCATCCCGGCGTCGTTGGTGTTGCCGGTGCCGACGCCGAGGACGGAGAGGAAGACTCCTTCCTTGCGCTTCGCTTCGATGAGCTGCTGCAGCTGCTCGGTCGAGCTCACGCCGACGTTGAAGTCGCCGTCGGTGGCGAGGATGACGCGGTTGTTGCCGTCGCGGAGGTAGTTGTCGGCGGCGATCCTGTAGGCGAGAAGGATTCCGGCGCCTCCCGCGGTGGAGCCTCCCGCCTGGAGCGAATCGATCGCGCGCTCGATCGCCCACTTGTCGCGGCCGCTCGTCGACGGGAGCACGAGACCTTCCGCGCTCGCGTAGACGACGATGGCGACTCGGTCGTCATCACGCAGCTGCCGGACGAGCTTCTTGAGCGATTCCTGTACGAGCGGGAGCTTGTCGGCCGACTGCATCGAGCCCGATACGTCGACGAGAAAGACGAAGTTGCCCGGCGGGATCGCCTCGCGCGCAACCCTCTTCCCCTGCACGCCGACGCGAAGGAGCTTGTGGCTCGCGCTCCAGGGACAATCTGCGATTTCGGTGGTGATGGAAAACGGCCTTCCGTCGGTCGGGTCGGGATAGCCGTAGTCGAAGTAGTTGATCATTTCCTCGACGCGCACCGCGTCGACAGGGGGCAGCGAACCGAACTCGATGAAGCGGCGTGCGTTCGAGAACGAAGCGCGGTCGGTGTCGATCGAGAACGTCGAGATCGGCTCCTCGGCCGCGCGGCGGAACGCGCCTTCCTCGACGCGCGCGTATTTCTCGCAGCTGCAGGCGTCAGTGGTCGGCGCCGTCGTCGGGCCGGCCCCTCTCGATGGCGGTAGCTGCTGGACGAGAGCGGAGGCGTAGCTCGACTGAGCCGCGGGTGTCTGGAGAACGGCCGGACCGACGGCCATCGGCGCCGTGTTGCGGGGCGCCCGCGTCGCGCGCCTAACGGGCGCGTTGTTGCGCGAGGGCAGGAACGCCCTGATCTCGGTGGTCTCGAGCACCGCGGGTGCGGCCGCGGTCACCGTGATCGCCTCCGCGACGCTGGAGAGCTGCAGCGTCGTCGGCACCCGCACCGCGTAGCCGGCGAGGACGTCGGCGACCTTCGTCACCGTCGACATCCCTTCCAGCTCGATCATGATCGTGTACGCGCCTGGGGGCAGCGCGCGGAAGGTGAAGTCGCCGTTCACGTTCGAGACGGCAACGCGCGTGCCCTGGAGCACTGGAGACGAGATCAGAATCGTCGCTCCGGGAAGCGGAGCCCCTTCATGGGAGACGGTTCCGGAGATCGAGCCGACCGTGTTGGCCGGACCGGGCGTGACGACGACCACGCTTCCGGTCGACTCCGGGGTGTAGACGGGCGGCGAATTCGAAGTCCGGCACGCCGTGAGCGGCGAGAGTGTGAGGGCGGCGGCGAGTGACACCGCGCACACACGCCGCCAGGATCGCGAAGCTCCACCAACGGATTGATTCCACATGTCTCCCTCCTTCATTCCTGATACGTAGAGGGTCGCGACCCGCTGTTACGAATTGCACGATGCCGGCCAGCCGGGCGAAGGGGTCAAGTCATTGAAAACACGGACGCGCGTGCGGTGCCCCGAGTCTGTGGCGATTCACTTTCCCGAATCAGCGCCTGCCGCCTGCCGAATCGCAGCGGTCACGGATCTGTGCCGGCGCCCTCGCGTCTGCCTGTTAGGGCGGCGAAGGGCCAGGTTCGCAGGGACGAGCGCGCGCCGGCAGCCGTGACGAATCGGTCACGACACGCTCGGGCTCGCCGTCGGAAGGCACACGATCACGTAGTGCAGATCATGCGACTCGTCGAAACGCGATACGCGCCCGGTCTGCGCCAGCCTTTGCACGCGCACGAGCAGGCGCTCATCGCGCTCGTTGCCGGCGGAGAAGTCGCCGAAGAGAACCGACCCGGCGGCGAAGCGCGTGGCGGCTCCGGCGAGATCGTCGTCGTTCCTTCGCGCTGCCCGCACGAGATCGTCTACGGCCCGCGCGGCGCGAAGCTGTTCACCCTCGAGCTCGACGAGGAGGTCGGGCCGCATCGGTGGCAGCTCGGGGGCGCTCCTTCGGCGCTCTTCGTGCGCGCGATCGATGAATGGCGCGCGGGCGGGAGCATCGACGGAATCGTCTTCGATCTCGTCGCCTCGGTTCGAGAAGGGAAATCCTGCATCGATGCGAAGGCGCCAGCGGCGCAGCGCATGCGCGACCTCGCGCGCCGGTTCTCCAGCTCCGACGTGACGGTCGCCGCCGCGGCCCGGGAGCTCGGCATGCATCCCGTAGCGCTCGCGAGAGCCTTCCGGCGCGCGCTCGGCTGTTCGATCACCTGCTATCGCCGCCGCGCGCAGCTGCGCCACGCCGCCTCGCTGCTCGCGGAGTCGCGCATGGCGCTCGCCGACGTGGCGCTCGAGGCGGGCTTCGCCGATCAGAGCCACTTCTGCAGGATCTTCAAGCGGGAGATCGGAGTCTCGCCGTCGCGCTACCGCGCCTTCGCGGTTTGATTCGTTCAATACCGATCCGCGGCGCGGCGCTACCTTCCCTCACATGACCGTAAGGGAGGATTCGATGCGCAGAGAGTTCAAAGCGAACCGACGTATGCCCTGTCCCGTCGTGCCGAGCGGCAAACGGAAAGACCGAACTCGAGCGGCGGGCGCCGCCGCGCTTTTTCTTCTGCTGATCGTGACGGCGCCCCTCCTCGCGGACGATTCGGTCGACGAGGTTCGGGCGGCCGAGACCGGCTTCGCGAAGGCATTCGCCGACCGCGACGTAAAGCTCTTCTCGACCTACATCGCCTGGGACGCGACGTTCATCGTTCGAGGCAAGCCGGTGCGCGGGCGCGACGAGGTGGTGAAGTCGTGGGGAGATCTGCTTGCAACACCCGCTCCCCCATTCACCTGGAAGCAGGAACAAGCCTACGTCGATGAAGCGGGCCGAAGCGCGATGTCAATCGGAAGTGTCTTCGACCCCGAGGGCAACCGCGTGGCAACCTTCACCTCGTACTGGCGGAGGGAGAACGACGGATGGAAGGTGGTTTTCGACGGGCCGGGCGCGCCCGTCTGTCCAAAACCGAAGTGAGCCCGATTGAGGGGTCGGGCTGCGGTGCCGCGGAACCGGCGCTTCCTGGGCGACGGTTCCGCGGTCCGCTGATCACGAACGCGTCAGAAACTGATCCTGACGCCTAACCGAAACGACGTCGGCGGGGTTCGCAGCACCGCCTGCTTGTAGTTCGGGTTCGACGGTTCGTCGAGGAAGTTGTCCGATTCCTGGAAGCCGTACCGCTGATCGAGCAGGATCGGCCTCTGCGCGTTGAGGATGTTGAAGACGTCGAGCAGGAGGTTGACCTCGGTCTTCGACACCTTGACCGGATATCCGAAGTGAAGGTCCGCCTCGTAGTTCGACGGGCTGCGTCCCTCGGCGCCGCGCTTCGTCAGGAAGAACTCGTAGCGGCCGTAGGCATCGGAGTAGCCGTAGCGCGTCAGCGGTGTTCCGCTCCGCCAGTATGCCGACATGCCGACCGAGAGATTGAAGCTCGTCAGGTAGACGCCCGACGCCTTGAACTGGTGCCGGCGGTCGTTCGACAGCGGGCCGTCGTTGGTGATCTTTGTCAGGTCGCGCCCGTCGGTGAAGAAGTCGTAGTAGTCGTACGCCGCGGAGATGTTCGGGTCGGCGCCGATGTTCGTGAACGGCGCGTACTCGCCGTCGTAGTTGCCGTCGAGCTTGGAGTAGATGTACGACGCGATTCCCTGCCAGTTCGTCGTCATCCGCTTCGTCACATCGAGCTGCACGCCCTTGTAGACGCGCTTCGGATCGGGGGCGTCGAACTGCTGCGAATAGTCGAGCGTGAAGACCTGCGTCATGATTCCCTCGCCGGGGTTGCCGATGCAGTAGGTGCCGTCGTCGGCGCAAAGGAAGTCTTCGAGGACCCGCCCGTAGTCGCGGTAGATCCCCTTGATGCCGACGCCGACGCTCGGCGCGACCTCGCGCTCGTAGCCGACGATGTACTCGTTGATGTACTGGTTCTTCAGATCCGGGTCGGACGGCTCGGTGAATCCGCCGAGGATCGCCGAGTCGGTGCCGAGGTCACCCTCGGCGCCCGCGTCGGGCGTGACGCTGGTCGGGCTGTAGTTGATGATGCGCGGCTGCCGTTCGTACGAGAACGAGCGAATGACCAGGTCCATCGGGATCTGCTCATAATACTGACCGTACGAACCGTATACCTTGGACGAATGGTCGGCCGAGGGATCCCAGATGAGGCCGAGGCGCGGCGCGAAGTCGCTGTCGAGGTTGATCTGCCGCACGCCCGAGGCGTCGATGATTTCCTGCCTGTCCCAGCGCACGCCCGCGGAGATGGCGAACTGCTCGGTCACGTTCCAGTGGTCCTGGAGATAGATCGTCGTGATCTTGTGCTCGGGTGAGGCCTCGAGCTGCGAGACCGGCGCGTTCGCGACGGTTGCGTCGGGGGTCGTCCAGTAGTTGTGTCGGTAGATCGGCTTGGAGGGGTCGTTAGGGTTCGAGTAGACCTCGACCTGCTGGCCGCCCGACATGCGCTTGATGACGTCTGCGGTCTCGGTCTCGTACTCCAGCCCACCCTTGACCTCGTGTGCGCCTGCGTACCAGCTCGCCGAGGCGCCGTAGAAGTCGCGCGTGAACTGCTTCTGCTGAATCAGGCCGAAGCCGCCGGTCTGGTAGAAGTCGTTCTCCACGTCGCGGTACTGGATCACGTCGCCGGCGCCTGTGGCCGGGCCGACGGAGTTCTCTTCCTCGTGGCGCGCAATCTGAGCGGAGATCACCCAGCGGGCTGACGGGATCGCCTGGTATCGCAGCCCGTAGTCGCGCCCGCCGAACTCCTGCACACCCTCGTAGGTGAGCGGGTCGCCGTTGAGGCTGTGAGTGGCGTCGTTGATCGCTCCGGCGTCGTCGCGCGGATCCTGGAAGAACGAGGCCACGAGGGAGTTGTTCGGGTTGATCGTCCAGGTGAGCTTGAACGCCCCGAGGTCGCGGTCGCTCGTCGACTCGACGATGTCTCCCTCGAGCGGGCCGGCGGGAAGCGCGGAGTCGGTCGTGTTTCTGACCGCGTCGTAGGCGCCGAAGAACCAGAGCTTGTCCTGGATGAAATAGCCGCCGAGGTCGAAGCCGTAGTCACTGCGCGAGAAGCCCTCGACCGTTCCGCCGGTCGAAACGACCTCGTCGGCGCTCGACTGGAGCGAGTCGTCGTCGAGATAGCCGAAGACGTCGCCGCGATAGCTGTTGCCGCCCGACTTCGTGATGACGTTGACGATGCCGCCGGTCGAACGCCCGTACTCGGCCTCGTAGCCGCCGGTCTTGACGTCAACCGCTTCGATGAACTCGAAGTTGAGCTCTTTGCCCTGGAAGCCGTACTCGACGCCGGTCGTGTTCAGGCCGTCGATGTAGAAACCGTTCTCTGCGCCCGACGAGCCGTAGATGGAGATCGTCGACTGCCCCTTGTTTTCGGGGTTCGCATCGGAAGTCACGCCGGGCGTGACCTGCGCGATCGAGCTGTAATTGCGTCCGGTCGGAAGCGACTGGATCTCGCGATCGGAGTAGCTCGTTCCGAGCGACGTGGTGTTCGTGTCGACCACCGGAACCGAGGCGACGACGGTGATCGTCTCCTCCGCGGCGGGTCGCATCGCCAGGTCGAGCGTCGTCTCCTTGCTCAGGCTCACGCCGGTCTTGCGCGCTTCCCGCGCGAAGCCCTCGAGAGCGAACTCGACGGTGTAGTTGCCGGGCGGGAGGAGCGCGAGACGGTACTCTCCGTCCAGGCCGGTGACGACGACGCGAGAGCCCTGAAGGTTAGGCCCCTTGGCCTCCACGGTGACGCCCGGAAGGGCGCTGCCCGACGAGTCTTTGACGTTTCCGACGATCGCGCCGGTCGTCTGCGCGAGAAGGGGCACGGCAGACATGAGCAGGGCCACTGCCAAGAGCAGGATGCGCCTCATCTGAAACCTCCAGTCGAAACCGGTTGCGAATTTTGGGGAGACGCGACGATGGTACTCCCGATCGCGCCGGGTGGCCAGATATGGAGGCCATCGATCGCGCGAGCGGTGGAAGCGTCAACGGCCGAGCAGCTTACGGAGCTCCGGCTGTTCGGGATCGATCGCGAGCGAGCGCTCGAACTCACGCCGCGCGGCAGCCTCGTCGCCGAGGCAGAGCGCGGCGGTTCCGGCGAGTGCGTGAGCCATGGCGTTGCGCTCGTCGAGCTCCGTGGCGCGCCTTGCGGACGCGGACGCGCAGCCGCAGTCGCGCGCCTCGAGGCAGTGGCGGCTCAGCAGGATCGCGATCTGCGCGTCGGCCGGCCGCGCCTTCGACGCGCGTTCGAGCAGCGCGATGGCGCCGGCGAGGTCGCCGTCGCGACGCCGGTCGATCGCGCGACCGATGATCTGCTCGCTCGCATCGGGAAGGCCGCGCTCGACGGCGGCGAAGAGCAGCTCGTCGGAGCGCTTCGGGTCGTCCTTCGCCAGCTCGCGACTGAGGTTGAGGTACGCGGTCGGCGAAGCGGGCTCGAGCTTCATCGCCTGCTCGTACGCCTCGATCGCCTTCGCGCGGTCGCCCTTGCGCGAAAGCAGCAGGCCTTCGATGTTCCACGATCCGGGCGTCCGCGTCGACGTGACTCCCTCAGGCGCACTCTCGCGCTCGCCGCTGCCAAGATAGCCGAGTGCTCGGAGCTGCTCGAGCGACTCCTCGCTGCCGCCCGCATCGGGCTTCGACACGCGCGCGCGCCGATAGACGCGGCGATAGTTGAAGGCCGGTCCCTTATCTGCCTTTGCAAATCGCGCCGCGTCGTCGAGCGGCTTCGCCGCGATCCCCTCGGCCGCGGGCATGCCGAGGAGCGCGAGAATCGTCGGACAGACCTGCTCGATTCTCCCCGATCCGCGTGATCCGCCCCGCATGCCATCGCGCGGATCCCAGATCAGGTAGATCCCCTCGTCGCGGTGCCACTTGCCGGCCGTCGGCGCAAGCGCGGAGGTTGCGCCGCGCGGGCGCCCCTCTTTCCAGAGAAAGCCGTGGTCGGAGGCGACGACGAGAATCGCATCCCGCTCCTCGGCGGCCTTCCGGAACTCGCCTAACATCGCGTCCACCTGCGAGAAGTAGCGACGGGGGACACCGGAGTAGCGCTCGAAGTCGAGGTCGGAGACTCCGGACTGGCGCGGCGGCGCCCAGGGGGCGAAGAGGTGGCCGACGGCGTCAGTCCCCTGAAAATACGCGATCGTCAGGTCGGGAGCGTCGGCGCGGATCGAGGCGAGCGCGAGGTCGCGGTAGAGCCGCGTCTCGACGAGGATCCGACGGAGTCCCGCGACGGGATCGCCGAGCGGGGCAGAGCGCGCCGATTCGAACGTGGCGTCGCCGAGCCAGGGGAGATACTCGCGCATCGCGGCGAGATCGACGGCACGCTCCGCGGCTTCTCGCGCCGCGAGCGTCGCCTTCTCGCGTGCGAGAGGCCAGACGCTTCCCGCGGGTGGCGCGCTTCCCTGCTGCACGGTGAACATCCTGTCGGAGACGAGGACCCCGTCGATTTCCTCGGCCGGCCAGGTCGCCCACATTCCGAAGACAGCGACGCGGCGATGCTGCGCGTTTGCCATGTTCCAGATCGCCGGCGCGGCGCGCTCGTCCGCAGTGATCGGCTCGCGCGTTCCGGTCGACGGATTGAAGCGGGTGAAGTCGAGGATGCGGTGCTCGAGCGGATCGACTCCCGTCATCATCGTCGTCCAGACGATCGGGGAGAGGGGAGGATGAATCGTCGTCAGGCTGCCGGCGACCCCTTCGCGCTCGAGCGACGCGAGGACCGGCATCGATCCGTCGCGGACGTAGTCGTCGAGCAGCTGCCAGTCGGCGCCGTCGAGGCCGACGAAGATGACGGGCCTGTTGCCGACGGGCGGGCTCTGCTTCGTCTCGCGACAAGAGAGCGTGGTGAGCAGGCTAACGGTCATCGCCAGCGCGCAGGCGAACCTGACGCGGAATGACTGTGGGTGCATGCCCCGGAGACGGGCCCCTTCTTCATTCCTCATTCTGTATTCGACATTCTTCATTTCGGTTTCTTCGCAAGCAAGCACGCAAACCGAAATGTCGAATGTCGAATGAGGAATGAAGAATGAAGAATGAAGAAAAGAATCGAGCCGCGCACTGGCGGAGAGCCCCCTTCTTCATTCCTCATTCTGCATTCGACATTCTTCATTCCGGTTTCCTCGCAAGCAAGCACGCACACCGAAATGTCGAATGAAGAATGAGGAATGAAGAATGAAGAAAAGACTCGAGCCGCGCCCGAGTCGACCAAAAGAAACGCGGCGAGGGCCCGAGGGACCTTCGCCGCGCGATGGATGTTGGATTGATTGCTACAGGCTGCGCTTCTTGGCGCGGATGTTCCTGCGGCTTCCCTTGTTCTTGTTGCCGCCGAATCCGCCGCGGTCGCCGAAACCACCGCCGCCACCGCCGCCGAAGCCACCGCCGTCACGGTCGCCGAAACCGCCGCCGTATCCACCGCCGCTGCTCTCGAAGCGGGGGGGAGCGCCGCCGCCGAATGCAGGGCGCGGCTTGCGTGGCCGGTCGTCCGAGACGTTCACGCGAATCGCGCGCCCGCCGAGCTGATGGCCATTGAACTTCTCGATTGCCTTCGTGGCATCCTCGTCGTTCTCGAACTCGACGAAGGCGAAACCGCGCGGACGGCGAGTCTCACGGTCGAGCGGAAGGAATACGTCCTTAAGTGGCCCGACCTCGCGGAAAAGCCCTTCGAGCTCCTCCTTAGTGGTGTCGAACGCGAGGTTGCCTACGAACAACTTTGATGCCATGAATCACTCTCTCTCTTTCTGCGGCGGTGCCGGCGCCTGACGGCTTCCGGCGGTCTGCCCGCGGGCGAAGTCTACACTGGCAGGGGCCCGAAAACGCCGATTTTCTTCGCTACGGACGTTTGTTTACAGCTTTAGTCCAATGATACGAGGCCTTTGGAACCGCACTCCGTCGATCGCGTGGCAGCCGTCCGGAGCGGGCTCATTGCCTCATCAGCAACAGGTTCTTGATCACGTCGTTGTAGAGGACCACGAGCATGAGCGCCGCGAGCAGGGCGAAACCGACCTGCTGGAACCTCTCCTTGACCGCGATCGACAGCTCCCGCCTCGAGATCCCCTCGACCAGTAGGATCGCAATGTGCCCGCCGTCGAGCACCGGGATTGGAAGCAGGTTCATGATGCCGAGCTGCAGCGAGATCCCGGCCATCAGGTAGACCACCGCCTTCCAGCCGGTGCGGAGCATCTCGCCCGAGATCCGCGCGATGTCGATCGGGCCGCTGAACTCCTTCACGCTCCCCTGCATCTTGAAGAGCCTCGAGATCACGACCCAGGCGTAGCGGACCATCTTGATGTTCTGGTCGATGCTGTCGCGCAGCGCCGGAACGAACGAGAGCTTCCGCGTCTCCGTCGGAGGGAAGATGCCGCGGAGCGGGTCGTTCGGCTTCGCGGGCGGCAGCGTGAGCGCGAGCTTCTCGCCGCCGCGGTCGATGCCGATCGTCACCTTCGCCTTCCCGAACTTCTCGAGCTGCGTCTGCATGTCGACCAGCTGCGAGACCTCGCGGCCGGCGACACTGATGATCCGGTCGCCCGCGCGCAGCCCCGCGAGTGCCGCGGGACTTCCCTCGGTCACCCTGCCGACTTCCGTGGACAGGAACTTCTGCACGCCCGCCACGCCGGTGATGCCGTACTCCGTCACCTGTTTCTCGGGGACGATCACGGTGGAGAGCGAGGTCTCTCCCCGCTGGACTGTGAGCCTCACGGGAGTGTTCGGATGGAGGCTGATGGCGAGCTTGAGGTCGTCCCATGTTTCGATCTTCTCGCCGTCGGCTTCGACGATCCGGTCGCCGGTCTTGAGCCCCGCCTTCGCCGCGGGACGCCCTTCGATCACCGCGCCGAGCACCGGCTCGTTCTCCTTGAGCAGCTCGATTCCCACCATGTTCAGGCCGGTCAGGAAGAGCACCGCGACGATGACGTTCATCGCCGGGCCGGCGAAAAGTATGAGGAATCGCTGCCACTTCGGCCTTCCGAGGAACTCGTCACTCGCCGGGGCCTGACCCTCCTCGGCCATGTCGCCCGCCATCCGGACGTAGCCTCCGAGCGGGATCAGCGAGACACGGTAGTCGGTGTCTCCGCGCTGGATTCCGAAGAGGCGGCGGCCGAAACCGAAGGAAAAGACGAGCACCCGCACGCGAAAAAGCTTCGCGACGAGGAAGTGTCCCGCTTCGTGAACGAAAATCAGGAAGCCGAGGACGATGACGACGGCGAATAAGTTTGTGGCGATGTTGTAGAACATCGAGTCGCTCTGCCCGGCCCGGGCTCAGCCCCAATGGCCTTGAGATAAGGCGAAGAATCCGAAGTTAGAACGTTGAACGGTGAATTGGGAACCCAGAAACCACCACCCGGGGCCTCTTTCTGGGTTCAAATTTCAGCGTTCTACATTCTAACTTCAGGGTTTGATACTTAATTCAAGACCATCGGGGCTCAGCCCCGGCCTACGGTTGCGGACGATGCAACAACGGTCTCCCGCGCGGCATTGCGGGCCCAGCCGTCCCAGTGGACCGCATCCTCGACCGTTTTCACCGGCGTAACCTCGCGCGCGTGGCGCTCCATGACCCGGCGAACGGTTTCGACGATCGCGATGAAGGGGATCTGCCCCGCGAGGAATCGCTCGACGGCGACCTCGTTCGCGGCGTTGAGCACGGCCGGCATCGAGCCGCCCGTGCGGCACGCCTCGTAGGCGAGCGTGACGGCGGGGAAGCGGACGTGGTCGAGCTCGAGGAACTCGAGGTTGCGTATCGCCGCGAGGTCGAGCCGCGCGAACGGCGCGCGCGCCCTCTCGGGATAAAGCACCGCGTACTGCACGGGGAACTTCATGTCGGTCGTCGAGAGCTGCGCCATGATCGAGCCGTCGATGTACTCGACCATCGAGTGGACGATCGACTGCGGGTGGATGATGATGTCGATCTTCTCCGCGGGCATCGAAAAGAGGTGGTGCGCCTCGATCACTTCGAGCCCTTTGTTCATCATCGTCGCCGAGTCGATGCTGATCTTGTTGCCCATCTTCCAGGTCGGATGGGCGAGCGCGTCGGCGATGGTGATCTCGGCGAACGTGGCCGGGTCGCGGCGCAGGAACGGGCCGCCCGAGGCGGTCAGGATGATCCGCTCGACCTCGCCGTGGTCGCCGCAGCGGAGCGCCTGGTGAACCGCGCAGTGCTCCGAGTCGATCGGCAGGATCTCGCCGCCATGGTCGCGCGCGGCCGCGGTCATCACGTCGCCCGCGGCGACGAGCACTTCCTTGTTGGCGATCGAGACTCGCTTTCCCTTGACCAGCGCGGCGTGCACGGGAGGCGTTCCCGCCGCGCCCACGATCGCCGCGACGACCGTCTCGGCGTCGGGGTGCTCCGCGACCGTGATGTTCCCCTCGTTGCCCCAGTGGATCTCGACCTTTTGACCGCCGAGGAGCCCCCGCATCGTCTTCGCGTCGTCCGCTGTCCGGACCGAGACGAGCTCGGGCCGGTACTGCTTCACCTGCGCGGCGAGCAGCTCGACGTTCGAGCCGGCTGCCATTGCGACGACGGAAAGGCGGTCGCTGAATGCGTCGACGACGGCGAGCGTCGAGCCGCCGACCGAACCGGTGCTGCCCAGGATCGAGATTCTATGGGTCATTTCAGCCAGTCGATTCCCCGGGTGAGGAGCGCCCAGTAAACGTAAAGGATCGGTGCGGTGAAGATCACCGAATCGAGACGGTCGAGAAATCCGCCGTGCCCGGGGATCATCGCGCCGGAGTCTTTCACTCCCGCCGAACGCTTCCAGACCGACTCGGCGAGATCGCCGATCACGCCGGCGATCGAGATGAGCAGCGCGCACGCCATCGCATGCGGCAGCGGGAACTCCGGGAAGAAGGTGAAGTGAACCACCGCCGCCGTGATCATCGCCACGACGAGCCCGCCGATCAGCCCTTCGACCGTCTTCTTCGGGCTCACACGCGGCGACATCTTCGTCTTTCCGAAGTTCTTCCCGACGTAATAGGCGCCCGCGTCGTTAAGCCAGACGACGAGGAGCAGGAAGAAGATCAGGTCGCCGCCGTACGGCTCGAAATCGAGCCGGAGACGCATCGACGCGCCGACCGTCAGCCCGATGTAGAGAACCGCGAACACCGACACCGCGCAGGCGGGAAGCGCTTCGGAGAGCTCGATCGGCACGAGCGAATAGATCGCGGGGATCACGAGGATCGTCAGGAAGACGGCGACGAGCACCGCCTTGCCGGGAAGGAAGAACGAGAGGAGCAGCACGACGCCGAAGAACATCGACGTCCAGCGGACGATCGGATAGCCCTTCGCGCGGCCGAGCGCCAGGAACTCCCAGAGCGCGAGGACGCCCGCGAGGCCGATCGTCGCCACCATCGCGAGCGGGACCCATCCGATGAACCAGATGAGCAGGGGAGCGCAGATGGCGCTCGTGATCTCGCGCAAAAAGCGTCGGGGAGGGGCTGTCAGCGTGGTGTCGCTCATCGTGCCGGCTGAGATCCTACTCTTCGATCGGCATCTCGCCGGCTTCGACGAACATCTCGCGTTCACTCTCGTCGATTCCGCCGTAGCGCCGCTCGCGCCCCTGGAAGTCGAGGACTGCCTCGAAGAGGTGAGCGCGCCGGAAATCGGGCCAGAGGGTCCGGGTCACGTGAATCTCAGCGTAAGCGACCTGCCAGAGTAGGAAGTTCGAGATCCTGAGCTCACCGCTCGTGCGGATCAGGAGATCGGGATCGGGGGTGTTCGCAGTGTAGAGGTGATTCGAGAAGAACTCCTCGTCGACGCGGAAATCGCTAAGCCCCTTCTCCCGGAGCAGGGCGATGATCCGGTTGACGGTATCGACGATCTCCGCACGGCCGCCATAGTTGAGTGCGATCTGAAAGCGGAGCCCGCTGTTCTGCTCGGTCTCGCTCCGCGCCCATTCGAGCTCGCGTTGCACCGAAGGATCGAGTCCCTCGAGCCGGCCGATCGGCACGAAGCGGATGTTGTTGTCCTGCAGCGTCCGGATCTCACGGCGGATGTACTCCTTGAGGAGCATCATCAGCGTGGCGACTTCGTAGCGGGGGCGTTTCCAGTTCTCGACCGAGAAGGCGTAGAGCGTGACGACGGGGATTTCGAGCCGGGCGCAGGTCTCGACGATCTCGCGGACCGAGGCGATGCCGGCGCGGTGCCCTTCGACGCGAGGAAGGCGTCGTGCCTTGGCCCACCGCCCGTTGCCGTCCATGATCACGGCGATGTGGCGCGGGAGGCGGCCGAGGTCGATCCGCCTGAGGATCTCCTCTTCGGCCGATCCGGGTTCGGCGAGCTTGCTCAGGTCGATCATCGGGCCTCGCGGAATCTTAGTACAGATCGGAAGGAAATTGATCGGCCGGGGAGCCGCGGCAGGTGTCGCGCGGTAGGGCCGGGGACGCTGTGCCACGTCGGGTGTGCGGGTCAGCGCGGGATGAAATTGTGATCGCCGTACGCGAACGAGTACGCGATGTTCGCCATGATCCCGCTTACCCATAGGTGAGCGAGGAGGAGGGCGAGGAGCACGACGATCGCGATGATGCGGATCGCGCGGTACGACGAGCCGAGGGCCAGCGTCGGCGAAAGCAGGACGTAGTACCAGGGGAGATTCACCGCGAATAGCCAGGCACTCGTAGGCTTGTCGTTCTCCAGCAACCAGAACGAGAGATTCCACGCCGGCCAGAAGATTCCTGCCTCCAGGTAGATGAACTTCGGGGAGACGACGCGCAGCTCCGCGGAGACGAGTGCGATCACCAGGAGTGCAATCGGTGCGAGTGCCCATGCAAGGTGGGGGCGCGAGATGCTGCGTGTCGGCGTGGTCAGAACTGAAGGATAGCGCCGATGGGGTCGGAGCCAAAGTTTCAAGTATTCACGCCCGAATACTTGAAACTTTGGCTCCGAGCCTACCGAGTGCTCCTAACTGTACTCGACGCTTTCGAGCACGAGGCCGCGCGCGTCGGCGGTCCAGCGCGACTCGGCGAAGGTCGGCTCGAGCGCGTCGGCGACGGCGCCGACTGGCTGTGCGCCGGTCCCGATCTGGATCAGGATTCCCGCCATCCGTCGCACCTGGTAGCGGATGAAGCCGTCGGCGGTCACGCGGAACTGGACGCGGCTCGGCTTCGCGACGAGCTCGACCCGCTCGATCGTCCTGACGGTCGAGTTGACCTCCGGATCGGGCACGCTGAACGATCGGAAGTCATGCCGCCCCACGAGCGCCTGCGCCGCCTCACGCATCCGTTCGACGTCGAGCGGGCGCGGGACATGCGCGTGCGTCGGGTCGAAGAAGGGATTCGCGACCTGGTCGTTCCAGACCTGGTAGAGGTAGGTCTTTCGTTTCGCCGAGAAGCGGGCGTGGAAATCGACTGCGACGCGCTCGACCGCGCGGATGCGAACGTCGCGCGGCATCTCCGAGTTCATTCCGAGAACCAGGCCGTGGTCGGGGATGTCGTACGGGATGTCGGCGTGCGCCCGCATCCCGAGGGCGTGGACTCCGGCATCGGTGCGCCCTGAGGAATGGACGACGACGTGCTGCTTGCAGACCGTCTCGAGCGCCCGCTCGACGACCTGCTGGACGGCGAGGGCGTTCTCCTGCCGCTGCCACCCCGCGTACCGGGTTCCGAGGAACTCGATCGTAAGCAGTACGCGGGGCATGGCGGCGTGAGGCGCGCTCAGCGCAGGTCGGTCGCGAGCACTTCGCGCGTCGCGTAGCCGATCTGCTTGGTCGCGTCGTCGACGACGGCGACGGAGATGCGGTTGCGACCCTTGCGCATGAGCAGGTCGACCGAATAGGTGTAGAACTTTCCTTTCGATTCCTTCTGCTGTTCCTCGGTGAGCGTGAGCGGGTGTTGCTGCTGCTGCACGTCCGACATGTCGCCGTTGTCGTCGGCGGTGACGATGAAGACCGAGAATCCGCCGCGCAGCCCGGCAGCCGTCGGGATGAAGGCGAGGTTGTCCATCGGAACGCGGATCTCCATCGGGAGCGTGAAACGCTCGTCGCCCGCGGCGCGGGCCTGCCCGGTGATGACCATGATTCCGAGGTCGTTCTGGTTCGAGTCGTAGAAGACGTTGGCGATGACCTTGTCGCTGATCTCCGTGTAGAGCGATTTCTCGACGAACGACTTGCGCGAGCGGACCTTGTAGTTCTTGTTCTTCGCGCGGACGTCGATCGAGCGCTGCCTGTCGACGCGCTCGACGCCGGAGCGGTAGCCGAGCGAGTAGTAGGAATTGACGTCGCTGGCGATCCGGTCGAACGCTCCGCCGAAGTTGTTGGTGCCGGTCGTCGCGACGCCGCCGGTCATCCCGGCGAGCATGCGGAGCGACTCCTGGCTGTTGGTCAGCGCCGCGTTCGAGACGATCGGCGTCGTGGCCTGCTGGTTTTCCGCGGAGGTCGACGCGCCGGAGGCGCCGAGGCCGCCGGCGTGCAGCGTGTAGAGCGTCACGCCATTCGCGTTGGCCGTCTGCGCGACCGACTGGATGAGCCCGTGCGAGTCGAAGTGCGTCGCCTCGAGCATGACCGACGACTTCGAGCGCCACTCCTTCGAAGGGGCGATGTCGTCGATGTAGAAGAAGAGCTCGCGGCCAGGCTGGATCTGAAGCCCTTCCGAGGCGATGACCATGACCTTCTTGCCGTCGACGCCGGCGAGGGTCGTCATCAGGCTCTTCATCGAGTTGACCGCCTGGCGGAGGTCGTTCTCCACGGAGTAGGCGTAGGTGCGCGCGGTTCCGAGCGCCTCCTCGTACGTCTTCGCGTCCTTGATCTGCGACTCGGCGCTTCGCCGTTCGGCCAGGTTCTGGAGACCGAAGGCGTTTTCCTCGGCGATGATGTCGAGCGTCTGCTTCAGGTAGGTATGGTCGTTTGTGAACGGGACGCGGATCTTCAGGTCGCGGTTGAAGGTCGCGATCATCGCCTGATCGCCTTCGACCAGCGTCGTGTCGATGAACTTCTGCATCTCCTTGAAGATCGGCTTCCGGTTGAACGGAGCGAGCGAGAGGTTGTCGATGAAGAAGATGTAGCGGCGCTGCAGCGCGCGATCGCTGACCGGCGGCGCCTGCGGCTCCGGCTCGCCTTCCGCGGCCTTCGGAGCGTTGCGGTCGACGACCTTGCGCTCGACGACCTCATAGAAGTTCGAGATCGGCTTCTGCTGGCCGTTGTCGAAAATCACGAAGTCGTCTTTCGTCAGACCGATGACCGGCTTGTCCTTCTTGTCGGTCACGACGACGTCGATGCTCACGACCCGGACCTCGACGTTCTCGACGTAGGTCGAGACGTCCTCGGGTTTCTGCTGTGGCGGCTGAGGTGTCGTCTCGGCGGCGGCCAGCGGCAGCGCCGTGGCGAGGGCGAAGATCAGGGGCAGGTATCGTTTCACGTCGTTCCTCCGGGGATCGGGATTTCCGTACTGCTTCCAGCCACTAACCGAACAGCGGGCTCCGTGGAACGATTTCGGGAATCGGATGCGGAAGTGACAAAATGTGCCGCCGGATCGGGTTTCGCCATGATTACACGTCCCAGACAGACCACCGACAGCAGCTCGAAGAGCCTCCCGTTCGAATTCTCGAAGATGGCGGGAGGCGGGAACGACTTCGTCGTGATCGACAACCGTGCCCGTGTGATCGTCGACGGCGAGAGTCTGGCGCGGCGAATCTGCACACGCCGTCTCTCGGTCGGCGCCGACGGTCTCATTCTGGTCGAGAGTTCGGCCAAGGCGACGATCCGGATGATCTACTTCAACTCGGACGGATCGAGGGCCGACTTCTGCGCGAACGGCACCCGCTGCGCGGCCCGCTTCGCCTTTCTGAACGTCATGGCGCCGCGCCGGATGACGATCGAGACCGATTCAGGTGTCGTCAGCGCCGAGATCAGCGAGTCGTCGGTCACGCTCACCCTCCCCGCGCCGCGGAACTTCCAGCCCGACAAGCCACTCGAGACGGGCGGAGGTACGGCCGAGGGAAGCTTCATCGTCGTCGGCGTGCCGCACTACGTGACGTACGTCCATGGCGACCTCTGGTCGCGCGACATCGAGACGATCGGACGCGCGCTGCGGCAGCACCGCGAGCTCGCTCCCGAAGGGGCGAACGTGAATTTCGTTTCGATCACCTCGCGCGACGAGATCCGCGTCAGGACCTACGAGCGGGGAGTCGAGGCGGAGACGCTGTCGTGCGGCTCCGGAGTCGTCGCCTCGTCGTGCGTCTCCGCGCTGCTCGGGAAGGTCGACCGGACGATCTCGGTGCTGACGAGGAGCGGGATCCGCTATCTCGTCGAAATGGAAATCGAAGAGGCTGGCGGCGTGCGATCGGTGAGGCAGGTGAAGCTCTCGGGCGACGCGCGCCTCGTCTACAAATCAGAGCTGACGGCGGAAACGGTCGAGGGGTTCGACGCCGACTGGGTTCGGAACCCGACGTCGGACGGGCCGCGTCCGTAACAATCACGACATTGGACTCCACGAGCCGATCGTTCGCGCGTCTCGTCGCGCCGCTTGCGGCCTGCGTCGCGGCGGTGGCGTCGATTTCGCTCCTGGCGCCGAGCGACAACTTCGTCGACCGCGCGCTCCCGCTTTATGCCGCCGCTCTTGCGGTGATCGCGCTGCTCGAGGGTCGGCGCTTCGGTGACGCGCCGCTCGCGTTCGCGCTGCCTCTTCTCGCCGTCGTTCGAATCGCCTGTTACGACGAGAACCTGCGGATCCTGCTCTACGGTGCGCTGCTCGCGGCGGTCGCGCTGACGTTCGCCGGGCGGGTGCTCGCGCGCTTCGGCCGCCTTACGACGGTCGAGGGTCTGCAGCTGACGGGGACGTGCGTCGCAGCGATGAAGCTCGTGCCGTTCGGGCGCGAGCTCGCGGTCGCGCAGGTAGCGGTCATCGTCGGAGTTCTGCTCCTCGCGCTCTCGCTCGCGTCGCGCGACGGGCTCGGAGCGGGAGCGCTCATTGTCTGCATCGCGGCAGGTCTGGTGACGCCACTCGATCCGCTGAAGGCTGCGCTCTTCCCGATCGTGCTCGCGGCAACGCTCGCCGCGGTGCGCGGGCCGAGCCCCTTTTCGATCGGCGCGCTGATCGTGACCGCCGCGATCGCGGGGCGCTGGGCATGGCCGATCGCAGTGATCGCGATCGGCGTGCTCCTCCTCGAGGAGTTGGTCGAGCCGCTGCGCTCCCGACGGACGGCGCCGGCAGCGCTCGGGCTGGCGGCCTTCGGCGCACTTCCGCTCGCGACAGGGGCGCTCGCTACGGCGGCGTTCTCGCCCGAGAGCATCGCGTCGCTTCCGCGCTTCGCGATGCGTCCGAGGCTTGCCGCTGTCGCGCTCGGCGTGGCCGCGCTCGTCCTCCGGCCGTCGCTCGGAGCGCTCTACATGATCGTGGCACTCGCATTGCTGCTGGCGGAAGAGAGCGTTGGCGTCGACGGAACGCGACGCGACGTCGTTCGCGTGCCGCTCGTTGCAGCGGTCTTCGTCGCCGCGATGCTCGCGCTGCTCGGCTACTCGGGAGCGGTCGCTTCGCGGTTCCCGCTGCCGCTTCCGATCGCGGCGACCGTCACGGTTGCCGTGGTCGCCCTCGCGGCACTGCCCGCGCGCCGGACACCCGGCCTCGCCGTCGCCCTCTCGGCTGCCGTGCTCGTCGGCGCCATCGCCCTCTCCTCGGCCGGAGCGCGCGGCGAGACGATCGACGTTCGCGCCGTGCTTGCGCCGGGCGAGTCGTTCGAGCGAACGCTGCCGACGCCTGGCGACGTCAGCGTCGAGCTCGCGGGCGGAAATCTCATGGCGCTCGAGCCGGGCACTCCGGTCGCGAGCGTCGAAGCCTTCGATCGCGAAGGGCGCGTCGTGCGACGCGAGATCGTCATCGGCGACGTGGCGGACTGGGGCTTCGGCCGTCCGGGGCACTACTTCGCGGCGCGCAACGAGTGGCCGTGGACGACGCGCGCCACGGTTGCCGAGTACGGCCACGAGGCCTTCTTCGGCGGATCGGGAACGGTCGCGCTCGACCTGCGTGATGCGGTCACGATCCGCGTCACCGCGGCCGCTTCACTTCCCGCCGAGGGACGGCTCAACATCGACTCGATCAGGGTGGTGCGGCGATGACGATGCTCGTCTCGCTCGTGCTCCTCGTCGCGGCGACGAGCCTTGCGCCGCTCGCGATCTTCCGCGGCGCGCTTCGAATCCGGTTCGCGTATGTCGACGCCGGGCTCTCGGCGTCATCGCTCGCGCTCTGGCTGCTGCTCCCGCGGGTTGCGATCGAGCTCGACCCGGGCGTGGCGCTCGCCGCGTTCGTCGTCGTGAAGCTGATCGCGATCTCGACCCTCCTCGCCTCGAGCCACGACTCCGACGATCTCGCCTGGTCGCCCTGGCGCGGCGCCTTCGTCGCGGGCGCGATCTATCTCGCTCTCGTCCCCTTCGTCTTGTCGCGCGGGCCGGTCGACGGCGACGAGCCGTTCTACCTGCTCGTCACCGAGTCGATCGTCCGCGACCACGACCTCGATCTCCGGAACCAGTACGCGAACCTCGCGCACTCCGAGGTGGGGAGGACCGACCTCGTTCCGCAGATGGGCGATCCGGTGGGCCCGAACGGGGAGAAGTACTCGCGGCACGAGCCGCTGCTCGCGTTCGTGCTCGTCCCCGGCTACCTCGCCGGCGGCCTCTTCGGCGCCGTCGCGACGATCGCGCTGCTGGCGGCGTTAGGCGTCGCGTCGACGCTGCGGCTGCTCGAGGAGGAAGGCTGCTCGCGCCGTTCGATCCTCGTCGTCTTTCCGCTGCTGGCGTTCGGGCCTCCGCTCCTCGCCTACGCGACGAGGATCTGGCCCGAGGCTCCGGCGGCGCTCCTCTTTTCGGAAGCGCTGCGCGCCGCGAGGCACGGCAAGCGCAGGCGCGCGGGGCTCGCGCTCGTCCTTCTCGCGTTGCTGAAGCTTCGCTTCGCGCTGATCTCCGCGGCGATCGTCGCGGGCTGGATGCTGCTCCAGCGCGAGACGCGGAAGAAGTCGTTCGTGGCGCTCGCGCTGCTCGCGATCCCCGCGCTGGCCATCGTCGTGCTCTACCCGCAGGCCGTCACCGTGCGGATGTTCGATCCGGGTGACGTCTTCACGGCGAACAATTACGCTCGCGGGCTCGGCGGGGTGCTCGTCGACGGGCAGGCGGGGCTTCTCTTCCAGGCGCCGCTCTGGCTGCTGGGGCTCGCGGCGCTGTTCCGGTGGCGTACGCTCGGAGCCGCGGCGCGACTCGGCATCGTGTCTACGATTCCCTACCTGCTGCTCCTCTTCCCGCGCTCGGAATGGCACGGCGGCTGGTCGCCGCCGCTGCGCTACCTCGTCGTCTTCGTTCCCCTCTTCGCGCTGCTCGCGGCGTTTGCCGTCGAGCGTCTGCTCGCGCGTGGCGCGTTCGTCGCGGCGGCCGTCTGGTCGGCGGGGCTCACGCTCCACGCAATCGCCTTCCCGAACGCGCTCTTCCGAATCGCGAGCGGGGAGAGCACGTGGGGACGCTGGGTGGGCGCGTGGTGGGGCTACGACCTGTCGCGGCTCGTGCCGAGCCTTATTCGGCCTAACGGAGCGGCGGCCGTCGCCCTCGTCGTCGTCGGGATCGGCGCGCTCGTCGCGCTCGCGCGGCGCGAACGCGCCGTCGAATCGTCTCTCCCGTCGGCCGTCGTCGCCGCGTTCCTCGCGATCGTCGTCGCCTCCGGCTTTTCCGTCGCGAAAATGCCGGGGAGCGTCGTCGAGCTCGAGGACTCGCACGTTCGCCGCGACGGGGGCTCGCTCTTCCCCGCAGTCGACACCGTCGCGCGCTTCCGCTTCGACGGTGGCTGGCAGCTGCACGAGGGCGTGAGCGCGTCGTTCCTTTACACGGGAGGCGCGTCGGAGCTTCGCTACAGCGCCTCCGCGCCGGCGACGATCGAGCTCGGCGGCCGGCGCTTCGAGCTCGCCTCCACCGGAGGCGTCTACGAGAGCGTCGCGATCGACCTCCCCGCCGCGCCGGGCCGCTACACTCTGCATTGCGTGAAGGGAGATCCCGTTGTCGACCGCATCGCCGCGGAGTGACGTCGAGCTCGTGATCCTCGACCTCGACGGAGGCGAGCGCCTCGAGCGCTGCCTCGCGTCGGTCGCCGCGCAGCGAAGCCCCGTCGCGCGCGTGGTCGTCTGGGACAACGGCTCGAAGTCACCCGCCGAGGCGCGGCTTCACGGACGCTCCTGGCCGTTCGAGCTCTCGATCGCGCGCTCGGAGATGAATCTCGGCTTTACAGGCGGCGTCAACGCAGCGATCCGCCTCTGCTCCTCTCCGTTCGTCGGGCTCGTCAATAACGACGTCGAGCTCGACCCTCGCTGGGTCGAGACGCTTCGCCCGCGCTTCGACGCCGCTCCACGCCTGGCGGCCGCGCAGGGAGTGATCGCGACCCCCGACGGCCTCATTGACGGCGCCGGCATCGACATCAGCGACGGGACGATCCGCCAGGCGCTCCACCTCAGTCCCGCGTCGAGCGCTTCGACGGCGCCCGAGCCATGGGGCGTCTCCGCAACCGCCGCGCTCTATCGCGCCGCCGCGCTGCGCGACGTGGAGAGCGGAGGCGATCTCCTGCGGGCCGACCTCTTCGCCTACTACGAGGACGTCGAGCTCTGCGCCCGCCTTCGGTCGCGCGGCTGGAGCGTCGCGCTCGAACGTTCGATCCTCGCCACGCACGCCGGATCTGCCACCGCTCACCACCTCGGCGGGCGGCGCCTCTTCCTGCAGACACGCAACCGCTATCTCGTCGCGCGCGCGTGGCAGGGTACGGGGCGCCTCGCTTCGCTGCTCGCGGAAGATCTCAGGAAGATCGTGAAAAGCGCCGTCAGGCTCGAGCTCGCTGCGGCTGCAACGATCGTCACCGGCGCGCTTGCCGGCCTCTTCCGTTCGTCAGGCGCCTGACGTTGCGTCGGGCCGCCGCGTGGCGATTCGCCGCCAGGGTGCGGGAAGCCCGTCGATCGTCCACTCGAGACCGGTCTTCGGGAGGTACTCCACGATCTCGCCGACGCGCGGGAACGCGCGCTCCTGCGCCGCAGACTTGACGATCGCGACCCATCCCGCGCGCACGTCGGCGTCCATCCGCCGGCGCATGTTGACGAGGCTGGCGAGCTCGATGTCCGCCCAGACGGCGAGCGCGAGCGCAAGCACGGTCGGCAGCGCCTCGCCGTGACCGCGCAGCGCCTCGGCGCCGTTCGCGATCGCGAGAACGTTCACCGCCGCGATCAGCGTTCCGCGAATCGCGCCGACGCGCGGCGCGCTGCCGCGAAGCTCCGCGAGCTCGCCGTCGGAGAGGCCGCGCCGGTTGAAGTCGATGACGCCCGTAGGCGTCTCCACCGGCCGGGTCCATCGCGATGCGATCGTCGCGTACTCCGGCGTCAGCGTGGTGACGCCGCGAGGCAGCTGGATCCATCGATCGACCTCGAGATCGTTGACGCGCCAGAGGAGCCCCGAGCCGTCGAAGACGTCGAGCTCGATCGCGGCGCCGCGCAAGAGCCCCGAGTCGACGATCCGCTCCCAGGTCTTCCGGTCGCAGACGACGTCGCCGATGCGGCCGCGGCAACGGAAGAGCGTGCCACCTCGCCGGGCACGCACCGCGACGCGGTACTGCCGCCACACGTCACGCGCCAGCAGCAGCGACACGGGAAGCACCAGGAAGAGCGTGAAGAGGATTCCCGTGACCAGCGCGGCAGAGAATGCCGTCTCCGCCGCGTCGCCGAGATCGCGCCGCAGCGCCCGCGCGCTCACGGCGATGCCGAATCCTAGGAGCGCGATCGCGGCCGGCCCGCCGAGGAACGCGGCGCCGACGAGCGTGCGTCGCGAGCGGACGAGGCGCCGCAGCCGCACCTCGTCGCGATTCGTCAGCTCGACGGCGCCCGTCACCTCGAGCCCCGCGAACCAGAGTCGGCGTTCGGAATCTGCCATGTGCGTACGGGATGAGTGTACGCCTGGAGGCGAGGCGAGAGGCGATGAGGCGAGAGGCGAGGAGCAGGCGGGGTTCGTCGCGCCCGCGTCCCGCGGGCAATCTCGTCGACGTCTCGTCGACGAGGCGAAATGCGAAAGAATCGCCTCGCGGGAGAGGACGCCCGCGAGGACTCCGGCGCTACGAACGGAGCTTCCTGCTCATCGCCTCTCGCCTTCTCGCCTCTCGCCTAGCCTTTACTGCCCAGCCCGCACCTTTTCAGCAGGTCCTTGAATCGCGGCTCGTCCTTGTACGGCTCGAGCCGGGGGTCGACGCCGACGAAGACCATCCATGCGGAGCGATCCTCGAATGCCGACTCGAGCCAGTCGAAGACGAGCTTCGTGTTGCCGAGGCCCGCGTGGACGATCGCGATGTCGTAGGGGGAGACGTAGCGCTTTCCCGAGAGCGACATCAGGTCGTTGAGCGTCGCCTCGGCGTCGCTGCGCCGGCCCGAGCGCGCGAGCACGTGCGCCATCGCGGCGCGGATGATCAGCACGTCGTTGATCGAGAGAATCCGCGTGAAGGTCTCGATCGCCTCGGAGTGCATCCCGAGATGCTCCTGGGTGATCCCGAGCCAGCCGAGGCCGGGGATGAAGTTAGGCTCGATCTCGAGGACCTGCAGAAGCTGCTCGAGCGCCGCCTCGACCGCGCCGGAGAAGAGGATCGGGAGCGCGAAGTGGACGCCGATCGTGAGCGAGAGCGGGTCGAGCTCGTGGGCGCGCGCGAGCTCCTCCGCCGCGTCGTCGAACTGCCCCGCCTCGGCGAGCATCAGGCCTAACGCGTCGCGCGCCTGGGCGAGGCTCGGGTTCAGCTGCAGCGCGCGCCGGAACTCCCTCTCCGCCCCCTCCCGGTCCCACTCGTGCCACCAGAGCACCGAGGCGAGCGACGCATGCGCCTCGGCGAGCTCGGGATCGAGCTGCAACGCCTTCTGCGCCATCGCCTTCGCCTTCGGCATCGTCTCGCGCGGCGGCAGCGGGACGTTCGTCGCGAGCGTCACGTAGGCGTCGGCGATGCCGACCCAGGGGAGCGCGAACGACGGGTCGCGCTCGATCGCCTGCTCGTAGTACTCGATCCCGCGGCGGATCCCTTCGACCGTCCGCTTGTTCCAGTTGAAGCGGCCGCGAAGGTAGAGCTGGTAGGCCTCGCTGTCGGTCGTCGGCTGCCGCTTGACGCTCTTCTTCGCGCGCGTGCCGCCGACCCGCGCCCGGATCTGTTCCTCGACCGCCTCGGCGATCTCGTCCTCGAGCGCGAGCAGCGTCGCGCGCGTGCCGCGGAACTGCCTGCCCCAGATGCGCGCGCCGTCGGCCGTGCCGGCGATCTCGACACTGACCGACAGGTCGTCGCCGCTCCAGAGGACGCGTCCGGCGACGATCGTGTGAACGGCGTGCCGCCTGCCGATCGTCACCGCGTCGAGCTGCTCGCGCTTGTAGCGGAAGACGGTGCTCGACGCCATCACGCGAAGCTTCGGGATCATCGACAAGGTGTTGATCAGCGTCTCGGTGATCCCGTCGCAGAGGTACTCGGTCTCGGGCGCGCCGGCGACGTTCGAGAAGGGGAGGACGGCGAGCGAGTCGATGCGGGCCGTGGCGCGCTTTCGCCGCGCCGTCTTCCCGAGCGTGAGCGGGACGATGTGCTCGCCCGAGCGCGACGAGATTGCGCGGAACGTCATCGCGAGATCGCGGGCCGACTGATAGCGCTGCTCGCGCGGCTTCGACAGGCAGTGCGAGACGATCGTCTCCACGTCGGGCGGCACGAGGCGCGAGAGCTCGTGGTAGTCGTCGGGATACTCGTGGAGGATTGCGGAGATCGTGTCGACCGCGGTGTCGCGCCAGAAGGCGCGCCGCCCCGTCACGAGCTCGAAGAGGACGCATCCGAGGGCGAAGATGTCGGTCGCCTCGTCGACCGGCTCGCCGCGAAGCTGCTCGGGCGACATGTAGCCGAGCGTGCCGATGATCCTGTTAGGCCCGGTGACCGCGAGGGGGGAGGTGTCGCCGTCGGGGTTGACCGTCGCCTCGCTCGCCTGCGCGAGGCCGAAGTCGAGGATCTTCACGCGGCCGTCGGTCGTGAGGAAGATGTTCTCCGGCTTCAGGTCGCGATGGACGATTCTCCGGCCGTGCGCGTGCGCCAGCCCGTCGGCGATGTCGGCGCAGATCTCGACCGCGCTCCGCCAGTCGAGCTTTCCCTGCTGAAGCCGTGCGCGAAGAGTGACCCCCTCGAGCAGCTCGGTGACCGTGAAGTACGTTCCCTCGTGGTTGCCGAAGTCGTGGATTGCGAGGATGTTCGGGTGGGAGATCGCCGCGATCGCGCGCGCCTCGCGCTCGAAGCGCGCCCGCGCGTCGGCGTCGTGCCCGAGCTGCTCGGGCAGCACCTTCACCGCGATCTCACGCCCGAGCCGGATGTCGCGCGCCTTGTAAACCTCTCCCATCCCCCCCGCGCCGATCGGCGCGACGATTTCATAGGGACCGAGACGGGTTCCTTCCTGCAGCACGCGGGGTCATTGTAATTGCGAAGGGACTGGTAACGGCGGAATTGAAAATTGAAAATTGAAAATTGAAAAAAGGCTCGAATGGAAAGCGTGGTGCAGCGGGTGGTGTTGCGGCGCGATTGCAGCCGCGGCCGCCGCCGGTCTGAGCGAAAGGGCGTCCAGACCGTTTTTCAATTTTCAATTTTCAATTCGCGCTACGAGGTCTTCCTCACCATCATTCATACCGCAGCGCGTCGATCGGGTCGAGCATCGACGCCTTCTTCGCGGGATAGAAGCCGAAGAAGATGCCGATCGCGGCGGAGAAGCCGAAGGCGAGCAGCACCGAGCCCATCGAGACGTCGACCGGCCAGCCGGCGAACTTCGCGATCAGCTTCGAGACCCCCGCACCGAGCAGCACTCCGATGATTCCTCCCGCGATCGAGAGCGCGATCGCCTCGAAGAGGAACTGGAGCAGCACGTGGCGCCCCTTGGCTCCGATCGCCATGCGCACGCCGATCTCACGGGTCCGCTCGGTGACCGACACGAGCATGATGTTCATGATTCCGATGCCGCCGACGAGCAGCGAGATCGCCGCGACCGAGCCGAGCAGCGTCGACAGCGTCTTCGACATCTGCGAGGCGCTCGAGGCGATCTCCTCCTGCGAGCGCATCATGAAGTTCGCGTCGCCACCCGGAGGGATCCGCTGGCGCTGCCGCAGGACGGAGTCGATCTGCTCCATCGCCTCCTGCACCCGGTCGGGCGCGGCGGCGGAGACGTAGATGATGCCGATGCGGGGAGTTCCCATCAGCCGCTTCATCGCCGTGGTGTAGGGGACGACGACCGTGTCGTCCTGGTCCTGCCCCATCTGGTTGCCACCCTTCTTCTCGAGGATGCCGATGACGCGGAACGGGACGTTCTTGATCCTGACGATCTGCCCGACCGCCTCGCCGTTAGGGAAGAGGTTGTCGACGACGGTCTGGCCGAGCACCGCGACCTTCGCTCCCGCCTTCACCTCGGCGTCGGTGAAGAACTCTCCCTGGGAGAGGTTCCACTCGCGGATCAGAGGCCACTCGACGTCCGAGCCCATGATCTGCGTCCCCCAGTTGAGCTCCGCGGCGACGATCTGGCCTCCGGTGCGCACGCCGGCCGAGACGTATCGCACCGCGGCGCACTCCGTCTTGAGCGCGTTCGCGTCGTCGGCAGTCAGCGTCGACTGTCCCGTGAAGATGCGCGCGCCTCCCGTGGTCGAGGCGCCGGGAAAGATCATGATGAAGTTCGAGCCTAACGCGTTGATGTTCGCCTGGATCGCCTTCGAGGCGCCGGCGCCGACCGCGACCATCGCGATCACGCAGGCGACTCCGATGACGATCCCGAGCATCGTGAGGCTCGAGCGCATCTTGTTGCGCGAGATCGCCTTGAGGCCGACCTTCGTGATGTTCCAGAGGCGGAGGGTGGAGGAGTTCATGGGTGGCCTCCCTGCAGGGCATTGAGAAACGGTGCGACCGGTGTGGCGCAGGCACTCCTGCCTGCGCGTCGCCGAAGGCGACCTAGTGGCGGCGCATTCCGATGCGCCGCTCGTCGATGCGACGGACCGGGAAGCCGGGCAAGGGCATTGAGAAACGGCGGGACCGGTGTGGCGCAGGCACTCCTGCCTGCGCGTCGCCGAAGGCGACCGAGTGGCGGCGCATTCCGATGCGCCGCTCGTCGATGCGACGGACCGGGAAGCCGGGCAAGGGCATTGAGAAACGGTGCGACCGGTGTGGCGCAGGCACTCCTGCCTGCGCGTCGCCGAAGGCGACCTAGTGGCGGCGCATTCCGATGCGCCGCTCGCCGATGCGATGGTCCACGGAGCCGAGCATCGGAATGCTCGGCTACAAGGCGGCGCTTCGCGCCGCCCGCAGACAGGAGTGTCTGCGCCACATAAGGCGCGAAGGTCGCGCGGGCCGCGTCGAGGAAGGTCGTCACGACTTCCTCACCCGCAACTGCTCGTGCATGTCGTCGCTCAGGATCCGGCCGTCCTTGACGTGGACGATCCGTTTCGCGTGCGCGGCGATGTCGTGCTCGTGCGTGATCAGGATGACCGTCTTCCCGTTGTCGTTCAGCTCCTGGAAGAGCGCCATGATCTCTTCCGACGTCGCCGAGTCGAGGTTGCCGGTCGGCTCGTCGGCGAGAATGATCGCCGGGTCGTTGATCAGCGACCGCGCGATCGCCACGCGCTGCTGCTGCCCTCCCGAGAGCTGCGACGGGTAGTGCCCTTCGCGCCCGTTGAGGCCGACGCGCGCGATCGCCGCGTGCGCCCGCTCGTGGCGCTCCTTCTGCGAGAGCGCGCTCTCGCTGTAGAGCAGCGGCAGCTCGACGTTCTCGAGCGTCGACGTCCGCGCGAGCAGGTTGAAGCTCTGGAAGACGAAGCCGATCTTCGCGTTGCGCACGTCGGCGCGCGCGTTCCTGTCGAGCCCCGAGACGTCGATGCCGTCGAGGAGGTACGTCCCCGACGTCGGACGGTCGAGGCAGCCGAGGATGTTCATCAGCGTCGACTTGCCCGAGCCCGACGCTCCCATGATCGCGACGAACTCGCCCTGTTCGATGTCGAGGCTTACCCCGGACAGAGCGCGAACCTCCGTCTCGCCCATCTGGTAGACCTTGATGAGGTCGCGGGTCTCGATGACCGTGGCGTGCGAGCTCATCGCCCGCGGCCGCCCATGCCCGGTCCCATCGCGCCGGGGAGCGCGCGGCTGTCGGCCTTCGACGTCGCCGTGCCGACGATCACCGCATCGCCTGCTTTGAGCTCGCCCTTGACCACCTCGGTGTAGCGTCCGTCGGTGATGCCGGTGCGGATCTCGACCTTCTTCGGCTTGCCATCCTCGCCGAGGATGTAGACCGTCGTCGGCGGCTTGCGGTTGCGCGCGGTCGCCTGGCCGAGCGCCGAAGAGGCCGCTTCCATGCCGCGCTGGCCGCTGCGGTTGGCCTCGGCCATCGAGCGCTCCGGCGAGCGCGTGCCGCCGGTTCCCGTCGCACCGCCGTTGCCGGCGCCGGCATTGCCGTTGCCTTCCTTCGTGCTGCCTTCCTCGTCCGCGGGTCGGAAGCGAAGCGCCGCGTTCGGGACGCGGAGCACGTCAGCCACCTCGGCGACGTCGATCGTGACGTTCGCCGTCATGTTAGGCCGCAGCTTCTCGTCGGGGTTCGGGACCTCGATGATCACCGGGTAGGTGACGACGTTCTGGTTCACCGTGGCGTTGAGGCGGATCTGCGCGATCTTCCCCTCGAACTGCTCGTCGGGGTAGGCGTCGACGGTGAAGTGCGCGGGCTGCCCCATCTGGATGCGGCCGATGTCGGCCTGGTCGACGTCGGCCTGGATCTGCATCTTCGTCAGGTCCTGCGCGATGGTGAAGAGCGTCGGCGCCTGGAACGACGCGGCGACCGTCTGGCCGACGTCGTACTGCCGCGCCGCGACCACGCCGTCGATCGGCGAGAAGATCTTCGTGTAGCCGAGGTTCGTCTCCGACTGCGAGAGCGCGGCGGTCGCCTGCTCGACCTGCGCCTGCGCGATGTCGTGCTGCGCGGTCGCGGCGTCGAGGTCGGCCTGCGGCGAAAGCCCCTGCGCCGCGAGCGACTTCTGGCGGTTCAACGAGATCAGCGTGTTGCGCAGGTCGACCTTCGCCTTCTCGAGGTCGGCGCGGCGCTGCTGCGCCTGCGCCTCGAACGGCGTCGGATCGAGCTCCGCCAGGAGCTGGCCGCGCTTGACCGGCGAGTTGAAGTCGACGTGGATGCGCATGATGACGCCGGAGACCTGGCTGCCGACCTGCACGGTGGTGACCGCGGAGGCGGTGCCGGTCGCCGTGACGGTCATCGTCACCTTGCCGCGATCGACGACCTGAGTCCGGAACTTGTTGTCGCCGTTCTCCTTGTCCTTGCGGGCCTTCACGAACCAATAGCCGCCCGCGATGACTGCGAGGATGACGAGCAGAGTGATGATGGTCTTCTTGTTCATTGATGCTCCTGGGATCGCCGTTGGCGCGGATCGCCCGGCGAGGGAGGGTTGGCCTCGCCGAGGGCGGGCGCCAAAATTGTATGCGAACGGCAGAGGGGGAGAGGGTCCAAGTTGTGACGGGTCGGTGACTTCGAAATGCGGAGCGCGGCGCGGGCGCGAACGCGGGGAGCCTCACGTTGGAGCGACGATTGACGTTACTCCCGCCTGACGATATCGACCGAGATCTCGACCGCCGGAACCGTTCCTCTGTTCTCGAGCCAGTGTGTGGTGTTCCTATCTTCGGGCCAGCCCACTCCCGGACCATAGTCCGTGGCGACGCCATCGCGATGGTCGGTGATCGTTCCTTGCAGGATGTAGACGGTGCCTGGTCTGTCCTTGTGGTCGTGAATCGGTCCGAAGACGCATCCCGGATCGATGGTCACCATGCGCATTCGAAGCTGGCGCCCTGCCATGCCCTCGATCTCAGGGCCAAGGTCAACCGTCGCGAGTAGCGTCACCGTGACGCCTTTCGTCTCGGGTGGAAGCTGCTGGTCGCCCATCATGCATTCCTCCGTGTCACTCGAGGACCTGACGTTTGCGTATCCGCTGCATGCGCCTGGTCGTGCGTCTGTAGCCGCTCGAGGAGTCGACCTGATTCTGCAAACGTCCCCGGTCGGCACCGCTACGGCTTACGCCTTGCGGAGATTTGCATCAGGAATGCGCCGCGCTAGCCACAGCAGATACAAACCGATGACAACATCGACCATGAAACACCAGATGGGATACCAACCGGGAACGCCGCTGTTCGTGATGAGCTGACTATGCACCAGGTCGTAGAGCCCGTGCAGCAGCCAGAACACGCCGACCACGACTGCTGACTGGCGGACGCTGACGAACGCGAACGCGAGCCCGGCGACGAGGAACGGAACACCATAGATCATTTCCCTGACGCCCACGGCCGGCTCGCCTGCGCGAAGAGCGAAGGACGCATAGAGGCTGGGGAGAGTGAGCAGGCCCACCGAATACAACCAGCGTTCCCCGCGAATGAATCGCGCGACCAGAATGGTAAAGGCGCCGACCGCTGCACCAACGAGGGCCTCAATCACGATTCTGTCCTCCCTTGAGACGCGAAACGATCGAGCTCAGCCGCGACGACGCGGCCTCGCGGCCCGAGGAGTTTACGTTACTTCGAGTGAAGCGTCGTTGGCGGCTGCGGCGTGTTAGGTGCCATCGCGCCGCTGGTGCCGCAGGACGACGTGCGTGGCCTTCTCCGATGCTGCGAATTCGACGCATTCGTATCCCAGAGCCCGCAGGTCAACCCCTTCGAACAGCCGTTCTCCTCCGCCGAGCACGACGGGTGCGATGGCAATGTGCAATTCATCAATGAGGCTCTCGCGAAGATACTGCTGGATGGTGTTCGCCCCACCGCCGATGCGCACGTCCATTCCGCCGGCCGCCTCGCGTGCCCGTTCGAGCGCGTCGCGGATGCCGCCCGTGACGAAATGGAAGGTCGTGCCGCCCTCCATCTCGATGGGTGGGCGTAGATGATGCGTCATGACGAAGACCGGAACGTGATACGGCGGATTGTCTCCCCACCAGCCTTTCCAGTTCATGTCCAGCCAGGGCCCTCGAAGGGGGCTGAACATGTTCCTCCCGAGAATCCAGGCGCCGACATTCTCGAAGCCACGAGCGGCGAAGGCATCGTCAATCCCGGTCGTGCCGTCGTCCTTCCCGAACAAAGCCCGCTGGAGCGTGCGTGTTGGAAACAGCCACTGGTGCAGTTCGGTCCCGGCGATGCCTAGCGGATTGTCGATGTCCTGATGCGGGCCTGCTCCGTATCCGTCGAGCGAAATGGTGAAGCCCTCGACGCGAACTCGTGTCATCGTGCGCCTCCGTTCGAATGCCTAACGGATCAACGCTCAGAGGCGCGAACCCGCACAGGATACTCTACCACGCCGCGATGACGCTGATGCGCGCCCGCGTCCGTCGAATGCGCGTGGTTAGGCAGCTCGCGCATAGGCACTATGCTGCCTCACGCCAGCGTTCAACCGCAAGAACGCGACCGCGCTGCACGGACAGGTTACCAGAACTTTAAACGCCGCCTTCTTGTCGGCTGCAACTCGATGTTAGACGGCCGGGGAACCGAGTGGTGTTTTCCGGAATGCCGCGAGAACTTTACTCAGTTCCGCCGAAACCGGGCCAGTTCCGGTCGTGGAACTGAGGTGAACTGTTCCCGGAGCCTGAACCCACGCGCGGAATAGCCGGGTGCTTCGAGCATCAACCTGAGCCACGAAGCGATCGAGGATTGCCAGCTGCGCTGCGACACGTGCCTCGCGAGTTGGAAGCCCTTGATCAAGGTCTGTCTTCAGCCACGCGAGTTGAAGCTCACGATAGGCCAGCTGCTCGCTGAGGTCGAGGTCTAGCGAACCGGTGAACTCCTCCCATGCGTGTGTGCCGGACGGTACGAAGCCGGAGATGGCTGCCCCCGCTCTTTCGTACAGCAGGTAGTCTTCCGTTGCGAACGCTGGCGCTGCGGCAAACGACAGAACGGCCAGCATGACTAGAGCGCTGAGTCTCATCCCTGAAGTCCTCTCAATTTCAATCGTTCACAGTTGGTACGCAACTTGGGGGCAGGTCGTCTAACGGCTGCGGTTCACCGGCGGCGGCGCGCACGCGCTATTCTACCAGCCTTCAAAACTTTGCGTGCCGCGTCGTCGCCGGCTGCAGCGTACAGTTAGGCGCGCTGTGAGCGAGAAGCGAGGACCCGGACGTTGGATGATCAGGGACCAAAATCGAATCGGGTCTCCCCCATCCAGAGGTAAGCGAGCCAGCAGCCGATCACGGCGAGCGAAGCGACCGCGGTGATGCAGAGAGCGAGTGCTGGCGCGACGCGTCGATCGAGCTCGGGAACCCCCTCGCGCGGATACGTCGCGAGGAACGTGAGGTAGGCGACAAAGGCGAGGACAAACCCAGCGATGATGTCCACGACGTAGTGCTGCTTGGTGAATAGCGTCGAAAGCGCGACCAGCGCCGCGCAGATCGTGGCGAGTACTCCGAGCCCCCGATTCACCCGGTGCGACGCGAACGCCGACACGAACGAATGCGCGACGTGAATCGACGGAAAACAGTTATACGGTGGATCCGACGAATAGAGCGCGCGCAAGCCCCACACTGCGAATCCTTCACCGACAATCCTCTGCGGACGCGGCGCAGCTGTCGGATAGATGACGAAGAAGAAGATATACGCGGCGATCCAAATCACCAGATATGCGTAGACGGTCCGGCGGACCAGCTCGTCCTGCCGCACGACAAGGATCGGAAGCAGGATCAGGAAGAAATACAGCGCTCCGTAGACGAGTGCCCACACGGGGACTAAAGGCAGCGCCCGGTCGATCGCCAGCTCGGGTCGGTGCCGGATAAGCGGCGGAAATAGCTCTGGAATCATGATGTAGAGGGGAACCAGCGCAACGAGAAGGACCAGCGAGAAGGGGACGCGGTATGGGCGCGCCAGCGACTGCGCGACCATTCGCCATCTGAACGGCAGAACATCGGACGTTTTTGACGTTGCGCCGGTCACGAGTTCACCATGAGTGGCGGCAGTTCCGATTGCGCCTAACGTTAGCACTAAGCGGTCTCAAGGCGCCCGCGCTGCCGCAACAGCCTACCAAACTTTGAGTTGAGCGTTGAAATCCGTTTGAGCGCGATAGTTAGCCCGCGTGGCGACGAATCGGAGGACGAGCAATGCTCCGCCTATGGTGCTGCGCCGCACCTCGCCCGACGCGCGATGGGGTCGCATCTCTCCCGAGACTGTCAGCGCGTGATCGCACATCTCGAAACTCAGGTCAGAATAGAGCCGCCCATCCTCCAGCGAGATGACTACCTTGGGGGACACATGACCTCGCCCAACCTTCGGAATGAGGTCCGATCGCCAGGCTGCCGCGCATCGGCGAGCAGCGACAAACAGCGACGCAACCCGGAATCATGTGCTTCGACGCGCGGTCGCGCTCATCGCGTCGCCGGCGTCGCGGCACCCTTGATGATCAGCCGCAGCGCGAGCACGATCTGGAACGCGAGCGCCGGCAGCCACTGGTAGTAACCGGTCAACTCCCCTGTGGAGAAACCAGCGAGTTGCAGCGGAAGCGCCACCACGAGCAGGCCCGACGAGAACACGCCCAGCCACGCGATGGAGACGGGCACGATCCTTCCGCGCAGGAGGAGCCAGGAGAAGATCAGACTCCCCACGGCAAAGAAGATCGCACCGATCGGGACGCTCGGCACCGGCATCATCAGAAACTCGCGGAGCGCCTTTGTTGTGGCGAGGTCCAGGGTTCCAGCCTCACTCCCAGCCTTCGCGAGCCACAGCAGTCCGAGGTAGCTCGGGATGTTGAGCGTGCCGAGGACGCCTTCGGCGACACGACAGGCGAGGGCGAACATGGCGAGCTCGTGATCCTGGTCGCGCGTGATCGCGTACAGCGTCACAGCCAGCACGAGGGCCGAGAAGGATTCGAGCAGCATGATCAGGATCGTCAGCCGCACGTCCGTCGCGTACCTGCCGATGTGCGCGAGTTGTGCGGCATTGCCCTCGACGCCCCCTCTCGCATGATGCATCAGCAGCTCGCTGCAGATCCCGATCGCCGCGTAGAAGAGATACGTGACTCCGGCGATCCTTGCGTTCGTAGCGCGTGTCATGGGAACTCCTCCTCATACGCGTCGCTGCCGACGCCTACGTCATCTCGCTCCCGACGTGACCTCCGCCACAGTTCCGGAAGGGGCCAATCCCTTCGAGAGGAGCCTGAAGCCCATGGCGAGTTCGAAGAAGAAGATCGGAGCTCCATAGATCTCGACGCCGACGACCTTCGCCAGCTCGGGAACGATGATGAACGCGAACGCGCACCCTCCCATGAGAGCCGACGCCACCAAGCCCCACACCGCCAATGTCCTCGGGATGAAGCGCGACTTGAACCACAGATAGCAGAAAGCAGTACTTCGAAGTCCGGCCAGCACCAGGCCGACGTTGTATGCAGCGCCATGTGCACCGACCGACAGCCTCGCCAGGGCCTGCAACTGGTTGGCTTCGAATGCATGCAGGTAGTCCGCGCCGCTGAGGATCCGCAACACGTCGAAGTCAGTGAGCGTGACGAAGACCAGGGTTGCGGTCTCGATCAGCCCCCAGCCCGTGGCCACCAGAGAGAGGGTTTGATTGATCGGCTTGAGGACCACGTAGAGAGCAGCGATCAGGACGACATCGAGGGCGAAGACCGTGAGATTGCTCGCGGTGCCGAGACGAAAGAGCCGTTCGTGCGCCATGATGTTCTGCGCCGTCTGCAGGGCATTATCGAAGGTGATGAGCTGGGTGCGCACGTAGAACTCGGCGAAGACCGCCGGCGGCAGCGCAAGAAGATATGCGAGTCCCACAACCTTCGCTGCGTTGCGCTGTGATTCGTCGATGACGCCCATTTTCATAACGCCTTCACACCGTCCGGTGTTGCCGGCCACCCTCGGCGCTATTTCGACCGACTGCGGTAGATGCAATACCGGGAACCGGAAAGAGATACGTCGACCGGCGACGGGAGTTTCAGATCACTGCAGGCAGCAACACTCGAGGAAGCCTGCATCACAGTGATTCGGTCTACCCATGTTTTGGATCCGCTGGTCAGGTCAGGACTCATGTCTGTAACGGGCAACGAACAGAGCTCAGCGGTTGCTACGCGCCCGCGCTGCATGGACAGCCTACCAAAACACGGAAGACGCTGATTGCAAGGGAGAAGACCGAAAAGCAATCGGCGAGGAAGATGTGTGCCCTTGACAATCGCTTTCATGGAACTTCGACGTATCATACTTGTAGGAGACGTAGTAATCATGCAGAAACGAGTCGCCATCGCGGTCATTCTGATCCTCGGAATGCTCATCGCCTGCCGCACCGCGCCGGCGCCGGACACTTCCGTGCCCGCGGCACCCGTGCCGGTCGCGCCACCGCCTCCACCCCCGCCTGTCGCTACTTCGACCGCGTGGATCCCAGCAGATCCGGCCAAGCTCTGCGCCGACGCACCTCTCTTCGATCTCTGCGCCGAGCTGCTCGAGCTGCGCAACCGCGATCAGCTCATCCGTCGCAAGTGGCTTGCCGACCGTGAGAATCCCGCGGTTCAGGCCGAAGTCGACGAAGTCGATCGCGCAAATCTGGTGGAAATCGAGCGCATTATCGCTAAGCATGGTTACCCGGGCCGATCACTCGTCGGCGCGAAGGCCGCAGGCTCCGCTTGGACCATCATTCAGCACGCCGATCTCGCCACGCAGAAGAAGTACCTCGACGTGATGACGAAGGCAGTCGACTCGGGCGATCTCGAAGGAGCCTTGCTCGCCACCACCGTGGATCGCATCCGCATTCGTGAAGGAAAGCCCCAGGTCTACGGCAGCCAGTTTCACGAAGTCGACGGAGGCATGGTCCCGCAGCCGATCGAAGACCCCGAGCACGTCGACGAGCGACGGGCGAAAGTGGGTCTGCAGCCACTCGCCGAATACGCGGCATTAATGAACGAGATGTACAAGAAGAGGCAGTAGCTTCCTGGTTTCCCAGGTTCCGGGTTCTGAACTAGTCTTCACCGCGGTCGTGTTGAGATCTCGGCGCTGCATTTCGCGCAGTTCGCTATGGTCGCCTAACGTCTAGAGCTCAGGCGCGAAGACGCGGACGAGCTGCCCGACCAGTTTACGATACATGGTGTGCCGCGTCTTCGTCGCCTGCAGCGACGAGTTAGGCGGTGACCCATGATTGCCGGATCCCACCATCGGTCTCATCGGACTGCTCCAACAAAGAGCCGTAGGATTTCGTCGCTCGCTTCCGAATGCCCTTCGTCCAACCATTTTACTGCCGCTTCAAACGTCTCCTGAAGAATGTCGGGGTCCATTTCGACCGTTACGACCTCAACGGGCGAACCATCACACCCGGTTTGAAGGCGATATCCGTAGGGCGATTTGAATGGCGGCGCCAAATTCAAATGGCAGCGCATCACAGTGACGAAACTTTGCGGCGCGAGACGGTAACTTTCATTGCTAACACAGCTAAAGAATGAATGAAGCTCCCTGTTAACGAGCCAATTCTTCGTCCGTTTTGGATCGGGTACGACGTTAATGTCGGAGCCGCCAGCCGGTGCTCGGACCAAGAGATTAGCGAACACAAACTGGGCCACGGTCTTCCCGGCGTTGAAGGCGTGGATCCAGACATCGATACCTAGACGCGTTTTGCCATCGACGCGGAGCACCTTCGCCGTCGCTTCGTACTGGTGGAAGACGCGAGGATGCGGTCGGCGACCGAACAACCCTGCCAAGACCGCGTGCGGCGTAGGAACAAACGACGAGCCGGACCGAATGAGGTACTGGAGTGAATTGGCAGGTTTTAAGACTTGGATTGGGGCCAGCGAGCTTGCAGGAATGAGAGAGACGACAAACCCCTCATTAGACCCGATCTCCAAGGCAAAGTTTTCGACGGACTCGTGCGGCGGCATCGTGCAGGCGGAGATCGCGCCCTCGATCCAGCTTACAAATCTTCGCGGGTTAACAACTGGAATTTTCTTGGTCGGCACATCGCCGACGAGTGGATCCGGCCGGCAGTCAACACCCCACACGATGACTCCACCATCAGAGTTTCCGAAGCCTGAGATCGCCCGCGAAAGGTTTTTCCAATCCGAGTCGCCAAATTTGGTTCCGTCTCCATCCGCGGCAGCGCGCTTGAAGTCGAGCCAGAGGTTCTCCGATTGATGATCGACGATCATCCTGTCCACCGCGGGCTCACCTTCACGTTTCAGCTCCGCAAACAGATCTTCGGCTCGCCCCATAACTGTCCCCCGCCGCCTAACGACCGTTGCTCAGCGGTGCGGGCGCGCGCGGAACACTTTAGCAGACTTCAACACATGGTGTCGCGCGACCGCATCCGCTGCAGCAACTTAGTTAGGCGCGTGTCGAGTGACGGCTCCGGGCCCGCAATGACCCCCGCCTGCGACGTTCGAGCAGAATGGACGGTGTGCGGTAAGAGTAGAATATGGTTGATGACGACGATCAAGTACTGCAAGTGCGGCCATGCTTTGCACGACCACCTGCTCGCGGGCCGCTGCCAGCGATGCGCCGAGTGTGCCGTGTTCAGCGCCAGCGGCGAACAATTGGTCGAATCCGATACGTGCACATGTGGGCACGTCCGCGGGGCGCACAGCGCGAATGGCCCGTGTGGCCGGTGCGCCTGCCGAGGATTCAGTGCGCGCAGACCCAGGGGCTGACCGCCTTCGGTTCAGGGAGACCGCATAGCATGGAGTCGCTACTCATTTCGCCTGAGTCGTGCCACGAATAGGAAGCACTCCGCGACGAGCCGGGGCGAAAACGAGAGTGGCACCACCAGCAGCACCAGCAACCACGGTGAGCGAAGGGCGGCCGCTCCCGCGACGACGCCCGTGACAAGGAGCAACATCACGATCTTCCGATGAGCGCCCCACGGTAGCAAAGGACGGGCAAGTAGCGCTGACGCGTGTACGCGGATGTCATCCGGTACTGCCGGGTCGCCAGCGTAGCGACGCAAGGCGTCACCATCCTTGGCAAGGTAAAGAAGCTCGAGCAACGAATGTGCCTTTTGGTGATCGTCGTCGTTCATGACATTTTTCCACTTGGCCGAGCGCCGAACGCCTGGCGCTCAGCCGTGAAAACGCGCACGCGCTGAAGAAACCAAGCTCCGAAACCTTGAGTTGCGCGTTTTCATCGGCTGCAGCGCCGAGACTGTGTGAAAACTCCTGGCACGTGGATTGCCGGTCCACCGAGCATGTCGGATTCGTGCGAGATTTCGCCTAACGGACCACTGCCTCCCTGAGGCCATCGCGATTGCAACGCAGAAAGTCCAC
>JBAZBK010000016.1:0-153341 GCA_041671505.1 Thermoanaerobaculia bacterium | reverse complement strand
GGCCGGTGGCGTGTATGCCGACGGTTACGCGCAGGCTTTCGTGAGCAACAACATGGACGCGAGCGGACGCTTCAGCGTCGGCCTCCAGGCTGTCTCGCTCAACCAGCTCTGCGGCGGGACGATCCTCGACGTGGTGATCGGCAACTAGTAGTCGAAGTCAGCAACGACATGCAGTACGAAGGGGCCGGGTAACACCGGCCCCTTTTTCGTTGTCAGGTCCAGTTTTGCATCTCGAGCGCGAGGCAAAATTTCGAGCCCGGTGAATCGCTGAACCACCGGAGTCGCTCATGCGGTCGGGACGATCCAGGGAGCGGGCCACCTGGAAGTATTCGACGGGTAGCCCGTTGCTTCGGTCGGCGCGAACGAGGGTTGATCTCGAAGGACGAACCCTTTATAGTGCCCGGGTTGTCGAGTTTTCGGGTCATTTTACGTGACGATCAGCGGACGAGCCGGCCGGTGGCGGGGCAGCTGCCTCGCGGCGGACGGGTCGACCTAACCAACGTTGAAGAGCAGTCGTATGAGTAATAGTTTTGATGGAGGCGAGGGAACAATGATGCGCAAGTTGATGCTGGTATTACTTACCGTAGTGGTGATGGGGCTGGCGATGCCGATGGCGGCAGAGCTTTGCACCCCTGATGCAGTTCCGGCGGCGACGCTTCTGCTGCCGTATTTCGAAGTCGATCTGGGCAACCCGGACGGCGTGACGACGTTGTTCTCGATCAACAACGCGTCGGCGACGGCCGTTCTGGCCCACGTCACGCTGTACACCGATCTGTCGATTCCGGTTCTCGACTTCGACGTCTACCTCACGGGGTATGACGTCCAGACGATCAACCTTCGCGACATCATCGAAGACGGCGTGATCCCCCAGACGGCATCCGCTGGACAGGATCCGAAGGACACGATCAGTCCGAAGGGTGACTTCTCGCAGGACATCAACTTCGCGTCGTGCACGGGCACGCTGCCTCCTCCGGCGACGATCGGTTCGCTCTACACCTCGCACCTGCAGGCTGCCCTCACCGGCGGACCTTCGGCGCTGCTCGGTGGTCTTTGCTCCGGTCAGAACCTGGGCGACGACATCGCGCGCGGCTACGCCACGGTTGATACCGTGAACAGCTGCTCGACGCAGTTCCCGGGCGACACCGGCTACTTCACGTCGCGCGCCACGTTCCAGAATGTTCTCTGGGGCGACTACTTCTTCGTCAACGGTGCCGAGAACTTCGCCCAGGGCGACGTGCTCGTCCACATCGAAGCGGCCGCTCCGAGCGGTTTCGGTTCCTCGTACTCGGGTAACGCCTACGCGTCCTTCGTGCCGGGTGAGCACACCTTCTACGGCCGCTACGTTGCGGCAGCCGCGACCGACCAGCGCGAGTCGCTTCCTTCGGTCTACGGCGCTCGCTACCTGAGTGGCGGTGCATTCACGGGCGGCACGCAGTTCAACGTGTGGCGCGATTCGACCACCCCGAACTCGACGGGCTTCAAGTGCTCGGTCGGCGCGCCGGCCTGGTACCCGCTCGGAATGACCGAGATCGTGGTGTTCGACGAAGAAGAGAACCCGGTCACGCAGCAGGGCTGCTCGGTTTCGCCTTGCCCGGTTGACGATCCGCTTGCGATCCCTGCCGAAGCGCAGAAGGTCATCATCGGCAGCGAGCAGCTTCCGGTCGACCAGCCGTTCGGCTGGATCTTCATGAACTACAACACGAGCGTTCCGGCCGGTGGCGTGTATGCCGACGGTTACGCGCAGGCTTTCGTGAGCAACAACATGGACGCGAGCGGACGCTTCAGCGTCGGCCTCCAGGCTGTCTCGCTCAACCAGCTCTGCGGCGGGACGATCACCAACCCGATTTTTGTGCCGTAACCGAAATAGCTGAACACAGCAGTTGTTTTAAGGGGCCGGATCACTCCGGCCCCCTTTTTTTTCTTGCCTGGAGTGACAATCTCCAGCAATATTCAATACAGGCGGGGATACATTGCCATGAAAATCATACGAAGCTCGATTCTCGCGACTGCGCTGGCGCTTTTCCTGCCGGCCGTTCCTTCGGGGCAGATTCAGGCCCAGGACTGCGCCACGGCGCAGACGTGCGAGTTTCTCACGTGCCGCACACCGGCAAGACCGGTGCCGTCGACGCTTTGGGGCGAGCTTCGTCCCGCGGAGACCTCCATTTCGGCTGACCGCGACTCTACCGACCACAACGGCAAGAGCATGACGTACGACAACACGAATGCGTTCTGGTTCACGGTCGACCCCGAGAACGGCTGGCTGTTCACCGCCGTAACGAGCGGCTTCGAGATCTGGGATGCCCGGTCCACCCCCGACAGGCCGGCCAAAGTGACCGGTGTCGATGGCCGCCGGCGTGGTTTTCCGCAGTTTCCCGCGAACCCCGAGCTCAAGTTCCCGATCTCCGACGTGGATGCGCCGGCCGGGGACGACACCATGCTCGCAGTCGTCGGCATCGGAGGGGTCGGGCTTTCGATCTGGAACACGAGCGAAAAGAGCAGCCCGAAGGCTCTGTACCAGGATTACGGCACGAACCGCGATTTCGTGGCTGTTTACGCCGCGAAACTCGGTTCGGTGAAGATGGCGTTTGGAGCCTCTGCCGCGGGTGGGCTCCGGATGTACAGCATGAGCCAGGCCGCGAACTTCTCGACCACCTGTCTCGACGCGGCGCCCGATACCCCCTGCGGCGTTTACAAGGGAAACCTCGGCACGCGTTCGAACGTCACGTACGTCTCGGGCGATGGAAGTCTCGTCGCGCTCAGCTCCGGGACTTACAGGAAAGGGGTCGAGGTCTGGAATCTTTCGAACCCCAACGCGCCGGTGCTCGCGGGCACGTTCGGTGAGGGCGACTTCTCGTACGGCCACGCGATGTGGAGCGAGAGCGGCAGCTCCCGCTACCTCGCAGTGCGCGCCGGCTCTCCCGAGATGCTCAAGATCTACGACGTGAGCTGCGCCGGGTCGGGATCGTGCGTCGCGGGCGCGTCTCCGATCGCCACCAAGGTGCTGAATGCGCCGGCAGCGGCCAAGTCGTTCGTGACGTTCTCCCGCAGCGGAACGACGCCGTTCCTCTACCTCGGTGCCGAGCAGCAATGCATCGGCAGCGAGCGCGCGGAGTGGCTGCTCGACGTGTCGAACCCGTCGCTGCCGCGCGACATCACGCCTCCGGATGGTGTCGCCGGCGGATACGCGACCGGCTACTGGCAGTGGTACGCGCGCAAGACCGCGACAGGCTTCAACTCGGTCGGCCCGTTCCGGGCGAAGTTCTACGGCGAGTATCTCTACCGCGCAGCCTTCGGAATTTTCGACATTCACAAGCTTGGCACCGCCAAGCCGAATCCTGCCTTCACCTGGTCGCCTTCACAGATCTTCGTGGGGACGCCGATCACGTTCACCGACCAGTCGACGGGATCACCGACGAGCTGGGCGTGGAGCTTCCCGGGTGGGAGCCCCGTATCGACCTTCCTTCAGAATCCGTCCAACGTCAGCTTCTCGACCACTGGCACGAAGAGCGTGACGCTCGACGTGTGCAACGTGTTCGGCTGCGTGCAGCTTGCGAAGAGCCTCTCGGTGTTCGCGCCTGAGGCTGCCGTGACCGACGTTACCGTGAGCCCGGCGACGCTAACGTCATGCGTCACCGCCAGCTTCGCGGCGACCGGTGTCAGCGGCAAGGATCCGCTGGCCTACGCCTGGACTGTCGGGTCGCTTGGGTCGCCGACTCCCACCGTGCTGCCTTGCACGGGAGCAACGTGCAGCTGGGTCGTTCCGGCCGACTGGGTCGATGGAACCTATGAAGTGGCCGTCAAAGTCACGAACGCCGAGAATCCGAACGGAGCGACGGCCACGAAGCAGTTCGTGCTCGACCAGCAGACCCTCGGCTTCGTCGCTCTGGCGCCGACCAGCGACCCCACGACGACGGGCACCGTGAAGTTCCACACGCAGACCACCGGAGCGAAGGAGTGGGCGTGGGACTTCGGCACCGGGTCAGGCTATGGCGCCTGGTCCGCCGATCCCGTCACGGGACCTAACCCGACGTTCACCTACACGGTTAGCGGCGCATACAACATCAAGGTGAAGATTCGCGATTGCACGGGAGCGGAGCTCGAAAGCTCGACGCTTTCACTCAACGTGACCGCGATCCCGCTCGTCGCCGATTTCAGCGCCTCCTGCTTCTCGGGTTTCTGCGCGTTCGACACTGGATACCCGATTTCCTTCACCGACGCCTCGACCGGAAGCCCCGAGACGTGGGCCTACGACTGGAACCACACGGGAACCAGTTCGAGCAGCTGCAACTTCGGCACCCCGGGCGCGTCACCTCAGACGAGCCACACCTACACCTCCGCGGGCACGTACCAGCCTTGCCTGAGGGTCGTGCGTGGGCCCGACACGAGCGTCATCGTTCACAGCAAGGCGATCGCCCTCGCGACGCCCGCGGTCGCCAAGGTCAGCCTTACCGGGGCCACTTCGGGTACGACAGGCCAGCCGCTCTCGTTCTACGCGAGCGCCACGAATTGCTCGCCGTCGCCGACCGGGTGGAACTGGTCGACCGGCGGCGGAAGCGGTTCGTCGACCTCGAGCTCGATCTCGATCACCTGGAGCACGGCCGGAAACAAGAACGTCTCGGTTTCCAACAGCGGCTGCTCGGGCACCTCCGCCACGAGGAGCGTGACGGTCACCTCAACGACCGGCGGCGCCACGCTGACCGCCGCGTACAATTACTCTCCGACGACGATCTCCATGGGGCAGAGCGTGTCGTTCGACGGGCGCACGTCGCAGGGAAGCCCGACGATCTATCAGTGGACGTTTGGTGACGGCAGCGGCACATCCGACGGATCGGTCGTGAACCATACCTTCGCAAACGGCGGCACGTTCCAGGTGACGCTGAGCATCGCGAAGCCTGGCACCGGCAGCGGTTGCAGCCTCGGTTACTGCACCGACACGGAGACGAAGACGATCACGGTCTCCGGCACTCCGATCGTTCCGCTCGTGGCCATGTACAGCTACTCGCCGACTACGATCAACGCCGGCAAGCCGATCGCGTTCGACGCCACGGCGTCGGAGGGGACGCCGACGATCTTCGAGTGGACCTTCGGCGACGGCACCGCGAAAGCCACGGGCTCGCAGGTTTCGCACACGTTCGCGGAACCCGGCACCTACCAGGTCACCCTGAGCGTCGCCAAGCCAGGCAGCGGGACCGGCTGCAGCCTCGGCTTCTGCGTTGACGAGGAAAAGAAGACCGTCGTCGTCGAGAAGGCCAAGACCGGGCTCTGCGATGACGATCCGACCGCGCTCTGCCTCAACAAGGGGCGCTTCAAGGTCCAGACCGAGTGGAAGAAGCCCGATGGCGTGACCACCGGAGTCGGGAAGCCAGTCGGCATCACGGACGACACCGGCTACTTCTGGTTCGAGTACGACAGCAACGTCGAGCTGGTCGCCAAGGTGCTCGACGGCTGCGGGGTCAACGGCAATTTCTGGGTATTCGCCGCGGGGCTCACCAACATCGAAGTGACGCTGACGGTGACCGACAAGCAGACCGGCGCGGTGAAGGTCTACACCAACGTGCAGGGCTCGGCATTCGAGCCGATCCAGGATACGAAGGCGTTCACGTGCGCTGCGGCGAAGGTTGCAACGGAGACGTACGAGCTCCCGTCGTTCGAGACCCCGGTGGACTGGGTCGAGGTGGGAGAAAACGAGCCGGCTCCGGTCGGCGTTCCGTACGTCCGAACTCTCGCACCGGAGGTAACGACCAACGCCACGTGCGTTCCCGACGCCACGACGCTCTGCCTCAACAAGGACCGGTTCCGGGTCGAGGCCTGGTGGCAGACGAACGAGGGGCTTGGCACGGGTCAGGCGGTCGCTCTCGGCGGAGACACCGGTTACTTCTGGTTCTTCAACAAGGACAACGTCGAGCTCGTCATCAAGGTTCTCGACGGTTGCGCGTTGAACTCCCGCTACTGGGTGTTCGCGGGAGGTCTGACGAACGTCGGCGTGAGAATCATCGTGACCGACATGACGACCGGGCTACCGAAGGAGTACGTGAATCCGATCGGACAGGCATTCCCGCCGAAACAGGACACGGACGCGATCGCCGAGTGCCATTGATTAGTTCGTTTCAGCCGCCCGCGGACTCGTCCGCGGGCGGCTTTTTCGTTTCCGCATGAAAATCCTCGTCGTCGCTCCGCGCGTGCCGTGGCCGCCGCTCGACGGCGGGCGCGTCGCGATCAACGCGATCGCGCTCGGGCTTCGCGACGCGGGAGCCGAGGTCGAGCTCGTCGCGTTGAACCCGCTCAAACACCGGAGCGATGCGCGAGAGATCCCCGATCGCCGGGGAGCGCTCGCGCTCACGGCGTTGCCGCACGACACCTCGATGAGCGCGCTTCGCGTCGGGCTCGGCCTTCTCTCTCGAACGCGCAGCGTCGTCGCGTCGCGCTTTCAGTCGCGGGCACTCGAGAGCTTCGTGCGCGACCGCGTGGCGCGCGGCGACGTCGACGTCGTGCAGATCGAGGGGCCGATGCTCGCGCGCTGCATCGCGGCCGCACGCTCCGGCGGCGCGCGCGCGATCGTCGCCATGCGCTCGCAGAACGTCGAGCACGAGATCTGGCAACGACTGGCCGATGGAGCGCGCCGGCCGGCGAGCCGCGTCGCGATGCGGCGAGTCGCGACGCAGCTCCGTCAGCACGAGCGCGCGGCCAACGCCGCCAGCGACGCGCTCGTCGCGATCAGCGCGGGCGACCTTGCGGCATTTCGAGCGCTCGGATACGCGAAGCCGGCCATGGTCATTCCGATCGGCATCGACACCGGGGGCTGCGACGCCGCGCCTGCCGGCATTCGCGGAATCTTCTTCATCGGCTCGCTCGACTATAGGCCTAACGTCGAGGGGCTCGCGTGGCTCGCGGACGAGGTCATGCCGCGCGTAAGGCGGCTTGCGCCGTCGCTCTCCGTCGTCGCGGCGGGAAGCAACCCGCCCGCGGAGCTGGTGAGGAAGGCGGAGGATGCGGGTATCCGCATCGTGGGGCAGGTGCCCGACGCGCGCGCGTTCATGGCGGCGTCGGGCGTGATGGCCGTGCCACTCCTGTCGGGGAGCGGCGTCCGGGTGAAGATCGCCGAAGCTATGGCGCTCGGCGTGCCGGTCGTGTCGACCACGATCGGCGCCGAAGGGCTCGGACTGGAGAGCGGACGCGAGCTCGTGATCGCCGACGGCGCGGATGAATTCGCCGAGGCGCTCGTGAGCCTCGAGGGAGACCTGACACTGCGCGCGCGCCTCGCCGCGGCCTCGCGGGAGTTCGTCGCGCGCGAGCTCGATCGCGAGCAGCTCGGAAGGCGCCTCGTCGAGTTCTACCGCGGTTTGCGCGCCTGAGCGCTGTGCTACGATCGCGACGCTCCGTCATGCGCGCGCTCGTCGTCGCTTCGCGATTCCCCTGGCCTTCCACCACCGGAGACCGCCTTCGTGCCTCGGAGTGGGTGGCGGCGCTCGGCGGGACCTTCGACGTGACTCTCGTTTCGCCTGTCGGCGACGCCTCGCTCGTGCCTGCCGCAATTCGCCACGTCGGGGCGCCGGTCTCCTCGCTGCGGGCCGCGGGCGCGGCGTTTCGAACCTTGGCGCGCGGCCTCCCGCTTCACGATGCGCTGGGAGGGCGGGTGGGATGGGACTCTGCATTCCGAAGCCTTCGCGGGGAGCGGTTCGATATCGTCGTCTGCCTCCTCACGCGAACGCTTCCCTGGATCGACGCAAGGGCCCTTGCGCCGCGTCTCGTGGTCGACGCGGTCGACGCCTTGAGCCGCAGCATGGATGAGCGCGCGCGCGGCGCCAGGGGGCCTCTGCGAGCGTTCTGGGCGCGTGAGGCGCGGTTGACGTCGGTTCGCGAGACGCTCGCGGCAAGCGACGCCGATGCCGTGGTCGTGGTCGGTGAGGCCGAACGGGAGCCGTTCGGGGGCCGCGCGATCGTGATCCCGGTCGGCGTCGAGATCCGTCCTCCCGGAGATTCCGAGCGCGACCTCGATTGCGCGTTCTGGGGGAGGCTCGGCTTCTTCGCCAACCGGGACGCGGCGGAGCTGCTGCTGCGCGAGATCTGGCCGTCCATCCGGGAGGCTCTCCCCGCGGCGCGGCTCGTGATCGCGGGAGCCGATGCGCCAGCGTCGATTCGCGCGGCGAACGGCCGTGACGGTGTCGAGATCGAGAGCCCGATGAACGACCGCGTGAGGCTCCTCCGCCGCGCGCGCGTGGCGGTGATGCCGGTCCGCTTCGGAACCGGACAGTCGGTCAAGCTGCTCGAGGCGTGTGAGGCGGGGCTCGCGGTGGCGGCGTTCCCGGCTGCGCTCCGGGGCGTTGCGTTTCCCGACGGCGCCGCCGAGGTCCGGACGACGCCCGACGACCTCGCGCGCGCAGTGATCGCGATGCTTCGCGATCGTGACGCCACGGCGCGGATGGCGCACGCCGGTCGCGACTGGGTGATGCGCGAATTCGACCGCGAGAAAACCCGCGCGATGATGCGCGAGCTCGCGGTCCGGGTCGTCGCCGGCTGAGCGCGGCCTAACGTCCGGGCAGGTCGCGCTTTCGCAGCGATGCGAGCGACTTCCGGGCTTCCCAGCGATAGCGCCGCAGGTCGATCCTGCCGTCGTGCTCGAACTCGACCCCTTCGGCCTCGAGCAGCTTGCGTTGCAGCTCGTGAGAGTCGTCGCCGGAGCGGGCGCTGATCTCTCCGAACGAGTTGATCACGCGGTGCCAGGGCATGGAGCTTCCCTGCGGGAGCGCGTGAAGCGCGTAGCCGACCTGGCGTGCGTGCCCTTCCATTTCGGCGAGCTCGGCGATCTGCCCGTACGTCGCCACGCGCCCTTTCGGGATCAGCTTGATGACCGACCAGATCTTCGCCCGCGAGATCATGCGTCGCCTTCGAACCCTGCTAGAGGCGGCGGCGCTCGCGCGTTTTCGTGGCGCCGCCCTTCGCCTCGAGCCATGGCGGGATCGTGGCGACACTGCAGCGCGGGATCGTCTGCCCGATCGCCGCCTCGATCTCCGTGGCCATCCTGAGATCCTGCCACGTGGCGATCGTCGACACGATGCCCGACTGTTCGGCGCGCGCGGTGCGTCCCGCACGATGGACGTACTCCTCCACCGTTTCCGGCATGTCGAAGTTGATCACGTGAGTGATGCCGGGAACGTCGATGCCGCGACCCGCGATGTCGGTCGCGACGAGGATCCGGTGCTGTCCCTCGCGGAAGTTCTCGAGCGCTTCCACGCGGCGCCCCTGCGAGCGGTCGGAGTGGATTCGCGCGACCGGGTGTCCCTCGTTGTGAAGGATGTGGTAGATCCACTCGGCGTCGATCTTCCGCTGGACGAAGACGAGCGTCGATCCGAGCTCCTCGTGCAGCAGCTCGCGGAGACAGGGGCGCTTGTTGTCGACGCTGACGACGTATAGCCGGTGGCTGAGGCCCGTCGCAGCCCGCCCCTCGGGGATGATGTCGACCCGCTCCGGGTCGCGGAGCATCGTCCGCGCCAGCTCCTCGATCGCCGGCGGCATCGTGGCGGAGAACATCATCGTCTGGCGTTCCGCCGGGACGCGCCGCAGGATCTGCCGCACCTGCGGGAGAAAACCGAGGTCGAGCATGTGGTCGGCTTCGTCGAGAATCAGCGTGTCGACCTTGCTGACGTCGATGGTGCGCCGCTGGATGTGGTCGTAGAGCCGGCCCGGCGTGGCGACCACGATGTCGGGCTTCGCCTTGAGCGCGTCGAGCTGCGGCCCCATCTTCACGCCGCCGATGAGACAGGCCGACTCGAGGTCGTGATTCTTCCCGAAGAGCTCGATGAACGTCTGCGTCTGGAGCGCGATCTCGCGCGTGGGCGAGATGATGAGGGCGCGAACGCCGTTGCCGTGCGTCATCCGCTCCGCGAGCGGGATCACGAACGCCGCGGTCTTGCCCGACCCGGTTTGCGCAAGCGCGATGAGGTCGCGTCCGGTGAGCGCGCGCGGAATGATCTCCGACTGGATCGGAGTGGGGTGCTCGAAGCCTACCGCGTGAATCGAGGCAAGGATCGCCTCGGAGAGGCCGAGATCTTCGAATCGCTTGTCTGTCGTGACGACTGGATGGTCTGGAAGTCCTTCTGTATGCATATAGACGGGGTGATGCTAACACCTGCGTGCCCTAAACGCGGAACGCGAAACGAGAAACGCGGAACCGGGGAGGGTGCGGCGGTGCCACGGCGCCGCGAAATCGAGGCCTGACCGGGGCCCCGGGGCGTTATCCGACGCACGTCCGTCTCGCGTTTCGCGTTCCGCGTTTCGCGTTTCCCAGCGCATACAATTCCGGCCGAAAGCGCGTCCATGCCCTCGTTCCCGCCCGGTGCTACCGTCGGAGACTTCACGATCGTTTCGGTCCTCGGCGTCGGACGAATGGGCGAGGTCTACAAGGCGTACGATCCCGCGCTCGACCGCTACATCGCGGTCAAGATTCTCGCTCCCCACCTCGTCGGGATGAAGGACCTGGTCCAGCGCTTCGTCCAGGAAACCAAGGCGGCCTCGGCCCTCAACCACCCGAACATCGTCACGATCCACGAAATCGGCAGGACCGGCATTCCCGGGCCCGACGGCACGCGGCAGACGCACTACATCGCGATGGAGTTGATCGAGGGAGAGACGCTCCGGACGAAGATTCTCGAGCCGGGGTTCACGCTACGACAGAAGATCGACGTGCTGGCGCAGGCGGCCGAGGGGCTCGCGAAGGCGCATACGTCGGGGATCATTCACCGCGATCTGAATCCTTCACGCGTAGCCGCAGCCCTTGCTGGAGCGCGCGCCCGACGCGCCGCCCGAGCTCGCGTGGATCGCGCGACGATGCCTGGCGAAGGATCCGGAGGAGCGGTTCCAGTCGATGAAGGATCTCGCGGTCGAGCTGCGCGAGATCAAACGGCAGTTCGATACGATTCCTCCCGCGTCGACGCCCCGAGCGTCGAGGCCGCCCGCGACCGCTCGAAGACGCCGCGTGCCGCTGATCACCGCGGTGGTCGTGGCCGCGTTCGCCCTCGCCGCGCTCGCATTCGTGATGCGCCGCGGCCCCGCTCCGGAGCCGTTCGAGTCGATGAAGATCCGTCGCATCAGCGGAACGTCGAAGTCGGTCACGATGGCTCTCTCTCCGGACGGCCGGTATCTCGTCCACGCCGTCGACGAGGGGAAGGGGCAGAGCCTCTGGGTCCGGCAGATCGCGACCACAAGTGACGTGGCGCTCGTGCCGCTCGGCGAGGTCCATTACGTCGACTGCATCATCTCGCCTAACGGAGAATACGTCTACGACGTGAGCGCCGACAACGCGAGCAATCTCGGATCGGTCCGCCGCGTGCCGCTTCTCGGCGGAGGCGCAACGCAGACGATTCTCGAGGACATGCACGGCAGAATCGCGATATCGCGCGACGGCATCTGGATCACCTACACGCCCCAGGACCGGAAGCTCGGTGAGACGCTGCTGATGGTCGTCAAGGCCGATGGCTCGGAGCGGAATACGATCAGCGCTCGAAAGCTGCCCGACGCGTGGGGTTCCGTGACCTGCGCTCCCGACGGGAAGCATCTCATCGCGAGCCTCGGGGCGTTCACTGAGGGCTTCGAGACCCGCCTGATGGAAGTCGCGATCGAGGATTGTGCGATGCGCTGGATCGGCCCCGGCTGGCGGATGACCGAGAGTCTCGCCTGCGCCGGCGAGGGCGACTGGCTCGTCGTCAACGGCAAGGAGTCGGTGACGACGACCTGGAATCAGCTCTGGCTGGTCGCGCGCGGCGGAGGCGCCGGGCGCCGGATCACGAACGACCTCAACGACTACGAGGCGCTCAGCGTCGCGCCCGACGGCAAGAGCCTTCTCACGCTGCAGAAGACGCAGAGCTCGAAGCTCTGGCTCGTCCCTGGGGGCGATTCGGCGCGCGCGCGGCTGCTCGTACCGTCGTCGGAGAACATCGACGGCGCGAGCGGGCTGACCTGGACTGCCGACGGCAGGGTCGTCTATGCCTCGGAAGGAAGCGACGAGCGCGATCGCTGGTCGGTTTTACCGCCGGGAGGCGCGCCGCCGCGGCTCTCGGACGGGCACAGTGATGTGCTCCCCGATGCGACCGCCGACAGCCGCTACCTCGTCTTCGTGTCGATGTGCGGCGTACGGCCTAACATCTGGCGCGTGAATGCCGACGACAACGCGCCGGTCGCCCTCACGACGGGACCTCACGAGACGAGCCCGTCGGTGTCGCGCGACGCCCAATGGGTCTAGTTTCACACGAACAGCTCGGGCGTCCGAACGGTCTGGCGTGTGAGCCTGGGGGGAGGCCGGCGCGAACAGCTGACGGCGGCCTTGCCTTCGATCTTGCCCGACGGGATGATACTCGCGCGCTCCTGGTGGAGTCCCGCGCAGACGCGTCCAAGGATCGCCGTCGTGCCAGTCGGTGAAGCGGCGCCGCGTACTCTGCTCGACATCCCCGTGAACTTCTGGTCCGGCGCCACCAATCACAAGACTTGCTGGACGCCCCACGGCCGCGCGCTCACGTTCGTTCGTAAGGGAAACGGGTGGCCGACATCTGGTGACAAGCGATCGACGGAGCGGCGCCCGAGCGGGTTGCGCCTTTGCCGACGGCTCGGAGATCTCTTGGTTCACTTGGTCTCCCGACAGCCGCTACCTCGCCTGCGCCCGCGGTTCGATCACGAGCCACGTCGTGCTGATTGAGTCAGGGCCGCTCCGCAAGGACGTCGTTACTGAGGGGTCAATGCCGAGTGCTGAGGATCGAGGGCGGCCGCCGCATAAGCGCTGACCGTTGAACGTGACCCCATTTACCGGCCCTCCGATCGGAGGCGGACAAATGACTCGTGCCAGCGATGCTGTCGTTGCTGCGACAGCGGGAACACCACGCTGCGCGATACGTGCCGGAGGGTCGCACCTGTGGGATGTCGAATTGGTGTCAGCCGTTTCCTCCGAGCGCAGGCCTGAGACGATCGTCAACGATGCGGTTCACGGCGCATTGCCGGGGAAGACGGGAGGCGGACCCACCGTTCGGATCTCGCTGGCGAACCTCCCGTCCTTGCTTCCGAGATCCTCCACTCAAACGCTTTCTCCGCGCACGACGAATACCGCGTGCCTACGAGAGAAATCGCTTTTTGTGACATGGATGACGACGGTCAGATCTCGACTCACGAGCTCCCGTTAGTCGGCGAACCCACTCTCTTTTCGCTCGACGCGGACGATGAAGCGAGGGGGCTCAGTCGAAGGTCGATCCGGAGACTGCAAATCGGCGCCGAGGCGATAGCCGAAGCGGCGCACCGCCTTCACGAAGCGAGGCTTAGGAGCATCAGCAACGAGCTCCGTTCAAAACTCGTGGATGAGAGGCTGCAGATTCGCCTCCTCCACACATGTGTCGTGCCAGAGCGACTCGTAGAGCACGCCACGCGAGACCGCGGCCGGAGCCGACAGCCAGCAGCGCATCCAGGAGGGCGGGCGCCTTGCGAGTCGAGAGACTGAGGCGTCTAGCAGATGCCAGTTCGCGAGCTTCGGTGGCCTGCGTGAATCCCTAGACGACCAGGGTAGCGATCGTCCCGATCCTACAAGAGTCGAAGGAATCACGAAAGATACTCGGGCGCTCTGACGTGTGGCATTACGTCCGCGCAGATGTGATCAGGCCTGCGGTCTTCGTATCGGCGGTCCCGCGCGGTGATTTGCATTCCCAATACGTTCACTACAATCGCCGGCCCTCGAAAAGTTTCGTCGACGCAGCGCTGAGCTCCGTACGACAGGTCCGTAGGAGCACGCTCGAACCGCGCGGCAAGGGCCAAACCGCGGGCTTACTCGGCTGCACGATCCCACCGGACCCCCCCGAGTGGCCAACGACTCCGTCTCCTCTCGCCGCTTAGGCTGACGCTCTAAGGAGGAGAACGGGGTACGGCGCCCTCGCTTCGAATACAGGTCAGACGGCTCGGCAGCGTCTATTTGAGCTGCGAGGAGATGCGTAGGTACCGCGCTATCTTCCGCATTAATGACATTGAAACGAACGTGGATGGAGAGCAGGCGCGTTAAGGACAAGCCGCGAGACAAACGCAGCGCTGAACAATGGCATCCCAGCGCATCGTGAATTGCGCCGGTGGTTGATTAAGGGTCGGCGCTCCCGTCAGCACCGCGAGTGCAGTCACTCCGAACGGTGACGGTGGACACGGCTGGGGACGAACGAATCGGCCAACCTGTAAACGTGCAAGCTCAGTTTGGTGGCCCTCGGTCTTACTCCGAGCTGAACGTCCTACGCGCTATGCGCGCTCTGCGAAGCCGGCCCGAGTGCTCCAGGGGGCGTGGGGACCGAGGAATTCTTTTCAAGAAGATACAGGTTGAAGGGCGGAATTGAGTTTCAAGATACCGCGCGGGCGATAGGTAAGCCTAAAGCGTGCAGCGCGCCCGTTTCCCGAAACATCGGGACTGTTGTTGAATACGGCTGGCTCGAAGCTCCGAACGGCCTATGAGGTGAGCGTTGACGAATCGCTTTCCACTCGCTTTCTCTATAATGGCGCCCTCCCCGATGTTGATGTGGCTTCCGCCATATGGCCAGGCACATATCCTCGCGACAGCTCGAGGCGACGTAGTCGAGGTTTCGAACGTACCGAATGGCGGATCAGTAGCATTGGTCGCGTTCGGCCGCGGACAACGGGCGTCACGGAATGATCTCCCAAATCGCTGTCTAGTGCGCGCCGACGCGGTGAGCAGGTTGGTACCGCACCTAGACTCCAGCCGGAAGTCTGATCGGTTGACGTGAAGCAGTCCGCGGGAGGCTCGCGACAGTCGCGCTGTAACGGTATCAATGGCAATGGACGAGAGGAGTCGCAAGTGATCAAAGAGAACGCTCTGCCCCCCGAGAGGATCGTACGCCGCATCGCAACGGTGGTGAGTATTTCGATGCTCAGCGTCGTGTTGTCGGGCGTCGCGGTCCCCGCCGAGGCTGCGAAAGCCTCGCCCTCTGCACTCAAGATGTCGTTCTCAAGCGGTCGTGTGGTAGTAGAGGGTGCCACGCCCTCCGGAGAGATTGCGTGGGTGCAGGTCGCGCGCAAGACGAAAGACTTCGCCACCTCCGTCCAGCATGCCACAGACCTGAGCCCATGCGATGCCACTGGCCGATGCGAGATGCTCGTCGCAGGGGGGGTTCCCTTCAGCTCGGTTTGGGTGGCGATCGATACGGGCTCTGGAGCGTACATCGCCGGAGCGCCCTCGGGTGGCGCGATCCAGATGACCTCAAGCCCCTTCGCGAACGGCTTGCAGCCCGGCTCTACACAGGCTCGTCCCGACAGGTTCGAGACAACGAGGCGGCAGCTTCAGATCTCCGTGGTCCGGCCGAAACAGGGAGTCTGGAAGATGATTGCGGCGAGGGGCGGCATGACCGATGAGGATCGCGCGCGACCTGGCTGGTCGTCCCACCCGCTCGCAAGAATGACCCCGGTGACGGCATCGGCGGGCTCGCTCGACGTCCTCAAGCCACACGATGTAGTCGTCGCGATCGACGCTGTTCGCATGTCCTACTACGTGGTCGAGATTCTGCCGCAGGCGAACTGATCCCTCGACGAGACGCCGGAGACACAACGATGAATCAAAGACTGGCCACGGCTACCCTGCTGCTTACCGTCCTCGTAGCGCCCGGAATGCATGCACAGGCGTTTCCTCACCCGAATATCGAACGTGGATTCGCCGCCGACAAGACCTTTGCAGTAGGTGATGTCGACAGCGTAAACATGTTCAACGGGAACATGTCGTTGCGAATACCGATCGGTCCAGAGTTTCATGTAGGCGCGAACCTCTCTTACCAATTCGCGCTCCATTACAACAGCAAGGTATGGGATCATGAACTCTATCCGCCAAAGCATCCCGACCTGGACGCGACCCACAAGTACGTTGAAGCACATCCGGAGATTCGATCAAACGCCGGGATTGGGTGGCAGCTGCACCTTGGCAGGCTCATCGCGCCCGAGGATCCTACAAATCGCAGCGAGGAACGAGAGGCTGACCCTTCATTCAAATCTTGGGTTTACGAGAGCCCCGATGGTGCGCAGCACGAATTCGTTCCGAAGCTTCACCCGGGAGATCCGGCGACAGGGTTGTCGCCCTGCTGGGGTAGCCGCCTCGAAGGATTGCTGGGAGTGCAGGAAGTTCAATACACCAGAGATTCGACGTATACGCGAATGCGGCTGGTTCGAAGCTGCAACCCGCTCGATCCGGACGACGCCAGCGATGACGTCAGGATGGTGGAGACCCCCGATGGAATCGTGCGCGAGTTCCGACGGCTGTCTGATACCTACGTCTGGGATCTCGTTCGAATCCGAGATCGAAACCTGATCAGTACCGACACGTTCAATGAGGTGACTTTTTCCTATCAGCGTGCTGCGGACGATCCCGACAACCGCGTGACGAGCGTAACCGTCGCGGACTCGATCGGCCGAAGTCATGTGATTAACTACGTGTCGCTCGGCGACCCCGAGTACGCGCGAGAGGTCGTGGATTCCGTTGTGCTCGATGTCGCATCGAATGCGAGCGGCTCAAACCAGCCCAACCGCACATTGACATACGACTTGACCTACATCGTGAGCACGAGTGAAGAATCACCTGGCCCTCGTGTCTCGAGGGGATGTGAAACGACGCAGCTGTATGAAGACCCGCTCGAGTACTTCGTCTCCGTACCGTTTCTCAACGGTATCGTGGCCACGGCGGCATTGGACGAAACTTCGGCATTGCCGACATACCAACTCGACTACTACTACACCAATGCGTTCCCATCCGACCAGCCGCCGCCCGATGACGAGGGCCCTCTTCCCACTTGCCAGCAGGCGGCACTCAGATCGCTGGTGCTGCCGACGAAGGGTGCAATCGAGTGGGATTATCAGATCTACCGCTTACCTGCGGTCCTCGACGAGTACGACGTCTGCTACCCGAAGAAGTTCCTGGATCGAAGCCCCGGAGTTAGGCAACGGCGATATTACGCGAACGGCCTAAACACATCCGCGACCGCAGTATGGCGATACATAAATGAGCGTGTTGGCCCGGAGAGCCTATCTGGGTGGCCGACGTGCGAAGGGAACGGTCCGATTCCAAGGTGTGGGCCCGACATCTGGTGCGATGTCACGCGTTTCAGGCGGCCCCCGGTCCGGTTCATATACAACAGCGTGGTCGCGCCGGATGGGCAGACGACAACGAATTACTACAGTACGTGGTCGTGGGTGAGCTCTCCCGCTCAGTCGCCGGATGTGTCGCGTCGCGACTACGGCCTCCCATTCACGCGTATCAACGCCCAGGGCGACGCGACTCGTACAGGCCTCGGCACAGAACTCTCACCATTCGCGTATCTTTCGACGCAAACTTGCAGGACGTCTGCTTGCCTTGATGGTGCGGAAGCGCCGGTGGGTGAGAGCTACGTGGCGTGGGCGGCGGACTCGGAATACGCTGGCACCGCCGATGGAGACAACAATAAGCGACAGGTGGCGGAGCGGACGGTTTTCAAGGACGACTGCCAGCCGTCCTGCAGCGAGAAGCTGTCCGTCTTCGGCGACTTCGACGGGCTAGGGAACTTCCGCAAGACGACTGTGTCCGGATTCGGCTTGTCGTTCCCTCGAACGACCGAGACGGACTTCAACCCTTCGGTTTCGTGCGAAACGAACGGTACTACGACGAGTTGCACGGGCCTTCCGACTGCCACCGCCCCCTGGCTCGTTGGCATGTACACGAAACAATCGACGCGCGCCGGAAGTGGCAGAACGTTTGACGAGAACACTGGCCAGGCGGTCACTGAAGGCGAGGAGTGGCTCCATCGGGAGGTGTCCTTCGATGAGACTACTGGGCTGCTCGAGCGCCAGCGCACACTCAGGTTGAAGGCGAGCTCGCCAGTGAGAGCTACCGACGATGTCGTCGAGTACTTTGACCACTACCGCGGCAACATGAGCCGGTATCGCCGCTGGGGATCAGCGGTACAAACGTCGTCGCACGTTAGCCAAATGGCTGCGGATCCTGGCCAGGCCGCGCTCGACGTCACGTACACGAGGCAGTCGGCCGGTGCGGGTTCGCGCTATGGAGATTTGCTTCGGGTGCAGGTAGCGGGTGCCGCATTCCCTTCCATCGACTACGACGTCGACCCGATCAGTGGGCTGCCGAACGCGAGACGTTCTCCCTCGGGCTTCCTGACGACGTTCCGGCACGACATTCTGGGACGTCCCGAGGAGATTCGCCCACAGACCGGTGCGTTGATGACGTACGCCTACCAGAGCGCGACCGGAACCTCCGGGAACGCCCGTGCGCGTGCGGTAATGGTCGTTCGCCGTGAGGGTGAGTCCGCTAAGGCGACTCCCGCTGCTGACCTTCCTCTCTCCGAGTTCCGGTACGACGGATTCGGGCGACTCGAGGAGGAGGCTCAACAATTGCCAGATGGCCTGGCTCACCGCGTAACCAAATATGACGCTACGGGACGCAAATGGAAGGTCTCCGAATTGGAGTTCCATCCAACTCCGAGCCACTTCACCACTACGGGGTACGACGAATCAGGACGTCCGATATCGGTCGAAGCGCCGGATGGGACGACGACACTGATCAGTTACAAGGGTTCTCGCGAGATGACGCGCACCGTCGGCGTGGATGTTTCACCCGCGTCGACGACCGAGGTCTTCGATGCGCTCGGGCGTCTTCGCTCGGTGACCGAAGACTCGGGTTCGAAGGATGACGCGATCAATACGTTGTATTCGTACGATGTCGCCGAGAATCTGACCGAGGTCCTGACTGAAGGGGTGACGCAGGTCCGGTCGTTCGATTTTGACGGCCGTGGACTACTGCGGAGCGAGACGCATCCGGAGCGCGGAACCACTACCTACACCTACGATGCTCGCGGAAACCTGCTCAGCTCAAAGCTGACGGCCGATCTAGCAGGTGCGTTCGCTCTCGCCTACCAATACGACTCTCTCGGACGTCTCCGCTATGTCTTCAACGGTCCGAAAACAGTCAAGGAATTCGAGTACGACGATATCCCAGGTTACCTCTACCCGAAGAATGGCAAGCTGCTCCAGGCCAAACGACACAATCAGAACGACGGCACGGAATCCATCGTTGCGGAGCAGTTCGAGTACGAAGGAGCGGGCGAGCAACTGTCGCTCAAGAGGACAATCGTCGATGGAGCCGCGTTCGTCCAGACGTTCAAATACGATTTGCTTGGACAACTATCCACCCTCGACTATCCCGCTGTGGGCGACGCATTCAAACGACCACAGGGATTCGACTATCGGAACGGCCTGCTTACCGGAATCACGGATACGGGCGACACGAAGTTCGCGGCTCTCCAGTACCATGCGAACGGCCTCGTAGAAAAGGTCCACCATCTGAACGGAGTTGACGATACGATCGCGGTGGATCCGTCCAACCGCATGGCGAGGCCTCGTTCGATCGAGTTCCGCAACTTCGGCGAGCCCCTCGGGGGTACCTGTCCCGGCGTCACGTTCGAAATGCAATCCACGAATGTAGTGGTAAATGAGGGCGCCGACGCGCTCCTTTCCATCACACTGAATGCGGACCCCACGAAGTACGACTTCGAATGGTTCCAGATCACGCCCGAAGGCGAGACGAGTGTCGGTATCGGCAGCTCGTACACCGTAATCAACGTCACCGAGCTTGCCACCTACTTCGTCAAATTTCGGCCGAAGCTACACACCGTATGCGGTCCCGAACAGGATAGCCCGCTTGTGACCGTTCAGCCTTGTAAGGTCCGGATCGAATCGGTGCCGACGCGAGTATACGGAAGCGCGACGGAGGTCATCACACTTTCCGTGGACGCCGCAGGACCCGGCGCGCTGTCGTACAAGTGGTTCTGGCTCAGTGGCCAGCCAGGAAGTGAGAGCGAAAACGAGATCGCGAACGAAACCGCGAGCTCGATCGTGCTCGATACAACGAAAGGTGACCCTTTCACCAAATCGCTTTATCGAGTCAAGGTCGCGCTCGACTGCGGCTCGTCCCTCTCGAGCGAAGCAACGAGTGACGCGATCACAGTAACGCGCTGCGACCCTCCGGAGGCTTCGATTCCGGATCACCTCGATGTCATCGATCAACTCCCCTGGTCGCTCTTCGTCGAAACGGAACAGCCGTCTCCTGACGACGAGAAATGGACGATCGGGGTCTACAAAGGAGTGCGAGGCGATACGAGTTCACCGCTCAAGATCTGGCGCCGTACGAGTGAACGATGGTACGGAGGCTGGAACATCGACGATATTCCTCCTCTCACGGAATCGTCCATGATCTGGGTTCGCGTCAGCAGAGACGGTGAGCCTGACTGCAACAACGACCTCCCAGAAGTGGAAGTGATCATCTGGCCGGTCCTTGCAGCGGTTGTCGTGCATCCCGACTACCTGATCGGTGGATGGGAGGCGACTGCCACGGTCACGCTCAATCGCGAGTTGCAGGCCGGTGAATCCGTGAAGTTGACGATCGATCCAGGTGCGGACATCGCACGCTTCCGCTCGAGTGGCGGCTCGCTGTCGAGCTCGGTGACGCTGTACCCGACGGGCACCAGCGCAGCTGTAGCGATTGTGACGAACCAGAATGCGACCGCTCTGCGGAATCTGCGGGTGCTTGCCACGTTCCAGTACACCTCGAACGGGGTGATCAAGTCATCTGGCCGCCAGAGATTCTGGTGGTTCAGGGTGCGCCCCCCCTACATTGATTCGATGACCAAGACCGGTTCCGTCCCGGGCGTCAGGAGCGAGACCTTGATCGGGGGCATGTCTACCGACGTCACAATTACCCTCGACGCCGCGGCTCCCCCGGGAGGCGCGAACATCTCGCTGCTCACCTTCGGAGATGCGAAAAACTTTATCAACTTTCCTTCTTCCGTCGTAATTGCCGAGGGATCACAGTCGGTCAGCTTCCCCATCCACACGTTCGAGACGACCACGCCGATGGACCTCGGTATTCGAGCCAGCTATGGCGAGAGCAATAGTGGCTACGGGGTGTATCTGCGGCCCTATCTGAGTTTCTCGATTACCGAAGCCTCAGTAACCGGCGGGCGCATCGCCCATGGGACGGTAACGTGGGGGCTTCCGGCGACTGTCGACGAAGTGATCACACTCTCCTCGTCAAACACAACAGTGGCCGGCGTACCTGCGACGGTCACGATCCCGGCCGGGAGCAGCTCTGCTTCGTTCGAGATCAGCACTCAGGGCGTATCTTCCCCAACCATCGTAGAGATCACGGCAACGTGCCCGCAAGGATCGGTGAAAGGATCCCTCGCTCTCAATCCCGCGACGAGCTTCGACGTTACGCTCGCCGCGACAGCCGCCCCTTCCGGATCGGAGACGGAAGGAACGATCATCCTCGAAGGCCCTGCAGGCCCGGGTGGTGCAACGTTCACGCTCTCGAGCGCGGAGGTAACGTTCTCAACGAATACTTCGGCGAATACTGTGGTCATTCCGCAGGGGCAGAGCACGATCAACTTCGGAATCGAGACCCCCCAACTGTTCACATCGAATGACGCCACGATTACGGTTACCCGCGGTACCGAGACGCGGCAGGTAATTCTTAGACTGATCAAGCTCAGTTTGACGAGAGTCGAGCTCAGCTCCGCGACGGTGATGGCGGGGAGCAGTGTCACGGGAACTGTCTATCTGAGTTCACCTAGCGCCTACGACATCGGAGTAAATCTCTGGACTACGGATGAGCTGTCTGCGACCGTGTCGTCTCCCGCGATCGTCAGGAAGGGTGAGTCGTCCGCCACATTCAGCGTGACGGCGCTTCACGATGCGCCCGCCGAGTCCGTTCAGATCGTCGCGAAACTTTCATCCACTCAGGTCTCGTCCGGCTACCTCACGATCACGCCGGCGGTGCTCGGGCTCTCGATCACGCCGCCGTTGGTGGTCGGTGGTAGCGCGGCGCAGGGCACAATCAACCTCGGCGGGCCCGGTGGCGGCACGGTTGCGCTTTCCGTCTCACGTCCCGATCTCGTGATACTGCCCTCATCATCAATCACCATACCTCCCGGTAACTCGGCGGGCACGTTCTCGCTGACGACGCATCAGGTGACGCAGGAAACGGTCGTCCAGATCGAGGCGCGTACCGGGAACGTCATCCAAAGGGCAGATCTGACCCTCGTCGCGGCACAGATCGAGCGAGTCGAATGGACCGACTACGTCTTGGGTGGGAATCCTGCTCCCGGACTGGTCTGGCTGACAGCCGTCCCGCTGGCAGACACGCTGGTTGAGATCCGATACTCGTCCATACCGTCGAGTTGGACATCGTTCAACGTTACGGTGCCGGCAGGCCAGAGGTCTGCGCCCTTCACGATCACCACGCCTCGCACCGATACCTGGCGAACGTACCTCGTCGACGCATCGTGCGGGGGCGTCACTCGACGGGCCTATCTCAGGTTCGGACCGTACGAAGTCACTTCACTGGCACTTGACACGCCCGACGCGTTCGATACACAGCGTGTGAATCTCACCGTCTCGCTCAATGGCGCGGCACCGGTGGGCGGCGTCGAGGTTGCGCTTACAACCTCGTACGGCGACCTGACCCCGATTCCGGCGATCGTCACCGTTCCGCAGGGCGCGTCGAATCTCGTCATTCCGATCGACCTTCCCCTTGGCTACAGCGGAGAGGCGACGCTGACCGCAACGCTTGCGAGCTCGACGCAGTCGGTCGTGCTCACGGTCTCTCTCATTCAGGCGAACAGTTTCACGATCACCCCTTCCGTGGCTTATGGAGGACAGAGTCTCAACGCGACGATTGGATTGAATGCCGCACCAGGGGCGCCATGGCACGTTGTCTTCACCCAGTTCTCGGGACCTGCTTCCCTCGAGATGTCGGTTCCGACGGTTGATGTCCCGGCCGGACAGACATCGACGACGTTTACGATCGGCTCGACCGCGAATGCCCTCGGGGACGCGACTCTCCGGATCAATGGCGGAATCGCACGAACGGTGAACTTCCTTCCGTCTGTGACGAGCATTTCGTCGTCGCTGACCACGATGACGCCATCGAAGACCGCCACGGGTACCGTAGCCCTCAATGGTGTTGGAGGAGGGACGGTGACGCTCACGAGCTCTGCCCCATCACTCCTCAGTGTGCCCGCGTCGGTCTACGTCGACCCGGCTTCCACGAGCGCTACATTCACGGTCACGTCGTCGGGCACGATCGCCGCGACGACGGTCGTCACCGTCACGGCGACGACCGGGCCGAGCAGCCGCACGATGCAGATCACGGTGCAGCCGACTGAGCTCTATGCTTTTGCTTTCGCCCCGGCGACCGTGGAAGGTGGAACGAGCACGACCGGCAATATCTATCTGACCAATCTGGCGCCGGCCGGCGGTGCCGACGTGACGCTCACGAACGCGAGCGGACTCGTCACGGTTCCGGCGACGGTTACCGTGCCGGCGGGTGCGGCAACCGTCACATTCCCGGTTGGAACATTGGCCGTGGCTACGACGCAATCGGTGGATGTGTCGGCGTCGCAAGGTGGCATCACGAAGTCGGCCACCCTAACGCTGCAACCCGCACCTCCGCCGGCGATCGCGACGTTTACACTCGATCGGACCGAGGCGTACGACACGCAACGGGTCAACCTGACCATCACTCTCGAGAGAGCGGCACCCGTGGGTGGAGCTTCGGTTTCCCTAGCATCGTCGTACCCGGCTCTCACTCCGGTCGCTGCTGCGGTAACAGTGCCTCAGGGTCAGACGAATCTCGAGGTACCGATCGACCTGCCGGTCGGATTCAGCGGTTCGGCGACGATCACGGCAACAATGTCTGGCGCGAGCAAGTCGGTCACACTCAACGTCCAGTTGATCAAGGTCGCGAGCTTATCGATCACACCAGTTTCGCTATACGGCAGCCAGCCCGCGACCGGCACGATCACTCTGAACGCCACGCCAGGCGCCGAATGGCGCGTCTACTTCCAGCAGATCACAGGGACGGCCGCAGGCCAGGTTACGGTTCCGATCGTAAACGTACCGGCTGGACAGACGTCGACGACCTTCACGATCAGTTCGACGGCGAGCGCCGTGGGAAGCCTGACAGTTAGGGCGAGCACCACAGTGGCGTACTCCATCAACTACCTGCCTGCAGTGGCGAGCGTCTCGTCGTCGCTGACGGCGATGCTCCCGGCGACAACTGCAACGGGTACAGTGACGCTCAATGGAACGGGTGGCGCCACCGTAACGCTCTCGAGTTCCAACCCGGCTCTGCTCAGCGTGCCAGCCTCAGTTACAGTAGGGGCGGCATCCACGAGCGCGACTTTCACGATTACCAGCGCAGCATCAATTCCGGCGGCGACCAACGTCACCATCACCGCGACCACTGGTCCGATCAGCAAGACCACGACGATCAGCGTCGTGCCATGCCAGGCCGCTCCCACCATAACGCCGCCGCAGAGCCCCACGATCCAGAGCGGACAAACTGCGACCCTGAGCGTTGTCGCGTCGAGCACGTCGCCGATGACGTATGCGTGGTTCCAGGGCACGTCCGGCACGACTACGAATCCCGTAGGCACGAACAGCGCGTCGTTCACAACACCTGCGCTCACCACGACGACGCCGTATTGGGTGCGAGTTAGCAATGTGTGCGGGTCCGCGAATAGCGCTACCGTCACGGTGACGGTCGCGCCACCTCCGCCCCCGCAGATCGCGCGTCGTCAAACGACGTTCTCGCTGGCGAGCTCTCAGACGAGTATCACGGCGAACTGGCCGCAGCCGACACAGACAGGCACGCTCCTCATTGCCGTGGTCTCCGGACGCAAGGATCCGAACGGCGCGGTGATCTGGACGCCGCCCGCCGGATGGGTGCACGCCACGACGCAGGAGTGGAACAACATCAAATCATCGATTTACATCATCCCCAACAACGCCGGCAATCGAACATCGGAACGGTTCACCGTGGCAGCCGGGTATCACGACCAGACGTTGTATCTTCTGGAGTATTCCGGCGTGATGGCTACGAATCCTCTCGACAAGAGCGCGGGCACGGGAGGAAATACGAATACGGGAACCGTACAGTCGGGAAACACGGCGAATACGGTTCAGCCGAAGGAGCTCGTGATCACCGCCTTCACGACCTACACACCAACGGATTTCTCGAGTCCGACGAACGGCTTCGTGGAGCTTTACGACAAGTTCGTAGGGAACCGCCTAACGGCTGCGGTGTACGAGAGGATCACGACCGCGTCCGGTGCACAAGGCCACGTTGCAACGGTCGGAGTTCCCGAGCAATGGACCGGGATGGTCGTCACCTTCCGGTCGGCGGATACGAATTGAGCCGCAACGAAGATCACGCTGTCGTGATGGCATGAGAGGCAATTCGATGACACGAACGATGACATTGTGTGCGGCGCTTATCGTCGCGGTGCTTACCGTCGTGCCGGCCGAGGCTGGTCGGTGGGTTCCGAGCTCGTGTGGCGAGTGCCCGGGCAGGCAGATGTGGGTCATTCTCCTGGACGAAACGTCGGGCGCCACGAGGGCGGTTGCGCGCGAGTTGACCGCCAAGTACGGCGGCTCCCTGCGCGCGGTCTGGCCTGGGGCGGAGCGGAGATTCGCGGTGGAGGCGACGCAGGAAGAGGCGCGAGCGATGCTCGCGGACAATCGTGTGAAGCTCGTCGATGGGCGCTCGGAGCACTATTTCCGATCGGCCCGGCCGCGTGAGAACGTGGAGTCGGGCGCGGCGCCAGAGAGCGGATGGAACTTCTGGAGTACGGGTCCGTACGAGTACGACGGCGCTGGAAACATCACGAAGATAGGCCCGAACAGCTGGACTGACTCCACGGAATGGGAAACGAGCGACGTCTATCAATACGACCGGGTGAACCGGCTCGTGAGTGCGCAGACGACGGCGAGGATGCCGGGGCAGTCGGCGCCCGGTGCAGTGCAATGGAGCGAAGCGTACAGCTACGACGCGTTCGGAAACATGAAGTCGAAGTCGACGACCAAAGGCGTTGGTACGACGCCTGAGTCGATGACGATTGTGCCCGAAGCGTCGACAAACAGAATCTTGAGCTACGTCGAAGACGGAGTCACGAGGAGCGTGGCGTACGACACAGTCAGTGGAAACGCGACGCAGGTTGGCGGAACGGTTCTGACGTATGACGCGCTCAATATGGTGACGTCGAGGGCGCTGGGCTCATCGACCGAGAAGTATTTCTACACCGCGGACGACGAACGCGTGGCGACCACGTTCGTGAACGGCTCGACGCGCTACACGGTTCGCGGCCCAGACCAGAAAGTGCTTCGCGAGTACGAGCGGATCAGCGCGGGTGGAGCGCTCGAGTGGAAGAAAGATTACATCTGGCGGAATGGGTCACTACTGGCGACCCTGGCGCCCGATGGCAAGACGACCCACTACCACCTCGATCACCTCGGCACGCCGCGCCTGCTCACAGACGGCAGTGGGAACAAGATTGCGATGAACGCATACCTGCCGTTCGGCGAGGAGATTCCGGACGGTGAAACCGAGGGCGAGCGACTCAAGTTCACGGGACACGAGCGCGACAACCGGGACGGCGTTGCCTCGCAGCTGGATTACATGCATGCTCGGTACTACAACCCTAATCTCGGCAGGTTTCTCAGCGTCGACCCGGTGCTCGACCAGAAAAGTGCCGCGAAGAACCCACAGCGATGGAACCGATACAGCTATGTTTCGAACAACCCGGTAAACAAGATCGATCCGGACGGACGCGAGGAGTTGTCCGAGATGGCGATCATGATGGGGAATGACCCGGATCTCGCCTCTCCGGAAACGAAGCAGAAGGCCGCCGTGCTCGGTGGCGGGATGTTGGCCGGAGCGGCGGGTGTGGCTCTCTTGCCGGAGTTGGCAGCATTTGCTGGCCCGAAGCTATTCGAACTGGGGATGCGCTTCGCACCGGTAATTAATCTGTTCCGTGACTGGGGAGCTCAAGAGACCGGCACGCCAACTCCCGCTGCTCTTGCGTCTCAGGTGGCGAGAGGATCGGGCGGAACTCTGAAGGAGCTCAAGAAGGGATATGAAGTCATCGTTCCTCATGGCAACCGAGAAATCGTGGTTCGGATGATGAGTGAGGGAGGCGGGCGAACCAATTACTACCGGGTTAGCATCCCCGGCAAGGAAACGTTTACCGTGACCGGAGCCGTTTCGACGGATATGGCGAAGACCCACATTGACATTTCGAAGAGGGCATACGACGAGATCATGGGTCTCATCAAGATGATCCGGGATCGTTGATGATCGCGTTGAATGAATTGTGGGGCGGGACGCTTTGCCACTTCGAATTCGACGTCGCTGAGCATTCCGCACGGCTCGATGTGGAGACGCTCGACGCTGGCGTGAGCCATCGGTTTACCCTGGCGTTCGAAGGTATCTCGGAGCTTCAGTTCGTTGACAACTCGCGATCGACGTGGGACTGGGCTGAGCTGACTTCAGTGGAGGCAGAAGCAAAGGCGGATGGAATGTCGACTGAGGTTCGAATCGCGATGTGGCGCGACGATACCACGTTGACCATTACAGCAGCCGTTGTTCGTATGAATGGGAAGCCGATTGGATAAAATTGGGAAAGGCCTTGGGTCGCAGCCAAAGTATTAACTTCTCGCTTCGACGTCCGCGCATGAACCCCGGCCACCGCGCGGGGGTTTGTTGTTAGGCACGCACGAAATCGCCGAGCCTCGTGGTGGACGTACCTCGCGCCACGTCGATGAGGTCGCCACCCGGGATCGAGAGCGTGAATCGCGCCATGCGGAAGTTTTCGGCCGCGACAGCACACTCCACTTCGAGGTCGGGAGCCGTCGCGTCCGTATCATCGAGGTCGCCTTTGATCAGCGCGAACTCGTATCTCGTTTCCGGGTGCACGACGAAGGTTGCATCGGAGACGAAGCGAGTCCAGCGTGGCTGGCCGTTATCGGCGACGGTGTTGAACACCTGGCCCTGTCCCCCTACTGCGATGCCGTGCCGCTTCACAAGGTAGCGGTCGGGTGAGGCGGACACGGCCATGTACGGTGCAGCGGCGGAGCCGCGTCCCGTATTCGTGAGGGAGAGGAACACTTGAAACTCGTGAGTGTTGCGATTCGGCCCCTGCAGTGAGCTGCCCTGCGTAAGTGTCGCCGAGATGCCGAGAACAGGTTTTCGTCTCCTCCCGAACATGTCTTCGATGTCGAAGTGCTCCATTCGGTAGAAGCTATCGCCCGATCGCTTGAAATAGCGGTCTTCTCCTGCCTTGGCCATGTGCGGTCCGGAATCGCTTTCCGGAACGAGCGTTACCGCGAAGCCACTCGTCCCTGCGCTTAGCAGGTGGCGATGCGCGACCCCGTCGACCAAGGGTGAAACGAACTGGCCCGTCAGCTCGTTGAGGCGAGCGACGAACAGGCGCGCATCGGAGATCTCTGCTTTCGCGACAGCGCAATCAACGCCCTGAGCGTTTTTGCGCGCCTCGACGCCCCACACGATCAGGCCGCCACTCGAATTCGCAAAGCCACTGAGAGCGCGGGCGAAGTTCTTCTTGTCATCCGAGTGTGAAAGGTCGGCGCGGTTCACCTGTTTGAAATCCAGGAAGAGGTTTTCCTCCTGGCCGCGAGCGATGAACTCATCCATGCTCTGCAGAGAAAGCGACCGGAAAAGAGCCTCCGGGTTCATCGTTAGTCGCGCGCTCCGGCGAGTGAGTTGATGAGGCGGATGACGGCGCGCTGATCTTTTTCGGGGAGCTCGGTGACTTGCTGAAACTTTTTCCAGAGCCGGCGGGTCTCGGGATCCTCGGTGCGTGAGTCGGGCCTCACGCGTTTGACGCCGAGCAACTCGTCGGTCGTGACGCGTAACGCTTTCGCGAGCGCGACGAGCACGGGCGCTGGCGGAACTCCGAAGGCGTTCTCGTAGTACGACACGGCCCGCTGCGTCGTCCCCGCCGCGTCGGCAAGATCGATCTGGGTCATGCCACGCGCTCGCCGGATCGCCGCGAGCCGGCGGCTGAATGCTTCGTCGCCTGCTTTCTGTCTCGCCATCTCGAGGGCGATTCTAATTCCCAAGTTTCGGCCTCCATTCCTTCGTCGTCTTGGGCATAGTTACGCAGTAAGGCGAGGACTTGCAAGTTTCGCGGCGACCGTCGGCATTTGGTCGCCGCCTTGTCTCAGCCCGACGCCCTTGGACCAGCTCAATCACAAGCGCATCCCGAACGCGTCGGACAACTTTTTGGGCGGAGGAACGTGAAAGGTAGGAGAATCTTGTGGGATGCCACTCCTTGGAAGGGAAAGGCGAAGGCCGTACCAGCGAAGCTCTGCAGCTGCGGTCGAAGGCCTGCGGAGCGAGGAAAGCCGCTGGCTTCGGAGAGTTGAGCTGGTCGCATTGGTGTGCATCTAAGAGTGGCCCGCCAAGCATTCCCTGGACCCCGACGTCGATCGAATTCCCAATCTGGTTGTCGTTCGAAAGACGAGATCGTGGTGGCTACCGGGCGTCACAGGGGATCGCGTACGGCCGCAGGTGAAGCTCGATGGGCTGGATGTTCTGAGCCGGGACGTCGGAAGCTCGAAGGCTGCGAGGCTGCGCGGGAGGAAGCAGGGCTGGATGACTAGGGGCAAACGATCGGCAAATTTCTCCGAGAGCACAAAGAGGGATGTTGCACTCGCGTCCTTCGGGATGTGCAATTTCGAAGGCTGCTCAAGCCTCACTTCGATTGTCGAAGCGGGAAACTGGGTGTTTACAGGGAATCTCGGTCACATTCATTCTGCGGAGCCCGAGGGACCTCGACACGATCCCCAAATTCCACTTGGCGAACTGAAGCGGCCGTGGAATGCGATGCTGCTCTGCACTCCTCATCACACACTGGTTGACAATCGTGAGTTCGAGACGAAGTATCCGGCGGAGCTTCTCAAGGAGTGGAAACGGAAGGCGGAAGCTCGGGCCCGAGAACTGATGGAGCGTTTCATCCAGGATGTGGATTTCGCGGAGCTCGACCTCGTGTGTGAAGCCGTCGTCGCCGGTTCAAGCAAGGCGGAGAGTGATGCGAATTTGGACCGAATCGCAATCGAGAGGAAGATCGTTCGGAACGCACTCTCTGGTGAGACTCGGCTACATATCCAACAGGGACTTGCTGTCGCCGACGTCGTGAAGCGATTCATCGACTCGCAAGCGATGAAAGACGCAGAATACCCGCAGCGATTGGTGGCGGGGTTCAAGGTGATGTACTTCCAGGAGGTTCGTGCCAGAAGGCGACCCGACGAGATCTTCTCGTCACTTCGGATCTTTGCAATCGGAGGACTTGTCGGGAATAGCAACAGGCAGGCTGCTGGCCTGGCGGTCTTGGCGTACCTTTTCCAGCTGTGTGAGGTTTTTGAATCGTGATACTCCCCAACAAGTACGTTTCGCCGCGCACGGCTTTGCTACAGGTAGGCGCAGTATTGCTCGAAGAGTTGCACCACCCTCGTACCGTCTCAGAACTCTGGGAGCGAGTTCGCGAGCGCTCCGCGATCGGATCGTTCCAGCGGTTTTCTCTAACTCTTGCACTGCTTTTTGCGCTGGGCGCGCTGGACTTTCAAGGCGGATTGCTGCTGCGGAGCGTCCCAAAATGATCAAGAGCGTCTCTGCTAGTGCGCGATCCTTCAGGCGGATTGAATTTCAACCCGGGTTCAATCTCGTTCTTGCTGATCGCACTCAGCGATCCGGAGAAAAGGACAGCCGAAACGGCCTCGGGAAATCGTCGCTTCTGCGAGTGATCCACTTTTGTCTCGGTGCGGACTGGAAGCGAATGAAGACCCTGAAGGCTCCCGAACTGCGGGGGTGGGAGTTTGCTGTCGAGTTGCAGTTGGGTGATGCGACGGTATCGGTTTCGAGAAACACGGCCGATCCCGGAGTCGTTCGGCTTCGTGGCGACCTCGAGATCCTCCCGATCTCACCGAAGAAGAGTCAAGTCGTCGACGCATTCGAGATGACGGTCGGTTCCTGGAACTCTTGTCTTGGGAAGCTGGTGTTCGATCTCTCCACGGCGTCAGGTGGGAAGTTCCAACCCAGTTTTCGCGCGCTGATTGCTTTCTTTGCCAGGCTGGGAGAAGAAGCCTACCTGGAGGCGTTCACGACATTTCCAAAGCAATCGAGATACGAAAGCCAGATCCTCAATGCATATCTTCTAGGTCTCGACTGGGAGCGTGCAATCGAATGGCGGCTCCACTACGAACAGCAGAAGTTACTCAGGGAGCTGCGGAAGGCTACTGGGCTGGATCTCTTCGAATCGCTCCTCGGATCGGAGGGCGAGCTCGAAGCGAATCGAGTACTCCTTTCGGAGAAAGAAGCCACCCAACTGGAAGAGTTGAAATCATTCAAAGTCCATCCTCGGTATTCGCAAATCGAGGTTGAAGCGAATGGCCTAACGGGTTCGATCCACGAACTCAGTGAACAGAATTTCGTCGAAAGAGGACTTCTTTCGGCATACGTCCGAGGACTTGAAACGGAGAAGGAGGCGCCTGAAGGCGACCTAGAAAGAATCTACCGCGCAGTCGGCGTGGAGCTTCCGGGAGTCTCGCTAAGGCGTTTCGACGAGGTCACCGAATTTCATCAACGAATGGTCGAAGACCGACGCACGTTTCTGGCCGCCGAGATTGAACGTCTGGAAAAAGGAATCGCGGGACGAGACGCGCAAGTCGTGGATCTGAGCGACAGACGAAGTGAGTTGCTTGTGATTCTCAAGACCCACGGAGCGCTCGACGAACATTCAAAGTTGCAGGATCTTCTTGTCGCAACATCGACCAAATTGCAGGATGTAGAACGAAGGCTTAGAGACGTAAAGAAGTTCAAGGCGGACGAGAATGCGCTGAAGCGGGAGCAACTGAGGCTGGAGCAGCTTACGCGCGAGGGCCTCGAAGCTCGTGGAGATTCCCGCGATCGCGCGGTGTCGCTTTTCGCTCAGAACACCAAGGAACTTTACGAAGTTCCGGGCCAATTGATCATCGAGCCGTCGAGTGGAGGCTTCCGGTTCGGAACTGATGTTCCGCGCGAGGAGGCAGCAGGGGTCACGAGCATGAAGATCTTCTGCTACGACCTGACCCTGATACAACTCTGGAATGACAGATCGGTACGGCCAACCTCTCTGCTGCACGACAGCACCATCTTCGAGGGTGTCGACTCGAGACAGAAGGCTAGCGCCATCCGGCTGGCGCAGTCGGAAAGCGCTCGCTGCGGATTTCAATACATCTGCATGATGAATTCGGACGAAGTTCCACCGGCCCTTTTTGAACGCGAGTTCAGCATTCAGCAGTACACCAGAATCATACTGACCGACGACACACCCGCGGGCCGTCTGTTCGGCATCGACTTCTGAGTGGGGCCATCCCGTCGCCGTCGGCGTGCTCGTCGCAGAAGCGCACTCTGAACTTGACGAACTTCTCGCGGTTCGCGCACTCGCGTGAACCTTGCGACGGCCCCTCCGCCGTCTATTTCTCGGCGCTGATGGCTCGTACTAACCGTCTTGTCGCTGCTTCGGGACCTCACAGGCTTCGCGCCACTCTGCCGCTTTGCTTCTCGGCTCCAGCCCCTCGCCTGTATGCTCTACGCGTGCCTCCGCTTGAAATCGAGCGTAAGTTTCTGTTGCGCGAGCTCCCCGAGGACTACGAAGGCCACCCGCACGAGATGATTCGGCAGGGGTATGCCGAGGACGGGCTTCGCTTCAGGCAGTGGTGCGACTCGTACTTCGAGACTCGGAAGATCGGCTCCGGGCTCGTCTTGGAGGAGCACGAGCGCGAGATTCGACGCGGCGAGTTCGAAGCTGCCTGGCCGTCGACTGACGGGCGAAGGCTCGAGAAGACGCGAACCGAGATCCCGCTTCCCGGCGGTCTCGTGGCCGAGGTCGACATCTTTCTCGGCGCGCTTGCGGGCCTTCGCTACGTCGAGGTGGAGTTCGACGACGAGGAGTCGGCGAATGCCTTCGTTCCGCCGCAGTGGTTCGGGCGCGAAGTCACGCACGACCTGCGTTACCGCAACTCGGCGCTTGCACGCGGCGGGCTGCCGGAAGGGTGGGAGGAGTAGCGTGTTCCGCCGCCGGAAATTCAAACGGCCGCCTCCGGGCGTGATGCTCTCGTCGTTCGCCGTGGTGGCGGTCGCGATGTGCGTGGCAGGACTCGCAGTGGCGGGGCGTGCAGCCGGGCTCTACCCGCGCTGGGTGGTCTTCGCGATCGCGGCTGCGGCCGGCGTTTTTGCCGGGCTGACGATTCGCGCCATCCGGCATCGAGCTGGTGCAATCGCGAAGCCCCGCCGGACGTAATGTCCACGAGCCGGCACGGTCCGGCCTGAGGATGGCAATGGCAGCCTGGGAAACGATGACGCAGCATGAGATCGACGGGGTGCTCCAGGGAGGCTTTCGGTACGCGTACTCGCTGACGCACGAGCGTGGGGAAGCCGAGGATCTGCTCCAGGAAGCCTGTGTCTCGATCCTCGGCGCGGGAGCACCGTGGGACAGGGCGTACCTCTTCACCACCATCCGCAACCGCTTCATCGATCGTTACCGGCGCAACCAGAAAGTGCTCTTTCAGCCTCTCGAGGGAGAGCGCGATGGCGAGCTCGTCGAATCGCAGTTCGCAACAGAGGGTTGGGAAGCCCCCGACTACCTGGGCAACGGTCAGCTCGACCGCGCCCTTACCGCACTTCGCCCGGAGGAGCGGGAAACGATTTACCTCGCGGTCGTCGAAGGCTACACCGCGCAGGAGATCGCCGAAATGACCGGAAGGCCGAGAGGAACGATCCTCAGCCTCCTGCACAGGACCAGACACAAGCTGCGGAGGCTTCTCGAGGGAGAAGGCGCCGCTGGAGCCCGATCATGACCACCCGTAACATCGACGATCAGTTGCGGCAGTACTACGCCGGGGCCGCACTCGCTCCCGCCTCGCTCGAGAGGTTGCGAGGCGTGCTCGCGACCTCTGCAAAGGCGCGCGCGGACGAGCGGAAGGAGTCGCGTTCCGCAGGAGCGTGGCAGCTCGTTGCGATCGCCGCGTCGATCTCGATCGTCTTTCTCGCCGCCGCGGTGATGATGCTGCGAAAGCCGGGCGGCGACGTGCCCAAGCTTGCCGACAGCGGCCTTTCCGAGCGCCTCGCCGAGGAAGCGGCGCGGAGGCATGCGAAGTGCATCGAGGAGACTCCGTTCCGCGCCGAGGATCTTCCGGGACTTCTCGCGCAGATGAACAAAGTCGATTTCGCGGCGGGAGTGCCGGCGAGGCGCGGGCTCGGATCGATGAAGGTGCGCGGCGCCCACTACTGCGTTCTCGACGGGCAAATCGCGATTCACGTCGTGCTCGTCGACGAAACGGGCTCGCTCGTCTCGCTCTTCGAAACGAAGGCGGGGACGAACATGGCGTCATTGCGCGAAGCGAGCCACACGCTCGATCACACCGACGTCGAGCTGTGGCAGGAGCGGGGAGTGCTGTATGCCACGGCATTCACAGCTCCGACGACCTGAAGGCCGACGGGAGTTCCGGCGCAGCGCGATGACGCGGTAACGAGGGACGCGCCGTCGCATTCGACGCAGGCGTGCGTCTCGGCCTACAATCGGCAGGGAACACGTCTCCTCGAAAGGAACTGAATCATGGCTGATCGCAAGACATCGAGCATCGAGTACTTCGCGCTCGGATTCGTGGCGGGAATGGCGGTTGGGGCGGCGGTTGCGCTGCTCACGGCGCCGAAGAGCGGGCGCCTGCTCCGACGCGACCTCAAGCGCGGGCTCGAAGACGCATCCGAAACCGTCAAGGGGAAGGTCGACGAGCGCGTGACGAAGATCCAGGACGGGCTGCGCGACGTCGAGAAAGCTCTCAAGGACGCAGCGCAGAAGATCACCCCTCGCTGAGTGTTCCCTCTCCCGATCGGCTGTTTCCAGTCGCCCCGGGACGAAGGATGCGCGAGAACGCCGAACGCTGAGTCCAGACGACGAGCGTCTCCGGATTCAGCGTTCTCTCGTCAGCGCTCGAGTGCGTCGCGATCCCGAAAGTCGCGCCGAGCTAGACGACCGACGCAACGCGATCCTGCACCTTCATCGTCGCCGCCTCGTTGAGCTCGATCTGACGGCGAAGCTGCGTCTTGTACTCGTTCGAGTCAGCGTGATGGAGCTCGTGCATCAGCTGCGTATGGGCAGCGAGCAGAACCGTCAGCAGGTAGTCTCGTTCCTTCTCGTTGAGCTCGACCATGATCTCCCTCCTCCCGGCGGCGCGGCTGCGCCAGGGCACTCGGCAGCAGAATCACTCGACGTCCGTGAAGTTGTCGACCGGCCCGGTGCACAGCGGGCACTTGCCTCGCGTGCGAACCGGCGACGTGTAACCGCAGCCCCTGCAGACGTAGTACGTCTTTGAAGGTCCCGTGTGCTTGTCGAGGTTCGCGGATACTTCCTGGCAGAGGTTGAAGTGCTCGATTTCCGCGCTACGGACGAGCTCGAATACGTCCGCGGCCCGCGTGTCGCCGGCTGCAGCCGCATGTTCGGCAAAGAGCGGGTAGAGGACGTCACGCTCCCGTCTCTCGGCAGCGACGAGCAGCGCGAGATTCTCCTTCGTCGATTTCACCTCGGCGTCCTGCGTCACAGCCTGACCCGATCCTCCCCGCGCGACCGCGAGCGACATGAATCGCCCGGCGTGAACCTCTTCGGCTCTTGCCGCGGCGCGAAACAGGCTCGCGACTTCACCGTAACCCTCCGCGATCGCCTTCTCCGCGAACGCGCGGTAGCGCAGCCTCGCGTTGAATTCGTTGTCGAGCGCCGTCTGCAGGTCGTCGAGCACCACCTGTTTCGGCGTTTTCTCCTGGCCGACCGCCACCGCCACGAACACCAGCAGGAGCGCGGCGGCGAGAAGGCCCGCAGTGCGCAGCGTGCTCTTCATCGCGACACCTCCAACCGGGCGTGCGGGCTTCATGCCCGATCGCGCCACACCTCCATGCAAGCACTTCGGGAGAAGGAGGGGGGAGGGAGCGGGTCACATAGCGGGAGTGAGAGGTGGGCGCGAGCGATGTGACGGAATGGCCTGCCGTGACGCTCAGGGCTCGCGGGAGTCGCTCTTCGCTGCAGAGGCGGGCCACTTCGAGAAGGCGACGAAGAAGATTTCTCTTGCTACACTTTCGGCTGTTCCACACGAAGGAGACTCGATGAAAACGCGAACGTTGGTCGTTCTTGTGGCAGTTCTCGCGCTCGCGCTGCCGCTCGCCGCGCAGACGGGAAAAACGAAGGTCATCGAAAGCAGCGACGGCTCGCTGAAAGTGTCCGTTCCCTCCGACTGGACTCCTCAGGAGCTCAACGACGCGGCCGAGATCCAGGTCGGCAACGAAAACGAGAGCGCGTATCTCATCGTGCTGATCGAGCGGAAGGACGATCTCTTCGGATGGAACATCGAGCGGCACTCGTTCGTGACGCTCGGGAAGCTCCTTTCGGACATCGATCTCCCGAAGATCAGCGGACCGAAGTCGATGAAGATCGGCGACATCCCCGCCATTCAGTACGAGGTGCGGGGCGCGGCGAGCGGCACGAACATCGTCTACCTCCACACGACGATCGAGACCCCTGAGCTCTTCGCGCAGATTCTCGCCTGGACGGTGCCGTCGAAAGAAGCCGCGAACCGGAAGAAGCTCGAGGCGGCGATTCTCAGCGTGCGGCCGATCGAGTAAGGCAAGCGCACCGTCCTCGCCCGCGTTCTAGTCGTAGACCTCGTAGGGCCGGACGGCGGGCTCGAACTCGAGCAGGAACGCCGGCGTTCCCGATTCGGTGGCTGTCGAGCCTTCGCGTTCCGCGCTACCATGGCAGCCGTCCAATCGACAATTCGGGGGTATCCCATGCATTCGAGGCTTCGTCACTCGCTCTGTCTTTTCGCTGTTCTGATGATCGCCGGTGACTCGGCGCTCGCCACGTGCGGCGGTGGAGGTGGTGGAGGGATGGGAGGCATCGCCCCTCCGTCGCCTGCCCCGGTTCAGACGTACTACGTGCCGTGGAAGATCGTGAACGCCGGCGTCGTGATCCCGGAAGAGTCGATCTTCGTCGTTTACTGGTTCCCCGCATCCGTCGAATCGGCCCGCGCGTCGGAGCTGACGACTTCGCGTCCCCTGACGATGCGCGCGGCCCAATGCGTGACGATGGCGCTCGTCCCGTCCGACCGGAGCGACCTCCAGGCGAAGTTCGAAGTCTCGGGCAAGCTGCCGAGCGTCGTGATCGCGACGGGCGACGGCAGCGTTCGCGTGCGCGTCGAGAACGTGAAGGGAGAGCTCAAGCTCCGCGACGTCGAAAAGGCGCTCGACAAGGCGATCGACGACGATGAGAAGACACTCGACGCGGCGCTGAAGACCGCCGAGAAGCTCGCTACGAATGGCGACCACGACGCAGCGATCGCGGAGTACCGTTCAATCCTCGCGACGAAGTGCCTCTTCCCGAAGAAGGCGAAGGCCGCGGCGAAGGGACTCGAGAAGCTCGGAGAGAAGGTGTCGTTGCTCGACATGCCGTCTCCCATCCTCGACCGTGCGATGAATGCCCGCATCGTTCGCGTGATGAACGAGGGCCTCGTCGCGGAAGAGGCGGGCGATTTCGAGACGGCGCGCGCGAAGTACGAAGCCTCGATGGCGCTCGACCCTGCCGATCCGGTTCCGCTTCGTTACCTCGGTGAGCTCGAGAGGCATCACCGCGGGCGATGGGAGCGTGCGACGACGCTCTTCCAGCAGATTCTCGCGATGAACGCCGACCCGCTCTCCCGCGCGGTCGCGTTACACGGCCTCGGCAAGATGACGATTCACGCCGGAGACTCGCCCGGTGGGTTCGCGCTCTTCGAGCGTTCCATCGCCGAGTATCCGCTCGCGCTCACCTACCGCAATATGGCGGTCTTCTGGAACTCGGAAGGCCAGCGGGAGAAGGCGGCGGGCTACACACGGCAGGCGCTCGCGCTCGATCCGCTCGACCCGTACAACCTCGTCTTCGCAGCCGTGTACCTTGCCGAAGAAGGGAAGGTCGACGAGGCGATCGCGATCGCGGAGAAGAACAAGGACTTGATGCCGGCCTCGTACAACCTTGCCGCGATCTACGCGATTGCAGGAGAGCGCGACAAGGCGATGGCGCTCCTGCGCCGCCACTTCTACGACTACGAACGCTACGACGCGGTCCGCGCGCGCGAGATGTGGGAAGCGCGCGTCGACATCGTATTCACGTCGATCAAGAGCGATCCCGAGTTCCGGGAGCTGACGAAGCTATCGAGGTAGGGTCCGCCTTACGGCTTCTGCCGGTATTTCTCCCATAACCGCTTCTGCCTGTCGTCGAGGTTCACCTCGCGGCCGTCGATCCACATCCGCTCGACGGGCCCGCCGAAGTTGTCGATCGCGTCGCCGTTCTGGATGAAGAGCGTCGCGCGCTTGCCGACGTCGAGCGAGCCTAACTCTGCGTCGACGCCGAGGATCTCCGCGGTCGAGAGCGTGATCGCGCGCAGGGCGACGTCCTGCGGGAGCCCGTACGCCACGGCCTGCCCCGCCTGCAGCGGCAGGTTTCGTACCTGCCACGAGCCGTCTGTGCTGAGGCAGAACTTCACGCCCGCCTCGTGCAGAAGCGCGGGGAGACGGTAGGCGAGATCGTAACCGTCGTCCTGCCGCAGCGGCCGCTCGATCACGTCGCGCAGGATCACGGGGATTCCCGCGTCCTTCAGCTGCGCCGCCGCGCGGTACGCCTCGGCGCCACCGACCAGCACCATCTTCACGCCCTGCGATTTCGCGAAGTCGATCGCCTCGACGATCTGCCGGGCGTCGTTCGCGACGATGTAGAGCGGCTGCGACTTCTCGAGGACCGGAATCATCGCCTCCCAGCGGAGGTCGGTCCCGACAAGCGTGCCCGCCTTCTTCCCGAGCATGTAGGCGCGCGCGTCGTCGAAGGCGCGACGCAGTTCGAGCCGCGCGTCTTCCGCCTTCTGCCTGTTCGAGGGCCCTTCCTTCGACGGTTTGCCGCCCTCCGGCGCCGCGACATCCGGCCAGGCGAGAAAGACGCCGTCGGCGAGCCTAACGGCGGCATCTTCTTTGGTCCAGCCGTCGAGGTTCACGATGAACGAGCGCCCGCGGAGCATGGGACCCTGCGGCGCAACCTGCGCCACGGCAATCCCGTGGTTGCGAACCGTCGGAGTGATCTCGGAATCGGGGTTGTACGCAATGTGCGCGGAGACCTCCGGGTGAATTCTCCCGACCTCCGTGTCGTCGCGTGTCGGGCGCGCGGCGTCGATGTCGCGCAGCCCGATCATCGTCGCCGGCGCGATCAGTCCCGGGTATACGCGCTTGCCGCGCACGTCGACGACTTCCGCGCCGTCAGGCGCCGCGAGAGCCTTGCCGATCTTCGTGATCTTCCCGTTCTCGAAGAGAAGATCGGTTCCCGGCAGCACTCCCTGCGACACGGTGTAGAGATCGCCACCCTTGAGGAGGATGACCTTCGACTGCGGCTTTCCCGGAACGAGGTCGTGCGCGAGTGACGCGACAGGAAGGAGCAGGAGGAGGAGAATCAGCGCGCGTCTCATCGGGTCACCTCGTTCTTCGCCCAGACATCCACGACGTCGTCACAGTGCCAGGCGTCCATCTCGGCGGCTTGCGCCGGGACGCCGCCGCGTGGTTTCGATGCCGCCGCCTTGTCGAGCAGCGCCTTCTTTTCGGCAGCGTCACGCTTTCGCATCTGCGCGTCGCGCGCGAGGTCGAAATAGTTCGTTCCGTCGATCCAGGTCTGTTCCGGCTTACTGAACATCGAGAGTGGATTGCCGCTCCAGATCACGAAGTCGCCATCCTTGCCCTCTTCGAGCGAGCCGACGCGCGCGTCGATCTTCAGCGTGATCGCCGGGTTGATCGTGACCATCTTCAGCGCTTCGGCAGGCTCGAGGCCGCAATAGCGAATCGATTTCGCCGCCTCCTGGTTCAGGCGGCGGATCAGCTCCGACGAATCAGAATTGATCGCCGTCACGACGCCCCGCTCGCGCGTGACGCAGGGGGAGTACGGTATCGCGTCCCACACCTCGTACTTGTAGGCCCACCAGTCGGAGAAGCCTGCTGCGGATGCGCCGTGTTTGGCCATCTCGCCCGCGACCTTGTAGCCCTCGAGGATGTGAGTGAAGGTCTGCACGCGGAAGCCGAGCTCCTCGGCGAGGCGCATCAGCATCAGGATCTCGCTCTGCACGTAAGAGTGAGCGTGGACGAAGCGCTTTCCTTCGAGGATCTCGACAAGAGCGTCGAGCCGAAGATCGCGCCGAGGCGGCACGCGCCCCTCGCGCTGTTTCGCGGAGAGTGCGCTCCACCCCTTTTGCTTCGCGGCGTACTCCCGCGCTGCGAGGAACCAGTCCTTCATGATCGTCTCGACGCCCATGCGCGTCTGCGGATAGCGGGAGGTTCCACCCCAGTTCGACTGCTTCACGTTCTCGCCGAGCGCGAACTTGATCGTGAGGGGCGCGGCGTCGAATTTCATCCCCTCGGATCCCTGGCCCCAGCGGAACTTCACCACCTGCGCCTGGCCGCCGATCGGGTTCGCGGAGCCGTGAAACAGCTGCGCCATCGTCGTGCCGCCGGCGAGCGCGCGATAGATGCCGACGTCGTCGGGGTTCACCACATCGGCGATCCGCACCTCGGAGGTGACGTTGTGGGTTCCTTCATTCACGCCCTGCGAGATCGCGACGTGCGAGTGCTCGTCGATGATCCCCGGCGTGATGAACTTGCCGGTCGCATCGACGACGCGTACGCCGGCGGGAAGGGCAAGCGCGGAACCGACCTTCGCGACCTTTCCGTCGACGACGAGCAGATCGGCGTTCTCGAGCACGCCCGCTTTGCCGCTCGTGAAGATCGTCGCGTTCCGTACGAGGACGTTCTCGCGCTTCGGAAGGCTCTCCCAGCCGAAGGCGACGTTCGGGAGTGTCGGGTGCGAGACGAGCTCGGCGTCCGCGTCCTTCTTCGCGGCCAGCTTTTCGTCGGTGATCGGGGTGATTGCGACCGCGAGCCAGCGTCCGTCGCCGAGCCTCACCCTTCCCGAGAGCGGACCACGGAAGCTCTCGAACTGGAATCGAGCCGTGCCGCCGAAGCCGAAATCGTCGAGCGGCTGGGCGAAGGCGAAGGAGAACTTCGTTCGCTGCACGGCGGCGCTCAGCGTCTCCTTGCCGCCCGACGACAGCGTCGCGTCGAGTTTGGCCGCGGTTCCGCTCAACTCGAGCCGCACCGTCTTGTCGGCGAAGCTGAGGTCGTACTTGCCGCGGAAGTCGGTCTCGGGCTCGAGGGCGAGCACGCCGTCGATCCAGACGGCGCGCACTTTGCCGCCGTCGAACAGATCGCCATCCGCGACGACGACGTTGCCGCGCTTGCCCGGCTCGAGAGTTCCGACCTCGCCCTCGACGCCGGCGATCGACGCCGGGACGGTCGTGAGCGCGCCCAGGGCGACGCCGCGGTCGAGTCCGCAGCGGAGCATCTGGGCGATGTTCTCGAAGAACTTCTCGTTCTCCCCGAGCCCGCGGCTGGTGAATGCGATGGTTGCGCCGCGTGAGGCGAGCGCTGACGCCGTGCAGGGAGCGCGTTCCCACACGCGCAGCGCACCCAGGGTCGTGTCGAGCTCGTCACCCGGAAGGACGGCGTCGGGGCGGCTCGGAAGCGAGACGGGAAGGATGATCGTCGGCTTCAGCGCGGCGATCTCGTCGAGGCGGCTCGCCTCGCGGTGCGTCCCGACGTAGATGATCGCGAGCTTCATCTCGGCGCCGATCCGCGCGGCGCGCAGGAGCGAGAGCTCGTTGCCGGTCTCGAAGACGACAGGCGCGCGATTCGCGGCGAGCGCCTCGAGCGCGCGGTTCGTCTCCGGCGCCTTCTGGTTGCGGTTCTTCGCCCAGGCGGCCTGCGCGTCGGCGTACCAGCGCGCGTCGAGCAGCGTCTGGCGGACGAGCGCGATCGAGCCCATGAGCGACTCGGGGTAATCCTGCTTCGAGCTCCCCTTGTCGAACGACATGAACTGCCGTGAGTGAGGCTCGATCACGAGCTCGTTCGGAAGCCCGCCGCGGAGAGACGCGACGAATGCGCGGCCGCGGAAGATGCCATCGAGCTTCGACGATTGCACAACCGCGTAGCCGTTTCCGAGCAGGTCGCTCGCGGCCTTCCCGTCGGGCGCGAAGCGCGAGACCCAGTCGATCTCGGCGTGGATGGCGTCGTTCCATGCGTTCGTGCCACTGCGGGTACCTTCGGATTTCTCCGTGGTGCCGGTCCACGCCGGATTGAGATCTCCGACCGACGAAAGCCCGTAGTCGCTGTAGGGATCGATAAAGCCGGGGTAGAGCGTGCGTCCCGTCGCGTCGGCGGCCACGGCATCCGATGGGACTTTCACTGCCGTCCCGACCGCCTCGACGCGCCCGTCGCGAAGCAGGAGCGTCGCCTTCTCGAGTGTCTTCGAAGGTGAAACGACGATCGTCGCGTTCGTGAAGGCGACGACGTGCGGCGTGTTGTCGCGGATGCCGAGCGGGGCGGTGGTCTCGGCGCCAAGCGGCGTGGCGAGGGCGAGGAGAGCTGCGAGGATCCGCACGAGCTTCATCAAGGGGCCTCCGGGGTTTTGAGCGTGACGAGAAAGGATACGCGAGCGGGGGGCGGGAGGCGAGAGGCGAGAGGCGCGCCTGCAGTTCGTCATGGAAACCGAAATGAAGAATGTCGAATGCAGAATGAAGAATTGAGAAGTGGGAGCCGGCCGTGTCGCGGTTCACCTTTCTTCATTCCTCGTTCTTCATTCGACATTCTTCATTTCGGTTTTCTCTCGACCCTGATGCATGGACGCACCGCAATCGAAGGAAGATTCAACTCCGCCTCCTAGCGAACACCAGCCCCGACCAGTCGGCGTCGACGGCGCAGACCTTGTAATCGACGAAGCCGCGCGCGAGGCCGAAGGCGCGGATCTCGTTCTCGCCGAGGTCGCCGGCGAGGGGTGAGCTCTTCTTTGGCCAGATGATCCAGAGAGCGCCGGGTGTGGAGAGCTTCATCGTCGCTGGCTCGAACGCCTTCGCGAGAGTGGCCTGCGATCGGACGAAGAGAAGGATCGTCGGGACTGGCGATCGTGACGATCGCGCGAGCTTCGCGCCGGGCGGCAGCTCGCCGAGTGTGTCCGCAAACCCGGCGGGTGCGCTGACGAGCAGCACCGTCGCGCCAGGCTTGATGCCGAGCTTCTTCGGTAGCGGCGTCCCGGAGTAGCCGGCGGGCGGCGGCGCCGCGGACGAATTGAGAATTGGGACTTGAGAATTGAGAGATTCCTGGCGGTGCGATTTGCTTCGCGGGATGCGAGCGGCGCGTGGCGAAGTTTTTTTAAGCTTCATTTGATAGGCCTTAATATAGATCAATATTTTAGTGCTGTTTTATTAGCTCAATGATTCGTATCGATTTGCGAGCCCTCACTCCGCGCAACTTCGGCAGATGGAAGTCAGCGCGCTGAGCTTTGAATTCTGAACCCAGAAAGGGGACCGGGATTGCTTCCATTTCTGGATTCAAAATTCTACGTTCACCGTTCTCACTTCAAGCTGTTGACACTGAACTCCCGCTCCGCGCTAAACTCACTCCCGCGCCTAGGGGTGGCTCGAAAGAGCCTGAGATCAAACCCTCGAACCTGATCCGGTTTATACCGGCGTAGGGAACGGCAGAGGTGGAGCGTGGCGCTCCTCCTGTGGCGCCTCGAAGTCGGAGGCATCGTGAAAAACATCCGCAGTCTCGGTTTTTTTCTTTTCGGCATCCTTCTCAGTCTCCCTATTTTTGCGTCGGACACCTTCTGTCGCGCGCGCGTCGTCGGGCCGAACGGTGACGCGATCGCCGGGGCGCGCGTTGCCGCCGGCAGCACGGTCGTGACGACCGATCAGGACGGCATGTTCGTGATCCCCTCGCCGCCCGCCGCGATCGAGCTCGTGGTGAGTCATCCCCGCTTCCAGCCGCGGCAGGCAGGCGCGTGGGCCTGCAGCTCGGTCATCGTGCTTCAGCCGCTCCCGCAGATCGCCGACGAGCTCGTCGTGTCGGCGATCCGCGCCGCCGACGCGACTCCGGTCACGAAGAAAGACATCGGGCGGAGCGAGATCGAGCAGCGCTACCAGGGGCAGGACATGCCGCTCCTGCTCTCCGTCGCGCCGTCGATGACGTCGTACTCCGACTCGGGCTCGGGAACGAACTACTCGTACGTCTCCCTGCGCGGCATCGGCCAGACGCGGATCAACATGACGCTCGACGGCGTGCCGCTCAACGATCCCGCGGAGAACGCGTTCTACTTCAACAACATCACCGATTTCGCCGGCGCGGTCGACTCGATCCAGGTGCAGCGCGGCGTCGGCACGTCGACGGTCGGTTCGCCCTCATACGGCGGCTCGATCAACTTCACGAGCATGCCGCTCGACGAGAACGGCTCGGTGTCGGCCGAGTTGACGGCCGGCTCGTTCGATACCACGCGCGCGACCGCTGCCTTCCAGAGCGGGACGCTCGGCAACGGCTTCGCGCTCTGGGGACGGGCGTCGTACAACGAGACCGATGGCTATCGCGACCACTCGGGGGTGGAGCAGCATTCGATCTATCTCAACGGCTCGTGGCGCAACGACGACTCGATGCTCAAGCTCGTCTCGATCTTCGGCCGGGAGAAGAGCCAGATGTCGTACCTCGCGGCTGACGAGGCGACGCTCGAGGAGCACCCGACCTTCAATCCGCTCGACGAGTCGGAGCGCGACGACTTCGGGCAGGACATCGTCCAGCTTCAGTACACGACGATGCTCGGCAGCGCGTCGAGTCTCACCGCGACCGCCTACTACAACGGCGCGCAGGGATTCTTCCAGCTATGGGGCGATCCGGAGACTCAGACGGCGCTGCTCAAGTTCCATCTCGACCAGCAGACCACCGGTCTGATGGCGACGGTCAACAGCCGGATCGGCAACGTCGATCTTTCCGCCGGCGCGCATTACGCCGACTACGACGGCGATCACTTCCAGACGATCGACGGCGCGCAGCAGTACTTCAACACCGGCTTCAAGACCGAAACGATGGCATTCGTGAAGGCGAGCCGCGACGCGGGACGCTGCAATCTATACGGCGACGCGCAGCTGCGCTTCGCGGAGTTCTCGTACGACGGCGATCCCGACCTCGGCAGCGTCGATTGGAGCTTCTTCAACCCGAAGCTCGGCGCACGTTACCGCATCTCCTCCGGGCTCAGCGCGTACGCATCGGTCGGGCAGGCCTCGCGCGAGCCGACGCGCAACGACATGCTTGCCGGAGAAGACAATGCGACCGTGCCGTACGACCTCGAGGCGGTGAAGCCCGAGGAGGTCACCGACGTCGAGGCCGGCATCGACTGGAATGGCCCGCGCCACGCCCTGACGGTCAACCTCTACGCGATGGAGTTCAACGACGAGATCGCGCTCACCGGTGAGCTCTCCGATATCGGGCTTCCGCTCCGTCGCAACGTCGACGAGAGCTATCGCCGCGGCATCGAGGTCGACTTCCGCTGGACTGCAAACGAGGCGCGTACGATCGAGCTCGGCGGCAACGCGACCTTCAGCCACAGCAGGATCTCGGAGTGGACGCAGTACACCGACGTCTACGGCGAGGACGGCAGCTATCTCGAGAGCGTGCCTCTCGAGTATCACGACGTCGAGCCGCTCCTGACGCCGTCGGTCACCGCGAACCTCTCGGTCGACTGGACGGCGCGTCCGGGGATGACCTTCGGCGTGTCGGGTCGCTACGTCGGCGAGTCGCAGCTCGACAACACGGGAGACTCCTCTCTCGTGACTCCCGACTACACGAATGCCGACCTTCGCGCGTCGTTCGCTCTCGAGCGCTGGCTGCCGGGGCGTCCGCGACTCAACATCTTCGTCAACAACCTCTTCGACAACGACCGGATCTACGCGAGCGGATACAGCTACCAGTACTTCACCGAGACGAGCGCCGGCGACCGCGTGCTCGACGGCATTCCGTACTACTACCCGTCGGCGACGCGGAACGTGATGGCGACGATCGATTTCCGGATGTAGGATGTCCCCGCCGCCCGCCCTTCGGGGCGGGCGGCGTCTTGAAGACCCGAATCCGATGAGCACGCTCGAGATCTTTGCCGTCGCGACGACGCTCGCCTGCGTCTGGCTCACCGTCAAGCAGAACATCTGGACCTGGCCGCTCGGGCTCGTGGCGGTCACGCTCTACGGCGTCTTCTTCTACCAGCACCGGCTTTACGCGGACATGGGCTTGCAGGTCGTCTACTTTGCGTTCAACGTCTATGGCTGGTACGAGTGGCTCTACGGGGGCGAAGGGCACACGCGGCTGAAGGTGTCGCGAGTGAAGCCTGCGGTCTACGTGCTTCTCCTCGTCGCCGGCGGCGCGTTCGCCTGGTGGCTCGGCACGACGCTGGCCGCCCACACGAACGCGGCGGCCCCGTTCTTTGACTCCACGCTGACCGCCTACAGCCTCGTGGCGCAGTTCATGATGACCCGCAAGTGGATCGAAAACTGGCACGTCTGGATCGCGGTCGACATCGCCTACGTCTACCTCTTCATCTCGCGCCACCTCAACCTGACCGCCGGCCTCTACGCCGTCTTCATCGTCCTCGCGACGATGGGACTGTTCGAGTGGAAGAAGGCGATCGCGCCGGCGGAAGTGCTGAGTGCTGAGTGCTGAGTGCTCGATCGTGGATATGTGATTTTGTGAGTTGTCAGTGACGTCGGCCGCGGAAGCGGCCGTTTCTAATTAGCCCCGCCCGTAAGGGCGGGGAACGGCGATCACCAAGATTTTTCGGCGCCGCGTCAGCGGCGCCATTTTGAATCGCAAGTTGCATGCGGCAAACCCCGCGCTTACGCGCGGGAGGACCAGACGTCGCCGCTTCCGCGGCTCGGAAAGTCCGGGACCACGCACGAACCCCGCCCTCACGGGCGGGGCTAATTAGACGCGGCCGCTTCCGCGGCCGTCTCGCTTAACTCAGCACTCAGCACTCAGCACTCAGTACTCAGCACTCAGTACTCAGTACTCAGCACTCAGCACTCAGTACTCAGCACTTCTCTCGCGTATCGCCTCGAGCGCCGCCCGTTTCCGTTCCTCCCACGAGCCTCGCACGTCGACCCATTCGATTCCGCGCGCGCTCAGCGCGTCGCGGAAGAGTTGCTGCATCGCGGCGCGCATGTGCCCGCGGTCGCGGTTAGGCGGATCGGGGACCCACGGGACGTCGATGTGGAGCAGCAGGTAGAGGTCGGCTCTGCGGCGGATCGACTCCTCGGTGACCCAGTCCGGGCAGCTGCCGTAGTAGTGCTCGGCGTAGACGCAGGTGCTCACGAGGTCGGTGTCGAAGATCGCGATCCGGTTCGCGGCACGCAGCGCGCGATCCTGGTTCGCCATCTGACCGCGCGCGATCGGCTCGACGTCCGACGCGTCGGGAAAACGGCCGAGCGCGTCGACGTACTCCCGCCCGAACTCGTCGCCGCAGACGGTGTCGAGCTCACGCGCGAGCTCGTGGGCGAGCGTCGTCTTGCCGACGCACTCGGAGCCGGTGAGCACGACCCGGAACGCGAAGTGCGGACGTGCCGGGATCGCGATCTGGTCCCAGTGCGTCAGCGGCCGTTCGCGAATCTCCGTCGCCGACGGAAGCCCGCTGCCTTCGCGTTCGACGACGATGCTCCGCGCATCGAGCCTTCGTGCCAGCTCCTCGCCATACCCTTCGCCCGCGAAGACGAGGTCGATCGGCCCGGGCGCGCTTCGACGGATCGTCGCCGTCCAGAGCGCCCAGAACTCCGGATGCTCCTCGGGGCGTGACGGGTTCTCGTCGGTCACGTGGATTACGCGCGCGTCGGGCGCGATCTCCCGCATCCACTCCGCACGCAGCGCTCCCGGAATCGGCTCCTGCTCGAGCGAGCAGACGAGAATCACCAGCTCGTCGACGCGGCGGCGCGCTTCGTCGATGAGACGGAGATGCCCTGCATGCGGGGGCATGAACTTGCCGAGGATGAGGCCGGTGGTGGGCACGACAGCATCATAAGGAGGCGAGAGGCGAGAGGCGAGAGGCGAGAGGCGATGAGCAGGAGAGGAAGCATTGCCTTTGTGGCGCAGACACTCCTGTCTGCGCGCAACGCGACGCACGGCAAGAAGCTGAGTCGCTCTGTGCTGAGCCGAGGTCGCCTTCGGCGACGCGCAGACAAGAGTGTCTGCGCCACATGAGGCCTGCTCATCGCCTACCGCCTTTCGTCTCGCGCCTGCTTTTAGAACGCCCTCTTCGGCGCGACGACGGCGTTCGCGACGATCAGGCCGACGACGAGGGAGACGGAGATCAACGCCACGGAGAATGCGGTGGTCATTCCGTGGATGATGTCTTCTTTCAGCAGCGAAGCGATGCCGGTGAAGCCGAGGCCTCCAGGTACGAGCAGCATGAGCGCGGGGAGGCGGGTGAGGCCGGCGGGGCGGTTCCAGTGGCGTGCGTGGAGGTTGCTCAGCGCGCCGGCGACGATTGCGCCGCAGCAGACGCCGAGCTCCGGGCCTGCGTGGGGCGAGACGACGCGCACCGTGACGTAGGTGCAGACGCTGACGAGCATGATCGCCCCGAGGTCGCGGATCGGCGCGCGCATGAGGACGGTGAGCGTCACCGTCGCGATCAGCACCGCGAGCGCCTCGGTCCAGAGGGGAAGCGCGACCGGCGCCCGGTCGGCGACGTGGCCGACGATGAGCGCGCCGAGCTGGCCGCCGCCTGCCACGCCGAAGCCGAGCATCAGGAAGACCACGACCGCGCCGAGCAGTCGCGAGGTGCCTGAGACGAGGCTTCGCTGCGCGATCTCGGAGATTGCGATCGTGAGCGTGAGGCCGGGAACCAGGACGATGAGCCCGGCGAGGGTGACGATCGGAATCGACACGCCGCCGATCATCGACGCGCCGACCACCGCGATGAACGACACGAGGATCCCCGAGAGGACCTCGAAGATGCGCGCGATGGCGGGAGCGCGCGGGATCGAAAGAGACAGGAGACCGACCGCGAGCCCCGTGACGAGTGAGAGAAGCACCTCGCGCAGGCCGGCGCCGAAGAAGCGGCCTGCGACTCCGGAGGTCACCGCGAAGGCAAGCAGCGTGACGAGCGCCCCGTAGCGGGGAGGCGCGGCGAGGATCTCGTCGAGGCGCTGCGAGCCCTCGTCGATCGTCATCGCGCGCTGAAGCACCGCGTTCCCCACCTGCGCAACGTCGGACATCTTTCCGAGATCGAGCTCGGTCTGCTCGACGCGGATGATCTCCACATGCCTCGAGGCGGGATCGCCCGGCTTCTCCAGCGACGCGAACACACCCGTGGGGAGCGAGAAGAAGCGTCCGTCGATCCCGAGCAGGCGCGTCAGCTCCGTCATGCCGGTCTCGAGCAGGTGCGAGGGAGTACCGTAGCGATGCAGCGAGTGCATCAGCTTGATGATGAACTCGGACTCCACGACCTTCTTAGGGACGCGGCTCACGCGCCGATCTCCATCGGCTCGATCTCGAACGAGCAGTCGGGTCGGATGGAGATCGTGTGGTTCGGCGGGATCGGGTTCCAGTCGGCGGCTCGCCTCGTCAGCGGTTCCGACGCGACCATCACGACTCCCGTCTGGTCGCTGAACGGGTCGACCATGTCGCCGTCGTCTCCGACGCACTCGTACACCCTCCCGGCGGAGTAGTAGAGCGATGCCGGCTCGCGCGTGGTGCCATGGACGAAACGCGAGACGACCATCGAGCAGCCGTCGGTGACGGCGAAGTTGCACGCCATCATCTCGGAGACTCCCGCCTCGTGCGTGAGGCGGACGAGTTTGTCGATCGTGGAGAGCAAGGCTTTGCGGAGCTCGCCTGTCGTCGGCTCGGCCCAGGCGCCGCCGACCTCGTCGATAAAGAGCGCGAAGGCATGCTCGGAGTCGGTCGAGCCTTCGATGACGCCCCAGGAGGCGTCCGAGAGCATCGTCTGCAGTCGGCGCTTGATCTTCTGGAACTCGCCGATCGCGCCGTTGTGCATGAACATGAAGCGCCCGTGGTGGAACGGGTGACAGTTCGTCTCCTGAACGGGAAAGCCTGGCGAAGCGGCACGGATGTGCGCGAAGAGGCGCGGCGATTCGAGCCTTCGCGAAAGGCTCTCGAGGTTTCTGTTCGACCAGGCCGGCGCAGTCGACCGCATCACGCACGGGGTGGGATCGTCACCCTCAAGGTAGAAGCCGACCCCGAACCCGTCGGCATTGAAGGTCTGCGAAAGCATCTCCGAGTGATGGCTCTGCTGCACGAGCGAATGGCGCGGTCGGTAGAGCAGATCGGCGATCAGAACCTTGTGGCCCTGGTAGGCGACGAAGCGGCACATAACTCAATTGTATGGGAAGGCGAGAGGCGAGAGGCGAGAGGCGAGAGGCGATGAGCAGGCCAGAGGCCAGAGCAGGCGAGGGGCCGAGGTCTGAGGTCGAAGGTTTGAGCTCCAAGGTAACCGGGCAAAGGTCAACGCAGCCAAAGTTCCGGTGTGCCCCGTTCAGCCGCGATGGTTAGCTCGGGGCGACAGCCCCGAGAATAGGCGCGCCAGCGCCGGGACATCGGTAGCCCCCGGCTTCAGCCGGGGGAACGCGCGGCGTCGCGATATTCACGGCGCCGCTTCAGCGGCGCGACAGGGGTTTGCGTTATCGTTTCGTCTGCGCGAGGTGTGTCATGCCGAAAACGCCGACGACGAAACCGCAATCCGCTCCTGCCGCTCCCCTCCGCGTCCGCCCCCTTCGCCGCAGCGACTTTGGCGTGATCGAGCGTCTTTTCGGCCCGCGAGGCGCCTGCGGTGGCTGCTGGTGCATGGCCTGGCGCTCGGAATTCGGCGGCAAGCGCTGGCGCGCGTCGCTCGGCGAGCCTAACAGGGTCGCGTTCGAGCGGCTCGTTACCTCGGGCGAAGTCCACGGCATCCTCGCGTTCGAAGGGAACGAGCCGGTCGGCTGGTGCTCGATCGGCCCGCGCGGCGATTTTCCGGCGCTCGAGAGAAGCCGCGTTCTGCAGACCGAGTGGGCGTCGACGACCTGGTCGGTCACCTGCTTCTTCATTCCGACGAAGCATCGCGGCAAGGGAGTCGCGACCGCGATGCTCGAGGCGGCCGTGGAGCTTGCGCGAAGTCGTGGCGCGACCGCGATCGAGGGCTATCCGCAGAAGATGCTTGCGAGCGGGGCGCAGCTTCCCGGGCCGTTCGCCTGGACCGGCGTGCCGGCGCTGTTCGAGCGCTGCGGCTTCGAGCGAATCAACCCGGGCGACGGACGCCCGATTTACGTGAAGAGTCTCGTGAACCACAGAGGGACCGCGAGGACGAAGCCGAAGGCAAAGGGAGCGCGTGCATGAGCGAGAAAACGATCGACAGCCGCTGGAGGCTCGACGGAATGAACGCCGTCGTCACCGGGGCGACGAAGGGAATTGGCCGCGCCGTCGCGGAGGAGCTCGCGCGCCTCGGTGCGTCGGTCGGCATCGTTGCGAGAAACGCCGACGAAGTCGAGCAGACGGTCACCGCGCTCCGCCTCGCCGGCTTCGATGCCTGGGGCTGCGCGGCGGACGTCTCGAAGCCCGAGGGGCGAGACGCGGTCGTGGCTGCGATGCCTGACGGATGGGAGCGACTCGACATCCTCGTCAACAACGCCGGGATGAACATCCGCAAGCGCGCGCTCGAGTACGACGACGACGAGATCGAGCGGATCTTCAAGACGAACCTCTCGTCCGCGTTCAAGCTGTCGCGCACGATGCACGGAAGGCTCGTGCTCTCGGGACGGGCGTCGGTCGTCTTCGTCGGCTCGGTTGCCGGGCTCACGACGACGGGAACCGGCGCGATCTACGCGATGACGAAAGCCGCGATGGGCCACCTCGGCCGCGTGCTCGCCGTCGAGTGGGCCCGCGACCAGATCCGCGTGAACACGATCGCTCCCTGGTACACGCGCACGCCGCTCGCCGAGCCGGTGCTCGCCAACCCGGTTTACCTCGAGCGGATCCTCGCGCGCACGCCGATCGGCCGGATCGCCGAGCCGAGCGAAATCGCCACCGCCGTCGCCTTCCTCTGCATGCCCGCTGCGTCGTACGTCACCGGCCAGATCCTCTCGGTCGACGGCGGTTTCACCGCGTACGGGTATTCGCCGGAGCCGTTGTGAGGCAGGCGAGAGGCGAGGAGGCGAGAGGCGATGAGCAGGCGGGGAGCGGTAGCGAGTGGAGAGGTTGATGTGCGACGAAGACGAGAGAAAGGTGAAGAGAGAAAAGTGAAGAGTTAAGAGTTGAGCGCGAAGGCGGAGCGGATTCTCAACTCGTAGCTCTTCACTTTTCTCTCGTCTCGCTTTTCTCGTTTTCGTCGCACGTCTCTTCAACCCCTTAGTTCTGTCTCGGCACTCAGTATGTTCCCCCGCCTGCTCATCGCCTCTCGCCTCCTCGCCTCTCGCCTGACGCAAAACGGCCCGCCGCGCAGGTCGCGCGACGGGCCGTGAGTGATCAGCTTTGCGGATCGTGATTACTTCTTGTGGCAGTCAGTGCACTTGGTCGGCGCTTTCGCGTTCTTCGAATCCTTGTGACACTTGACGCAGGAGATGTGGAAGGGGTTCTTCGTCATCGACATCTCGGACATCTTCGGGGTCTCGGCCTTCTCGGGGGTCATGTGGCACGAGGAGCACTTCTTGACTTCGTCTGCGGAGGTCGCGGCCAGCCCCTTCTGGGTGTGATGGCACGTCTCGCACTTGGTGAGCTTGCCGTGGGCAGCGTGGTCGAAGGTGACGGCGGGCTGCTTCTTGGCGGCTTCGTTGACCGTGATCTTGGCGGGAGCCTGGTTGGCCTTCGTGGCGAAAGCACCGGTGCTGAAGAGCATCACGACGAGGGCGCTGAGGAAGATCGTTACGAACTTTTTCATCTGGATTGTCTCCTTTGTTGATCGAGCTGACCCGTCGTGCCCTTTTCGCGTGCGTCGGCGGGCATGTTAAGCACAAAGATACACTGCGAACACCATGCCGGAATCGTATACCCAAACCGGGAGGCGCTGTCTATGCGATGGCGCACACCTCTCGATGTGATGTCCGTGTCTGAGGGCGGAGGCGTCCGAAAACGGTGACGTAACGCTGCGCGTGGCGGCATCGACTGCGCGACGGAGCTCCGGCACATTTGGGTCATCCAATCCCAGCACCGGTGGAACTCAATTCTTCGGCGGAAGCCCCTTTTCGAGCGGGAGCTTCATTTCGCGCCAGAGATCGATTCCTCCCTGGAGCGCCGCGACGTTCTCGAGGCCTCCCTTCTGCAGGATCAGCACGGCGCGTCCGCTCGTTTCCTCGGCGGGGCAGGCGCAGTAGGTGACGATCTTCTTGTCCTTCGGCATGTAGGAGATCTCACCTTCGACGAACTGGAGCGGCATCTGCCACGCGCCGGGAATGTGGTCTTCGATGTAGGCCTGCTGGTCGCGCACATCGATGACGATTGCCGTTCCCGCCTTGAGCTCTTCGTCGAGGGCGTCGGGCGAAATCCTCGGCACCTGTGCGACGAGCTTCTCGAGCTCGGCGTGGTCCTTCTCTTCCTGTGCGGGAGCGGTCACCGGCATCTGCATCGCCTGAGGCGCCGGCGCGACCGGAGCCACCGGCGCCGGCTTCTTCTGCATCAGCCACCAGGCTCCGCCTGCGAGCGCGACGACGAGAACGCCGGCGGCGAACCCTCCGATCCACTGGCCCTGTCCCCCTGCCGTTTTCCCTTGCTGTGCCGTCATCGACGTCGTGCTCCCTTCGAAATTGCTGGGCGGAGTATCGCAGACCTGGAGGCGGGGGCGGGTGAGGGACGTCACTTCAGACGCGAGGCGAGAGGCGAAAGGCGAGAGGCGATGAGCAGGCCGGAGGCCGAGGGCGAAAGTCGAGGGGCGAAAGGCGATGAGCAGGCGGGCGAAACGACCATGCGGGCGGCACGTCATGCCGGATACGCTATCTCCGGCCTGCTCATCGCCTCTCGCCTTTCGCCTGCCCCAACGCACGACGGCCGCCCTCTCGGGCGGCCGTCGCAACACAACCTGTCGTAGCAACTTAGTGCTTCTCGCTGGTGTTGATGCGCATTCCGTAGAACGAGCGCCAGACGAAGACGGTCGAGATCAGGAAGAAGACGATCGCGAGCGTCTGGGTGAGCTGGCCCTTGCCGGCCTTGGTCATCTCGACGGCAAGCTCGACGGCGAGGAGGCCGAAGAGGGTCGTGAACTTGATGACCGGGTTCATCGCGACCGACGAGGTGTCCTTGAACGGATCGCCGACGGTGTCGCCGACCACGCACGCCGAGTGCAGGTCGGTGCCCTTCTCCTTCAGCTCGACCTCGACGATCTTCTTCGCGTTGTCCCAGGCGCCGCCGGCGTTCGCCATGAAGATCGCCTGGTAGAGGCCGAAGAGAGCGATGGAGATCAGGTAGCCGATGAAGAAATAGGGCTCGAAGCAGGCGAACGCAAGCGTCGAGAAGAAGACCGTGAGGAAGATGTTGAACATCCCCTTCTGCGCGTACTGCGTGCAGATCTCGACGACCTTCTTCGAGTCCTCGACAGACGCCTTCTCGGCGCCCGAGTCGAGCCTGATGTTCTGCTTGATGAACTCGACCGCGCGGTAGGCGCCGGTGGAGACCGCCTGGATCGACGCGCCGGTGAACCAGTAGATCACCGCGCCGCCGGTCACGAGACCGAGCAGGAACGGCGCATGAAGGAGCGAGAGCTTCTCCATGTCGGTCGTCAGACCGTTCGTCAGCATGACGATGATCGAGAAGATCATCGTGGTGGCGCCGACGACCGCGGTGCCGATGAGAACCGGCTTGGCCGTCGCCTTGAATGTGTTGCCGGCGCCGTCGTTCGCTTCGAGGTAGTCCTTCGCGCTTTCGAACTGCGGCTCGAAGCCGAAGTCGCGCTTGATCTCGTCCTTGATTCCGGGGAGCGTCTCGATCGTCGAGAGCTCGTAGACCGACTGGGCGTTGTCGGTGACCGGGCCGTAGGAGTCGACCGCGATCGTGACGGGGCCCATGCCGAGGAAGCCGAAGGCGACCAGGCCGAACGCGAAGATCGCCGGAGCGATCATCATGCCGGCGGGGAAAAAGCCCGACATCCAGGCGGCGACGCCCATGAGGGCGGCGATCGTGAGGCCCATCCAGTATGCAGAGAAATTACCGGCGACGAGGCCGGCGAGGATGTTGAGCGAGGGGCCGCCTTCGCGCGACGCGATGACGACTTCCTTCACGTGACCCGACTCGGTCGAGGTGAAGATCTTGACGAGCTCTGGGATGATCGCGCCGGCGAGCGTGCCGCAGGTGATGATCGTCGAGAGCTGCCACCAGAGATCGGTCGATCCCGAGAGCGTCGGGATCAGCAGGTACGACACGAGGTAGGTCACGCCGACCGAGAGGATCGAGGTGAGCCAGACGAGCGTGGTGAGTGGCGTCTCGAAGTTGAACTTCGCCGCATTTCCAAAGCGCGCCTTTGCGACGAGGCCGTTGATCCAGTAGGAGGCGGCCGAGGTGATGATCATGAGAACGCGCATCACGAAGATCCAGACGAGGAGCTGGACCTGCGTCTGCGGGCTCGCGATCGCGAGGAGGATGAAGGTGATGAGCGCGACGCCGGTGACGCCGTAGGTCTCGAAGCCGTCGGCCGTCGGGCCAACCGAGTCACCCGCGTTGTCGCCGGTGCAGTCGGCGATGACGCCCGGGTTGCGCGCGTCGTCTTCCTTGATGTTGAAGACGATCTTCATGAGGTCCGAGCCGATGTCGGCGATCTTCGTGAAGATGCCGCCTGCGATACGGAGGGCCGCGGCGCCGAGCGATTCGCCGATCGCGAAGCCGATGAAGCAGGGGCCGGCGGCGTCGCCCGGCACGAACAGCAGGATGCCGAGCATCATCACGAGCTCGGTCGCGATCAGCAGCATGCCGATCGACATACCCGCCTTCAGAGGAATCGCGTAGGTCGGGAACGGCTTGCCGCCGAGCGAGGCGAAGGCCGAGCGCGAGTTGGCGAAGGTGTTGATCCGGATGCCGAACCAGGCGACGCCGTAGCTGCCGCCGATGCCGAGCAGCGAGAAGGCAACGATCATCAGCACCTGGTTCACCGCGAAGTGCCGCAGCCACCAGAAGTAGGCGACGACGATCACGGTGATGAACGCCCAGAGCATCATGATGAACTTGCCCTGCGTGACGAGGTACGTCTTGCAGGTCTCGTAGATCAGCTCCGAGATCTCACGCATCGACTTGTGCACCGGCAGGTTCCTGAGCTGCACGTACATCACGAGCCCGAAGAGCATGCCGAGCAGGCAGACGAAGAGACCGCCGAGCAGCAGGTTGTGCCCGGTCATTCCGAAGAACGACGCGATGGCCGAGTCGTTCAGGTCGGGCAGTACGAGCTCCGCCTCGCTGGCCGCCGCCGGCATCGCACCGGTCAACATCGCGGCAGTTGCGAGAAGGAGCGCAAGACCGGTCTTTCCGGCGAAGCGCTTGAACCACGAATTCATGAATCCCTCCAGAGTCGTCCCCGGCCGGGGACGGAGTTTCGTTACCAAGTTCTGCCCCGGATCCAGTCGCAGGTTCCGGGACGGTTTGCCTTGAACGGTAAGAAGTTATGCGATTCGGCCCAGGGCCGCGGGAAGCGCGCGGACAGACCCCGTCCGAGGGCCCCTCCGAATGGCGCGCGGATGATAGCGGATTTGGGCGAGATAGGCGAGAGGCGAGAGGCGATGAGCAGGCCACAGGCCAAAGGCCAGAGGCCAAGGCAGGCGGGAAGCTCGTAGCGCGGGCGTCTCGCCGGCACAACGAGAGGAGCGACGAGGGCGGAGCTGCGGGAGGAGAGGAGGGCCAGACGAGTGAAGAGTGAAGAGAGAGAAGTGAAGAGTTAAGAGTTGGGGACGGGCCGGCCGCCAGCCCGGAAACTCATCACTCTTCTCTTTTGACTCTTGACTCTTAACTCATGGCTCTTCAATCGTTAACTCGTGGATTTCCGCTCTCCCACCCTCCCGTCCCGCCGCGCGACGACACATCGCCGCGTGACGACCACCACACCCGCGCTCGCATCCGCTCGGCTACTTATGCTGAAGGAGAGGGTGCCACCCATGAAGCTCGAAAGCCCTGCATTCGCCGAAGGTACGACCATCCCGATGCAGTACACCTGCGACGGAGGAGGCATTCCGCCGCTCGTCTTCTCGAAGATTCCCCACGGAGCGAAGACGCTCGCCCTCGTGATCGACGACCTGACCGCTCCCGCTGAAGTCCGCGACCACTTCGTGGTCTGGAACATCCCCGCGGCGGTGGCGGGCGTCATCGAAGGCAGGACGCTCGACGCCGTGGTCGGCCGGAACTCGTGGAAGCAGAACGCGTGGGGCGCCGGCCCCTGCGCCCGTGACCGGGAGCGTTGCTACGCCTTCAGGCTCTACGCGCTCGATACCGAGCTCGAGCTGACGCGCGAGGCGACGAGGGCCGACCTCGAGCGTGCGATGGACGACCACGTGCTCGCCGAGATCGCGCTCACGGGATATTGCGATCGAGCATCGTGCTGATGCGCGGAGCGAATTGAGCTATCGTTGAGCATCCCCGAACCCGGCGCGACCGCGCAGCGACCGCTGCCCTGCGCGCCTCGGAGGTGATCCGATGAGCGAGATGAAGACCATCGTCGTGACCGGTGGCACGGGAGGTCTCGGGGCCGCGGTCGTCGCGAGGCTTCTGGGTGACTATCGCACGGTCGTGCTCTACAACCGCGTCGAGGGATACGAGGCGCTGCGCGCGAGGTTAGGCGCGCCGGCCGAGCTCGCCGGCGTGAAGGCCGATCTCACCGACGACGCGGGAGTTGCGGCGGCGATCGGGAAGATCGCGGCGAGTACCGGTGGCCTTTACGCGCTCGTGCACCTCGCCGGCGGATTCGCGTCCGGCACGGTGGAGGGGACGGAGCGCGGAGTCTGGGACCAGATTCTGTCGCTGAATCTGCTCGCGGCGGTCTTCGCGTTCCGTGCCGCCATTCCGCACCTTCGGGCGAACGGAAGCGGACGCATCGTCGCGGTCGCATCGGAAGCGGCGCTTGCGAAGCCTGCGGGCATGGCGGCGTACACGGTTTCGAAGTCTGCGCTCTGCACGCTCGTCGAGCTCACGGCGAAGGAGCTCGCGGGAACCGGAATCACGGTGAACGCCATCGCCCCGGGCTCGCTCGCCACTCCGGCGATGAAGGGCTCCGGCGCGAGCGGGCTCATACCGCTCGAGCGCGTCGCAGAGACGATCGCCTTCCTCGTCGGCGACGGCGCGGCGAACGTCAGCGGCGCCGTCGTGCCGCTGCGCGCGGGGAGTTAGGCGCCCATCGCCGCGATCAGCGCGGCGGCGACTCCGCTATCGGAAGTAGAGCTTGGCCGTGATGCCGAGCGCGTTCACGGTTTCGTCCGCCGGGAGCCGGTCGATCTGCCGGGACAGGTACGGCTCGAGACGGAACCGCTTGCTGAAGGTGATCTCGGGGCCCGCCTGGTAGAGAGCTCTCGACCATCCGTCGTAGCGCGTGTCGTAGAACCACTCCGCCTTGAAGAATGGCACGACCGCGTGCCCGCGCACGGTGAACTCGCGCGTCGCCTCCAGCCGGACTCGATATCGGTTCGAGTAGTCGTCGCCGATCCAGCGGAAGTCGGTGCGTGCGCGGGCCTCGATCCAGATCTCGGCAGGAAGTTCCGCTTTCGCGAGGAGCTGGACGAACATCCGGTCTTCCGGCGTCTTGCGAACGCCGTCGTCGACCTTGTCGACGCGTGTGTATCCGACTCGCGCCCAGAGAAAGCGGCTCCGCTGCCAGTCTTCCGTCCGGAGCGACTTCCGCACGATCGGCCTGATCGAGAGGTCGAGCGCGGCGGTCAGATCGAGCGACTGAGTGTCGGACTCGCGACCTTCGGCGTACGCCACGTTCGAGTAGATCCGGCTCCGCGGGTTCAGGCGCACGAACGCCTCGACGTCGGGCCAGAGCTCCGACGAGTCGGCGGCCGAAGCGCGGCTGGCGAGGATTGAACCGAGGCAGAGCGCGACGAGCAGGCCGCCCTTCGAGAGGCTGGCGGCTCGCCGCTGGATCGGCGAGCCCTCTGTTCGCTTCGCCATGATTCGTTTCCGTCGGCTCGTCGACTCAGAGCCTGATGCGGATTCCGATCGCCGGCCCGTGACTCACCGTGTCGAACTTGAAGCGGTCGGCTCCTTCGCCCTCCTCGTAGTCGACGTCGAGTGCGCGATAACCGAGGAGGAAGGAGGTCCGCTCGGAGAGCCCCATCTCGAAGAACGCACCGGCGTCGATCGAGAGATCGGAACCGATGCCGAAGCCGCCGACCGTTCCCTGCGCCACGATGATCGACTTCTTGCCGACGGGGAAATTCAGCCGGACGCCGAAGAACGGATCGATCCAGTCAGCTCCCACCTTCGCATGGTGGACCCCGTCGAGCGGACCGCTGACCGTGACCTCAGTGGAGAGATCCATGTAACGCAGGCCGCCCACGATGTCGCAGCGCTCGTTGAGCTCGTAACCTGCCGTCGCCGCCACGATCCACTCGTCGACTTCGACGTCCGCGGCGGTGTCGGCATTGCCGAGGCCCATGTAGATCGCCTCGGCGCCCCAGGCCCAGCGCCCGGTGTCGTTGCGGTAGGCGGCCATGCCGCCCATCTCGAGGTTCGAGAAGATGTCGCTCGCGCTTGCGTCGAGCTCGGCGGTGATTGGCCCGGCGCCGACCGTTCCGTCCATCGCCGCACCGAGCCCGTAGATCACCAGCGAGCGGCCTTCCGCGCTCTGCGCAAGAGCAGGCAGCGCGATCGTTGCGATCGTTGCGACGACTAGCATGAATCGAAGTTTCATCATCGACCTTCCGGCGACGCGCATGTCATTCGCGCGTCGTGAGTGTTTCGCGTGACCGTGAATTGTTGAATGGTGCGAATGAAACGGGCCACGACGAAGCGTCGTGGCCCGCTCCCGCACCGCGGATACCTTACAGAGATTCGAGAGTCAGCTCAACGCCTGAACGCCGCACCGGCGGCGACGAGCGCGAGGCCGAGCAGGCCGATGAGCGCCAGGTTGCTGGCGGTCTTCGGCATCTCGGGAGCCGGAGCCATTTCGGCGACGGGAGCCGCGGCGGCTGACGGCGTCTCGACAGGAGCCACGACAGGCGTGGCTCCCGCAACCTTGACTTCCTGTTCGGTCAGCGTCTTTTCCGATTTGTAAACGATCTCGGCCGAGAGCTTCGATCCTTCCTGGAGCTTGCTCACCGGAACGTTCTCGCCGTTGATGAGGAAGGTGAAGCCGGCGGGAACGTTGTACGACTTGAACTGGCCGTCCTGCTTGACCGTGAGGTTCGAGCCCGAGACCTTGACCACCTCGGCGTTCTTGAGCACGACGGTGCGAACGACCTCGGGAGTGGTCGTCGTGGTGACTGTGGCCGAGAGATGCGTGCCGGGCTTGAGCTCGGCGAGCGAGAGCATCTGACCGTCGACCTCGAACTTCCGATCGGCGGGCGGCGTGAACTCACGAACCTCTCCGGTCGACATCTTGACGACGAGCTTTCCGTCATACACGGCGACGACGTCGCCTTCCACCTTCATCTCGTGGGTCGTCTGCGCGATCGCGACAGCGGCCGGGATGAGGGCGACGAGAGCGATGAGAATCCTGACGATGTTTTTCATGTGAGCAACCCTCCATGGCGTCTGAGTTCGCATGACATTGGCTGTGAACGGCTCCCGGAGGCTCGCGCCTTCGAGGCCCGAATCGTCTCTCTACTTTTTCGGCTCGATGAGCGGAACGTTCGCGGCGGCGTCGAGCCGCAGGAGCGTGTCGATCTTGTTGTCGATCTGGTAGAAGCGCGCGACGGTCGTCGCGGGAATCGACTTGCGCATCTTTCCGAGCCACTTCGTCTTCACGTCGTTGCGCTGCTCTTCGATCCTGAGTACCTCGTCGAGCATCTTCGAGGCGTCCTCTTCACTCATCGCCTGGTACTTTTCGGCGAACTCGAGCAGGAGCTTCCAGCTCTTGTCGCCGACCTTTCCCATCTCGCTCCGGTAGTCGCGGTACATCGGCCAGAACGCGGCGCCGTCTTTCTCGTTGAGGTTCAGCGCGGCGGCGACGATCGCCTGGCGGTCCGCTTCGTCCTGCGAGCGGACGAAGGCGATTTGTGACTGAAGGTCCTGTGCGAACAGGCCACCGGCGAGTGAAAGGACTGCGACGGCAAGAAGGATGCGGGCAATCATCTTCATATGGGTTCTCCTCGTTCGTGATCGTTAGGCGGATGGCTCAGTGTCCGAGACGGATGACGAGGCCGGCCGAGACTTCCGTCTGGTATAGGTAGTTGTCGTCACCGACGGTATAGCAGAAGTACGGGTCGCAGACGACGTAGGCGTCGTCGGTATTAATGTAGGTTGGAATCCAACGCGCCTGCACGCGAATGCCGATGCGGTCGTTGAACTGATGCTTCATTCCGATTCCAAGAGCAGCCGAAAACTTCGTGTCGCTCTCCTGGTCCGCGAGATTGAGATCGGTGAATCCGAGGCTGGCGTTCCAGAAGGCCTTCGTCTCCGGGCCGTCGCCGCCGAAGTAGCCGACGTACCCGAACTGGAAGTTGTCCGAGCTGTAGTCGAGCAGTACGCCGTCGGCAGCGCCTCCGTTGCCTTCGAGCTCCGAGCTGAGGTGGCTCCACGTCACTTCGAACGCGCCGTTCTCGTTACCGATGTCGAAGATGAGACCGTAGGAGGTGTTGTCGTTGACGTCGACCGACTCGACGACCGAGTCGGGAAGGCCGAGCTCGTCAAAGCTCCCGCCGAACGTGTAGCCCACGGTCGGCGTGATTTCCATGATCGGCTGGGCCGCGAGCGGCAGAGAAAGGCAAAGCAGGACTCCGAGGACCGAAAAAAGTGACTGACGCATTCGAGTGCTCCGGGTTGTTGATGGTTGACGACACTTCGTCGAGGAGATCCGGTGTGGGCCGGAGCGAGTCGCGACGCGCGCCTCCTCCCGATCTCTGTGGAGTCTATTCAGGCCTGGGTGGCCTGTGACCTCGGAGTATTACGGGGGGTGAAATCGATCATTCGCGCCTTACGGCCTGCGCCGCCGTCAGTCGGAGGCCGGCTCCGGCGCGTCCCGATCTGCTGGCACGCCGATCCACGCCTCGAGGAGCGTATGTGCGACGGCGAGGATCACCGGCCCGACGAAGATACCGACCACCCCGAGCGTCAGAAGTCCGCCGATGACGCCGGCGAAGATCAGAGTCATCGGCAGGTCGACCCCTCGCTTGATCAGCATCGGGCGAACCACGTTGTCCATCAGGCCGAACACCAGCGTCCAGACCAGCAGGAAGATGCCCCAGCCGGTCTCGCCGCTGCCGAAGGTCCAGATGACGGCGGGGATCATGACGAGCATTGGGCCGATCTGCGCGATGCAACAGACGAGCATCAGGACGGTGAGGGCCCCCGCGAAGGGGACTCCCGCGATGGCGAGGCCGATTCCGCACGCGATCGACTGCACGACCGCGGTGACGACGACGCCGAGTGCGACGCTCTTCACCGCCTTACCGGCCAGGATGACAGCCCCCTCACCCTGGTCGCCGCCCAGCTTGCGCGCGAACAGCCGAATCCGATCCGCTGCCGCCTCTCCGTCGGAGTAGAGCAGAGCCGCAACGATCACAGTGAGAAGAAACAGGATCAGCGCCGATCCGATCCCGCCGACGTGCACCTTCAACCAGCCGAGGATCTGGTCGCTGTAAGGCGTGATGTAGACCACGAGCTCCGTCAGGTCGTCGCCCGCCAGGCTCTGCCACTTTGCCGCAGCCTTCGCGCCGACGACGGGGATGTTCGCAACCCATGCCGGGGGAGGAGGAACCTGCTCGGTCTTGAGCGCCGCGAGCTTTGCCGGAAACTGTTCGGCACTGTCTGCGATCAGACCGATGGCAGCGAGGAAAGGGACGAAGACGAACCCGAGGAGAACGAGCGTCATGACCGCCACGGCGCGCCCTCGCTTGTTCCCGAGGCGCTTCTCGAGCCAGAGCATGACCGACCAGGTAGGAATCACGATCATCGTGGCCCACACGATCGCCAGCAGGAAGGGACGGACGATCCAGAGCGACAAGGCGGCGAGGCCGCAGATGAAGAGAACCGTGAACAGGTTGCGGGCGAGATCGCCTCGGGGCTCCGTCATGTCGATCACCTCGATGCAATTGTCGCAGCATTTGCGGCATGCGGCAGCTGCGAGGCGTTGGAGCGTCTGAACTCTCGTGTCGTCCCGAAGGGACGCCGGAGAGTAGCCGGTGGCAAGCGGCGAAGCCGCGCCGCCACCGGTTGGGATTGAGGCAATTGTGTGCGCCCCGGAGGGGCGCCGGAATCGCGGCGCGAAATGCGGCTCCGGCGCCCCTCCGGGGCGCGTGACCACATTGCGACCCTAACCGGTGGCGGCGCTTCGCTTGCCACCGGCTACTCTCCGTCGTCCCTCCGGGACGAAATGATGGCGCCGCCGGCCATCCTCATTGCACGCGAGGCGGCAACAAGTAAAGCGTCATTGCAAAGATCATGTAGACCATGAGCAGCAACACCCCGACGAACCACGCCGAGCGTCCGCCGTTCGTAACCAGGGCGGCCGTGAGAGTAGCGATAAGAATCATCACCACGGCACCGGGCCAGAACTGAAGGTCCATCGGCGCCGGCCCGATGAAGTAGCTCAGGATCACGAGCACGGGAGCAACGAACAGCGCGATCTGCGACGCGCTCCCGAGCGCGATCCCGACGCTCATATCGAGCCTGTTCTTGCGCGCGCCGGAGAACGCCGAGGCCATTTCCGCCGCGCCTCCCACCAGCGCCACGACGATGAACCCGACGAACGCCGGACTCATCCCGAACGCCTCCGCTGCCTTCTGCACCGACTCGACGAACACCTCGCTGACGAGTGCGACCAGCACAGTGACGCCAGCCAGCGTCGCGAGGGCGAGGCCGATCGGCCAGGGGGCTTCGCCTTCCTCGCCGTGCTCCGCGCTCGCAAAGAGCTCGCGGTGCGTCTTGAGGGAGAAGAGCATGCCGAGGCCGTACGCCACGATGAGCAGCACCGCCAGGCCCAGGCTCAGAGGCTGGATGAAGGCCGCCTTCTTCGCGGCGTCGACGTCGGTTGCCATCGACGGGATGAGCAGCGCGACCGTGGCCAGGAAGAGCAGGCCCGCCTGCATGCGGGCGCTGACCCTGTTGTACTCCTGCACGTGGTGCTTGAGCCCGCCGAGGAAAAACGACGCCCCGAGCATGAACAAGGTGTTGGTGACGATCGCGCCGGCGATCGACGCTTTCACCAGCATGTATTGCCCGGCGGCAAGAGCCGTCAGCGCGATGACCAGCTCGGTCAGGTTTCCGAGCGTCGCATTGAGCAGACCGCCGACCGCGTCACCCGTCTTTGCCGCGACCGATTCGGTCGCGTGGCTGAGAAGCCCCGCCAGCGGCACGATCGCCAGCACCGACAGCACGAACAGCAGCGTATGAGCTTCGGGCTTGAGCTTCGCCGCTGCAAACAAAATCGGTACGAAGGCAAGAAGCCAGAGCAGCGGATTGTGACGGATCTCTTTAAGTAGCGCGTTCATCGACGTTCCCCGTCTCCTGTGTTGGATCCTGCCGGCGCCTTCCCCTCAGCCTCGCGATACGCGGCAGCGGCATGACGGTTGGTCGGGTAGAGACGTTCCTCTCCGATCAGGTGCAGCAGGTGATACCGGGCCAGGAGGGAACGCGTCTGCTCGTTGGCGCGGCTCACCGCGAAGGTCACACCGCGCTTCGCAAGGCGGGATGCCACCGAATGCAGGGATTGCTCGCCGGTGGTGTCGATATCCACCATCGCTTCCGCATCCAGCACGAACCACTTGACCGGAGACGCGGCCTGCGAGATCACCTTCTCCACGTCTTCCTCGAACAGCGGGGCGTTGGCAAAGTAGAGCGGCGCGCCGAATCGATAGATGAGGAGGCCCGGCGTGTCCGCGGCGTGGTCCTGATCTTCGGAGACGAAATGACTGCCGTCCGGTGCTTCCTTCAGGACCCACGTGCCGGGCCGGGAGGCGCGGCGAAGCAGATCGATCGTGGCCATCAGGAACGCGATGATGACCGCCTGCATCGGCCCGAGCATGAGCACGCTCAGAAGACAGACGATCGCAACCCAGAACTCCGATCTCCGCATCTCCCAAAGCTCGCGAAGCTCCTTCACCTCGATGAGGTTCAGGACCGCATTGGCGACTACGCCGGCGAGCGCCGCCGTGGGCAGGAAGGCCAGTTGGTCGGTGAAGAACAGCATGACCAGCGCAACGGTCGCCGCGGCCGCGAGGCTGGAGAGCTGCGTGCGTGAACCGGCCGCTTCCATGGCGGCGGTGCGGGAGGCGCTGGGACCCGAGACCAGAGAGCCAGTGAACCCGGACGCGACGCTGGCCATGCCGTAGGCAAACATCACCTGATCGCCATCCGCCTTGGTATCGTGCCGGCGGCCGCAACTGCGGACCAGCAGCAACGCTTCGCACATCGTAATGCCGACGATCGCGAGAGCGCCGGGCAGCAGGCGTAGATAGTCGGCGGCCGGAATCGAGGGCAGCGTCAGCGACGGCAGTCCCGCCTGCAGCTTCCCGAGCACGGTGACCCCTTTGGCATCCCAGCCGAACATGGCCACGACGACAGTCATCAGCGCCAGGGCGATCAGCGCTCCCGGGGCTTTGGGCGCGAACTTCTTCATAACGCGCACAATGGCGAACGCGCCGACCCCGATCGCGACCGAGTAGAGGTTCGCATGCGGGATCGACTCGATCAGGACGACCACCTCCGCGAAGTACCCGGTGGTGCTGACGGAGGTGGCGATCGACTCGTGCAGCTGTTCGGCGAGCGCTCCGATCCCCTCTCCGTTTCCGTGCGCGGCGCCGAGCATCCTCCTGACCTGATTGGTCAGCACCTCGATCCCAAGGCCGGTGATGAACCCTGCCAGCACGGCGCGGGAAAGGAAATTGGCGAGAAATGCCAGGCGGAAGAGCCAGAACACGAAGAAGAGCAGCCCGCACATCAACGCCAGCGCCAGCGCGTACTGCTGCCGGAGCGGATCGCCGACCGCGGCGAAGCTGATGAGCATCGCTCCGAGGATCGCGGAGATCGGCGCGTCCGGGCTTCCGACCACATGGCGCGAACTGGTGAAGAGGGCAAAGATCGCCAGAGGGATGATGCCCGCGTAGAGGCCGAACACAGGAGGCAGGCCCGCGACCTGCGCGTAGCCGATGTTCAGAGGAATCATCAGTGCGGCGAGCGTGATTCCCGCTCCGATTTCCCGCGGAACGTCCGCCAGCGTGATCCCCTGCAGGCCCGCAAACGGCCGGGGCCAGCGAACCTTGGAGAGAATGGAGTTGTTCATGAGGCTCCCTTCCTACGTGGGTGATCGGTAAACAATGATTGTTTGTCCACGGCGCATGTCTCGTTGGCCGGGTGCGTCAGTTCTTCGGGAACAGCAGGATGACGGCGAAGCGAAGTCCCCAATCCGGCCCGCCGTCGGGTCCGTCTGCGTAGTAGCGACCACCCACGGTCAACGCGACTGGTTGTCGGCCGACCTTCATCAACTGCTGCACCATGAGGTTCACCGGCATCGTCCACTGCTCGCCTTCCCAGTCGTAGGTGGATTCGGTGTTCAGGGTGAAGGTCATGGCCTTCTTCGTGGTGAAGGAGGCAAACGGCTGAAGGTAGGTTGCGCTGACGTCCTCACGCCCGCTCTCACCGGCAAACGACCAGATGTGATTCACGAGCGCGCCGTAGGTCCAGCCGTTCTGCTGTTTCAGCACGACCGCGGTCGGTCCGGCGCCCCACTTCTCCGCTCCAAGCAGATCATCGGTGGCAGTTGGGAGGAGCAGGGCCGGCCCCGCGCCCCAGATCCAGCCGCTCTTCGTCGGCTTGACCGGTGACAGAAAGAAGCTCTGCACGGTGTCCGACAAACCGGACTGGCTCGACGTGCCGACGATGTTCTCCTGGTAAACGTAGGGAAGCACCGTTCGTGAAATGAGGAGCCAGTCCTCATTGAGAGTGATCGGAACGATCGGCTGCAGGTTGAGCTTGTATTGAAAGCCGTCGCCGTCCGGGCCCCCGCCAAAGTCGAAATTGTTCTGGAACGGAACGCTGATGAGGGCCCCGATCGGGTTCGCGAGTGTCTTGGCGAGCTCGGCGGCATTGGCCTTCGAGTCGTCGGCCGCGTCACCCCCGGCCGAGGCCGCCGTGTCCGCGGCTGCGAGCGTGAGCGGAGGATCAGCCACCGGTTCTGATTGAGCCCGGCTTGGAGACATCAGCAGCGCGCAGGCGGCGACGAGGAGAGTAAGTTTCGATTTCATGGCGATCCTCATAGGTTCTCTTTCTGTTGAGCTCCGGCGCCGAAAGTCATTGCGCACTTGCTTCGGAGGTCTTGTCGGCTCGTGAAGCGAAGACCTTCGCCAAAACCAGCCAGACGACCACCGGCACCGGGACCGCCAGGAGAGCCATCGCCATCAAATTCGGATCGATGACCGGAAAGGCGGTGACCGCCATCAACATGGCACTGCCATTGCGCGAGCAAACCCCCAGCGCCATGGCTCCACGCTGGGCCTGATTCAGCCCGAAACCAAAGGTGTAGGACACGAGCGCCAGACCGAGGGTAAACAGGACCTGGCCCGCGACGCCGAAACTGCCCAGAGTGCTGAGAAGCGCCCGCCAGTTGACGAGCACCACGAAGCCGAGCAGGAGAAAGGTGGAGATACCGGCGATCTTTTTCACCCAGGGAAAGATCGAGTCGGCGACGCGCGCGGCGTAAACCCTGATGACCACGCCGATCACCAGGGGCAACAGTACGGTGAGCAGGAGCGGCTTGCCGATAGCCCAGCTGCTCAGTGTCAGCCCTGGGATCAGGAGCGGCGCCATCAATGGCATCAAGACCACGGTGCTGACCACGGCCAGGGGCATGATCGCCGCCGCGAGGGAAATGTCAGCCCGGGCCCTGCGGATGAGGATCGGCAACATCGGCGCGGTGGGCGCCAGACCGAAGATGATCAACCCCACCGCGTAAGGCTCCGTCATCGGCAGGATCTTCGTCAGCAGGACCGCCAGAGCCGGACCGACCACCCAGCACCACCCGAGGGTCAGCGCCAGTACCCGGAAGCTCCGCAAGGCGTTGAGGGTTTCGCGCAGGTTGAGCTCGAGGCCCATGGACCCCAGGTTCGCCAGTGCGTAAAACATCGCCACAATGCTGAAAGCTGTCTGAGTGGTCATTGCCGTTCTCGTTTCCGGTGAGGCGGGATTGGTCCGGTCATTCCGATCGAGTCGAGCATGATTCGGCTGCCTAACCATTCCCCACGGTGAGGCCAGCCCGATTTGCGAAGATCTTGGCGCCAATCGCTGCTAGAACGACCGACCACAACGTCCACATGATGGTCATCGTCACGATGCGCGGGTCCGCGTTCGGAATCGCGAGCGCCGCCGCCAGCACGGCGGCGACGTTGCGCGTACCCATTCCGAGCGCCATGACGCTCCGCTGGTTCTGTCTCATGCCGAACCCGAAGCGATAGGTGATCAGGCCCAGGCCGATCATGAACACGGTCATCGACAGGAGGGCGAACTCGCCCGCCGTGTTGAGCATCCCGCGCCCGTAGATCACGATGCACCAGACGATTGTCAGCAATGTCGACAGCAGGGCCAGACCCTTGGCCGCCGGGAAGATCTTCGTCGCTCCGTGGTCAGTGAAGTACCGGATCGCAGCTCCGATGACGAGCGGCAGGAGGATGGTCAGCAGGAGCGGTTTCGCGAGCGCCCAGGTGCTGATCGTCAGCCCCTTGATCAGGAACGGTGCCATCAAAGGCATCAGCACCACGGTGCCGACCGCTACCAGCGGGATGAACGCACCCGCGAAGCCGATGTCTCCGCGCGCCTTGCCCACCATCTGTTGGAGGAACGGCGCGCACGGCGCCAGGCTGGCGAGCAGCACCACGACCGCATAGGGCTCCTCCAGCGGAAGGAGCCGGGTGATCAGATAGCCGAAGGCCGGGCCCAGCACCCAGCCCCACACGAAGATGAGCGCCAGCGATCGCTTGTTCCGCAGTGCGACGAGCACTTCGGGCAATCTCACCTGGAGGCCCATGGCCGCCAGGTTTGCCACGGTAAAGATCAGAACCAATGGGGAAAACGTGGCTTGAAGAAACTGCATGATGTCGCTCAAGGCCTGTCTCCTCTCACTTCAAGGGGGCTTCCTGGCCCGTACGTCCGAATGCCTCGTCGATAATGGCCTGGAGGTGCTTCACGAGATCGTCGGACGGCGTTTTGTAATCGTCGAGCTCGTAGACCACGCCGAGACTCAGATACTTGCCGAGACCGAAGCGGTGATACGGCAGCAGCTCGTAGTCGATCACGTTCTTGTGCGGGCGGATGAACTCGAGGACCGCGCGGATGTGCTCCTCGTCGGCGTTGATGCCGGGGATGAGCGGCGTGCGGGCAATGAAGTCGATGTCAGGAAAGGTCTCATAGGCCTTCTTGAAGTTCTCCAGGATGCGCTTGTTGCCGACGCCGGCCCACTTCTTGTGCCTCTCCGCGTCCGTCAGCTTGTGGTCGTGCAGCATCGTGTCGACGTGGGGAAGCACCTGCTCCACGTTCTTCCAGGGGACGTTGCACGCCGTTTCGATGGCAGTATTGATGCCCCGCTCGTGCGCGCCCTTGAGCAGGGCCGCGCTGAAGTCGGGCTGCAGGAGACACTCGCCGCCGCTGAGCGTCATGCCCCCCCCGGTGCTGCGGTAGAAGGAGCTGTCCTTCTCCACCTCGTCGAGCACCTCGTCAACGGTCATGCGCTTGCCGAACATCTCCAGCGCGCCTGTGGGGCAGAGGGAGACCATCTCCTCGTCGCAGTCGCCGGCCAGGTCCCAGTTCACATGGACCTTATCGTCGGCGCCATCGACCACATAGAACGCGCCTTCGGGGAAGGGTGGCTTCAGACACGCGCCACACGCAGCCTTGCCGGTGCACTTCTTCGGGTCGTAGGAAAGCTCGGGCTTGAAGGCGATGCTCTCGGGGTTGCCGCACCACTTGCAGCGGAGCGAGCAGCCCTTGAGGAACACGTTGGTGCGGATGCCCGGGCCATCGTGGCTGCAGTAGCGCTGGATGTTGAGCACGACTCCGCTTATGGCGGATGAGTTACCTTCCTGCTTGCTCATAGTTCCCTCCCCAGGAAGATGCCGAGGGAGTTGGCAATCTTCATGAACTCGCTGTTGGCGGGAACGGTTCTGACCTTGTTGATCGCTTCTGCAAGTGGCACGAACGTCACGTTCGGAGGAACGAAGGCGACCATCGATCCGTAGTTGCCGGCCTCGACCGCCTGTACTGCCCCGACGCCATAGGCCACAGCCAGCTGGCGATCGACGGCAGTCGGAGCGCCGCCGCGGACCCAGGGGCCCATCACGAGTGGCATGGTCTCCTGGGCAAGCAGGAGCTGCAGCCCGTTTGCCACGGTTTCCGCTGCCTGACCCGACCGACGGATGACGTGGTCACTGGCATCGCCCGTCGCCAACGGCGACAGAGACGCCTTGAGCGAGGAAGGCTTTGCCTGAGGCTGGGAGTCTTCGACAAACCTGGCGCCTTCAGCCACCACCACCAGCCCGTAAGGCCTGCTGGTTGTCACCCTGTCGCGCAACTTCGACGCCACCGCTTTCAGATCGCAGGGAATCTCGGGAATCAGCACGGCATCGGCACATACGGCGATGCCGGCCTGCAGCGCCAGCCAGCCGGCCTGCTCTCCGAGGACCTCGACTACAGCAATCTTGCGGGCGGCCCGGGCCGCCTGATGAACCCGGTCGAGCAGCTCGATGGTGAAGCTGAGCGCGCTGTTGAATCCGAACGACACCATCGTCGAGGCGATCTCGTTCTCGATCGAACGGGGAACGCACACGACGTTGAGGCCTTTGCGGTGCAGTTTGTAGAGAATGCTCAGCCCGCGGCCGCCGACGACAGCGATCAGGCCATCGATCTTTTCCGCCTGAAGCTTCTTCACCAGTACACCGGACATGTCGACTTCTTCGACCATGTCGTCGTCGTTCACCGTGCGGACGTGGAACGGGTCGACGCGAGGGGCCTGACCGAGGAGACCGGCAGCGGCCGGATCGAGGTTCTCGATCAATTCCTGGCTGAGCGTCACCAGCCCGCCGTCGGAGTAGCGCTCCGGGTGCAGAAGGCCGTCGAAGCCGTCACGAATGCCGACCATCTCCCAGCCCAGCTTGTCCGCCGCCATGGCCGCTCCCATGATCACGGCGTTGATGCCCGGTACGTGGCCGGCGCCCACCATGATGGCGATGCGCCGTTTAGAATCGGCGCGCCCTCTTTCTTTCATTGTGGTTCTCCTATCCGGTCCCTGTGGGTCACGAGCCGGCGTACATCGGGAAACTTCCGGTGCGGCGCGTCAGACGACGCGCCGCACCGGTTCCGTTGACCGTCAGCCCTGTTTGCCGTCAAACGACTGCAGGGTGCGTTCGATGACTTCGTCCTGCACGCCCTTCGCCAGCTTGGTGAAGAACGCGCTGAACCCGGCCACCCGCACCACGAGGTCGCGGTAGTTCTCCGGGTGCTTCTGGGCGTCCCTCAGGATGTTGGTGTCCAGGACGTTGAACTGGATGTGGTAGCCGTCGTTGTCGAACAGAGTCTTGACCAGACGCAGCACGTTGTCCCGGCCCTTGCGGGTCTTGAGCTGATCCGGCGGGAGCTTCACGTTCATGTGCGTTGCGGAGTACTTGATGGCGTCCTGGCTCTTCGCCGCCGACATCACCAGCGCAGTGGGTCCGTTGACATCGGTGCCCGGCATGGCCGACAGACTTCCGTCGGTGAGCGCCGTGCCGGCTCTCTTGCCGTTCGGCAGCGCGCCGGTCACCATCCCCATCAGGTTGTGGATGCTCTTGGTATAGGCATCCGGCGTCGACTTGATGTCTTTGCTGAGGTAGTTGCCACCGCCGTCGACACTGTTGAAAGCCTTGAGGATGCTCTCGTAGACCCGGTACGTCATCCGGTTCACTTCAGGGATGTCGTTGCCATGCTTGGGCGCGTCCTCGAAGCACATCTTCCTGACCTTCTCGTAGTCGCCCGCCCAGTTCGCGGCCAGGGCCTTCTGCAGCTCGGGCATGGTGATCTTCTTGTCGTCATAGACCAACTTCTTGACCGCCATGAGACTGTTGGCCGCGTCGACGCCACCCACCACGATCTGAGCCACGGTGTAGTAATTGGCGCCGCCGTTCCACACCTCGGTGCCCGTTTCGATGCAACCGCCGGTCAGAAGCGAGCGCCACGGGACCGGGAGGAAGTCGGCGCACAGCATGCTGGCAATCCACGCACCCCGGCGGAGCACCTCCTCGTTGAATTTCAACTGCGTCTCGAAGGCGGCGTACAACTCCTCGAAGGTCTTGAAGTTCGCGGGGTCCCCGGTCTTTGGGCCGACCTGCTTCTTGATGCGGGGGTCGAAGCCATCGTTCATCATCAGCTCGATGACCTTCCCCAGGTTAGGCTGGCCTTCCACCGGATGACCCGTCTCGTAGGGGATGTAGGAACCCACGCAGGCTCCGATACAGGTGCGCCGGGCCTTTTCCAGGGTGATGCCGTGCTTGGACCCGCCGAAGAGATGCAAGGCGCGCTTCATCATCACATTGCCGTTCGTGAACTGAGGCATGCCCACGCCGGTGCCGATGACATCCAGCACCTTCTCCATGAACTTGCCGCTCATCCGCTCCGTGTAGACACAGGTGAGCGGAGGCTGCGGCAAGCCGAGGTAGCCGGCAGCGTCGAGGACCAGGTAGTCCATTTCGGCGGTGGCATCCTCGCCATCCTCGGTATAGCCGCCGAGGGAGATGCTCTGCCCCAGGTCGGCCGAGTTCTGCAGGGCGACCTTCTCACCGAAGTAATAGCCGATTTCGTTCAGCTTAATGAAGAGGTTCTGGAGCATGAACGTCGCATCTTCCGGAGCGATCAGGCCCGCTGCCTTGTCGCGTTGATAGTAGGGCTCGAGGTTCTGGCCCAGATACGCCTCGGAGTAGCCGCAGCCGACCTGCTCGAGCTCCGCGCAGATGTGACAGAAGAAGTGGCACTGGATGGCTTCTCTAAGGTTCCGGGCGGGATGCTCCGGCACCCATTCGCAGGTTTCGGCAATCGCGATCAACTCTGCTTTGCGGGTCGCGTCCTTCTCCTTGGCCGCCATCTCCCTGGCCAGCTCGGCATAGCGGTGGGCCAGGCGGACAATGGCCCGCATGACGATGAGGCTGGCCTCATAGAAGTAGAGCTTGCTGGCGTTGGGCAGGCGCATGTCGAGGGCCGCCTGACGCTCCTCGACCTCCTTGATCATGGCCGCGAGCCCGTGGTTGTAGATCCTGGGGTAGTTCAGGTTGCCGCCGCCGCCCGGCCAGTCGAAGAAACTGATGACGAAGCCGGAGTCATAGCAGGGCTTCGGATCGAAACCGTACTTCTTCTCGAAGATCTCCAGCGTGCGGGGCTTCAGTGCGCGCTTTTCCCAGTAGTCGAGAGCCCACTGGTTGACCCTCTTGTCCTCCGGGTCCTTGCACTTCTCGACTGTGTTGTCGTCCTTCATCCAGTCGATGTTCCATTCCGGATAGGTGTAGATGCCGTTGACGGTGCTGGCCATGCTGCCCACGAAGCAGTTGTCGTCGATGTAGAGCTTCTTCCGATCCAGAAGGGCGGCCATGAACTTGGCGCGACGCATGATGTTCTGGTCGCCCTGAGTCGCCTTGTAAACCTCCTCCATGATCCTGATCCGCTCGAAATCGACCTCGGCAGGGGTCGACCTGAGCTGCTCTTTCAGCCGGTCGATCCGGGCCTTGTCGGCCTTGACGCTGGCCGTGGATGTGGTCACTTCTTCAACTGTTGTCGTCATGGAATGCTCTCCTCTTCGCGTTACAGTGGGTTGATCGGTGCAAATCGGTCCGTTCAGACCAGGCCTAACATCGTTCTCGACAGCATGCCGCCCGAGATATTGCGTGCCTTGAAGCCGTTCTGCAGCAGGATGCGCGTCGCCATGTAGGCGCGCTGCGCGGAGCGGCAGATGACGTGGATCTCGCGGTCCTTCGGCAGCTCGCCGAGGCGCGCGCGAAGCTCTCCCATCGGGATGTGGACCGCGCCGGGAACGTCCTCCACCGCGAGCTCGACCTGCTCCCGCACGTCGAGCAGAAGCGCGCCGTCGTTCTCGCCCCAGTGGACGAGCGGCATGTCGCCGCAGAGGATGTCGCCGGCGACCATGCCGGCGAAGTTCACCGGGTCCTTCGCGCTCCCGAACTGCGGCGCGTAGCAGAGCTCCGCCTCGGCGAGGTGGTCGATCGTCGCGCCCAGCTGGATCGCCAGCGCCAGGGCGCTGATCCGCTTGTCGACCGCCGGGCCGTCGGCGCCTAACGCCTGGGCGCCGAGGACCTTCCGGTCCGACTTCCGGAAGATGAACTTCAGCCCGATCATCGTCGCGCCCGGGTAGTAGCCGGCGTGCGAGTTCGGGAAGAGGTAGATCTTCTCGTAGTCCTTGTCGCCGAGCTTCTTCAGCGTCTTCTCGCCGATGCCGGTCCAGGCGGCGGCGCCGCCGAAGAGACCGATGATCGAGGTCCCCTGCGTGCCGCGGTAACGCGAGTCGCGCCCGCAGATCACGTCGGCCGCGATCCGGCCCTGTCGGTTTGCCGGCCCCGCGAGCGCGATGAGGCTCCACTCGCCCGTGCCGAAGTCCTTGACCTCGATCGCGTCGCCTACGGCGAAGATGTCGGGATCGCTCGTGCGCATCTGGTCGTCGACGCGGATGCCGCCGCGATCTCCGATCGTGAGCCCGCCCGACTTTGCGAGCCTAGTGTCGGGGCGCACGCCGATCGCGAGGATCACGACGTCGCCCTCGTAGGTCTTGCCGGAGATCGTCTTGACGGCGAGCGCGCCGCCTTCGAGCTGCTCGAAGCCGGTGACACCGTCGTTCAGCGCGAGCTTCACGCCGTTCCGCTCCACGTGCATCTCGACGAGGCGCGCGATCTCGGGATCGAGCGGCCCCAGCACCTGCGGCAGCTTCTGGATGAGCGTCGTCGCGAGGCCGGCGTGAACGAGGTTCTCCGCCGTCTCGAGCCCGATGAAGCCGCCGCCGACGACGATCGCGCGCCGCACCGGCTTCACCATCTGGATGCCGGAGTAGTTGAACATCCCGGTGAGGTACGACGTCCCGCGCTCGATCCACTCACGGATTGCCCGTACGTCGGGCACCGTTCGCACGTGGAAGATGCCCGGCAGGTCGATTCCCGGAAGGTCGGGATGGAACGAGGGCGCGCCGGGCGAGAGGACGAGCTTGTCGTACGACTCGGTCGTCACCTCACCGGTCTTCACGTTCTTCAGGTCGACCGTTCTCGCCTTCGGCGAGATCGCGACCGCCTCACAGCTCGTCCGCACGTCGATGTTGAAGTGCGAACGGAAGAGCTGCTCGCTCGCGACGAGGAGGCTCGACTCCTTCTTGATCACGTCGCCGACGTAGTACGGGAGCCCGCAGTTCGCGTACGAGACGTACGGCCCCTTCTCCACCATGACGATCTCGGCCTTCTCGTCGAGCCTTCGAAGGCGCGCCGCGCACGACGCTCCGCCTGCCACTCCGCCAACGATGATGACTTTCATTCTCCTGCCCTCTGGTCGCGGGTCGCCCTCGGTCCATAGCTGTCCGCGAGCGCACGCGCACGTGATGTTCGAGTTGTCGGACGTGTGGTCTTCCGGCCGACTGCCGCGGGAGGGTCCGGAGAGTCCGGCCCTCCCGCGGGTCATGTGGCTGCGTCTACCCGAGCCGGTCGCCGGAGGCGAGCGTCGCCGCCGTCTGAGGGAGCTTGGATGTCGTGGTCTTCTTCCACTGCTCTTCCAGCAGCTCTCTCGCCGCCTGCTCGAGGAACTCCGGCGCGGCCCACGACTTCACGTCGAAGTCGTTCTTGATGTAGCCGTGCTTGAGCATGAAGTTCTTGCCGATCTCGACGGATGCGAGGTTCTGCGGTGAGAGGTTAGGCACCATGTCGACGTCCTTTATGCCGCGGTATGTGTCTTCGACGTCGATGTAGAACGTCTGCTTGTCGAGGATCGCCGCCGCGGCATGTTTGTGCTCGTTGGACCAGCGGCCCACCTTGATCATGCCTTTCATGAACGTGACGGCGAGCTCGGGGTGCTTCTCAGCCATCACGTCGGTGCAGGTGATCGCGGCCGGGATGTTGGCGACCTGGAGGCGCCAGTCGGGGTACCTGGACAGGTCCTCGATCGACACGAAGTTGCCGGTTGCTTCCGCGAGACAGCTCAGCACCTTGCTCTGACAATAGAGCGCGTCGATGACGCCGTTGGCGAGAGCCGTTTCCAACGGACGGAAGGCAAGGTCGCGCTTGTGGTCGCGCTTGAGCCACAGCTCGGACGCGTTCTCCATCGGATCGAGCATCGCCGGGTTGTTGTACCAGTCGTCCGCGTAGGGGAACTCGACGAGCTGGATGTCCTTCATCGTCATGCCGTTCATCCGGAGCATGAGCTCGATGCCCTGGTGCTCCTGGATGCGCCACCAGTCGTTCTTGACCCGGTTCAGGCTCTTCGAGAGGCCGATCTTCTTGCCCTTCAGATCGGTCATCCTGTAGATGTCGTCCTTCGCGCGCACCATCATGACGCCGCCTTCGCGCGGCACGTGCGTCACGCCGAGGAGCCTCGTCCTGCGGATGTCGGCGTGAACCTGGACGGGCGGGAACAGACCTCCGAAGCGGATGAGGTTGTCGAGGTTGTGGATGTAGTGCGGATACCAGTCGTTCTGGCGGGTCGAGCGGAGGAACGCGTACTTCACGCCCAGCTTCTTGTACTCCTCCCGCGTCCAGCCCAGCTCCTGATCGACGTTGCTCGCGGATACGAGCGGACAATTGGTGTAGTAGACCTCGTTCCAATTCAGCGGGACGACGTTCAACTTCGTGTTCTCGAATGTTGTCTCTTTGATCGTGTCTACGGCAGTCATCGGGGTCTCTCCTTTTCCTTTGGTGTTGGTCCGCGTCAGGGCGGCAACAGCCGTGGTTTCCTGTCAGTCAATCCCGGGCGGCTGAATGAGGCGGCCGCTCAGCACTGGGGCCTTCAATCAAGCGTTGCATTCGTTCATGTCCGGGCTCCTCAATCGGCCGCGTTCGTCGCCTTCTCAGCGAGCCTCGGCAGCACCACGCGGCCGGGATCGAGATCCCAGCTCCAGGGGAGCCCCGAATTCTTCCAGCCGTTGCGCATGCGCTGGCCGTGAAAGACGCTGTCGGGGTCGTCGACCGTGTCGCCTTCGGCGCCGTCGACGACGTTGAACACGTTCTTGAATCCCGCCTTCGCGAGCGCGTTCACCGCCAAGGCGCTGCGACCGCCCGAGCGGCACATGAGCAGGAGCATGTCGTCAGGGCCGGCGATCTGCTTCACCTCCGCGATGAACTCCGCGTTAGGCTTCATCGGCAGTTTCCGCCCGCTGGCATCCCACGCGTACGACTGCAGGAAGGCCGGGATGTTCCAGGCCATCGCCGGATGGCCGACGAAGAGGAACTCCTCGGTCGTCCGGACGTCGATTAGTTTCACCGACTCGGGTTGGGCCTCCCACATTCCGCAGGCTTCCTTCGCCGTCACATAGAGGCCGAGCGTCGTCTCTTTTTCCTTCGGCAGTTTCATTGCCCGTTCGTTCCTTTCCTGGTTTCGGTCTTGGGGGTGGAGGTCTCCGGGCGCGCGTCGATGGCGACCAGCTCCTTCTCCGTGGTGGTGCCTCTCCACCGTCCGCGCACCCGATCGACGGCAGACAGGAGATCGGTGGCGAGCGAACGCTTCAGTACGAAGGCATCCGCGCCCGCATCGAGGGCCGCGCGCCGAACGGTCTCTTCGTCGTGAACACTAAGAACGATCACGCGAAGAGCCGGACATTGGGCGCGAAGCGTCCGCAGCCAGTCGAGGCCGCTGTCCCGTGCCAGCGACAGATCGACGACAGCCACTTCGGGATGGAGCCGGTTCGCGCCCTCGAGCAGTGATTTCTCGTCCGCGACCATCACGACCGTCTCGAAGGCCGTTTCGAGCAGGCCGCGAATCCCTTCGGTGAGACCGTGATGGCGATCTGCAAGCAGAACGCAGCTCAACGGCTTGTCGGACATCGATCAGATCCCTTCTCTGCGACCGTGCTCGTCGCGTCTCCTGCCGCCGTACAGCGTCGATCGGAGGTTATGCGGCGCGGAGAAGGGCGTGACCTCGGGATCTTACGAGGCGGGGAGATGGAAAATTACGGGGGCCAGTTGCGGGATGACGCGCGTCGCGAATCAGCGCGGGGTTCGAACGAATGCGTTGCGATCCGGGTCGGATGCTCTTGCGCCGCTACGCGGCGCGCGAAACCAGACGGGGCGCCCGATCCCCCGGCTGAAGCCGGGGGCTACCGATCCTGCGGCGCGTTGCGCCGCCGATCCAGGCCGGCGCCTCGCGCCGCGAAGCGGCGCAGGATGCGGGCGGACCCAGATGGTGAGCCGGTGCGGGTCACGCATCGCCACGCGTGGACGATACCGACGCCGTCCTCGGCCTAACCGCTCACAACTCCACGAGCCCGTGCTTGATGGCGAAATGGATCAGCTCGGCGTTGGTGTGCAGCCCGAGCGTCTCCATCATCTGGTACTTGTGAAACTCCACCGTCCTCGCCGAGATCGAAAGGCTCATGGCGATCTCTTTCGCCGATCGCCCCTCCGCCAGGAGTTGCAATACCTCGCGCTGCCGCGGCGTGAGAGCGGCGGTGGGATCGGCGATCTGTTCGGGTCCCTGCTTCATGGCATCGAGGACTTCGCGCATGAGCTGCGGCGAGACGTAGGTCTTTCCGTCGAGCGCCGCGCGCACGGCGGCGATCAACTCGGCAGCCGCCGAGTGCTTGAGCACGAACCCCGAGGCTCCCGCTTCGAGGGCGCGGCGCGCAAAGCTCACGTCGCGGTGCATCGTAAGAAAGACGACCGGCACGCGGTCTCCGCTCTGCCGAAGCTGGACGAGCGCCTCGATGCCGTTGAGGTGAGGCATCGTCACGTCGGCGACGATCACGTCGGGCCGAAGCGTCGCGGCCGCCTCGATGAGAGCGCGGCCATCTTCGACCACTCCCACCAGCTCGAACTCGGGGGTGAGCAGGCTCTTCAGCGCCTCGGCTACGAGAAGATGGTCGTCGGCGAGGAGCACCCGCGGACGTTTCGGAACGCTCATTGCGACCCTCCGTTCGCGGGAACCCACGCAATGATTGCCGCCCCTCGCCCGGGCGCGCTCTCGATGTCGAGAGTGCCGTTCACGAGCTTGACGCGTTCGCGCATGCTCGCGAGGCCGAGGCTCTTCCTCCGCCCCTCCGCCGCGGGATCGAAGCCGATGCCGTCGTCACGGACGGAGAGCAGGAGTCCTCCGTCGAACTGCCGGACGGTGACCGTCGCGGAGAGGGCTTCGGAATGGCGGATCGCGTTGTTGAGCGCCTCCTGCGCCACACGGAAGAGGCAGAATACGGCGTCCTTCGCGACGACGGATGGCACGGGGTCGAGCTCGACCGCCAGCGCGAGGCCGCTCCTGCGCCCGAGGCGCTCGCATTCGGTCCGGAGCGCCTCACCGAGGCCTAACTCCTCGAGAACCGAAGGGTGAAGCTGGTACGCGAGCGTGTGGACGTCCTCGCTGAGACGGACGAGCCCTTCGCGAACCGAGCGCATCGCCTCCGCCAGCGGTTCCTGCGCCGCCGCGAGCTCGGCGCGGCCGACCTCGATTGCCAGCACCGCGAGGCGCTGCGTGACGTCGTCGTGAAGCTCGCGCGCGAGAAGCGCGCGCTCCTCCTCGTGAGCCCCGATCAGGTGCCGGCTCAATTCGCGCAGCGCTTCCTCGGAGCGCTTGCTCTCGGTGATGTCGCGCAGCACGCCGAACGACACGAGCAACTTGCCAGATGCATCGCGCTCGAGGACGCGGCCGATGTGATGAATCCACTTCTCCCCGTCGATCGGATGAAGGTATCGATATTCGATGATGAGAGGATCGACGATTCCTGCATGCAACTGCGCGCGAAGGTCGAGCACCTGCTGACGGTCGTCGGGATGCAGGTGTTCCATCCAGAACTGGAGAGCCTCGAGGCCCTGTTCCTGTTTCGACGGAAAACCACAAATCTCGCGGAAACGGTCGTCGTTGTAGACGACTCCCTCGCCGAAGTTCACCTCGTAGAACGCAAGACCCGCGAGCTCGGCGGCCGCGGCCATGCGAGCCTCCGTCACGCGAAACGCCTCTTCGGCTCGCCTTCGTTCGGTGATGTCGATGGAAACCCCCATCACTCGATCCAGCTCCCCACTCGCCTTGAACTGGGGAGTCCCGCGGGACGCCATCCAGCGGACAGTGCCGTCCGGCGGGACGATCCGATACTCCACGTCGATCGGAACGCGCTCCCCCACGGATCGCTCGATGGCGCTCCGCACGAGCTCGACGTCTTCGGGATGGACCAGCGCCTCGAAGGACTCCATGGTGATGATCTCACCCAACGAATAGCCGAAGATCGCACGGGCCTTCTCCGTCGCCCAGAATGTGCGGCTTTCGTAATCCAACGTCCACAGCCCCACTCCGGCGGCATCCGCCGCAAGGCTGAGCCGCTCCTCGCTCTCCCGCAGCGCAATCTCGTGGCGTTTCCGCGAGAGAGCGTTGGTAAAGATCTGGCCGACGAACTGCAGTCGCTTCACCAGCGCGGCGGGCCAATCGTGTTCGGAGCGCAGGCAGTTGAAACCGAGTGCGCCGACCGAGGGTTTCCCCCCCACTGCGAGCGGGATGCACAGGACCGCCTTGATTCCGAACAGACGGCACGTCTCCCTGTCGACCGCCGCCTCCTCGGGCAGCGTCTCGAGCGACGGAACGACGATCATGCGGCCGGCCAGCATTTCCCGCCTCGACCAGGGGTACATCGCCTGCCGCATCGGCTCGGAAGGCCGGGGACCCTCCCATGCGTAATGGACGTGGGTGGGGGTGATGAGATCCGCGTCCGTGGTCGACCACTGCCAGAGAACCGCGAGGTCGATATCGAGCAACTCGCAGACACGGCGCAGTGCGAGCTCAATCTCCGCGTCGACCTCGGCAGAAGGGAGGTTGATGAACCTGGACGACATCTCGGCGATCAACGTCTCGAACTCGAGGCGATTCTCGAGCTGATCAGTAGAGCGGCGGGCGTGTTCAGCCATCGTAAACCCGAAGCATCTTATGGCGGTCGCCGCCGGAACGAGGTGTCGATCCTCACAATCGACGCCCGCCGGCCGCGGCCGGCAGGCGTCGCCCGGCCCTCTACTTCTTCGGTGCAGGCTCCTGTTTCGTTCCCTCGTTGACGAGCGCGAGATCGGTGCAGCGCCCGAACATGACGATCGATCTGCCGGCGGTCGCCGTCGCGATCGAGGCGATTCCGTCGGCGTCGATTACGGCGCTGAACGCGCGCCCGTTCTCGAAGCCCTGAAGCGTGATCTTGCCATCCTTGCGCTCGAGCACCCGGAACGTCGAGCGTCGCCCGGCATCGGCTGCGGTCACGGCGAGCATCTCTCCGGTCTCGAGGTCGAGCCTGATGATTCCCGGCACGCCGAGGGCGTCGATGTCTCCGTCCTTGCATCCGTCGAGGTTGCAGATCGTCACGCGGCCGAGGGCGCAGACCATCGACGACGGCGCGGCCGGCTCGGCCGCGGCCGCGGCGAGCGCGATGAACGTGAGGAAGAGGGCGAGTGTCAGTGCATTTCGTTTCATGGCGTCTCCGTCGCTCACTTGACCGTGTAGCCCTTGGCTTCGAGGCACGCGGCACGCGCCTTGGACCACTCCTGCTTCGACGCGGCGACCTTCTGGTCGAACGCCGCCTTGTCGGCCGAGGCCTGCTGCTGCGAAGCCTGGGCTGCGCCCTGCTGTTTGCGACGCGCCGAGGTCGCGCCGACGACCGCGCCGATCGCGGCGCCTTCGCCACCTTCGTCGTTCGCGATGTCACCGATGATGTAGCCGGCCGCCGCGCCCCTGACGGCGCCGCGTGCGCCCGCTCCCTGCTGCGGGGGCGGCGGCGGCGGGGGCGCCTTGTAGACGGGCGGGTTCGCCGGGTCGAAGCCGGTCTCGCCCGTCGCCCACTTGGCGCACGCGGACTCGTCCGACGCCTGCTGCTGCTCGGACTGCCCCTTCGCCGGGAAGACGTACTGTTTCGACGACTGCGCGAAGAGCGCGGTCGTCAGGCCTAACACGAACATCGCGAACACGGCGAGCTTGATTCCTCGACTCATCGAATCCTCCGGATGATCATCGGGTTGCCAGCGCCCCGGCTGGCGGCGGAGCACGCCGCCGCGGGTCGTTCCTCGACGTCGCGATGATCGTACCTCCGATCGCGCGTACCGCTGCACTGGAAGTTTTCCAACCCGTAATTTTCCGAGGTTGGTGCAGAGCGATGCTCGGGAGCCGTCGAACGCGAACGCCAAGAAGTGGGTTCGCGAACGCCAAGAAGTGGGTTCGCGAACGCCAAGAAGTGGGTTCGCGAACGCCCGGAAGCACAGGAGGAGGCCGGGACTCGTAAGTTCCCGAGTTCACAGCGCTCCGTCCTGCGGCTACGCTTCAGACGGAGGCGGATGACGGCCAGGCCGGGTGGCTCGTTCTGCCCTATGGTGCAGGACGTTTAACCCGTGAGGCCAAAGGTTATAGACTGTCGGCGACTGCAATCCTAACGAGCACGCCAAAGAGCGAGGACACCATGCGCACCAGAAACTTCTTCATCATCCTGACCATCGCCCTCGCAGTCGCGGTCTCCGCGTCTGCCAAGGACGTCATCGAGCGCTATCAGGCATTCGCCGTGTCGATGGGCACGGTCGCAACCGGCGCGCGATCGACGGTTCAGATGGGCATCTTCCGCTGGTCCACCGAAGAGGAGATCGCCAACTTCCAGAACATTCTCAAGACGGAGGGACCGGCGAAGCTCAACGAGGCGTTCTTCAAGAGCGAGCAGGTGGCGTTCCTGAAGGTCGGCGGATCGATGGGCTACAAGCTGCAGTTCGCCCGCAAGTTCAACAACCCCGACGGCTCGACGCGCATCGTGCTGGTCGCCGAGCGGCCGATTGGCTTCGTCGAAGGGGCGCGCAACTCCCGCACGAAGGACTACGATTTTTCGATCATCGAGCTCAGCGTACCGGCCGACGGAAAGAAGGGCACGGGCGCGCTCGCCATCGGAGTCGAGGTGAAGTGGGACGCCGCGAAGAACCAGCTCATTCTGGAGAACTACAGCAGCGAGCCGGTTCGCCTCATGGAAGTGGCGAAGACTTCCAAGTAACCGAGCTCGCGACGCCCGGGTCGCCTGCTCGGCCTGGTGTGCATCGCAGGCGATGAAAGCAATTACGTGCAAGCCGAATATTCAGCGGATATGACCAAGCTGATTGAGAAAGTGAGAAACGCCATGTCCACTCGCAGAGCCGTTTTCGTTTCACTCGTAGTGCTGATGTCCGTCGCGGGCCAGCAGGCGCTGGCCCAGGGAACACCGGTCAACCCCGAGTACACATTCACCGGCGGACTGTTCGTCGAATCAACGTCGACGAAGCTGACCGTCACCGGCGACGTGCCGGGCACGGAGATCGACTTCGAGAACGAGCTCGGGCTCGACGACAACGCCAACCTGAGCCGCTTCAAGTTCGATTGGCATTTCGCCGACAACCACTCCGTGCGGTTCGGCTACTACGGCCTCAATCGCCGCGCGAGCAAAGAGATCGACACCGAGATCATCTTTGATGACGTGACCTATCCCATCAACAGCACGGTCACGGCCAGGCTGAAGACCACCTTTTACGAAGCCTCGTACACCTACTGGTTGATGTCTCGCGAAAAGAGCGCATTCGGCATCACCGGCGGTCTCGTCGCCATGTCGAACAGCGCCCGGCTGACGGTGGAGCCGGAGGGGGGGGCGACGACTCAGATCGATCGCAGGAACTCGGTCGACCTTCCGGTGATCCTCATTGGCGGTTCGTACCGCCACATGTTCGGCGAGAACATCCTCTTCACAGCCGATGCCACCTTCCTCCCGTCGATCACGTATGACAAGTACACCGGCAGCTCGACGAACATCAACGCCGCGGTCGAGTACGAGTTCCTGCAGCACTACGGCGTCGGCCTGGCGTACGACATGTTCGGCATCGACTTCGAGGCCGAAGGCAACAATTCGATTGCCAAGCTCGAATACGACATCGACGGGCCGCAGGTCTACTTCAAGTTCTTCTGGTAGAGACCGAGCGCATCGCGGCAGACACGTCGCACGCTTTCGAGATTCGACCTTGGGGCACGGTACGCCGTGCCCCGATTCATTTGTGGCGCCCGAGCCCCCGGTCCCGCGGAGCGGGACCGGGGGCTAAGCTCGGCGGTCCCGGTTCGCGGGACCCGAAGCAGGGGCGACGCAGCGTATGCACCATTGGGGCTCGGTTTCTCGACGGCTACCTGCCGGTGTCCTCGCGTGGCCTCGTCGCGTAGCGACGACCGAGCTTAGCCCCCGGTGGCGCGGCCCAAAGGGCCGGGCCACCGGGGGAAACGGATCACGAATATTCACGCGCCGCGCAGCGGCGCCAGATCTCCAGCGCCGCTGCGCGGCGCTGAGTCATTCACCGCGCCCGAGCCCCCGGTCCCGCTTCGCGGGACCCGGAGCACGGGCGATGCATCGTGTGACCCATACGAATAGCTCGTCATCGCGCGATCGGGAGTCAGTAGAAGAAGCTCGCGTTCATCGAAACGTGCGTGGCCGATCTGCGTCGCCTGGCCCAGGCCGTCATCGCAAGACCACCTTCTGGTTGTGTCGCCGCTGGCGCGGCTCGGTGATTTTCGTTCCTGCCGGATTCCGGACCCTTACGGGTCCCACGCGACTTTCCCCGACTCCCGCGCCCCTACCTCTTCGGCATGAACGACGCCTGGTAGGCGATCTGGATCTGGTCGAAGTCCGTTCCACCCTCGGTGATCACGCCCGTCGCGACGGCGACTTTGAGTGACTGGCGCGGCGTGAGCGGCCGCGTGTACGTGAGCCCGAGCCTCGTGTTGTTGAGCTCCAGCGACGACGGCACGCCATCGGTCGTGCTGCGGCCTCCCCAGTACCAGGTCGCGTCGAATGCGAGCCAGGAGCCTCGCCGGCGAAGCTCGCGCACCACGTGCGCCTGCACCGCCCAGATCGGGTCCTGCTCCACGTGCTTGCCGCCGTAGAAGTCGTCGTTGTCGGTCGAGACGCTGGCGCCGGCCGCGCCCTCGAAGATCCAGCGTTCCTTCTGGATCGATCCGCCTAACACGGCTCGCGCGATCCAGCGGTTCGCGCCGAGGTTGATCGCGTAGTCGCTGTCGTACTCCCCCAGCGGCACGCCGAGCTGGAACGAAACGCCTGCGACGGGGCCCTTCGGTCGCTTCATGAATTCGGCCGGGGTCATCGCGGGAGCGCCGAAGAAGAGAAGGCTGGCCACCAGGCGGGGGTCGGCCATCCCCGTGACGTCACGCCGCCGCGCCGCGCCGCCGACGAGCCCCGTCGCCGTGCCGTCCGCGAAGGGAAGCACCGCGCCGACGCGCGCCGTCATCCCGCCGAGGCTCAGGACGCGCACATAGCCGAGCGCCAGCGAGTCGACGGTCGCCTCGGCGCCCTCAATCGGAAGCGTCGGATCGAAGACCAGATCGCCCTCGGAGTGCCCGTACACGACGGCCGCGAACTGCATGCCGACCGGAGCCGGGGAGAATGCGCGTGGCTCCATCTCCTGTGCAGAGACCAATGCACAAGGGACGAGCATGGCCACGATGGCAAGGGTGAGGCGAATTCGCGAACTCATCGAGAGTCTCCCGGCGCAGTGTCCCGAATCAGGACGCGGCCCGGCAGCCATGACAGGCCGCCGGGCGCGTTGAACGGAAACGAATCGGCGACTACTTCTTCGCCGGCGTGATGAGCGGGATGTTCGCCGCGGCGTCGAGGCGGATCAGGGTGTCGATCTTGTTGTCGATCTGGAAGAACTGCGCGACGAGCGCGGCGGGGACCTTCTTGCTCATCAGCTTGGCGTGCTTCGTCTTGATGTCGAGCATCTGCTTTTCGATCGAGAACCACTCGTCCATCAGCTTGGTCGCGTCGTCGTTGCTGAGCGAGTCCATCTTTCCGGCGAGATCGATGAGCATCTTCCAGCCGCGATCGGCCGGCTTGCCCATTTCGTCACGGTAGGCCTTGTAGAGCGGCCAGAAGGCTTCGGAGTCGGTGGCCTCGAGGTCGAGCGTGGCGGCAACCACAGCCTGGCGGTCGGCCTCGGTCTGCGTGCGAGTGAAGGCGATCTGGGTCTGAAGATCCTGGGCGATCGCAGCGCCGGTGAAGAGGGCGCAGCAGAGCACTGCGAGAATGATGGAACGCTTCGACATGGTGAGGTCTCCTTCGAAATCGTGTCTGAGCGGAAGCGAGGGCGCGTTTCATACGCGCCGGGACTCGTAGCGCTCGTTGTCAGCGGAACACTAGCAAGATCTCACGGGAGGGGCAATTAGAACGACTTGCCGACCGTGACGTAGTACTGCAGGCCGTCGTTGGTCGACCCTTTCGAGATTGCGGCAAACACAGGCCCGTAGTTCGTGTTGAGGCCGAGAAGCGCGGTATACGAGTACTTGAGCTCGCCGAGGTCGATGTCGTCGAGCGCCAGATATGTGTCGCCTGCTTCGACGAACCCGCCTGCGTAGATCCCGCGACCGACGACGGAGGTGAGCTCGGCGAGCTCGAAGTACCAGCCGAGCCGGGCCATTGCCGAGGCGGGGCCGAGCAGCTCTCCCCGCGCGTAGCCCGAGTGGTTGAACAGGCCGCCCAGGAACGACCAGTCGAGCGCCGAGCTCGTTCCGGTCACCGTATCGTGGAGGTAGAGGCCGTACGTGAACGTGCTCCGTCCGGCCGACGTCCAGCCGTTCGCGTCAATCGTCACGACGACGTTGTCCGTGGTTGCGCCGGTCGACTCGAACGCGGCGAGCCCTTCGACTAGGACGGATGCGCCGGAGAGCGGGATGAACGGGTTGTCGCGGGTGTCGAGAAGGAACTTTGCCCGAACGCCCCCGTAGTCTTCGTCGTAGGTCCCGAGATTCGGCGGCCCGATCGAGATCTCGCCGTTTGCGCTTCTGCCGAACAGTCCCAGGCGCGCTTCGCCCTTCGTTCCGAACTGGAAGCCGAGGTCCGTGATGAGCATCAGGTCGTCCGTGTCGAATTGCGCGACGCGGTCGCCGTCGGCGTAGAGATCGAGCTTGTCGCTCGTGTAGGTCAGGCCGGCCGAAACGAAGCCCGACTTCGAGAAGTTTCTCCTCGGCTGGTAGATCTCCGTCTCGAAGATCTTCTTCTGGCCGAGGGCGACGTCGGTGCGCCACTCCGCGCCCCGCGCGTTCAACCAGCGCTTGGAGAGGTTGAGCAGCAGGTCGACGTTCACGTCGTCAGGCACGACGTTGAACGCGATTCCTGTGCGGATGTAGTTGGGGCCCCAGGGCTTCTCGGTCACCCGGATCACGAGGTCGTTTTTGCCTCCGATCGTCTCGGTCGAAAAGCTGATCCCGTTGAAGTCACCGTAGCCGTAGAGGCGCTGTACGTCCTCCTCGAGGACGTCGAGGTCGAGTGGCTTGCCGACCTCGGTGTGCATCTGCTGCCGGACGAACTCCGCCTCGACGAACTTGTTGCCGACGACGCTGATCTCGTCGACGACGAACGCGCGGTCGCGGCCGAGGCGCGTCCGCTGGAGCTTCGGGCCGTCGACCGCGTACTTCTGCAATTCCGCACGCTTCGCGTTCGCCTCGACGACGCCGAGGTCCGTGATCTCGGCCGACTTCTCGAAGTCGAAGGTGCCATAGCCGGTGATGTCGGGAGTCAGGATCAGATCCGCGCCGGTGAGCGAGCGGGTCATGTTGCCGCGCGTGAGCATCGTCGAGAGCTGGCTCATGATGGCGAGGCTCGATCCCATCTCGTCGCGCTTGGCGAGCGGCGCGCCGATGTCGATGGCGATGACGATGTCGGCGCCCATCGCGCGCACTGCCTCGACCGGCACGTTCATCGCGGTGCCGCCGTCGACGAGGAGCCTCCCGTCGATCTCCACGGTCGTGAATACACCGGGTATCGACATGCTCGCGCGCACCACTTCGGCGATGTTCCCCTTGTCGAGGATGACGGCCTCGCCCGTCTCCAGATCGGTCGCCACCGCGACGAACGGCACCGGGAACTTCGAGAAGTCGTGCTGGTCGAGCACCGGGTAGAGGAACCGTCCGAGCAGGAAGCTCAGCTTCTGCCCGGTGCGGTAGGCGTTCGCCATCTTCAGCTTGCCTTCGCGGCTCCTGCCGAACTCGATCGTCGACGGGTAGCGCGAGATGTCCTGCTTGCGGCGGAAGACGAGCTTCGAATAGCTGGTGCTGTCGTCGAGCGCGTCGTTCCAGTCGATCTCGGCGCACTTCTTCTCGATCTCGTCGGGGGACATGCCCGACGCATAGAGCGATCCGACGACGGCGCCCATGCTCGTGCCGGCGATGTAGTCGATCGGGATGTTCATCTCCTCGAGAACTTTGAGCACGCCGACGTGCGCGAAGCCCTTCGCGCCGCCGCCGGAGAGGGCGAGGCCGATCTTCGGGCGATGCTCCTGCGCGACGACAGGCAGAGCGAGCGCGATCAGGATGGCTGTGGCTACAGAGCGAAGACGTCGGACCATGGGGCCTCCAGTGGCAGAATCGGCCTTTCCCGGCGAATCATACAGGTGGTGAGGGCGGATCGCCCCCACGGAGAATTACGTGGTTTGCTCTGCTCGTGCCTTGCGATGGCCGCCGCGAAGTCCGGATATAGAATCGTGCCATGCGCCGAACGTCGGACATCGCTGTCGGTTGCCTGCTGCTGGCGCCGGTGGGTCCGGTCATGCCGGCGCAGCGCGTCGACGCGGCGATGGATCGAGTCGAGTCGCTCGAGCCCGGCCTTACGGTACCGGCAGTCGAGATCTCGTCGCGCGGCGAGTCGGAAACGGCGTGCGGCTAGGACAGAAGCTAGTCGCGTGAAGCAACGGAGGCGCACCAATGGTCGAGATCACATATCGAAGCGTCGAGGGTGGTTCGAACGACGTCAGGCATCCGACCGACAGCGACGAGGCGCTCTCCTGGCTCGACGAGGGTAACCGGTTGTTCGCCAGCCTCGGCACCGAAGCGGAGCCGGGAAGCGGCGAGAACTCCTCGCTCGTGATCGAGGCCGACTTCGGCTTCGGCGCGGTGCGCGGCGAGGCGCCGCGGCAGCATCCATTCGGCGTCGTCCTCGGCTGCGCCGACGCGCGCGTCCCGATCGAGCTGGTCTTCGGCCGCGCCGTGAACGATCTTTTCGTCGTCCGGATCGCCGGAAACTCCGTCGGCGCCGACGCGGTGGGAAGCATCAACTACGCGGTGCACCATTTCCCGAGCGTACGCGTCGCCGTCGTCCTCGGGCACAGCCAGTGCGGCGCGGTCTCGGCCGCGGCCGAGGCGTTTCTCATGCCCAGAGCCTTCCTCGACCTGGCGGATTCTCTGCCGCTCCGGTCGCTGCTCGACAGGATTCTCACGGCCGTCCGGGCCGCGGCGAAGGCGCTCGAAGCGGTGCATGGGGCGAATGCCCACGGCCTGCCCGGCTACAAGGCCGCGCTGACCGATGTCGCGGTCGCGATCAACGCGGCCTACGCGGCGTACAACCTTCGGGCGGAGCTCGTGCAGCAGTCGGGATCGCACGTCCAGGTCGTCTGGGGCATCTACGATCTTGCCACGCGCCGAGCCGGAATTCCGGGGACCGTGACCGCGCCGCTCGGCCCGCCGCCCGCCGACGCCGAGCAGTTCCGCCAGCTCGCCTGGGCGCTGGCGTCGTCGCAAAGGACGCTCGACCTGCTGGGGAAGTAGGGGCCATCACGGCCTGGAGGCCGAAGTTAGAAGTTAGAACGCTGAATGTTGAATCCAGAAAGGCCCGCGCCGCTGTTCTTCTGGATTCAACATTCAGCGTTCTAACTTCTAACTTCGGCTTATTGCGCTCAATCAAGCCCATCGAGGTGTGACCCCTCGCCTCCACTCGGGCGTACAATTCCCTTCGAAATCGAAGCGACGACAGGGGAGGCAGGCGCGATGTACGAGCGCGTTAGGAACACGATTCGCGTGGCGAGCCTCGAGCGCTCGATCGAGTGGTACACCGTGAAGCTCGGCTTCACGCTCGTGGCGCGGTACGGCGAGAGGTTCGCCGAGCTCGATGCTCCCGGCATGACGCTTCTCCTGCACGAGAAGTTCGAGGCGCAGCCCGACAAGGTGCCGTCGGGGCTGATCTCCCTCGGTCTCCACGTGGCGAATGTCGAGACGGCGCGCCGCGAGCTCGAGTCGCGCGGAGTCTACTTCGAGGGTGAGACCGTGGAGATCGACGGGCTCAAGATCGCCTTCACCGCCGATCCCGACGGTGTTCCTGTCTATCTCGCAGAATCGTCGTTCATCAAGAGACCGCTGTGAGACAAGGGAGAGCCTCTGCGAGGGCTCCGGTCACAGGAGGTGCAGGTTGATACGGAAATTCGGATTGGCTCTCATCGCAATGACTGCGTTCGCGGTACCCGCGTTCGCCGCGGAAAGCGCCGCGATCGCCCCGCGCGCGGAGGAGATTCTTCGCGCCGTGACCGGAGCGCTGGCCTCGGCGCAGAATCTTTCGTTCCGCGCCGAGTTGACCGTCGACGAAGTGGCCGGTACGGGGCAGAAGCTCCAACGAGGCGGAATCGTCGACGTACTCGTGCGTCGTCCCGACCGCGTGTATGCCGAGCACGACGGCGACAGGTTCCACCGGAAGTTCGTCTACGACGGCAAGACCATGACGATCCTCGACGTCGGCCCGAGCCTCTACGCGAGCTTCGACGCTCCCCCGACGATCGACGGGATGCTCGCGTTCGCGAGGAAGCAGTTCGGCGTCATGCTCCCTCTCGGCGAGGTGATCGTCGCGAAGCCGGTCGAGTCGATGCTGCCTAACATCGAGTCGGGGCTGTATCTCGGGACGGCGAAGATCGGCGGTGTCACCTGCCATCACCTGGCGTTCACCCAGGCTGCCGTCGACTGGCAACTCTGGGTCGATGAGGGGCCGAAGCCGCTCCTCCGAAAGCTCGTCGTCAACTACAAGACGCAGCCGCAGTCGCCGCAGTTCACCGCACTCTTCACGCAGTGGGACCTCGAGAGGCCGCTGAACGACGAAGTGTTCAAGCTCGAACTGCCGATAGACGCGTCGAAGATCGACTTCATCGTCGCGCCCGGCGCGAACGAGGTGAAACGATGAAACGCCATGTCTTCGCTCTTTCCATCATGGCGGCGACGATCTTCGCCGGCAGCGCGGGCGCACAGTTTCTCGGCGACGCCCTGGCGTCCGCCGGGCTGGCCATCAGCGAGCAGGAGGCCGCCGGCATCATCGCGGCCTCGGGCGCGATCAACGATCCGGCGCTGACGAACGTGTCGTCGTCCGCACCCGTGATCCAGTCGGTTCAGACGCCCGGGACCGTCGGCACCGACGTCGGCGTAAGGCCGAGGACACCGTCGTCAGGCACGAGCGCCGGGGGCGCAACCACCTCGGGCGGCACGTCGTCGAGTGCATCGTCCGGCACGAGCACCGGCGGATCGTCGAGGCCTTCGGGAGGCGCCACCGGCTTCGCCGGCGCTCCTGCCTACGCGGCGTCGATCGACCCGAAGGCGGCCGCCGCGTGGCGCGACGCGTTCCGCCCGGCCGGGACGAAGGTGGCGAATCCTCCCGCGGACGCGGTGAAGGTCGAATCGTTCGGCCAGCCCTATTCCTACTCGAAAGGGATGTTCTTCAAGCAGGGCACCGGGGGCTGGGAGGTCGTCGCGGCTCCGTTAGGCGCCGTGATTCCCGCAAAGCCGGTCGGCGCTGCGACGGTGTTCGGCGACAACAAGCCGCACACCTACTACGCGGGAACGTTCTACGTGTACGACGCGGCGTCGAAGGGCTACGCGGTCGTGCAACCTCCCGTCGGCGCCACGGTCGACTACCTTCCCGCGTCGGCCGCAAAAGGCGAATGGAAGGGCTCGACGCACTACGAATACGCCGGGACGCACTACAAGCCGTACTACCGCGGGAGCTCGGTCGTGTATACGGTCGCGGGCTCGTAGACGCGAGGCCTTAAGCTAACGTCAAAAAGGCTGAAGTTAGAAGGTAGAACGATGAATTGAGAACCCAGAAACGCCGCCGCGAACCCCTTTCTGGGTTCAACATTCAAACTTCTACGTTCTCAATTCGGGTTCTTCTCTCCTAACTCGAGGCCAGTGCTCGTAGACGAGAGACCAGAGAACCACTACGGTCCCCTCGCTGCTCGATCAACGCATCACTTCCCGATTCGCTTGAGGGCGTCGAGCGCGGCGTCGAAATCGAAGTCGGCGACGGCGCCGGCGACCTTCTTCACGATCGACGCAAGCTCGGTGCCTCGCACCAGCTCTTCGAGTTCGTCCACGACATCCGAGGCGCCGGTGTCGCTGTCGGAGAGCAGCTTCTCGAGGCGTTCGGCGAGCGGGCGCACCTTACCGGGGTCCGCGCTCCCCGTGGGGGCTGAAGGCTCCGCGGCTGCGGGCTGATGTTCGGCAAGCCGCGCAAGGCCGGCGAGCACCGGCTCGAGCTCGCTCATCGTCTTCGCGAGGAGCTCGTCTAGCCGTTCGGGTGAGCCGCTCTCGCACTCCCGCTCGAGCTGACCTGCCGCGGCCTGAACGCCCCTGGCTCCGATGTTCCCCGCGGTTCCCTTGAGCGTGTGCGCCTCGCGCATCGGAGCGGTCGTGTCGCTGCTGGCCCGCGCTTCGCCGAAACGGCTTGCGAACTCGCGCTGGCTGTCGCGGAATTTGCTCAGCAGACGCCGGTAGAGCTTCGGATCGTTCAGCGTCGTCGCAAGGCCGGCGGCGACGTCGATGCCGGGCAAAGGCGGAAGAGGGGAAGTGCCCGATTCGTCCGGCCTGCTCATGCGCGTCCCGTTAGGCGGGTCTCCGGCCCTCCCCGAGGGCTTGATCCATCTCGCCAGCGTGGCGAACATCTCGTCGATGTTGAACGGCTTGGCGATGTGGTCGTTCATCCCCGCGTCGATGACCTTCTCGCGGTCGCCCGCCATCGCGTTGGCGGTCATGGCGACGATCGGCATCTTCGCGAATTGCGCCTGCTTTCGGATTTCGCGGGTCGCGGTGTAGCCGTCCATGACCGGCATCTGGCAGTCCATCAGCACGCCGTCGAACTTCGGGTCGTTCGCGAGGACGTCGAGGGCCTCCTGCCCATTGGCGGCGACGACGACCGTCATTCCGGCCTTGCCGAGCAGGTCGCACGCGAGCTCCTGGTTGAGCTCGTTGTCTTCGACGAGAAGGACGCGGGAGCCGGAGAGTTTCGCCATCGCGTCAGCGCTGACGCTCGCGCGTGACTGCGCCCGGGTCTCGGCGGCAACGCCCCTGCCGAGCGACTCGCCGATCGCCTCGAGCAGCGTCGACGGGGTGACCGGCTTGCTCAGCACCGACTTGAGCGCGACGTGGCTCTGCTCCGCGGAGCCGATCGCCTCGTCCCGGCCGTACGCGGTGACCATCACGACGACGGGGAATTGCGCCAGCCTCTCGTGCTGCATCCGACGCACGGTCTCGATGCCGTCGAGCACCGGCATTTTCCAGTCCATCAGGACGAGGTCGAACGGGATTCCCTTCCTGTCGGCGGAGGCGATCGTTTCCAACGCCTCCGTCCCGTCGCGCGCGGTCTCGACGTCGAGGCCGAAGCTGCGCGTCATCGTCGAGAGGATCTCCCGCGCGGACGAGTTGTCGTCGACGACGAGTGCCCGCACGCCTAACAACTCGTCGGCCAGGAACATCCGGCGTGGCATCGGCTCGGCCTGGAGGCCGAAGCGCGCGAGGAAGTGGAAGGTGGAGCCTTTCCCGGCTTCGCTGTCGACCCAGATCCGACCTCCCATCATCTCGACGAGGTTTTTCGAGATCGCGAGCCCGAGCCCCGTGCCGCCGTACTTTCGCGTCGTCGACGTGTCGGCCTGGCTAAACGACTGGAAGAGCCGCGTGCACTGCTCGGGCGTCATACCGATCCCCGAGTCCTTCACGCGGAAGTGAAGCTCGACGCCGGCGTCGTCCTCGACGACCTTCTCGACACCGACGACGATCTCGCCCGCCTGGGTGAACTTGACGGCGTTGCTTCCGAGGTTGGCAAGCACCTGGCCCAGCCGCATCGGATCGCCGACCAGCGCGGTCGGCACGTCTTCATGGGTATCGAAGAGCAGTTCGAGCGCCTTGTCCTCCGCCTTGATGCCGACGAGGCTCGCGAGGTTGTCGAGCACGTCCTCGAGCCTGAATTCGATCTTCTCGAGCGTCAGTTTGCCCGCCTCGATCTTCGAGAAGTCGAGGATGTCGTTGATGATGCCGAGGAGATTCTCCGCCGATCGGTGCACCTTCTCGACGTAGTTGCGCTGCTGCTTGTCGAGGCCGGTCTGGAGCGCCAGGTGCGACATGCCGATGATCGCGTTCATCGGCGTGCGGATCTCGTGGCTCATGTTGGCGAGGAAGTCGCTCTTGGCGCGGGTCGCCTCCTCGGCGATCTGTTTGGCGCGGAGGATCTCCTCTTCCGCTTTCTTGATCTCCGTCACGTCCTGGGTGACGCCGTACATGACACGTGGCGTTCCGTCGTCGTTGCGAGCAATGTTGCCGATGGCGCGAATCCATACGATCTCGCCGTCGATCGGACGCTTGTAGCAGTACGTCGCGTCATAGCGCGGCACCTTGCCCGCGACCGCATCGGCGTAGTGCGCGCCGGTCGCCTCGGCGACCTTCGGATCGGCTTCCGCGATCCGGCTGTACCACTCGTTCGTGAGGTGGTAGCGGTAACCCGGCGAGGGTTGCTCGCCGAAGATCGCGGCGGCGCGCTCGGAGCTGGTGTAATACTCGGGATCGCTGTAATCGATCAGCCAATAGCCCGCCTTCGTTAGGTCGAGCGCCGAGTCGCTCATCATGTTGGCGTGGGCGAGTGCCTTCTGCGCCGCCTTCCGCTCGGTGATGTCGCGGTAGACGACGACCGTGCCGATGAGCGCGCCGTCCTTGTACATCGGCGTGGTCGAGTATTCGACCGGCACCGACGTACCGTCTTTCTTCCAGAGCACTTCGGTATCGACCGTCCGCTTTCGTCCGTCGACCGCGGTCTGGTACATCGCGCATGCGGCCCGGGGGAACTCGTTCCCGTTCGCGTATCTGTGGTGCACTTCGGAGTGCATCCGCTTGCCGAGCAATTCCGCTTCAGTGAAGCCCAGGAGCGCCGGAGCCGCGGGATTCGCGAACACGATGCGGCCGTCGTTGTCGAGCCCGACGATGCCGTCGTTGACCGAGGTGAGGATCAGGCGGCTCCGCTCCTCGAGCGCCGCGAGCTGAGCCTCCGCTTCCTTTCGCTCCGTGATGTCGCGAACCGACACGCAGACGCAGAGGCCGCGCCCGCCGACGGCGGGAAGCTGCGAGAGGCCGACCTCGATCGGGAACTCCGAGCGGTCCCTGCGGATCCCGCGCAGCTCCGAGCCGGCGATGCCGACCGGACGCGCCTCGGCGTCGCTGAGGACGCCGTCGTGCAGCCTGAAATGCCGCCCCTGCTGCGATTCGGGGACGAGACTCTCGATCGGAGCTCCGGCGAGCTCCCCCTTCGCGTAGCCGAACATCGCCTCGAGCTGCGGGTTCGCGAGGATGATCGCTCCGCGCTCGTCGGCGACGACCATGCCGTCGGGCGCCTGCTCGATGATGCCGCGGAACCACGCTTCGGTCGCCTTGATCGCCTCCTGCTGGGCGCCGAGCTCCACGGTCTGCTCCTCGAGCTGCGCGGCCTGGAGCTGCGTTTCCTCGAGCAGAGTCTCGGTCTTCGCGTTGCGCTCGAGGATCTCGAGGCTCATCGCGACGACCGGGAGAACGCTGTCGAGCAGCGCGCGTTCCCCAGTACCGAAGGTTCCGAACGTCGCCAGCTCGACCACGCCTAATAGCCTGTCGGTGAGGACGATCGGCAGCAGCGCGATCGCACGCGGCGGGGCGTCGCCGACGCCCGAGCCGATCCGGACGTAGCCGGCGGGAGGGTCGGTAACGATGATCGGCTCGCGTTGCGCCGCGCATTGCCCGACGAGCCCCTCGCCGACGGCGACGTACTCCCCCGCGCCTTCGACCTCGAGACCAGCCCAGGCGCCCAGCCTTCGAAGCCGCTTCGCCTCGTCCTCGAGAAGGTAGAAGACGCCGTGGCCCGCGCCGACGAGCGGCGCGACGCTCGCGAGGAACTTCTGGGCGAGCTTCGAGAAGCTCGACGCCTTTTGCAGCTCCACGGAGATCGCGGCCTGGTGCGTCTTGACCCAGCGCTGCTGCTCCATCTGCTGCGCCTCGGTCTGAAGCACCGCGATCGCGCGCGCCAAGTCGCCGGTCTCGTTCGGGTAGTCGGTGAACGGCACCGTGACGTGGAGCTGGCCGGAGGCGAGCTGGCTGACCGCTTTGCGTAGCGAAGCGGTCAGCGTGTTGATCGAGGTGCCGATCACGTAGCCTAACATCGCGCCGAGCGCGAGTCCGCCCGCCAGCAGCATCAGCGTGAGGCGCCGGGAGTGCTCGTAAAGCGCGTAGACGCGCTCCGCGGCCTCCTGCGCGCCCGCTTCCTTGCTCCTGGCGAGCTCATTCAGCTTGTCGTCGGCCGCCTTGCCGGCACCGGCGAATTCGGCGCTGCTGACGAATGCGACCGCCTCCGAGGTGCGGTACTCGTCGGCACTCGAGAGGCTGATCGCCTTGTTCACGTTCAGCTTGTAGAGGGCGAACTGCACCTCGAACTCGTCGAGCCGCTTCACGTTCTCGTCCCGGAAAATCGCCTGGCGTGCCTTGGTCAGCTCGCTGCGGAGCGTCGCCTCCGCGACGGCGACGTCTTTGCGTGCCTGCTCGCGGGAAGCCGCGTCGGGCGCGAGCATCAGCTGACGCATCGACCGGCCCATGTAGACGAGGTTGATGTTCGCTTCCTTGAGGTGGGAGAGCCCGAGAAGCTCCTTCTCGTAGATCTGCTCGGCCTCGTTGCGCATGGAGCGCAGGTTCACGAGGCTCTGCACCCCGAGCGCGAGGGCGATCAGAAGAACGCCGCTGAAACCTAACAGTAGCTTCGTGCCCAGACGGCGCCGGTCGAGAGACTTCGAGATCGAGTTCATTTCACCGCCTCCAGCGGCCGGAATTGAAAATTGAAAATTGGAAATTGAAAAAGGGAGTTGAGACGACAGGCGGGAACCGCGCGAGAAGGCGTTTTTCGATGGCCGCACCTGGTGCCTTTATTTAATTTTCAATTTTCAATTCCCGCCTTGTTCCCCACTGTACAGCTTCAGCATCGCCGCCTTCTTTTCCATGTCGAGGTCACTGTCGCGGAAGCGGGCGGCGGTCTCGAGGATCTCGTCCTCGCGGGCGAGGAAGGCGTCGACGACGTCGGAATCGAAATGCGAGCCGCTGCTTTCGATCATGATCGCCTTCGCCTTGTCGTGCGGCATCCCTTCCTTGTAAACGCGTCGGCTCACCAGCGCGTCGTAGACGTCGGCGACCGCCATGAGGCGCGCCGAGATCGGGATGTCGTCGCCGGAAAGGCCTTCCGGATAGCCGGTTCCGTCCCACTTCTCCTGATGCCCGTACGCGATCTCCTTCGCGTACTTGAGGAAGTCGACCTTCATCCCGAGCCGGTCCTCCGCGTGCTGGATCGCGTCGCGGCCGAGCGTCGTGTGCGACTTCATGATCTCGAACTCCTCGGGAGTGAAGCGGCCCGGCTTGAGGAGAATCCGGTCGGGGATGCCGACCTTTCCGATGTCGTGGAGCGGCGCCGACTTGTGGAGCATGTTGATCGTCGCGTCGTCGAGGAAATGGCGAAAGCGGGGGTGGTTCTGCAGTTGCTCGGCGAGTGACTTGACGTAGTACTGCGTCCGGCGGATGTGGTTGCCGGTATCGGAGTCGCGCGTCTCCGCGAGTGATGCCATCGTCAGGATCGTGACGTCCTGGATCGCGACGACCTCGCGCGTTCGCTTCGAGACTTCCTGCTCGAGGAAGAGATTCTTGTCCTTGAGAAAATCGGCTGCCGCCTTGATCTTGAGGTGTGTCGCGACGCGCGCGAGAACGATCGGCGGGCTGATCGGCTTGGTGATGTAGTCGACTGCGCCCATCTCGAGCCCCTTCTTCTCGTCCTCAGTCGCCGTCATTGCGGTTAGGAAGATGATCGGAATCTCGCGCGTCGCCAGGTCGGCCTTGAGCTGCTCGCAGACGTCGTAGCCGGAAAGCCCCGGCATCATGATGTCGAGCAGGATCAGGTCGGGCGGGTTCTCCCCCTGCACGATCCTGATCGCTTTCTCGCCGTTGTTCGCGACCTTGATCCGGTACCTGTCCTTGAGCAGCCCCGACATGAGCGTGAGGTTGTCGGGGGTGTCGTCGACGACGAGGATGGTCTCTTTCTGCTGGTACTCAGGCGTGGGATCAGACATGCACGGCCTCCAGAATCCCGACGGGTACAGGCCACATGCTATCAAGAACGCGACCGGCGGGCGGCGGGGCGACTGGTCCGCTCGCCCCGCACCGGGACCGTGGTGCCCGGCTCAGATCGATTCCTCGAAGCTGACGTCGAACGCGTGTCGATGGACGGGCGTTCCGGGAGCGCCCTCTCGACCGGCATCATTTGGAGGTGGCGCTAAAACGGCATCTCGAAGTACACGCGGACGAGCAGATCGTCATCCCACGGCAGGATTGGAAGGGGCTCAGATCCCTGGGTCGTCATGGAAGGCGAAAAATTGTCGAGGTTGTACTCGAAGTACTCGCCGCTCACCACGAGAGTTCCCGCTCTTCCCCCGATGGACATGCCGTGAGTCAGGCCGACTTCGGCCTGGCGCTCCAGCCACCGCTCATCCGATGCCCACTGCTGTGCGCGAGCGGAGAGGCGGGTCTTCGCCCCGAGGTCGAAACCAACTTCGGCGCCGATCGAATAGGCCCCGGTCGAGACGATGAGATCGTCGCGAGAGTAACCGCGCTCCGCCGGAAGGTCGTCGTCCATCTCGAGCCGGTAATGCCCGAGCAAGCCTTTCAGCGACGCGTCGAGCGCCCCGCCGTCGTAATCGACGACGACGCCCGCCATCGCGTCGGTATTGAACTCGAGGGTGCTCGCGGTGTTTCGCTTCGCCGTGGCGTCGATGACCCAGGAGAGCTTCGTCGACGGGGATGCATCGGCGAATGACTTCTTCAACGCAAGCTCAGTCTGCCACCAGACTGGAATGTGATCGGGGTCGAGCTCGTCGGTGTCGTAGTCGACGAAGAGGTCGAACGACCCGTTGAAAATCATCCCGGAGGGAAAGGCGTGCTCCACGAAGAGGCCAGCGCCAATGCCCGGAGTGTGAGAGCTCTCGTCCGGCACGACGAAATCGTGAAGCCCGAGAGACCAGCCCCAGTCGGATGCGGCGGCGGGAAGCGTGAGGATCAGCATCGAGACGAGCATCAACAACGAGCAGATTCCGAGTCGGCGAGGCATCGCTTGGTTTCTCCTTGATCAGAACGAGTAGTTGAATCCGAGGCCGAACACGTCGTTCTGCAGGTCGCTGCCGTCCGCGGCACGCGACTGTTCCGACTTGTAGCCGGCATAAATGACGCTGCTTTTGGCGTAGCGGTACGAATACGTGGCGGCGAAGTAGCGGAGCCGGTACTGACCGTCGTACGAGTCGTCCGGCTCGAGGTCGTTGAAGACGCCTTCGATCGCGCTTCTTTCGGTCACGTAGTAACGCGTGAAGAACTCGAAGCCGCGCCCCGAGAAGAAGACGCCGGTGTCGTCGCGCTCGTGATTTTCGAGGTCGGCATATGTCGCGCCGACGTAGAGATGGCCCGGCCGGTCATACGAGATCGCAACGACAGTCGCCTTGTCACCCTTGTTCGCCTCGTCCGGCTCGGGATCGACCACGCCGTCACGTACCTCGTGGTACGTGGCGCCGACGTGGAATCCTCGGCCGGCGTGCCAGGTGAAGGCTCCCTGGACGGTGTCGGCCCACGACTGGTCGTTTTCCGATCTGGAGCGCGACTGCGTCTGGAGGCCTAACGAGAAGTGCTCGTTCGAGTACCTGTACTGCGTCGCGTAGTCGGCGCGGCCCGTGCCGGAAATGCCGCCATCCGTCCCGGCGGCATAGACGCCCGCGGCGTCGCCTCCGAATACGTACGCCTGATCGGTCATGCCGGCGACGTCGGAGTAGGGGGCCCACTGCTTGCCGAATGTAAGCTGGCCCGCCCGTCCCTTCAGGCCAGCGAAGCCAACGCGTGCGAATACGGCGTTGTCGACCTGTCCGACGGGAGCTCCCGGGTCGCCGCCGAATATCGTCGTCTGCTCGCGTCCCCAGAGTTTGAGGCCGACTTCGGCCGTCGCGACGACGTCGAGCCCTTCACGCAGCCTGGCCGAGCCCTTGATGCCGACGCGCGAGATGTTGTCGCGCATCGCGGTGTTGCCGTCGGTGTCGGAGCCGACGACCACGCGCAGGCTCCCGTAGGGATCCATCGTCGCGATCTGTTCGGCGACCGGCGTCTCCTCCGGAGCCGTTGCCGCTGCCGCGGGAGGAGCAGGCTGCGCGGGAAGCGGCGCGGCGCCCTGCTTGGCCGCCGCGAGCTCGCGGCTGAGCGCGTCGACTGCCGCACGGAGCGCGTCGATCTCCTGCTTCTGCGCGTCGCGATCGGCGCGGAGCTGGCGCAGCTCGTCGAGAATCTGCTGCAGCGTCGCCTGATCGGCCGCGGGTTGCGGCTCGGCAACTGCGGTGGTAGCCGCGATGGTGGCGAGGAGCGCAGCGATGACGATCGTGGAGCGGAGTTTCATGGGTGCCTCCGAGGCGACCGGCTTCCGTACCGGGCGACGCATGACGATTCTAGACGAATGTAAGGCGGGAGACGATCTCATGTGGAGTGCGAAAGCGAAGCTTTCGCTCTTCCTCGCCGAAGCGTCAGCTTCGGCGGTTCTCGAGCACAGAAGGGATGCGGAATCTGCGGCTTCCGCCGAGGAAGAGCGCAAGCTGGCGCTTGCGCACTCCACGTGATGCGTCGCTAGCTGTTCTCGTTCTCGGCGATCTCCACCGGGTCGATGTGCCAGATGTCGCGGCAGTAATCGCGGATCGATCGATCGGACGAGAAGCCTCCCATTCGCGCGACGTTGAGAATCGAGGAGCGGGTCCACGCCTCCTCGTCGCGGAAGGCGCTGTCGACGTCGTCCTGGCAGTCGACATACGAGCGATAGTCGGCGAGCAGGAGGAACGGATCGTGGTCGAGGAGGTTGTCGACGATCGGACGGAAGAGGCCGCGGTCGCCGCCGGAGAAGACGCCGGTCGCGATCGCGTCGATCGCGTCGCAGAGCTCGCTGTCGGTCTCGTACGCGAACTGCGGCCTGTAACCGCCTGCGCGCAGCCTATGCACCTCGTCGACGTTGAGGCCGAACAGGAAGAAATTCTCCGCGCCGACCGCGTCGCGAATCTCGACGTTCGCCCCGTCGAGCGTGCCGATCGTCAGCGCGCCGTTCATCGCGAACTTCATGTTGCCAGTGCCCGACGCTTCCTTCCCTGCCGTGGAGATCTGTTCGGAGAGGTCGGCCCCCGGGAAGATGCGCTGGCTGTGCTTCACGTTGTAGTCGGGGATGAAGACGACCCGGAGCTTTTCACGCGTGGCGGGATCTCCATTGACGACCTCGGCGACCGAGTGAATCAGCTTGATGATCCGCTTCGCCATGATGTAACCGGGCGCTGCCTTGCCGGCGAAGATCACCGTTCGCGGTGGGACGTCGAGCGACGGGTCGCGCTTGAGGCGGAGGTACCGGGTGATCACGTGCAGCACGTTCAGGTGCTGCCGCTTGTACTCGTGGAAGCGCTTGACCTGAATGTCGAAGAGGCTCGCGGGGTCGACTGTGATTCCCACCCGCTTCGCGATCTCGGATGCGAGCGCTTCCTTGTTGGCGCGCTTGACGCGGCGCCACTCGGCGCGGAACGCGGCGTCGTCGGCGAACGGCTCGAGAGCGCGGATCGCATCGAGGTCGTTCGTCCACTCATCGCCGATCGCGTCCGACACGAGCTTCGTCTGCCCGGGGTTGACGAGGACGACGAATCTCCGGGGGGTGACGCCGTTCGTCACGTTCCTGATCTTCCCCGGCCAGAGCTGGTCGAAATCGCGTAGAAGGTCGCGCTTGAGAAGATCGGTGTGAAGCGCGGCGACTCCGTTGATCGCGTAACTTCCGACGCAGGCGAGATTCGCCATTCTGACTCTGCGCTCGCCCGAGTCGTCGATGAGCGACAAGCGGCGCACGAGCTCGTCATCGCCGGGCTTTGAGGCGCGCACTTCGTCGAGGAAGCGCCGGTTGATCTCGTAGACGATCTCCAGGTGGCGCGGCAGCACGCCGCCGAAGAGCTCCACCGGCCACGTCTCGAGCGCCTCGGGGAGCAGCGTGTGATTCGTGTAGGCGAAGGTCTTCCTCGTGATCTCCCACGCCTGGTCCCACGCCATGCGCTCCTCGTCGACGAGGATCCGCATCAGCTCCGCCACGGCGAGGGCCGGATGCGTGTCGTTGAGCTGGGCAGTGTATTTCTCGTGGAAGCGGGAGAGGTCCTGCACTGACTGCCGGTGGATCCGGATCATGTCGCGCAGCGAGCAGGCGACGAAGAAGAACTGCTGCTCGAGCCTGAGCCGCTTACCCGCGAGCGCGGTGTCGTTCGGATAGAGGACCTTGCTGATCGTCTCGGACGCGACCTTCTCTTCGACCGCTCCGTAGTAGTCGCCGACGTTGAAGGCCTCGAAGTCGAACGAGTCGGTCGCCTCGGCGCTCCAGAGGCGAAGGAGATTCGCCGTCCCGACGCGGTAGCCGAGGATCGGAGTGTCGTAGGCGACCCCCTTGATGATGCGCGTCGGAATCCAGCGTACGCGGGAGAGGCCAGTCTCGTCGGTGTACGGCTCGGTGCGGCCGCCGAAGCCGATCTCGTAGGCGATCTCGGGCCGCGCGATCTCCCAGGGGTTTCCGAGGCGGAGCCACTTGTCGGAGACCTCGACCTGCCAGCCGTCGCGGATCGTCTGGTCGAATATGCCGAACTCGTAGCGGATGCCGTAGCCGATCGACGGGATCTCGAGCGACGCGAGCGAGTCGAGGTAGCAGGCGGCGAGGCGGCCTAACCCGCCGTTGCCGAGGCCCGGCTCCTCCTCCTGCTCGAGCAGCGCGTCGAGGTCGAGCCCGAGCTCGGCCATCGCCTGCCGCGCCGGCTCCATCATGCCGAGGTTGACGAGATTGTTCCCGAGGTGGGGCCCGAGGAGAAACTCGGCGGAGAGATAGCAGACGGTGCGGACCTTCCGGCGGAAATAGGTCTCGGAGGTGCGAACCCAGCGCTCGAGGAGCTGGTCGCGAACGCTCAGGGCGAGGGCGAGATATTTGTCGTTGAGCGTCGCGGCGGCGGGAAAGCGGCCGAGCGCGTAGAAGAGATTGTCGTGGAACGCGCGTTTCCAGGCGTCGACGTCGGTGCCGCGACGCGAGAGATCGGAGGATGGAGGCTTGGGCGCCCCGGTTTCATTGCTCATTCGGGTCTCCGTGGCGAAGCGTTGTCATGTACAGCCGATGAGGCTTGCGCGAGAACTGACTATACGCCCGCCGGGTGGAATCGCGGCGGCGCGCAGCGCCGATGGGAGCCTGGCGACGCCGAGCAGGGGGCCGAGCGGCTCGCTCGTGGTCGACGGAACGCTGGGGGAAACGAAAAGGGCCGCGACGTTTCCGCCGCGGCCCGAGTGAAACATTTGCGCTGCGCGCTTACAGACGGCGGGCGGCGAAGCCTGCGCCGACGAGCGCGAGGCCGAGGAGGCCGACGAGCGCCAGGTTGCTGGCGGTCTTCGGCATTTCGGCCGGGGCGGCTTCAGGAGCTGGCTCCGGAGCCGGAGCGGCCTCGGCGACCGGAGCAGCTTCAGCGACCGGAGCGGCGCCACCGATCTGGATGTCCTTCTCGCTGATCAGCTTCTCGGACTTGTAGACGATCTCGGCGGTCAGCTTCGTGCCGGTGCGGAGCTCGCTCACGCCGACGTTCTTGCCGTCGATGAGGAACGTGAAGCCGGCCGGAACGTTGTACGACTTGAACTGCCCGTCCTGCTTGACGACCAGGTTCGAGCCCTGAACGTTGACCACTTCGGCGTTCTTGAGCTTGACGGTGCGGACGACTTCCGGCGTTACCGTCGTGGTGATGGCGGCGGTGAGCATCGTGCCCGGCTTCAGATCGGCCAGGGGGGTGTCGACGCCGTCGACCTTGAACATGAAGCCTGCCGGAACGGTGACGCTCTTCACTTCACCGGTCGACATCTTCACGACGAGCTGGTCGCCGTAGACGCTGATGACTTCGCCGCTCTTGATCTCGACGCTGCTCGACTGCGCGAAGATCGCCGCGGTCGGAACGAGGAGCAGAACCAGAACCAATGCCTTAACGAACGTTTTCATATGTTTTCCTTCCTCCAGTTATGCAGTTGCCGTTTGCCACTGCGGTTCGACTAGTCACTGCTTCGGCTCACAGTTGAGCCGTTAGCTGCGTTTGCGGGTGCGATTGTGCCGGGCCCGGCGACCGGCGGAGCGGTCGGCGTGGCGCGGACGATGAATCTCTGAGGAGCCGACCCGATGAAGTAGAACGGGTAGCAGGTGACGAGAGTGAGCGCCTGCTCCTTCCCCTGGGCGAGCGACGCGACGTTCTTCGGATCGACGATCTCGATGCTCTCGATCGCATAGGTCTGGACGCTGCCGTCCAACTCGAGCTCGACCACGTCACCCCTGGCGACGTCCTTGAGCGCGCGGAAGAATCCGTCGCGATGCGCCGCGAGACAGCTGTTTCCCTCCGAGCCCGGCGTTGCGGTGCCTTTGATCCAGCCGACGCCGCGATTGAGCGTGACTTCGTCGGTGCCGGGAAAGATCGGCGCTTCGATGCCGACGCGCGGAACGCGGATCGCTGCGATCGGGGGCGCCGTCGGGATGCCTAACGCCTCCTTGAAATCGGCGACACGCTTGTCCGACCAGAGCGATACGTCGACCGTGCGGTCTTCGATCGGGATCGTACGGGGCGACGCCTGCGATGCCGAGGCGATTTGGGCGAGGGCAACACTCGAGCCGACCCACGAGTGGACGCGAGCCGCGACGAACAGGGCGATCAGGACCCAGCCCGTCACCGTGAGAGTTCGTCCGAACGCCTTCAAGCTCGAGACCTCCTCGGTCCACTGTTGACTCATCCTTAACGGATTTGCGACAGAAACGTATCACAAAACGAAGGCGATGGGAGTGCGCACCAATAGTGCTGGGGGGCGTGAGGCGAGGTGAAGGAAGAGGGGGTGCCGTGACGCTCTTGTGTTTGCGTCGGGGACGGCGCGCCGGGCCCGGAAGGGCCCGGCGCGTGAGAGTCGTCAATCTGCAGGAATCGGTTCCAGATCCTTGTCCGAGACGCGCGTCCAGCCCTGGCCCGGGTCGTACGTCGTAATCTTCGCCACCTCGGTTGCCGTCTGCTCCCCGAGGTCGCGCTGGTAGACGGCGCCGGCGTGACTGAGGATGAAGGTCATTACGCCCGAGTCGCCATAGGAGGCGGGGTAGGCGAGGATGGCGAAGCCGCCGATCTGGTTGTCGCGCGCCAGGTAGTCGTACGAGCCCCCTTCTGCGGCCGGGCCCTGGGCGAACAGGAACTTGTAGTGATAGCCGTGATAGGCGTCGCTCGCGGGCGAGTAGCCCTCGTCCGAGGCAGCTGCCGCGAATTCGCCCAGCGGGCTGAGCGGCTCGCCCGGTTCCACCGGCCAGAAGAGCCCGTTATGCATCCCGATCGTGCTCCGGGACTTCTGCGCGTACTCGAGAATGCCGTCGCCGTCGCGATCGCGCGAGTAGTACTCGCGCTGGGCATCGGCTGCCGCGAGACAGGTCTGGATCGCCATCAGCTCGTTGCGGCCGACGCGGCGGTTGATCAGCTCTTCGATCCCTGCCGCGGAGTCGAACGCCCACTTGCTCCCCGTCTTCACGATCGGCATCGGAACCGGCCAACCGCTGTTGCCCGCGGTCAGCACGCGTCTTCCGTCGCCCTGAGGGACGATCGCGTGCTTCTCGTCGTAGAGCTTGAGGAACAGCTCGCGCTGGTTCTTGTCGGCGACCGGATCACCCGTCTCGAAGAGCGACTCCGAGCCCTTGCCGAAGATCGACACGAGAGTCTTGAGATTGTAGTTGCGCACCGCGCCGACGAATGCGTCGACCGCCTTCTCGGGAGTCGAGTAGCTCTTTCCCTTCGGGGTGGTCGCGGCAAACGACGGGCTTGCGATCGCGATGGTCAATGCGACGATCGCGACGGTGACGATTCCGCGCATCAGTGAGCTCGTCTTCATGGTTCGTTCTCCCTTGCTCGTCGATTTGCGCGTCATCGCCGGCCTCCGCGTCCGCCACCGCCGCCGCGGCTCGCTCCGCCGCGCGAGCTGTAGCTGCTCGCGCGCGAGCCGCTGCTCATGCCGCCGAAGGCGCTGCTGCTCGATCCTCTCGAAGACGACGTCCCTCGCGAGCTCGTCGACGGCGAGCTGCTGCGCGTCGAGCCGCTGTCCATGCCACGTCCGAGCTCGCGAGTACCGGTCGAACCGAGGTTGCTCGTTCCCGCCGAGGCACCACCACCGCCGGAGAGCTCACGCGTTCCTGCGCTCGTTCCGCTGCGCGAGCCGCCCGAGAGGTCGCGCGTTCCGGCGCTCGCGCCGGAGTCGCTCCTGCCGCGATAGGCGTCACGCGAGCCCGCGCTGGCGTTCGACGTCGACGGGCGGTTGTACTTCTGCGCGGTGGAGCTGTCGCGGTAGGACGCGCCCTTACGGTGTTCTGGATTGTGAGACCAGCTCTTGCCCGAGCCGCTCTTGTTCGTGCCGGCTCGGTCTGTCCCCGCCTTCGTGTCGCCGCGGTTGCCCGAGTTGATGTTGGTGTTTCGATCGCCGCGGTCGATGTTGATGTCGCCGGTGTTGATGTCGATGTCACCGCCGTGCCAGTTGCAGTTGTTGTTCCAGGCTCCGCCCCAGAAGCCGATGCTGATGCCGACACCGACGCCCCACCAGAAGCCGGAGCCGGGGTACCCGATCGGTGGCGGATAGTAGTAAGGCGGGTAGGCCGGATACCCCCAGTATCCGTAAACGGTCACCGGGTTGTAGGTCGGGACGTAGATCACTTCCGGAGAGGCCGACTCGATGACGATCACTTCCGTTTTCGTCTCGGTCGCTGCCGCGTCGGCGGGAGGCGGCTCGGTCGTGACCTTCATGTGATCGTCGCTCTTCAGATTGCCCTCGGCTTTCGCCTTGGCGCGCAGCTCCTGGACCATGTCCATCACGTCCTTCTGCTGTGCGAGCATGGCGTCGCCGACCTTCTGCGTCCAGTCGAGCTTCTCGTCCATCATCTTGAGCACGTCGGGGATCGCCGTCATCGCCTGGACGCTCTGGTCCCAGCCCTGCTTCTGCGCTTCCTTCGCGAGTGCCTCGCCCTTGAGGGTCTTGTTCTTCTCGACCCAGCGATTCGCCTCGACGATCTCGAGCGGATAGGTCGCCGCCATGAGGACCTGCGCGACGATCTCGTCGGGGTAGAGCGCGATCGGCGCGAGCAGCGACGCGAGCTCTTCCGTCTTGAACGGCTTCGCCGCGGGTGCGGCAGCCGCCGCAGGTGCGGGATCCACCGCGAACGCTGACGTGCCGACGATCGCGAAGAGCGCAACGGCGAGGAGCGCCGGCAGTCGATTCGATTGACTACGAGAGTTGTTCATCGAGCCTCCCTGGTTCCTGGGGTGGGAACAACGGCGGAGCGGAACGACCAGCACTCTTTCCCGCTCCGGGATATCGGTTCAAGGAATGGATTCGCCGTTATCGCGGTATCTCGCCGAACGCATCCGCCGAGAGATCGGTGTTAGACGCTCGATCTTACTCCATTCGAAGCGTGCAGGCGCGGCCCGCTCACCGGCGGAAGTGACGAACCCCCCTCAGCTGTGGCCATTCGCTCACGCGCACGGGCGCCGCGAGCCATTCGTCTGAGCAACGGACGACGCGTAGTTTCACGAGCGGCGATCTTGTTGCTGCACGAGCAGAAGAACAACAATGTCGCGGGCGGTTGTCGCGACGTCAGCGCCGAGTCGCAGGAAGACGGTGACCTTTTTCGCCGGACCGTACCGGATCGACAGGAGGCGCAATGCGCAAAGAGCGTGATCTTCTCGGAGAAAGACAAATTCCTGACAAGGCGTACTACGGCGTGCAGACGCTGCGCGCGATCGAGAACTTCCGGATTTCCGGCGTTCCAATCTCTCACTATCCCGACCTGATCCGTGCGTTCGCGATGGTCAAGCTCGCCGCGGCGCGCGCGAACGCCGAGGTCGGTGCGCTCGATCTCAAGATCCTCCCGCCGGTCGAGAAGGCGTGCCAGGAGCTCATCGACGGAAAGTTGCACGATCAGTTCGCCGTCGACGTCTTCCAGGGAGGAGCCGGCACGTCGACGAACATGTGCGCGAACGAAGTCATCGCGAATCGCGCGCTCGAGCTGATGGGAAAGGAAAAGGGGCAGTACAAATACTGCGACCCGCACGACCACATCAACCTCGCGCAGTCGACGAACGACGCCTACCCGAGCTCGCTTCACCTCGGGATCGCGCTGCTCAACACGAAGCTCATCGCCGAGATGCGCCTGCTCGTCGCCTCGTTCCTCGTCAAGGGGGACGAATTCAAGGAGATCGTGAAGATGGGGCGGACGCAGTTGCAGGACGCCGTCCCGATGACGCTCGGCCAGGAGTTCGTCGCATTCGGCAGAAGCCTCGACAACGAGGTCGTCGCGCTCGAGCGGATCGAGAGCGTCCTGCTCGACGTGAACATGGGCGGCACCGCGATCGGCACCGGTCTGAATGCTCCCAAAGGCTTCTCGAAGGCGTGCGTGAAGCACCTGGCCGAGATCAGCGGGAAGAAGATCAAGCTCGCGGCCGATCTCGTCGAAGCGACGCAGAGCACGCAGCCGTTCGTCCTCTACTCGTCGGTGCTGAAGAGCCTCGCGATCAAGCTTTCGAAGATCTGCAATGATCTTCGGCTTCTGTCGTCGGGCCCGCGGGCCGGATTCTTCGAGATCAACCTCCCGGCGAAGCAGCCCGGCTCGTCGATCATGCCGGGCAAGGTCAACCCCGTGATCCCCGAGGTGATGAACCAGGTCTGCTTCAAGGCGATCGGGAACGACCTGACGGTGACGATGGCAGCCGAGGCGGGACAGCTCCAGCTCAACGTGATGGAGCCGGTCATCGCGTCGTGCATCTTCGAGTCGCAGACGCTCTTCATCAACGCGGCGCGGACTCTCCGCGAGGAGTGCGTCGACGGCATCACGGCGAACGCCGACGTCTGCAAGCGTTTCGTCGAGTTCTCGATCGGCGTCGTGACGGCGCTCAACCCGGTGATCGGCTACGAGAAGGCGACCGAGCTCGCGGCCGAAGCGCTCAAGACGGGGCGTGGTGTGGTCGAGCTCGTGCGCGAGAAGAAGTTGCTCACCGAGAAGGAGATTGCGAAGGTCCTCGATCCGATGGCGATGGCGGGCACGGTCCGCGAGTAGATGAATCTCGTGTGCGCGACGAGCCTGGTGAGCTTCCGCGCGCTCTTCGGGCGCCCGCGGACGTAAACTACGAACGGACTCCGAAGCGCTCGCGAGCCGTCCCCACTTGTGAGGGTAGGCCGAGACGAGTCTTCGATTGCCTCCAGAATTGGACAACGGGCGCGACGGGCGCCGAAACGCGAGGAGCAGACTCATGAGCGACAACGAACTTGAACAGGGTGCCGCGACAGCCGTCGATGGCGAACCCGAACCAGAATCAAACGAAAAGCTCAGCAACAAGAAGTACCTCAAGGAACTGAAGAAACTTCACGTGGAGCTCGTGAAGCTCCAGCAGTGGGTCGTCAAGGAAGGGCTGAAGGTCTGCATCGTCTTCGAAGGCCGCGACGGCGCGGGCAAGGGGGGGACGATCAAGGCCATCACCGAGCGAGTCAGTCCCCGTGTCTTCCGCGTCGTGGCGCTTCCCGCTCCCACCGAGCGGGAGAAGAGCCAGATGTACATCCAGCGCTACATGGCGCATTTCCCCGCCGCCGGCGAGGTCGTCATCTTCGATCGGAGCTGGTACAACCGCGCGGGTGTGGAGAAGGTGATGGGCTTCACCGACGAAAAGAAGGTGAAGACGTTCCTCTCGGCCGTGCCGTGGGTCGAGCATGCGATGGTCGAGTCGGGGATCATCCTGCTGAAGTACTGGCTCGAGGTCAGTCCTGAAGAGCAGACACGGCGGCTGAAGGCGCGGATCGAGGACGGACGAAAGATCTGGAAGCTCACCGGAATGGACCTCAAGTCGTACAGCCGCTGGTACGACTACTCGCGTGCGCGCGACGACATGTTCGAGGCGACCGACACCGACTTCGCGCCGTGGCGCGTGGCATTGTCGGACGACAAGAAGAAGGCGCGCCTCAACATCATCTCCGACATCCTCAAGCGCATCCCGTACAAGGAGATCGACGCCGAGAAGGTGGAGCTCCCGAAGCGCCAGAAGCCCGAAGGCTACAAAGAGACGAAGCACCCGTTCCGGTACGTCAAGGAGAAGTACTGAGAAGCAGGTCAGAGGGCATAGGTCAAAGGTCAAAGCAGGCAGAGGCGGGCCAAAGGCCAAAGGCCATAGACCAAGGCAGGCACTGTCTTGTCGCGCGCGTCGCGTGGCGACGATGAATACGAGCCCGTGCGCGGCGGCGCTCTAACCTCAACTCAGGCCTGCTACTACTAGGTAGTGCCCACGGAGTCGAACGCCGGAGCATTGCTGTATGGTGAGGCCGGAGGTTCCTGTGCCCCTGAAAACGCTGCTGTTCTCGATCCGATCGTCGGCTCGCAACGCCGGTTTGCTCCTCTCCCTGTTCGTCCTCGCCGCGTGGTCGTCCTTCGCGCAGGCGCCGCCGACGGCGCCGGCCGATCCGGGCCACTGCGCCTCGATCGATGACGATCGTGCCCGGCTGCGCTGCTACGACGAGCTCGCGGGACGCAAAGAGACGCAGGCGGCGAAGCGCGAGATCGTCCCCGAGAACGAGAGGATCGCGGCGACGCGCGTGAGCCAGCTTTCCGATCGCTGGGAGCTCGAGGAGGCTTCACGGCACCCGCTATTCAACGTCAGGGCGCACAAGCAGAACTACGTCCTTCTCGGCCGCTACAGCGACTCGCCGAACCAGACTCCCTACACTCCGGCCGGCACCGACCCGTCGTCCGTCGAATTCCTCGATTCGGTCGAGGCGAAGTTCCAGCTCAGTCTGAAGATGAAGATTGCGCAAGGGATCTTCAAAGGGAACGGCGATCTCTGGGTCGGATACACGCAGCAGAACCAGTGGCAGGTCTACAACAACGAGATCTCGGCGCCGTTCCGCGAGACCAACTATGAGCCGGAGGCGATGCTCTCGTTCCGCACGAACTACAGCCTCTTCGGCCTCCAGGGGCGCTTCATCACGTTAGGCCTGGAGCACCAGTCGAACGGGCGGACCGAGCCGCTCTCGCGCAGCTGGAACCGGATCTACGCGCAGTTCGGCTTCGAGCGCGGCAACTTCGCGATGACGATCCGTCCCTGGTACCGCCTCTCCGAAGACGAGGCCGACGACGACAACCCCGACATCGAGGATTACTACGGCCATGGCGACGTGGTGATGCAGTACCGCCACGGAGGACAGGTCTTCTCGGTCATGGGTCGCGGAAACATCTCCGAAGGCAAGGGCGCGGCGCAGCTCGATTGGAGCTTCCCGCTCTACAGCGGGTTGCGCGGCTACGTTCAGGGCTTCACCGGTTACGGTGAGAGCATGATCGACTACAACTGGGACCAGAACACGATCGGCGTCGGCGTGCTACTGAGCGACTGGTATTGAGGCGGTACCACCGGGCGCCGCCGGTCGTTGATCGGCGTCGTGGACGATGTGGCGCAGGCACTCCTGCCTGCGCGTCGCCGGAGGCGACACATCCGGCGTTGATGCTATTCCGAATCATGCGGCGCTTCGCGCCGCGCGCAGACAGGAGTGTCTGCGCCACACAAACCGCTGCGTTTCGTCCCGGGTCCCGCTACAGCTCGAACGATGAAGTCTCGAGCGACACGGTTCTCGAGTCACCCGCGACTGCGGCTGCCGAATCCCTGCAGGTCACTGGTTCCGGCGAGCGCGCGGTCGCGCGGGTCGGGGTAGGCCGCCTCGATCGTGGCGTCGAGAAGCTCGACCTCGCGCCGCAGCGCCGGAGCGCGTTCGGGCGGCACCGCGCGCAGGAGCTGCTCGTACATCGCGCGCAGGCGCCGCGGAATCTGCGGGCTCGTCGCGCCGTACATCCTGATCTCCGTGCCGCCGAGGGTGACGAAGTCTTCCCAATCGGGAGTGCGATAGACGAAGCGGACGGTTCCTGCGGAATCGCGGATGACTCCCGTGTCGAGCTGGAGGCGACTGACCCGAAGGAGAAGGCGATGGATCTGATCGATCGCGAGGGTCCCCGTCGTCGGGTCGTTGATCGCCGGCGAGAGCGCCTTGCTGGCGATGTCGACGATGATGCGAAAGCCGAACGTCGGATCCTGCTCCATCGTCCGCTCGCCGCCGATCGCGATCGAGTCGCGAAGTCGTGTTTCGCTCACCTGACCGGCGCCCGCCCCGTAAAGCCGGAACATCGGCTCGCCGACCGCGAGAAAGTCGCCGACCTCGGGCACGAGCTCGATGATGCAACCGCTCCGCTCCGCAAGTTCCGTTAGGCCGCGGGCGTCGAAGGCGAGGACCACACCCGACATGTTCCGGTGCTCGACGGTACGGTCGGCCGTGGCCGGATCGAGCGAAAACGAGGCGTGATCGCCACCCACCGCCGTGAAGGGAGCAGGGTAGATCGCGTCGAGCACCGCTCTCGTCCGCTCGCCCATCTTCGTCATCACCGTTCCGGGGCGAAACTCCTCGCCCATCCGCTGGACGAGATAAAGGAACGATGCGAGTGACATCAGGCTGAAGACGATCGCCAGAGCCACCGGCAGCTGCGGGACGCGGTCGCCGATCCTGCCGAGGGCGGCGAGCGAATAGGTGTAGGTGAAGACGAAGAGTGCCACCGTCCACCGGATCAGAGGGGTACGGAAGATCCTGGCGATGATTCTCGGTGAGAGCTGGCCTCCCGCGATCTGGATCGCGAGCAGCAGGATGCTGAAGGAGAAGACGATGAGCCCGAAGATCGACGAGGCGAGGCCCGAGACCACCGCGCTGGCGCCGGCGGCGCCGAAGCCGAAGAGCGACCAGCGCGTCTGGTCGTCGATCGTCCGGACGACCGGGGCGACCAGGAGCGCGAGCACGATGCTCGTGATCGGCGCGAGAAAGAGCGACGACTGAACGTAATGTCGAACACGGTGGCGGAGCAGCCAGCTCATCGATCTTCTCCCCAATTGCGATTGGTCAGCATTTCAATCCGATGGTCGCCCGTGCGGGCGACTCATCGCTCCGGCGTCGTTACAGTGCGAAAGTTCGCGAGGAGGATGTACGAGCTCACGAGGAGCACCCAGAGCGGGAATGCGAGCGGAGCCCAGTAGAGCTTCGCGCTGCTCAGGAGCACGACGATCGCGAGCGCGTACCCGAGCAGCGCCATCCAGCGTGGAAAGATCGCCGTCTTCATCGCGATCGTCGCCGTCGAGATCATGAACGCGCCCGCCATCTTCATCGCGTAGACGTTGAGCATCAGGTAGGTCACGGAGCGACCGAACGCGTACGTGCCCGATTCCACGAGCTTCCCGGTGCCCGATGCGTAGACCATCAGCATGCCTCCCGAGATCGCCGCGGCGCAGAATAATGTGGCGACGAAGAGGAGGCCGCTGCCGAAGAAGACGGTCGCGAAGAAGCGGTCCTCGTACTCGCCGAGGCGGTCGCGGATCACGCCGACGAACCAGAGGAACGCGAGGCCCGCAAACGGAAGCAGGTTCAAGGCGAGCTCGAAGGTTCTCGCGCCGTGCTGAAGCCAGACGGCGCCGGCGGAAGGATCGGCGGGAACTGCGGTGCGGATCAGGACGAGGCTCGTCGCGAGCAGGATCGAGAAGGCGATTCCCGCGATCCCGCCTGCGCGCGGCGCCCGGAGCGGGGCGCGGGTGACTGTCTCGCGTTCCACCATCATCGAGCCTGATCATACTTGATCCGAGGATTCGTGCCGGTGCGTCGAGTGACGAGCCGCGTGGTGTCGTGGCTCCGGCTCTTTCGTCACGTGCGTGGATGGACGACAGTCACAGTTGGCCGGGTCACGCCATCCAGTCGCCCGGGGTTCCGGAGGTAGAATCGAGCCGTTCTAAACAAGTTGATTCTTCCGGTGCGCAGCATGGAGGATCCCATGGAGCCCAGGAACGATACGACGTCCACTGACTGCACTGAACAGAGGCGGCTCAACGACGCGCGCGAGGCGGGAGTGCCGTGGAAGAAATGGGGCCCCTACCTCAGCGAACGCCAGTGGGGAACGGTCCGCGAGGACTACAGCCGCGACGGCAACGCATGGGACTACTTCACGCACGATCAGTCACGCTCGCGCGCCTACCGCTGGGGCGAGGATGGAATCGGCGGCATCTCCGACGACAAACAGAATCTCTGCTTCGCGCTCGCGCTCTGGAACGGCCGTGATCCGATCCTGAAGGAGCGCCTCTTCGGCCTCACGAACAGCGAGGCGAACCACGGCGAGGACGTGAAGGAGTACTACTTCTACGTCGACTCCACGCCCACCCATTCGTACATGAAGTACCTCTACAAATACCCGCAACGTGAATATCCCTATCGCGACCTGATCGACACGAATCGCGGAAGGTCGCGCAACGACTTCGAGTACGAGCTGCTCGACACGGGGATCTTCGACGACGACCGCTACTTCGACGTCGTCGTCGAGTACGCCAAGGAGGGGCCGGAGGACATCCTGGTCCGGATCACCGTTCACAACCGCGGGCCGGAGGCGGCGCGGATCGAGCTGCTTCCGACGCTCTGGTTCCGCAACATCTGGACGTGGAACGAAGGCGAGGCGAGGCCTTCGCTTCGCGAATCCGGCGGCGCGATCCGCGCGGCGCATGCCGAGCTCGGCGCGATGACGCTCTCATGCGACGGCGCGCCCGAGCTGCTCTTCACGGAAAACGAGACGAACGCGTTCAGGCTCTGGGGCCAGCCTAACGTGTCACCATACGTGAAGGACGCGTTTCACCAGTACGTCGTCTCGGGGCACCGCGAGGCCGTCAATCCGGCAAAGAAGGGGACGAAAGCCGCGGCCCGCTACGCCCTGGACGTTCCGGCCGATGGTTCCTCCGTGGTCAGGCTGCGCTTGTCCTCCGCCCCGCCGAAGCAGCCGTTCGGCCCGGGATTCGAGTCGTCGTTTGCGTCGCGCATCGCGGACGCCGACGAGTTCTACGAGCGCATCGCTCCCCGATCGCTCTCCGAGGATCAGCGAAGGGTACACAGGCAAGCCCTCGCGGGAATGCTCTGGGGCAAGCAGTTCTATCTCTACGACGTCGACCGGTGGCTGAAAGAGCACGAGGCGCACCCGCTGCTCGGTGGAAAGAACCGCGACGTGAGGAACTCCGACTGGTTCCACATGTTCAACGGCGACGTCATCTCGATGCCCGACAAGTGGGAGTACCCGTGGTACGCGGCGTGGGATCTCGCGTTCCATACGATCGCTCTTTCTCTCGTCGACTTCGACTTTGCCAAAGAGCAGCTCCTCATGATGCTCCGGAGCCTCTATTTCCACCCTAACGGTCAGATCCCGGCCTACGAGTGGAACTTCGGCGACGTCAACCCGCCGGTCCATGCCTGGGCCACGATCTACCTCTACAAGTACGAGAAGAACCTTGGCCGCGAGGACCGCAAGTTCCTCGAGAGCGCGTTCCAGGGTCTGGCGCTGAATTTCAACTGGTGGGTGAACCGGAAAGACCCATCCGGCAGGAATGTCTTCGCAGGGGGCTTCCTCGGGCTCGACAACATCGGCGTCTTCGACCGGAGCGCGCAGCTCCCGACCGGCGGGACGCTCGAGCAGGCCGACGGAACCGCCTGGATGGCGTTCTACTGCCAGAATCTCCTCGAGATGGCGGCGATCCTCGCCGAGGACGATCCGTCGTACGAGGAGATCGCCTTCAAGTACCTGCATCACTTCGCCTGGATCGCGTACGCGATGGACCGGATCGGCGAGCACCACGACGAGATGTGGGACGAGCAGGACGGGTTCTTCTACGACCTGCTGCGGCTCCCTAACGGCGATGCGACGCGCCTGAAGGTCCGCTCGATGGTCGGCCTGCTCCCGCTCTGCGCTTCCACCGTGTTCGAAGCGGAGACCCTGGAGCGAATGCCGAGGTTCCGCGAGCTGATCGCGCTCTTCCGCAAGCGCCACCCCGACGTCTTCGCGCAGATCGCTCCGACCGAGGAAGGCTTCGTCGGATTCGGAGGGCGAAGGCTCCTCTCCGTGCTGACGAAGAAGAAGCTCGAGCGAGTGCTCGGGTATCTCCTCGACGAGAACGAGTTCCTGAGTCCGTACGGCATCCGGTCGCTCTCCCGCTTCCACGAGAAGAATCCGTTCGTCTTCCACGTCGGCGCGCAGGCGCACGTCGTGTCGTATCTTCCTGCCGAGTCGGACAACGGAATGTTCGGTGGGAACTCGAACTGGCGCGGACCGGTCTGGATGCCGGTCAACGCGCTCATCGTGCGCGGGCTTCTGAACCTCTACGGCTTCTACGGGAAAGACTTCACGGTGGAGTGCCCGACCGGCTCGGGGATCCGGATGAACCTGTTCGAGGTGGCGAACGAGATCACGCGCAGGCTCTCGGGCCTGTTTCTCAGGGATGAGAGCGGCCGCCGTCCGGTCTACGGCGGGAGCTCCAAGTTCCAGGACGATCCACACTGGCGCGACCTGATCCTCTTCTACGAGTACTTCCACGGCGACAACGGCGCGGGCCTCGGCGCGAGCCATCAGACGGGATGGACGGGGGTGATCGCGCCGCTGATGGACATCTTCAATCGCGTTTCGGAAGACGACGTGCTCAGGAATGCGATCGACGGCCTCGCGGCGCAGGTCGTGCGGGGGCAGGTGCATGGTGAGTAAAGGTGGGGAGACGACCAGCCCCCGGTATCCGTCGCTCTTTCAGATCAACACGCGCGTCCGCATGTCGGAGCTCGCGTCGGAGTTAGGCCGGGCCGCAACGCTGGACGACATCGGCGACGGCGAGCTCGATCGCGTCGCGGCGGACGGTTTCGACCTGATCTGGCTCCTCGGTGTATGGCAGACGGGTGAGACGGCTCGCCGAATCTCTGCCACGAACGCCGGATGGCTGGAGGATTACCGCCGCGCGCTTCCCGACTTCCGCGACTCGGACGTCTGCGGTTCCTGCTTCGCGATCCGCGATTACCGCGTCCACGCCGATTTCGGCGGCGACGCGGCGCTCGCGCGGCTGCGGGAGAGGCTTCGTGCGCGCGGCCTTCGGCTGATCCTCGACTTCGTCCCTAACCACATGGCGCCCGACCATCCATGGGTGGCAGAGCATTCCGACTGGTTCGTCGGGGGAACCGAGGAACTTCTCGCCGTCCAGCCACAGAACTACACCCGGGTGGCGACGGATCAAGGCGAGCGGATTCTCGCGTACGGCCGCGACCCGTACTTCGACGGCTGGCCCGACACGCTTCAGTTGAACTATGGCAATCCCGCGCTGCAGCAGGCGATGCGCGGCGAGCTTCGCAGGATCGCGTGGCAATGCGACGGCGTCAGGTGCGACATGGCGATGCTCGTCCTGCCGGAGATCTTCGAGCGAACATGGAGCGAGGCGTCGGCACCATTCTGGGAGGAGGCCATCTCGGCGGTCCGGGTCGAAGCGTCCGGATTTCTCTTCATCGCGGAAGTCTACTGGGACCTCGAGTGGACGCTCCAGCAGCAGGGCTTCGACTACACGTACGACAAGAGGCTCTACGACCGGCTGGAGCACGACTCTGCCGGAGCGGTGAGGGGCCACTTCTGCGCGGGGCTCGATTTTCAGGACCACCTCGCGCGCTTTCTCGAGAACCATGACGAGCCGCGAGCCGCCGCGACCTTCGACGCCGAAAAGCACCAGGCCGCGGCGGTGGTCACCTTCTTCGCGCCGGGGCTCCGCTTCTTCCACCAGGGTCAGAGAGAAGGAAAGCGCGTGCGCATCCCCGTGCATCTCGGCCGCGGGCCCGACGAGCCGCGCGACGAGGCGATCGCGTCGTTCTACGAAAACCTTCTCCGCTGTCTGAACGACCCCGCGTTCCGCGACGGTGACTGGCAGCTTCTCGAAACGCGTGCCGGATGGGAGACGAACGAGTCGTGGGAATCGTTCATCGTCTTCTCGTGGACGGGCCCCGGCGAGTCACGCCGGCTTGTCGCGGTGAACTACTCCGCGCACTGGAGCCAATGCCACGTGACGATGCCGTGGCCCGACCTGGAAGGACGCACGTGGCGCCTTCGGGACCTGATGGGGCCGGACGTCTACGATCGCGAGGGAGACGACCTCATGCGCCGAGGCCTCTACCTCGACATGCCCGCGTGGGGTTATCACGTGTTCGTGGTCGAGGCCCTTTCGTGAGCGTCGTCGATGCGCCGCTGCTCGCGAGCGGCGGATGGGCATGAGTCGCGGGTCTGTGTGCTACCGCCTCATTCCACGCGTTGCCGGGCAACGCGCCGAGTCTTAGTGCGGCATCCGGAAGCGGGCATCGTCGAGAACCGGGTTGATCTCGATCGTTTCGACGACGATCCGCAGTACCTGCGGCCTGTCCTTGACGCGCGTTTCGATCACGTGAGGGAAGGTGATTCCAGCCACCTTCCGGAAATCCGAAAAGACGTTCTGCAGCACGGTGGGGTGACCCTTGATCAGGCGTGGTACGTCGGAGCGGACGACCAGGTGCGACGCGACGTCGACGTAGTCGTAGCGGATGGCGCCGCCCTGCAGCTCCACCCGGAGCTTGTAGGCTTCCTTTCCGTCGACGGGCTCGCGACCGACGAGCGTGATGACGTGCCCTTTCCGCTTCCAGTCGACGAGAGGCCCTTCGATGTCGCGCTGATCGACGCCCGCGGCCGCATCGGCTTCCGGCGGCATCGCCATCGGTTCGAACTGCCGCTGCAGGGGCGCGATCTGCCAGCCTCCGCTGCCGTCGTGCGCGAAGACGCTCGTCGTCCCCTGGTAGGAGAACTCGAGGCGGAAGAGGCCGGGGCGCTTGATCTCACGAACGATCCGCGCGACGCGCCCGCCGCTTGCGGTCGCGGTTCCGCTCTCGCGGATCGACTGCAGCGACTGGATCTGCTGCCTGCCACCGCGAGCCGCGATGTTGGATGCGACGATCTCCTCGACCGCCGGGGATGAAACCGTCGAACACGCCGAGGCGAGCACGCCGAGGAGCGTGAGCGCCATCAATTGCATTGGATTATTCAGCTGGCGCTTCATCACTGTCCCCTTCCCGGAAGCCCGGGTTGAACCGGCCAAACCGCAGGCCCGTAGCCGTAGCCCCAGTAGGCGGGAGGATCTCCGAGCTTCGGCAGCGTGTCGTTCAGGAAGGCGGAGTGTTTGGCCGCGTCTTCGGCCTCCTTCTGTGCCGCCTGCTCGTTGAGTGCCGTCTGGCTTGCCTGGACCTCGGTGGCCACCGCCTGGCGATTCGCCTCGTCTCGGGCGCGCTGCTCGTCGACGATCGCCTGCCGCTCGCCCGGCGTCATCCATTCGCCATCGAACTCGACGAAGCCCTGGGCACGATAGCTCTCCTCTTCGGTAACCCACTTCCCATTGTGAAGGACCAGACCGAGCGCGCGGTTCGCCTCGGGGTCGTTAGGCGCCAGGGCGCGCACGTGCGAGAAGGCCTCGCGCGACTGCGACGCAAGACCATTCTTCGTGGCCCACCGTCCCAGCTCGCGCCAGCCCTCGACGTCGTTGTCGGAAACCGTGGCCGCGCGCGTGCGGTACTCCTGGAGCGGCGACGTGCTCTTGTCGATCCCGACGACCGTCGACATCCTGACGGTCATCTTTCCGGCGCCGATGTCGATGGTGACGGACTCCGCGGTCTGTTCGACGATCTCGCCCGTGAGCCTTCCGCCACCCTGCAGACGGATTTCGTCTGCGAAGAGCGGTAAGGCCACGAGGGCGATCGTCCAAATGGCACGTTTCATCCTGTCTCCCTTCAAGCGGGCGGCATGCCGTCCGATGAGACTTCCCAACCGCGTGGTGGCGTCACGCGCTGCCTCGCGTCACGCTGCCTCCAGGTCGCGAAGCCCGGCTCCGCCGATGCTCCCGAAATGGCCTTCGCGTCTTGTCCGGCTCTGGAGCATGGCAGCGTCGGAGCTCTTCGCTCCCGCTGGCACGCACGTTTACGATTGTGGGATGTTCACCAGGACAAGTAAAGGAGGCTTCGGCGGTGTCGATGCCGGTAACCGCAGGCAGGCGAGCTCCGACCAGGATCACGTGCATCAAGTATGGGAGTTCCAGACAGGAGCAGGAATTTACAGCCCGACGATGCGCGCACGACGACGTGCGAGGGCTGATGATGTCAATTTCTGATGTGCCACGCTGCTACACTTCGAATGAATGCAGAACAGAGCGGCGCAAGGGCCGCAGGAGGAAAATCCGATGCGTCGTTCCGTGATTCTTGCCCTACTGACAGTCGTCGCGATGCTCGCGACGTTCTCCCTGGCCGCTGCCGACAACGGCTTCTATCTTGGAGCCGCTGCCGGACAGTCGACGTTCTCGGTCGGCGATTTCAACTCCGACGACTTCGACGGTGACGCCACCGGGTACAAGGTGTTTGCAGGAGGCCGCTTCCTGACGCTCCTCGGCGTCGAAGGAAGCTATGTCGACTTCGGAGAGATCGAGGGAGACTCGTCGATCGAGAACGCCGCGTACAAGACCGACGTGAACGGCGTCACGCTCGAAGGCGTCGCCTACCTGCCTCTCGGCATCGCCGACATCTTCGTCAAGGGGGGCATATTCAAATGGGAGTCCGACCTTACGTCGACGATCTCGGGTGATACGGCGACGATCTCGAGCGACGGCAACGATCTCGTCTACGGCGCGGGCGTCCAGTTCCGTATCCAGTCGTTCGCGCTCCGCGCCGAGGTCGAGTATTACGACGTCGAGAACGCGGACGAGCTCTACATGATCTCGGTCGGAGGCAGCTACACGTTTTGAGGGGTGGCGTACGGGTAGCCTGGCTCCGGGGAGGAGAGGCTTGAAGTTAGAACGTAGAACGATGAATGTTGAACCCAGAAAAGAAGCGCGGCTCCTTTCTGGGTTCAACATTCATCGTTCTACGTTCTAACTTCAGAGTCTCTTGAGGCTGCGTTAGCGCTCGCGGCAGGCACTACTCGTTCGTCTGCGGCGCCGCCGAGCCGGTGTACTGCGCCACGGCGGTTTCGAGGTTGAACATCAGCCGCTCTCTCCCGAGCGTCTCCCCGAGTGCCGAGCGCTGCACCATCTCGAGCACTTCAGGATTGAGCCCGACGAGCCAGAGCATCCTTCCTTCGCCGCGGTTGCGCCTCTCGCCTTCGATCAGCATCTTGAGCGCCGTGTATTCGAGGTCGGGCACGGCGCGCATGTCGAAGACGATCACCTTCGGGTCCGCTTCCTCGATGATCGGCTTGAGTTTCTGGGCAAGCCGTTCGGCGTTGGCGAAGAATATCCGGCCGCTGAAGCGGATCAGCAGCATGCCGGGGAAGGTCTCGTCGTCGGGGTGCTCGTCGGAGCGCGGACGGAAGACGTTGGTCCCGCGCTTGCGGCCGAGGATTGCGACGGGAGGATCGGCCACCTGCTGCGCGAGCCCGACGAGCGAAACGATGATCGCGACCAGGATTCCCTTGAGCGTGCCGAGCATGATGACGCCGGCGCACGCGGAGAGCGCCCATACGAACTCGAGCCGCCGCACGGACAGGATGTCCTTGAACTCCTTCGGCTGGACGAGGCCGACCGAGTAGACGATGACGACGGCGGCGAGGGTCGCGTTCGGCATGAGCCCGATCATCGGCGCGAGGAACAGCATCGTGACCAGCGTCGCGGCCGCTGTGACGACTCCCGCGAGCTGCGACTGCGCGCCCGCGGTGCGGTTCACCGCCGTCTGCGACGTGCCGCCGCCGCCAGGCATGGCGCCTAACAGTGCGCCGCCGGCGTTGGCGATGCCGGTCGCGAACAGCTCCCGGTTTGCCTGCGGTGTCGGCTCGCCGCTCTTCGCGAACGCGCGCCCCGCCGCGATCGTCTCGGTGAAGCTCATGAGAGCGATGCCGAGCGCGGCCGGCCAGAGCTGTTCGACGAGCGAGAAATCGGGAAGCGTCAGCGAGGGGAGGCCGGTCGGGATGTGCCCGACGATCGATACGCCCATTTCCTTCAGCCCGAGAAAGGCGGTGCCGGCGATTCCTGCCGCGACGGCGATGAGCGGCGCCGGGAGCTTCGGCGCGAAGTGATGCAGGCCGACGAGGATCGCCATCATCGTGATGCCGACGACGAGCGTCGGGATCGACGTCTCGGGCAGCGCCTCGACGATCCTCGCGATGTTCCGGAAGAAGCCGCTCTTCTCGATGTGGATACCGAGGAGTTTCGGGATCTGGTCGAAGACGATCACGATCCCGATTCCCGCCTTGAAGCCGACGAGCACCGGCTCGGAGATGAAGTTCGCGACGAAGCCTAACCGGAGGGTCGACGCGGCGACGAGAATGAGTCCGGTAAGAAGTGTCAGCGTCGCTGCGGCCCGCATCACCGCTGCGGGGTCGCCCGCCTTCGCAAGCTCCGAGATCTGAGCGCCGGCCAGGATGGCGAGCGTCGTCGTGGTGGTCACGCTGAGCGGACGCGACGTGCCGACGAGCGCGTAGATGATCAGCGGGATGAATGCGGTGTAGAGACCGGCCTCGACCGGAAGCCCCGCGATCGTCGCGTAGGCCATCGCCTTCGGTATGACGACGGCGGCGGTAACGAGGCCGGCGACGACGTCGAGGCGCAGCCATTCGGGCTTGTAATCGCGGATCCAACTCGGCATGTGAACACTCCCTCTCCGGCGCGTACGTGCATGGAGAGACCGTTTCGGGCCCGCTCCACTTCCCGATCAGCGTCCCGACAATGACGCCAAACGGCGCGCAGTCAGGTGACGCGACGCCATCGAATCGAGCATATCACCGCCCATTGGAGGGTCGACCCGGGTCAGAACGCTTCGCCCACTGCGATGTAGACGCCGCTGTCGTCTTCGCCGACGGCGTAGTCGACGCGCAGCGAAAGCTTGTTCTTCGGGGCGACGACCCACCGGATACCGCCGCCGCCGGCGGCGAGGAGCGCGTCGCCGCGGATCTCTCCGAGCTGGGGCGCGACGCCGCCGATCGAACCGAATGCGGCAACGATCCAGCGCGGGCGAACGACCCAGCGATACTCCGCCTGCGCCACGAGCATCGTCTCGTCGAAATGCCGGCCCACCGAGTAGCCCCGAGGCGTTCCGCCTGCGCCGTACTGGCACTGGGCATAGAAGGGAGTCTTGCCCGCGGTGGCGCAGCCGTACGCCTGCCAGGCGAAGACGTCCCGTTCCCTCACGGCGTGGTACCAGCGCGTGTCGAGCTCGTAGCGTTTGTAGGAGAAATCGCTTCCCATCGCGCTCGAGTTCATGTCGGCCCGAAGTTCGCTCTTCGTTCCGTGCAGCGGAAAGAACTGCGAGTCGCGGTTGTCGTAGGAGGCGATCGCGCCGAACGCGCCGATCGAGGAGTCGAGCTCCTCCGGGTCGATCCCGACGTCCTCCGCCTCTCCGGAATCGAGATCGGTGACGACGTTCGAGTAGTAGACGCGCCCGCCGAGAAAGAGATCGCCATGGACGCGGTAGAGGCCTGAGAGGAGAAGTCCGTCGACGGTCTGCCGGATCGGGACGCCGTGAGCGTCCTCCTTGTCTCCCGCGAAGAGGCCGTAGCGCAGCGTCGCCTTGAGTGCGGCGCCGACGACGCGGATGCGGTCCTCGCGCAGGTTCAGCATCGTGCCGACTCCGACGCCCGAGCTCTCGCTGTCGAAGTAGAAGGCGCCTGCGCCGATGAGAGACGGAGGCGAGACCTCGTCGTCGGCGTCGGGCTTGAAGAAGTAGCCGGCCCCGAGGGCGAGCCCTGCGCCGAGCGTCGCGTTCGCCATCGGGATCGGCGCGAGAAACCACTCGCGCATGTCCTTGTCGGGCGGAGCCGGCTCGCATTGCGTCGCAATCGAGCCCGACTCTGCCACGCCTGGAAGGGCAACGGCCCTGACGCTTTCCATCGACTGAACGGCTCTTGAAATGAGCGTCTCGTTCTGCTTTGGAGATGGTGACGCCGGCTCCTCGGCCATCAGCCGGGAGGCGGTGAATGCGAATGCGAGTGTCGTTGCGAGGACGAGGCGGGTGTGGCGTGCCGAGGTGCTCATGTAGTTCAGTCGATTCTAAGTCCGTCGGCTCGACGCGTCGAGAAGCCCGCGTGGCGATTCGTGCACCCCGACTCCGCGGAGTCTGTAGAATCGCTCGTGCAGTAACTGACGATTAGGGAGAGCACTCATGCGCATTCGCACACTGTTGGTCGTATTCGCCATTCTCGCGTTCAGTGGCGCCGCTCAGGCGCAGGTCGCCGTGAGCGCGCAGACCGTCGAGAAGAAGCAGTACTCGTCGCCCGTCGTTCTCGACGTCAACTTCAACCTCGCGCACAAGTCGCTCTGGGGCCAGGGGCGCGTGTCGCCGAAGCAGTCGCTCGACGCCTTCGTCTGCGAGGGGATCTACGTCGACGATTTCGGCATGGAAGGGAAGGGAAAGGGCAAGGGCGACAACGAAGCGCTCGACGCCACGATCTTCTTCACGCTGAACGCGGAGAACGGAACACCGAAGCGCAAGGTCCATGTGTCGATGCAACTCTTCGACGGCGAGACGGCGATCTCGGGCGTGGTCAAGGGCGACACGATCAAGCTCAAGGACAACGACAAGTCGAAGCAGAAGCTCAAGATCAGCGTCCCGTTCTCGAAGCTCAAGACCGACCCGATGACGACGCTGAAGCTGACGCTCACGGTCGACAAGTAGGCTGGAGTGGAAACCGGGGTCGCACCCGGGAAACTCGAGTCAGGTCGAATCGATCGACCGCAGGACTGTCATTCCGATCCCGCCAAGCGGGAGAGGAATCTGCGAACACGTCACGTGCCCGAGTCCCCAGCGGGAAGCAAGGCCACAAGACTCAATCGCCGTTTGGAAATCGGTCAGGCGGCTGTCAGCAGATCCCTCTCCCGCTTCGCGGGCTCGGGATGACCCCGACTCCCCATCGTCCGAGATGGTGAAGAGCCATTGAAGGGAGGCGCGATGCCTGAAGCTGAACGTCCTGAGAGGAAACGCATCCTCGACCCGATGGACAGGATCATCGAGGCGATCTTCGGCATCGTCATGGTGCTCACCTTCACCTGCACCTTCAGCGCCGTCGAGGCGACGCGCGCCGACGTCCGGTCGATGCTCCTCGCGGCGATCGGCTGCAACGTCGCCTGGGGGCTCGTCGACGGGGTCATGTATCTCGTCGCGCGCGTCACGCAGCAACTGCGCGGGCTCGAGACGCTGAAGGCCGTCCGCGCCGCGGCCCCGGCCGAAGGGGGACGCATTCTGTCCAGTGCGCTCCCGCCGCTGGTTTCCGAGGCGCTGGGAGAGAGCGGCGTCGCCGACCTCCGTGTCCGGCTCATCGAGCTTCCCTCGGCGCCGGAACGCGTCCGGATCTCGGTCGAGGACTGCCTGGGCGCTGTCGGGATCTTCCTGATCGCGGTGATCAGCATGATGCCGGTTCTCGTCCCGTTCATCGTGATGAAGGAGCCGCATCCGGCGATGCGCGTCTCCAACGGCATCGCGCTGGTGATGCTCTTCCTGCTCGGCCAGCAGTGGGCGAGGCTGATCGGACTTCCTCGCTGGCGCGTCGGCATCTCGATGGCGCTCGGCGGCGCGGTACTGGTTGCGATCACGATCGCGCTGGGAGGGTAAACGTCGATGCGAACGGCTCTCGTTGCGATGATCCTCGCGCTCGGCGCGATCCCGGCGCTGGCGCAAAGTGACGAAACGAGGAAGCTGGTGTCGCAGTGGGAGTACTACGCCGAGGTCACGGGCAACTTCGTGCCCGACGGGGGCGACTACGCGGCCCCGGTGATCATGGCGGACCGCGACTGGCTTCACCTCGAGGCGCGATACAACTACGAGGATCAGAACACCACGTCGGTCTGGGGTGGATACAGCTTCAAGTCGGGAGGCGACGAGAGCCTCGTCGTGACGCCGATGTTAGGCGGAGTCTTCGGCGACACCGACGGCGTGGCGGCGGGCGTCGAGGTCATCGCCGACTGGAAGAGGCTCGACCTCTACGTCGAGGGGGAGCACCTCTTCGCGTCGGGCGACGACGAGGAGGACTTCACGTACTTCTGGAGCGAGCTCACGTACAGGGCCTCCGACTGGTTCCGCGCGGGACTCGTGTCCCAGCGGACGAGGGCGATCGAGACCGACGTCGGCGTCATGCGCGGCGCGCTCGTCGTGCTGACGTTCGAGAACGTCTACCTCTACACGAGCCTCTTCGAGCCGGGGAGCGACGACGAGACGCTGGTGGTGTCGTTAGGCGCGGAGTTCTGAGGGGTACCCGGGGGCGTCGTGCGCACCCGACCGCGTGCCATTTCGGTCGAAAGCCACGCCCGCGCGACGTGTCATCCCGAGAAGCGACCCCGCAACGCGGGGGAGCGACGAGGGATCTCTCAGGCTGGTACAGACGTGCAACAGGGGCCAGGTTCGTGGCTGAAGGCCGCATGAGTACCAGCCTGCGAGATCCCTCCTCCCTCTCCCGCTTCGCGGGATCGGTCGTCGGGATGACAACCCATCCGGCTGCGCCCCGAACATCACTCGTCCCACCTACGCCTCGTCGCTCGTGCCGGGATCGGGCGTTTTCCCGTAGAGGCTCACGAGCCGCGCGATGACGGTGGCGAGGTAGAACTGGCCGATGACGACCTCGATTACCGCGACCATCTGCACGTACGGATTTCTCGGCAGGATGTCGCCGTAGCCGAGGCTCGCTGCGGTCACGAAGCTGAAGTAGCTCAGCTGCGACCAGGCGTCGATCTTCGACACGTCGGTGACCCACGACTGGAACTGGAACGCGGCGGAATCGACGACGAACGCGATCTTGTAGATGCCGGCGAAGGTCGCGACGATGAAGAAGTAGCCCGCCATCGCGGCGTAGATGAGATCGAGCGTGACACGTCGCTCCCGCAGCACGTGCAATAGCGTCGCCGTGAGGCAGAGGGCGAACAATATCGTCTGGAAGACCCCGCCGGCGACGTCGAAGGAGTCGCGGAAGATCCCCTGATCGGAAACTCGAGCGGCGACGACGAGCCCGGCGGCCAGCAGCCAGAGCAGGTTGATCGCGCGGCGGAACCTCTGGCCGACGTCCTTCGGCATCGCGATGTAGATGCCGTCGAGAAGGATGAGGAGCGCGAGAATCTGCACCAGGCGGTGCTGCGCGAGGAAGGGCTGCAGGAGCGTGACGACGATGAGCGCGACCAGGAGCTGCCCGAAGGACTTCATCCTGTACTTTCGCAGCACGCTCGATCCCTCTCTCGCAAACGCCCCGGCGCGCTCACGCGCCGGGGCGTTCCTGATCAGTGTCAGTTCGTGGGAGCCGGCGGGGTTGCAGCCGCGGGCTGGGTGCCTTCCGTCTCGGGCGGCTCCGGGTTCCAGCCGCCGCCGAGCGCCTTGTAGACCGACGCGAGCGCGACGAGCTGTTGCCGGTTGTTCTGCACCGCCGAGAGCTCGGCGTCGAGGAGCGTGCGCTGTGCGTCGAGAACCCGGAGGTAGTCGACGACGCCCCCTTCGTACGCGAGCTCGTTGAGGCGCAGCACCTCGCGCAGCGCTTCGACGCGTGCGCCGTACGACGACCTCTGCTCGGTCGTCTTCTGATACGTGACCAGTGAGTCTTCCGTCTCCCGGAACGCGGCGAGAATCGCCTGCTCGTAGGCCGACAGCGCCTGGCGCTGCTGCGATTCGGTCACTTCGACGTTCCGCCGGAGCCGCCCGGCCTGGAAGATCGGCTGGAAGATGTTGCCGAGCAGGTTGGAGACGACGTTCGCCGAGTCGAAGACGTTGCTGATGTCGTCGGCCGTGCCGCCGTACGCGCCCGTGATCGCGATGCGCGGGAACATGAGGGAGCGGGCGACGCCGATCTGCGCGTTCGCCGCGAAGAGCTGCTGCTCTGCCGCGACGACGTCGGGGCGGCGCTCGAGGAGCGACGACGGAAGTCCCGACGGAATCGTCTCCGCGATCTTCTGCTCGCCGATCGGACGCCCGCGCGTGATCGGTCCGGGATTCTTCCCGATCAGGAACGACAGCTCGTTCTCCTTGCTGACGATCTGCCGCTCGATGTCCTTCACCCGGATGTCGACGCCGTAGTACTCGCCCTCGGCCTGCCGGAAGTCGATCTCGCTCCGGACTCCTCCTTCGAAGAGCGACTTGACGAGCTGCATGTAGTGCCGGCGCGACTCGAGCGTCGCTTTCGTGATCTCGAGCTCCTGGTCGAGGTCGCAGAGCTCGAAGTAGGCGCGGGCGACGCTGAAGACGAGCGTGAGTGTTGCGGCTCGCTGCGCCTGCTCCGTGGCGAGATAGCTCGACCACGCAGCCTGGTTTCCGCTTCGAACTCTTCCGAAGAGGTCGATTTCCCACGAGAGGTCGGCGCCGACCGAGTAAACCTCGTCGTTCTCGGTGAAGTCGTTGAGGTCCCCCTCGTCGAAGTAGCCGGCGGTTCCCGACGCGTTGATCTGCGGCCAGAGATCGGCCCGCGACACGCCGTAGCGCGCCCGCGCTTCGACGACCCGCTCCATCGCGACGCGCAGGTCCTTGTTCTCCGCGATCGACTGCCGGATCAGATCCTGCAGCGCGGGGTCGTCGTAGATCGACCACCACTCGAGGTTCGCGATCGACTCTTCCGCAGCGGGGCCTTCACGCCACACTTCGGGCGTCGGGATCGGGGGCCGCTGGTTCGCGGGCCCCAGCATGCATCCCGTCGTCGCGACTGCCAGCAGCAGCACGATCAGCAGTGTGCGTTTCATCAGTGTGCCTCCTCAGTCGTTGCCGGCATCGAGGCCTCGTCCGCGGGTTTCTTCTTCTTGCCGCCCATGCTCTCGATGAGCATGAAGAACGCCGGCGTAAGGTAGACGCCTAACGCCGTCGCGACGAGCATGCCGGAGAAGACCGCGACGCCCATCATGACGCGCGAGTTTGCGCCCGACCCGGTCGCCGTCATCAGCGGCACGACGCCGAGCAGGAAGGCGAACGCCGTCATCAGGATCGGCCTGAAGCGCAGCTTGGCCGACTCGAGCGCCGCCTCGGCGATGCCCATGCCCTTGTCGGTCTGCATCTTCGCGAACTCGACGATGAGGATCGAGTTCTTCGCAGCGAGCCCGATCAGCATGACGAGGCCGATCTGTACGTAGACGTTGTTTTCGAGCCCGACGATCCAGACGCCGAGGAACGCGCCGAGCAGGACGGTTGGGGTGCCTAACAGAACGCCGAACGGCAGTTTCCAGCTCTCGTACATCGCGGCGAGGAGCAGGAAGACGAAGACGACCGCCATGACGAACGTGGGAGTCGACGACGGCGCCGTCTTTTCCTGGTAGGAGAAGCCGGTCCATTCGTAACCCATCTCGCGCGGCAGCGCCTTGTCGGCAACTTCCTCGAGCGCCGCCATCGCCTGGCCCGACGAGTAACCGCTCGCCGGCTGCCCGCTGATCTCGACGGAGCGGAAGAGGTTGTAGCGGACCGTGATCTCGGTGCCCGACTTCGGTGTGACCGTCACGAGCGTCGAGAGAGGAATCAACTGGTTCGTCGTCTTGCTGCGGACGTAGAACTGGTCGATGTCCGAGGGTTTCTGCCTGTACTCGGGCACCGCCTGGGCGAAGACGCGGTAAAGGCGCCCGAAGCGGTTGAAGTCGTTCACGTAGGTGCCGCCGAGTGCGGTCTGAAGCACCGCGAAGACGTCGTTGATCGGAACGCCGAGCTTCCGCGCCTTTTCGCGATCGAGCTCGACCTTGAGCTGCGGCGACCCGGGGTCGAACGAGGTGAAGAGGTTCGCCACTTCGGGGCGCTTGCGCGCCTCCTCGAGGAACTTCTTCGTCTCCGCCCCGAGCTGCTCGACCGACATCGTGCCGCTCCGGTCCTGCAGCATGAAGTTGAAGCCGCCCGACGCGCCGAACCCGGAGATCGTCGGCGGGATGAACGGGAATGCGACTCCCTCGGGGATCGCGGAGAGCTTCTTCTGCAATCCACCCAGGATCGCTTTGAGCTGCAGCTCGTCGGTATTCCGCTCGCCCCAAGGGCGGAGGCGGCAGAAGAATGACGCGTAGTTCGACTGGAAGCTGTTGGTGAGGAGGCCGAGTCCGCCGATCGAGTTGTAGGCGTCGACGCCCGGTGTCTCCTTCAGGATCGCCTCGACCTGTTTGACCGCGGCTTCCGTGCGCTCGAGCGAGGAGCCGTTAGGCAGCTGCAGGTTGACCATGAAGATGCCCTGGTCTTCGTTCGGCACGAAGCCACGGGGGAGCTGCTTGCCGATCAGGAGCGCGGCGCCGAGGACGATCGCGACGAGCACGAGACTGAGCGCCGCCTTGCGGACCAGGATCGCCGCCCCCTTCACGTACCAGTCGGTCGCGCTGCCGAAGACCCTGTTGAACCAGCGGAAGAAGGCGTTGAGCGGCCCCTTGCCTTCGCCCGGCTTGCCGGGTTTGAGCAGCATCGCCGAGAGCGCCGGAGAGAGCGTAAGCGCGTTGAAGACCGAGAGAAGCACCGAGATCGCGATCGTCAGCGCGAATTGCTGGTACATGCGCCCGGTGAGGCCGCCGATGAAGGCGACCGGCACGAAGACCGCCGCGAGGATCAGGCCGATGCCGATGACCGCGCTGGAGACCTCCTCCATCGCCTTCACGGTCGCGTCGCGCGGCGAGAGGCCATGCTCGATGTGGTGCATGACCGCCTCGACGACGACGATCGCATCGTCGACGACGATGCCGATCGCCAGCACGAGACCGAACATCGTCAGCGTGTTGATCGTGAAGCCGAGCATCGGGAAGAACATGAACGTTCCGATGAGCGACACCGGAACAGTGATGAGCGGGATCAGCGTCGCCCGCCAGCTCTGCAGGAAGATGAAGACGACGAGGATGACGAGGACGACCGCCTCGAAGAAGGTGTGGACGATCTCTTCGATCGACGCTTCGACGGCCGGCGTCGTGTCGTAAACGATCTCGTAGTCGACGTCCTCGGGGAAGTTCTTCTTCAGCTCCTCGAGCGTCTTGTAGATCTGCTCGGATGCCTGCAGCTGGTTCGCGCCGGGAAGCAGGTAGGTCGCGAGCACACCGGCCGGCTTTCCGTTGAGGCGGCCGAACGCCTTGTAGTTCTCGGCGCCGAGCTCGACGTTGCCGACATCCTTGATCCGGACGATGGAGCCCGTTGCGCTCTGCCGCACGATGATGTTCGCGAACTCTTCGGGCGACATCATCTTGCCGGGCGCCTGGACCGTGTAGGTGAACTCCTGTCCCTTCGGCGACGGCGCGCCGCCGATCTGCCCCGCGGGCGCCTGGATGTTCTGTTCCTTGATCGCCTGGATGACGTCAGCCGCCGTGAGGCCGAGCTTGTTGAGCTGGTCGGGGCGGAGCCAGATGCGCATGCCGTACTCGGCGCCGCCGAAGAGGTCGACCGCAGCCATGCCCGGGACGCGGAGGATCTGGTCGCGAACGTTGATCATCGCGTAGTTGCAGAGGAAGTTCGAGTCGTAGGTCCCTTTCGGGGAGTAGACCGAAACGACCATGAGGATCGACGGGTTGAGCTTCTTGACCGTAACGCCCTGAGCGTTGACTTCCTGCGGCAGGCGCGCTGTGGCCTGCGCCTGGCGGTTCTGCGTCAGCATGTTCGCAATGTCGAGGTCCATGCCGACCTTGTAGGTGACGTCGAGCAGCATGCGGCCGTCGCTCGTGTTGAGCGACTTCATGTAGAGGAGGTTGTCGACGCCGTTGATCTGCTGTTCGATCGGCGTGGCGACCGACTGTTCCGCAACCTCGGCCGAAGCGCCCGGATACGTCGTTTCGACGCGGACCGTCGGCGGCGCCAGCTGCGGATACATCTCGATCGGCAGTCTCGAGAGAGACACGAGGCCGACCAGGACCATCAGGATCGAGATGACGATCGCGACGATCGGCCGGCGAATGAAGAAGTTCGCCATCTCAGTTCTCCTTCGCCGGGGCGGAGGCAGTCTCGGCGGGCGGCGCCGCGGCTGCCGGAGCCGCCGTCGCCTCGACCGTCGTGGCCTTCACTTCCATGCCGTTCTTCACTTTCTGCATCCCCTCGACGACGACCTTGTCGCCAGCGGTGAGACCCTCTTCGATGACCCACATCGAACCGACGCGCGCGCCCGTCTTGACCGTGCGCATCTCGATCTTGCTGCCGTTGAGCACCGCGACGCTGTAGGTCGCCTGAAGCTCGGCGACTGCGCGCTGCGGAACGAGGATCGCGTTAGGGCGCACGTCGACGGCGAAGCGGACGCGGGCATACTGGCCAGTGCGAACGAGGCCTTCGGTATTCGGGAATGCGGCCTCGAGCAGCAGCGTGCCGGTCTCCGGGTCGACGATTCGATCGGCGAAGACGAGGTAGCCCTTGTGCGGATGGACCGAGCCGTCGGCGAGCAGCAGCTCGATCGGCATGTCCTTCGCGGCCCCCGCCGCATGCTTCTTCCTGTACTCGAGGTAGTCGCGCTCGCTGATGGAGAAGCGAACGCGGATCGGGTCGATCTTGGAGATCGACGTGAGCAGCGTCGAACCGCCGGAACTGACCAGGTTGCCGACGTTGACCTCTGTCTTACCGACGAGTCCCGTGATCGGCGCCGTGATCTTGCAGTAGCCGAGGTTGATCTTCGCCGTATCGACCGTCGCCCTCCAGGCTTCGACCTGCGCCTTCGCGGCCGACTGCTGGGCCAGCGCGGTCTCGAGGTCCTGTCGAGGCAGTGCATTCTGCTCGACCAGCGGCCTGAACCGCTCGACGTCCTGCGTCGCGCGCACCAGCGTGGCATCCGCGGACGCGAGATTGCCCTGCGCCTGCGCCAGTTGCGCCTGCAGCTCGCGCGGGTCGATTGTGTAGAGAAGTTGCCCCTGCTTCACGAGCGTCCCCTCGACGAAGTCGATGCTCTCGAGGAAGCCCTGCGCGCGGGCGCGGACCTCGACTTCTTCCGAGCCGCGGGTCTGGCCGATGTTCTCGACGTAGACCGGAACGTCCTGCTGGAGGACGGCCGCCACCTTGACCTCGGGAGGAGCCGGAGGAGGTGGCGCCTCCTTCTTGCAAGCTGTCAGCACGAGCGCCGCGATGGCAACTACCGGGACCAGGGCTTTCGAGATCCTCATGATTGGGCTGCTCCTTAGGTCTGGAGTGTCGAAGGTTTTCAGGGCTGCAAACGCTGCGATTCTATCGAGTTCGAGAACGAGCGATACTGGGAATCTTTCCAGCGCGACAATTTAACGCGGTACCCGATCGCCTCGAGCTCGAGCCGCCAAACGTGCGACGGCGCGGCGACGTCTTTAACGCCGCCGCGCCGGAGGAAACGCGAACAGGGCCTTCGCGGGCTCGGACGACGCTGCTACTTGATCGCGCCCGACTTCTTCATGGAGTCGATCGCAATCGTGGCGACTTCCGTCGCGAACTTCTCGACGTTCGCCGGATTGGTCGTCTCGGTCACTCCGGCCCATACGAGTTTGTCGGCCTTAAGGGAGTAGACGAGCGTCTCGACGTAGATCTTCGTGTCGGTGCGGATCTCGGGGCCGGTGCCGTAGGCCATGCCGTATCCCCAGCCGCGGCCGTAGTAACCGCCGTACATCGCCGGTGAGTAGACGCCGGGAGTCGAGTAGATCTCCTGCGCCTTGTCGGTCACGCGCATGACGACCGCTGCGTCGAAGCCGTCGCCCTGGAGTTTCGCTTTTGCCTCTTCCTTGGTCGATTCGGGGGCGAGGACCTGGAACGACGGGGTCGCCTGCGCGCCGAGGCTGTTGAGGTAGCGAGCGACGGCGTCTTCGGCGCCGAGGCGCGCGGCGCGCTTCTCGGAGACGAGCACGGTGACGACCTTCTTGCCGGCAATGTCGACCGAGCTCATCTCCGGGTCCTTCCACGCCGACTTCATCGATGTCGACGCGCATCCCGCGAGCGCGACGCTGATCAGGCCAATTGCGATTGCGTTCTTCATGGGTGTTCTCCTGTCATTTGGGTGGCTGGGTGGGTCGTTCGACGACCAGTGGAGTTGAGCAGTTCGGGTCCGGCCCGGCTGCGGTGCCCGCGACGATTTGGAACGCCGGGTTGAGCTTATCCCTCGTCTGAGGGGAATTGACAATACGCACTATTACGAGGCCGGGCATCGTCGTTGAGGAGCCGGCTTGCGGCCTGCCGTCACTCACGACCCCCCGGCGCCTCGTCGCGCGACGACGAGCAATTGCTCGCTTGCCAGCATCGCCGGCGAGTGCATCCAGCGACGGAGATCGCGTTCGCCTTCCCGGTGTTCGTCGCTCGTGATCTTCTCGCGAGTGCCGAGCTGCGTCGCGAGCCAGAACAGCGGGTAGCCGAGCAATAGCCAGAGATGCCGCGCCTTGATACGGGTGAATTCGATCGCACGGACGTGCATGCCCGACTGGTGAAGCAGCGTGTGGAACAGCGGGAAGTCGACCGGGTTGATGTGATACGCGTAGAGCTCGTCGCCCGCGAGGTCCCAGCCGACGCGACGGCGGATCAGCTTGTGCGTGCCGGTGAGGAAGAAGTGGAAGCGCGAGTGAAGCCGCGCCATGTTCGGCGTGCTCATGACGAAGTGGCCGCCCGGGCGCAGCACCCGGCCGATCTCGCGGACGATCGGCATGAAGCTCTCGAGATGCTCGATCACTTCGCTGAGGACGACGAGATCGAACGACGCCGATTCGTAGGGGAGCGGCTTCATCAGGTCGACCCCGTCGTCGATCGGGAGGCCGCCCGTCATCAGTGGCGTGAACTGCGTCGTCAGCTTGTAGTCGTCGCTCCGGTAGTGCGTTCCGCGAGCGGTGCAGCCGTCACCGACGAGCGCCGAGAGGATCTCTCCGCGGCCACAGCTCAGGTCGAGCACGTCGAGCTTCGGGTAATTGGGGAGAGCCCGGATCGATTTGAGTATTGCTGACGCGACGAAGTCCTGTGGCATACGAGTCTCGCAGCTGCACAGTCTAGTACCGTAAGGCGCCGATTGATCCGCCCAAACGTGCAGCGTTCGGGCGGATCGTCGTCGCAGGAGAATGTTACCCAACGCCAGCCATCCGCAGGCGCGTCATTCCGAGTGCGCGAAGCGCGCGAGGAATCTGCCGACGATTGCCTGATGGATACCGCACAAATGATTGAGCCTCTGGGCGGAAACGCTCAGGCGATTGTTTCGCAGATTCCTCCTCACGCACTTCGTGCGCTCGTCGGAATGACTAACCTGCCGGATTGGCAAATTCACGGGAGACGTTCTGGCGAAGATGCGTGGTATTTTGAGCCGCGAAAGCAAACTTACGGGAGAGCTCACAGAATGAAACGACACCTCGCAACGCTCGGCGCAATTCTCACACTGACCCTCGCGTCGTGCGCGACCGGCACAGGTGACGCGGACTTCACGCGCGAGTCGAAGAACCCGAACTACAAGGGACCGAAGGCGCAGAAGATCCTGGCCGTCGTCATCACGACCGACCCCGGTCTGCGGCAGGACCTCGAGACCGACTGGGTCGTCCAGCTCGTCAAGAAAAAGATCAACGCGACGGCGAGCAGCCGGCTGATTCCAAACCTCAAGGACGTCACCAAGGAAGAGCTCCAGAAGCTCGTGGCGAGCGAAGGCTTCGACGGCGTGCTCGTCTCCCGACCGGTGACCGGCAGCGGATCGATGGGCGAGCACTCGAACATGGTCGACTGGTACTCCCGATCCTCGATGTACTACACCGATCTCTACGGCTACTGGAACGAGGCGACGATCGGAGTCTTCTCGCCGACCGACGCCCCGAAGGGAACGACGCAGTACTTCCAGCTCCGGTTCGAAGCGAACTTCTACATGACGGCGGGCGAAACGACCCTCGCCTGGACGTCCGAGGCGAAGATCACGACGAGCAAAGAGTCGGGTGAAGCACGCAAGCTATACGCGAAGCGAGTCCTCGACGCGCTCTCGAAGCATGGGCTGATTTGAGAAGCAGGCGAGGGGCGAGAGGCGATAAGCAGGCGAGAAGCGGGCCAATGGCCAGAGGCCAAAGCAGGTAGCGAGGTCAGCCGGACACCACGGCTATGTTGCTCGGAGATTTGTAGGGGCGACCCGATGGGTCGCCCGTTTTCTTTTTGCGATGCGGAACAGGATGCGCGGCCCACGGAGTCGCGCCTGCGGTGTCGAATGTTCGCGCCTCGCGTCGCACCGCCTCCACGCTGCTCCGGTCGGCCTGCTTTGGCCTCTGGCCTATGGCCTTTGGCCCGCTTTTCGCCTGCTCATCGCCTCTCGCCTTTCGCCTTCCGCCTGCTACTCCGGATTCAGCACTCCCTCCACGTACCGCGACGTGTCGAGATACTTCAGTGCGGCGGCCTTCACGTTGTCGGAGCTGATCCGGTTGAGGCGGAAATCGAGGTCGAGGATCCTCTTCGGGTCGTCGCCGTAGCGGAGCGACTCGGAGAGGCGCCCTGCCCAGTAGCCGTTCTCGCGGAGGGCGAGCTCGTGCTGGCGTTTCCAGTTCTCCCGCACCTTCGCGAGCCACTGTTCTCCGATTCCTTCGGCCTGGACCTTCGCGATCTCGTCGAAGAGCGCCTTGTTGAGTGACGCGACGTTCTCCGGCGCGCAGCCGAAGTTCACGCTGAAGTTGTACTCCTCGGTCGGGCGGCGGATCAGGCCTCCCCAGATCGACGCGCCGTAAACGCCTCCCATGTCTTCACGGAGCACCTCGCGAAGGCGGATGTTCATGACGTCTGAAAGGAGCTGCGCGTCGATCGCTCCCGCGCGCGTCCAGGTCGCAGGCCCGTGGAAGGTCAGGAACACCGAGCTCTTCGGCTCGCGCCCCCGCTTCATCTCGAGCGTCTTCACGCCGTCCGGCTCGCGGACGCCGACGTCGCGCCAGTTTTCCCTGCGCCCCGTCGACGGCAGCCCGCCGAGCCATCTCTCGACGAGAGGCTTCGCGCTCGCGAGATCGATGTTGCCCGTCATCACGACGGTCATGTCGCCGAGGTCCGCGAAGCGCGAACGATAGAACGCGATCGCGGCTGCCGGATCGACTGCCGCGACTTCCTCGGGCGTGAGCGGCTTGCGGCGCGGATGGTTCTGCGCGAGCACGCCGTCCATGTCCTCGTAGAACGACGACTCGGGATCGAGCCTCCGGTTCTTGACCTGCTCGATCACCTGCTGCTTCCAGGCGGCGATCGCATGCGGGTCGCTGCGCGGCGCGGTGACCGACAGCCAGATCAGCTGCAGCATCGTCTCGAGGTCGTCCTTCGACGAGCGGCCGCGGACACCCTCCTCGAGCTCGCCGATCCACGCGCTCCCCGAGGCGAGGTGTCCCGCCAGCGCCTTGCGGAGTCCGATCTCGTCGAAGTCGCCGACTCCGCTCACGCCCGCGATCGACGTCGCGAATCGTGCGTTAGGCCACTCGGCGTCGCTCGCGAGCGAGCTCCCGCCCGGCGAGAATCCCGACAGGACGATCTCGTCGTTCTGGAAATCGGTCGGCTTCACGACGACCCGGATGCCGTTCGACAGCGTCCACTCGGTGAAGCCGAGCGTCGCGTCGGTCTTCGTCGCGACGACGAGTCCGGGCGCCGGCGGGCTCTTGACGAGAGGCCCCGTCTGAACGTCGTCCTTCCACGCCGCGAGAGGCGTTGATCCTGCGGCCGAGACGATCGACTCGAGCGCAGCGACGGCGGGGAGCGGCGTCTTCGAGGGACCGCTCACGAGCACGACGCGGTTCGCCTCGCCTTTCCAGGCCGAGGCCATCGCGTTCATCTCGGCGAGCGTGATCTCGGGGAGGAATCGCTCGTGCAAAGCGAGCTCGACCTCCAGCCCGGGCATCGACTCCTTCTCGAGGAAGTTCCGCAGGATCTCATCCGCGAACTGGCTCGATTCGGTCTTCTCGCGCTCGCTCACGGAGTTCTGCAGGCCGCGAAGCCTCTGCTTCTTCGCGCGTTCTAGCTCTGCGGCATTGAAGCCGTGCTGCGCCACGCGCGCCGTCTCCTCGAGCAGGAGCTGAAGGGCTTCGGGCGCCTTTCCTTCCTTGGCGGCCGCGCCGCGCCCGAAGTTGTCGACCGTTCGCGTGATGCCTCCGGTGTACGAATACGCGCCGAGGATCGGGACGTCGGGGCGCTGCCGGATCTCGTCGAAGCGCGCGCCCATCATCTGGTGAAAGAGCCCTTCGGCGACGATCCGGCGGTAGTCGCCGATCGTCGCCTCGGCGCGGTGAGGCATCCGCGTGTCGATGCTGACCATGGTCGACGGCATCTCCGGGTCGCTCTCGACGCTGTAGAGCGTCGTCGGGTGAGGCGGGATGCCGTACTCCTCGCGCGGCCGCTCGCCCGCCGGATTCTTCAGCTCGGCGAACGTCGCGCGGATCTGGGTCTCGATCGTCGCCGCGTCGAAGTCGCCGACGGCGATGACCGCCATCAGGTCGGGCCGGTACCAGTCGCGATAGAAGCGGAGGAAGGCATCGCGCTGCGCCGTCTTCAGGATCTCCGGTTTTCCGATCGGCAACCGCTCCGCGTAACGCGACTTGTGGAAGATGACGGGACTCTGCTTGTCGAAGATTCGCTCGCCCGCGCCGCGCCCGAGACGCCACTCCTCGAGGACGACGCCGCGCTCCTTGTCGATCTCGTTCGGGTCGAAGCTGATCGAGTGCGCCCACTCGTGAAGGATGTCGAGCCCGGTGGTGACGAGCTTCGGATCGTCGGTCGGCACGGCGAGCGTGTAGACCGTCTCGTCGAAGTCGGTGTAGGCGTTGAGGTCGGCGCCGAAGTCCATCCCGATCAGCTCGATGTAGTCGACGATCGCCTGCTTTGGATAGCGCGAGGTGCCGTTGAAGGCCATGTGCTCGACGAAGTGAGCGATCCCCTGCTGGTCGTCGTCCTCGAGCGTCGAGCCGGCGTTGACGGCGAGCCAGAGCTGCGCGCGCTTCTCAGGCTTGTGATGGGGGAGAACATAGTAGGTGAGGCCGTTCTCGAGCTTCCCGACGCGGATGCGTGAGTCGGTCGGGGGGGCGGCGTCGAGAGGCAGCGCCGCGATTGCGGCGGCGGGCGACTGTGGGGCGGCCGCGAGTGCCGCGGCTGGAGCGGTCGTCAGAGTCGTCGTCGCGCAGGACGCGACGCCGAGGACGAGAAGGAGCGCGACGAATGAGGCCGAGAGTCTGGTGATCGTCGTGAATCGGTGTTTATCAGCTTGACGCGACTGCATCGCGGGGCCTCCTCGTTTTGAATGCGCGGGAAGTTTAGCGTGGAGGCGCGATTAGAACTGTCACCTTATGAGAAACGAGGAGGATCGCCGGGTTGCCGGAGTGTCCCGCCTCTTCATTCCTCATTCGACATTCTTCATTTCGGTTCTCGAGGCTGCGAAGAAACCGAAATGAAGAATGTCGAATGAGGAATGAAGAATGAAGAACGGGAACCCTCGACTGGGTGGGGCACGCCGGGTAACGTGCCCCTACCCCTTTCCCGCTTTCCGCCGCGCGCCCTCGTCCGACGGGAGGCGTCCCCGGTCGACGAGCGCGCGGCGGAGGATGAACTCGATCTGCGCATTGAGGCTCCTGAGCTCGTCGTCGGCCCATCTCTGCAGCGCGTCGTGGACGCGCGGGTCGATCCGGAGCAGGAATGCCTTGCGCTCGGCCATGAGTGATTCCTAGTTGTAAAGCGTCCCTGTGTTGACGACCGGCTGCGTGTGGCGGTCGCTGCAGAGGACGACGAGCAGGTTGCTCACCATCGCCGCCCTCCGTTCGTCGTCGAGCTCGACGACCTTCTTCTGGCTAAGCAACTCGAGCGCCATTTCGACCATGCCGACCGCGCCCTCGACGATCTTCGAGCGTGCCGCGACGACCGCGCTCGCCTGCTGACGCTGCAGCATCGCCGCGGCGATCTCCTGCGCGTAGGCGAGGTGGCTGATCCGCGCTTCCATCACCTCGACGCCCGCCTGCGCGAGCCGGTCCTGGATCTCCACTCTCAGTTTCCCCGACACCTCGGCGGTGTGCCCGACGAGCGAGCCTTCACCGTCGGTGTAGGTGTCGTAGGCGTAGCCCGACGCGAGGTTGCGCAGCGCCGACTCGCTCTGCACGTGAACGTAGTTCTCGTAGTTGTCGACCTGGAACATCGCTTCGGCCGTGTCGACCACGCGCCAGACTACGACCGAAGCGATCTCGATCGGATTGCCGCGGTTGTCGTTGACCTTCAGCTTCGTCGTTTCGAAATTGCGGACGCGGAGCGAGATGCGGCGCTTCGAGTAGAAGGGGTTCGCCCAGCGCAGGCCCGGCTCCTTCGCAGTGCCGGCGTACGAGCCGAAGAGCTGGAGCACCATGCCTTCGTTCGGTCCGACGGTGAAGAAGCCGAAGAGGCAGACGAAGAGGACGATATCGAGGACGAGAGCCGCGAAGCCGAGAGGCAGCGCACCCTGCACAAAACTGCTGATGGTGAGCACGATGCCGCCGATGAGCATCAGCGGAAGGATGATGGCCAGGCCGATTCCGTTGGCAGGGTGTCGAGAGATTTCTCTGATCATGAAGTGCACCTCCGTGCGATCAAAATGATATCACAAAGATAGCGCTCCAAGAATTCCGGGGGAGGCGAGGAGCGGGAGGCGAAAGGCGAGAGGCGAAAGGCGAGGCGGCGGCGCGGGAGGAGAAGGCCGGGCTCGGGATCGATCCGAGCGACAAAAAGGCTGGGCTCGGGATCGGGCTCGGGCTCGGGATCGGGCTCGGGATCGGGAAAGGCGGTCAGCGGCGCAGCGGGAGGGGCATCGACGATGCGGGCGGCCCCGGGATCGCCTGTTGATTGCCGAGCTGTCGGCGCGCAATAGCGTCGGGCCCGAGCCCGATCCCGAGTCCGAGCCCGATCCCGGCTTTTGACTTCCGCTCACGATCAGAGCTCCGCCCCGTCGTCGCCTCGCCTGCTTGCGCCTGCTTTGACCTTTGACCTAACTGTTTCCGATGTGATCCGCGAACTCGTCCCACTCGTTCTCGTTCCACCACTCGCGCTCGACGCCGCCGCAGCGGGGGCCGTAGGCGGGGCACATCATGCAGCCGTCGCCGCGGATGGAGTCGGGCTCCATCGGCGCGTAGACGGAGGTGAGTTCCTCGCCCGTCTGCATGGCGCCGCGTTCGCGCTCGTCGGGCTCGCGGCAGGGGAGCTCGCGCACGCCGTTCTGGCGCAGCCGCTCTTCGCTTTCGGGGAGGAGCACCGAGTTCTCGGCGTCAATGTGCGCCCAGAGCTCGTGCGAGTAGCGCGTCGCGTGATCGCGGAGCGAGGCGAGGTCGTCCTCTCCCGCCGCGTCGCGATCGAGGATCGCCTCGAGGCCGTCGAGGATCGACGCCATCCGGTGATGGTCGTCGACGATGACCGCGATCGGGCCGCGATCGGCGGGAAGGCCGGCCTCCTTCACCAGGGCGGGAAAGAGAACCGACTCCTCGCGCTCGTGATGGAACGCGCCGGCGAAGACACGGAAGAAGCTCATGAAGCGCTTCCCGTCGGCAACCGGGGCCTTCCCGGCAGCGACGAGATCGGCCCAGGTCCGCATCGATCCGAGCACCCTCTCGATGAGGATGTGCTCGCGCTGCAAGGTGTCGATCAGTTCCACGGCCTCGAATCGTAACGCCGGGGAGGCCGAATCCGTGTGACGGGAGTCATTCGTCGCTTTGTAGCAAAGGCGTCCCGCCTTTGCCCCCTGAACCGACGAGCGCAACCAGCACGGGAGGCCTGTAGCAAAGGCGTCTCGCCTTTGCCCACCTGGCCGACGAGGGCGAGACGCATGGGGGGCCTGTAGCAAAGGCGTCCCGCCTTTGCCCGCTGAGCGAGGAGCGCATGACGCACGGGGGGCCGGGGCGGGACGCCCCGGCTACAGGAGACGCCCCGGCTACAAGGGTGCCCCGCCTACGAACGCTGCCCCACCCGTCACGCGCTCCTGTGACGGATCGCATCCTCTCTATGTGCGTTCCCGCCAAAGAATCTGACCGACGCGCGTCCGATGGGCGGAGCCGCGCGGCGAGTCCCTTCACGGAGCACTCCATGATCGAAATGACACTCTACGGGCGCGGCGGCCAGGGGGGCGTGACGCTCGCCAAGCTGGTGGCGACGGCCTGGTTCCTTCGCGGCAAGGACGCGCAGGCCTTCGGCGTTTACGCGGCCGAGCGCGCCGGCGCGCCGATCCAGGCCTTCATCCGGATCGACGACGTCGAGATCACGAACCACAACCAGATCCGCGAGCCCGACCACGTGATCGTGATCGACCCGACGCTGATCGGGCCGAACGTCGTCGCGGGACTCAAGCCCGACGGCTGGCTCATCCTGAATACACCGGTCCCGGCCGAGCAGTGGATGGAGCTCTTCCCCGGGCGCCGGGTCGCGACGATTGACGCCACCGGAATCGCGGTTGCCCACGGCCTCGGCACGCGCGCCGTCCCGATCGTCAACACGACGATGATGGGCGCCGTCGCGAAGATCTTCGATCTCTCGCTCGACGAAGTGCGCGCGACGTTCGCCGAGCTCCGCTTCGGCGGAGCGAACGTGACGGCCGCCGAAGAGGCGTACGAAAAGGTAGCGATGGCCGCGCTTCCGGGCGAGCGCGTCATGCCTGCGCCGATTCCGCTCTCCGCGCGCATCGCAGGAATCCTCGACCCCGACGTCGGCGCCGCGCCGAAGATCCGCACCGGCTCCTGGGCGACGCGCCGGCCGCAGCGCCGCACGCTCACGCCTCCCTGCAATCACAACTGTCCCGCGAGCAACGATGTACAGGCCTTCGTCGAGGCGATGGGACACAAGCAGTACAGCGAGGCGCTCGCGATCATCCTCGAGACGAGCCCGCTTCCCGGAATCTGCGGCCGCGTCTGTCCCGCTCCCTGCATGGAAGCATGCAACCGTAAGAGCTGGGACGAAGGGATCAACGTCCGCGAGCTCGAGCGCTACGCCGCCGATCACGGCACTTGGCCCGCGGCGACGAAGCCGACGCGCCACGAGAAGGTCGCCGTCGTCGGCTCCGGCCCGGCGGGCCTCTCGGCCGCCTATCAGCTCGCGAAGCTCGGCTATCCCGTGACGATGTTCGAAGGGGCGAACGAACTGGGCGGCGTGCTGCGCAACGGCATCCCCGACTACCGCCTGCCCAAAGATGTGCTCGATCGCGAGATCGGCTGGATCCTCGACCACGGCATCACCGTCTTCACCGACGAGTTCATCGACCGCAAAGCGCTGCTCCGTCTGAGCAACCAGTTCGCGGCGGTCTTCGTCGCGACCGGTCTCCAGGACTCGCGCGGCATGAAGCTCGGCGCGGTCGAGCCGGGCGACGTCGAGCAGGGAATCGACTTCCTCGACGCGGTGCACAAGAACGACGCGCATGTCGCGGGGATGCGCGTGGTCGTCGTCGGCGGCGGCAACACCGCGATCGACGCCGCACGCTCCGCTCTCCGTCTCGGGGCCGCGAGCGTCCGCATCGTCTATCGCCGCAGCCGCCTCGAGATGCCTGCGATCGCCGAAGAGATCGACGATGCGATCGACGAAGGAGTCAAGCTCGACGTGCTGATGCTTCCGGTCCGCTACGACCGGGTGAACGGCATCGGCAAGCTCACCGTGACCCGCATGAAGCTCGGCGAGCCCGACGCGAGCGGGCGGCGCACGCCGGTCGTCGACGACAGCCCCGACGCGCAGTTCGTCATCGAGTGCGACAAGGTCGTCCTCGCGTTAGGCCAGTCGGCCGACCTCTCGATCATCGGCGAAGGCGCCGAGATCCGCGAGAACGGCCGACTCCTCGGGCTCGCCGAAGCGCCGATCTTCCTCGGCGGCGACTTCGGGAAGAACGACGGCACCGTCACCGCGGCGATCGGCAGCGGCCGGCTCGCCGCGCTCCACATCCACCAGACGATCGCGGGGGAAGACCTCTTCCCGTGCGAGCCGGCGCCAGTCGCCGGACGCGAAGTCATCCACGAGCATCTCTTCGCGCACGCGCCTCGCGAAACGACCTCGGTGCTTCCGCGCGATATCCGCGTCGGCACCTTCGTCGAAGTGCGGGGCGGACTCGAAGACTACCCGGGACACGAGGCCGCGGTGGCCGAAGCGCAGCGCTGCTTCAGCTGCGGTGTCTGCAACAGCTGCGATCGCTGCCTCGAGCATTGCCCCGAGGGGATCCTGCTGCGCGACCGCGAGGGATACAGGTTCAATTACGACTACTGCAAGGGCTGCGGCCTCTGCGCGACGCAGTGCCCGCGCGGAGTCGTCGTGATGGCCGAGCTGTAAGGGCGGGCGCGATTAGTAGCGGCACATTTCGATGTGCCGCGCGGCGCGAAGCGCCGCTTCCGCGGTGAGGAGCGAGTGGAAGTAAGGCCGCTTTCGGCGGCGCGCCGTCACGGAGTGCCGGCGCCACGAGAGGGAGACGACGATGGCTAGAACACTGGTGACTGGAAACTACGCCGCGGGGCAGGCGCTCGCGCGGGCTGGCGAGGCGAATCGCGACGCGCGCGGCTGCGCGGCCGGCGCCTACCCGATCACGCCGCAGACCGAGATCATCGAGTACCTGCGCGCGTTCGACTTCACCAAGGGACGCATCGTCCCGGTCGAGTCGGAGCACAGCGCGATGGCGGTCTGCATCGGCGCGTCGCTCAACGGCGCGCGCAGCTTCACCGCGAGCTCGTCGAACGGACTCGCCTACATGGTCGAGAACGTCTACGCGGCCGGTTACTACCGGCTGCCGATCGTGATGATCGCGGTGAACCGCACGCTGGGGCCGCCGTGGAACATATGGGTTGACCAGGGCGACAGCCTGATGATGCGCGACGCGGCGTGGATGCAGTTCTACACCGAGTCGCACCAGGACCTCGTCGACACGATCCTCGTCGCGTTCCGCGTCGCCGAGGATCCGCGGATCCTGCTGCCGGCGATCGTCGCGCAGGACGGCTTCGTGACGTCGCACACGCAAATGGTCGTCGACCTTCCCGAGCAGGCGCTCGTCGACCGCTACCTGCCGCACTGCAATGTTCCTCACCGGCTCAACCATGCGACGCCGGCAACGGTCGGCAACATGGCGTGGCCGCGCGAGACGCAGCATCACCGCCAGCAGATCCAGGAGGCGATGGAGCTGGTGCCGATGGTCTACGCTGAAGCGATCGGCGAGTTCGAGAAGGTGTTCGGACGGAGGCCCGGCGGCGCGATCGAGACCGAGGGCACCGAAGACGCCGACACGATTTTCATCGCCGTGAACACGATGGCCTCGACGCTCCGGCACGTCGTGAAGGAGCGTCGCGCGAAGGGTGAGAAGGTCGGGATGATCAAGCTGAAGACGTTCCGCCCCTTCCCGCGCGCCGAGCTGCTCGCGGCGATCGGCGGTGCGAAAAAAATCGGCGTGCTCGACCGGAACCACTCGCCCGGGTCGGGCGGGGTCTTCTGGAACGAGATCGCGGCGACGCTCCAGGGACGCGACGTCGTCGTTCAGGACTATCTCGTGGGGCTCGGCGGCGGAGACGTTACGCCTAACGTCATCAGCGGAATCGTCGACGACCTGGCCCTTCGGAGCGTTTCGTCCGCGCCGGTGTGGAAAGAGGTGACCGCATGACCTGCGAAATGCCCGTGACTTCGCGACCCGACCCGCTGCTGCGGCCGGGCAACACCAACTGCGCCGGCTGCGGCATGTCGATCGGTCTCCAGTGGCTCGACGAGGCACTGGTGAAAAACCGGCCTTACCTCGTGATCCCGGCATGCTGCGGCATCGTCACCGCGGGCGCGTTCCCGACGAGCGGCTACGGCGTGCCGACCGCGGCCTCGACCTTCGCGTCGTCGCCCGCGATCGCGACCGGCGTCTCGATCGTCAACGAGATGAACGGCGAGAAGCACCCGACGGTCTGCTGGGCGGGTGACGGCGGCACCTACGACATCGGTATGGCGACGATCTCCGCCGCGGCCGAGCGGAACGAAGACATCATCTATATCTGCTACGACAACGAGATCTACGGCAACACCGGCGGCCAGCGCTCGAGCGCGACCCCGGCGGGAGCCGTGACGAGCACGACGCCGGGCGGGAAGGTCGAGCGCAAGAAGGACATGATGGCGATCATGGCGGCGCACCGCATTCCGTACGCGGCGACGCTCTCGGTCGCGCATCGCGACGACTTCCTTCGCAAGCTCGCGATCGCGCGTGACACGAAGGGCTTCCGCTTCCTCGTCATGCTCTCGCCCTGCCCGACGGGATGGAAGTCGATCCCCGAGGAGAGCGTCGACCTGATCGGCCTCGCGGTGCGGTCGGGCCTCTTCCCGCTTTACGAGGTCTTCGACGGCGAGCGCTACAGGATCAACGCGCGTCCCGACGGGACCGATGTCGCCGACTACCTCGAGCGGCAGCGGCGCTACTCCGGGAAGAGCTTCGACACGCCGGCCGTGCGGACGCAGATCGCGGCGCAGTGGCGCTATCTCGAGACGATGGAGAACAGTTTTCCGCAGGGGGAGTGAGGCGAGAGGCGAAAGGCGAGAGGCGACGAGCAGGCCGGAGGCCAAAGGCCAGGGCAGGCGAACGGCGACAGAGCGCCGGACCCGTGAGGGTCCGCTCCTGAGATGCGTAGCCGGACGCGTAAGGGTGTGTTGCTCAATTCAGAAACGCCCGCGAAGGCTGTCATTCCGACGAGTGCGCGCAGCGCGCGAGGAGGAATCTGCAAGACCATCGTCTGACCGATTCCTCTCATAAGCTCAATCAAGTGAACGGAACCGATCAGTTTCGCTTTTGCAGATTCCTCGCTCGCTCCGCTCGCTTCGGAATGACACCCTGCGCCTCGTCGAGTTGGGCAACACGCCCGTAAGGGCCCGGCTACGCCTCGCTGAACCTGACCCTTACGGGTCTTCGCTCGAGCAGCGTCACGTCGAGCGTAACGGCCCAGGCTGTCGCTTGCGCACGCCGCCTGAGCTTCGGTGCGGGGCCGGCACGCCGCCCGATCTTCGCGACTTTGCGAGGTCACACGACCGTGTGATTGCGTTACCCTATCAGGCCATCATGAAATATCGATCGCCTCTCGCCGTCGCGCTCTCCTGCCTCGTCGCCGTCACGCTTCTCTCCGGTTGCGCCATGCTCGGCGCGAAAGGCCAGTCGAAACGTCTCGACGCGCTCGCGGTCTATCGGGGAACGGTCACGCGTGAAGCGCCGTCGAAGGCGCCGATCATCGTCGTGCTTCATCCGCGTGGACAGACGAAGGTCACGTTCTACGACGTTCTCCTCAAAGACGGGCCCTACTACCTCGTCGCTAAGCCTGGCGAATACGAGGTGCTCGCATTCGAAGACCGCAACGGGAACTTCATTCTCGACGCAGACGATCCGGTCGGGACGCTGGCTGGCGCGCCTCGCGACTTCAATCGCGATCCTGAAGGGCTGGGAAGCATCGTCGTCCCCGCGAAGCGCGTCGATGGCGTGACTCCCGCGGTCGACCTTTCGGAGAGCGGGCTCTCCAAAGTGCTCGCGCGGCGCGCAGACGCGCTTTTTCGTGTCGTGACTCTCGACGCGCCGCAGTTCGCCTCCGACAAGGCGGTCGACGGCCTTTGGAAGCCTGCTGATTTTCTCGAGCAGGGTCGCACGGGGATCTACGCTCTCGAGCCGTACGATTCCGCGAAGACGCCGGTCCTGTTCATCCACGGCATCGGCGGCTCGCCGCGCGAGTTCAAGACGCTCGCGAATGGCATCGATCGGACGAAGTTCCAGCCCTGGTTTTTCCACTATCCCTCGGGCTTCTCGCTTGACTTCAACGGCTGGATTCTCGCGCAGCTCGTCGAGGAGAACCGGGTCCGTCTCGGTTTCACGAAGCTGTATGTCGTCGCCCACAGCATGGGTGGCCTCGTCGGCGTGAGCGCGATTGACAGGCGGGTCGAGGAGGGGCGCACCGACCTCGTCGACCTCTACGTTTCGATCTCGACTCCATGGGGCGGTCACGCGGCGGCCGCGCGCGCGCCGTCGGGCATCGCTATGCCGTCGTGGAAAGACATCACTCCCGACAGTGAGTTCTTCAAGAAGATGGCGAGCATACCCGTGCCTAGGAGCGTCGACTACTGCCTCTTCTTCAGCCATGCCGGCGACTCGCGCCTCATGTCGGGGGGCGACGACGGCACGGTGACGATCTCGAGCCAGCTCCCGTACCAGGTCGAGAACCGCGCCTCGCTCATCTACGGCTTCAACGAGAGTCACTCGTCGATCCTCGAGAGTGACGAGCTGCGGCAGAAGCTGAACACGGTGCTCGTGAACGAGGCCGAAGGCCGCCCGATCGACACGGGGGTCCGGTTTCAGCCGAGGAAGTAGGGCCGATTGACGCTTCAACCACGTCAAGAACGGGCGATAACGCGCGCGCCCTTGGCGCGCGGCGATTCGGGTGTTGTGCGACTTCGTAACCCGAAATGTCGAATGAGGAATGTCGAATGAGGAATGAAGAAACGGAGAGCGAGTAGTTCACGAGCCCTCTTCATTCTCCATTCCTCATTCGACATTCTTCATTTCGGTTTGCGCTGGATTGCGCCGGTCGTTCCCACGAAGCGCAACATGGCCGTTCCCTGTCGTGTGAGATTGAATCGCCCTTTTCTTCGCGATACTGTTCGCCACGATTTCGACCTTTCCTGGAGGCCTGATGAAGATCGTCGAGTGTGTTCCGAACATCTCCGAGGGGCGGCGCCCCGAGGTCTGGGAAGCGGCCGCGAACGCGGCGGCTTCGGCGCGGGGCGTGACGCTGCTCAACGTCGATCCGGGCGCGGAGACGAACAGGACGGTCATCACCTTCGTCGGCGATCCCGAAGCGGTGCTCGAGGGGGCGTTCCGGCTCATCGAGACGACGATCGGTCTCGTCGACATGTCGCTGCACAAGGGCGCGCACTCGAGGATTGGCGCGGTCGACGTCGTGCCCTTCGTCCCCGTCTCCGACGTGACGATGGAGGAATGCGCGGAGCTCGCGCGGCGGCTCGGCGAGCGGGTCGGCCGCGAGCTCGGGCTTCCGATCTATCTCTACGAGCACGCCGCGAGCGCCGACTACAGGCGCAACCTCGCCGACGTCCGCGCGGGCGAGTACGAAGGCCTCGCCGCGAAGCTGACCGATCCGCGCTGGCAGCCCGACTTCGGCCCCGCAGCGTTCAACGCGAAGAGCGGCGCGACGGTCATCGGCGCGCGCACGTTCCTCGTCGCCTACAACGTCAACCTCAACACGACCGACAAGAGGCTCGCGAACCGCGTCGCCTTCGACATCCGGGAGAAGGGACGCCCGAAGCGCGACGCGAACGACAAAGTGCTGCTCGACGCGAGCGGCAACGAGATCTGGGAGCCCGGACTGCTCAAAGGTGTGAAGGCGGTCGGCTGGACGATCCCCGAGTACGGCTGCGCGCAGGTGTCGATCAATCTCACCGACCTCGACGAGACGCCTCTTCACGTCGTCTTCGACACCTGCGACGAGCGAGCGCGGGCGCGCGGGCTTCGCGCGACCGGCTCGGAGCTCGTCGGGCTCGTGCCTCTTTCCGTTCTGACCGATGCCGGACGCCACTATCTCGGGCGGATGGGCCGGACCGCGGGCGTGCCCGAGTCGCATCTCGTCCACGTCGCGATCCGCACGTTAGGCCTCGGTGAAGTGAAGCCGTTCGACCCTGCGGAGCGGGTCATCGAGTACCGCCTCGCAGCGCCGTCGCGGCTGGTGAGGATGTCGCTCCGCGACTTCACCGACGAGCTCTCGAGCGACTCGCCCGCGCCGGGCGGCGGATCGGTCTCCGCGCTCGCGGGCGCGATGGCCGCGGGACTCGCTACCATGGTCGCAAGCCTCTCCCACACGAAGAAGGGGCTCGAGGCGCACATCCCTGCGTTCGAGCGGATCGGCGAGCGCGGGCAGAAGCTCAAGGACGAGCTGCTGCTCGCCGTCGACGCCGACACCGCCGCGTTCGACCAGCTGCTCGACGCGATGCGCATGCCGAAGGCGACAGCCGAGGAGAAGGCGGCGCGAAAGAAGGCGATGAACGACGCGACCGTCCTCGCCATCGAGGTTCCGTTAGGCGTGCTCGAGCGCTGCCCCGAGGTGATCGCGATCTGCAGGGAGATCGGCGCGATCGGCCTCGAGGCTTCGCTGTCGGATGCCGGCGTCGGCGTGCAGATGGGACGCGCAGCGGCAGCAGGGGCTTACCAGAACGTCTGCATCAACATGGCTGGCCTCGACGACGCGGCGCGGAAGACGGCGCTGCTCGAGCGCGCCGATGCGGCCTGGGCGACGGTGAAAGAATTGCACGCTGCGGGCGAGACGGAGCTTCTGGCGAAGCTGAGGGCTTCGTCGTAGCAGCCGGAGCTGCGCGAGGGTGGCGGGAATGATCGATTTCGACGCAGCTATCGAGGCGCATGTCGAGTGGAAGATGCGGCTCCGCATCCTCCTCGACTCGGGCGAGGCCGCGAGCGCGTATCCCGACGAGCTCGAGGCCGCCGACCGTTGCTCGTTCGGCCGCTGGCTTCGGAGTGACGGCCGCCGACTCGAGTCGGATCCGGTCTACGGGGCGCTCGATCGATTCCACGCCGAGTTCCACCGCTCCGCGGCGACGGTGATTCACCTTGCCGCCGTTGGCGAGCGCCTCCAGGCGGAATCGACGCTGGCTGGCGAATACGCCCGGAACTCGGTGAATCTGCTCAGCGCCCTCATGGAGCTTCGGCGCCGCGTCGGCGCGCAGGGCGATTTGTAGGGCCGCGACGTAGGCACTCGCGCTCCGGCGCTGCTTGCCGCGATCAGCACGCTCGCCGGGCGTCGTCTCCAGGAGAGCTCCGCTCGCGCGGGCGTCTCGAGGGGCGGCCTTTCTCGTCTGCGATTCCAAAATCGCACTCTCCCTGGTTGGTCACTGGGTCGCTCTCCTCCTTCTCAACTGTGCGAGTTGTCACAACTTCCGGGCTGGACCCGCTTGTAAGTTGCAGCAAGGCAAATCACGCCTCGCAGAGGCGTGAGTCACCATATTGATGTTTGCACCGCACAAAACAGGGCGCTGACGTCAGCTGAGCTTGGAGGGAACAATGTCATTCGTTACCAGGGGATTGATGGTAGTAGCGGCGGCCGCGACGATCGCGGTCACTACGAGCTCCCCGCTGACGGCCGTCGACGGCAACACTGCACGGCGCCGCCCGGTGGCCGCTCCCGCGGCGCCTGCGCAGCCGACGACCTCGGCGTTCACGCCGGCGCAGATGGAGTACTACCTCGGCGAGGACGGTGTCTCGTATATCCGTCCAGGCCTCAAGATCAAGGTCAACAAGGTCGAGATCGGATCGGATCGCCGCGCGATCGTCGATTTCAACCTGACCGACGACTTCGACCAGCCGCTCGACCGTCTCGGCAAGACGACGCCGGGCGTCATCTCGATGAGCTTCATCCTCGCGTACTACGATCCGGCCACGCGCGAGTACACCGCGTACACGACGCGCACGTCGACCGCCGTCGCGGGCAGCCCTAACGCGGGTGCAACCGCGGTCCAGGCCAGCACCGACACGGCCGGTGCGGCCGGCTTTACCGACCTCGAGACGGGCCACGGCACCTACAAGTTCGCCAAGGTTCTTCCCGAGAACTACGACAAGGCGAAGACGACGACTCTCGGAATCTACTCGACGCGCAACCTGACCGAGATCCTCGGGAAGAACTACTACGCGAACGTCGAGAAGGATTTCCGTCCCGACGGCGGCACGATCGCCGTGACCGATCAGTGGGACAAGATCAAGACCGAGGCGTGCAACAACTGCCACGATCCGCTCGCGCTGCACGGCGGCTCGCGCCGCGACGTGAAGCTCTGCGTCCTCTGCCACAGCACCCAGACGACGGACCCGGAGACAGGCAACTCGGTCAATATGGCTGGGTTGATCCACAAGATCCACGGCGCCGCGCTGCTCAGCAAGCCGTTCATCATCTGGGGCAACCAGAGTTCGATCCACGACTACTCGCACACCACGTATCCGCAGAACATCCGGAACTGCTACAGCTGCCACGAAGGCCGTACGGCCGCGCAGAAGCCGACGCAGTCGGACGTCTGGTATACCAAGCCGAGCCGCCGCGCGTGCGGCGCTTGCCATGACACTGTCGACTTCGCAGGTGGCTCGAACCACCCGAAGCAGTCTGACGACACGCAGTGCTCTACCTGCCACATTCCCGACAGCGGCGTCGAGTTCGATAACTCGATCAAGGGCGCGCACACGATCGACCTGAAGTCGAAACAGCTTAAGGGCGTCAAGGTCACCATCGTCAGCGTCACCGACGTGGCTCCCGGCAAGAAGCCGACCGTCACGTTCAAGATCACGCAGGGCGACGGCACGACCGCGATCGACGGCAACAAGCTCACGACCTTCTCGCCGATCCTCGCAGGCCCGACGACGAGCTACGTCGACTACTGGCGCGAGAACGCGATCGGCAAGGGCGTGTACGACGCGGCTGCCGGCACGACGAAGTACACCTTCACCAATGCGATCCCGGCCAACGGCAAGGGAACGTGGACCATCAGCGGTGACTTCTACCTCAACACGGTGGTCAAGCGTGGCGACGGCGGGGCCGACATCACGGTCCGCGACGCCGCGACGAACCCGATCAAGTACGTGTCGACCGATAGCGCGCCCGCAGCGGCGCGCCGCACGATCGTCGACATCAGCCTCTGCAACGAGTGCCACGAGACGCTCGCCCTGCACGGCGGCCAGCGCCTCGTCATCGCCGAGTGCGTGATCTGCCACAATCCGGTCGAGGATGACCAGGCGCGACGGCCGGCGTCCGCCGGCGCGGTCGAGTCGGTTTCTTTCCAGCGCCTAATCCATCGCATCCACACCGGCGAGGAGCTGACGCAGGATTTCACGGTCTACGGCTTCGGCAACGTGGCGATCAACTTCAACGAAGTGCTCTTCCCGGGCGATCGTCGCAACTGTGCGGCGTGCCACGTGGGCAACTCGCAGAACCTCCCCGTGGCTCTCGGCGCCGCTCCGGTTGTGACGCCGCGCGACTACTTCTCGCCGCAGGGCCCGGGCACGGCATCGTGTCTCGGCTGCCACGACAACGAAGACGCGGCATCGCACGCATACCTGAACACCACGACCTTCCCCGGCAGCACCAAGCCGAGTGAGGCGTGCGCGACGTGTCACGGCGCCAACTCCGAGTGGAGCGTGTCGAAGGTTCACGCACGGTAGTCAAGACGAGACGATGACCGAGGGGGCCTTAACGGCCCCCTCGGTTTTCTTGCAACCAGAGATCGAAAGGGATGCCATGTCGATGAGACCAAACGTAGTGCTCGGAGTGGCTCTGCTGCTCCTGGTCGGTCTGCCATCGAGCATCGTCGCCTCACCACCGGAAAGCGCCGAGGCGCAACCGACGGCTAGTTGCTCGGATTGTCACGAGCAGGCCGGCGCGTTCATCAACAACCCGCA
>JBAZBK010000015.1:0-164664 GCA_041671505.1 Thermoanaerobaculia bacterium | reverse complement strand
CTTGGGGAGGCGCACTCTACCCGATCGATCGGCGCTACTTTTGTGGAGACTCGATCCCCAGATCTAGTTGTCGTTGACCCGTAGATCTAGTTGTCGTTGGGGCACAGTTCTAATTGTCGCTGAACACTCCTCCTCCTGCCACGACCGGGCGCCGGGCTCGCGGGCCGCGACGCGGGCGATCCGCGTCGGATCGCGCCGCTTCGGTTGCGTCCCCCCGAGGCTCCCTCGGTTTGCCTCGAATGTCAAAGACTTGTTCGTGCTCGCATGGAGGAACCGCCCGATTGCGTTCCCTCCCCCCGCCCCCACCCATCAGGCCGCCGATCAAGCACAGTTGGAGCAGCAGCCCCGCGGAGCTGGCTGACGAAGGGCGGGCCGCCGCCGCGATTCCACGCCTGCGCCCTGACTCCCTGCCGGACGGCCACGCTCGCCAGTTTTCGACCGTCATTGACCTAAGTTGTCCATCGGTGTCCTTTACAATCGCCCAATGGGAGCGTACGCTCACCCTCGTCATGCCTGACACCCTGACCGCCGGGGAGATCCTGACCATCCGCCAGCTCGCCGAATACCTCATGGTCTCGGAGAAGACGGTCTACCGTATGCTCGACCGGAATCAGCTCCCCGCCGTCCGCGTCGGCGCGCAGTGGCGATTCCGACGCCTGGACATCGACGCGTGGCTTACCGACGAGGTCCGCCGCGTCGAGCACGAGGGGCAGCGCGCCGTCCTCGACGCGCTCGAGCCCTCCGAGCTCGCGATCCATCCGCTTCTGTCCCCCGAGAACGTCTGGCTCGCCGCACAGCCCGCCTCACGCGACGAGATCCTCGCCCTGATGACCCGCGAGGCCGCGCTCGACCCGCACGTCGATCGCGATCAGCTCCTCCGCTCGATCCGCGAACGCGAAGCGCTCTGCTCCACCGCGCTGCTCGACGACGCCGCCTTCCCTCACCCCGTCGATCCCGCCCCCTTCCGCTTCTCGCGCAAGCGGGTGCTCCTCGCCCTCCTCGCCTCACCTCTCGACTTCCTCGACCCGCACCATCACAAGCCGCGCGTCATCGCGATGATCCTCGCCCGCTCCACCCAGGGCCACCTCCTCGCCCTCTCCCGCGCGATCAAGCTCTTCGCCTCTCCTTCCCTCGTCGCGCGCCTAACGGAGGCGCGCACTGCAACCGAGGCGATTGAGGCGATCGCCGAGGAGGAGGCGCGCATCGCGCCCGCCGCGCGCGGCAAGGGGAAGCGATGAAGCTGACGGTCAACCAGGCCGCCTCGCTCCTCGGCGTCGCCGACGACAAGGTCTACGACTGGATCGAGGAGAACTCGCTCCCCGCGCAGCGCATCCGCGGCCAGTACCGCATCAACCGCTCCGAGCTGCTCGAGTGGGCAACCGAGCGCCGCATCGACGTCTCCCCGCGCGCGTTCGAACAGGACGCCGCAGCGCCGACCCTGACCGACGCGCTCCGCGCCGGAGGCGTCCATTTCGACGTCCCCTCCGCGTCGCTCGAGCTCGCGCTGCGATCCATCGTCGACCAGCTGACGATCGCCGACGACGACGATCGCGAGCTTCTCCGCGAGATCCTTCTCGGTCGCGAGGCGATCGGCATCACGCCGGTCGGCGACGGCATCGCGATCCCTCACGTCCGCGCACCGATCATCCTCGACTCCGCCGGGGCCGTCGTCTCCCTCTCGTTCCTCGCCTCACCGATCAAGGTCGGCAACGGCGACGGTCAGATGGTCGACACGTTCTTCTTCATGCTCTGCCCCACCGTGCACGTTCACCTCGCGATGCTCGCGCGCCTCGCACACGCCCTTCGCGACCCCGGCTTCCGCACCGCGGTGAAGAGCCGCGCCCCCGAGGCGATCCTCGGCGCGGCCGCAGACCTCGAAGGGCCGGAGTGATGCTCGCGCTGCTGCTGGCGGGGCTCGCGCTGCTCGCGCTCAGCGGCGTTCCGGCGCTCGTGGCGCGCGGCCGCGGCGGCGAGATCGCGAGCGCCCTGCTCTCGGTCACCGGCTCGATCTGCGGGCTCGTGACGGTCGTGGAGACGTTTCGCACCGCCAGCTCACTCACCGCGTCTGCCGCGTGGCAACTTCCGTACGCAGAGCTCTCGATCCTCCTCGATCCCCTCGCCGCCGCGTTCCTCGCCCCGATCTTCATCCTCGGTGCGCTCGCGTCGGTCTACGGCCTCGCCTACTGGCCCGCGAGCGAGCAGCGCTCGGCCACGCGCGTCCGACTTTTCACGGGACTCCTCCTCGCCGGGATGGCGACGGTCGTCATCGCCGCGCACGCGCTCCTCTTCCTCTTCGCCTGGGAGACGATGGCGCTCGCCTCGTTCTTCCTCATCGCGGCGGACGACCGGAACGCCGAAGTGCGTGAGGCGGCCTGGATCTACCTCGTCGCGACGCACGTGGGGACGCTCGCGCTCTTCGCGATGTTCGTCGTGATGCGCGACCTCGCCGGGAGCTTTACGTTAGGGCCGATCGCGGGGGCGGGAGCGATCGCGTCGACGCTGATCTTCCTCCTCGCGATCTTCGGCTTCGGCTTCAAGGCGGGGATCGTGCCACTTCACTTCTGGCTCCCTGGCGCGCACGCGAACGCGCCGAGCCATGTTTCGGCGATTCTCTCCGGCGCGATGCTGAAGGTCGGCGTCTACGGCCTCGTTCGAACGCTGACGTGGCTGGAGGCGCCGCCGCTCTGGTGGGGCGGGCTCCTCGTCGCGCTCGGCCTCGCCGGCGCGCTCGTCGCGATCAGCCTCGCGATCGGCGAAGGCGACATGAAGCGCGCGCTCGCCTGGTCGAGCGTGGAGAACGTCGGGATCATCGTGACGGCGATCGGCGTCGCGACGTTCGGCCGCTCGGCGCAGCTCCCGGCGCTGACGGCGATCGGCTACGCCGCCGCGATCCTTCACGTCTGGAACCACAGCCTCTTCAAGGGTCTCCTCTTCCTCGGTGCCGGAAGCGTGATGCACGCGACCGGGACGCGGCGGATCGACGCGATGGGAGGGCTGCTGAAGCAGATGCCGGTGACCGGCGCGGCCTTCGTCGCCGGCGCGTGCGCCGCGTCGGCGCTCCCGGGTGCGAATGCGTTCGTGAGCGAAGCGCTCCTCTACTACGGTTTCTTCACCGTGTCGACGAGCGGGAGCATGGTCGCGTTCGGCGCGGCGCTGCTCGCCATCGTCGGCGCGCTCGCGGTCGTCTCGTTCGTCCGCTTGACGGGGACGATCTTCCTGGGCTCCGCGCGAAGCGCGAGCGCGGAGCACGCGCACGAGGCGCCGCGCCTCATGACGATCCCGCTCGTCGTCCTGGTCGCGGCGGTATTCGCGCTCGGGCTCTTCCCGACGGCGCTCGTCGCACCGCTCGAGGTCGTCGCGCCGGGTACCACGCTTCATGCTGCTCCGTTCCTCCGGGCGATCTCCCTGCCGGTGCAGCTCGCGGCGGTTGCTGCCGCGCTTCTGTTTGCCGCACTCCTCGCAGCGACGAAGCAGAGCCCGCGCGCGGTCACCTGGGACTGCGGCTACGCGGCGCCGACGGCACGGATGCAGTACACCGGACGCTCGTTAGGCGAGTGGATCAGCGAGCGACTGACGCCCGGGTTCTTCCGGCCAAGGGCGGAAGGTTCGGCACCTGACGGAATCTTTCCGGCAACGGCCAGCTTCGCGGTGGACACCCGCGAGCCGTTCTTCGAGAAGCTCTACATGCCGGCCGCCGAGCGCTGGGTGCGCCGCGCGATGCGTTTCCGCTGGGTTCAGCACGGACGCCTCCCCGAGTACTTGCTCTATATTTTCGTGACGCTCGTCGCCGGGATCTGCTGGGCGATCGTCTACCCGCTGCTCGGAGCGTGGCGATGAGCGCGCTCCTCGTTGCGATCGGCGCCCTCCTCTGCATCGCGAGCGGGCTCTTCGCGCTCCTGCCCGGCAGGGGCTCCATTCGCGCGACGCCGTTCGTCATCGTCGCGGGATCGCTCACCGGACTCGCAGGCTGCGCGATCGGCCTGACCGGCGGACCGTCCTCGCTCACGCTTCGCTGGGCGATCCCGGGAGGCGAGCTCCGGATCAGCGTCGACGCTCTCTCGGCGTTCTTCGCCGCGCCCGCCTTCCTGATGGCCGGTGTCGGCGGCGTCTACGCCGAGCGCTACTGGCCCGCGGGCGAGCGGCGCGCGGCGCACGTTCGCGTCTTCTTCGGCATCCTTGCAGGCTGCCTCGTGACGGTGCTGACCGCGGGGAACACGATTCTCTTCCTCGCGGCGTGGGAGATCGTCACGATCGCAGCGTTCTTCCTCGTCGCCACCGAACACGAGGAGGCCGAATCGCGCCAGGCCGCATGGATCTACCTCGCCGCGAGCCACGTCGCGATGCTCGCGCTCTTCGCAGTAGTCGCGCTGCTCCACGCCCTCACCCACACCTGGGCCTTCGTCCCGCTCCCCGCCGGAGCCGCCGCCCTGACCGCCGGCAAGGCGATCTTCGCGCTCGCAATCTTCGGCTTCGGGATCAAGGCAGGCGTGATGCCGTTCCATGTCTGGCTCCCCGGCGCGCACGCGGCGGCCCCCGCGCACGTCTCCGCGATGATGTCGGGCGTCGTGATCAAGATGGGGATCTACGGCCTCGTCCGCGTCCTCTCGCTCTTCGACGCGCTCCCCTTCGCCTTCGGCACCACTCTCCTCATCCTCGGGATCGTCTCGAGCATCCTCGGCGTCGCCTTCGCGCTCGCACAGCACGACCTCAAGCGTCTCCTCGCCTACCACAGCATCGAGAACATCGGGATCATCGTCTGCGGCCTCGGGATCGGCGTGCTCGCCCAGGCGCACGGCGCGCCGCGCGTCGCGTTTCTCGGCTTCGCCGGCGCGCTGCTGCACGTCTGGAACCACGGCCTCTTCAAGGCGCTCCTCTTCCTCAGCGCCGGCTCGGCGATCCACGCGAGCGGCACGCGCGCGATCGACCGGATGGGAGGGCTCGCGCGCCGGATGCCGTGGACCGCGCTCGCCTTCCTCACCGGCGCGATCGCGATCTGCGGCCTGCCGCCGCTCAACGGGTTCGTGAGCGAATTCCTGATCTACCTCGGAAGCTTCGGCAGCGTCGCCGCCCCCCGCGCCGATTGGACCTCTCTCCTCATCCTCGGAGTCGCTCCCGCTCTTGCCCTAACCGGCGCGCTCGCCCTCGCCTGCTTCGTCAAGGCGTTCGGCGCCGTCTTTCTCGGAATGCCGCGAAGCGATGAAGCGTCGCTCGCGCACGAGAGCCCGCTCGCCATGCGCGCCGCGATGGCCCCGCTCGCCCTCGCCTGCGCCGCAATCGGCCTCGCGCCGACGCTCGTCGCGCCTTTGCTCGGCCGCGCCACCGCCGTCGCCGCGCCGCTCCTGCCGCCTGTCGAGTTAGGCGCAATTCTCGCTCCAGTGCAGGCCGGAGCGATTGCGGTCGCGCTCTGCTGCGCGATCGCCTTCGCCCTCGTCGCGCGCCTCGCCCGCTCGCGGAGCGCCGCGCCGACGTGGGACTGCGGCTACGCGACCGCCGTGCCGCGCGCGCAGTACACCGCGTCGTCGCTCGCGCAGTCGGTCACCGGCGTCTTCGCCTGGGCGATGCCCGCCGTCGTCCACGAGCCGGGCAAGCTCCCGCTCTTCCCCCGCGCCTCGACGTTCGAGAGCCACGTCCCCGATCCGGTGCTCGACCGCGCGCTCCTTCCCGCCCTCCGCGGCGCCGAGTGGCTCGCCGGTTTCGTCCGCTTCCTGCAGAGCGGGCGCCTGCAGTACTACCTCATGTCGATCGGCCTCACGCTCGTCGTCCTTCTCGTCTGGAGTGCCCTATGAGAGCCCTCGCACAGATTCTCCTCGTCGTCGTCGCGTCGCCGTTCCTTCTCGGCGTCATCAACAGGACGAAGGCGATCATGGCCGGCCGTACCGGGCAGCCACTGCTTCAGGCCTACTACGACATCGCGAAGAGCCTGCGAAAGGGATCGGTCATCAGCACGACGACGACCTGGATCTTCCTGGTCGGGCCCGCGGTCGCGATCGTCGCGCCGCTGCTCGCGTCGCTGATGCTTCCTCTCGCCGGCGCCTCCGCGCCACTCTCGTTCACCGGCGACATCATCGTCTTCGTCTACCTCTTCGCCCTCGCCCGCTTCTGCACGACGGCCGCCGCGCTCGATACCGGCTCAGCGTTCGAGGGTATGGGCGCGGCCCGAGAGCTCACCTTCGCCGCCCTCGCCGAGCCTGCGCTCTTCTTCGGCTTCCTCGCCCTCGCCCGCGTGTCGGGCGGCCTCTCGCTCTCGAGCTTCATGACGATGGACGGGCGCCACTGGCAGAGCGCCAGCGCCGCGCTCGTGCTCGTCATCGCGAGTTGGTTCCTCGTCCTTCTCGCGGAGAACTCGCGCGTGCCGTTCGACGATCCGAACACGCACCTCGAGCTGACGATGATCCACGAGGTGATGGTGCTCGACCACAGCGGACCCGCCTTCGGCCTGATCCTCTGGGGCGCCGCGATGAAGCTGTTCGTCTACTGCGCGCTGATCGCCGGCGTCATCCTCCCCGCGACCGGATCGATCCTCGTCGACCTCCCCGCATTCCTCGGCGCGATCCTCGCCATCGGCGTCGTGATCGGGCTGGTCGAGAGCGGCATGGCGCGCCTGCGCCTCGTCCGCGTCCCGCAATTACTCGTCACCGCGAGCCTCATCGCGGGATTTGCCGTCGTACTGGTCCTGAGGTAAGCCGATGCCGCCGATTGCAGACAGCGTCCTGATCATCCTGCTCCTGACGAACTTCTTCATCCTCGGGACGGCGAGCCTGCGCTCGGTCATCCGCGTCGTCGCGCTGCAGGGGATTCTTCTCGCGCTCCTCCCGCTCTACGTCGAGTCGCACGCGACCTTCCGCCTCGTCGCGATCGTCGCGATGACCGCGGGGATCAAGGGAATCGCGATCCCCGCCTTCCTCTTCAAGGCGATCCGCGACGTCCACATCCACCACGAGGTCGAACCGTACCTTGGTTTCATCCCGTCGCTCTTCCTCTGCGCCGTCGGCACCGCGGGGGCGCTCCTCTTCGCCGACATGCTGCCGCTCGCCGCGGCGCACAAGAGCGGGCTCTTCGTTCCCGCCGCGCTCGCGACACTGCTCGCCGGCTTTCTCGTCCTGACGACGAGGCGCAAGGCGATCTCGCAGGTCGCCGGCTATCTCATGCTGGAGAACGGCATCTATGTCTTCGGCCTGCTCCTCTATCAGTCGATGCTGGTCGAAGTCGGCGTGCTGCTCGACCTCGTCGTCGGCATCTTCGTGATGGGGATCGTCCTCAACCACATTCAGCGCGAGTTCTCGTCGCTTGACACCGAGAACCTCTCGCGCCTGAGGGAATAGCGATGGTCCTCGTCTTAGTGATCGTTCCGCTCCTCGCCGCCCTTGCGGCGTTCCTCGTCCCCTCGGAGCGGGTGCGCCCCTGGATCGTCGCCCTGACCGGCGCGGCGCACACCGCCGCCTCGATCGCGATCGTCACGATGGGCCTGCGCCTGACCGACGCCAGCCGCTGGCTCGAGCTCGACGCGCTCGGAAGCCTCGGGCTCGTCCTCGTCTCGATCGTCTTCCTCGTCTGCGCCGTCTACAGCATCGGCTACCTGCGCGTCCGCTCCGAGCGCCCGAACCGCGTCTTCTGCACGGTCCTGCTCATCTTCCTTGCGATGACGAGCCTGCTGATGCTCTCGCAGCACCTGACGCTGATGTGGGTCGCGATGGAAGCGACGACGCTCTCGACGGCGCTCCTCCTCTACTTCAACCAGAACCAGCGCTCGCTCGAGGCGACCTGGAAGTACCTGATGGTCGGCTCGGTCGGCATCGCGCTCGCCCTGTTAGGCACGCTCTTCCTCGCCTACTCCGCCCTCATCGGCCTCGGCGAACCTACGCTCATGTTCGGCGATCTGGTCAGGGCGGGAAGCGACCTCTCGGCCCCCTGGCTCCGCACCGCCTTCGTGCTCCTTCTCGTCGGCTATGGCGCGAAGATGGGGCTCGCGCCGCTCCACACCTGGAAGCCCGACGCCTACGGCGAGGCCCCGGGAGTCGTCGGCGCGCTCCTCGCCGGCGGGATGACGACCTGCGCCTTCGTCGCGCTGCTGCGCGTCTACCGCGTCGCCGACGCGGGAGGCCAGGGCGACTTCGCGCGCAGCCTGATGGTCGCGTTAGGCCTGCTGTCGATGACGACCGCTGCGGTCTTCATGATTGGCCAGCGCGATTTCAAGCGCCTCCTCGCCTACTCGAGCGTCGAGCACATGGGGATCCTCGTCCTCGCGATCGGCATCGGCGGCCCGGCGATCTTCGCGGCACTGCTTCACACCGTGAACAACGCGCTCGCGAAGGGGGTGCTCTTCCTCGCGGCGGGGAACATCCACCGCGCCTTCAAGAGCAAGCGGCTCGAGGACGTCACCGGCGCGATACGGCGCCTGCCGATCTCGGGAGGGCTCTTCCTCGTCGGTTTCCTCGCGATCACCGGCGCGCCGCCGTTCGGCCCGTTCGTGAGCGAGTTGCTGATCCTCGTCGCGGCGATCGACAGCCACCGCTACGTCATCGCCACCCTCTATCTGCTGCTGCTCGGGGTGATCTTCATCGGCATGGGAAGCACGGTTCTCGCGGTGGTTCAGGGAGAGCCGCCGGAGGACCCCGAGGGGAAGGCGTATAGGGAGAACCCGCTGAAGATCGTGCCGATGTTCGCGAGCCTCGCGCTGCTCCTGATGATGGGCGTCTGGATTCCGGCGCCGGTGACAGAGCTGCTGCAGGCAGCGGCGAAGCTTCTCGGAGCGTGACGACGATGAACCGACGATTCCTCGCACGACGCAACGCCCAGAGCGCACTCCTCGCCGAGGTGCCGCTCGTCGGCACGCCTGAGTTCCGCACCGCGGTGATCGAAGCGGTGATTGACGACGGCTGCCGCATCGCATCGCTATTCGGCCGCGAAGCCGATGGCGCCGTCGAGCTCGTCGCGGTGGTGGCATCGGACGAGACGAGCGAGCTCGGCCTCATCCGGACGCGGCTCGACGGCGACTCGTGGGAGTCGCTCACCACCGGCTGCCCGCAGGCGCACATGTTCGAGCGCGAGATCGCGGAGCAGTTCGCAGTCACGCCGGAAGGACATCCGTGGCTCAAGCCGGTGCGCTATCAGAAGCCGTGGCGCGGATCGGGCGCGACGGCTCCACCGCCTGCGCCGGGCGTCACCGACTTCTACCGGGTCGAGGGGGAAGAGGTCCACGAAGTCGCCGTCGGCCCGGTCCACGCCGGGGTCATCGAGCCGGGACACTTCCGCTTCCAGTGCCACGGCGAGCAGGTCTTCCATCTCGAGATCGCGTTAGGCTACCAGCACCGCGGCATCGAGCGGGCAATGGTTGGAGGGCCCGACAAGCGGTCGGTACACTTCATGGAGACGGCCGCGGGTGACACGACGATCGGGCACACGATCGCGTGGGCACAGGCGATCGAATCGCTCGGCGGCACGAAGCCGCCGGCGCGCGCGCACGCGATCCGCGGCATCGCGCTCGAGCTCGAGCGGCTCGCGAACCATGTCGGCGACCTCGGCGCGCTCGCGGGCGACGTCGCGTTCCTGCCGACCGCGTCGTTCTGCGGACGCATCCGCGGCGACTACCTTAATCTGAGCGCCGAGCTTTGCGGCTCGCGCTTCGGGCGCGGTCTCGTAAGGCCGGGCGGCGTGACGTTCGACATCGACCCGTCGCGCATCGCCTCGCTCCTGGAACGCCTGGAAACCGCGACGCATGACGCGAAGGGCGCGATCGCGCTCCTCTGGGAGACGCCGACGGTGATGGAACGCTTCGAGACGACCGGCGTCGTCGAGTCGGACGTCGCCGAGGAGATCGGGCTCGTCGGTGTGGCAGCGAGAGCGTGCGGGAGGTCGATCGACGTGAGGCACGACTTCCCGTTCGGCATCTACCGCTTCGTGCATCTCCCGGTGATGACGGCGCATCACGGCGACGTGAATTCGCGCGCCTTCGTCCGCTGGCTCGAGCTGCAGCGCTCTGCGGAATTCGTCGCGGCGCAGCTCCGCACGTTGCCCTCGACGCCGGTGCGTGTCGCGACGGGGACGCTCGCGGCCGACTCGATCGTCGTGTCGATGACCGAAGGGTGGCGCGGCGAGATCTGCCACGTTGCCATCACCGGAACCGACGGCGCGATCGCGCGCTACAAGATCACCGACCCGTCGTTCCACAACTGGTTCGGGCTCGCGCTCGCACTCCGCGGGGGTCAGATCTCCGACTTCCCGCTCTGCAACAAGAGCTTCAACCTCTCGTACTGCGGCCACGATCTGTAGGAAGAGCGACGATGCTGAAAATACTTCTCGCACGGGCACAGCAGCGACATCGCACGATGCGCTATCCCGCCGGTCCGCCTCCGGCGATGCCGGAGCACTTCCGCGGCGCGCCGACGATCGACGCCTCGAACTGCCCTGACGGCTGCCGCAAGTGCGCCGAGGCATGTCCGACCGATGCGATCACCTTTGACGGCGGCAAACCGGCGATCGACCTGGGGCGCTGCATCTTCTGCCCCGAGTGCGAGACCGCCTGCCCCGAGAAGGCGATCACGTACTCCGACGACTATCGTTTGTCGGTCCGCTCGCGCGACGACCTGAAGCTGGGGTCGGGCGAGGAGCTTCGCCTCGCTGCGGCGCTCGACGGGAAGATGAAGAGCCTCTTCGGCCGCTCGCTCAAGCTCCGGGTCGTCAGCGCCGGCGACTGCAACGGCTGCGCTTCCGACGTCAACGTCCTCGGGACGATCGGATGGGACCTGGGGAGGTTCGGCATCCAGTACGTCGCCTCGCCGCGTCACGCCGACGGCCTCGTCGTGTTAGGGCCGGTGACGGAGAACATGCGCCTCGCGTTGAAGAAGACCTACGACGCGGTGCCGGAACCGAAGATCGTGATCGCCATCGGCGCCTGCGCGATCTCGGGCGGCATCTACGCCGGCAGCCCCGAACAGCACGGCGGCGCCGAGTCGGTGGTCCCGGTCGATCTCTTCATCGCAGGCTGCCCGCCTCACCCGCTCACGATTCTCGACGGGTTGCTGAGGTTGTTAGGGCGGATTGAAACGGGGCGCTGAGGCGGGGCTGCACTCCTCCAGTGTGGCGCAGGCACTCTTGCCTGCGCGTCGCCGAAGGCGACTCGCCCTCCTCGTCACCGTCCTCGGTGCGCAACACGACGCGGCGCTTCGCGCCGCGCGCAGGCAGGAGTGCCTGCGCCACACAAGCCTCGCTCTAGAAATACGGCAGCGCCACCGCGGCGATCGCGATGGCGAGGGCGAGCCAGCCGCCGTAGCCGAGAAACCACGCCCAGGCCGGAACCACTTCTCCCGGCTCCTCGATCACCACCGTCTTCGCGACGATGTCGAGCGCGCGCTGCCGCTTCGGATTGAAGAAGATGAAGAGCGCGTCGACCGCGAGGAGATCGAAGTAGAACGAGAGCCTGCGGATGACCGCCTGGCGGAGCTGGATCGGCCCGCCCGATTCGTCGATCACGCGGAGCTTCATCAGCCTCTTGCCGAGAGTCATCCCGAAGCGTGTTTCGGCGAGCGGGAAGTACGCGAGCGAGAGACCGAAAATCGCGAGCGCGCAGATCGCCATCAACGCGAAGCCTACCGTGTCGGGCAAAACGTGCGTCTCGATCGCGACGACCGTCGCGACCACAGGAATCGCCGCGACGACGAAGATGATCATGTCGGCGAAGAACGCGGCGAGACGACGCCATACGGTGGCGTACTCCAGCTGTCTCTCCGCGTTGAACGCATCGGCGACGGCTTCCGCCGTTCCAAGCTTGAAGATGACCTCCGCCGCCGTCTGGCCGCGGGAGAATCCTTCCTCGAAGTGCATCCGAAGGTCCGACGCAAACCGCTCCCGGTCCTCGCGCGTCGCGACGACCATTCGCATCACTTCCTCGATGTACCGGTCCCTCTGTCTCACTGCTTTCCTCCTTCACCTGAGCTCTCGAGCACCTCGTTGACCACGCGCACCCAAGCGCGCCAGCTCTCCGTCAGCTCGTCGAGACGTTTCCGGCCTTTCGCCGTGATCTTGTAGTACTTGCGCGGAACACCTCGCGCCGGCGGATCCCATTCCGCGGCGATGAGGCCCTGGTCTTCGAGCCTGTAGAGCACCGGGTAGAGCGTCCCTTCCTTCAGGTCGATCCACCCGCCGCTCCGGCCGTTGAGATCGCTCGCGAGCTCGTATCCGTAGCTTCTCCGCTCCCGCACGAGGCGGAGCAGCAGGAGCTCCAGAGTCCCCCGCTTCATCTCCCTGTCGAACGGCTCGATCTGCGCCATCGGGGTCACCTCGGTTGTTAGTACGCGTGGCTGTGTACTTAGTTGCACAAAGTATATTGCCATACTTATTGCTTGGCAAGGCTGGGGTGTGCCTTTCAATGTCAGGCCGGAGCGAAACAGTGTCCAATCCGGCGTCGAACCGCACGCCGGAGGCGTGCAAGAAGGTAGCCCCGGGTCGCCTCGCGAAGCGGGGCGACCCGGGGTTCGCGAGCGCAAGGCGATCCGCACCCCGGCGGGGTGCCAGATCGCGAGCATCAATCCGGTCGCTGGCACCCCTGCCGGGGTGCGCACTGTCGTTATCTCCGATTCCGGGGGTCTCCCCGCTGCGCGGGCCGACCCCCGGCTACCTTCTGGCATCCCTCCGGGATGCCAACCGTGAGCCGACGTCGAGGGTCACCTGCTCCGGTACCGTCACTCGCCGCCCCCTGTCCCTCACGCTGATAGAATTGACCACTGCGGACCCGGCGAGCCCCGAGGACGGAGAGCGTCCCGGAGTGCCGCCGCGGCAGGAGGCAACGATGGGTGCAGGTCGCTGGAACTCAGCGCACGAACTTCTCAGACTCCAGGATCGCCTCAACAGAATGTTCGGCCCCGGTCTCGACGACGACGACCAGCTCGTGTCGGGGCAATGGACGCCGCCGTGCGACATCATCGAGACCGCCGACGCGATCGTGCTCCGTGCCGAGATCCCCGGCGTGTTGGAGGAGGCGATCGAGGTTCACGTGGAGGGAGGCATTCTCACGCTTCGCGGCGAGAAGAATTTCGAGAAGGAATCGGATCAGAGCTACCACCGCATCGAGCGGGCCTACGGCAGCTTCATGCGCACCTTCACGCTTCCCCGCAGCGTCGACGCCGAGTCGATCTCGGCGCACTACGAGCGCGGCGTCCTGGAGCTGACGATGCCGAAACGCTCGGAGACGAAGCCGCGGCAGATCAGGATCGAAATCAAAGACTGAGCCGATTTCGGATTTGGGATCTCGGATTTCGGAGTTAGATGCCGAGGTCGAAAGATCTACTGACGCTCTGGTGGAAGCCTGAGTATCGAACGACACCTGACAGCTGAGCCAGCGCCTAACAATCGCTGCGAAATCTGAAATCCTCCCCCTACTCGCTCGCTTCGATCTCGTCGACGAACATCTCGCGGTAGAAGCCGACGACGGTGACGAAGACGACGAGGACGAGCGGGCCGAGAAGGATGCCGAGGATTCCGAAGAGCTTCATCCCGCCGAGGATCGAGAAGATCAGCACGATGCCCGACATCGCGGTGTCGCCCTTCATGACGAGAGGGCGAATGATGTTGTCGATCGTGCCGACGACGAGCACGCCCCAGCCGACGAGAAAGATCGCGTGCCAGTCGACTCCGTGGCTGTAAAACAAGTACACCGCGGCCGGAATCCAGACGAGGCCGGCGCCGACCATCGGGATGAGCGACGTCACCGTCGCGACGGCGCCCCACAGGAACGAGCCAGGCACGCCGGCGATCGCGCATCCGATACCAGTCAGCGCCCCCTGCGCGAGCGCCGTGAGCACCTGGCCGCGTAGCGTCGCGTCGATCACTCCCCTCACCTTCCCGAAAATCTCCTTCGTCTGGTTCCGCTTGAGCGGCGACAGCTCCTCGAGCTGTGCGACGAGCCACTTTCCCTCGGTGTAGAACCAGGTCGCGGCAAGAATCATGAGGAAGAGCCCGACGACGATGTCGAGCACGGAGGAGAAGACCTGGGCGCCTCTGCCTGCGATGAAGCCCGATACCTTCTTCGCCGCGGTGACGCCGAGCGCCGGCAGATTGACTTTCGAGGCGTCGACGCCTGGAATCTTCGCCGCGATGTCGTGCACGCGCGTCTCGATCTGCAGCGATTCGACTTTCTGCATCACGTCGGCGCCCTGCAGTGACTGGACGATTCCGCTCGCCTCCTGGACCAGCAGTGCGGTGAGCACGAGGCCGGGAAGCACCACGAGCAGAGTCAATCCGGTGATCATCAGCGCCGCGGCGAGCGTCGGCCGGTCGCCGACTCGCACCCGCATCCTGTCGTACTTCGAATAGGTAAACGACACCAGGATCCCCGCGAGCAGGATCGGCGTAATGAACGGGAGGAAGATCCGCACCGTCAGCGCCGCGACCAGCACCGCGATCGCGAAGAAGCCGACGACCGGAATCCAGCTGTGCCGGATGGACGAATGGAGCTCGCTCGTGGAGCGCTCGGAGTTGTCGTTCATGGGGGCGAGTGTAGCGGAGACCGGGCGAGAGGCGAAAGGCGAGAGGCGGGCGAGAGGTGAGAGGCGAGAGGCGGACGATAGGCGAAAGGCGAGAGGCGATGAGCAGGCGGAGCGCCTATGTGGAGTGCGCAAGCGTAGCTTGCGCTCTTCCTTGCCGAAGCGAAGCTTCGGCGTGGGCTGCGACGCACTCGGTAATCTGCAATGGAGAGCGGAAGCTGCAGCTTCCGCCGAGGAAGCGCGCAAGCTGCGTCCCGCTTCGCGGGGCACTCCACATCGCCTGCTTATCGCCTCTCGCCTCTCGCCTCTCGCCTACTCCAACCCATCCGCCGCGTACAGGTCGGCGACGGAGCGGAGGACGTTGTAGGCGAGGAAGGAGCCGTCGCGGGCGATGACGACGGGGCTGATCCGGTAGACGCCGGCGGGGTCGTCGGGGCGGATCTCGCGCCAGAGTGTCCGCTCCCCCGTCGCGACGTCGACGCGGTAGACGCTCGCCGGCAGAGAGTTCGACTTCGCGACGTAGATCGACGCGCCGTCGGCGCTCCACTGCAGCGGAATCTCTTCCGGCTGCACGCCGGGCACCGGCCGCTCCTTCGAGCCGTCGGCCGGATAGATCGTCAGCTTCCGGTTCGCGTCCATCCCGGCGACGTACCGGCCGTCGGGCGACACAGTCCATGACCTGACCCCGGCGTACCAGATTCCTTCGGGCGACACTCGCACCGGCTCTCCGCCGGTCACGTCCTGCACGTAGAGCGCTGCGCCTCCGGCTCCCTTGCTGCCGAAGATCACGAACCGCTTTCCGTCGGGGAACCAGAGCGCGCCGTCGGCGAACGAGTCGATCGTCTTGATCTCCTCCGCCGTTCCGGCGCCGGTCGGCATCCTCACGAGCTTCGTGCGCGAAAGGTGCGCGAGCACCCATTTGCCGTCGGGCGAAAGCGAGTCGCCCCAGCCGTCACCGAGGCGCAGCGGCGTCGAGCCATCGGTCCTGCGGACGTAGATCGAGCTTCCCGAGCCACCTCCTTCACGCGTCTCGCTGAGGAGCACGAGCTCGCCGTCCGCCGAGACGTCGTTGAGCACGGTCCAGTCGAGCCAGGTAAGGTCGGTGCCGGTCAGTGCGCCGCTCGCCTCGACGACGGGAGGCAGCGGAGCGGTCGAGGTCGGCGCCGCACTGTCGGTCGGCGGAGCCGTCGACGTCGTCGCCGCAGACGCTTCGGCCATCGCCGCGATCGTCTCGCCCGTGACCGGCGCAGCCGCAACGGGTGTCGTGGCGCGCTCGAAGATCAGCGACGACCGCCAGGTCGCGTGTGTAAGCAGCACCCGGCCGCTCTTCGAGATGTCCTGCAGGCGGAGCGCGCCGGTGAGGCGGCTCACGAGCCGCGGCTCGTCTCCCGGCTTGACCGAATAGAGTGACGGCGGCTCGCTGCCCGTCGCAGCGGTAAACCAGAGGCTCTTGCCGTCAGGCGCCCAGGCGAGTCCGTTGACCCCTTTCGACCAGCCCTTCGACAGCAGCTCCGGCTGTCCCTTCTCGATCATCATGATCTCGAAGGCGCCGGCGTTCTGCTGGGTGAAGGCGACGCGCGTCCCATCCGACGAGATGCGGATCGCGCCGATTCGCTTCTGCGACTCGAGCACCACCGTGCCGATCGGAACCTCGAGGCGGTATTCGGTGCCCATCCGGTGGATCACGGCGAGGTTCTGTCCGTCGGGCATCCACTCGGCGTCGAGGACGTCGGCCATCACGTCGCGCGGCTGCCCTCCCATGAGCGGCACGCGCGCCAGCTTTCCGGCTCCGGTCGCGCGATCGACGTCGAGAATCACCGCCACCTCGCCGCTTTTCGAAATCGCCGCGACGTCTCCGTTCTGGATCCCGAACGGCTTCGACTCGGGGCTCGAGGTCCTCATCATGAAGAGCTCGGGCAGGCGCCCGTCCCATGCAGCGCTGTAGACCACCGTCTCGCCGTCGGGGCCGAAGCGCGCGCCGAGAAGGTCGCCGCGGCGGAACGTCAACCGGTGGAACGTCGTCGTCTTCGATTCGTCCTGCCTCTTGTTGAAGGCATACTCCGCCAGCGCTCCCGCGGCGAGGAGCACGACAGCGCCGAGAAGGAGCAGCGGCGTGCTCGCCCTCTTCTCCGGTTTCGGCATCGGCCGCATGTGCGCCTGCGTCGTGGTTGGTCTCGGGACGTTCTGCGTCTTCGGCCGCGGTGTGGCGGTCGAATGCGCGGCGGCGGGGGTCTGGACGCTTCCCGCGGCAGTCAACGGGCGCGCGGGAGTATGGACCCGGGTCGTCGGCGGCGGCGTCTGGAGCCTTGCGGTCGGCTCGCGATCGCCATGCTCCGGATGTTGCTGTTGCGCCGCGTGCGCGCGGCTCGCGGCGTCGCCCGAGAGCAGCGTCTCGAGATGGAACGCGAGATCGCGCGCCGACTGGAATCGGTTCTCCTTCTTCTTCTCGAGGCAGCGGTGCACCAGCTTCTCGAGCGTCTGCGAGATTCTCTGGTTGATCGTTCCGAGCTCGGGGGGATCCTCCTTCAGGATCGCGTTGAGCGTCTCGATCTGCGATGGACGGCTGAACGCGCGCCCTCCCGCGAGCATCTCCCAGAGGATCGCGCCGAACGAGAAGATGTCGGAGCGCTGATCGAGCGGCGCGCCGCGCACCTGCTCGGGCGACATGTAGCCGACGGTACCGAGCACCATGCCCGGCTCGGTCGCCGGAGCAGCACCCGCCGCGCCTCCCGCGAAATCGGGATGGACCTTGGCGAGTCCGAAGTCGAGAATCTTCACCCGCTCGTCGCCGAGCACGAAGATGTTGTCGGGCTTCAGGTCGCGATGAACGATCCCCTTCTCGTGCGCCGCAGCGAGCCCCTTCGCGATCTGCAGCGAATACTCCACCGCCCGCTTCTGCGGGATCGGCCCGCGCGCGATCACCTCGGTGAGGGTCTCGCCTTCGAGGAGCTCGGAGACCATGTACGGCTGGCCGCCCGTCTCGACGAACTCGTAGATCGTCAGGAGGTTGGGATGGTTGAGCATCCCGGCGGCAACCGCCTCGTGCTTGAAGCGGCCGAGGCGCTCCGGATCACGCACGATCGAGTCGGGAAGAACCTTGATGGCGACGTCGCGGCCGATGCGGCTGTCGTGCGCGCGGTAGACCTCGCCCATCCCGCCGGCGCCAAGGCGTGAAACGATCTCGTAGGGACCGAGTCGCGAACCATTCGCCAACGGCATGATGGAATTGTATAGGCAAGGGCTCGTCGCCGTGCAACCACCGGAGGTTCGGTGCGTAAAATCAATTACGACGATGCCCACACTGACGACTGCACCCCCGACGGCGCGCGCCCGAAGCGCGGCGGAAGCGACCTTCACCCCCGCCGAGCTCGCGGCGATCCTCCGCGAGGCGAGCCGCCGGCAGGAATCGCGCGACGTCGCGTCGCTCGACCAGGCTCTCGAGACTGCGCGGGAGCTCGGCATCGACGAGCAGCACGTCCTCGCCGCTGCCGCGGCGCACCGCGCGAAGAAGGAGCGCCGCGACGCGCTCCATGCGCTGACCGTGCGCGAGCGGCTGAAGCTCGGACGCCTCGCCTGGTCGGCGGCCCTCGCCGTCTCGATCGTGACGATCGCCGCCAGCTGGAACGTCGGCCAGATCGTCCTCATCGGAGTCTCGATCGGCGTCGTCGCGCAGGCGTTTCGATGGATTCGCGCGGAGATTCGCGAGCGGACGGATGCGTAGACCCGGAGGAGTTGTTTGTTTTTAGTTGTTAGTTGTTAGACAGGCAGCGCAGGCCGTGCAATTGGTCGCCCTGAACCCGCGGAGCGGGAGACGGGCGGCATCCTGAAAAGGCGTCGATCACGCGCAGCGGCGCTGCCCGTCCAACGACTGACAACCAAGAGCCCACGACTACCGCATACCCCGCCGTTCATTACGACAAACCGCACGTCCTGCGCTGCCTGTCTAACAACTAACAACTAAAAACTAACAACTCCCCCATGCTGTATCCTCACAGCAAGAGTTCGCGATGCGTCGATCGCAGAAACGCCTGCTCCTGCTCCTTCTCTCCGTGCCGGTGATGCTCGTCGCCAGCGCGGTCGTCTACATGTGGGGCATGGAGTCGTTCGAGGCGAAGCATCGCGACTTCTGGCAGTCGCTCGAATTCGTCGCCGAGACGCTCAGCACGACCGGATACGGCGCCGACGCGCACTGGAACCATCCCGGAATGGTTCTCTACGTGGTGCTCCTCCAGCTCTTCGGCGTCTTCTTCGTCTTCCTCGTAATCCCGATCTACCTCGTCCCGTTCCTCGAAGAACGATTCGAGGAGCGTCTCCCGCGCGAAGCCGACCACAACCTTCGCGATCACGTTCTCGTCTACCGCTTCGGCCCCGCGGTCGAGACGCTCGTCGAGAACCTCGGCTCGTCGGGCGTTCCCGCCCTGGTCGTCGAGACGAACGAGGCGGAGGCGAGACGCACGCTGGAGCAGGGAACGCCGGTGATCTTCGTCCGCACCGAAGAAGACTCGCTCGATGCGGCGCACCTGATGCGCGCGCGGGCGATGGTTGCGAACGGCACCGACGAAGAGAACGCGGCGATGATCCTCCGCGCCCGCCAGATGGGCTTCGACGGCCCCATTTACGCGCTCGTGGAGGACCCGGTCCACCGCCGGCCGATGGAGATCGCAGGCGCCACGGCGGTCTACACGCCGAAGCACATCCTCGCCGCGGCGCTGGCCGCGCGCGCGAGCGAAGCGATCAGCCCGCGCCTCGCTGGCATCCGGCAGCTCGGCGATCACGTCGAGCTGCACGAGCTCCGGATTCACCCTTCGAGCCCGCTGGTCGGCCGCACGCTCGCGGAATCGGACATCGGAGCGCGCAGTGGCGCCACCGTGCTTGGGCAATGGGTCGGCGGACGCCTTCTGACACAGCCGAGTCTCGACATGCGCCTCGAGCCGCGCGGAATCCTCGTCGTCGTCGGCAGTCGCGAGAGCCTCGCGAAGCTCGCCGCGATCGCCGACGGTGCGACGACGCTGCGGCGCAGCGGCCACTTCCTCGTCGCCGGCTTCGGCGAGGTCGGTCAGAAGGTCCATCAGCTCCTCACCGACGCGGGCGAAGAGGTACGCGTCGTCGATCGCGTCGAACGGAAGGGAGTCGACATCGCCGGCGACGTGCTCGACCCGAGCGTCCTGGTCGCCGCGGGAGTCGAGACTGCGCGCGCGGTGATCCTCGCGCTCGACACCGACGACGCCACGCTCTTCGCGACGGTGATCGTGCAGGATTGCGCCCCAGAGGCACCCGTGATCGCACGCGTCAACCACGCGCGAAACGTCGAGAACATCTATCGCGCCGGCGCCGACTTCGCGCTTTCGATCTCGAAGGTCTCCGGGCAGATGCTCTCCTACCGGCTCCTCGGGCACGAGGCGGTGTCGCTCTACCAGCACCTGCGGGTTCAGAGGATCAAAGCGCGCAGCCTCGCGGGACGGCATCCGCACGATGCCACCCTCCGCGCGAGGGGCGGCTGCTCCGTCGTCGCCGTCGAACGTGACGGTGAGGTCACGACATCCTTCCCCGAGAACTTCAGCCTCGGCGAGAACGACGCGATTTTCGTCTGCGGCACGAACGAGGGCGTCGGGAAGTTCCGGGCGGCCTTTGAAGACGCGAAGTGAGGGCACGGCACGCCGTCGTCCTGCGGCGGACTGCACGAGTTGTCATCCCGACGAGCAACGCGAGGAGGGATCTCGCAGGCTGGTACTCTCGCGCAACGAGCAAGTCGCCTGTCCGGCTTAAGACTTCATCTGTACCAGCCTGCGAGGTCTCTCCTCCCACTCCCGCTTCGCGGGATCGGTCGTCGAGACGACAAGTCCATGAGGCGCAGCTATGATGTGAGCTTGCCGTGACCGACAGGTTTGAGCCCCTTCTCGCCGCACCGAGAACCTTTTACGAATCTCGTCGTATTCAGACCAGGAAAAGAGAATGCGCAGGCTTCGCACTCAGCTCATTGCGGCGTTCGTCGTCCTCTCGGTCGTCCCGCTGACGGCGATCGTCACGTACGGCTACTTCACGTCGGAGCAGACGTTCCGCCGCGCGGTCGAGCACGAGACCTCGACGCTCGCCTCGCAGATGGACCGGCGGGTCAACGTGATCGCCGAGACCGTCGGGCGCGACATGGAGCGTGTCGGTTCGCTGCCGATCGAGGCGATACTCGCCGGCGCCAGCTCCGAGGACGGACAACTCCCCGAAAAGCTTCGCGTCGTGCTCGGCGACAATGCCGAGCTCCTCACAATCAACGTCGTCCCTGACGCGCCGGAAGCGCCTTCGACTCCATCCGAGCCCGCGGTCGTCGCTGACGTCGCAGTCGCGGCACCCGTAGCGGCGCCGAAGCCGCTCCCCTCCGTCTCCCCCGTCACGGCGGTTGCGCCTGCGCCGCGCGTCGCGCCCGTTCCGTCGGTCGCCGCCGTGCCGCCACCACCTCCCGTTCCCGACTCGCGGCAGATCGACGCCGCGACGAGAGCCGAGATCGACAGAGCGATCGCGCAGACGCACGAGGCGATGCAGGCAGCGCAGGAGGCGCGGAATCAGACGCATGCCGAGGCGCTCGAGCAGTTGCGGGCGAGGCTCGAGGAGCAGCGCACGGCTGGCAGGATGGCCGACGGAAACGCAGTGATGAAGCTCCACTCGAAGGAGTTCGCCACGACGATCGTCAAGAACGGCGAGACGATCGGAAGGCTCCGAGCGCAGCTGCGCGGCGACGAGGTCGTGAGGCGTGTCGTGAGGGGCTCGGCGTCACAGGAAGGCGACCTGGTGTTCGCCGTCGACCACGAAGGGACGCTGTTCGCCGCGAGTGAAGACGAAAAGAAGAAGATCGAGGACGCCGGGCTCGACGCGATCGCGCGTGGAGGCCGTACGGCTGACGCCGACTGGGTGGTCGCGTCGGCTCCCGCCGCCGAGGCGGGTGTGTCGTTCGCGATCGCACGGCCGATCAGCGAATCGCTGCGCGAGATGCGCGCCGTCGCCGCGCGCAACTTCGCCTTCGGCCTCGGACTGATCGGCTTCGCGCTGATCGGCATCGTCCCGCTCGCGAACCACATCGCGCGCGACATCGAGACGGTCACCGACGCCGCCGAACAGATCGCGCAGGGAAAACTCGACACCGAGGTGCGGGTCGGATCGAAGAACGAGATCGGCAAGCTCGCCGCGGCCTTCAATGGCATGGCGCGCGACCTGCGCCAGAACCAGGAGCGGCTCCTCGACGAAGAGCGGACGAGGCGCGAGCAGGAGATCGAGCAGCGCCTCCTCGCGGCGCAGTACGAGAGAAAGAGCGCGGAGCTCGAGGAGGCGCGGAGGTTCCAGCTGTCGCTTCTCCCCTCCTCGCCGCCGTCGCACCCAGAGCTCGACGTCGCCTCGTACGTCCACACCGCGACGGAAGTCGGCGGCGACTACTGGGACTACCTTCTCGCCCCCGACGGCACGCTGACGCTCGTCATCGGTGATGCGACGGGTCACGGCGCGCGCGCCGGGACGATGGTCACCGTCGTGAAGAGCCTCTTCGCGACCTTTACGCCCGAAGACACGCTCTCGGAGTTCCTCGAGCGCGCGAACCAGTCGATCCGAAGGATGGGGCTCGAGAGGATGGCGATGGCGCTGACGCTCGCGCGCTTCCGGCCGGGCATCGTCGAGATCGCCGCGGCGGGCATGCCTCCGGTGCTGATCCATCGCGCGGCGACCGACACGATCGAGGACATCGCGATCGAGGCGCCGCCGCTCGGAACGCTCCCGTTCACCTATGGCGAGCGGAGCATTCCTGTCACGCCGGGCGACACCCTGCTCCTGATGACCGACGGCTTTCCCGAGCTCCAGGACCCGGCAGGCGATCCGTTAGGCTACGCGGCGGCGCAGGACGAGTTCGCGGCAGCGTCGAAGGAGTCGCCCCGCGGCATCCTCGACCGCCTCTCCGCGAAGGCGGAGGCCTGGACCGCCGGCGCCGAGCCCGCCGACGACATCACGTTCGTCGCGGTGAAGGTAAGATAATCCTTCCCGATGAAACTCTGGACACTCGAACAGCTCGCCCGGCTCCCGCAGGAGCGCGCGGTGCAAAAGCACTTCGACAGGCTCAACTATCGGGTGCTGCGCTGGTTCTGGCGCTTCTCGATTCCTACCGCGTTCGGCTTCTTCATCGACAACTCCGTCGACGGCGATCTGCCGGGCCTCGCTGCGGCGACGCTCTGGCTCGCCGCGCTCGTGGCGATGTACTTCACGCGCGACAGTGCGCTGTACGAGGAGTACTTCCCCGCGATCGTCCCCGGCTTCATTCTGCTCACCGGCGCGGCGATGATCGCCGCGGCTCCCGATTCCGAGTTCCGCAGGATCCTGCCGATCGCGCTGCTTCCCATGATGTTGCTCGTCTTTCGTCTTCCCACTCGCCGCTGCCTGGCGGTGTCGGCCGTATTCATCGCGACGGCGATGATCCTCGGGCTGGTGGGCGCAGGCCGCGACATGACGGAGGGCGAAGCGATCCTCGTGCCGCTGTTCGTCAACTCGATGTATGCCGCGGTATCGATCTTCCTCACCCGGCAGGCCCGGCGAGCGTTTCTCGAGGAGTGGACCGGCCTCGCGCTGCGCGAGCAGGAGCGCGCGCGGATGAGCGACGAGCTCGCCGACGCACGCAAGATCCAGCTCTCCATGCTTCCCGTCGCCGCGCCCGCGGTCGGCTGGCTTTCGATCGCTTCGGCGTCGACGCCCGCGAGCGAGGTCGGCGGAGACTTCTACGACCACTTCCTCCTCGACGACGGAACCGTCGCCATCGCGATCGGCGACGTCGCGGGCCACGGCGTCGGGAGCGCGCTCGTCCTTGCCGGCATCAAGAGCGGACTGCATCTGCTGCGCGAGGAGCTGGGTCATCCGGTCGCGGTGCTCGAGCGGCTGAACCGTCTCGCCTCCGAGTGGCTCCAGTGGCGGATGCTCGTCACGCTGATGCTCGCGATCGTCGATCCCGTGCGTCGCACCGTCCGCGTCGCCGCCGCGGGACACGCTCCGATCATCATCGTTCCGCGCGACGGGCCATCGCGCCGGATCGGGCGCCCTGCGCTGCCCCTCGGCACGAAGCTCGCTGGAAGCTGGGAGGAGGAGAGCTCGCCGCTTTCAGACGGTGACGCGCTCGTCTTCTACACCGACGGCCTCACCGAGCTCGTGGGACCCGCGGGCGATCAGTTCGGCGAGGAGCGGCTCGAGCTCGCCGCGCGCGAGGCGCTCGCGGCGGGCGGAAACGTCGACATGGTGCGCGACGCCATACTCACGAGCCTGCAGTCATTCCGCGGCGGCGCGCCCCAGCTCGACGACATCAGCATCGTGGTCGCGCGGTTCAGGGGTTAGGCGAGTCGCGGCCCTGTCCGTGCGAGCCGGTTGTCATCCCGACGACCGAGTTCCGCGAAGCGGGACGAGGGAGGAGGGATCTCGCAGGCTGGTACAGACGAGGTTCAACGCACCGGCCCGTGGCTCGTGAGACCAGCCTGCGAGATCCCTCCTCTCCCGCTGCGCGGGATCGTCGGGATGACAATTCCCGCGGCTCTCGGTAAAGAGGTCTCGCCCTAACTCCCGCCACCGAGCTGCCAGGCGAGGATCTTCCAGCCGTTCTCGTACTGTCGGACCGAGAAGGTGCAGGGGATTTCGCCTCCCCCTTTCGCCTTCGCCGTTCCGACGAAGCTCGCGACGCCGTTGTTGACGCTGCGCTTGGTCCAGCTCACGTCGGCGACGTCGAAGAGCTGCGGGTTCGCGGTGAGGACGCCGCGGAATTCGTCGAGCGGCTGGACCTGCTGCAGCTCAGGCGCGAAGGTCGCCCAGGCGCGGTCGGCGTCGCCCGCGGCCGAGGCCGCGAGGAATTCCTTCACCACCTTCTCCGGCTCCTCGGTGGCCTTCATCACGAACATGAAGATGCCGGCGACGACGATGCCGATGCCGAAGAGGAGGCAGCCGCAGCCGCCGAGGATCCAGGGAAACGGGCTCGACTTGGGACCAGGGGCGGAGCTTGAAGCGTCGGTCATGTTCGTCTCCGATGGTGGCGATCTCGGAAGATTCTACAGGACGATGCGTTGCGGCGGACGCGGCGGGGACAAAAAGATCCGGCCGCGCCCCGAAGGGCGCGGCCGGCGTGATTCGAATGACGCGGGAACGGGCGCCTAGCGCTTGTTCGCAGGAACCCAGGCGCGCTGCTTCTCTCCGACGTAGATCTGGCGCGGGCGGTTGATGCGCGCCGACTTGTCGTCGTGCATCTCTTTCCACTGGGCGATCCAGCCGGGGAGACGCCCGAGGGCGAACATGACCGTGAACATGTCGGTCGGGATGTTCATCGCGCGGTAGATGATGCCGCTGTAGAAGTCGACGTTCGGATAGAGCTTGCGGTCGACGAAGTAGGGATCGTTCAAGGCGATCTCCTCGAGATTCTTCGCGATCGCGAGCGTCGGGTCATTGACGCCGAGCTCGGCGAGGACGGCGTCGGCCGCCTTCTTGAGGATCTTCGCGCGCGGGTCGAAGTTCTTGTAGACGCGGTGACCGAAGCCCATGAGCTTGAAGCTCGACGTCTTGTCCTTGGCCAGCTCCATGTACTTCTTGAAGTCGCCGCCGTCGGCCTTGATGTGCTCGAGCATCTCGATGACTTCCTGGTTGGCGCCGCCGTGGAGCGGGCCCCAGAGCGCGCAGATACCGGCAGAGATCGAGGCGAAGAGATTCGCCTGGCTCGAGCCGACCATGCGGACCGTCGAGGTCGAGCAGTTCTGCTCGTGGTCGGCGTGAAGGATGAGGAGGAGGTTCAGCGCCTTCGTGAGTGTCGGCGAGATCGTGTAAGGCTCGGCCGGAACCGCAAAGAGCATGTGGAGGAAGTTCTCGCAGTACCCGAGGTCGTTGCGCGGATAGACGAAGGGCTGGCCGACCGACTTCTTGTACGAGAAGGCCGCGATGGTGCGCGCCTTCGAGAGCAGTCGGATGATGTTCATGTCGACGCTCTTCTCGTCGGGGTAATACGCCGAGAGCGACGAGACCATCGCCGAGAGGATCGCCATCGGATGCGCGCTCGAAGGGAAGCCCTCGAAGAACTTCTTCATGTCCTCGTGAATGAGGCTGTGGCGCGTCAGCTTGTCGTTGAACGCGTCGAGCTCGGACTGCGTCGGCAGCTTGCCGTAGATGAGCAGGTAGGCGACCTCGACGAAGCTGGCGTTCTCGGCCAGCTCTTCGATCGGATATCCGCGATAGCGCAGGATGCCCTGTTCGCCGTCGATGAAGGTGATCGAGCTCTTGCACGATCCGGTGTTGCCGTAGCCGTCATCGATCGTGATCGCGCCGCTCTTCGCGCGGAGCGTGCTGATGTCGACGCCGATCTCGTCTTCGCTTCCGACGATGACGGGGAACTCGTACTCCTTGCCGTTAAGCGTCAGCTTTGCATTGTCCATTTAGTGCTCCCCTCGCTCTGCTGTTCCCGCTTGTCATGGCGGGCCTCGGATTTTTGAACTGCCGGATATACCGGCTGCGACCGCGATTCTAGTTTTCGGTCAAGGCCGCCGAAGGCGTCCGCGTCACTGACCGCTGTGACTGGCGGCACCGGATGAGAGGTCCAGGCACGCGAAGGAAAAGAACGAGGCGACATATCTGCTCCGGTCATCCCTCACCCACGAAACGGGCGAAGCACCGCGTCGCCCCTACGCTGCCCCGTGCCGTCAGCAAGGCTTGCTCTCGCCCCTCGCCCATCGCCTTTTCGCCTGCTATGACCTTTGACCTGCCTTACCGCCAGCTCTGGCCTTTGGCCCCTGGCCTCTGGCGTGCCTCCCTGCCTGCTCTCGCCTCTCGCCTTTCGCCTCTCCGCCTGCTTTGGCCCGCCCTACGCCCCGCCTTCCTTCTCCACCATCGGGCGGAATGCTTCCTTGTCGATCGCCTTGTCGTAGGCGGCGCGCGCGGTGATCTTTCCGTCCTCGAAGTGTTTCCTGATCGACGAGTCCATGTCGATCATCCCTTCCTTGATTCCCACCTGGATCATCGAGGTGATCTGCGGCGTCTTGCCTTCGCGGATGATGTTGCCGAGCGCCGGCGAACCGAAGAGGATCTCGAGCGCCGCCACGCGACCGCCTCCGATGCGGGGCAGGAGCTGCTGCGCGACGACGGCTCGGATCGTCTCGCCGAGGACGTTGCGGATGCCTTCCTGCTCGCCGGAGGGAAATACGTTGATGATGCGGTCCATCGTCTTCGCAGCGTTGTTGGTGTGAAGCGTGCCGAAGACCAGCGTTCCCTTCTCCGCCGCGGAGAGCGCCATCGAGATCGTCTCGAGGTCGCGCATCTCGCCGACGAGCACGATGTCGGGGTCCTCGCGTCCCGCCGCCTTCAGCGCCTCCGCGAAGCTCTTCGCGTGCGAGCCGATCTCGCGTTGATGGACGAGGCAGCGCTTGTTCGGGTGGACGAACTCGATCGGGTCTTCGATCGTGATGATGTGCAGGTCGCGCGTCTCGTTGATCAGGTCGATGATCGCCGCGAGGGTCGTCGACTTGCCCGAGCCGGTCGGCCCGGTCACGAGGACGAGACCGCTCCGCAGCTGGGCGATCCGGCGCACCTGCTGCGGCAGGTTGAGCTGCTCGATCGTCATGATCTTCGACGGGATGATGCGGAAGACCGCGCCCGCGCCGCGCTGCTGCCGGAAGAGGTTGACGCGGTAGCGCGCGACGCCGGGGATCTCGTACGAGTAGTCGGCGTCGCCTCCCTTCGACCACTCGTCCCATAGCCGCTGCGGCGTGACCGGCTTGAGAAGGTCGACGAAATCGGCCTCGGAGAGGGTGCGGTAGCGGATCGTCTCGATCGACCCCGAAATGCGCAGCATCGGCGGCCGACCCACCGTCAGGTGGAAATCCGACGCCCCGCGGTCGTTCATCAGCTTCAGGAAACGGTCGATCTTCTGTTGGATCATTGTTTCACTTTCGAAGGCTGCAACTCTCGGGCACTCGGCACGAGGCAGGTCAAAGGTCATAGGCCAAAGGTCAAAGCAGGCAGCGATCCACGCTGTGACTAACGCCTGTGCACATGACCTTCGATCTCTGCCCCGCTCCTCTGCCTGCTCTGGCCTTTGGTCTTTGGCCTCTGGCCTGCCTTTGACTGCTATGACCTTTGACCTATGACCTGCTACACCATCGTCCTCCCCTTCAAAAACTCCTGCGACACGAGCGGTTCGAAGTCTTCTTTCTTCTCGGCGATCATGTAGGCGGTTTCGGGGGCGATCTTGTTCTGCTTGAGGAGCTCGCGGAGCGCCTCGTCGAGCGTCTGCATTCCCTGCGCGCGGCCGATCTGCATCGCGGAGTAGATCTGGTAGGTCTTTTCGTCGCGGATCAGGTTCGCGACCGATCCGGTTCCCTTGAGGATCTCGAAGACGGCGACGAGCTTGCCCGGCTCCTTCGACGGCACTAGGCGCTGTGCGATGGCGTACTTGAGCGACTCCGACATCGCGGTGCGGATCTGCGCCTGCTCCTCGTTCGGGAAGCTGCCGATGATCCGGTCGATCGCCTTCGGCGCGCTCGTCGAGTTGAGAGTCCCGAGCACGATGTGTCCCGTCTCGGCGGCCGTCAGTGCAAGCGACACCGTTTCGTTGTCTCGCAGCTCGCCGATCACGATGACGTCGGGATCCTCGCGCAGTGCAGCGCGAAGAGCGCGCGCGAACGACGTCGTGTGCGTGCCGACCTCGCGCTGGTTGACGAGGCAGTTCTTGAACGGGTGGACGAACTCGACCGGATCCTCGAGCGTGAGGACATGGTCGTGCCGCGTCTCGTTGAAGAGGTTCACGAGCGCGGCGAGCGTCGTCGATTTGCCCGAGCCCGACGGGCCGCAGAGCAGGACGAGCCCCTGGTGAAAGTCGGCGATCTCGGCGAGGTGCGGAGGAAGGCCGATCTCGGCGATCGTCGGCGGCTTCTCCGGGATGACGCGGAAGACGGCGTTCCAACCCTTCTGGTCGATGAAGATGTTCGCGCGATAGCGCCCCGCCGACGCGATGTAGTAGCAGAAGTCGAGCTGCTGCTCGCGTGCGAGCTTCTCGAGCTGCAGAGGCGTCAGGATCTCGCGCAGCATCCCTTCGGTCAGCTCCGCGGTGAACGGCTCGGCCTGGGCCCTCGTCAGCACGCCGGCCGTGCGGACGATCGGCGGCATGCTCACCGCGAGGTGGAAGTCGGACGCTCCCTGGTTGCGCGTGACGATGAGGTACTGGTGGAGCCGCGGTTCTCCCTGCGTCGCGCGCGCGGCGAGGGCCGTCTGCTTCATCTGCTCGGCGCCCTCGATCGTCGTGTGGTCGCGCTTCGCGATCTCGTCGATGACGTCGAGGGCGCGGGCCCGCACGGCGCGCGACGGATCGGTCTGCGCCACCTGCTCGAGGACCTTCATCACCTGGGGATGCTTGAAATGGACGAGCGACTGGATGACTTCGATCCGGATGTCGGGGCTCGGGTCGCCGAAGAGCTTTCCGAGATGCGGCAGCGCGCGCACGTCGCCGATGCGGCCGAGCGCCTCGACTGCCGACCAGCGCACGTCGGCGTCGGTCAGCATCTCGATCAGCGGATCGACCGCGGACGGGTCGCCGAGATGTCCCAGCGTCTCGACCGCGGAGATGCGGATCCACCAATCGGGATCCTTGAGGAGCCGGATCGTCGCCGGGATGATGCGCTTGTCTTCGAACGAGGCAGCGACGTGCATCGCCGATGCGCGGACTTCCTCGTCGGGATCCGAGAGGAGCTCGATCGTCGGCTCGAGGAGGTCGCTCTCAAACGCCTTCATCGATTCGAGGGCGCGGTCGCGAGCCCAGCCGGCGAGCGACTTCGAGAAGATGATGTAGCGCTTGATCAGCTCGCGCCGGTGCCCCATGCCGAGGAGGATCTTGAGCACCGCGGAGCGGGTCTGCGCGTCGCCGGACGCCATCAGTGGAAGAATCCGCTGCGCGAAGTCGGGGCCGAGCCCGGCGGCCGCCTTCGTGAGCGCCTCGACGAGAGACTGCTGGATGGAGTAGCTCGCGCTCGGGAGCTGCGCGACGAGGATGTCGACCGACTGCACCGGCGCCCTGTGGGCCAGGGTCTCGAGCGCGCGCTCGCGGATGCTCTTGTCGTGGTCCTGCGCGAGCTTCTGCCATTTCGGGATCGCGGCCGCGTCGAACTCGATCGTGCCGAGGCGCATCAGGTACGCCGCCCGCTCCTCGCCGGTCCCGCTCGATGCGAGCTGCCAGAGAGCCGGCTCGATCGATTTCGTGACGGGAGCCTCGAGGATGATCTTCTTCGCGACCCCGGAGAGATCCTTCTCTTTCGGATTCTGGCTTCCTGCCAGTTGCGCGATGCGCGCCTCGGCGCCAGGGATGCCGAGCGAGAAGAGAAGTCCCGATGCGGCACGCACCGCGGCCTCCGGTTTCGTCTTGCACTCGCCGAGAAACAGGTCGACCGTCTCCCCGTCCTTGAGCTTCTGGAGGAGGCGGATGCCGGTGTCGCGGATCGCGCGATCGGGGCGGAAGAGCATCCAGGTCACGTCGCGCGCCTTGACGTTAGGCTGCGCCGCGAGCCCGTTGAGGAGGTCGTCACGCTCCTCGCTGCTCGAGAATTCCTTGTTGGCGAGACGCTTGAGGATGTCCTTCAGGTCGTTCGAGAATATCGCCATGATGTTTGGCTGCTGAGTATATCGGGAAACCGGGACCGAGCGATTCGACCGACGGCAGGCCGCGCCGCGCGGCACGAGACGATCAGACGCGAGGCAGCGGGACGATCCAGATCCAGATCACGGAGGCGAAGAAAGCCGCGCCGGTAACGACGAGGAGATGGAAGATCTCGTGATATCCGAACACGCGCGGGAACGGGTTGGGGCGCTTCATCGCGTAGATCGCGCCGCCGATCGTGTAGCTGAGGCCGCCGAGGAAGAGCGTGACGATCGCAACGGAGGGAAGCCGGTCGAAAAGCGTCGGCATCGGGATCACGACGATCCACCCCATCGCGATGTAGATCCCGGAGGTCGCCCACTTCGGCAGCTTCGTCGAGACCCAGGAGGTCGACATCCCGGCGATGGCGACCGACCAGACGAGCGTCAGGACGAATACCCGCATCCAGCCGTGGAGCACGATCACGCAGATCGGCGTGTAGGTCCCGGCGATGAGCACGTAGATGTTCGAGTGGTCGAACGCGCGGAGCACCGCGCGCACCTTCGGGCTCCAGTTGCCGATGTGGTAGACCGAACTGACGACGAACAACAGCACCATCGACAGCCCGAAAATCAGCACCGAAACGAAACGCGGCATGTCGTGGGCGGTCCGGAAGAGCAGGATCACCGTGGCCACGAGACTCGCCAGCGCCGCGAACGGATGGAACCATCCTCGCAGGAGCGGCTTGACGGGTGCAGCTGTGGCGGTGTCGGACATCGGGGTTGGTTGTTAGTTGTTAGTTGTTAGACGGAGGCTGCTTCCGTGTACCTCTGGGATATCTCCAGATGACAGCCCGTCCGGCTGCCTGGCTCTTTCGATAAAGATTGCACCTGTTCGCCTTTCTAACAACTAAAAACTAACGACTAACAACCTCATCGCCGTAAATCGGAAAATCCGCGCCTCCCCGGCGGCGAACTTTCTTCACATTTACACTTGACGAAGATTTCCGAATGGATAATGATTCTCCACGTGGAACGAACCGCCGATTTCGTGAACGAGCAGGTGGAGACGATGATCCTGCGCTGCCGCGAGGCAGGGATGAACGTCACGCCCCAGAGAATCGCCATCTACCGCGCTCTCCTTGGGTCGACGGAGCACCCGAGCCCCGAGATGCTCTTCAACGACGTGAGCCGCTCGATGCCGTCGCTTTCACTCGCGACGATCTACAAGACGCTCGAAACCCTCGAGTCGATCGGGCTCGTCCGCGAGATCCCGGTCACCGGCGACCGCAAGCGTTTCGACGCGATCGTCGCGAACCACCACCATCTCATCTGCACCACCTGCGGCAGCGTTGGCGACTACCACGACGTGTCTCTCGACGCCCTTCCCCCGCGCCGCCGCCTCGGGGGCTTCGTCCCCCACGCCGTAAGCGTCAACGTAATCGGCGTCTGCGCGAAGTGCCGCGACACCGAGGTTCACTGAAGCATCCCGACGCAGCATCAACGACCGGCTCCAGTCACGGAGTTGAAGACCAACCAGAAGGAGAAAGACACCATGGCCAAGGAACTCAAGGGAAGCAAGACCGAGCAGTCTCTCAAGGACGCATTCGCGGGCGAGTCGCAGGCGAATCGCCGCTACCTCTACTTCGCGAAGCTCGCCGACGTCGAAGGGCAGCCTGACATCGCGGGGCTCTTCCGCGACACCGCCGAGGGTGAGACGGGCCACGCGCACGGGCACCTCGACTACCTCAGGAAGTCGGGCGACCCCGCCACCGGCATGCCGATGGGCGACAGCGCCACCAACCTGAAGTCGGCGATCCACGGCGAGACGCACGAGTACACCGACATGTACCCGGGCATGGCGAAGACCGCCCGCGAGGAAGGCTTCGACGAGATCGCCGACTGGTTCGAGACGCTCGCGCGCGCCGAGAAGTCGCACGCCGGCCGCTTCAAGAAGGGGCTCGATTCGCTCGCGTAGCTCGCGGTGAACCGCGCGGCGCCGGGGGCGCCGCGCGGTTCAAAATTGAAAATGCAAAATTGAAAATTGAAAGACGTCGATTCCGGCGACGCCGGGCGTGCGGCCGCCTCACTCCTCCACCCAGCACCAGATCGCCCTCGGCATCGTTTTCAATTTTCAATTTTCAATTTCGCACAGGAGATTCGATGCACACGACAGCCCGCCTCATTCCGCGATCCGACATCCTCGACCTCGGCGACTACGAGCGCCGGCGCGACGAGATCCGCTCCTCGGCGATGGCAGCGCGCCTTCTTCGCCGCGTCGCCCTCGGGCCTAACATCATCCTCTCCTTCGAGAACCGGGAGACCCTCACCTACCAGATTCTCGAAATGGTGCGCGCCGAGCGCATCGTGAAGGAGCCCGAGATCCTCCACGAGCTCGAGACCTACAGCGAGCTGCTCCCCGCTCCCGACGAGCTCTCGGCCACGATGCTCATCGAGTTCCCGGAGAAAGAGGAGCGCGACGTCAGGCTCGTCCAGCTGCTCGGCCTCGACGAGTATCTTCGGGTCGAGTTCGAAGGCGCGGGATCGGCTCCCGCGGCATTCGACCAGCGACAGATCGACGTCGAGCGGATCAGCTCGGTGCAGTTCGTACGCTTCGCGATGACTCCAGCGCAGGTCGCCGCGCTCCGCGCCGGCGCCAGGGTCTCCGTGGTCAGCGACCACCAGAAATACCTCCACTCCGCGCTCATCCCGGCGGCGACGGTGAAGGCTCTCGCAGCCGATCTCGATGACATGGCGGCTCTGGAGGCCTGATCGTGTACGACATCCGGGACGCGAAGTATTGGAACGAGGCGAACCTCTACGACGAGATGCGTCGTGTCTACGATGTCTGCCACACCTGCAGGATGTGCTTCAGCTACTGCCCTTCCTTCCCTTCCCTCTTCGACAGCATCGACCGTCACGAGGAAAAGGGTGAGGGTGAAGTCGAGGCACTGACACACACGGAGATGGACGAGGTCGTCGATCTCTGCTTCCAGTGCAAGCTCTGCTACGTCAAGTGCCCCTACACGCCGCCTCACAAGTTCATGGTCGACTTCCCGCGGCTCATGCTCCGCGCGAAAGCGATCCGCGCGAAGAAGCACGGCGTGACGTTCCAGGACAAGATCCTCGGTGACCCCGACAAGACCGCGCGGCAGTCGACCGGGATGTTCGCAAAGCTGGTCAACTGGTCGAACCGCCAGAAGCCGATCCGCATCCTGATGGAGAAGACGATCGGCATCCACCGCGACCGCGTCCTCCCTCCCTTCGCGGAGCTCACGTTCGAGGGCTGGTTCGCGAAGCGTCATCCGAAGGTCCACGCGACGGCCGACGACTCGAACGTCGTCGCGATCTTCGAGAGCTGCAACGTCAACTACAACTACCCGAGCGTCGGCCAGGCGGCCGTCCAGGTGCTCGAGCGGAACGGCAAGGCGGTCATCCGTCCCGAGCAGGTCTGCTGCGGCATGCCGGCGATGGACGGCGGCGACGTCGAAAAGGCGATCGCGAACGCGAAGAAGAACGTCGCGGCTCTCGCGCCTCTCGCGAAGCGCGGCATCCCGGTCGTCGTCTGCGCCCCAACCTGCGCCTACGTCATGAAACAGGACTGGCCGGAGCTCCTGCACACCGAGGACGCGCAGCTCGTCGCGAAGAACACCTTCGACATCGGCGAGTATCTCGTGAAGCTGAAGAACGAAGGGAAGCTCGATACGCAGTTCGACACGCCGCAGGGCAAGCTCGCGTACCACATCCCCTGCCACCTCCGCGCGCAGAACATCGGCCAGCCGTTCACGAAGATCCTCGCCGGCGCGCCGGGCACGACGGTCGAAGCGATCGAAGAGTGCTCCGCATTCGACGGCACCTGGGGCATGAAGGCCGAGTACTACGACCACTCGCGCAAGTGCTCCCAGAAGCTCTGCCGCCAGATGAAGAGCTCCGAAGCCGACCGCTTCGTCTCCGACTGCATGATGGCGGGGCTGAACGTGATCGAAGAGACCGGCCGCGCGCCGGTGCACCCGATCGAGGTCCTGCGCGATGCCTATGGGATGAAGCCGGAGTAGCAGGTCAAAGGTCATAGGTCATAGGTCAAAGCAGGCAGGTGGAGTGCAAAAGCCTGGTGGCTGGACCGATTCCTCTCTGTGCTTGCTCGAGACTATCCGACTCGCAACGCCCGAGTGAGTTGTCGTCCCGACGACTGACCCCGCGAAGCGGGGGAAGGAGGAGGGACCTCGCAGGCTGGTACTCACGCGCCACGAGCGAGCACCGGTGCATAGAACCTCATCTGTACCAGCCTGCGAGATCCCTCCTCACCCGCTTCGCGGGATCGTCGGGATGACACTCCGATCGCTCGTGGACAATGGCGCGAGCCTCGCGGCTGATTTCAGCTTCATTCCTCACAATCCTGCCTCTCTCCCGGTTGTCCGCCGCCCCCTTTTGCGCTAGCGTTCGCATTCGCTTTCCGGAGGATTCGAACGATGCGTCTCGCACTTGTCTCTCTCGCCCTTCTCCTCGCAACCGGCTGCGTCTCGGTGACGACGACGGAGGATCCCGGTCTCGCACCGGCGCCCGGCTTCGACCTCACCACGGCGCGCGTCGTCGACCTCAGCCACTCGTTCGACAAGGACACGATCTACTGGCCCACCTCCACTTCGGGCTTCGAGCTGAAGGAGCTGAGCCACGCGGTGACGCCGGGCGGCTGGTTCTACGCGTCGAACTCGTTCTGCACTCCGGAGCACGGCGGCACGCACCTCGACGCGCCGATCCATTTCGCGGAAGGGAAGTGGACCTCCGACCAGATCCCCGTCGATCGCCTCGTCGGCCCCGCCGTCGTCATCGACATTCGCGACAAGGCGGGCCTCACCGACTACCGCCTTACAGCCGACGACGTTCTCGCCTGGGAGAAGCGGAACGGCACGATCAAGCCAGGCTCCATCATCGTCCTCCGCACCGGATGGTTCTCCCGCTGGCCCGACAAGCTCCGCTACCTCGGCGACGACACGCCGGGCGACGCTTCGAAGCTCCACTTTCCTTCGTACGGCGAAGATGCCGCGACGCTCCTCGTGAAGGAGCGGCACGTCGCAGCGATCGGCGTCGACACGGCGAGCATCGACTACGGGCAGTCGAAGGACTTCATCGTCCATCGGGTCGCAAACGCCGAGAACGTGATCGGGCTCGAGAACCTCGCGAATCTCGACGTGCTCCCCGAGCGCGGCGCCTGGATCGTCGCGCTGCCGATGAAGATCGCCGGCGGCTCCGGCGGCCCGCTGCGCGCCATCGCGCTGCTGCCGTAGTGATGTTGAGTGCGCAAGCTACGCTTGCGCACTCAACATGACCGCTCATCGCCTCTCGCCTATCGCCTCTCGCCTGCTGTTCGCTATCATTCGCCCGCCATGTCGAACACTCTCCGCTACACCCTCTCGTTCCCGCATCCGCACACCCACTACATCGAAATCGAAGCGACGATCCCGACCGGAGGCGCCGCGGAGGTCGTGATGGCGATGGCCGTCTGGACGCCCGGCTCGTATCTCGTCCGCGAGTACGCGAAGGGAGTCGAAGCGGTGACTGCGGCCGGTGCTGACGGCGCCGCGCTCGCCGTCGACAAGACGCGCAAGAACCGCTGGAGCATCGCGACGAACGGCGCGCCGGCGTTCACGCTTCGCTACCGCGTCTACGCGCGAACGATGGCGACGCAGGGGAACTGGGTGAGCGCCGAGTTCGCGATGCTCAACGGCGCGCCGACGTTCCTCGTTCCGGTGGATCGCAGCGGTGCAACATTCGAAATCATGGTGAAGGCGCATCCCTCGTGGGCGCGCGTCGTCAGCCCGCTCGAGAGCGCCGGTGTGCCGAACACGTTCCTCGCCTCGTCGTACGACGAGCTCGTCGACTCCCCTCTCTACTGCGGCAATGCGGCGGTCTACGAGTTCGAGACGGGCGGCGCGGCGCATCTCCTCGTCAACGAAGGTGAGGCGGGTCTCTGGGACGGCGCGAAGGCGGCGAAGGACACAGAGGCGATCGTCGCTGCGGCGCAGACGATGTGGGGCTGCGTACCGTACAAGCGCTACGTCTTCTTCAACATGATCACCGACGCGCGCGGCGGGCTCGAGCATCGCAGCTCCTGCCTCCTGATGACTGGGCGCTTCAAGATGCGGAAGCGGAAGGAATACGTCGACTGGCTCTCGCTGGTGAGCCATGAGTTCTTCCACACCTGGAACGTAAAGCGGCTCCGTCCCGCGGCGCTCGGCCCCTTCGACTACGAGAACGAGGTCTACACCCGTGACCTCTGGGTCGCGGAGGGCTGCACGAACTATTACGAGGACATCCTGCTCTCCCGCTCCGCCCTGATCACGCGCGACGAGTACCTCGACCGCCTCGGCGAGCTGATCGAGACGCTGCAGACGACGCCCGGGCGGCTCGTCCAGTCGGCGAGCGCGGCGTCATACAGCGCGTGGATCTCGCTCTATCGCCGCGACGAGAACACGCCTAACGTCGCGATCAGCTACTACGTGAAGGGGACGGTGATCGCGTTCCTGCTCGACGCGACGATCCGGACCGCGACGAACGGCGCGAAGAGCCTCGACGACGTGATGCTCGCGGCGTGGACGAAGTACTCCGGCGAGCGCGGCTTCGAGACCGAAGAGTTCCGTGCGCTCGCGTCCGAGGTTGCGGGACGCGATCTCTCGCAGTTCTTCGCGCTGGCGGTCGACTCGACCGACGAGCTCGACTACGGCGGCGCGCTCGGGTGGTACGGCCTGCGCTTCAAGGCGAAGAACGGCGACGCGAAGAAGGACGACGAGCCGAAAGGGTGGCTCGGCGCGATCACGAGCGACAAGGGTGGGCGACTCGTCGTCGACGAGGTTCGTCGCGCGACTCCCGCGTACGACTTCGGGCTCAACGCCGAGGACGAGATCGTCGCCGTCGACGACATCCGCGTGACTCCGGCGACGTGGGAAGAGCGGCTCTCCTGCTATCGCCCGGGCAGTAAGGCCGCGTTCCTCATCGCGCGGCGCGGCGAGATCAAGCGCCTCGACCTCGCCTTCGGCGAAAAGCCCGATCTGCAGTGGAGGCTCGAAGTGCTTCCGGAGCCGACCGACGAGCAGAAGGCGCATCTCGCGGCGCTGCTGGGCGCGTAAGGCAGGCCTGAGGCCAACAGCGGCAGGCCAGAGGCCATAGGCCAAAGGCCAAAGCAAGCGGGAATGAACAATCCGGTTCCGTAGGTGCCACGCGGCGCGTCGCTCGTTGCATTTCGGTGGTACCACCAGAGCGGGCGTCCCACCGGGTCGCCCCTACGAACCCACGCGAGCAAGGCATCCGCCTTCGCCTGCTCATCGCCTCTCGCCTTTCGCCTCTCGCCTTTCGCCTGTCGCCTCTCGTCTTTCGCCTTTCGCCTTTCGCCTTTCGCCTTTCGCCTGCCTCCGTCCGTCACGCCCCTGTCACGTCCTGTACGACACAACCCCTCGCCTCTCGCGTCGGCGCCGCATCCCGCCGTATGATGCGCGGCGGCGCAGCGCGCCCCACCGTCACCGCATCGAAGGAGCTCCTCTTGAACAAGCGCGTCTCCATCGTTCTCCTCCTCGTTCTCTGCATCTCACTGCCGGCACTCGCCGCGAAGTCTCCCGCGAAGCCCGCGGCCAAGCCTGAGCGCACGCCCGGCGCGTTCGACGCCGAGAGCTTTTCCGGCCTCACCTTTCGCTCGATCGGCCCCGCAGTGGCCTCGGGGCGCGTGATCGACCTCGCGATCGATCCGAAGCACCCGGCGACGATGTTCGTCGCGGTTGCCTCCGGCGGCGTCTGGAAGACGACGAACAAGGGGACGAGCTGGACTCCTCTCTTCGACAAGCAGGGCTCGTACTCGATCGGCTGCGTCACGCTCGATCCCAACGACCCGCTCGTCGTCTGGGTCGGCTCGGGCGAGAACAACAGCCAGCGGAGCGTCGGCTACGGTGACGGCGTCTACAAGTCGGTCGATGGCGGCAAGACGTGGGAGAACGTCGGCCTGAAGGCGTCCGAGCACATCGGAAAGATCCTCGTTGACCCGCGCGACTCGAGCGTCGTCTACGTCGCCGCGCAGGGACCGCTCTGGTCGGCAGGTGGCGATCGCGGCCTTTACAAGTCGATCGACGGCGGCAAGAGCTGGAAGCAGGTTCTCACGATCAGCGAGAACACCGGCGTCAGCGACCTCGTCTTCGACCCGCGCAATCCCGACGTCATCTACGCGACCGCCTATCAGCGCCGCCGCCACGTCTGGACGCTGATCAACGGCGGCCCCGAAGGAGCGATCTACAAGAGCCGCGACGCGGGCGCGACGTGGCAGAAAATCAACAAGGGACTTCCCGACGACGACCTCGGACGCATCGCCCTCGCGATCTCGCCGGCGAAACCCGACACCGTCTACGCGCTCGTCGAGGCGGCGAACGGCGAGAGCGGCTTCTTCCGCTCGACCGACGCAGGAGGATCGTGGGAGCGTCGCAGCAAATACGCGCCGACGAGCCCGCAGTACTACCAGGAGCTCTTCGCCGATCCGACGAATCCCGACCGCGTCTACTCGATGGACACGTTCATGAAGGTGAGCGAGGACGGCGGAAAGACGTTCAAGAACGTCGGCGAGAAGTACAAGCACGTCGACAACCACGCGCTCTGGATCGACCCGAGCGACACCGACCACCTGATCAACGGTTGCGACGGCGGCCTCTACGAGACATGGGACCGCGGCGCGACCTGGAGCTACTGGTCGAACCTTCCGATCATGCAGTTCTACGACGTCGCGGTCGATGACGACAAGCCGTTCTACACCGTCTACGGCGGCACGCAGGACAACGCGACGCTCGGCGGCCCCTCGCGCACGATCCGCGATCACGGGATCATGAACTCCGACTGGTACGTCACCACCTTCGGCGACGGCTTCCAGACGCGCGTCGACCCGACGAATCCCGACATCGTCTACTCGGAATCGCAGCACGGCGGCCTCGCCCGCTTCGATCGCAAGACCGGAGAGACGACCGACATCAAGCCGATGGCCGCAAAGGGTGAGGCGCCGCTCCGCTGGAACTGGGACTCGCCGCTCATCATCAGCCCGCATTCGCCGACGCGCCTCTACTTCGGCGCCAACCGCGTCTTCCGGAGCGACGACCGCGGCGACAGCTGGACCGCGATCAGCCCCGACCTGACGAGCGGCGTCGATCGCAACACGCTCAAGGTCATGGGAAAGGTGTGGGGCCCCGAGGCCGTCGCGAAGAATGCGTCGACGTCGTTCTACGGGAACCTCATCGCGATCGCGGAATCACCGAAACAGGAAGGGCTGATCTACACCGGCTCCGACGACGGGCTGATCCAGGTGACCGAGGACGGCGGGAAGAACTGGCGAAAGGTCGCGACCTTCCCGGGCGTTCCCGCGTCGACCTACGTCGCGCGCATCGTCGCGTCGAGCCACGACGCGAACACGGTCTACGCGGTGTTCAACAACCACAAGATGGGCGACTTCAAGCCGTACGTGCTCCGCAGCCGCGACCGCGGCAAGAGCTGGGCGTTGGTGACGGGCGATCTTCCCGCGCGCGGCAGCGTCTACGCGATCGCGGAGGACCACGTCTCGCCCGACCTGCTCTTCGTCGGAACGGAGTTTGGCGTCTTCTTCACCCGCGACGGCGGCGCGAAGTGGGTGCAGCTCAAGGGAGGGCTGCCGACGATCACCGTTCGCGACATCGCGATCCAGAAGCGCGAGAACGACCTGGTGCTCGCGACATTCGGCCGCGGCTTCTACGTGCTCGACGACTACACGCCGCTTCGCACGGCGACGCCCGAGCTGCTCAAGGGCGACGCGCACCTCTTCGGCTCGCCGAAGACGGCGTGGCTCTTCGCTCCCTCGACTCCGCTCGGCATCCCCGCGAAGGCGTTCCAGGGAGAGAACTTCTACACGGCGCCTAACCCTCCGTTCGGCGCGGTGTTCACCTATTACCTGAAGGACGAGATCAAGACGCTCAAGAAGACGCGCCAGGAGTCGTACGGGGAGCTCGAGAAGAAGGGAGGAGAGATCCGCTACCCGTCGTGGGAAGCGCTCCGCACCGAGATGCGGGAGCACGAGCCGACGGCGATCCTCACGGTCACCGACGAGGCGGGCAAGGTCGTCCGGCGAATCACCGGGCCGGTCGACGCAGGCTTCCATCGCGTCGCCTGGGACCTTCGCTATCCGCCATCGAACCCGACCTCGCTCGAGGAGGAAGAGCTCGCACCCTGGGCGATCGCGCCGCGCGGCCCGTTCGCCGGCGCAGGCCGTTACACCGTCAGCCTCGCGACTCGGGTCAACGGAACGCTGACCCCGGTCGGCGAGCCGCAGCCGTTCACCGTGCAGTCGATCGGCCTCGCAACGCTTCCCGCTCCCGACGCGGCGGCGCTCGTCGCCTTCCAGCGACGCGCGGCGAGCCTGCAGCGCGCGGTGTCGGGCGCGGAACAGGCCGCGGCGGAAGCGCAGACGCGCCTTGACCATATCAAGCAGGCGCTGATCGACACGCCGGCCGCCGATCCGAAGCTCCTCGACGAGGCACGCGCGATCGAGATGCGGCTCAAGGATCTCGAGATCGCATTGAGCGGCGATCCGACCATTGCGAAATACAACGAGCCGGCGCCGATGTCGATCTCCGAGCGCGTCAACGCGATCGTCGACGGCGCGTGGGCCTCGACCTCCGCACCGACGAAGACGCACATGGACGCGTGGCAGATCGCGTCCGACGAGTTCAGTCCCGTTCTCGAGAAGCTCCGCGCCCTGATCGACGGCGATCTCCGCGGCCTCGAGCAGAAGATGGAGTTGCTCGGCGCCCCCTGGACGCCGGGAAGGGTCCCGGTGTGGAGGCCGTAGGGATAGTTGTTAGTTGTTAGTTGTTAGTTGTTAGTTGTTAGTTGTTAGTTGTTAGTTGTTAGTTGTTAGTTGTTAGTTGTTAGGCGTAAGTTGTCAGGCGCGTGAAAGAACCAGGCGGGAGGTACGGCATGGCCGCACCTCCCGCTTTCTTCTTCATTCTTCATTCCTCATTCGACATTCTTCATTTCGGTTTCCGAGGGGATACAAGACCGAACGGACCGTCGTGGCGCAGCGGCGAGACGCCCGTCGCCGCGCAGCGGCGTGACATCGGTAGCCCCCGGCTTCAGCCGGGGGCCACAGCCGCGGAAACCTCAAGCGCCGCTTCAGCGGCGCGACTCCGGGCGCCGTGTGGCGCCGCTGAAGCGGCGCACGATTCAATTCGGGCGACCGTACCCCCGCCTGAAGGCGGGGGCTACCGATGTCTCGGCGCTGCGCGCCGCACAGCGAATCCCCGTCCAGGCAGAATAGCCCGATCGCCTAACGGGCGCGATGCACGGGAACGGCATGCCTTGGCCTGACATTCCGCCGAGTCCGGCGATCCCGGATCACCGAATTCTGCCGTCGACGAGCTCGATCACGCGGTCGCAGCGCTCGGCGATCCGTGCGTCGTGCGTCACGACGAGAAAGGTCGTCCCGAGCTTCCGGTTGAAATCGCGGAGCAGGTCGAAGACCTGGTCGCCCGTCTCGGTGTCGAGATTTCCCGTCGGCTCGTCCGCCAGCACCAGCGGCGGATGCATTGCGAGGGCGCGCGCGATCGCGACTCTCTGCTGCTGACCTCCCGACAGCTTCGTGGCGGCGTAGTCGATGCGATCCTCCAGGCCCACCGAGACGAGGAGCTCCCTGGCCCGCTCAACCATCCACTCCTCGATCCGTCCCCGCGTGGCGATCATCGGCATCATCACGTTCTCGAGCGCCGTGAACGCGCGGAGGAGATGGTGGAACTGAAATACGAAGCCGAGCGTCTCGCCCCGCAGCTTCGTCCTTCCCGCGTCGCCAAGCTCCGTCGTCTCCGCGCCGGCGATGTCGATCGTCCCGCTCGTCGCGCGATCGAGCAGCCCTAACAGGTTGAGCAGCGTGCTCTTTCCCGATCCCGACGGCCCCATCAACGCCGTGAACTCGCCGTGGGCGATCTCGAGGTCGATCCCGTGCAGAACCTCGGTGACCACCTCTTCGCCGTACGACTTGCGCACGGCGCGGAGGTTGACGAGCGGGCCTAGGTCAGCCATAGCGGATCACCTCCGCCGGATCGAGCTTTGCCGCCTCGCGCGCCGGGCTCGTGGCGGCCAGGATGCCGACGATCGTTGCGATCGCCGCCGAGCGCAGGTAGAGCAGCAGCGTCAGGTTCACCGGAAACGTCGGCGATCCGTCGGGATTGCTCGCCAGCTTCTGGAAGAACATCGCGAGCCCGGTGCCTAACAACATTCCGAGAATCGAGCCGACGAGGCCGAGCAGCGCGCCCTGCAGAAGGAACACGCCCACCACACGCCGCGTCGGAGTGCCCATCGCCTTGAGGATCCCGATCTCCGCCGACTTCTGCACCACCGAGACGATCAGCACGCTCGCGATGCCGAGCGCCACCGCCACGACGACGAAGAACTGGATCATGATGCTCGAGCTCCCCTGCGACCGGAGGCCGACGAGCAGCTGGCTGTTGAGCTTCATCCAGCTCTCCGCGATGAGCCCGCTCCGGCTCGCGATCGTCTGCGCCACGGTTTCGGCGTCGAAGATGTCGTCGCACTTCAGCTCGATCGTCGAGATCCCGCCGGCGAGGTCGAGGAGTGTCTGTCCCGCGCGCAGCGAGACGAAGACCCATCGCAGGTTGAGGTCGCGATTGCCGACGTCGAAGATGCCCGAGATCAGGAACACCTCCTGCCGGCCGTCGGGCGTCGAGAGCCGAAGCTTGTCTCCCTGGCCGACGCCGAGCTCTTTCGCCAGCTCGACGCCGATCACCGCCTTGCCCCCTTCGACGTCGAAATGTCCGGAGACGATCTTCGACTCCATGTCGATGATGCGCGCGTAGCTCCCCGCTTCGACGCCGCGCACGGCGACCGAGCGGTTGGCGTTGCCTCTCAGCGCGAACGCGGCGCCGTTGACGACCGGGGCGGCCGCGACCACTCCCTCGACGGCACGAACCTCATCGAGCGTCTGCTGCCAGCGGAGGATGGTGCGGAGGCGTTGCGGCGGCCGGAGCATGCGCGCGACGACCACGCCTCCCGGCACGCGCACCAGCTGGCGCACCATCTCCTCCTGCGGCCTCACCACGACGTGAGGCTGCGTTCCGAGCGTCCGGTCGATGATCGACTGCTGGAGCCCCGTGATCAGCGCCGAAAGGAAGATGATCACGCCGACGCCGACGCCGATGCCCGAGAGGATGAGCATCGTCTGCGCCTTTCCCTCGCGCAGGAACCGGATGGCGACGAGCCACTCGAAGGGCATCGTCACTCCTCCTTCGCGATGTCGGCGCGGAAATGCTTCCCGACCAATGCGAGGCCGGGCGCCAGGGCGACGATGTCGCCTTCCTTCAATCCCTTCTCGATCTCGACGTACTTCTCTCCGCGCAGACCGATCACGATCGGCTGCTTCCTCGCCTTGTGCGTGTGGATGATCACGACCCACGGTTCCGTCGCGATGTCGCGCACCGCCTCGACGGGAATCACGAGCGCGTCCTTCTTCTCGCCCACGATGATCTCGACGGAGAGCGTCATGTCGGTCTTCAGGTACGCGGGAGGCTCCGGCACGCTCAGCCTCACGTCGAACGTGCCTCGCTGCAGGTCCACCGACGGGCTTACGTACGCGACCTCCGCATCGAAACGCTCGCGCGGGTAGGCGTCGGCCGACGCCTTCGCCTTCTGTCCGACACGCACCTGCGGCAGCGCCTTCTCGTCGGGCTGCGCCAGGAGCAGAGTCTCCTGCTCGAACGCCATGACGAAGAGGGGCTCGCCCGCCTGGATTGCCGCGCCCGGGGCGACGAGCCGAGAAAGGACGACGCCGTCGGCCGGAGCGCGAAGCGTCGCCTTGTCGAGACGCGCGGTCGCGCTCTCGAGCGCGGCGCGCGCCTCGTCGAGAGAGGCGTTCGCCAGCCTGACCTCGTCCCCGCCTTCACGCGTCGTCACCGCGAGCGCTTCGGCCGATGCAACATCGCTTCTCGCCACGTCGACCGCGCGACGCGCGGCGTCGACTGCCGACTGCGACGTCACTCCCTCGGCGAAGAGCGTCTGCTGACGCTTCCACTCGTTCTCGGCTTCCGCAAGGATCGCGCGGGCGCGCTGGAGGCCTTCCGCGTTTGCGCGCTCGTTCGCCGAGGCGACGAGTCGAAGCCGCGCTTCGGCCTGACGGACGCGCGAACGGGCTTCGACCACGAGCGCGCGAAGCTCCGTGTCGTCGAGGCGTGCGATCTCCTGCCCGGCCTTGACCCTGTCGCCCTCCTCGACCAGCACCTCGCGAACGACACCGCCGACGGATGCTCCGATCTCGGGGCGGTATCGGGCGAGGACGCGGCCGTTCATCACGAGCGTCTCGATCACCGGCTTGCGGACGACGTGCGCCGCGGGGGTGCTGGCGCCGATGAACAGGCGCAGCGCGACGATCAGAGTGAAGGCGGCCAGCAAGCCGATCGTTGCCTTGCCGCGATGCGTCGCCGCGAAGTCCCGGAACCACTCCGGAAAGCTCCTTGTCCCATTCATCCCCACGCTCCGTGCCGCGAGCTTTCGGAGCCGGCGGCTCCGGGAAACCCCAACGGCTTTGAGTTAGAGGCAGCGAGCCTGAAGTTAGAAGTTAGAACGTTGAATTTTGAATCCAGAAAGCCTGGAGCGGCTTCGTTTCTGGGTTCTCAATTCAACGTTCTAACTTCTAACTTCAGCTTCTCCTTTGTTAAATCAAGGCCATTGCGGGAAACCCGGGCCGCGCGCCCCCGAGGCGTGCGACCAGCATGGTACCTCGCGGCCTTACCAGGATCGTGTGACGTACAACATCTCGCCGCTTGACCTTCGGCCACGGTTCGGACATCGTTCAACCCTCGATATCAACGGTCGAGACCGAATCACACACTTCTACAAGGAGGCATCGATGCCTGTACGTCATTCGAACGCTGTCTGGAACGGAACACTCAAAGAAGGCTCGGGAACCATGAGCCTCGGAAGCGGTGCGTGGGAAGGAAAGTATTCCTTCCCGAGCCGCTTCGAGGATGGAACCGGGACCAATCCCGAAGAGCTGATCGCGGCCGCGCACGCGGGCTGCTTCTCCATGGCGCTGTCGGCCGGGCTCGGCAAGGAAGGCCACAACCCGAAGCGCGTGTCGACCACGGCGAAGGTGCATCTCGGGCCCGTCGAGGGTGGCTTCGGCATCACGCAGATCGAGCTCGAGACCGAAGCGGAAGTCCCGGGTATGGACGACGCGACGTTCCAGCAGTTCGCCGAGAGCGCGAAGAAGGGCTGCCCCGTCTCGAAAGCACTCGCCGCGACGCCGATCAGCCTGAAGGCGAAGCTGGTCGGGTAGGAAGGCAACATGAAGTCGTTTGTGGAGCGCGGCCGCAAGGTCGCGCTTTTTTCGTTCTCGCAAATCCCGAAGCGATGGCAGATTGCGCTCGCCGCTGGCTCCCCTGCCGGGGTGCGGACATCTCTGCATTCCCAACCCCGGGTCGCCTGCGGCGACCCGGGGCTACCTTCTGGCACGCCTCCGGCGTGCGTCCAGCGCGACAGCAGAATCGCGAGCGGCGATCGGGGTCAGGTCTTCGGTCTTCGGGGCTTCGGTCTTCGTCTTCCCACATCCCGGAGGGATGTCAGAAGGTAGCCGGGGGTCGACCCGCGAAGCGGGGCGACCCCCGGTCGAGAGCGACCAACGTTCCGCACCCCGGCAGGGGTGCCAGCGTGGGCCGCACCTGCGCGTAATCTCCCCGAAAACGAAACGGCCTCCTGCCCACAGGCAGGAGGCCGTTATGTCTTGCGAACCGAATGCTACTTCGCGGCGGCAGGCGCCGGGACGACTTCCAGCATCTTCGAGAGCGATTCGACCTTCAGCTTGACGTCGCCAGCCTTGGCGATTGCGCCGGTGATGTCGCCTTCGGTGTAGGCGGCGGACGCGGCGGTCCAGCCGCTCGTCACATCTGCGAGCGAGGTCTTCGCCGTTTCGACCATCGTCGCGTCGACTCCCTTGGGGAGCTTCTTCATCGCGGCGAGTCCGGTGATCTTCTCGGTGAGGCCCTGAACCATGGTCGGCAGAGATCCCTGCAGATCGGCCCACTGCTTCATCAGCTCGTCCTTCTTCGCGGCGGCGGCCTTCATCGTCTCGTCGGCCTTCGCGGGAATCTCCTGCGCGGCGGCGAGGGCGCCCTTGTAATCCTTCGCATCGAATTTGGCCCTGGCATCGGCGACGGACGCGGTCAGCGCGTTGAACTGCTCCGGAACGAACTTCTCGGCCTCGGGCTTCACCTTGGCGACCGCCTCGTCGGCGACCTTGAGTGCCGCTTCAGCGGGAGCCTTGCTGCAACCGGCAGCCAGGAGAGCAAGGATCATGATTCCCACAACGAACAACTTGCGCATCGTGTACTCCTCCAAGTGGTGTTGATTTGAGTCGCGCTACGCCGTCAGGGCGCTCGCGGCGGGTGAATCTTACATCCGACTGTAGTTACTACGCACCCCGGCCCCACCTCTCGCGTAGTAACTGCGCTTCCGCCGTCGGCGCGCGAGGGCTAGGTTGGAGACAGCTTCAGGAAAGGACTCAAATCCATGAAAACACTTGCTCCGGGCAAACGCCCATTCCTCGCAGTAACGGCCTCGCTTGCCGGTGCCGGCCTACTCGTACTCGCAGGCTGCGCCTCCTCGATGGTACCGACGCACACCCGGAAGGCCGACTCGGGTATCACGAACGTGATCCAGGAGAAGCTCGAGACCAACGAAAAGGTGAAGGCCCGCCAGGTGGGCGTCGAGACGCGCGAAGGCGTCGTCTTCCTCACCGGTGTCGTCGACACCGAGAGCGCCCGTCAGGAAGCGGGTCGCGTCGCCTGGCGCACTGAAGGCGTCGAAGGGGTCGAGAACGAGCTCACCGTCGGAGAGCGGACCGTCGGCAGCTGGGTCGACGACGTCATGATCAGCTCGAAGGTCAAATCGAAGCTGATCGCCAACTCCGAGATCAAGGCTGGAGACATCGACGTCAGCTCGTCGCAGGGAGTCGTGACGCTCATCGGACGCGTCAGCTCGAAGACGATGAGCAGCGATGCCGAGCGCATCGCGCGCAGCACCAAGGGCGTCAACGGCGTGAACAACGAGCTTACCGTCGGCAAGATCACCAACTAGCGGACAGTCGAAAGGAGAACTCTCATGCTCTACACGATTCTTGCGGTCCTTCTCATTCTCTGGCTCCTCGGGATGGTCACCTCGTACACGGCAGGAGGGCTGCTGCATCTCCTCCTCGTCGTCGCCGTCGTCATCGTCATCTTCCGGCTGATCTCCGGGCGACGAGTCGCCTAGGGCCGAGTCTCACTCGATCCGTCAGGAGCGGCGCGCATCGCCGCTCCTGACGTTCCATTCGAACATCGCGGAGCACCAGCTTCGCCAGACAGGAGACTCATCATGAAATGGACTGGAATGTATCTGCTCGGCTACATCGTGCTCATGGGTGGCGTGCTCGCCGCGCTCTGGAAGCTGGGAGTGCTGGAGAACATCGGCATGGCATGGACGTCGATCGGCGTCGTGATCCTGATCGGCATCGGCATCATGATCGCGGTCTCGAACAGCGGCAGCAAACAAAACGTCGAGATCGACCGGAACTGATCGGCGCAGCGCGGCGATTCGCTCGAAGCGACGAGTCTCGCGGCGTCCGGGCGCTGCTTTGGCATGTCCGTGCGGCCCGAAAGAACGCCTCCCGTTTCCGCTCGCACCGCTTCTCCTCTTGCCCGCAACCGGATCGGCGCCGCGGCGTTCGACGTGCTGAGTCGAGAATGACACGCGCGAGGCCTCTCACCACATGGCACCTCGCCATGTAGTTTCTACCCATCACCCCACCCCGACCATTGGGTAGAAACTGCGCTTCCAGCCGGCCATCCCGAGGTCTAGGTTTGAGACAGCTTGGAGCATCGACTCCATCCCGTGAAAATGAATGATCCGTCTCAATTCACCAACGAACATTCCGCCGGCAGTTGCGGCGAATGACCGCCGTTCGAGCGAAGGAGCAACGCAATCATGAGCGCACTCAAACTGGTCGCAATTCTACTGATCGCAGCTGGAGTGATCGGTCTCGCCTGGGGCGGCATCACGTACACGAAGACCACGCACGACGCGAAGATCGGCCCACTGGAGATGTCGGTCAAGGAGAAGCAGACGGTCAACATCCCGGTCTGGGCCGGCGTCGGCGCGATCGTCGTCGGCGCGGGACTGCTCTTGGTCAAGACGAAAGACTGACGCTTCTGCCCCCGAGCCATTCACGCTTCACGGCGGCCCGGGGCTCGTGCTGAAACGCTGAAGCCGCCCACCCGCCGAACGAGGGGGCGAGCGTCGGAGCAGCGAGCGGGAACGCACCAGGAGGTTCATTGAACCCAGTACCGATGTTGAACCGACAGATCAGGCTCGCCGCCCGGCCGGTGGGGCTTCCGAAGGTCTCGGACTTCCAGCTGGCCTATTCGCCGCGGCCGTCCCCGGCCGCGAACGAAGTGCTGATCCGATCGGTGTACCTCTCGCTCGATCCGTACATGCGCGGGAGAATGAACGACGCGGCAGCGGACGTGCGCCCGATGGCGATCGGCGACGTGATTCCCGGTGGAGCCGTCGGTTTCGTGGTGGAATCGAATGATTCGGCCTTCCGCGTGGGAGACGCGGCGGAAGGAATGTTCGGCTGGCAGGAGTACGTGGTCACCCGCGGAGCCGCCATGCGAAGGCTCGACCCTGCCATCGCGCCGATCTCGACGGCGCTCGGCGTGTTAGGCACCCCAGGGCTGACCGCCTACTTCGGGCTCCTCGACATCTGTGATCCGCGTTCGGGCGAAACGGTCGTGGTCTCCGGCGCAGCGGGCGCGATCGGAATGCTCGCCGGCCAGATCGCGAAGATCCGGGGATGCCGCGTCGTCGGCATCGTCGGCGCCGACGCGAAGGTCTCCTGGCTCATCGACGAGCTCGGCTTCGATGCCGCCTTCAACTACGCGGCCGACACCGACGTCCGCGCGAGACTGAGCGAGCTCTGCCCCGCCGGGATCGACATCTACTTCGACAACGTGGGCGGAGCCGTCACCGACGCCGTCATGGAGCTGATCAACGTCAACGCGCGAGTCTCCGTGTGCGGGCAGAATTCGCAGCAGAACCTCGAGCGGCCGGAGATGGGACCGCGGTGGCTCAGTCAGCTCATCGCCAGGCAGGCGAAGGTGCAGGGCTTTCTCGTCTCCGCCTACGCCGACCGCTTCCACGGAGCGCGCCAGCAGCTCGCCGCCTGGCTGAGGGCCGGCAGGCTCAAGTACCGTGAAGACGTCGCCAAGGGCATCGAGAGCGCTCCGCAGGCCTTCATCGAGATGCTCCAGGGCAGGAACCAGGGGAAGCAGCTCGTGCAAATGTCGGAGCTGTAACCCGAACCACCGCGCAGCATTCGCCCGTGGAACGCGATCGTCTCCAAAAGGAAAAGCCGCGCGAGTGCGCGGCTTTTTCGACTACGGGGCCTTGAACGACTTCAGGAATTGAGTCTCTTGATCACGAACAGTCCGACGCCCGCGGTGAGGGCGATGAGCATCGCCAGTCCGACGAAATCGAGCGCGGGAATGGGAGCCGCGGCAGCCGGCGCAGAAGCGCATCCCGAAATCGCATTGCCGCCGGATCCCGCCATCGTCACTGCACCTGTCGCGCCCGTTCCAGCAAGTGCCCTGCCGGCCAGGTTGGAGCCGGAGCCGATGGTAACGCTCGCATCGGCGATGACCGTCCCGCGGAAGTTGACCCCGTTGAGCGTCGCGGAGCTGCCGACTCGCCAATACACGTTGCACGGGTCAGCGGTTCCGATGACACTCGAGCCGACGTTTGCAGTGAGCGCGCTGTCGACGTTGAAGACGAAGATTCCAGGCCCGTTCAAAGTCAGTGTTCCGAGCGCTGCGAGATCCGCCGCCCCTCCGGAAAACGAATAGACGCCGGAAGTCAGCACCGCTGCGTCGAGCTGCGCGGGGAGCACCGTGCCGGGCCCCTGCGCGGCCAGAAAGTTGTACGCAGCCAGCGCATCCGCCTGAGCCTGCTGCACGGTCGTGTCATTGAACAGATGCAGCTGATTGGGCGGAGTCACGCTCGAAGGCGGAAAATTCGAAATTGTCGCCGTAGGAGAAGAGCCTACGTCGCCGGCGACCACGGTGCCGAGTCCGGTGGATCCGGTCACCCCCGACTTGCCCAATGCCCCGAACTGCCCGGCCACGCCTAACGACGGCGCGACCTGCGCGGATGCCGGGAGAGAACAAACAAGAATCACAGCAAGCCCGAGGCTCGCAAGGCTGATGTACGTTCGACTCATTTCGAATCTCCTCTGCCTTTGCGCGTAGGAGTCCCGCGCGATGGCTGTTGTGTTATTTCAACTCTCCTCGAGGCTACGCGTCCGGCGACGATCGGGTAAGCGCGCTAACTACCCGGCTCGTCGCGGGGTTTCGCGTAGGAACTACGCGAACAGCGGCCGCGGGCGCGCCAGTGGTGCAGGGTCCTTGGGGCGGTGGAACGGGAACCGTAATTCCTACCCGACACATGGGCTTATGCCCGGGTAGAAACTGCGCTTCACGGCGAGGCTCCGCGAGACTAATTTCGATTGTGGTGCGTTCGTTGATGCAACGACGAACGGCGGACGCGCCGGGCTGCCGCACAAATTGGGCGACCCTCGAATCCGCTTCCCGGACACAGAACCTGATGAATGGAGATCGACAATGAAGAAGCAGATGTTCTACGCGCTCGCCTTTTCGCTGCTGCTGGCGCCTTCACTCCTCGCGCAGACACCCGAGGCCAAGGAGCCGGCGATGCCCGACTGCGCGGCCATGATGCAGCAGCACGACGCGATGAAAGCCCACATGGCCGAGATGAATGCGCGGCTCGATGCGATGGTCGCCGAAATGAACAAGGCGAAAGGCTCGGCGAAGGTCGACAAGACCGCCGCGGTCGTCACGGAGCTCGTCGCGCAGCGATCGATGATGCAAAAAGAGATGATGGAGATGCAGCCCAAGATGATGGAGCACATGATGTCGCACATGAAGCGCGGCATGATGACGGGGATGGCGAATTCAGTGTCGGGCTGTCCGATGATGAAGGATTCCGACAAGGGTTCGACACCAGCGCCGCCCATGCACAAGCACTAGAGAGGGACGAGTCATGACGATCTCACTTCCGGCACTTCTGGTTCTCGTGGTGATCGCGGCCATCTGCGGCGCGATCGGTAAGGCCATTGCGGGCAGCGCCCGCGGCGGACTCGTCGTCTCGATCGCACTCGGCTTCGTGGGGGCGCTCTTCGGGCCGTGGGTCGCAGGGCTGCTCAAGCTTCCCGAGCCCTTCATGGTGGTCGTCGGCGGCCACCCGTTCCCGATCCTCTGGTCGATCATCGGCGCCGCACTCTTCGTCGCGATCATCCACCTGGTCTCGCGGCGGGGGTGAGGGCGGGCGGGCCATTCAGCCCTTAGCCCTTAGCTCTCGGCCCACGAACGCCCGGCCTGTCATCCCGACGACCGAGCACCGCGAGGGAGGAGGGATCTCGCAGGCTGGTACAGCTGAGGTTGATCACGAGCTCTCTCGCTGGTGGCACATGAGTACCAGCCTGCGAGGTCCCTCCTTCCTCACCCGCTTCGCGGGCTCGGTCGTCGGGACGACACCGCGCCAGCGCGTCGCAAGCTCGCACCACCGACTTGAAGTTAGAACGTAGAACGATGAATGTTGAATCCGGAAAGGAGCCGGTTGCTCCGCGCCTTTCTGGATTCAACATTCATCGTTCTACGTTCTAACTTCAAAATCCGTCAGGGCGCTCGAACTCCCCGCTGGCACCCCTCCGGGGTGCGACTATTCCGCATTCGTCTTCCGGGGGTCCCCCCGCAGGGCGGGGCGACCCCCGGCTACCTTCTGGCATCCCTTCGGGATGCAGGTTTGCCAGAACTTACGAGAGACATTCGCAGCGGAACGAAGAATGCGAAACGCGGACACGCACGGCCTGCCCTGCACTCTTTCTGGATTCAAAGTTCAGCGTTCTACGTTCTAACTTCAAAGGCATTGAGCACAAACTCCACAACAGCCGGGGCATCCGCACTCGCGCAACCCGGGAGCGAACTCCTAAAGCAAATGGTGCTCCTCCGCGTAGTTCACCAACTCCACGCGGCTCACCAGGCCTAACTTTCCCATCAGGTTCGCGCGATGGTTCTCGACGGTCCGAATGGAGAGATCCAGGAGGTCGGCGATCTGCCTGTTCGTGTTTCCCTTCGCGAGCAGCCGGAGGACGTCGAGCTCGCGCGGGGTGAGCGCGACGACCGGCTCCCCTCTCCGCCGCTCCGCCGTGACCGGCTGATGAAGGAGCGCGCGCGTCATCGAGGGATGGACGTAGATGTCGCCGTTCGAAGTCGCGTGAATCGCCTGGATGATCTCCGACTCCTCGGCGCGCTTGATCACGTAGCCGGATGCGCCGGCACGCAGCGCCTCGTGAAGGAGGCTCTCATCCTCGTGCATCGTGAGGAAGAGCACGATGACTCCCGGGCGCTTCTCCTTCAGCTGCTTCGCCGTCACGATGCCGTTCTCGGGGGGCATGGTGATGTCGAGCAGGATCATATCGGGAGTCAGCTCCTCCGACATCCGCAGCGTGTCGGTCCCGTTCGCAGCCTCACCGACGACTTCGAGCTCGGGGTCGGTCTCCAGCAGCGCGCGGAGCCCGGAACGTACGACGACGTGGTCGTCAGCGATCAGAATTCGGATTGTCAATTGGCACCTCCACCACGATCGTTGTCCCGGCTCCCGGCGTGCTTTCCACCGTCAGCGTTCCTCCGAGCGCCGCGGCCCGCTCTCTCATGCCCAGCAGGCCGAAATGTCCATTCAGCGGAACCAGCCTCTCCTCGAACCCGACCCCGTCGTCTTCGATCATCACCATGATGCTGTCACCGCGATGCCTCACGAATATGTCGACACCCGTCGCGCGGGCGTGCCGTACGACGTTGGCCACCGCTTCCTGCACCACACGATAGAGCGCCGTCTCGATCGCGGGCTCGAGCCGGTCATCCGTGAATCCGCGCGCCTTGAACCGGACGGCCAGCCCCGTCTCGGTTCCCGCCGATCGGGAGTACTGACGCAGGGCGGCCTCGAGCCCGAGATGGTCGAGGCTCGCGGGCCGCAGATCGGCCGCAAGGCGATGCAGTCCGTCGATCACCGCATCGGTTCGGTTGACGAGCTCGGAAACCCGCTCCGTCACGCTCTCGCCGAGGTCGATCTGCCGCTCGAGCATTCGAAGGCCGTAACGCAGGGAGACGAGCGCCTGCCCCGCCTCGTCGTGAAGCTCGCGCGCGATGTGTCGCCGCTCGCTCTCCTGCACCTCGACGATGCGGCGTGATAGCGCCTGCAGTCGCTGCGTCGACACCTGCATCTGCTCGAAGAGCACCGAATTCTCCACCGCCACCGAAGCCTGCGTCGACATCGCCTCGGCGAGCCTGACGTGCTCCTCGTTGAAGTAGTCGGGCTCGCTCTTGGATAGTGAGAAAAGGCCGGCGACGTCGCCGCGCGCGTAGAGCGGAACGCCCATCCAGCTCACCTCCATGGAGCCGTCCGTCGGAAGGCTCCAGTCGGCGCGAGTCCGGATGTCGGGGATCAGCACGGCCGTTCCTGTCGTCAGGATGTCGCGCACGATCGGGTGGTCATCCGGATCGAACTCCGGGCGCACCTCCGCCTCGAGAGGAACGACGTGCTTCCCGTCGAAGATCGCGCGGACCGAAACTCGCGACTCCGCCTCGAGCATCATGACCCGCGCACGATCGAAGGGAACGAGGCGGCGCAGGCAGTCAAGCATCGTCGACAGCACGGTTTCGCGGTCGAGGCTGCGGGTGAGCAGCACGGTCGTCTCGCGGAGGGCGTCGGCAACAGTGCGGGCGCGCTTCTCCGCCTCGTACGCGAGCCATCGCTCGGTCACGTCGCGGGCGACGCTCAGCACCGACTGGATCTTTCCATCCGGGCCCCGCTCCGCGACGAGCCTGCAATCGAAGTGTCGCGTCGCATCGGGGCTCGGGAACTCGAATTCGAGCCGCTCCGGGCGGCCCGTTGCGAGCACCCGCTTGATCGAGGCGTTCCACTGCTGCGTCACATCGGGCGGCATCCCGAGCTCGAGGTTCGTCTTACCGACGAACTCTTCGGCCGGCCGACCGGTCAGCCTCTGGATCGTCGGGCTGACGTAGAGGTGCCGGAGATCGGCGTCGAAGCGTGCGATGACGTCGGGCAGATTTTCGACGAGCGTCCGGAATTCGCGTTCCGACTGCCAGAGCTGCGCAGCGCCCGCGTGCCTCTCTTCTTCCAGCGCATGACTGTGGATCTCGAGGTCGTTCACAGTGAGGCTGTGATGGAGCGCGACGGCAGCAAGCTCGGCGTAGACCTCGCCGAGGCCGGAGTCGGCGGCCGAGAATCCTCCCTTCGCGTTCATCACGCAGAGGAGGCCGGCGAGCTCGCCGCCAAGGACGACGGGAGCGATCAACGCGTTCTCGATGACGAAGCTCCCGGTACCCTTCGCAGCTGAGTCGGGGTCGCTCGCCAGGTGGTTTGCCGCGACAGCGCGCAGCCCCTGTGAGGCGCGAATGCTGAGGCGACGAAGCGGTGAGGGCAATCCACTGGCGACAGTCATTTCGACTCCGGGAGGATCGACGATGACGACGTCGAGTCCCTCCCCACCTCGGGGGCGAAGCGCGACGAATCCCGATTCCGCGCCGAGATTCTCGCGGCACGCCTTCAAGACGGACTGCGCTGCGTCGGGGAACTGGCGATTCTCGATGACCGAGCGCAAGAGCGCCCGAAACGCGGCGATGTCGGCGCTGCGACCGTCTGTCGATTCCTGCCGGCCCGGCGACTTTCTCAAGTGAGTCCCCTCTCGCGCCACGACGGGCGGCGCGGGCGCCTCCGGGCCGTCGCACGGTCGCGTCTCTGAAGTGCCGAATGCGGCCCGGGAGCGGTTGGCTTCCGACAAACATACCACCGAACCGCAGAAGGAGGCGCGCCGCAAAATGCGCGACGAAACCGCCCGACGACGCAATCGCAGATCACGACTGCGCCGGCGCTGCCACGGTAAGGCGCAAAAACGACGAGTGATAGGATCGGTTCGCTCCTGCGGATGAATCCGAAACGCGGAGCAGGCCGGCGATCACGTCGCCGGAATCGATCGGAAGGGTGGACAGAAGGTTCATGCGACATACGGAACGCCATCGCTCGGAACGGGTCGGATGGTTGCGCGCTGCGGTCATGGGAGCGAACGACGGAGTCGTGTCGACGGCGAGTCTCGTGCTCGGCGTCGCCGGCGCGGGAGCCGGGCGGAGCGACGTGCTCGTCGCCGGCGTCGCCGGCCTCGTCGCCGGAGCGATGTCGATGGCCGCGGGCGAGTATGTTTCGGTCAGCTCTCAGTCGGACACCGAAGAGGCGGACCTGGCGCGCGAGCGCCACGAGCTCGCGACAGACCACGAGCACGAGCTCGCGGAGCTTGCCGGGATTTACGCCGGCAGGGGCCTCGAGCCCGAGCTGGCCAAGCAGGTTGCGGAGCAGTTGATGGCGCACGACGCGCTCGGCGCGCACGCGCGCGACGAGCTCGGAATCTCGGACCAGCAGCGAGCGCGCCCCGTGCAGGCCGCGCTCGCCTCCGCCGGCACGTTCGTCGTCGGAGCGGCGATGCCACTCGTCACGCTCGCGCTCGCCCCTGCGGACGCGACGACGACGATCGTGACCCTCGTCTCCCTCGCGTTTCTCGCGACGATGGGAGGCATCGCCGCGCGCGCCGGAGGCGCTAACGCAATCACCGGCGCGATACGCGTGACCTTCTGGGGCGCGCTCGCGATGGCGATCACGTTCGCGGTCGGCAGGATCTTCGGCGCCGTGGTCTGACCCGGGCGGCGCGTCTCTCCACCGGCTGCTTCGCTCCTGCAGCTCGTTCTTCAATCGCGAGACCACGGCTCCTTGTTGATCGAGGAGACCGTACCTTCGTGGAACGCGATCCAGGTCATCTCACGGTTCTCGTAGTCGGTGACGTAGCCCCACGACTCGTACGCGCCGTCGGCCCTGCGCCGCTCCGCCTCGTGACGCATGATCGCCTTCACGTCGGACATCGGCTGATCGACGTGAATCTTCCCGATCACCTTCGCATTGAAGAGTGCGTTGCCGCACGACTGCGCGTCATAGGTGTCACGATGGCAGGGGCGGATTTCGCCGCTCTCGTTCATCCTGCCCGGCTTCTTGACCGTGTTCATCGCCGAGGTGCAGCCGCTGACCACCAGCCCTGCAATCGATACTGCGAGTATCAATCGTTTCATGTCACTGCCTCCAGTTTGCACATCGAGCGACCGGAGCTGTTCATAGGAATCCGCATCACTCGATGATCTGCCTCGAACTTAACGCAGCGCTTGCAGACTTGTAAGCGCACTTAGTACGCCCCGCGGCACGAGCCACTCCGTAGAAATTACGCACGCCCCCCATTGCCGGACCAAGTCGAGAGAGCGGTCAGCGACCGACGTACTTACTACCCGGTCGTCGCCCGCCCCGATTGGGTAGAAAGTGCGCTTCCGCGCCGCGCGGCGCCGGACTAGATTCGACCCAGCGGTCCGGAAGGTGCGGCACCCCGTTGCGGAATCCTCCGGCACGCGAAGGAGACCTCATGAGTCAGGAATCGCGCGGCAAGGTCACGAAGCTGAAGGGACGAGTCAAGGAAGCGGCCGGCATCATCACGGGCGACCGCGAGATGGAACGTCAGGGTGCGCAGCAGCGTGCGGTCGGAGTCGTCCAGGAACGCATCGGTGAGGCCCGCCGCAAGGCCGGCGACTTTGCCGCCGCAATGGGCAAGGCCATCAAGAAGGGTTAGGGCACGCAATTGCTGCGCCGTCCGACGGATGTCACGCGGCCGGATCCGGGATCCGACCGCGATGCGAGGTGCGATGTGAGGCTCAACTCTGGATCGAACTCGATGATCGCTCTCGCGCGGGCGAGCGTGGCCGCGGCTCTTCTCCTGGCGGGAACATTCTCGCTCCATCGTCCTCTCCCGTCCGGCGTCGGCCCGGCGCGTGCGCCTTCGTCGCATGCGATCGCTTCCCCGCTCCTCGCCGGCGCTTCCATCGATATCCACTCGGCGCACTTCGCGGATTCGACGTCGTCGCGCAGCATCTCCCCCGGCTCGCTCCGTCGCGTGGCCGTAGCGAGACCGTTGCTCATCCTCGGGAGCGTGTTCGCGCTGCTGGTCGCCGCAATCGCGGGCCTGAGCGTACAGCGCGCAAGCTCGAAGCGGGGCCTGGCCGAAACGGCGCTCCGCGACAGCGAGGAGAAGCACCGGATGCTCCTCGACGGCATCCAGGACTACGCGATCTACATGCTCGACCCCAGGGGCAACATCGTCAGCTGGAATGGCGGAGCCGAACGGATCAAGGGCTACAGCAGCGACCAGATCATCGGGCGCAACTTTTCGTGCTTCTTCCCCCGCGACGAAGTCGAGCTGGGACGCCCGCAGGAGATCCTCCGCATCACGGCGGCACGCGGGAGGCACGAGGAGCAAGGCAGGCGCGTGCGGAAGGACGGCTCGCAGTTCCTCGCGACCGTGTCGCTCACCGCCCTGCGCGACTCGGGCGGAAAGCTGCACGGCTTCTCGGAGATCAGCCGCGACCTGAGCGAGAGCCAGGAGTCGGAGGCGAGGTACAGGGGGCTGCTCGAAGCGGCCCCAGACGCGATGGTGGTGGTCAACACCGCCGGCGAGATCGTCCTGCTGAATGCGGAGGCGGAGCACCAGTTCGGATATCGCCGCGACGAGTTGCTGGGCCAGCCGGTGACGAACATCATTCCGGAAGGCTTCGCGGAGCGGCTGATCGCCGACGGCACGCGCTCCGCGGCCGAGGCTCTGGCGCAGCAGATCGGCACCGGAATCGAGCTCATCGGGCGGCGGAAGGACGGGAGCGAGTTCCCGCTGGAGATCATGCTCAGTCCGCTGGAGAGCGCCGAGGGCATCCTGGTGACCGCGGCGATCCGCGACATCAGCGTGCGAAGGGCCGCGGAAGAGCACCTGTCGCAGATGGAAGGCCGGTATCGCGGCCTGCTCGAGGCGGCTCCCGATGCGATGGTCGTCGTCAACACCGCCGGCGAGATCGTCCTGCTGAATGCCGAGGCGGAGAATCAGTTCCGATACCGCCGCGACGAGCTGTTAGGCCAGCCGGTGACGAATATTATCCCGGAAGGATTCGCGGAACGCCTGATCGCCGACGGCACGCGCTCGGCAGCGGAGGCTCTCGCGCAGCAGATCGGGACCGGAATCGAGCTCATCGGGCGCCGCAAGGACGGAAGCGAGTTCCCGCTCGAGATCATGCTCAGCCCGCTGGAGAGCGCCGAGGGCATCCTCGTGACCGCGGCGATTCGCGACATCAGCGTTCGCCGCGCCGCGGAAGAGCACCTGGCGCAGATGGAAGGCAGGTACCGCGGCCTGCTCGAAGCGGCACCCGACGCGATGGTGGTGGTCAACACCGCCGGCGAGATCGTCCTTCTGAATGCCGAGGCGGAGAATCAGTTCCGATATCGCCGCGACGAGTTGTTAGGCCAGCCGGTGACGAACATCATCCCGAAAGGATTCGCGGAACGCCTGATCGCCGACGGCACGCGCTCGGCAGCGGAGGCTCTCGCGCAGCAGATCGGGACCGGCATCGAGCTGATCGGCCGGCGCAAGGACGGAAGCGAGTTCCCGCTCGAGATCATGCTCAGCCCGCTGGAGAGCGCCGAGGGCATCCTCGTGACCGCGGCGATCCGCGACATCAGCGTTCGCCGCGCCGCGGAAGAGCACCTGGCGCAGATGGAAGGCAGATACCGCGGCCTGCTCGAAGCGGCCCCCGACGCGATGGTCGTCGTCAACACCGCCGGCGAGATCGTCCTGCTGAATGCCGAGGCGGAGAATCAATTCGGATACCGACGCGACGAGCTGCTTGGCCAGCGCGTGACGAACATCATCCCGGAAGGATTCGCGGAACGCCTGATCGCCGACGGCACGCGCTCGGCAGCGGAGGCTCTCGCGCAGCAGATCGGGACCGGCATCGAGCTCATCGGGCGGCGCAAGGACGGAAGCGAGTTTCCGCTCGAGATCATGCTCAGCCCGCTGGAGAGCGCCGAGGGAATCCTCGTGACCGCGGCGATCCGCGACATCAGCGAGCGCAAGCAGGCCGTCGAGGAGTTGCGCCGTACGACCGCCTATCTCGAAAACCTCGTCGACCTCGCGAGCGCCCCGATCATCGTCTGGGACACCGACCAGCGGATCACGCGCTTCAACTTCGCGTTCGAGCGCCTGACGCAGCGACGCGCCGCCGACGTGCTCGGCCTCACGCTCGACCTTCTCTTTCCCGACGCGACCCGGCAGGTCTCGCTCGAGCAGATCGGCCGCACGATGCAGAGCGAGGGTTTGCAGAGCGCCGAGATTCCGATCCTTCGCGCCGACGGCGACGTGCGCACCGTGCTCTGGAGCTCCGCGAACATCTACGACACCGCGAGCGGCGGCAAGCTCCTCGCCGTGATCGCCCAGGGTCTCGACATCACGGAGCGCAAGCAGGCCGAAGCGCGCCTTCTGCAGAAAGTGGACGAGCTCTACCGATCGAACAAGGAGCTGGAGCAGTTCGCCTACATCGCCTCTCACGACCTTCAGGAGCCACTGCGGATGGTGGCGAGCTACACGCAGCTCCTGTCGAGACGCTACAAGGGAAGGCTCGACTCCGACGCGGACGAGTTCATCGCGTTCGCGGTTGACGGCGCCAACCGGATGCAGCGGCTCATCCAGGACCTTCTCGAGTTTTCGCGCGTCGGCACGAAGGGGCGGGAACTGCTCGAGACGTCGAGCGAGGACGCACTGCAGAACGCGCTCGTCAATCTTCATGGAGCAATCGAGGCGAGCGGGGCACAGGTGACTCACGACCCGCTTCCCTTCGTCATGGCCGACGAGTCACAGCTGGTGCAGCTCTTTCAGAACCTGGTCGGAAACGCGATCAAGTACCAGCTCCCCGGAGCGGCGCCAAGGGTGCACGTTTCGGCAGCGATCAACGGCGGAAGGAAGTGGCAGTTCGCCGTGCAGGACAACGGCCTCGGGATCGACGCCCAGTACTTCGACAAAATCTTCGGCATGTTCCAGAGGCTGCACAAGCGCGACGAGTACGCGGGAACGGGCATAGGCCTCGCGATCTGCAAGAAGATCGTCGAGCGGCATGGTGGAAGCATTTCAGTCGAATCGAAATCGGGAGAAGGCTCCACGTTTCGATTCGCGCTGGCAGCGGCAAAGGAGATCTCATGAGCGCAACCGTAGGAGAACGAATGACCGTACAGGTGCTGTTAGTGGAGGACAGTCCGGGCGACGTCCGCCTGACGCAGGAGGCATTCCGCGACGCGAACACCCACGCGCACCTGCCTAACATGGCCATTCATCTGCACGTGGCCAGCGACGGCGTCGAGGCGATGGCCTTCCTGACGCAGGACAAGGACCACGCCACGGCTCCGCGCCCCGACCTGATCCTGCTCGACTTGAACCTCCCAAGGATGGACGGACGCGAAGTGCTGGCCCGCATCAAGGCCGACGCCGCGCTCAAGACGATCCCGACCGTCATCCTGACGACCTCCGAGTCGGAGGCGGACATCGTGAAGAGCTATCAGCTCCAGGCGAACTGCTATCTCAGCAAGCCCGTGCAGCTCGAGGCATTCGAGGCGCTGGTGAGAAGCATCAATGACTTCTGGCTGACGAAGGTGAAGCTGCCGAAACAACGTCAGGAGAACTGAACACCGAGTCGAAGCCCGTCCATGCGTCGGCCGGCGAAACCGAGGCGAAACCGATGAGCGACTACCAGATCAACCGACTGCTCCTGGTCGAAGATAACGCGGGAGACGCCCGGCTGCTGCGCGAAATGTTCAACGATCAGGACTCGCGCGGCACGGAGCTCGTGCACGTGACGTCGATGGGCGAGGCGGAGGCGTTCCTCGCTACGAACGCCGTCGACCTCGTTCTTCTCGACCTCGGGCTGCCCGACGCGCAGGGACTCGACGCGGTCAAGCGGGCGCACGCAGCCGCGCCCCGGGTGCCGCTCGTGGTATTGACGGGTCTCGACGACGAGACGCTGGCGCTGCAGGCCCTGAAAGAGGGAGCGCAGGACTATCTCGTCAAAGGGCAGATCGAGACGCGTGGGCTGCTGCGAGGGCTTCGCTATGCCATCGAGCGCAAGAACATGGAGGATGCGCTCTTCGTGGTGAAGGAGCGGGCGGAGGTCACGCTGAATTCGATCGGCGACGCCGTGGTCAGCACCGACATCGACGGGAAGATCACCTACGTCAACGCCGTCGCCGAGAAGATGAGCGGATGGACGTGCGCGGAGGCGACTGGTCAACCGGTCGTCAACGTCCTGGAGATCCTCGACGCCTCGACCCGCGAGCCCGTTCCCGACCCGATGGCCATTGCGATCGGCCAGAATCGCGACGTGCATCTGCCGCTGAACTGCATCCTGGTCCGGCGCGACGGACACGAGATCCCGATCGAGGACAGCGTCTCCCCCATCCACGACGGCGAGGGACACACGACCGGCGCGGTGATCGTCTTCCGTGACGTCAGCGCGGCGCGGACGATGGCGTTGCAGATGGTCTACTCGGCGCAGCACGACTTTCTCACCGGCCTCCCTAACCGCCTCCTTCTCAACGATCGCGTGAGCCAGGCGATCGCGATGGCGCCGCGCCACAATAAGCAGGTGGCGGTTCTCTTCCTCGACCTCGACGGCTTCAAGCACATCAACGACTCGCTCGGCCATCCGACCGGCGACAAGCTGCTCCAATCGGTCGCGAAACGCCTCGTCGAGTGCGTGCGCACCTCCGACACCGTCAGCCGCCAGGGAGGCGACGAGTTCGTCGTTCTCCTGTCCGAGGCCGAGCAGTGGGAAGACGCCGCGGTCACCGCGCGAAGGATGCTCCAGGCTGTGGCGTTGCCTCACTCCATCGACAGCCACGAGCTGCACATCACGACGAGCATCGGCGTCAGCGTCTTTCCCGACGACGGGCTCGATGCGGAAGCGCTCATCAAGAACGCCGATACCGCGATGTATCAGGCCAAGGAGAACGGGCGGCAGAGCTGTCAGTTCTTCAAGTCCGAGATGAACGTCCGCGCCGTGGAGCGTCAGTCGATCGAAGAAGGGCTGCGCCGCGCGATCGAGCGGGACGAGTTCGTGATGCACTACCAGCCGAAGGTCAACCTGGCGTCTGGAGCGATCACAGGATCGGAAGCGCTCATACGCTGGAACCATCCCACCCGCGGGCTGGTGTATCCCGATCAGTTCATTCACATCGCAGAAGCCTCCGGCCTCATTCTTCCGATCGGCAAATGGGTTCTCCGCGAGGCATGCCGCCAGGCGCGAGCGTGGCTCGATCAGGGCCTTCCCGCCTCCACGATGGCGCTCAACGTGTCGGCGCTGCAGCTTCAGCAGGAGGACTTCGTCGAAGGGCTCTTCTCCGTTCTCGACGAGTCAGGCTTCGATCCGCTGTCGCTGGAGCTCGAGCTTACGGAGAGCGTCCTGATGAAGAACGCCGACTCCGCCGCGCGAATCCTCAAACAAGTCAGGGAAAAGGGAATCCAGGTCGCAGTCGACGACTTCGGCACGGGCTACTCGAGCCTGAGCTATCTCCGTCAGTTTCCCGTCGACGCGCTGAAGATCGACCAGTCGTTCGTCCGGCGGATCGCGAGCTCGGGCGAGGACGCCGCGATCGTCGTCGCGATTATCAGCATGGCGCGCAGCCTTAACCTCCGTGTCGTCGCCGAGGGTGTCGAGACCATCAAAGAGTTGGCGTTCCTCCAGAAACATCAATGCGACGAGGTGCAGGGCTACTACTTCAGCCGGCCGGTGCCCGCCGAGCAGTTCGCCAAGCTGATGGAGCGCGGGCTGCTGGACACCGTTGCTTCGCAGGACCTCGAACGGAGGATCGCGGTGCTCGAGCAGGAGCTCGCCAAACGCGACCGCAGCGTCGAAGCGCTGGAGCAGCAGATCGCGCGGAACCGGAGCACGGGCGCGGACGTGAGCGTGATGCGGGAATTCGAGTCGCCGCAAGCCCGCGACGCCGAAACCGATTCGTAATTTCTACTGACGAATTGACCATTCTTCCCCGGTAGTTTTCACGCTTCTCTACGCCTCGGCTCGACCTTAGATTTCTCGATGAATACGCATCGCAACCGCGGCTCGGGGTCGGCACTCATCCGCCCTCCCGACACCTCAGTTAGGAACGCGACCACTTGACGCCCACCGACACAGCTCGCCAGCACCACCGCTACAGGCAGGAGCTGCCGATCCCGTCGCCGCGGAATGTGGGCCTGGTCGCTTCCAATCGTTCCTCCTCGTGACCTGCACTCATCGACGGTAGTTTCTACGCCTCACGTATTGGCTTTCAGCGTAGTAACTGCGCTTTCGGGCGATGCGAACCCGGCCTATGTTCGTGACATGCCGGTCATCGTGAACGTGGCGCACTGTCGCGTCACGTCTCGTCGGCTCTCGCAATGGAGGCTCCCATGAATCGAATTCGAGTTGCAGCAGCGTATCCGGCGATGATTCTGCTCGCCGCAGTACTGATGACGGCCGGCGTCGCCGACGCTCAGACGAAAGTGAAGTCCGGCTTCAACCTGTTCACCGCGACGCAGGACGTCGAGGTCGGGACGGCATCCGCAGCAGAGGCGGAGAAGCAGCTTCCGATGATCAAAGACCGGATGGTTTACGCCTACGTCGACGAGATCGGTCAGCGTCTCGCGGAGCACGCCGGCGGGCCGGCGTTCAAGTATCAGTTCGGCGTCATCAACTCATCGGAGATCAACGCCTTCGCGCTTCCCGGCGGATTCGTCTACATCAACCGGGGCATTCTCGAGAACGCGAGGAACGAGGGCGAAGTTGCCGGCGTCATCGCGCACGAGATCGCGCACGTCTCACTTCGCCACGGCACCCACCAGGCATCGAAGGCCTACGGCGCGCAGGCCGGCCTCAGCATCCTCGGCGGGCTGCTCGGCGACAACGTCAGCCAGAACACCGCTGGAGTCATCAACGCCGTCGGCGGTGTCGGACTCAACGTGCTCTTCCTGAAGTTCACCCGCGATCTCGAATCGCAGGCCGACGTGCGGGGCGCGCAGATCCTTGCAGCGTCCGGTTACTCCCCCGCCGACATGATCAGCTTCTTCCACTCGCTCGAGAAGGCGAACACGGCAAGCAAGACGAACTGGCTCTCGAGCCATCCCGCGCCGACGGATCGCATCGCGCGCATCGAACAGGAGGCGAAGCTCCTGCGCGTGACCTTGCAGCCCACTCAGGGCGTCGCCGAGCTCAACGGGATTCAATCGCGCCTGCAACGCCTCGGCGCGGCCCCGACCGCAACTCAGGTCGCCGCCCTCCAGTCGCCGAACGACACGGGCGGGACGACCGGCACGCAGACGGCAGGGACCGTCGCACTCCCGTCGACGTCACTTCGGTCATTCACGAGCAAGTCGCGCGTCTACCGCATTTCGTATCCCCAGAACTGGACGGCACGGGAGCAGGGCACGACTGGCGTCGTCCTCGCGCCTGACGGAGGCATCAGGAGATCGGGCGGCCAGTCCGACGTCGTCTACGGCGCGATCGTCGCCCACTACGAGCCGTTCGGCAACGAGTCGAACGGGAAGAGCCTGGGATATCTCGGCGATGTGTCGAACGAGGATGCGACCACCGACCTGATCGAACAGCTCATCAAGGACGATCCGTATCTGAAGATCGTGAAGGGCTCGACGCAATCGCTCGATCTCGAGAGCGGCCATGCATACGGCGCGGTTCTCCGCGGCGTCAATCCGCGCACCAAAGCGAAGGAACGGGTCACGCTCGTCACGCACCGGCTATCGGACGACGACCTGATCTACCTCCTCTTCATTACTCCCGAGAAGGAAGCGGCTCGCTACTCGGCCACGCTGAAGGCGATGGTGAACTCGATCGAGTTCGACGACGAACACAGGCACTGAACGTAGTTTCTACGTTCCGTGCGCCTGGCCGCCGGGTAGTAAGTGCTCTTCCGGGCGCGATCTCCGAAGTCTAGCTTGGAGACACGCCCGGAAAGGGCCCGAATCCATGAGCCGGACGATTCCGGCAATCACCAACAAACCGAAGAAAGAGACCAACGACCATGAAAGCACTGACGAGATTGTTACTGATGAGCGCACTGATCCTCGTGATCGGAGTGATCTCCGCACCCAACGCGATGGCCCAGATCGCCGAAACGTCGTTCCTGCAGGTTACGGAGCCGCTCGACGTCGGCGGCCACCTGCTCGAGCCGGGGACCTACGTGATCCGCGTCCTGCCCGGTTACACGAACCGGAACCTCCTGCAGATCACGAACGAAGACCGCTCCAAGATCTTCGCGACCGTACTGTCGATTCCTCACGCCTATCCTGTCGGAGTCGGCGAAGCGAACACGGAGTACGTCCTCTACCCGGCGGTCGAGGGAACTCCTCGCGCACTGAGGACCTGGTACGCGGTCGACTCCACGAGCAAGGGCGGCCACGACATCGTCTATCCGGAAGGGCGCGCAATGGAGCTCGCTCCGCTGGTGAAGGAACCGGTCTACGCCTACAAGGGTGAGGACAAGGTCGAAGTGCTGGCCACCGCACCGGTCGTCATCGTGACCCCCAAGAAGGAAGTCGTGGTTTACGTCGAGCCGGCGCCTGCCCCGAAGCCGGAGCTCGTCGCAAAGAATGAGCTGCCCGACACGGCCAGCCGCCTTCCCCTCGTCGCCGCCATCGGTCTGCTTCTGATCGGTGTCGCCGTCGTGATCCGCGTCCTGCGGGTGGCGTAAACATGACAGTCGCCGCGAAATGGCTCCGCCGATTCGAGCTCGCCCTCGTCCTCGCCGGCGTCTCGCTACTCGGGGGAGTCCTCGCGGCGACTGCAGTTCGCTGGAACTACCAGTCGCAGCAGGAGCTGGCGTACAGCCGGGCCGACTACGACGCGACGCACGAGTACGAGCTCGCGCCCGATCGCGCGAACTGGTTCGCGAGTCCCGCCCGGCGTGCGCCCGCCCCCGACCCGCTGGCGTTCGGCAGGATCGAGATTCCGAGAATCGGAGTGAAGGCGATCGTCCGCGAGGGCGTCGACGACGCAACACTCGCGCTCGCCGTCGGCCACATGACGGGAACCGCGCGTGCCGGAGAGCGCGGCAACGTGGTGCTCGCCGGTCATCGCGACACGTTCTTCCGCGGCTTGCGAGACATCCGGATGAACGATCGCATCAGGCTCGACGTTCCGACCGAAAGTTTCGAGTACCGGGTCGTCGCGCTCGACATCGTCGCGCCGGAAGACACCGGGGTTCTCGGCTCCAACGGCGGCCACGATCTCACACTCGTGACCTGCTACCCGTTCAACTTCATCGGAAGTGCACCGAATCGCTTCATCGTTCGCGCGACGCGGATCAACTAGTTCTCGCGAGACCACTACAGGGCGAATCGGGACTGGAGTCAGCGATTCGCTCCCGGCGAAGTCGGGGCGCAGATGCCCCGCCGGTGATCGAAGCTCTGACGCCATTGCCCATTCCCCGCATCAGACAAGGAAACAGGAACTCAGGAGAACCATCATGAAACGACAAGTCATCACCACTATCGCAATCCTCAGCATCGCCGTCTCGGGATGCATCTCGGCGACCGACCCTCACAAGAAGGCCAAGCAGGGCGCCGCGGTCGGTGCGGCGTCTGGCGCAGTCCTCGGGGCCGTCGTCGGGAATCAATCGGGCAGCACCGGTGAAGGTGCAGCCATCGGAGCCGTCGTCGGCGCAGGCATCGGAACCGCGGTCGGCTGGCACATGGACAAGCAGCAGGCCGAGCTCGAGGAAGTCCCGGGAATCGACGTCACCCGTCCGTCGGAGGACGAGATCGGAATCACGATCAACAACGACATCCTCTACGACGTCGACTCGTCGACCTTGCGCTCCGGCTCGCGCACGACGCTCAACGAGATGGCGGGCGTATTCGCGAAGTACCCCGACACGATGATCGAGCTCTACGGGCACGCCGACTCGACGGGGACGGCCGAGCACAATCAGCTCCTCTCCGCGCAGCGCGCGCAGTCGGTCGGGAACTACCTGGTACGCCAGGGCGTGTCGAGCTCCCGCATCGATGCGATCGGTTACGGCGAGTCCGATCCGGTCGAGACGAACGACACCGCGTCGGGTCGCCAGGCGAACCGCAGGGTCGAGATCAAGGTCAAAGCCCAGCAGCCGTAGTCAGCAATTCATCGACGCTCATGAAACGGGTCGCTCTCGGGCGGCCCGTTTCGTCTTTCGCCTAACTCGCGATTGCATGAGCCAACGGAATGTCATCCCGACGACCGATCCCGCGAAGCGGGAGAGGAAGGAGGGATCTCGCAGGCTGGTACAGTCGAGGTTCATAGCCAACGCTCCCGCTGGTGGCACATGCGTACCAGCCTGCGAGGTCCCTCCTCCTTCCCCCGCTTCGCGGGGTCAGTCGTCGGGACGACAACCACTTCGGGCGTTGTCGTCACTCGCCTTCGTGCGCGACGATGACCTCCAGGAAGCGCGGCGCGAGGTCGCGCAGCTTCGCCTCCCCGATGCCGTGAATCGTTCCGATCTCTCCGAGCGAGAGGGGCCTGCGGCGGGCGAGCTCGCGTAGCGTCACGTCGCCGAAGACGACGTACGCCGGGACGTGCCGCTCCTTCGCGATGGCGCCGCGCATCAAGCGCAGCTTCTCGAACAATGCCTGGTCGACGCCTTCCCACGAGGCGTCGGCGAACTTCGCCGCGCGCTTCCGCTCCTTCTTCGCGGGGCGCGCAATCTGCACGAGCCTCGCGGATCGCTCCCCGCGCAGCACCTCCCACGATGACGCGTTGAGCTTGAGCACCGGATACTCGCCTCCGTCCTGCTCGAGCAGTCCCTGTCCGATCAGCTGGCGGATCCAGTCGCGCAGATCGGCGTCCGTGCAGTCGTCGAGCAGTCCGAAGACGCTCAGCTTGTCGTGCTGGTTCGCGACGATCCGCTCCCCCGGCTCGCCCCGCAGCACGTTGACGACATAGCCGATGCCGAAGCGCTCCTTCGTCCTCGCGACGGCCGAGAGGATCTTCTGCGCGATCACCGGACCGTCGGCGAGTGCGAGCGTCTCGCCAAGGCAGAGATCGCACGCGCGGCAGTCGGCCAGGTCGTACTCCTGATCGAAGTAGCGCACGAGCGCGCGATGCCTGCAGACGCTCCCGCGCGCGTAGCGATTCATCTCCTCGAGATGCCGCTCCGCCGCCTCACGGACTTCCGGCGCCACGGCTACTTCTTCTCCCGCCCTCGCGAAGATCGACTTCCAGAGCGGGACGTCGCCTCCCGAGTAGAGCAGCACGCACTCGGAGTCGAGGCCGTCACGCCCCGCGCGCCCCGTCTCCTGCTGGTAGTGCTCGATCGACTTCGGCAGGCCCGCGTGAACGACGTAGCGGATGTTCGAGCGGTCGATTCCCATGCCGAACGCCACGGTCGCGACGATGACGTCGCACGTCTCCCCCGCGAACGCGTCCTGCGCGTCGCGCCTTTCGTCCTGCGTCAGGCCGGCATGGTAGGCGCGCGCGTTCACTCCTTCACGACGCAACGCCTCGCTCAGCTCGTCGACGTCGCGACGGCGCATGCAGTAGACGATTCCCCCCTCGCGTTCGTGACGGCGGATGACCTGGAGCACCTGCGCGAGCCGGTCGCGACGGGGAAGCACGCGGTAGACGAGGTTAGGCCGGTCGAAGTCGCCGACGAGAATGTCGGGATCGCGAAGCTCGAGCTGCGCCGCGATGTCGGCGCGGACGCGGGTCGTCGCGGTCGCGGTGAAGGCGTGCATCGACGCGTCGGGAAAGCGGACCCGAAGCGACGCGAGGAGCCGGTAGTCGGGGCGGAAGTCGTGCCCCCAGTGGCTGATGCAGTGCGCCTCGTCGATCGCAAACCGCGCGACGCCGATCTCCTCGAGAAACGAGACGAAGCGGTCCATCCCGAGGCGTTCCGGCGAGACGAAGAGAAGCCTGAGCGATCCCTCGCGCGCCTCGCGGGCGACACGCCGCTTGTCGGCCTCCGAGGTCGTGCTGTCGATTTGCGATGCCGCGACGCCGACCTCGCGAAGCGAGTCGACCTGATCCTTCATCAGCGAAATCAGCGGCGAGACGACGACAGTGAGATCTCCGCTGACGAGCGGCGGCACCTGATAGCAGAGCGACTTGCCGCCACCGGTAGGCATCACGACGAGCGAATCGCGCCGCTCGAGCGTGCCGAGGATCGCCTGCTCCTGGAGCGGCCGGAGCGAGGAGAATCCCCAGACGCGACCGACCACCTCGCCTACCCGTTTCGGAAGACTCATTCGCGCCGGAGTGTACCTCGGGGCGGGAGGCGTGTGGCCCAATTCAGAAACGCACGCGCAGGCCGTCATTCCGACGAGTGCGCGCAGCGCGCGAGGAGGAATCTGCAAGACGGCTGCCTGATCGATTCCGCTCAGAAGATCATTTTTCTGAAAGGAATCGATCAGGCACGCCTCGGCAGATTCCTCGCTCTCCCGCTTCGCGGGATCGCTTCGGAATGACATTCCGCGGCGACTCGAGTTAGGCACAACGCCGAGAGCGAACGAACTACTGGAACGAGACGATATGAAGCGGGTCGGGAAGCTTCGGCAGCGGGATCGGCGGCTTGATCGAAGGCAGCTTCAACGCGTCGCCGATCTCGAGCTTGAGCGGGTCGTCGAAGTTCTTCTTCAGCTTCCACTGGTTGTCAATCAGGAACCAGGCCTGATCGACGTGCCGCGGGTCGATCGCGATGTAGGCGATCGCCGGCGGCTTCGTTCCGAATTTCTTCGCGATACCGGGAGGCAGCCCTCCCTTTTTCGCGAGGCCGGGCGGCACTCCGTTGTGTTTCGAATGGCCAGGTGGCGTCCCGTTCTTCTGCCCGCCCGCGAAGGCCGGCGAAGAGACGAGGATTGCAACCAGCACGAATGCGATCAGCTTCTTCATACACATAACGACGTCGCGCGGCAGCAGCGCATTCCCGCCGTGATTCTCAATCAATTCCCGCAAAATCGGTCATTTCTGCACGGCGTGAGCGAGCCGTGTAGTTACTACCTACACACCTCACGCGCGCCCGGGTAGTAAGTGCGCTTTCCGCCAGGTGAGTCGAGGACTAGTTTGAAGACGAGTCTTTGGAGGTACCCGGTGTTCGGACGTCGCCGTTCCGAGAGAGCCCTGCCGCTCAGGGGTGAGCTCCTGAGTCTCGAGGGTCTCGAGGAGCGGGCGAAAACGCTTGCGGGAGTCTTCACGCTCGCACCGGATACCCATGACGTCGTACGCGACATGCGCCCGGAGCTCGACGAGAGCATTCGGGTGCTCAGCGCCGGCTATCGCTATTTCGCCGACGACGTCCACGCGGGCGTAGCCATTCCTCCGGCGGCCGAATGGCTCCTCGACAATTTCCATCTCGTCGTCGCCGAAGCGCACGCGGTCCGTCGCGACCTGCCGGCGAAGTACTACCAGAAGCTGCCGAAGCTCGCAGCGCGCGAGCTGTCGGGCATGGCGCGCGTTCACGCGATGGCGCTGGAGCTCATACGCCATAGCGACGGCCGGCTCGACGCGCCGCGACTCGAGCGCTTCGTGCTCGCGTTTCAGACCGTGGCGCCGCTCACGATCGGAGAGCTCTGGGCCTGGCCGAGCATGCTCAAGCTCGCGCTGCTCGACAACCTCCGGATACTGATCGACGGGATCATCCTCGCGCGCGCTTCGCGCCACGATGCCGACGTCGCCTTCGCGAGCCTCGAGCGCGGAGAGCTCCCCGGTCACCTTCCCGCTCCCCTTCCGAGCGCCTTCGTCGCGCAGCTCCGTCAGCGGATGCGCGAGTACGACCCTCGCCTCTCGCCGCTGGCCGCCGCGGTCGATCGCGCGCTCGCCGCGCAGGGGACGACCCCCGAGGACGCGGTACGACGCGAGAACCAGCGCCAGGCGACCGACCAGGTGTCGACGGGAAACACGATCACGAGCCTCCGGTTCTGCGCGACGCTCGACTGGAGCCTCTTCGTCGAGCAGGTAAGCCTGGTCGAGAAGATCCTCCGGCGCGATCCGGCCGGCGTCTACCCGCGGATGAACTTCGCGAGCCGCGACACGTACAGGCACGCGGTCGAGCGGCTCGCTGAGCCGACGGGAGAGGCGCAGGTGCGCGTCGCGCTCCGCGCCGTCGAGACCGCCCGGCTCGCCGCGGAGCAGTCGGGCGTCGGCGAGAAGGCCGCCCACGTCGGCCATCATCTGATCGGTCCCGGCCGCCGCGGGCTGGAGATCGACGTCGCCTACCGCCCCACCATCGCGCGGCGATTCCGGCGCTTCGCTTCCACCCACGCGACCGCCGCATACCTCGGCGCGATCGCCGTGATGACCGGCGCCGGTGTGTTAGGCGCGTACGCGTACGCGGGAGCGGCGGAATACGGCGCGATGGCGACCGCGGCGGCGCTGCTCGCGCTCCTCCCCGCGAGCGAGCTGGCGATTCTCATCGTCCAGCGCGTCGTTCCGATGTTCGTCAGCCCGCGGCGCCTGCCGCGGATCGAATTCGGCGACGATCTCCCCGACAACGCGCGGACGATGGTCGTCGTCCCCGTGCTGTTAGGGAGCGTGGAGGAGGTCGAGCATCTTCTCGAACATCTCGAGGTGCAGGCGCTCGGAAACCTCGACCCCCGCATCCACTTCGCGCTGCTGAGCGACTTCAAAGACGCCCAGGAGAAGGAGCTCCCGGGCGATGCCGCGATTCTCGAAGCTGCAGTCTCCGGAATCGAAGCGCTGAACCGGCGCCACCTCGACGGCGGCAGCGACCGCTTCTACCTCTTTCATCGCGACCGCCAGTGGAACCCGAAAGAGGGGGTATTCATGGGCTGGGAGCGGAAGCGGGGGAAGATCGAGGAGCTCAACACTCTGCTGCGCTCCACCGCTTCGGAGGACACCGCGTTCTCCGTCAAGGTCGGCGATCTGTCGATCCTCCCCTCGGTGCGGTATGTCTTCACGCTCGACGCCGACACGCGCCTGCCGCGCGGCGCGGCCAAGACGATGATCGGGATCATCGCGCACCCCCTCAACCGGCCGGTGGTCGACAAGAAGCTCCGGAGGGTCACCGAGGGCTACGGCATCCTTCAGCCCAGGGTCAGCGTGAACCTCGCGAGCGCGACCGGCTCGCTCTTCGCGCGCGTCTATTCGGGGCACACGGGAGTCGATCCCTACACGACCGCGGTCTCCGACAGCTACCAGGATCTGTTCAGCGAAGGAATCTTCACCGGCAAGGGGCTCTATGACGTCGACGCGTTCCAGTCCACGGTGGGATGGCGCGTACCCGAGAACGCGCTGCTCTCGCACGATCTCTTCGAAGGGCTCTACGCGCGAACCGCGCTCGTCTCCGATGTCGAGGTCGTCGACGACTATCCGGCGAACGTGCTCGCGCACGCGCGCCGTCAGCATCGCTGGGTGCGTGGCGACTGGCAGATCCTCGCCTGGCTCTTCCCCGTAGTCCCGACTCCGCGGGGCCTGCTGAAGAACCGGCTTCCGCTGATCAGCCAGTGGAAGATCCTCGACAACCTTCGACGAAGCCTCGTGGCGCCGGCTCTGCTCGCCTTCTTCGCCGCGGCATGGACGTTTCTCCCCGGCAGCCCGCTCGTCTGGACGTTCGGCGGCCTTACCGTTGTGGCATTCCCGTTCGTCGCCTCGCTCGTCTCGTTGCTGCGGCCGCGACCCGAGCAGGAACCGGCGCAGGTGCACGTTCGCGGCCTCGTCGGCGATCTGAGCGCGTCGTTTGCGCAGGCATTGCTCACGCTCGTCTTCCTTCCATTCCACGCCTGGGAAATGGTGCATGCGATCGCCCTGACGCTCGTGCGGCTCGTCTTCACGCAGCGTCGGCTGCTCGAGTGGGAGACGGCGGCGACGCAGGCCGCGAAGGCCGCCGGCCTCTTCCGTGCGGGAGCACGATCGTTCTTCGCCGAGATGGCGGCGAGCCCGATCGCCGCCGTCGGCCTGCTTCTGCTCACGACCGTCGCGCGGCCGCGCGCGCTCCCCCTGGCGCTTCCGTTCCTCGCGCTCTGGGCGGTCGCGCCGGCGTGCGCCTACTGGTTGAGCCGCGCGACGATGCCGCGCAGGAGGGAGCTCGCGCCGGAGGATCGTGTATTTCTCCTCGAAGTCGCGCAGAAGACATGGCGCTTCTTCGACACGCTCGCCGGCGAAAAGGAGAACTGGCTCCCGCCCGACAATCTTCAGGAGGACCGCGAGCCCGCGATCGCACATCGAACCTCGCCGACGAACATCGGAATGGGGCTTCTCGCGACGCTCGCAGCACACGATCTCGGTTTCTTGACCGCGGAGGAGATGGTCGAACGGCTCGATCGCACGCTGACCTCCGTCGAAGCGCTCGAGCGGCACGAAGGGCACCTGCTCAACTGGTACGACACGCTGAACCTCGCCCCGCTCCACCCGCGCTACGTCTCCACGGTCGACAGCGGGAACCTCGCGGGCGCGCTGCTCGCGCTCGCGGAAGGCTGCCGTCAGGCGTCCATCGCGCATCCGGAGCTGGCGCCACGCCTGACGGACGTGGCACTCCGCGCCGAGGCACTCGGGGACGGGATGAACTTCGCGTTCCTGTTCGACCGCAAGCGACAGCTCTTCTCGATCGGCTATCGCCTCGCGGATGCTGACGGCCCGGGGCGGACCGATTCGTCCTACTACGACCTTCTCGCATCGGAGTCCCGCCTCGCGAGCTTTCTCGCGATCGCCAAGGGCGACGTGCCGCAGAGCCACTGGTTCCATCTCGGCCGTCTCGTCGTCAGCGTCGCCGGAGCGCCGACGCTCGTCTCGTGGAGCGCGACGATGTTCGAGTACCTGATGCCGCTGCTCCTGATGCGGACCTACGCGGGAACGCTCCTCGATCAGAGCTGCCGGATGGCGATCAGGAAGCAGATCGGCTACGGCAGAGAGAGAGAAGTTCCCTGGGGCATCTCCGAGTCGGCCTTCGACCTGGTCGACCGCCTCGGAAACTATCAGTACAAGGAGTTCGGCGTACCCGGTCTCGGGCTGAAGCGAGGACTTTCCGACGAGCTCGTCGTCGCTCCCTACGCGACCGCGCTCGCCTCCCTGCTCGAGCCGCTCGAGGCCACCCGGAACCTCAGGCACCTGGCGAGCGAGGACGCGATGGGGCCGTTAGGCTTCTTCGAGGCGATCGACTATACCGCGCGCAAGCCCGACGAGAGCGGCGAAGCGACCGGAACGCCGCATCGCACCGGCGTCGTGGTGAAGACCTACATGGCGCACCACCAGGGGATGACGCTCGTCGCCATCGCCAACGTCCTCCTCGGAGACCTGATGGTCGACCGCTTCCATGCGGACCGTCGCGTCCAGGCGACCGAGCTTCTCCTTCAGGAGCGAATCCCGCGCGAGGCACCGGTCATCGAGCCGCGCCCGGCGGACGAGACGAGGGAACAGCCGCCGGCGCTGGCGCGCTCGCCGCGCCGCTTCCGCTCTCCGCACACTCCCTATCCGAGAGCGAAGATTCTTTCGAACGGCAACTACGTCTCGATCGTGACGAACGGCGGCGGCGGCGCGAGTTTCTGCCGCGGGCGCGCGGTCACCCGCTGGAGAGAAGACAGCACCCGCGATCCGGGAAGCCAGTTCATCTACCTTCGCGACGTTCACGACGGCGCAGTCTGGTCGGCGGCGTATCAGCCCGTCGGTAAGGAGGCCGACAGCTACCTCGTCGAGTTCCTCACCGAGAAGGCGACGTTCGAGAGGCTCGACAACGAGATCGCGACGCGTCTCGAGATCGCCGTCTCACCGGGAGACGACGCGGAGGTCAGGCGCGTCTCGCTCACGAACCGAAGCGACCGCCTCCGCGAGATCGAGGTGACGAGCTACGTCGAGCTCGGCCTTGGATCGCTCGCTGAAGACACGGCCAATCCTGCCTTCGGAAAACTCTTCGTCGAGACGGAGTGGATCGCCGAGCACACGGCGCTCCTTGCGCATCGAAGACCGCGCGGCCCTCACGATCCGGCGCTCGTCGGATTCCACGTCCTCGCCATCCAGGGGCCGACCCAGGCCCAGATCGAGTGGGAGACCGACAGAATGCGCTTCCTGGGACGTGGGCGCGGACCGGCGAATCCGCTCGCGATGGAGGGGCGCGCGCTCTCCGGAACCACCGGCGCGGTGCTCGATCCAATCCTGAGCCTCCGCACCCGGCTGCGTCTCGCACCGGGAGGATTCGTCAGATTCTCCTTCACGACCGGCGTGTCTCCGGACGAAGCGACGGCGCTCGCCTGTGCGCAGAAGTATCACGATCACGGCGTGGCGGCCCGCGCCTTCGCCCTCGCTTTCACCCAGGCACAGATGTCGATGCGTCACCTCGGGATCTCCGTCGAGGAGGCGCAGCTATTCGAGGAGCTCGCGTCGCACGTCTTCTTCGCCGACGCGTCGCTGCGCGCGGACCACGAAATGCTGACGAGGAACACGCTCGGGCAGTCGGGCCTATGGCGACACGGAATCTCGGGCGATCTCCCGATCGTCGTCGTCCGCGCAAAAGGTCCCGACGACATCGATCTCGTACGGCAGATCCTGATCGCGCACGAGCACTGGCGCCTGAAGGGACTCAAGGCAGATGCGGTCATCATCAACGAGCACGAGTCGAGCTACCGCGCGGAGACGGACGCGCAGCTCGAGCGTCTCGTCGACGGCGGGCCGTGGAGCGCGTGGAAGGGGCAGCCGGGCGGCGTCTTCCTGCTGCGGGCGGACTCGATTACGGAAGCGGAGAGCCTTCTGCTGAACGTGGTCGCAAAGGCGGTGCTCTCGGGCGATCGCGGAACGCTCGAACAGCAGCTCGGCCCGGTGGCGACCGAGCCTTCGCCTCCGTTGCCCAAAGCGCTCGTCGACGAACCGCCAGCCACGACGCCGCCGGAGCCGGAGCCTCAGCCGCCGCCTCGTCTTCTCCACAACGGCCTCGGCGGGTTTTCGCGCGACGGGCGCGAATACGTGGTCGTACTCGACGGCGAGCGGGACACGCCGCTCCCGTGGGTGAACGTTCTCGCCAATCCCCGCTTCGGCAGCATCGTGACGACGTCGGGATCGGCCCACACCTGGGCCGGAAACAGCAGGGAGAACCGCCTGACGCCGTTTGCGAACGACGCGGTCACCGACCCGACCGCCGAGGCTATCTTCGTGCGCGACGAGGAGAGCGGCGCGGTGTGGGGAGCGACGCCTTCGGCGATCCGACGATCGCGGCGCTCGCCGCGCTGGATCGTCCGGCACGCGGCGGGAGTGACGCGCTTCGCGCGTTCGGCGAACGGCATCGCGCAGGAGCTCGCGCTGTTCGTGGCGCGCGACGAGCCGGTGAAGTTCTCGCTGCTCACGCTTTCGAATCGCTCGGAACGGCCGCGGCGACTCTCCCTCTTCTCCTACTGCGAGTGGCTTCTCGGGCCGCCTAACGCGAGCGGCCCCCGGTTCGTCGCGACGGAGCTCGACGCGGAGGCGGGCGCGATCCTGGCGCGCGATCTCTACAACCCCGATCGGGGTTGCGTCGCGTTCGCGGCGTCGAGCGATCCGCTCGTATCGGCGACCGGCGACCGGCTCGAGTTTCTCGGTCGCAACGGATCGCTCTCGCGGGCAGCCGCGCTCGGCCGTCCGATGTTGAAGAACCGCTTCGGAGCGGGCCTCGACCCGTGCGCGGCGTTGCAGACCGCCATCGATCTCGAGCCGGGCGAGACACGCCGCGTCGTGTTCATACTCGGGCAGGGAAAAGGCCGCGAAGAGACCCACGCGCTTCTCCGGCGCTTCGCAGGGCTCCGCGGCGTGGCGTCCGCCGAGGCGGAGCTGGCGGCGGTCGAGGCATCGTGGGACACGACGCTCGACGCGCTACGCGTCAAGACGCCCGACGATTCCTTCGATCTGCTCGTTAACCGATGGCTCGTCTATCAGGACCTCGCGTGCCGCGTGTGGGCCCGCTCCGGCTACTCGCAGGCGAGCGGCGCGTACGGCTTCCGCGACCAGTTGCAGGACGTCCTCGCGCTCATGCTCACGCGACCGGAGATCACGCGCGAGCACATCCTCCGCGCCGCGGCGAGACAGTTCGTGGAAGGGGACGTGCAGCACTGGTGGATCGAGCCGGGCGGGCAGGGCATCCGGACACGCTGCTCCGACGACCTTCTCTGGCTCCCCTACGCTGTCGCGGAGTACGTGAACACGACGGGAGACCGCACGATCCTCGACAAGGAGGTCTCGTTCCTCGAAGCCCCGGCGATTCCTGCCGGCGAGCCGGAGGCGTACGGAACGCCCGCGGTCTCGCGGACGACCGGGACCTTGCTCGAGCACGGCACGCGAGCGATCGATCGCGCGATCACCGCCGGGGCCCACGGGCTCCCGTTGATGGGAAGCTGCGACTGGAACGACGGCTACAACAACGTCGGCGCCGAAGGGCGCGGCGAGAGCGTCTTCGTCGGATGGTTCCTTCACACCGTCCTCGGCACCTTCGGACCTCTCTGCGCCGCGGCGGGCGACACTGCGCGCGCGGCTCGCTATCAGGCAGAACGGCAGCGGCTCGGAACGATTCTCGAGCAGAGCTGGGACGGCGAGTGGTACCGGCGCGGCTACTACGACGACGGCACGCCGCTCGGATCGTCCCAGAACGACGAAGGGAGCATCGACTCCGTCGCGCAAACATGGGCCGTGCTCTCAGGCTCGGCGCTGCCCGCGCGCGCGGAACGCGCGATGAGCGCGGTGCGCGCCCGCCTCGTTCGTCGCGCTTCGGGCGTGATTCTGCTCCTCTCCCCTCCGTTCGACCGCACGCAACTCGATCCGGGCTACATCAAGGGATACCTGCCCGGGATCCGTGAGAATGGAGGGCAGTACACGCACGCTGCCGCGTGGGTCGTGCTCGCGCTTTCCCGGCTCGGAAGCGGCGACGAAGCGGTGGAGCTGTTCCACATGCTCAACCCCATCAACCATTCGAGAACCGCGAGCCAGGTCGAGCATTACAAGACCGAGCCTTACGCGATCGCGGGCGACGTCTACGACCATCCGGCGCACCGCGGGCGGGGTGGCTGGACCTGGTACACCGGCGCAGCGGGCTGGATGTACCGGGTCGCAATCGAAGGAATCCTCGGGATGCAGCGTCGTGGCGACTTTCTCTCGCTGAACCCGTGCATTCCGTCGTCGTGGCCCGGATTCACCATCAACTGGCGTCTTGGAAAATCGAGCTACGAGATCGTCGTCGAGAATCCCGAGCTGCGTTGCCGCGGGGTGGCCAGCGCGATGCTCGACGGCCGTCGCGTCGATCCGGCGCTGATCCCGATCGCTGACGACGGACTCGAACACCGCGTACGGATCGTTCTCGGCACCGGGCTCGAGACTCCTCAAGCTCTGGCTCCGCCGCAGGCTGCGGTCTTGTCCTAGTGGCCTGTATTCATGAATTCGGTACCGCCGTTGCAGGCGCTTGCGCGGGTTCGACCGGCGTCCGAGCCAACGACGACCGTTTGCTACAATCCTCGCGGTGACGAGAGGCTCGAGCCGGGGAGCTGCCGGGGAGCGCGGGACGCTGATCGAGGCTGCAGTCGCGGCGGCGCTACTGACGGCATTCGCCGCGCTTGCCCTCTGGAACGCATGGACGACGTCGCCGACGGTCGACGAGCCGGTCCATCTGGCCGCCGGCTATTCGTACCTGGCCTGGAGCGACTTCCGCCTCTGCCCGGAGCATCCGCCGCTCGTGCGGCTGGTGGCAGCCGTGCCACTGCTCGCGATGCCCCTTGGCCTGGACGGGTTCGACCCGGAGGGTGTCGACACCCGCGCGGGAGTCGACTCCGCGTCTCGCGGCGTGCTTCGTCGCGATTGGGCGATCGCGCTCAGCGGCACCGGCTGGTGGCTCTTCGCGCACGAATTCTTCTTCGGCGTTCAGGATTCGCTGCTTCAGCGGGCTGGCGTCTCGCAGTCGAGCGAGCTGCCGACGAGATGGACGTATTCTCGCGGGGACTATCTCCGCGACGCCGAATCGATGCTTCGGGCCGCGCGGGGCGCCGTCCTTCCGTTCGGCATTGCGTTAGGCCTGCTCGTGTTCCTGTGGGCTCGCGAGATTCACGGCTTTCCGGGCGCCGTGCTTGCGCTGACGCTCTTCTGCTTCGACCCGTCGTTCATTGCGAACTCCGCGCTCGTCACGACCGACGTCGCCAGCGCGCTGGGCATCTTCGGCTCCGTGTACGCCCTCTGGCGAGTCACGCGCCGCCTGAGCCGGGGACGCGCCGTCGCGCTCTGCGTGGCCGTCGCGCTTGCCGCCACCGCGAAGTTCTCCACGGTGCTGCTCGTTCCGATCTTCATCCTCCTCTGCCTGTTCGTTGCGCTTCGGAAGTCGGAGTGGCCTAACTGCGTCGCGCCGGACAGATCGCTCGACGCGCCCACCCGTCGCCTCGCGGCTCTCGCTCTCCTCTGCGCCGGAGCGGCGATCGCGGCGGTCGTGGCGATCTGGGGCGCATATGGCTTCCGATTCTCCGCCACGGCCGATCCCGTTCGTGCCGCGAAGCAGGAAGCTCGCCTCGCGCCTCAACTCGGCTCCATCCCGTTCCGGTCGCGGGGCACCCTGCCGTTTCTCTGGACACTCCGGCGGGGAGCCGCGAATCGCGAGCTGCTCGCGGCCTGGCCCGACGGCGCTCCGCCCCAACTGCGAAACGAAGTCGCGAGGAGCGTGCGGCTTGGCCGCGGCGACGCGCTGCTGCAAGAGATGCACGAGCGGAAGCTGCTTCCCGAGGCGTTTCTCGCCGGGCTCGCGTCACTGCGCCTCACGATGCTGCGGGGCGCGTACCTGAACGGCGAATACTCGGCCAGCGGATTCCGAAGCTACTTTCTCTGGAGCTTCGTCCTGAAGACCCCTCTGGTCACCCTGCTGCTGCTTGGCGCAGCGCTCCTCTGTTACGCGTGCGGCTGGATCCGCCTCGGCGAAGCCGGGTGGTTTCTCGCCGTTCCGGTCGTCGTCTACGTGATCGTCGCACTGCAATCGCCGATCAATATCGGCCATCGACATCTGCTTCCAGTCTATCCGTTCCTTTACGTCGCCATCGGGGGTCTCGCCTGTCGCCTCGAGAGCGGCGCGACGCAATGGAAGCACCGCGCCGCAGCCCTCGTGCCGGTCCTCATCGCGCTCTCAGCGTTCGTTGTCGTCTCACCGAAGACCGGCATCGCGCTGGTAGCCCCGCACCACCTCTCGTACTTCAACGAGCTGGCCGGAGGACCTTCGGAGGGAGCACGGCACCTCGTGGACTCGAACGTCGACTGGGGCCAGGACCTCCCTGCGCTTCGCGCCTGGATGTCGAACAACGAGGTCACGGAGCCGATCAATCTCTGCTACTTCGGATCGGGCGACCCTCGCTTCTACGGAATTCCCTTCGTCAATCTCGAAGGGGGCTTCGGCGATGCACCGCAGGAGCCTCTCTCCTCGGCGCTGTTTCCGGGTTACGTCGCCGTGAGCGAGACGAGTCTGCGTAACGTGTTTCTGCCTCCCGCCACGCGAGATCGCTGGGCGCGATTCCTCAGCACCGCGCGCCCGGTCGGGCGCGCCGGCTACTCGATCGTGATCTATCGCCGCGACGCGCCCGCCGCGGAGCAGTAAGCCAACGTCGCGGACCGATTGAAGACACGAGCGGCGACAATCGTCGCGCGCTCTGACTCGCGGGCCGTCCCCCGGCCCTCCCGACGTGATTCCTACCTATGCCCGGAGCGCGACCCCGGGTAGTAACTGCGCTTCTCGAACCCGGATGAACAAACTACGTTGGTAACAGCCGGTCCAGCGATCGGTGTCTCGTCATGAACCCCGAGTCTTCATCGCAAAAGCCCGGCGACGACCTGCCGGATTCGTCCGACCCCTTCGAGTCATGCGAACCCGCGACCGCCCGAAACCAAGGGGTTTTCCAGGACGTTGCAGCGGACGATGGTCTCATCATCGGGGGCGCAGAATCGCCAGCGGGCACCGCACAGGTCACGGGCCAGGACGGGCTCCACGTGCCTTCAGCGCGCCTGCGGATCGCCCGGCGGCTCGCGTCGCGCATGAAAGCGCTGCGCCGGCGAGATTCGATCATCATCGGCGCTGCGTTCGTGCCCGTGGTGCTGATCCTCATCCCGATCCTGATACTCGTGTTTCACGTCTATTTCGACCGCACCGGCGTTCCGAACCTCGACGCATTCATTCGGTTCGAGCTTCCGATGACCGGCGTCGTGCTCGACGAAAACGGAAAAGTGCTGATCGAGGTCGCGCGCGAGTACCGCGAGGTCGTGACGTATGACCAGGTCCCGCCGATCGTGCGCCACGCGATTCTCGCCGCAGAGGACAAACGCTTCTTCGAGCACTCCGGCGTCGATTACGGCTCCCTCCCACGGGTGATCCGCAAGACGGCGTCGCGCTCCATGTCCGAGTGGAGAAAAGAGGGCGCCGAATTTCGGCTCTACCTGCCGCAGGGAGGCTCCACGCTCACGCAGCAGCTCGTCCGCGGCTACTTCCTCAGAGACCTCACGCGCCTTCCCGATGCAGATCCGCGCTTTCACGAAGGCTTCGCCCCGCCGCGCCTGCTGTCGATCGTGATCGGCGCCGCAGCCGCGAACAAGATCCTCAGGAAGATGGAAGAGGTGCGCCTCACGCTCTGGCTCGAGAGCGAGATGCAGAGGCGATACGGATCGCAGCCGCGTGCCAAGCGCGAGATCTTCGCGCGCTACGCGAACTTCATCTACCTCGGCAACGGGCGATACGGTTACGCCGCTGCGTCGCGCTACTACTTCGGCAGGGCGCTATCGAGCTACGTGCAGGCCGACGCGGGCAACGCGGCGTTGCTGGCGGCGATCAGCAAGTCGCCGCAGGAGTACGCGCCCGTGCCCGGCAACGATCGCCCCTTCCAGCGCCGCAACCAGATCCTCACGCTCATGGCGCGCAATGGCTTCATCCCGCCGGCCGTCGCCGCCAACTGCATGAAGGAGCCGATCCGCGTGGTCGCTCTCCGTCCGATCAAAACCGACGCTCCCGCGGCGATCGAGCACGTCCTCGAGGAACTGACGACCTACGGTGGCAGCCTCTTCTCACCCGAGGACCTCTTCCAGGGGAAGATCTCCGTCGAGTCGACCATCGACGCGCGCGTACAGGCGATCGTCAACGACGCGCTCGAGCATGGGCTGGCCCGATACGAAAAGCGGCACCCGAAGGGAACGGGCGTCGTTCAGGGCTCCATCGTCGTGCTTAGAAACGCCGACGCGGCGATTCTCGCCGAGGCCGGCGGGCGCAGCGTGTACGCGGGACGCTCCAGCCGATACTCCGACTACAACCGCGTGACCGGCTCGCGGCGACAGCCCGGATCCACGATGAAGCCGCTCGTCTATCTCGCGGCCTTCGAGCGCGGGATGAGCCTCGACAGCGAGGTTCCCGACGAGCCGATCAGCGTTCCGCTTGGAAACGATGACGGGGTGAAGTGGATCGTCAACTACGACAACGAGTTCAAAGGTCCGATCTCGATCCGCCAGGCGCTCGCCGAATCGCGCAACGCCGTGGCGGTGTGGCTCACGCGCGAGATCGGCATCAGGAGCGTCATCAAGGTCGCGGGCGAGATGGGAATCCGGACACCGCTGCAACCTTACCTGTCGACGGCGCTCGGCGCGTCGGAGGTTCAGTTGCTCGAGCTCGCCAACGCCTATCGCACGATCGCATCGGGCGTCGCGACGCAGCCTCACGTCATCCGCCGTGTGACCAACATGTCGGGCGACGGCCTCTACGAAGCAAGGCTCGACGCGCAGCAGATTCGCTCCGACGCGCTGCGTTCGATTCAGGAGGGGCTCCGAGGCGTCGTGCGCATCCCCGGAGGCACCGCGCACAGCCTCTCCTCACGCGATTTTCCGATCGCCGTCCTGGGAAAGACCGGAACGACCAGCGATTACCGCGATGCCCTCTTCGTCGGCTCTACCTACGGAATGAAGGGGATCACGGTCGCGGTCAGAATCGGCTTCGACGACAACCGCTCGCTCGGGCGCAGTGAGACCGGCGGACGGGCGGCCTTGCCGATCTTTCGCGAGATCATGCTTCGCACTTACCACGAGAAGATCGTCGGCGACGCTCCGAAGTTTCCGCGCGAGATCGAAGAGGGCATCGACGCCTACCTGACCGCCCGGGCGGAGCTCCAGGCGAGCCGCGAGGAAACGCTCGCCTTCGACCAGATACGAACAGGGACCTCTTTCGGTGAGGCCGTCGCACGTTTCGTGCCAGTAAAAGCGACAGCTCCGGCGGTCGTAGTCAGTGACAAGAAGGACCAGCAGTTACAGGAGGAACCACATGAACAAGAACATTGAAGCAGCCATGGGCAACATCGATTCGAAGATCGACAGAACGCGCGAAGCAGTGGACGCGATTACAAGCCGCGCGGAACAGGGCGTACTGAAGGCGGCGGACGATGTGGCGCAGCAGACTCACGACGCCGGAACCTATCTTCACGAGTCGGTTCAGGCTGCGACGCAGGACGCGCACCAGCGCTTGAACGACTCCGCTCTCGCGATCGATCGCGGCTACAACCGCGCACGGTCGGAGATGTCGCGAGCCGCGGCCTCCGCCAGGAGCTTCGCCACCGAGAATCCCGGGACTGCGCTGATGATCGCGGCCTCGGCCGGCTTCGCCGTGGGCATGCTGGCGCATCGTCACCGTCCGTGGGCCTGAGCGCGCCAAACGACAGTGTGAGCCCGCCGCGTGGCGCCGACCGTTCGCGGCCGGCGCCACACGGCATCGACATCGAGGGAGAACGCCGATGAGCACGATCGTCACGAGAGACGGAACCGAGATCTACTACAAGGATCAGCTCAACAGCGACCTGCTCGCGTTCCTGAAGCCGAGCGAATCGCCGTAAGGCGCGCGCGGCTCCACCGCCCGTGGCGAAGCGTTGCTCATCGCTTCGAGCTCGCCAGCTTCTTCACCGCCGCATCGAGCACGGGGTCGCGGCCGGCGCGAAGGTCTGCGACGGTCGGCCTCACGAGAAGGTCGGGCTGAATTCCGATGCCGACGAACTCGCGGCCGTCGACCAGCGTGTTCCGCTTCGAGCAGATCCTCACGCTCCCTCCGCCCGGAACCGCGAACATGAGCGGCTGTCCGGTACTCCCTCCGGTGGGCTCTCCGATCAGCTCTCCCCGTTTCGCTCCGAGAAACGCGACGGTGAAGTCCTCGGCGGCCGAATAGGTCCGCGCGCTCGTCAGGAGTGCGATCGGCCCTGACCAGGCCTTGTCACCCGATCCCGGCACGCGTGAGGCTCCGTCGTACCGTCCTTCCGGATTGCCCCATGCGCGCATCGCGGGGCGATACTCGCGCGTCCACCAGCGCTGCGCGGGGAACTCCGACGCGGTGAGCATCCCGAGGATGCGGTCTCCATTGCCGCTGTTCCCTCCGCCGTTCTCGCGAAGATCGATGACGAGAGCTTGCGCCTTCGCCAGTTGCGGGATGATCGCCTCGAACTCGGTGACGACGTTCGCATCGTTGAACGACCGGATGTTCACGTACGCGACGCCACCATCGAGCATCTCGAGCTCCGCGAGAGGATGCTTCGGTTCGAGCGTACGACGCTCCACGGGTGCCAGGCGCGCCAGCGACTTCGTCGACGCCTTGCCGTTCCTGTCGAGCAGCCTGACCGATACGGTCGACCCGGCGGAGCCGCTGAGAAGGTCCAGCTCGAAGGTGCGCGACTCGAGGTCCTGCGGCGTCGACGCGCTGACGTGAGGCATCACCTTCGCCTCCGCGTAACGCCGCACCGGAACGCCGTCGACCTCCACGATCTCCAGGCCCGGAACGATACCGTCGGCGCGCAGCTTCGGGTCGAGCACCTCGCGAACGAAGACGCGACCCTCGACCAGCCGCGTCGTGATCGCGGGCCACGACCAGACCGCGTCGCGCAGCTCCTTCGGCGGCACGACGCCGCTATGCCCATCCTTCAGCAGCGCGACGAACTCCTCGAGAACGCGGTAGTACTCCCCCGTCGACGCAGTCGCGAGAGCCTTCGGAATGTAGAGCTGATAGGCGGCATCCCAATCGAGCGCCGGCACGAGCTCGAAGTTGACGAAGTTGAACTTCGCCTCCGACCAGACGCGCGACAGGCCCGCGATCTTCTCCGCATCGGGGAGGTTTTCGCGGTAGGGCGACTTCCACACACCCGCGTTCCAGAAGCGGGCGTGCTCCTCGTTTCCCTTCACGCACGCGGCGGTCATTGTCTTCCATCTCGGGTCGCTTCGGAGCGAGGCGAAATCGGCGTCGCGGTCGAGCATTTCGCAGGCGCTGAATCGCTTCGAGATCGCCGTGTCGAGGCGGGCGAACGCCTCGTCGGCGTGCCCGGCGAGCGCGTGGCTGCACGCGGCGTTGTAGAGCGTCGACGTATCGTCGAGCCCGGCGGCGATCGCCTCGTCGAAGAACCTCGACGCGGCAGCGAAATCGCCCTTCTGATACGCGGCCATCGCCCCGTCGCCGAGATCCTCTTTGCAGGCGGCGCGAAGCGTCAAAGGAAAAAGCGCGCCGGCAACCACGGCCAACGACAGAACGGAAATTCTAACGAATGTAGACATGAAGTCCCCCATCGATCCGAAGAGGTAGACGTTAACACAGGGAAAACGTGAGCGCGGCGACGAGCGAATGCCTGGCAGCATGTCGCGCGAAGCCGGAGGGAAGTCGATGTCCTGCGCCACGAATCTGTCGCTGGACGAATCGGGGCCCAACGCGGGAAGGTCCGGCGCTTTCAGCTCTCTTCGAGCACCTGCAACTGCCAGAGGTCCTGCTCGCTCGAGCGGAGGATCGGTGTGAGGCTCATCATCGCCGTCTTCCCGATCGAGCCGCGCAGGTAGTTGAGCTCGTCGAGCTTTTCCCTCACCGTCGGGTCTGGCTTCACCGGCAGTCCGCTTTCGCGCATCATGAGAATCCCCTTCGCGCGAAGCGAAAGCTCGGTGTGAAGCCGCAGGTAGCAGACCATGTCGGCGAGGACTTCGCCCGGATAGAACATCCGCAGAGACTTGAGGTAGAGGCCGATCGGCGACGTCGTGAACTGGCCCGAGTTGATCAGCCGCAGCACCTCATTGTCCATGTCGAAGCCGCTGCCGAGCCACGCCTGCAGCTTCTTCTCGCTCCGGTTGAAGAAGTACGTCAGGAGGTACGGGAGGATCACGAGGACGAGCAGCGTCGAGTGCAAGGGAGTGAGCAGGAACTGATTGAAGAGCGCATGGATCACGATCGCAAGCGCGAGGCCCGGCAGGAACGACTTGATCCTTGGCCGGTCGAGGCTCTGCGTCAGGCCTTTGCTGATGATCGCGAAGAGCGCGGTCGTGCCGCCGTGCATGATCGCAGTGCCGAATCCGCGGATGAGCCAGAGAACCACGGAGGAGTCGGGGAGCGCGGCGAGGTAGTAGAAGTTCTCCACGAGGGCGAAGCCCGTTCCGACGGCGAATCCCTGGATCGCGGCGTCGGCGAGAAACCCGATCCGTCGCGCGCGGATCATCGCGAAGATCAGCGCCGCCTTGAAGCTCTCTTCGACGATCGGAGCCGCGATTCCGGTCAGCAGCTTCCGCGAAACGGCGAGACCGTCGAGCAGGTAGCGATTCACCGCGTAGCATGCGAGCGCGGCCAGTCCTCCGACCAGCACCACGAGGAGGATCCGGCGCAGCTTCACCAGCTTGTAGCTGTCGAGATAGACGAGCGTCACGAGAAACAGCACGACCGGAGCCACTCCGACGAGCAGCTTGAGCGCGAGATCGAGGGTGCTTCCGGTCATGGCTTCGGCAGAATCCCGTTCCGCTTCACTTCAGCAGCCTGAGCGAGATCATGACCTCGTCGTCCTCGTCGCCATGCTCGAACGCCCTCGCGTAGCCGAACGAGAGCATCGCGTCGAGGTTGGAGAAGAGGACGACCGAGACGTCGATCTGTCCGCCGACGTTCACGTTCTCCCGCCGCAGCTCGTCGTCGGTCATGTCGGTCACGAGGCCGGAGCCGAATAGCGAGAGGCGCGCCCAGTTCGCGTAGATCCCCTGCACCCCCAGCCGCCTGAAGCGCATCGCCGGGAGCGTCCACTCGAGCATCGCCTTGCCGAAGTCGGTTCCCGGGATCTCGTTGATCTCCACGCCCGGGAAGCTGTAGTACTCGTGAAAGCGCTGCGCGTCCTTGTAGTCGACGTAGTTGTTGCCGAAGCCGCCAAAGTAGAAGTTGCCGAACTCGTCGTCGGGCTCGGAGTTGAACGAGCTTCCCGCCGCAGTGCGCAGCCAGAGCGACGAGTGATCGAGCGGCAACGGCACGCCGACGTCGAACGTTCCGTAGACGCGCGGCAGGACTTCCGACTCGACGTAGTTGACGCGCGCGCGCAGGCTCCACTCGACACCCTTCTCGACGTCGACCGCGCCGATCGTCCGCTTGAGGTTCTTGTAGTCGAGCCGAGCCGCGCCGGTCACGTAGTCGGACACCGCCGTCGGCACGTTCTGGAAATCGGGGAGCGTGTCGAGATCGGCGTAGTAGCCGACGCTGAGCGAATAATCGAGAGTCCTCGGGCGCTCGAAGATCAGGAAGTCGTCGTACGAGACTGTGGTCGCGTAGCCCTTGCGGCTCACCTTCGTCGGCCCGAACAGATCGTAGAAGTCGGTCGCGTTGTAGCCGAAGGTCGCTTCCCAGTTCTGGTAGTTGTAGTCGGCGTAGACGTGGTACTTCTCGTCGCTCGGGAGCGAGCCGTCGGTCCCGACCAGGGCGTTGACCTTGAACGACTGAAGCCCGAGCGGATCGGAGAAGTTGAACCTCATGCCTAACGCGGCGGAGTCCTTGTAGCCCTCGACGATCGGGAACATCGAGGCGAAGCGCACCGCCTTGAGCGAGTGGTACTCCCCGACCGAGGTCGTCACCGTGTCGAGATCGATGTCCCCCGGGGAGCCCGCCTTCCATCCCTTCAGCTCGGGATGCTTCTCCACCACGTCCTGGCCGAGATAACGGACAGCGTTCACGTCCTCGTGCACCTTGATCGGAAGCGTCACCGGGACGAAACCGTCCGCCATGTAGCGGTACGCGAACATCCGGTCGTCGGAGATCGGCATCGGGCGGAAGTAGCCGCTCTCGGCGTTCGTGAGAGCCTCGAGCTTCTTCGTCGCCAGCTCGATGCGGAAGATATTCGACACGCCGCTGTAGTAGCTCGAGCCGTAGAGATAGCGCCCGTCGGGAGAGAAGACGAAGTTCTCCGGAGCGTTGTTGGCGAACTCGTAGACGACGTCGAACGAGCTGTCTCCTGCGAGCAGCTTCTCGATCGACATCACGACCAGCTGCTGCCGCCCCGTGACGTCGATCAGCGCGGACGACAGAGTCTTCCCGTCGGGCGAGATGTCGAGGTCGAAGATGTCGCGGCCGTAATCGAGCGTCAGCACCTCGCTCCACTGCTTGTAAGGCGGCGGGATCCTGAGGAGCGTCGAAAGTCCGTTGTGGTGCTGCACGCCCCACAACGACTGGTCCGCGGGGTTGATGACGAGGTCGCCTGTCCTCGCATCCTTGAGCAGCATCCTGCGCTTGCCCGTCGCGAGGTTGATCTCGTTGATGTCGCGCCATCCGCGGCTGTTGTCCGTCGTGTAGAAGAGCTTCTTCCCCTTCGCGTCGTACGCGAGCGAGGCGACGTAATAGAGTGCGGGACCGGTCACGTCGGTCAGCTTCGTCCCCTTGCCGCTCTCCGGGTCGTAGCGGATCACCTGCGCCGAGCTGCCGGGGAAGTTCACCGCCGCGTAGAGTTGCTTCGTGTCGCGGTCGTAGTAGCTGCGCGACACCGATCCGAGCGCGCGCTTCGTGATCCTCCGCTCGTCTCCGGTCGATGTTGGGTACTTCCTCACCTCTTCGAGGTTCGTCGCCTGCCACTTCTTTTCGAACGCGATCCACTTCTCCCACTCCGCGTCGAGCGACGTCCCGTAAACCTTTTTGAACTGGCTCGAGAAGTAGGCCTTACTCCCCGGCGTGCGATTCACCCAGGCCATCAGCTTTTCCGGGCCGTACTGGTCGGCGAGGTAGCTCATGAAGCGAGTGCCGTACAAGTACGAGTTCTGGCCGACCTGGAAGTCGATCGTCTTGCCTTCGGATTCGAGCCCGACGACGTCGTAGAAGTACGCGTCGTCGAGCACCATCGTCCGGAAGACCATCTCGTCGTAGCCGCCGAGCGCGCGCCCCATCCCTCCGGCCATCCAGGTCTCGAGAAAGACGGCGATGCCTTCGTGATACCAGCGCGGCGCGTACCAGCGCGGACTCGTAAGGTAGCTGTAGAAGATCGCGAGCGGAGCTTCCTGCTCCGGCGCGACCTTGCCGCCGAAGAGCCTCCGGAACGTGAGATCGCGGTCCGCTCCCTTGTCGGTCGCGACGACATGAACGAGCTCGTGGTGCATCAGCCAGTTCATCCGCTCGTTCGCCGGCATCGTTTCGTAGACGTAGTCGAACGGCTCGATGCCGATGCTCAGGTAGTTCCACGGAACGGTCGACGTTCCGCCGTGGCCGTAATCGCCGAAGTCCTGGAAGAGAATCACGATCGGCTCGGTCGGCGTGTAGTCGAAGAGCTTGCGATGGTACGAGAGCGAGTTCTCGAACGAGCGCGCGAGATGGTATGTCAGGTATTCGTGCTGCTTGTCGTAGTAGATGAGGTCGAGCTGGCCGTGCTGTCGCCGGAACAACTGTCCGAAGGCAGGAGTGGCCAGACAGAGGATAAGAAGCAGCCACAGACCGCGGTGGAACCACTTCATCAAGGCCTCCTTGACGACCTCGTTCGATTCAGGGAATGTTCCGATTCTATCCGTTTGGGGAGAGTTGCAACAGCAATTCGTCGAGCGATTCCACGCTATCCGGGATGCCACGCCCAACCCTGTTGATCCGGCGCCGGTGCGACCGCGCTACGCCGATCGCGCCACGCAACGAAAAGCCGCGACCCTCGTCGGGTCGCGGCTTCGTCGTACGACAGCGTTTCGTGGCGATCAGAAGTTCGACTTGCTCTGCAGGTCTGCCGCGCGATTCTGCAGCTCCTGGGTCTTCGCGCCGAGGTCGTTCTCGCGGCTAGCGAGACCCGACTTGCTCTCGAGCGTCTTGCTGAGGCTGCCGAGGTAGTTGTTGAACGCTCCCAGCGAGTCGCGGTTCGAGAGTCCGCTCTTCGAGGCGAGATCGCTCTGGCTTCCGAGGTTGTCCTTCGACGCGAGGTTGTCCTTGCTTCCGAGTCCGCTCTTCGCAGCCAGATCGCTCTTGCTGGCAAGGTCGAACTTGGCCGAGAGGTTCTCCCTGTTGTCGAGGTGATTGTTGATCGCGGCGAGCTCCGACTTCATGCCGAGGGAGAACTTCTGATTCAGGTCAGCCTCACGGCTGCCGAGCGTCTTCTCGAAGCACGCCAGCTCCTGCTGCATGCTGCCGAGGCTCTTCGATTCGAGTCCCTGACGGCTCTCGAGACCCTTCGAGACCGAACCGATCATCTCCTTGAGACCGAGCAGCGATTTCGATTCGAGATTGCGCGACTCGAGCCTGGAGCTCATGTTGCCGAGTGCGCGCGATTCGAGCCTCGTCGAGAGACCGAGGAACTCTGCCGCTTTGCTCCCGAGCGCGTCGGCGCGGCTCGCAAGGTCGGCCTTGTTGCCGAGGTCCTTCTCGATCGCAGCGAGATCCTGCTTCACGCCGAGCAGCGACTTCTGCTCGAGGACGCGAACGCCGAGCTGGTCGACGCGGTTGCCGAGCATCTTCGCTTCCAGCACCTTGCTCTCCATCTGATCGCGAGACGCAAGTGCGTCGGAGATGCTGGCGAGATCCGCCTTCATGCTCTCGAGCGAGTCGGCCTTGCTGCCGAGCTTCTGGATGCTGTCGAGCCTCGACTGCGCTTCGACCAGGTTCTTCGAGGCGAGCACTTCTTTCGCCTGAAGGTCCTGCTGCATGTTCGCGAGACTCGTCTCGAACGACTGCAGCTCCTTCACGCCGAGGTTGCTGCGGTTCTCGAAACCCTTCGAGATGCTCTGCAGGTCGTTCTTGAAGCTCGCTAACTGATCCTTCGACTGAAGGTCGGCGGCGGCCATCAGAGCGCTCTTTCCGAGCGCATCTTCACGGCTGGCGAGAGCCGTCGAGAAGGCTTCGATCTGATCGCGATTCTCGAGGCCGCGCGAGAAACTCGCCAGGTCGGCCGAGAAGCTCTGCAGACCCGCGGCCTGCTCGAGAAGCGATCCATATAGAGCCGATTCCACCCTGCGGCTCTGCTCGTCACCGAGGACGACGTCCGCCGGCTTGATCTGCTCGTCGCGGAACTTCTGGACCGCGCCGATCGAGCCCTGCGCGTCCGGCGACTCCACCGGCGGATACTTCACGGCAACGATCGCGATGATGGCGACCGCTACGATCGCGAAACCGATGAGTATCTTCTGAGAGTTCTTCATGCACCCCTCCTGATTACGGCATCCGGTTTTCCGGGGACTTTCTCTAAATACACGGACTCGCTAAAAAAGTTGGTCTACTTCGGCAATTCAATCGTCGTTTCGAAGAAATCGTCGCCCTGAACGACGCTCAGCGAGACACGCGCAGCCCCTTCGCCCTTCCGGACGAAGCGAAGCGCTGCGCGGCCTCCTTCCGGTTCGACTGACACGAAGCCCGCGCCGAACGGACTCGCTGGAGCGCCTGCGATCCCTTCGGGAAGCTCGATCGAGAGCTGCGCGGGATCGAACGCGGCGCGCACGTCGCGGGTCGCCTCGCCGTCGAAGGCGAAGTCGAGGGCCACCCGATCTCCAGCCGTCGTGACCCTGATCGTTCCGGAGATCTGGCTGCCACGCATCGGAATCTCGCGAGTCGTTCCCGGCAGTTGTTGTTCGATCATCGTTCCACTTGCGTGGCGCGGATCGACCGAATTCCTGAGGGACGGCACGAGCACGAACGCGGCGGCGAGCACCGCGGCGAGACCGAGGCCGAACCTGGCCACGATCGACCGCCGGCGTTCTCTCTCGCTTCTCCGATCGACGAACTGAACCGGAGCGTTCCGCGTCTCGCTTCGGACCCTGGCCATCACGGCCTCGACCATCGATCCGGGAGGTTCCTCGGCGGGAACTCCTTCCAGCAGCTCGTTCAGCCTGCCGTAGTCGGCGTCGAGCTTCCGCGCCTCGTCGTCGGACGAGAGGATCGCGTCGAGCTCGGCCCGCCCCGCGGGATCGAGAGCATTGTCGATGCGGCTCTGGATGAGCTCGAACGTTCGCGGTTCAGGCATGCGAGAGCCTCCGTGCGTAACCCCTTGCCACGAGCCGGTCGCGGAGCGTCCGTCGCGCGTCGAACAGACGCGACTTGACCGTCTTCTCCGGAATGTGGAGCGTTTCCGCGATCTCCTCGTAAGAGCACTGCGTGAAGTGCCGCAGCACGATGACCGATCTGTGCTCGGGGCTCAGGAGCGCGATCGCGTCGTCGATCATTCCCTTGAGCTCGTTCGCCTCGAGCGTCTCCGCAGGGTTCGCTTCTGACGATTGATAGTCCGCCGGAACCGGCTCGGATGGCCGTCTTGAGGAGAGGAAGTTGATCGAGTCGTTCATCGCTATCCGGCAGATCCAGCTGAAAAACTTTCGCCCGGTCTCGAATGCCGCGAGATTGAGGTAGGCCTTCAGAAAGGCCGACTGACAGAGTTCGCTCGCATCTTCCCGGTTCTGCACCATTCTGAGGATCACGTTGAAGACGGGCCGCTGATAGCGCACCACCAGCCCTTCGAATGCGTCGGCATCTCCAGCCAGGCAGCGGCGGATGCATTCGTTGTCTTCGTTGTCAGTAGTACAGTTCATCGGGCGAAAAGTTGGCCGGCCGGGCCGGGAAGCGAAAGAAAAAGGGAGGCATCCCTCCCCTCACGGACATCACTCGATCTCGAAGACCTGGTCGAATCCCGAAAAGTGAAGCACGTCGCGGATGTGGTTGTTCAAGTTGACGAGCTTCAGCGCGCAGCCTTTCTCGCTCAGTTTCTTCTGCGCGGCCAGCAGCACTCCCAGGCCGGCGCTCGCGATGTATTCGAGCTTCGAGAAGTCGACGACGCGGCTCTCGGTCAATGCGAGGAGCACGGATCGCGCGCTGTCGATCTGGGAGGCGTCGAGCCTTCCCGAGAGAAGAATTTCACCGTTTGCACCCGTGGCAATCTGGAACATGTTCACCCCAACTCCAGGTAAATTGTGATCCTGCTCATCCGATTCTGATAATCGTAGTCGATCCGTTTCGCAAACTTCTTCACGAGGTGGATGCCGAGGCCCCCCGGAGTCCTCTCGCTGAGCGGCGCGTCGACTGCCACTTCGGCGTGCTCGCGCAGGTCGAAACGCTCCGAATCGAAGTCGGTGACGCAGATCTCGACCAGCCCGTCGCAGGTGCGGAGCGCCACCTCGATGTCACCTGTTCCCGCCGCGTTGTACTTCACGAAGTTCGTGAAGATCTCTTCGAGCACGAAGTCGGTGCGGCTTCTCGTCCCGGGATCGACCCCATCCGCGTGACAGAAGGCTTCCGAGAACTCGAAAAGCCGCGCGAGCGCGTCGATGCGTCGCGGCAGACGCACGAGCGAGGGCTCGGATGGTGCTCGCTCATCGTGGCGCTCGGTTTCTTCGGACATTGCAGGATCCTGTGCACGACAGACTGCGGGTCGCGTCGGCCCGCAGCGATTGGAGCTCACGCGGGAGGCTTGATGTAACGGAAGCAGAGCAGGGTCAGATCGTCAGACTGCGGAGCCTCGCCGACGAATTTCTCAACCGCCGAGAGGGTCGCGAGAGCGATGTTCGCGGCGCTTCCATCGGCGCTGCCGCGGAGAGCTTCCTTGAGGCGGTCGACCGAGAAGAGCTCGTCGGAGAGGTTCGTCGCCTCGGAAATGCCGTCGGTATAGAGGTAGAGCACGTCCCCCGGATGAAGGGTTGCCGTTTCCTCGATGTACTTGAACGGCGGGAGGTAGCCGAGGACGAGACCAGGGCGTGTGGCGATCTCGCGGACCTCCCCGTTCGCGTCGATGAGCAGCGGAGGATTGTGTCCCGCGTTGCTGCAGCAGAGCTCGCCGGTTCTCAAGTCGAGCACCGCGCACCAGGCCGTGACGAACATCGCAGCGTCGGTCTCGTCGCAGAGCTGCCGATTGATCGCCGACATGATTCCCGCCGGAGATTCGCCGCGGAGAATCAGCGAGCGGAAGAGCGCGCGGGTAACCGCCATCATCAGCGCGGCGGGAACTCCTTTCCCGGAAACGTCGCCAATGCAGACGTAGAGCTTCTGGTCCGGCGCGAAATGGTAGTCGTAGAAATCGCCGCCCACAGTCTTTGCGGGGCGGAGCTCCGCGGCGATGTCGACACTCGACTCGGGCGTCAGTGGCGGCACGCCCTGCGGAAGCATCCGCATCTGAATCGCCTGCGCGAGCCTGAGCGTCTCGTCGAGCCGCTCCTTTTCGAGTGCCGCGACCCGCAGGCGAGTCGATTCGAGCTTGATCGCAGCGACCCGCGCGATCTGCGCCGCGAGCATCGCGTCTTCCGGGGTGATCACGCGCTTCGAGAGGCGGTAATCGACGTACAGCACGCCGAGAACGCTCTCTCCCACGATCAGCGGCGCGCAGAGCGCGGAGTAGATGCTCTGCGCGACGATCGAAGCCGCCCTCGACAGCGAGTCGTTCGCGCCGATGTCGGTGTACGAGATCACGTTGCGGTCGCGCATCACTTCCCGGAGGAGCGTCCGGCTGATGACGAGAGCGTCCGACTGGTCTCCGCGATACTGCACGACCTCGATGTCGCCGCCGTCCTGCGACAGCAGCGCGAGCGCGACGCGCGAAGGCGCCATCAACAGCATCACCTGGTCGACGATGATCTTGAACAGGTCTGCCATCGGACGGTCGGCTATGAGCTCCATCGCGAGGCTGAATCGCACCCGATCCGCCGCCTTGTCGACCTCGCTCTCCGACAGCACGAGGTCGGTGATCGGCGAGACTTCATCGGCCTGCTCGGCCACGAGCGCGCCGAGCGAATGCGGGGCCGTCACCTGAGGCGCTTCGTCCCAGTTTGGATCGCTCGCGTGGCCACGGAGCGTGATCTCGAAACCGGTCGCCTCGGAGGCCTCTCGAACGACCTTCACCCTGCTCCTGCCGAGAGAGATCTCGGAGCCTGTCTTGATCACGACCGGCTTGTCGACCCGGGCGCCGTCGAGAAAGGTCCCGTTCGCGCTGCCGCAGTCACGCAGGATCCACTCGCCCCCGTCCGCGATGAGCTCCGCGTGCAATCTCGACAGGAACTTGTCGTCGAGAGGAACGGTGCAACTCGCGCCACGCCCGAAGGAGACGACATCCGCGTCCACCGCAAACGATTTCGGGGTGGCGTCGGGCAGTTCCACCGTCAGTGCGATTCTGGGCACTCGATCTCTCCCGTGCTTGCTGCGGTCGAAGTTACGGACAGCTTGATGATGGAATGCCGAATTCTACCAGCCTTTGTTACGATCATCGCGCACGCTCAACTCGATTCCATGAACCGGACCCGCGCCATCACCTGGGTCGTCTCGGCCCTGATCATTCTCGTGTCCGCTGTGCTCGGACTGCTGAGCCTGTTGATGATCGGATTCGACACAGGGCCGATGGGATTCGTCCTCGGCTTTCTTCTTGCGACGGTTCCCGTCCCGATCTACCTGCTCTTCCCCCTCTGGCTCGACCGCTTTGAGCCGGAGCCGTGGTGGCTGCTCGCGCTATGTTTCCTCTGGGGCGCGGCGATCGCAACGTTCGTGTCGCTCGTTCTCAACACGGCCAACATGGCGGTCTTCCGCGCCGCGGCCGGAGACGCCGGCGACGCGCTCGGCGCGGTCATCTCCGCGCCGCTCGTCGAGGAGTTCGCCAAGGGACTCGCGCTCCTTCTTCTCTTCTTCTGGAAGCGCGACGAGTTCGACAACGTGACCGACGGGATCGTCTACGCGGCGATGGTCGCGCTCGGCTTCGCGATGACGGAGAACATCGCGTACTACGGCCGCGCCGTTTCGACCGGAGAGGTCACCGGCGTCTTCTTCCTCCGCGGCGTGATCGCCCCCTTCTCCCACCCTCTCTTCACGAGCATGACCGGCATCGGACTCGGGGCCGCGCGCGAGGCGAACAGCGCCTGGGTGAAGTGGCTCGCCCCTCCGTTAGGTCTCGGTTTCGCGATGATGCTCCATGCCTTCTGGAATCTCTCGGCGAGCTTCGGCGCGGTCTTCTTCCTCACCTACCTCGTCATCATGATTCCGGCGCTCGTCGCCGTCGTCGTGATCGCCCTCTTCTCGCTGCGGCGCGAAGCGCGCGTCGTCAGGCTCCACCTCGAGTCGATCGTCGACGAGGGGGTTCTCTCGGGCGACGATCTCGTCAGCCTCTGCTCGGTGACGGGACGCCTCTCCGCCTCGGTTGGAGCGCTCTTCGGCCGAGGCTTCGGCGCCTGGAGACGACGCGTCCGCTTCCACCGGGCGGCGACGACGTTCGCGTTCCATGCATGGCGCCTGAGCCGCGGCAACGACGACGATGCCGATGGCATGCATGCGACGCTGCTCGCGCAGCTCCGGCAGGCGCGCGCGAACGCCGGGCTTTCTCCCGTCACTGCGCCTCCTTCGCCCGAGCTGGTGAGGCGGCTTTCTCTCGAGCAGCCGCTCCCCGCCGAGGTCGTGAGGCGCCTCTCGCTCGATCAGCCTCTACCGCAGGAAGTCGTGCGTCGCCTCTCTCTGGAGCAGCCGCTGCCGCCCGAGGTTCTCGCCGGAACCGCGGGCGCCGCGCTGCTCTGCACCGCGGGGCCGCTGCTGGGCAAGCGATTCGAGGTCGGCCCGGCGGGTCTCGTCTTCGGCCGCGATCCTTCGATGTCCCAGATCATCGTGCCCGACCCGCAGGTGTCGAGACGGCACGCATGGGTCGGCTACCGCGACGGCACGCTCGTGGCCGTCGACCGCGGCTCATCGAACGGGACCTGGATCAACGGAGCGAAGGTCCGCCAGTCGCGCCTCGTCGCGGGCGACAGGCTCGCTCTCGGCGATGCGATCGCGTTCGAAGTCGCGTGACCGTCAGGGCTGGAGCCCGAGCCTGCCGAGCAGTGCGGTGAAGCGCGGGTCGTCGCGCAGCGGGTCGAAGCCCGGAAGGCCCGGATAGGTGACGAACGCGCGGCCGGCTTCTTCTGCCAGCGACAGCGCGGCGAACGCCGCGTCGCGGTCGCCTAACGCAGCAAGAAGCCACGCGTCGCTCACGCAGACCGATTCCTCGCCCTCGCGCGAGCGCAACTCCTCGAGAATCGCTCGCGCCTCGTCCGCGCGTCCCGCGGACGCAAGCCCCCATCCGAGCAGGCCGACGAAGAAGGCCGCCCTGCGCGATACGGCGACTCCCTTTTCCAGAAGCGCAATTCCCTCGTCGTACCGGCCGAGCGCTACCTGCGCGATCCCCGCGCCCCAGAGCGCCAGCGAATTCTCGCTCTCGAATGCGAACGCGTCGTCGAAGAATCGGAGCGCATCGAGCAGGCGACCCTCGGTAACGAGCGCGGCCCCGGTGATGGCGAGCGGAAACGCCGCAAGCGGGTCGGCCTCGCGCGCTCGTTCGAGAAACGGGCGGGCCTCGTCGAACCTCTGGCGGGCGGAGAGGATGAGCCCGAACGAGCCCAGCGCCTGAACGTGCGCGGGGCGCAGCTCGAGCGCCCTGCGATACGCAACCTCGCACGGTTCCCAGCGCCTCTCGACGAACGCTGCAAACCCCTCGACATACAAGGCCTCGGGCGAATCGCCCTGAAGCCTCGCCGCCGTCGCCAGCGCCTCCCTCGCGCGCGAGCACGCGGTACGCGCAGGGATCATTCCGTAATGCGCTGCGAGAACGTTCACCTCGGCGACGCCGACCCACGCGGGCGCGTAGTCGGGATCGAGCCTCACCGCCTCTTCGAAGCTCGCGAGCGCGCCGGCATGGTCGTTCTTCGTGTGACGGAGAAAACGGCCCCGCAGGTGGAGCCGGTAGGCGTCGATGTTCCTCACCTGCTCTCGCGGAGCGACGACGCGTCCATCGTGTGTCAGCTGGACTTTGATCGCCGCGACCACGCTCGCGGCAATTTCGTCCTGCACCGCGAAGAGATCGGCGACCTCGCGGTCGTAGCGCTCCGACCAGAGCTGTGCGTCGCCCGCCACTTCGGTTAGGCGCGCGGTGACGCGGACGCGACTGCCCGCGGTGCGGACGCTCCCCTCGAGCACGTGGCTCACCGAGAGCGCGGAGGCGATGGCATTGAGGTCGGCGCCGTCGCGGCTCACTTTGAACGTCGAGGTTCGCGAGGAGACGCGAAGCTCGCGAACCGATGCGAGCGAGTTCATGATCTCCTCGGCCATCCCCTCGCAGAACCAGTCCTGGTCTCTGGCCGCGCTCATGTCCGCAAAGGGCATGACGGCGATGGACGGCGCGGGAGGCGCGGCACCGATCGGAGTGTAGACACCCGCCGCCGACTCCCAGGCACGCCGCTGCATCCTCAGCGTTTCGAGCAGCAGCCCCGCCGTCTGGATACGCTCGTGCGGCTGCTTCCCGAGGCAGCGATCGATGAGGCGGGAGAGCTCGACCGGGACGTCGGCGCGAAGCTCGACGGCGGGCCGCGGCTGCTCGCGCATGATCGACGCCATCAACGCCGGCGACGAATCGCCGTTGAACGGTCGACGGCCCGTCACCATCTCGTAGAGCATGATGCCGAGGGAGAAGAGGTCGGAGCGCGGGTCGAGAGGCTTCCCTTCGATCTGCTCCGGCGACATGTAGGGAATGGTGCCGACGATCGTTCCGCATCGCGTGAGACGAAGCTCCGTCTGCTCGTCCTCGCGCGATCCCGGCGCCCGCTCGGGCTCGGCGGATCGCGCCAGACCGAAGTCGAGAACCTTCACCCGCCCGTCGTTGGAGACCATCACGTTCGCCGGCTTGAGGTCGCGATGCGTGATCAACTTCTGGTGCGCCGCGCTCAGCGCGTCGCAGAGCGGAATCGCGATGTCGAAGAGCTGCGCCATCGGTAGACCGCCAGCGGGCAGCAGCTCTCCGAGCGTGCGTCCCTCCACCAGCTCCATAGTGATGAAGCGGATCCCTTCTTCTTCTTCCGTCGAGTAGATCGTGACGATGTGCGGATGGTTGAGGGCGGCGACCGCGCGCGCCTCACGCGTGAAACGCGCCACACTCGCAGGGTCGTTCGCCGTTTTCTCGGACAGCACCTTGATCGCGACCTCGCGCCCGAGGCGCGCGTCGCTCGCGCGGTAGACCTCGCCCATGCCGCCGGCACCGAGAGGCGCGATGATCTCGTAGGAACCGAGTCGGGATCCTGGCTGCATCGTCATCGAGATTGGAAGGGCACGATTATCGCGCAAATTCGGAATGCGCGAAATGGCCCTTCGCGAACGGGCACCAACGCCTGGAGCTCGGTTCCGAGGCAAGCGTGCTCGATTCATCGTCGAACAGGACGGTGTCTGACCGGAGCTTCGACCCCGATTACGAGAGTCGACGAGTCGTTTGCCGAAGCGGGGTCGGGCTCTCCCTTGCCGTTGATCGCGCTCGCCGTGTTCGTGACGTTCTGACCTGAGCTCGCAGTGGCCTCGAGGTCGAGCGTGACGTGAACAGTGCCGCCTGGCGGGAGCCCCCCGATGTAGCACTCGTGAAACCCGTCGAGGTAGCAGTCACCGAGCGTCGTCGAGGCTCCTACGATCTTCGCTCCGGTGGGCGGGAGATTCTTCATTCTCACGAATCCCGAAGGAGCCGGGCCGGCATTGCTGAGCTCGACGTCGATCGTGAATCGTTCGCCGGGCCGGAGCCTCGGGCGGGAGGTCGTCTGGCGAATCGACAAGTCTGCTCGCGTTTCGGAGGACGAGGCTACGAGAAGGCAGGGGCTCACTTCCGAAGTCCCGTCCGCGCCAGTCGCGGTCGCGGCAATCGCGCCTCCTGGAGGCACCGCCGTGGCGAAGACGGCGTCGAGCTGCGCCGTGCCGCGCTCGTCGGTCGTCAGCTTCACGAGACCCCACGGCGATGCAGACGCTCCGGCGGAACCAGGACACCACGGAGCACCGACGAACTCGATCTGACCCTCCACGTTCGGCGCGCCCGAAAGCGTTCCCCTGAATCGGGTCGAAAATCCGTTCGACACCACCTCGGTGAGGACGGGATGATTCTGAAACCCGTCCGGACCGGTGTCGGAGTCGAGCTGGTCGTTAGGCGTCGGTCCGTCCCCCGCGAGGTCGATCGGCACGCCGCCATTCCCCGAGAACGCGTTCGTGGTGATCACGGTCGAACCGTCGGTCACTCGGATCGCATCGCCCATATTTCCACTCAGCGCGTTCGACTCGACGACGTTCGACTCTCCGCCGATCACGATTCCGTGCGATCCGTTTCCGCTACCCGTTCCCCAATCGAAGGCGCCCACGTAGTTTCCAACGATCATGTTCGAATCACCGTGCACCAGGATGCCGATGCTTCCGTTGGATGAGATCACGTTGCCCGACGCCACGCAGAGAATGTTGCACTCATAGGCTCCGATGAAGTTGGAGCTCGACTCCACGACGACGATCCCCCGGCCTCGGTTTCCACGCAGGCCGCCGAAGGTGTTGGAGTAGACATCATGCTCGCCACCGCCAGACAGCACGAGTCCGTCGGCGGCATCCGCGACAGAGTTGAAGCTGACACTGCACTTGCGCGCGTTCGACAGCACGATGCCCGAACCGCCGAGCGCGATCCCGTCCGAGGTCGGCGGAAGCGACCCCGACGACCCGACCTTGTTCACGTAGACGACAACCGACGCAACGTCGCGAACCTCGATGCCGTGCCCCGGGAACCCGAAGAGCACGAGGCCTTCGACCTTGGAGCGGTCCGCATGGATCACGATCCCGCTGCCCGATTCGAGCTTTCGTCCATCGATCCTTACTTGATCGTACGTTGAGACGATCGAGACGCTGTCCTCGATCACAGGAAGCGGCGACGCAAGCTCGATGGTGAACGGCGGCACGGTGGTGGGAAACCTGATCTCGTCAGGCCCCGGAGTCGCATTGGCATCGAGTATCGCCTGCCGCAGCGATCCGCTGCCGGCGTCGTTCGCGGATGTAACCGTGTAGGTCGCACCGGACGCCGTCATCGCAGCGAGCGCGACAACGACCGTCACAATCCCTAACCGCAGAACCGTGTTCATGCGGACGATTGTATCCCCGGGAACGAGCGGAAGAAACGTTGCGGGTGAGTCGCGGCTACGAACTCGATGGTGCGATCGAACCCGACTGCACCTGGCGGGCGCAGGCCCGTCACTTCCCGTGCTTGTCGAGCAGCGAGCGCCAGCCGGTGACCACGCGGGTCGGAGGAGAGGCGTCGAAGTCGGTCGTCATCACCGCGAGAATTCGCGTCTCGTCGGGCGCGAGCTCGAACGACACGATGTCGCGGTTCTCGAACAGCAGTTCGGGCTCGCCGGTGAATGGCGCGGTGGCGCGGAGCAGCTTTCCGTCGCTGAGATAGAAGAGTGAGCGACCGTCGTGCGACCAGCGCGGGAAGGTGCCGGTCGTCTGTGACACCTGACGCGCAGGGCCTGGCCCCGGAAACGGACGCACGTAGACCTGAGTGCGCCCCGACTCGTTCGACATGTACGAGACCTGCGTGCCGTCCGGCGAGAAGCGGCCGCCCGCTTCCGCATAGGGCGACCGGACGAACGGATACGGCTTCGCGTCGCCGGTCAGAGGAAGGATCCAGAGGTCGACCCGCATCGCCGGGTCGTGGTCCGTCTGGTAGAGCAGCAGTTTGCCGTCGGGAGAGACGTCGTTCGGGAACTGCACCGAAAGCTCCGAAAGCACCGTCCGGTCTTCTTCCGGGCTGTCGAGTGTCTTCAGCATGATGTCGGGCGGGCCGACCCGGTCTGCCGCGTAATAGACCGACTTGCCATCTCGCGCCGGCACCGGCTGCGCCTCCCAGCCACGCCCGTAGGTCAGGCGCGTGCCGCCGCTGCGCGTGGCGTCGAACGCATAGAGGTCGTACGTGCCGAGCTTCGTGTCGAGCGCGCCGGCGAAGACGCGCGCGCCGTCGATCGAGAATCTGAAGTTGGTCGCGACCGGCATGTCGTCGAAGCCGGGCAGGCGCCTTCCTGCAAGATCGAGCCACTGCAGGCGCGAGCCACCCGCCCGAGACTGCGCGGTAAGGACGCCGGTCGATGAGAGCGACACGTTTGCGCTTCCGATCGGATCGAAGTAGAAGACGTCGTCGAGAATCGGAACGGCATCGCCATTCGTCGTTCCGCTGGCGGCGTCGAACTTCACGGCCATCAGCGTTCCATCGCTGACGAAGAGCATGTAGCCGCTCGATTCGTCCACGAAAACGCTCGAGCTCGTCGGACCGATCTCGCGACTCGGTGCGCCGAGCGAACCGACGTAAAGCCGCTTCAATAGCTCGTGCGTGGCCGGATTGCGAAACGGCGCCACGAACGTGAACCGGCGCCCGTCGGCAAGGAAACGAGGATTCGCGTGTCCTCTTTCGTTCCTGGCAGAGTCAGGTTTCGTCAGGAGCTCGAACGCGCCGCCCGATGCCGCCACCTTATGGACTCCCACCTCGGTCGAGCCCGCAAGGATGACGCCGGAGGAGCCCCATGCGAGACCTTGCAGCGCGGGGATGCTCTGATGATCGGCGATCACGGTAACGGGGCCGCCGTCGACGGATACGCGGTTCACCTTGCCACGCGAGGCGAATGCGAGCGCCTGACTGTCGGGCGACCAGCAGAACGTGCCAGGCGATTCAGTTCCGTCGAGCGGAGTCGCCTTGAAGCTGTCGAGCCTGCGGACCCAGAGACGCCGCTTCTCGTCAGTGCCGTCTGCGCTGAAGGCAACCATCGTGCCGTCCGGCGAGATCTCGGCGAGCCCGGCGCGCGAATAGTCGTCGGTAATCGACGGGATGGTCAGATTGAAGCTCTGCCGAGCGCCGCTGCGTTCCTGCCAAACGCGAAGCGCGAGCGCTCCAACGGCGACGAGCGCCACGGCGAGCGCCACCGCGAGAATCCGGTCGCGCGTTATCCGCCGTCGCGCGACGGGAACCGGCACGCCAGCCTGCGAGCCCGCCTCGGAGATCCAGCGCAGCTGGTCGGCGATGTCGTGCGCCGACTGCCAGCGGTCGTCGGCTTCCTTCTCGAGACAGCGCCGGACGACGTGCTCGAACGCCGGCGGCGTCATCGGGACGAGCTCACTCACGGGACGCGGCGTGCCCGACACGATCGAGGCGATGAGCGACGTCCGCGTCTTCCCGTCGAAGGCGCGCGTCCCCGTCGCCATCTCGTAAAGGAGCGCGCCTAACGCGAAGATGTCGGTCCGCGCGTCGGCCTCCGCTCCTTCGAGCTGCTCGGGCGCCATGTACTGGAACGTGCCGAGGATCGTCCCTTCCTGCGTGAGCGGCCGCGCCTGCGTCGGCATGTCGGTGAGGCCGGAGATGACGCCGCTCGTCGGGGCGCCCGCCTTCGCGAGTCCGAAGTCGAGCAGCTTCGCGCCCGACTTCGTGAGCATCACGTTGCCCGGCTTGAGGTCGCGATGAATGATCCCCTTGCGGTGAGCCGCATCGAGCGCCGCCGCGATCTGCCCTCCGATGCGAAGCACCTGGTCCATTGGCAGGCGCCCCTTCACGAGACGGTCGGCGAGCGACTCTCCTTCGATCATTTCCATGACGAGGAAATGCGCGCCGCTCTCGTGCCCGACATCGTGGAGCGTGCAGATGTGCGGATGGTTCAGTGACGAGATCGACTTCGCTTCGCGCTCGAACCGCGCCAGGAACTGGGTGTTCGTGGCAAAGTCGGGAGGAAGGACCTTGATCGCGACTTCGCGATCGAGGCGCGTATCTTTCGCTCGCCAGACCTGTCCCATCCCTCCCGCGCCGATGGGCGCGAGGATCTCGTAAGGACCGAGACGTGTCCCCGTTTGGATTTCCATTTTGAGCGGTGAGGAAGATTATGGCGTAAGTCGGGGCAGCGCGCACTTCCCTCGTGGCGACGCATTCCGATGCGTCGCGGTCCCTCGTACCGCGTCACGCCACCGCCGCGCATTGGAATGCGCGGCCACGACGTCGCGCCTCAGGCTCTTGGAATCCGTCGAAGTATTACGACAACGATCAACGCACAGAGCCCGGCTGCCGCGACGAGTTGCGCGACGCGAAGCACGAGGTGGTCGACGACGGTGGAGAGCTGCCTGGCGCTCTCGACGATCAGGTCCCTTCGCATCTGCTCGACCGAGGCGATGGTGTCGAGGCGCTCCTGATGGAGCGTATCGAACGCGGCCTGCCGCTCGAGCGCGATGGCCTTCACCAGTTCGACGCGCTCGCCGGAAATCGTGCGAAGCGTCTCCAGGCGTTGCCGGTCGATCTCGCGCAGCATCGCGATTCTCTCGGCGCGAATCACCTCGTGCGATTGCGCCAGCGCGCGGTCGATGGCGTCGGGCGAGAGCGCATCCGCCTGCTGAAGCATCGTGGCGGCTGCGCGAAACTCGCGAAGCGTGGACGCGAGCTCGAGATCCGCGGCCATGTCGCCGGTCACCATCTCGGCCTGCCAGCGGGCCATCTTCGGAACAGACGTCATGTACGCGTTCAGGTGATCCGAAATCGTGGCGACGGAGTCCGCCATGCCGCGAACGGTCCCCATCGAGCCGATTGCGGTTTCGCCTTCGAACGAGCCGAGGATCGCCGCGATCGACGCCCGTCTCGAGATGTGGGCATCGACGGGATATCTGGCCGCGGTGTCGTGGATCACCCGCTTCGCGCTCTCGAACGCGTTCTTGTCGCGCGCAAGCTCCGCGGCGTAGCGCTCGGTGATCGCACGCAGCCGCCCCGACGCCTCCCTCGCGATCGGCTGCTGCTCGCCGAACCAGGTCGCCGCCACTCCTGTCGAAAAACTGTCGTCCATCTGCACGGTCAGCAGCCAAACGTCAAGCCCCGCTGCCGCGAGATCGTTCTGAAACGCTGCGAGTTGAAGGGCTTCGGCGGACTCCAGCTTCCACTCGAGTGCACGCCGGCGGACGATCGGATCGTGGCTCTCGGTCCGGATCCCGTCCGCTGCCGCTTCGATGATTCCGGTGAAGAGCGGCACCAACGCATCGATGCGGTTCCGAACTTCGGACGCCGACAACTCGACGTCGCCTGTCGATTTCTCGTTCAGCGTGGTCGAGAGCTGTTTGTGCGGAGACAGCGAGCCGCACGACGCGAGGATGACGATCCCCGCGAAATGCGCGAGCGCGCGGACGGCAGATCGTCGCGGTGCCGGCATGGTGAGAACCCTCCGAGGAGCATACCGCGTTCCACGTCGTTCGAGCATGCGTCGCGGTCGGGCAGACCCGCCACTTCACTTCCGCCGGCGCGCCTCGATCAACTTCGCAAACCGCGGATGTCGCGCCGCGTTCGAGTCGAGCTTGAACCGGTCGATGAGCGCGGCGAAACCCGCGATCTCGCGCGCTGACTCGACGTCGCAGCTCTCGCGCGAATCGAACGTGCGCATGCCGAGCGTCGCCAGATGCGCGGTCAGGGCCTCGCGCACGTCGGTGATGTGCTCCCTCTCGTGTGTCACCCACGTCGCATCGCTCACGACGATGAAGGGGATGAGCTGCGCGTGCGCGCGGAGCCGCCATCCGGAATTTGCCCGCTCGCACGTGCAGTCGAGGCGCTGGCCGACGAACGCCGTGCAGGCCGCAGCGCCGCGGACCCCGCACGTCTCCTCGATCTCGGCCCGCGCGACGAGCTTCATCAACGGTTGCCGGACCGAAACATCGGCCACGGAATCCTCGGCCTGTACAATGTCTGCAAAGAGAATTGCGAGCAGGGCGGCGAGCATCGAGCGTGTCATGGCGACCTCCGATGGCGCGAAGGTCGGCTCTCCCGCGGGGACGATCGATGCACCGCGGCTCGTCAGTGGCGCAACTCGAGATCAACCAGAGGTGACCGACCAAGTTGCTCACTGGGAAGCGCTTAACGACGGAGGTAATCTGATGACCGAGGCCGCCCCGGGGCCTGGAATCGCCCGATTCGGCGTGTTCGAGTTCGATCCCGACACCGGTGAGTTGCGCAAGCAAGGCTCGAAGGTGCGTCTGCAGGAGCAGCCGTCCCGGATTCTCGAGATCCTCCTCCGCAATAGCGGCCGGGTCGTCACGCGGGACGAGCTCCGCGAATCGCTCTGGCCGGCCGACACCTTCGTCGACTTCGACCACAGCCTTAACACCGCGATTCGAAAGCTCCGCACCGCGCTCGACGACTCCGCCGACACGCCCCGCTACGTCGAGACGCTCGCGAAGCGCGGCTACAGGTTCGTCGTGCCGGTCGAGTGGATCGCTCCCGACGGAGCCGCTGCTCTCGCGGTCGGTTCAGCGCCGGCTTCCGATCGGGCGCCCGCGGCCACGCCGGGAATGTCGGTTCGCATGCGCTGGCTGCGCATCGCACTCATCGCCGCGGCCGGCGTTGCCGTCGCCGGGATCGTCGGCTCGAAAGTCCTCAAGCCTTCGCCTGCAGCCACGATGCATCGTGCGATCGCGGTGTTGCCGATCGAAGATCCCGATCAGGCGACCGCGTACGTGAGCGAGGGCATTGCGGAGGCGATCATCGACGGGCTTTCGGCTTCACCGTCCATCCGCGTGACCGCCAGGACGTCGTCGTTTCGTTACGGGAAGGCTCCTCTCGACCTGCGGGTCGCCGGCCGTGAGCTCGGCGTGACCGCGGTCGTAACGGGAAGGCTCGAACATCGAGGCGACGAGTACCGGCTCCGGCTGGAGCTCGTCGACACGAACGACGGCGCACAGCTCTGGGCGAAGGAGTACCGGCAGCAGGCGTCCGACCTCGACACGCTCCGCGCGCGTGCGGTGAGGGACCTTGCGTTCCGGCTTGGTGTCACCAACGCCGACCGGCCGAGGGCCGTGAAGAACGCCGAGGCCTACGACCTCTATCTGCGAGGCCGGTACCACTGGAACCTGCGCGCCCGGGAGGACCTGCTTCGAGCCGTGGAGTATTTCCAGCGCGCGGTCGAGCTCGATCCGGAATTCGCTTCGGGTTGGGCGGGACTCGCGAACGCGTACGGAACGCTCGTCGGCAACTCGATGGTTCCCGGAAGGGAAGAAGAGACACAGCTCAAGTCGATCGACGCTGCGAAGCGCGCCATCGAGCTCGACGCCAACAACGCGGAGGCGTACGCGAGCCTCGCGGCGTCGAAGCTCAGCTACTACCGTGACTACCGCGGCGCCGAGAACGACTTCAAGCGCGCGATCGCCCTGAATCCGAGCATCTCCACCGCGCACCTCTGGTACGCGCACCTGCTTCAGAAAACCGGCCGCGCCGACGAGGCGCTCCGTGAGTCTGACGCCGGCTGGCAGCTCGATCCTTACTCGCTGCCCGCGAACACCGGGCGCTGCACCGGACGGCTCATGGCACGCCGCTACGACGATGCACTCGAACTTGCCCAAGAGGCGCAGGCACGCGATCCGGCGATGAAGCTGACGTACTGCTCTGCCTGGGCGAACATCCTGAAAGGCGACGTCGCAGCAGCGGCGGCTGCCGCATCCGAGAGGTATCCGGAGAAAGCAACCGCGTTCGAGAGCGCGGCTGCGCCTGGAAGCGTGAACGGCGTCCTGCGGGTGTACCTCGAAAACGTCCCGGAGAGCGCGGAATACGAACGGGCCGCCGTCCACGCGATGCTCGGGGAGCGCGACCTGGCCTTCGCGCAGCTCGAGCGCTCGTTCGCGATGCACCGGGCGTACGCCGGCTTTCTCTGGGTCGATCCGCGATTTGACTCGCTCCACGACGACCCGCAATTCCTCGACATCGCGCTGCGGCTGGGGCTGCCGCAGGCGAAGGCAGCGGCGGATGGCGGCAAGCGGGTCGTGTCGCCTTCTCCGGCCAGGGGCGGCAGGTCGGGAGACTAGCGCGCGCGACGCCATCGAAGTGAGGCCTGTACGTTAGGCGGCCGCCGCCGGAGCCCGGCCCCTAACGCCGCACGGATCGCCTGCGCTGGGCATCGGTCATGTTTCGAACGAAGTAGCGCACGACGCCGGTCGTCTCCGCGTTCGTCATCTCCTGGATCACGAGTGTCGGTCCACCCGCTCCTGCCGCAATGAGCCCACGGCCGTTCAATTGCGCGCCGCCGTCGATCCCGAGAGCTCGAGTCGCGCCTGCCCGCCAGTCCGCGGAAAGATCACCAGTCGCGGCAAACCTCCGGAAGGTCGGGCGGTAGTGCTCCCCGTAAGGCTCGTCTCCCGGATAGTGGACTGCAACCCAGTGCGTGCCGTCCCAACCGAGGTCGATCGGCAAGGCGTCGGCTGTTTCGAGTACGACGCCGACGATCTCGCCCTCGGACACCGACGTGTCGAGCGCGACGAGACCGGGCGTCACTCGCGTTGCCTCGATGCCTCGAGCTCCCTGCCAGGCCGCGAGCAACTCCGTCCCGTTCCACTCGATCGCGATGGAACCATCGTCCGTCACATCGTCCGCGATTCGCGTCTCGCCGTTCACGATCGAGCCCGACGCATCGAGCGACGATGCGAGAAAACGGTTGTGGGGAGGCGGGCATCCGGGAAACACGCAGGGCGAGGGATCGTTGAGCCAGAATAGCTTCAGCTCGCCTCCTGCAGCGACGAGCCGCGGTAGCGACGTGGGTTCGGTGCCGCCGGGATCGACCACTCCGGTGAGAGGCTGCAGCTCGCGACTGAAGCGTTGTACCTTCAGCTTCCAGACGGGAAAGCTCACGCCCGAATCCTCGATCCAGCCAATCCACCAGCCCCCGCCGTCCCACGCAAGAGCTTCGTCGCCAAAGTAGCTCGACGAGGTTCGCGCCAGCGTCGTCCAGTCGCTATCGAGCCATTCGAGATTGGATCCGAGTTGCCGAAGCTGGATCGACTCGGCCACGTATCGCGCGACGAGAAAGTTGCCGGCTCCGTCCCCGGCGATCGAATACGCATAGAACTCAGTCTCGAACAGTAGCCGAGGAGCAGTCTCCGGGCCCGTCGCCCCTACTTTCGTGACGAGTATGCTCGCGGCGGCCGGTGCATCGTCGAACTCCTGCCACAGCACGAGGGTGACACTACCGCTTCGCACGGCACGACCGAGCAATTGTGCCGGCGCGCTGATGGCGAGGTCAGCCTCCTGTGCGGCCGGAATTCCGTCGAGCGTTCCAGCCGAGCGCGCCACCACATCGCGTCTCCAGGAACCACGCAACCTGTTCGTAACGAGTACTGTCAGCGCAGGAGTGGATACCGCGCTCAATCCTCCGAACGTCCTCTCACGGACTTCGAAGGCCCTAACCGTCAGGGCGCCTTCCACACTGAGGCTCGTACGTCGAATGAATTTCTCGTTCGGATCCGTCGAAGCGGGTGCAAGGTACAGAATCTCCGTACCCCCGGTTCCGGGAATCAACGCCAATCCATCTCCCCAGGGATTCGGGTCGACCGTCGAATTCACGAGCGCATACGAATTGATCGAGCGCGCATCATGAGCAATGGTCCACGACTCCACCACCCCCGACCGTTGTCGGACATAGAGGTAGTTCCCGCCGTGAACGACGAGCTCATTGCTTTCCCCGGGATAACTCGGTCCCGAGAGCTCGTTTCGCTCGATCGGCACTCCGTCGAGACCCACGCGGTACGCCACGGCACCTTTCGAATCGAAATCGAATACCAGCACGTCGGTTCCATCGCTCGCCACGAGCGGCTGACCTCGCATCCCCTCGGTGCGAAGGGATCTCGGAGGCGCGACCAGCAGCCCCTGCTGATCGAGCACGACGACGTAGAGGCTGTCTGCGCGATTGAGGACGACGAACACCCTGTTTCCAGCCACGACGGCCCGGATCTGCGCCCAGGGAACGACGTCTTCATATCGATGCCAGACTATCGGCACGGCGAGCGAGCCTGTCTCCGGAGAGACGCGCGCCACACCGAGCTCAGCGCCGCGGGTAAAAAGCACGAGCCACTCAGCGCCGTTCCAGAGCACCTCCGGACCGTACATGAGGGCGGAGCGATCGCCGAACTGCTGCGTCCATACCACCGTGCCGAGCGGATCGACCACGTTGCCATGCGCATCGAGCCGGGTCACGCGAACCGACTGCGTCGATCGGAGGTCCTGCCACGCAGCGACGAACCCCTCGCCGCCGGCGCACACCGCGGGTGCGATCTGCTCGCCATACGCCGGCCCCAGCTTCAGCTCGGAAAGCGGCCACGCCGCCATCGCAGGCCACGAAGCCAGCATCCAGATCAATACGGAGATCTGCCTCAACATGTCGAAAGTCTACAGGAGTGCGCCTGGTAGCACCGTCACTCCGTGACGGTACGCTGCCGCGCCCCTCGCCCCGTCACGGAGTGACGGGGCTACAAGCCGCAACCGCCGTTCAGGACTGTCCCTTACCGCGTCAGCGACCGGTACTTGATCCGGTGAGGCTGGTCGGCCTCGGTGCCTAACCGCGCGTGCCGGTCGGCTTCGTACTCCGAGTAGTTGCCGTCGAAGAAAACCGCCTTCGAATCGCCTTCGAACGCGAGCATGTGCGTCGCGACGCGGTCGAGGAACCAGCGGTCGTGCGAGATGATCACCGCGCAGCCCGCGAAGTTCTCGAGCGCCTCCTCGAGCGCGCGCATCGTGTTGACGTCGAGATCGTTCGTCGGCTCGTCGAGGAGAAGGACGTTGCATCCTTCCTTCAGCATCTTCGCGAGGTGAACGCGGTTGCGCTCTCCTCCCGACAGGAGGCCGACCTTCTTCTGCTGGTCCTGCCCCGAGAAGTTGAAGCGCGCGACGTAGGCGCGCGAGTTGACCTCGCGCGTGCCGAGCAGCGTGATGTCCGAGCCGCCCGAGATCTCCTCGAAGATCGTCTTCTCCGGATCGAGCGTGCGGTTCTGGTCGACGTAGCCGAGCTTGACCGTCTCGCCGACGCGGATCGTGCCGGCGTCGGGCTTCTCCTCTCCGGTGATCATCCTGAAGAGGGTCGTCTTGCCGGCGCCGTTAGGCCCGATCACGCCCACGATGCCGCCGGGCGGGAGCCTGAAGGTCATGTCTTCGACGAGCAGCAAATCGCCGTAACCCTTCTTCACCGCATCGGCCTCGAACACGACGTCGCCGAGACGCGGTCCGGGCGGAATGAAGATCTCGAGATCCTTGATTCTCTCCTGCGTCTCCTGCGAGAGCAGTTCCTCGTAGGCGTTGATGCGAGCCTTGCCCTTAGCGTGGCGCGCCTTCGGCGACATGCGGATCCACTCGAGCTCGCGCTGCAGCGTCTTGCGCCGGTCGCTCTCCGACTTCTCTTCCTGCGCGAGCCTCGCTTCCTTCTGCTCGAGCCAGGAGGAGTAGTTCCCCTTCCACGGAATCCCCTGCCCGCGGTCGAGCTCGAGGATCCAGCCGGCGACGTTGTCGAGGAAGTAGCGGTCGTGCGTGACTGCGATGACCGTTCCCTCGTACTGCTGGAGGTGATGCTCGAGCCAGGCGACCGACTCGGCGTCGAGATGGTTCGTCGGCTCGTCGAGGAGAAGGATGTCGGGCTTCTGCAGCAGGAGGCGGCAAAGAGCGACGCGGCGCTTCTCACCGCCCGAGATGCTCTTGACCAACGTGTCGCCCGGAGGGCAGCGGAGCGCGTCCATCGCCATCTCGAGCCGGGCGTCGAGATCCCATCCATGCATCGCCTCGAGCCGGTCCTGCACCTTCCCCTGGCGCTCGAGGAGCTTGTCCATGTCGACGTCGGGATCGGCGAACTGCTCGTTGATCTCGTCGTACTCGCGGAGAAGGTCGACCAGTTCCTGCACTCCCTGCTGGACGATCTCCTTCACCGTCAGAGTCTCGTCGAGCCTCGGCTCCTGCTCGAGGTAGCCGATCGTGTAGCCGGGCGAGCAGGTCGTCTCTCCGACGAAGCCCGTATCGATCCCCGCCATGATCTTCAGAAGCGAGCTCTTTCCCGAGCCGTTGAGGCCGAGGACCCCGATCTTCGCGCCGTAGAAGTACGAGAGATAGATGTCCTTGAGGACGGGTTTCTTGTCGTAGTACTTGCCCACTCCGATCATGGAGTAGATGATCTTGTTCGGTTCGACGTTGGCCATATTCAGTTGTTGGTTTTCAGTTGTTAGTTGTTAGACAGACAGTACTGAGTACTGAGTTCTGAGTACTGAGTTTCTGAGTCGAGCGAGGGTACGGCGCCGGCGGCTGGACCAAACAGACTGACGGGTTTTTCGCCGGAAACAGCCGTGGGACACTACCGATGAACTGTCTTTTCTGCGACCTGCTGACAACGCGCGACGGCGCGGCGGATATTCTCCACGAGGACGACGTCGTCCTGGTCCTACTCCATGAGGCCTGGGCGACACTGGGCCACACCGTCGTCGTAGCCAAACGACACGTGGAGAACGTGGCGGGGCTTTCCGAGGACGAATGGGCCCGGATGTCGCGGGCCTTCCGGCGGGTCGAAGCGGCAGTTCTCGCCGAAACCGGCGCGGACCGGGCAATCCTCATGAAGCTCGGCCTCATGGTTCCCCACCTGCACCTCCACATCTATCCCGTCAGCCGTGAATTGAGCCGTGAGCAGGTCTTCGCGATCATCGACGGGAAGACGAAGCACGAGGCGTCCGCGGAAGAGAAGGCTGCGTTCGTGGCAAGGCTCAGAAAGAGGGTGCGCGCCGAGCTTGCGTAGCCCCGTGTAGCCAAGGCCTCCGGCCTTGGCCCCCTCATGCGAGATGCCTGAGCTCGCACCGTTTGCCAAGGCGGGACGCCTTGGCTACAGATAGGGAACGTACGCCTCCCCTCCCGTGTTAGCGAGCCGGAATCCGACTCTTGCCCCCAGGACGATCCGATGACGACTGCCACCGAAAAACCGGCGATCTCGACACGAGGCCGGAAGGTCCCCCACTCAGCGATCCGGCTGTTGGAAGGTGATGCGAACGCGGCGAAAGCCCGCGGAGTGCACATCTATCACCTCAATATCGGACAGCCCGACATCGAGACCCCGGAGTGCATCCGTCGCAGAGCGGCGGCCGATCCGATCATCGCTTACACGCCTGCGCGCGGCACGGAGGCGGTGCGCAAGGTCATGCGCGACTACTACGCGAACCTGGGAGTAGCGCTCGAGCCGGGCGAACTGATGATGACGACCGGCGGCTCTGAGGCTCTCCTCTTCGCGATGCTCGCCTGCGGCGACCATGGCGACGAAGCGCTCGTCGTCGAGCCGATGTACGCGAACGTCCGGAACTTCGCGGCAATCGGCGGTATCGAGCTCAAGCCGCTTCAGACGCGCGTCGAGGAAGGCTTCAGGATTCCGGCGCCCGACGTCTGGAGGCGCGCGATCACCGACCGGACGCGCTTCGTGATGCTCTGCAATCCCAACAACCCGACGGGAACCGTGTCGACCCCGGACGAGATCCGCGCGGTCGCGGAGGTTTGCCGCGACCACGGGCTCTTCCTGATCGTCGACGAGGTCTATCGCGAGTTCGTCTACGATGGGCGCCAGCCGTGGAGTGCGCTCAGCCTCGAGGGCTTCGACGACACGATCGTCGTGGCCGACAGCGTCTCGAAGCGCTACAGCGCCTGCGGCATGCGGCTCGGCTGCATCGCGACGCGGAACGCAGATGTAATCGGCGCGACCGGGCGGATGGCCGAGGGGCGACTCTCCGTGCCGACGATCGAGCAGCGAATGCTGGAAGGGATCGCGGAGCTCCCGGACGACTACATGAAGGGGATCGTCGCCGAGTACGAGAACCGGCGCGACCTGCTCTTTGCGGGGCTGACGTCGATCCCCGGAGTCGAGCTGCAGGTTCCGCAGGGAGCCTTCTACTTCATCGCGCGACTCCCGGTCGGCGATGCGCTCGAGTTCTCGCGGTGGATGGTGTCGAGTTTCGAGGTCGACGGCGCGACGGTGATGCTCGCTCCTGCGCCCGGCTTCTATCTCACGCCGGGGCTCGGGCGGGACGAGGCGCGCATCGCCTACGTGCTGGTCGACGACGATCTGCGCAAGTCCGTCGAGATCCTGCGGAAAGCGATCGAGGCCTGGAACAGGCGGTAGTGGCCTCGTAGCCAGAGCGTCTCGCTTGCAGCCAGGGCGTCCCGCCCTGGCCGGCGGCGCAACAGGCGCGATCGTTGTGAAGCCAGCGTGTCTCGCCCTGCCAACATGTGCGACCTGCGCACTCCCTGTAGCCAGGGCGTCCCGCCCTGGCCGGCGGCGCAACAGGCGCGATCGTTGTGAAGCCAGCGTGTCTCGCCCTGCCAACCTGTGCGACCTGCGCACTCCCTGTAGCCAGGGCGTCTCGCCCTGGCCGACGGCGCAACAGGCGCGATCGTCGCAGCCAGCGCGCTTCGACCCCACAAACTGCACGACACGCGCACGTTGCAGGAAGGGGCAAAGGCCGGAGGCCGTTGCTACAAGGCCCTTCGCGGCCTGAACCATGCAAAGGCCGGAGGCCGTTGCTACGAGCGAATCAGCTAAACTCGTTCGTGTCTCCGTCGAAGCGCGACGTCCTCCTGATCCTCGCGATCCATCTGATCGCCGGCTTTCTCTTCCTCTCCCCCTCGTACATCCGCCCCGATTCCGTCGGCGTGATGTCGTGGCTCCGATCGGCAGCGATCGACCACGACTTTCTCTTCTTCGACGAATGGGCCGGATTCGGGATGATCGGCAACGGCTTCGCCTGGTTCAAGGAAGTCACGCCTGCCGGGGCGCTCGCGAATCACTGGTGGGTCGGGACGTCGATCCTCTCCGCTCCGTTCTGGGGCGTGTCTCACCTGGTCTCGATTGCGCTTCCCGGCAAGCTCTTTCCCGACGACGGCTTCTTCGGCCTCGATCTCGTCACGCTCGGCTGGACCTCCGTCCTCTTTGGCGCGATCGCCCTGATCCTCGCGTCGAAGGTTCTCCGGGAGACGGACGCGGCTCTGCCCGAACGCGACCTGCTGCTCACGCTCGCGCTGACGATCCTCGGCTCTCCACTCTTCTGGTACCTCTTCAGGATGCCGATCGGCACGCACGCCGCGGGAGCGATGATGGTCGCAGCGTTGACGTGGCTCTGCTGGCGGCTCGTATCGGGACGCGATGACGTATCGCCCCTGCTGGTCGGACTGGTCTTCGGCCTCGCGGTCGTGACGCGGCTTCAGCACGCGCTGCTGCTTCCCGCGATCCTCTTCGCCGGGGTCAGGTCTCGACGTTCTCCTCGCTTCTACCTGCTCTTCGCCGCAGGTGCAGCGATTCCCGCCGCGGTGCAGGGCGCGGCGTGGCATGCGATCTACGGTACGCCGCTCGGCCCGCTCGCGCGCGGGGCCAACCTCGAGGGCGTCACCTGGATGCCGTTCCGCCACGTCGACCTCCTTTCCGTGCTCGCCTCGCCGTGGCACGGGCTGCTCACCTGGTCACCCGTCGTCCTGGTGGCGATCGCGGGCTGGGTGGCGTTGCATCGCCAGGGAGGCACGAGCCGCGACCTCGCGATCGTGCTGTCTCTCATGTTCGCCGGAGAGCTGATCGCGAACTCCGCGCTCGACCGCTACTGGTGGGGCGGCATGTCGTTCGGCGCGCGGCGCTTCGTCGATCTCGCCGCGCCCTTCGCGATCGGCATCGGAGCTGCGATCCGCGCGCGCGCGCGCGTCGGCGCGATCATGGCCGGCACCGCATCCACGCTCTGGTCCGTCGCGCTGATGCTCGCGGCGACCTGCGGAAGCCTCTCGCTCAGCCGTTACCTCTCCGCGGGAGATCTCCTGATCGCGGTCGGCGCCACCCCTCGTTCGATCGCTTTCGACCAGCTCCGCTCACCCGTCGCGAGCGGCGCGATCCTGACTCTGTCGCTCGTCGCGCTCGCGGTCGTCGCCATCCTCGCCGCAATCTGGTTCGCGCTGGCACGGCGCCTCCACGTCACCCCGGCGCATGGCCTGCTCGCGCTCAGCGCCGCGGCACTCGTCGCCACGCTGCTGCTCATCGCACCGACGCGCCAACGCGCCGCCCGGGAGCGTGCGTCCCACGGTCTCGACGGCATCGCGGCACGCAGCGCGGGCGCGCTGATCGACCAGCGCGGGCTCCTCCAGGACGAAGCGGCGTGGCTCCTCGCCACGGGACGGAGCGCGCGGCTCGAGTCGACGCGGCACGAGATCGAGGCGATCGGCGCGCGCCTCCGCGAGCTCGGCGTCGAGTGACCGGAGCCCTCGCCTAACGCCGGTTCCCGACGATCGTCCGCAGGAGCCGGAGGCGCTGATCGATTTCTTCCGGGCTCATCGACGCGTACTTCGCCGGGAGCAGCCTTCGGCTCGACGACTCGAACACGGCGAGCATCTCCATGAACTCGAGCATCTCGGCGTCGCGGCTCGGGAAGTAGTCGATCGCCGCGGCCTTGAAGTGCTCGAGCGTGACGGGGGCGTCTCCTCCCGACTCCTTCGCCGCATTGTCGTTCGCGAGCAGGATCACCGCTTCGACGTCGGCGTTGCTGTAACCGACGAGCTTCGCGCTGAAATCGCCGCGGATCGCCGCGAAGTCCGCATCGGTCTTGATCCGGTTCTTCTTCACGAGCGCTCTCGCGACGTTCTCGACTTCCTCCGGCGTCTGCGAATAGAGGAACGGGATCTTCCGATCGAGGCGCCCGGCGCGTTTCAGGTCGACGTCGAGCTTGTCGGGACGATTCGTCATGACGACGAAGAGAATGCGCCCGCGGTTCGACGTGTCGGACATGAACTCCTTGATGCGCGCGATGACACGCGACGAGGTGCCACCGTCGCCGTCCCCGTCGGTGTTGCCGAACGCGCGATCGCCCTCGTCGATGATGACGACGACCTGGCCGATCGCCTTGATCACGTTGAGGATCTTTTCGAGGTTTCCTTCCGTCGCTCCGACCCACTTCGAACGGAAGTTCTTGAGCTTGATCGTCGTCAGGCCACACTCCTTCGCGAACGCTTCGGCGACGAAGGTCTTGCCGGTGCCCATCGGGCCGGTGAAGAGAAGCCCCATCGGGACGCGCGCCGTGCGACCGTCGCGGATGTTCTGCGCGATCAGGAGAAGATCCTTCTTGACCTCGTCCATCCCGCCGACGACGTCGAAGCCGTGCGCAGGCTCGAGGATCTCGATCAGGCCGAAGCACTCCCTCTCCATGATCTCGCGCTTGCGGCGCGCGATGAGGCGATCGGCCTCACGACGCGCTCTCGCGGAAGGATCGGGCGCGGCAGTGACGACCTCGTTGGCCTGCGGCGCGATCAGCTTGCGGATCTCCTCGTTGTTCATCCCCGCTGTCAGTGCCGCGAGCTTCTTCGCGCGCTCCGCGGCCTCGGCGGTCCCCCCGAGGATTCCCGCGATGAATGCCTCGCGTTCGGCGTTGTCCTGAAGCGATGGAGGAGGCGGAGTGAGGATCGACGCGATCTGCGTGCTCTTGAGCCCCGCGGTGATCTCGGCGTAGCGGTCGGCGTCGGCTGCCGCGAGCTTCGGATCGACCAGCATCGCGACAGCGCGGCGCGTCTCGAGGTCAGGCATCGGAACGTCGACCACGGCGACGCGCGGGTTCGACACGAGCTTGGGCGAAAGCTCCGTCAGGTTCTCGGCGATGACGATGATGACGTTGTCGCTCTTCTCGATCTCGGGAAGCGAAGACCATCGATGCAGCGTCACGGCCGCCGCGCGATCGGCGTCGGTCTGGAAACTCGGATCGCCAGCCGGCGCCACTGATTCGGCGTACTCGATGACCACGCCGACCTTGCTCGACTGCTGCAGCAGGCGCTCGAGCGCGGCGAGCGCCTTCTCCTTCCCCGAGGCGAGGATCAGGTCCTCGAGGTTCTTGGCCTGCGAGCCCCCCTTGGCGAACTTCACTCCGGTCGCGACGTTGTACGTCGCGAGAACGTCCTTCGACTCGTGCATGAGCTCGTCGGTCAGGAACGTGGTGATCGTCATCAGCTTGCCGTCGTGCATGACGACGTCGTAGACGTTGCCGTGCAGGACGAACATCGACGATTCGCCGCGGAGATAGCGGCGACGGAGGTCTTCGGCCCACTGCGGGAGGATTCGCGGCTGTGACATTGTGTGGGGCATGGCGGCCTTCGGTTGTTGGCTGGTGGTTGTTAGTTGTTAGTTGTTAGTTGTTAGTTGTTAGTTGTTAGTTGTTAGACGTTCATCGCTGGTACTGCATGCTGTTTGTGGCGCAGGCACTCCTGCCTGCGCGTCGCCGGAGGCGACTATTCTCGAGAACCGATCCGACTCCCCGGCGCGTCGCACCGGGCGCAGACAGGAGTGTCTGCGCCACACACGCCGCGTGACACCTGCCTGTCTAACAACTAACAACTAACAACTCCCCAAAATCAGCTTTCCAGCGCCGCGAGCATCTTCTCGGTGTCGCGCGTCGAGTCCTGGATCGCCTGCACGCCGTTGAGGAGCTCGTCGAGCTGGCCGCTGAGCTCTCCGGGCGACTGCATCGTCACGATCTGGTCGGCGATCAGCTTGAACGAGTTCTCGATCAGGTCGAGCTGGCCGCGCGCCGTGCCGAGGTACTCGCGGATCTCGCGGATCTTGTCGAGGCGCTTGAGGATGACCGCGAAGTTCTTCTTCGCGATCTCCGTGTCCGCCTCCCCTTCCCTGCCGGTCCGCATCCTGGTTTCCCAGCGCTGACGGTCGCGCTCGAGCTCCTTGAGGTCGACCGACTCGAGATAGACCTCGTAGCGCGAGCTGCGGATCGCCATCTCGATGAACGAGTCGACGAGGCGCCGCGTCTTGACGAGCTCTCCGATCAACAGCTCGGAGCCGAACGACGGATTCTGCTCGGCGAGCCGGTGGATCCGCTGCTGGTACTCGACGAGCGATTCGACGCGCGCCTTGAGGTAGGCAGGAAGATCGCGCGTCTTTTTCTCGCGCTCCTGCGCGTCAATCGCGTTGCGCAGCTGCTCGAAGCGCGGGTCCCATAGGAGCTTCTTCAGCTGCTTCGAGTCGGGAGCGAACAGCAGCCAGATCGCTTCGGCGCCGATCGCGGCGACGGCCAGAACAGGGTTGAGCGTGATTCCCGCGGCGACGAGCGCTCCGGTGAAGAGCGAAAGGTTGTAGGGATTGCCGAAGGCGAACTTCAGGTACGGCCGATTCTCGAAGAGCTTGTCCCGGACGATGTTCTTTCCGGCCGAGACTGCCTCGTCGACGACCTTCTTCTGCGCGGCCGCGGCAGGGTTCTGTGTCCCCGTCAGCGTCCGGCGCGGAGCAGGCTTTTCGATCGTTCCCATCGGCCGTCTCGCGAAGCGCGGGAGCCGCCTGACGGCGCGCTCCCGCCCCTTCGCCGCGTTACATCGTCTTCTGGCCCTGCGCCGCCTGCTGCGCCGCCTTCTTCGCCTTCAGCTCCTCGAGCTGCTTGCGCGCCTGCACGTCACCGACCTGGTTGCGAAGGTTCGCGAGGCGTCCATCGAGCGACGACTCGGAGAGCTCCTTGCCGAGGTTCGCTTCGGCGATCGTCGTCTTGATGTGCGAGCGGACGTTGTCGAGCGCCTTCACTTCCTCGTCGACCGAGAGGCCGTCGAGCTGCTCCTGGATCTTGATGCGGGCCTGCGCCGAGTGCATCTTCGCCATCATCGTGTCGCGCTCGGCCTTGAGCTTCTTGATCTCGCCCTGAACGCCGATGAGCGACGACTTCGCGGAGTCGGCGTCGGACGACGCCGTCTTGAGATCGCCATCGAGCTCGCTCACTTCCTGCGTGAGCGCGTTCTTCTTCTGGATGAGGATCAGCGCGAGGTCGTCCTGTCCCGTCTCGACCGCGGTGGCGAGCTCCGCGTCGGCCTGCTCGAGCTCCCTGGTCGCGTGCTTGTAGCGCTCGTCGAGCTCTTCGCGGCGACGGATGATCGCGGCGGTCGCGGTCTTGAGCTTCGTGTACTTCTCGACCATCGAGTTGATCGCGTTTTCATACGCGATCTCCGGGTGGTCCTTTTCGATGTCGGCAATCCAGAGCGAAAGGAAGCCTTTCCAGAGATTGCCGAGTCGCGTAAACATGCCCATCGTCGTGCCCTTCCTGTGAGTTAGCCCTGATTCGCGTGGCGCTGTGCGCGCGGCGCGATCACTGTTTCGGTTGCGGTTCGTGCAGGCGCGGCGATTCGCGGACGACCTTGGCCACCGTCTCCTGCCCGAAGAACTCGAGGATCTGCTGAACCTCGAGCTTCCTGTCGTTGCAGTGCTTGATGACCGATTGCTGCTCCTCGACCTTCCGTTGGATCAGCGCGCGGATCTCCGCGATCTTCTGTTCGTACTCGCGGCGCGTATCTTCGATCTTCTTCTGGTAGTCGCGAACGAGCGTCTCGGAGTCCTCGCTCATCTTCGACGTCTCGGCCGCGCCGTTGCGGATGTAGCCCTCGAGCGCCTGGATCTGCTCGACTCCGGTCTCGATGATCTTGTCGATCTCGACGCCGAACGCCTTGAGCGACGCGCCGACGATCTGCCGCTTGACAGCGGGATCGGTACCGGCGGGGAGGCTCTTGAGCAACTCCACCGACTTTTCGACGCGCGCGCGATCTTCGTCGCCGATTCCCGCGGCATCGAAGACGGCGTCGAAATCGACGACGCCTCCGGGCGCGGCCGGAACTTCCTTCTGGAAGACCTGCGGCATCTCGTCGGCGAGCGCCGAGTCGCCGTAGGCGACCTCGGGAGGCGCGACTTCCGCCGCGTCGACCGTCGGGCTTCCGAAGTCGCCCGACGCCGCCTGCCCTGCCCCGTCCTGCACGACGAACCAGCCGAGAACCGTCTTACCCCAGCGTTTTCCTTCACTCATCGCGGTGCGCGACTCCATCTCCTCGAGATGCCGTGAATCATAGCATGGCGATTTGCGCCCAAACGGCATCGTTTCGAGCCATTTGGGAGGGGAAAACCCGAACCGGAGTGACGCACCACCGCGCGCCTCCGGCCCGTCGCAGGCTTCGATTTCCAGTCGGAGAAGCGGCGAGCTCGTGGAAGCGCGACTCGCCGCCGGAGGGCCGGCGGCACGCGAGCGCAATCATGCCGGGGAGTTAGGGTGTGTCGACGAGAGCGTCGGGACGGGAGGGCTGCGGGTCGCCACCACGTCTGAGCGCCCGGACGAGGCGGCGGAAGCCGCGGCGAACCGGGTAGCGGACTCGCGCGGGCAACTCTCCCTTGTGCGCCGGCGCTTCGGCCTCGGATCGGATGCGCAGCGCGAGCCGGCGGATGCAGTCGACGACGCGCGCGGAATCGATCGCGAAGAGGTTCGTGTGGGCGCCGCCATCGACGAGCACCAGCTCGCGCCCCCGCGCACTCTCGTCGAAAAGCTTCTGCGCCATCCACGCCGGCACGGTCTTGTCGTGCGTGCCGTGGACGACCACTGTCGGCAGCTGCGCCCGCCTGATCGCGTCCACACCGTCGAGCTCGCCTCCCGCCACGCGGTGGATCGGAGTCGACGGATAGCGGTGCCTCGCCATGTCGCGCAGGTTCGTGAAGGTCGACTGCAGGACGAGCCCGTCGAAATGCCATCGATGCGACAGCTGCAGCGCGACCGCGCCGCCGAGCGAGTAGCCGTAGAGAATCGACGGGATGTCGCGCGGACGAAGCTTCTCGTGCTCCTCGGCGGCACTGATCGCATCCTCGATCAGTCCGCTGACCGTTGGAAGGCCAGTGCTTCTGCCGTAGCCGCGATAGTCGAAGGAGAAGATGTTGAGCCCCGCCTCGAGCAGCGCCGGGATCGCCGGCGCGCTGTCGGTTATGTTCCCCTTGTTTCCATGGCAGAAGAGAAGCGAGGCGACCGGTGAGGCGGAGCGGCAGTACCAGCCGTGCAGAATGTGTCCATCCGCCGACTCGAATTCGATCTGGCTCACGCGCGACGGGTCGATGCCGTAGTCGGTCGGATCCCACGACGATGCCGGCTTTCGCGAAGGCATGAAAAGATTGAGGTTACGGAAGAGCAGGCGGGCGCCTTCCGCGCTTGCGGCAATCAGCCCCCCTGCGAGCACGAGCGTAACCGACGCGGGGCGACGCGAGGGTTTCGTGAGCAGCCGATCGAGCATCTCTCCGAACACCTGAAATTTGAAACAACCGGTGAGAATCGTTCATTCTCCAGCCGCGCGGTCAGGGAACCCGGAGAGGTGCGACGTGTGACACCGCGATTTTCGGCCGTTGCATTACAATCCCGCCCTCGTCACATGCAGTTCAATCTCAAACCAATTTTCAATGGAGGGACCATGCGAAAAACGCTGATGGTCATGGCGCTCGCCACGCTTCTCCTCTCGACGGCACCAGCGATGTTCGCGCAGGACATCGCGTCGTTCGAGAAGCGGATCAAGGTCGAGACGCTCGATAACGGGCTGACGCTCATCGTGATGGAACGTCCCGAAGCGCCGGTCTTCTCATTCTTCATCCACGTCGACGCCGGCAGCTCGCAGGAGCTCGCGGGCCAGTCGGGCCTGGCGCACATGTTCGAGCACATGGCGTTCAAGGGGACCGACGTGATCGGCACGACGAATTACGCCGAGGAGAAGAAGGCGCTCGAGAAGGTCGAATCGACGTATCGCGCTTACGAGCTCGAGCGTCGCAAGCTCGCCGGCCGAGACGACACGAAGGTCGCCGCGCTCGAGAAGGCGTGGAAGGACTCGATCGCCGAGGCCGACAAATTCGTCGTCAAGAACGAGTTCGGCGAGATCGTCGACCGCGAGGGAGGCGTCGGACTCAACGCCTTCACGTCGAACGACGAAACCGGCTACTTCTACTCATTCCCGGCCAACCGGATCGAGGTCTGGGCGTATCTCGAGTCGGAGCGCTTCCTCAAGCCGGTCATGCGCGAGTTCTACAAGGAGCGCGACGTCGTGTTCGAAGAGCGCCGCATGCGGATCGAGTCGAATCCGATCGGCCGGCTCGTCGAGCAGTTTCTCGCCGCCGCATTCACAGCGCATCCTTATGGCAGGTCGGGTGTCGGCTGGCCGAGCGATCTCTCCAGCTATTCCGCGTCCGACGCGAAGCTCTTCTTCGACCAGCACTACGTTCCCTCGAACATGGTCGTTGCAGTCGTCGGCGACGTGAAGGCGGCGGAAGTCAGCGCGTTGGTCAAGACCTACTTCGGCCGCATTCCGAAGAGCCCGAAGCCGGAGCCGATCCGAACCGTCGAGCCGCAGCAGAATTCCGAGCGAACGGTGGTGATCAAGGACCCGGCGCAGCCCTTCTACATCGAGGGCTACCACCGGCCGAGCACGTTCGACAAGGACGACGCGGTATACGCCGTCATCTCCGACCTGATGACCTCCGGACGCACGTCGCGCCTCTATCGCTCGCTCGTTCGCGACAAGAAGATCGCGGCGGCGGCAGCAGGATTCAGCGGCTTCCCCGGCGAAAAGTACCCCAACCTCTTCGCGTTCTACGCGGTGCCGACACCGGGTCACACGCCGGCCGAGATGCAGGCGGCGATTCGCGAGGACATCGAGAAGCTCAAGACCGCCGACGTCACGGCTGACGACCTCAACATGGTGAAGACCCGCGCGAAGGCCAACCTCATCCGCGGCCTCGCCAACAACCAGGGGCTGGCGATCCAGCTCGCGACCGCGCAGGACCGCTTCGGCGACTGGCGCGAGGTGTTCCGCCAGGTCGACGCGATCGACAAGGTCACCGCGGCGGACGTCCGCCGCGTCGCGAACGCGACGTTCGTCGAGTCGAACCGGACGGTCGGAATCGTCGAGTCGACGAAGATGGCGACCGCGCCGGCAGGAGGCCAGGAATGAAACCAGTAAAGCTGCTTTCCACGGCGCTCGCCTTCGTTCTCGCGCTCGGAGTCTCCGGCTCCGTGCTCGCGCAGGCGAAGGACTGGAAGGAAATCAAGAAACCGGCGCTGCGTCCCTTCAAGATGCAGCAGCCGATGCGCGTCGCGTTGCCTAACGGCACGGTGATCTTCCTCCAGGAGGACCACGAGCTGCCGCTCGTCAACGGCTACATCGTCATCCGCGGAGGCTCGCGCGACGAGGCCGCGGAGAAGACCGGCCTGGTCGACCTCTACGGCGAAGTCTGGCGCACCGGCGGCACGAAGACGAAGACGGGCGACGAGCTCGACGACTTCCTCGAGGCGCGCGCCGCCAAAGTCGAGACCGGCGGCGACGCCGACTCGACGACCATCAGCTGGAACTCGCTCAAGGGCGACTTCGACTCGACGTTCGCCGTCGTGGTCGACCTCATCCGCAATCCCGAGTTCCGCGACGACAAGCTCGGCATCGCGAAGAGCCAGATGAACACTGGCATCGCGCGCCGCAACGACGACCCGATGGGGATCGCCTCACGCGAGGCAACCCGGCTCGGGTACGGCAAGGACAACCCGTACGCCCGCATCGCCGAGTACGACACGGTCTCCGCCGTGACGCGCGACGATCTCGTCGCGTGGCACAAAAAGTACGTGCATCCGAACAACATGATCGTCGGCATCGTCGGCGACTTCGACGCGAGGGCGATGGAGCAGAAGCTCCGCAAAGCCCTCGGCGCGCTTCCCAAGGGGCCGCAGGCCACGACGGCGAAGATCGCGATGTCGCCCGCGAAACCGGGCGTCTACTTCGTGAAGAAGGACGACGTCACGCAGAGCAACATCAGGATGGTCCACGCCGGCGTGCGCAAGGACGATCCCGACTACTACACGCTCCAGGTGATGAACGAGCTCTTCGGCGGCGGCTTCTCGGCCCGCCTCTTCACGAACATCCGCACGAAGAAGGGGCTCGCCTACAGCGTCGGCGGCGGAGTCGGATCGCAGTACGATCACCAGGGGCTGTTCACGCTCCAGATGAGCACCAAGAGCGGATCGACGGTCGCGGCCGTCGACGCGCTCTACGAAGAGATCGACAAGCTCCAGAACGAGCCGATCTCCGACGTCGAGATGCGGCGCGCGAAGGACTCGATCCTCAACTCGTTCATCTTCCAGTACGACTCGAAGCAGAAGGTGCTCAACCAGCAGTTGATGCTCGAGTACTTCGGCTACCCGAAGGATTTCCTCGAGAAGTACCAGGCAGCCGTCGAGGGCGTCACCGCGGCGCAGGTCTCAGCGGCGGCGAAGAAGCACATCCGCAAGGGTGACATCGCGGTCCTCGTCGTCGGCAAGGACGCCGACTTCGACGCGCCGCTTTCGAAGTACGGGACCGTCACCCCGATCGACGTCACGATCCCCGATCCGGGCGCGTCGAAGGCGCCCGCCGCTCCTGCCGCCGGCTCCGCGGAAGGCAAGGCGCTGATGATGAAAGCCGTCGAAGCAATGGGCGGCAACGCGAAGCTCGCCGGCCTCAAGAGCTACCGGATGGTCTCGACGCTCAACGTCAAGGGACCGATGGGCGAAATGGCGCTCGATGCAGACGAAACGACGATCTTCCCCGACAGGCAGCGACAGGTTCTGAAGACGCCGATGGGCGAGATGACGATGGTCGTCAGCGGCAACGCCGGCTTCATGAGCATGGCCGGCAATCTGCGCGACCTTCCCGGATCCCAGACGAAGGGAATGCTCGACTCGATCCGGGACACTCCGATGTGGCTCGGAGGCAGGGCGAGCGATCCCGCCTACACGTTCGCCATCACGGGAGACGCGAAGGTCGGAGAGGTCGACACGAAGATCCTCGAGATCAGTGGCGACGGGATCCGCGTGAAGTGGTGCATCGATCCGAAGAGCGGCGACCTTCTGCGGACGATCAAATCGAGCCCGCAGGGCGAGCAGATCGTCGACTTCTCAGACTTCCGCGACGTCAGCGGCATCAGGCTCCCCTTCAAGGGCGCACTGCGCACCGCCAACGAAGACACCGGCAAGTTCGAGGTCAAGTCGATGGAGCTCAACCCGCAGATCGACGAATCGATTTTCGTGAAGCCCGCGCAGTAGAATTCAAAACGACCTGATTGGAGGCGGGACGCGACGCAAGTCGCGTCCCGCTTTGTTTTGCTCTCCCCTGCAGAACGGCCAATAGTGTCGTACCCTGTCGCGACGATTTCTTCAGGAGCCCGATTTGAACCAGCTAAAGGTTTTTCTCCTCGTCATCCTCGGCGTGGCCCTCGTCGCAGTCGCGGGCGCCGCAATCTTCCTCGGGATCAAACAGCCGAGCATGCGTCCCGCGGCAGAGATGCGAGTCGAGGCGACGCCCGAGCTTCTCGAGCGAGGCCGTTACCTTGCCCAGAACGTTTCGGACTGCCTCGGCTGCCACTCCGAACAGGACCCGACGAAGTTCGGCATGCCGGTCAAGCCGGGGACCGAAGGAGCCGGTGGAACGGTATTCACGAAGGCCGAGGGCGTGCCCGGCAGCGTCGCAGCGAGGAACATCACGCCCGACGCGGCCACAGGGATCGGCAACTGGAGCGACGGAGAGATCGTCCGCGCAATCCGTGAAGGTGTGCGCCACGACGGCACTCCGCTTTTCCCGATGATGCCCTACCCCGACTACAAGTCGATGAGCGACGACGACGTGAAGGCGCTCGTCGCCTACCTGCGCACGCTGCCCGCGCGGCAACACAGCGTCCCCGAGCGAAAGCTCGATTTCCCGGTGAACATGCTGGTGAAGTTCATGCCTCATCCCGTCGACGGCATCATCCCGGCTCCTCCTGCCGGAGACAGCGTGAGGCGCGGCGCCTACCTCGTCCTCATCGGCAACTGCAAGAACTGCCATACGCCGCGAGACGGCAAGGGACGCCCGATCGCCGCCGAGGCGTTCAGCGGAGGCTGGGAAATGGTCGGGCCGTGGGGACGCGTGGTCACCGCGAACCTGACGCCGCACCCGTCGAACTTCATGGGACAGGCGACGCGCGAGCAGTTCATCGCGCGCTTCAAAGCATTCGAAGGGACGACCTGGGACTCCGCGCTGCCGGCGACGCCCGGCAGGAACACGGTGATGCCCTGGCTCGGGTTGTCGGGCATGACCGAGGACGACCTCGGGGCGATCTACGACTACCTGAAGACGCTGCCGCCGGTCGATAAACGCGTCGTGACCTTCCCCGACGCGGGCACGGTGAACTGACAGGTCGAGGCGTGACCTGGCGCACATTCCGTGCGCCCCACGCCGGTGATAGAGTCTCGCTCCATCGAAACTGCGGAGGACTCTCGCATGAAGACACCAGTACGCATCGCAATCACCGGCGCTGCCGGACAGATCGGATACCAGCTTTGCTTCCGTATCGCCTCGGGCGACATGCTCGGCAAGGACCAGCCGGTCATTCTCCAGCTGCTCGAGCTGACACCGGCTCTCGACGCGCTCAAGGGTGTCGTCATGGAGCTCAACGACGCGGCGTTCCCGCTCCTGAACGGAGTCGTGGCAACCGACAGGGCCGAGGAGGCGTTCAAGGATGCCGACTACGCGCTGCTGGTCGGCGCGCGCCCGCGCGGCCCCGGCATGGAGCGCAAGGATCTGCTCCTCGCAAACGCGCAGATCTTCTCGGTCCAGGGCAAGGCTCTCGATGCGGTCGCCAAGCGCACGGTCAAGGTTCTCGTCGTCGGCAACCCGGCGAACACGAACGCCCTGATCGCGTCGAAGAACGCACCGGGAATCGACGCGAAGCAGTTCACGGCGATGACGCGCCTCGACCACAACCGCGCGAAGTCGCAGCTCGCAGAGAAGACCGGCGCGCACACGACCTCGATCAAGAAGATGCTGATCTGGGGAAACCACAGCTCCACGCAGTATCCCGACCTCAACTTCTGCACCGTCGACGGCAAGCCGGCGAAGTCGCTCGTCGACGGCGCCTGGTACACCGACACGTTCATCCCGACCGTTCAGCAGCGCGGCGCCGCGATCATCAAGGCGCGTGGCGCGTCGAGCGCCGCGTCCGCGGCATCGTCCGCGATCGACCACGTCCGCGACTGGGTGTTCGGAACGTCAGAAGGTGACTGGGTGAGCATGGGAGTGCAGTCGGACGGAAGCTACGGCATCCCCGAAGGCGTCATCTACTCCTACCCGGTCACCTGCAAGGACGGCAAGTACACGATCGTGCAGGGTCTCCCGATCGACGAGTTCAGCCGCGACCGGATGGACAAGAGCGACAAGGAGCTGCGAGAAGAGAAGGACGGCGTGAAGGACCTGCTGTAAGAGCAATTGAAAATTTGAAATTGAGAATTGAAAGAGGCCGCGGGAAACCGCGGCCTTTTCGTTTCTATTCTTCGGCGCTTCGTTCCAGCTGAGGCGCAGATACGGCATTCCCAATTTTCAATTTCTAATTTTCAATTCCGCGCAGCGGAAAGCGGGGAGGAGAGCATCGAACCAGGTGCTACGTCATCGCGGTGGATAGCGCGGCCTCGTTCCCGGCTGAATGTCCGGGTGTCGCCATGGCGCCAGCTCTTTCTCTATTCGGCTGCCCTGCTTACCGGCGCCCACGCTCCCCAGCCCGCATCCTGTCTCGAGCCCCGGCGGTCAATCCCGTCGGAGGCGCTCGGAAGGGAGAGTACTCAGTAAGCGGTACCGGGTGAGTTCGGTCCTCCGCGTCGGCTTCAGGAGAGCTCCAACTCAATCGCAAACTCAACGAAGGACCTCACCTCGGACGACTCACCCCGCATCGCCAGAAACGCCACCGCGGCGCACCTGCCGAATCCCTCCTCCCCGTGACATCAATGTAGGCCCGGCGAGCGGGAAAAACACGCGAAAATTCGGAAGTCGGAATGCGGAATGCGGAGTTGAAGGGGGAACAGGCGTCGTCACCACGCGGGGTAAGAGATGCGGCTCGGCGAGCACTGACAATTCCGCATTCCGCACTCCCTCTTCCGCATTCCCCTCACACCTTCCGCGTCAGCCCCATCCGCGTCTCCGCGAGCCATGCCGACAGCTCGTTGGCGGGCAGTGGTTTACTGAGGAAGTAGCCCTGCCCCAGGTCGCAGCCGAGATCGCGCAGCATCGCCCAGGTGTTGGCATCTTCGATCCCCTCGGCCACCACCTGCCTGCCGAGGTTGTGCGCAAGGTCGATCGTCGCGCGGACGATCTCCGCGTCGCTCGCGTTCCGCGTCATCTCCTTCACGAACGACTGGTCGATCTTGATCTCGTCGACCGGAAGGCGCCGCAGATACGAAAGCGACGAGAAGCCGGTGCCGAAATCGTCGAGCGAGAGATGCACCCCCATATCCTGGACCTTCTCGAGCATCGCGATGACACGGTCGGGCTCCGACATCATGCAGCTCTCCGTGATCTCGAGCTTCAGGAACTGCGGCTCGACCTTCCAACGCTCGAGCAGCGACTCGATCAACTCCGGCAGGAACGATTCCTGAAGCGTGCGCGTCGACAGGTTCACAGCGATCGAGATCGCCATCCCCTGTTCCTGCCACGCGAGGCACTGCTCCATCGCGAGGTCGAGGATCGTCGTCGTCATCGGCTTGACCAGGCCGGTCCGTTCCGCGAGCGGGATGAACTGCATCGGCGGGATCATCCCGCGCTCCGGGTGAAGCCAGCGGACGAGCGCCTCGACGCGCGTGACCAGCCCGGAGCGGAGATGCGCCTTCGGCTGGTAATGAAGGAGCAGCTCTCCCCCGTCGATCGCGCGCCGCAATTCGTGCGCGACCGCAAGGTAGCCGGCGCGATGGCGGTCGTTCGTCTCGGAGTAGACCGCGTATCCCGCTTGCGCCTCCTTCGCGACGTACATCGCGACATCGGCGCGGCGGCGCAGCGTGTCGCCGTCGTTGCCGTGCGCGGGGAAGAGCGAGATGCCGATGCTCGCCGCGATGTCGAATTTGTGGCCGTCGACGTCGACGGGCTCCTCGAACGCGGTGAGGATCTTTCGCGCGACGCGCTCCGCCACGTCGCGGCTGCCGACCGCCGGAAGGAGCACGGCGAACTCGTCACCTCCGACGCGCGCCACGGTGTCGGTCGCGCGGACGCTCCGCACGATGCGCGCCCCCGCCTCGCGGAGTATCGCGTCGCCGACGGCGTATCCGTAGGTGTCGTTGACGTCCTTGAAGTGGTCGAAGTCGATCATCACGACCGCCGCGATCTCGTCGCGCCTCGCCGAGCCGAGCACCGCCATCCGGAGCCGGTCTTCGAGAAGCGACCAGTTAGGCAGCCCCGTGAGCATGTCGTGGAGAGCCTGGTGGCGCAGCGCCTCCATCTGCGAGCGCCGCTCGCTGACGTCGCGCAGGATCGCGACCCAGTGAGTCAGCCTGCCCGTCGTCTCGTCGCGCACCGGAACGAACTGCAGCTCGAGAGCGAACTCCTGGCCGCTCTGCCGGATCGCGGTCACCTCGCCGGTGAATCGCTTCCCCTCGCCCATTTTCCGGCGGGCGAGCAGCATCACCTCGCGGTCTTCCGGCCGGACGTTGATGAGCCGGAGCGGGTTCCCTTCGGCCTCTTCGGACGGAATCCCGGTGATGCGGGTGAATCCCTCGTTGACGTAGATGGTGCGGAGCCGGAACGGGCGCCCCGCCGCCGCCATGATCATGATCCCTTCGCCGGCGTTCTCGAGCGCGGAGGCGATGATCCGGAGCCACTCCTGTGCGAGCTGGCGGCCGGCGACTTCGCGCGCCGACGCGTCGCCCGCCGCGACGCCGCGGCCGCGCAACGACTCGAGCTCCCGCGTGAGGAGCTCCACCTCCCTCAGCAGTCCCTCGGAGGAACTGTCGCCGCCGCCTCGCCCTTCGCCCACGTCACACCTTCTTTTCAGTCGCCGCCGCTTCTTCCACGTAGACCGACCGCAGATGCACCGGCGTCGCCTTCGATCTCATCCGGAGGTTCAGCATCTCGACGAACACCGAGAACGCCATCGCGAAGTAGACGTAGCCTTTCGGGATGTGCATGCCCGTCGCCTCGCCGACCAGCGTCGTGCCGATCAGCATCAGGAAACTGAGCGCGAGGATCTTGAGCGTCGGGTGCTTCTCGACGAAGTCGCCGATCGACTTCGCCGACAGCATCATCACGCCGACCGAGATGACCACCGCGATGATCATGACCGGCAGATCGCGCGCCATGCCGACGGCCGTGATCACCGAGTCGAGCGAGAAAACGATGTCGAGCAGCATGATCTGCACGATCACTCCCGAGAACGACGGGGGAATCTTCTTCACCCCTTCGCCGTCGATTCCCTCCAGCTTGTGGTGAATCTCGAGCGTCGCCTTGCCGATCAGGAAGAGACCGCCGCCGAAGAGGATGAGGTCCCGGCCCGAGAAGCCGCGCCCCATCACCGAGAAGAGCGGCTCGGTCAGCCTCACGATCCAGGCGATCGACATCAGCAGCAGGATCCGCATGCCCATCGCGAGCAGCAGCCCCAGCTGCCGGGCCTTGGGCTGCTGCGCGACGGGCAGCTTCCCCGACAGGATCGAGATGAAAATGATGTTGTCGATGCCGAGAACGATCTCGAGCGCCGTAAGCGTCAGCAGCGCGATCCACGCCTCTGGACTGGTAAGCCAGCTCATCGGTCAGCCTCTCCGGAAAACGGTTGATTTGAAAACGTTTTATCTTAGCCCGTCGCGCCGCTCACAGGCCAGCCGTTTGCGACTAACATTACCCCGCCGCAACGGCGGCGACGGAGACTCGATGAGCCCGAAGAAGAAGATTCTCTTCCTCTGCACCGGAAACGCCGCGCGCAGCCAGATGGGCGAAGCGCTCGCGCGGCTCGACTGGGGCGATCTCGTCGAGCCCGTCTCCGCCGGCTCGAATCCGGCCGGCTGGGTTCATCCCCTCGCGATCGATGCGATGGCGGAGCTGGGGGCCGACATGCGCGCCGCCCGATCGAAGTCGGCCGGCGAGTTTCTCGACCAGGAGCTCGATCTCGTCGTCACGCTCTGCGAATCCGCCGCGGTCGATTGCCCTGTCTGGCCGGGCGCGAAGCGCGTCGTTCACAAACCGGTCGACGATCCTTCGTTCGGCGACGACGACCCCGCAACCCGCTACGACCGCTTCCTCGAGAGGCGCGACGAAATCAGGAAGATCATCGCCGACCTGGTCCGCGAAATGGGCTGGGCCGGCGAGGAGAAATCACGATGAGAGCATTCGCAACACGCGCCTTCGCTTCACTCTTCACTCTCTCCACCCTCCTCCTCGCTGCGGCGCCGCATGAACCTGTCGCGCTCGACATCGCGCCGCTGCTTCCGCCGGAGATGGCCTGGTCGGGAGCGAGCGAGTCTCTGATCGCGCCTGCAGGCGACGCGTGGATCACCCCCGCGGAAGCGTCAGGCTTCGACACGACTCCGAGTTACGACGAAACGGTCTCCTGGCTCCGGAAGCTGGAAAAGGCCGACAAGCGCGTTCACCTCGTCTCGCTCGGAAAGAGCCCCCTCGGCCGCGACATCTGGATGGTCATCGCGTCGAAAGACCGCGCGTTCACGGTCGAGGCCGCGAGGAAGAGCGGCAAGGCGATCGTCTTCTTCCAGGCGGGCATCCACTCGGGCGAGATCGACGGCAAGGACGCCGGCATGATGCTCCTGCGCGACGTCGTGATTCGCGGCACGAAGAAAGACCTCCTCGACGGCGCGATCATTCTCTTCGTCCCCATCTTCAACGTCGACGGGCACGAGCGGGTCGAGGAGTACGGCCGGATCAATCAGCGCGGACCGCGCAACGCCGGCTGGCGCAACAACGCGCTCAACCTCAACCTGAACCGCGACTACGTGAAGGCCGACACGCCCGAGATGCGGGCGATGCTCCGTGCGCTGCAGTCGTGGCAGCCCGACCTCTACGTCGACCTCCACGTCACCGACGGCGCCGACTACCAGTACGACGTCACCTTCGGCTACAACGACGAGTGGGGCTGGTCGCCGACGACCTCGCGCTGGCTGAAATCGACGCTCAAACCAGCCGTCGACCGCGACCTGAAGGCGATGGGTCATCATCCCGGACCGCTGATTCAGGGAGTCGCCGGTGACGACCTGACGAAGGGAATCTACAACTGGAGCGCCACGCCGCGATTCTCGACGGGCTACGGCGACGCGGCGCACATCCCTTCGGTTCTCGTCGAAAACCACTCGCTGAAGAACTACCGGCGGCGTGTGTTAGGCACCTACGTCGCGATGGAGAGCATGACGCGCGTGGTCGTCGCGAACCGCCAGGCACTCCGTGCCGCGATCGCCGCCGACAGGAGCGCGCGCCCCGCCGAGGTCGCGCTCGCGTACGGTCCCGGCGACGGCGCGGCGCCGAAGATCGCGCTCGACGGGATCGAGGCGCGCTTCGAGCCATCGCCGATCTCCGGAGACATCCGCACGATCTACACGGGAAAGCCGGTAACGCTCGAGGTGCCGGTCGTGAAGTACGACAAGGTGACGGAGAAGGCGGCGCGCCCGAAGGCGTACTGGGTGCCCGCGACGAAGAGCGAGGTGATCGAGCGACTCCGTGCGCATGGCATCGCGTTCGAGACGATCCCCGACGCGCGCGAGGTCGACGTCGAGATGTATCGCCTCACCGACGCGAAGATCGATTCGTCCCGCGCCTGGGAGCCGAATCCGTTCGAGGGGCGCATCAGGATGACGGCGACGCCGGTCGCGGAGAGGCGCGTGCAGCGCTTCGCGGCGGGCTCGGTGCGCGTTTCGACCGACCAGCCACTCGGCGAGATGGTCATGCTCCTTCTCGAGCCCGCGTCTCCCGACTCGCTCTTCCGCTGGGGCTTCTTCAACGAAGTGCTCTCGCGGATCGAATACTACGAGGGCTACGTGCTCGAGCCGGTCGCCGAGCAGATGCTCGCGCGCGATCCGGCGCTCGCTAAGGAGTTTCGCGAGAAGCTCGAGAACGACAAGGAGTTCAAGGCCGACTCGTCGAAGCGCCTCGACTGGTTCTACACGAAGACCCGCTATTCCGACCCTCGCTGGCTTCTCTACCCCGTCGGGGTGGAGCGGTGAGGCGGCGATGAGCCTCCCCGAGCCGTCCGTCGAAGTCCTCGAGCGCATCGCCTCGATCCGCGCGCGCCAGAAGACGCACGCGCCCGCCGTCGCAGCGACCGGCCCGCGCGAACGGCGGGACAAGCTTCTCCGTCTCGAACGGGCGATCCTCGCGCGGCGGCAGGCTATTCGCGACGCGGTCTGGTCCGACTTCCGCAAGCCGCCCGACGAGGTCGACCTGTCGGAGATCTTCGCGACGGTCACCGAAGCCCGGCATGTCAGACGGAATCTGTCGAAGTGGATGAGGCCCCGACGCGCGGCGACGGCGATCACCTTCCTCGGCTCGCGCGGCTGGATCGTCCCCGAGCCTCGCGGCTGCGTGCTCGTCATCTCTCCCTGGAACTTCCCGCTGATGCTCGCGTTAGGCCCGGTCATTTCGGCCGTCGCGGCGGGGAACTGCGTCGTCGTGAAGCCCTCCGAGCTCACTCCCGCGACCTCCGCAATCGTCCGCGAGATCCTCGCCGAGGTCTTCATCGAGGACGAGGTCGCGGTGTTCGAGGGAGACGCGAGCGTTTCGCAGGCACTGCTGCGCGAGCGCTGGAACCATATCTTCTTCACCGGGAGCACGGCGATCGGGCGCGTCGTGATGCGCGCGGCGGCCGAGCATCTCTGCCCTGTTACGCTCGAGCTCGGCGGCAAGTCTCCGGTGATCGTGGAGGCCGGGACCGACCTCGACGAGGCGGCGAAGAAGCTCGTCTGGGGAAAGTTCAGCAACGGCGGACAGGTGTGCATCTCCCCTGACTACCTTCTCGTCGAGAGGAAGGCCGAGGCAGCCTTGCTGGAGAAGATGAAGGCAGAGCTCGCGCTTCGTTATGCGAAAGAGCGCGGTGACCACGCTCCGATCGCGTCGGTCATCGACGATCGCCACTTCAGGCGGCTGAGCGTGCTGATCGACGGCGCGGTCGCCGACGGCGCGGAGCTCGTGACCTCGGGTGAGCGCGACGCAAAAACGCGGCATCTTCCGCCGACGATTCTGCGCAACGTCGCGCCGGGCTCCGCGATCATGGACGAAGAGATCTTCGGCCCGGTGCTGCCGGTGCTGACGTGGGAGCGACTGGAGGACGCGATCCGCTTCGTGAACGATCGCCAGCCGCCTCTCGCGCTCTACGTCTTCTCCCGCGACCGGCGAATCGTCGAGAACGTGCTGCGCGGGACGCGCGCCGGAACGACGTCGATCAACGACGTCGTGATCCACTTCTCGCATCCGAACCTGCCGTTCGGAGGCGTCATGGAGAGCGGCTTCGGCCGCGCGCACGGGAGAGCCGGATTCGATACGTTTTCGAATCTCAGATCTGTGTTCGAGCAGCCGCTGAAGTTCGGAACGATGTCGCTCTTCTATCCCCCCTACACGCGTCTGGTCCGCAAGCTGATCGACTTCGCCGTCCGCTGGCTTTAGTCCGCGAAAGTGGACATGTACCGACCAGACCCACCCCAACACCACGCTGACCCACTCGGCGAGGTTTGACCCATCGTTTCGCGGTTTCGGGTCAGATATGGGACCAATTCAAGGCCCCCATCCTTCGACAGGCGGAGCCTAACACCATTGAAACCAATCACTTGCAATTCTTCACCAAGTTGGCACCGCTTGTGCTCCAACCAGCCCCGATAGCCGTCCATCGAGTACCAAAAACAACAACCCACAAACATTAAGAGGGACTGGAACCAATGAAAAAGACGCTCTTCATCATCTTCGCGCTTCTGATTGTTCTCCCGATCATGGCGCAGGACCGCAATGTCCTCCCGCGCAATCAGTTCACGGACAACGAAACGTTCGTCTTCCAGGGCGAGTCGTACGCCAGCCAGGAAGCCTTCATCCAGGCTGGTCACCGCTGCTCCACGATTCAGTACGACGCCGACCAGATCGAGTCGATCGAAGCCGATTTCCAGGCACGCATGATGGAAATCGACGCGCTGCCTGAGGCAGTCGTGTCGATTCCGACCTACGTGCACGTGATCCGCACGAGCACGGGCACCGGCGGGCCGACGACCACGCAGATGAACAATCAGATCAGCGTGCTCAACGCGGCGTACGCCAGCCTCGGCTTCAGCTTCAACGTCATCTCGACCGACTACACCAACAACAGCACCTGGTACACCGCCGGCTACGGCACGACCGCCGAGTCGCAGATGAAGAACGCGCTTCGCCAGGGCACCGCGTCGTCGCTCAACGTCTATTACAACAACATGGGTGGCGGCCTCCTCGGCTGGGCGACCTTCCCCTCCGACTACACCAAGAACCCCATGATGGACGGCGTCGTCATCCTCTTCTCGTCGCTCCCGGGCGGCTCCGCTGCTCCGTATAACCTCGGCGACACCGCCACGCACGAAGTCGGCCACTGGATGGGTCTCTACCACACGTTCCAGGGCGGCTGCGCCCGCAGCGCCACCACTGGCGGCGACCTCGTCTCGGACACGCCGCAGGAAAAGTCGGCGGCTTACGGATGCCCGGTCGGTCGCGACAGCTGCAGGAACTACGCTGGCCTCGATCCGATCACGAACTTCATGGACTACACCGACGACTCCTGCATGGACAGGTTCTCGGCCGGCCAGAACAGCCGCGTCGCCGGACAGTGGGCCGCGTACCGCTCTGGAAAGTAACGATTCCCCCAGTAGTGTCGAACGGGGCGCCTTCGGGCGCCCCGTTTCTTTTTGCCTCACATCACCGCATTCGCATCACCGCCGAACTACAATCCCGCCCCATGCAGACCGACACCCACGTGAAGGATGCTCCCCTCGCCCGCTTCGGGATGTTCATCGCCTCACTCATGGAACGCTGGTTCCCCGACGCGTTCGTCTTCGCCCTCGTCGCCGTCGTCGTCGTCTTTCTCTTCGGCCTCGGCGTCGGTGAAGCGCCTCTCGTCCTCGTGAAGGCGTTCGGCGACGGCTTCTGGTCGCTCGTCCCCTTCACGATGCAGATGATCCTCGTCATCGTCGGCGGCTTCGTCGTCGCCAGCTCGCGCCCCTGCGCCGCGCTCATCCGGCGCGTCGCTTCGTGGCCGCAGTCTCCCCGCTCCGCCGTCGCCTTCGTCGCGCTCTTCTCGATGGCGACGTCGATGGTCTCCTGGGGCTTCTCCCTCATCTTCACCGGACTCCTCGTCCGCGAGCTCGTCCGCCGCCTCGACGGACTCGACTTCCGCGCCGTCGGCGCCGCCGCCTACCTCGGGCTCGGCGGCGTCTGGGCGTTAGGCCTCTCCTCGTCCGCAGCGATGATGATGGCGACGCCGTCCGCGATGCCGAAGGAGCTGATCGCGATCTCCGGCGTGATCCCCCTCTCGCAGACGATCTTTCTCTGGCAGAGCCTCCTCATCGCCACCGTGCTCATCGCTCTGTCGGTCACCATCGCCTGGTTCTCCTGCCCCGCCCCCGCAAACGCGAAGACCGCCGCGATGATGGGCATCCATTTCGACGATCCTGCCATCGCCGACGACCCCGCGCAGACTCCCGCGGAGAAGCTCGAGCACTCCCCGCTCCTCACGCTCCTCGCCGTCGCCCTGATGCTCTTCTATCTAGGCATGAAGATCCGCGAGAAGGGTCCCGTCGCCGCGCTCGACCTCAACAACTTCAACCTCGCGTTCATCGCCTTCGGAATGCTGCTCCACTGGCGCCCCCGTTCATTTCTGAAGGCGGTCGCCAACTCCGTTCCCGCGACCTCCGGCGTGCTGATCCAGTTCCCCTTCTACGCCGGCATCTTCGGGCTCATCACCTACACGTCGATCGAGCACACGCTCTCCGGCTTCTTCGCGTCGATTGCGACGCGAGACAGCTACAACGTGATCGTCAGCCTCTACTCGTTCGTCCTCGGTGTCTTCATCCCGTCCGGCGGCGGGAAGTGGGTCGTGGAGGCGCCCTACGTCATGCACGCGGCCAGCGAGCTGAAGATGCACCTCGGCTGGACGGTGCAGACCTACAACGCCGCCGAGGCGCTGCCTAACCTGCTCAATCCGTTCTTCATGCTGCCGCTGATGGGAATCCTCAACGCGAAAGCGCGCGACCTGGTCGGCTATTCGATCCTCCAGCTGCTCTTCCACGCACCGGTCGTGATCGTTCTCTGCTGGCTGCTCGCCTACACGCTGCCGTACGTTCCGCCGGTGATCCCGTGACGGTGTAGCCAAGGCCTGTAGCCAAGGCCTCTGGCCTTGGCCCCCCGTGCGCTTTGCGCTACCACCACAACTTGCCAAGGCGAGACGCCTTGGCTACAGGGCACTGGCTACTACTTCACCGTCCGACGAACTCGTTAGGGATCCTGTAGCCCCGGAATCCGGGCGGAAGGTCGACCCTGCCGTCGAACGCCAGGCGGATCGAGCCGTCTTCGGACCGCTCGTATCGCCACCTCGCTCCGCTGCAGCGCGACGAGGTGAGGTCCGCGGCACCGACCGGCCACGAATGTTCAGGATTGGCCGACCGGCGCTCCTTCAACGCGACGATCTTCGCGGTCCCTTCGATCGCGATCCTCGCGTTCGCGACGCGCGAGAACGCGGTCGGGGTCGATGGGAGGAAGTCGCCGGCGAGGCGCCTCGCCACGGGCGACACCTTCGACTCGATCGACGCCGAAATCGCCTTGCTGTCGATGTCGCAAGGCTCGGCCCTCTCGAGCTTCAGGAGCTCCTCGACGGTCACGCGCTCCATCTCCGTGGCTCCCCAGCGGATGAACGGTCGCATCGCGACGTCGCGCACGATATCCCCGATGTTCGCATTCTCCGACCTTGCGGAGGCACGCATCTCCTCGACGAACTCGTCTCCGAAAACCGCTTCTTCTGACGCGCTCCATTCGGCGCGGCACGAATCGAGCATCGCGCGCTGAAAGTCGAACACCTCGAGCTCGTGAAACCAGGCCGGAACCGGCCCGTCGAGCTTGCGCGTGACGCCAGCCACGCCGCGCGACATCGCGACGCCGATCAGCTGGCTGATCATCTCCGGCCGCGACAGCGTTCCCCTCGCCACGGTCCAGCTCGCCCTCTGGCAACGCCAGGCGCGCTCCCGGTCTCCGTCTCGCTCCGCCTCGAGGCTCGCCGCGGCCAGAATTCGCGTCAGCTGCATCTGGCCCATCAGGTTAGGGAGCGGTCGCAGCGACGCCGGCCCCTCGTCGATCACCGGCCAGAGCGGCGCCCTGCCCTCGTCGAGGATCGCGAGCAGCCCATCGATCGCGACACGCTCGTCGGCGAGATATCGTGTGACCTCCTCCGGGGGGGCAGCGATCGAATCGTCGGGCGATTCAACCACGGTCTTGACCCATCCGTCCGCCGCGCTCCTGAACTCGCCGAATCTCTTCGTGTCGATCGCACCAAGCTCGAGAAGATCCATCTCGGGCTTCGGCATCAAGCCGATGCCGAGCGGCAACGCGGCAGCCTCGAGTCTCGCCGCGACATCATTCTTCTCCCGGACAGGAGGAAACTTCGCCGCGAACGCCTCGTCGGACTCGAGCGTCCGCCAGCGCGCCGCGATCGCTTCACGGCCGTTCCCGGCCATCGCGATCACGGCGCAGTAGACGAGCGCCACGAGGACGAACAGCATTCCGACAGCGATCGCAGCCTTCTTCATCCAGCCTCCGTCGAGTTCGAGATTCTCACAGGTTCGACGCTCGAACGAGCCGTGGAGTCACATCGCATCCGGAGCATGCGACCCGAGCGCCCGGTTCGTGTCCCGCCTGCTTTGGCCTCTGGCCTCTGGCCTTTGGCCTGCGAGCGGGGAATTCGATACCCTGTGTACAGCTTAGGCTCGCCCGATGCCTTTACCTGCTCCCGTGACACGCGCGATCTTCGTCATCGCAGCCCTCGCCTGCCTGACGCCGTGGATCTCCCCGCCGATCGCGCTCGCGATCGGCCTCGCGATTGGGCTCACGCTCGGAAACCCCTGGCCGAAACAAACGGCAAAGGGGACGAAGCTCCTCCTCCAGGCGTCGGTCGTCGGCCTCGGCTTCGGGATGAACATGGAGTCGGTCATCCGCGCGGGAACTCAGGGGATCGGCTTCACGATCGCGACGATCGCCGGCACGCTCGTGCTCGGTACTCTCCTCGGGCGCGCGTTGTCGATCGAGAAGCGGACGACGCATCTCATCGCGTCGGGCACGGCGATCTGCGGCGGCAGCGCGATCGCCGCGGTCGGCCCGGTGATGGGAGCCTCCGACGAGGAGATGTCGGTCTCGCTCGGCACGGTCTTCATCCTCAACGCGGTCGCCCTGTTCGTCTTCCCGCCGATCGGCGTGGCGCTCGGCCTTACGCAGTCCCAGTTCGGCATCTGGTCCGCGGTGGCGATCCACGACACGAGCTCCGTCGTCGGCGCCGCGGCGAAGTTCGGCGCCGAGGCGCTGCAGATCGCGACGACGGTGAAGCTGACGCGCGCGCTCTGGATCATTCCCCTCGCACTCGGCACCGCCTTCGCGGTACACCGCCGCGCGGCGAAGGTGACGATCCCCTGGTTCATCGTTCTCTTCTTCGTCGCCGCGGCCATCCGGACGTGGGCCCCGAACCCGTTCGACCTGTTCGATTTCATCGTCGGCGCGGCGCGGCGCGGCCTGACGCTCACGCTCTTCCTGATCGGCGCGGGGCTCACCCTCCCGAAGCTCAAGGCAGTCGGAGTGCGCCCGCTCATCCTCGGCGTGGTCCTCTGGCTCGTCATCTCGGTCACGACGCTCGTCGCGGTCCGGTCGTTCGTCTGAGATCCGCCCCCTCTGGTACATTGCACAGGTCACACGAGTCCCCGGGAGGTCATCCGTGTCCCTTCGTCATTCATTCATCGCCGCAACGGCGCTCGGCGCTGCCCTGGCTGCGTTCGCCGACCCTCCTCTCACGCCTGAAGTCACCACGGCTGCAGGACGAATCAACGCGCAGTCACATCGCTCCGCGATTCGATTCCTCGCCAGCGACCTGCTCGAAGGACGTGGCCCCGCGTCGCGCGGCGACGAGCTGACGCGTCTCTGGCTCGCCACTGAGATGGAGGCCATCGGACTCGAGCCCGGCTTCCCGGGTGGCGCGTGGCAGCAGGAGCTCGACATCGTCTCCGTCGACAGCCGCGTCCCGAAGAGCTGGAGCTTTACCGGAAATAGCGGGGAGGCATCCCTCGCATGGTGGGACGAGTTCATCGCGACGAGCGGCACGCAGACGCCGATCACCGAGATCGCCGACGCCGAGCTCGTCTTCGTCGGCTACGGCATCGAGGCTCCCGAGTACAAGTGGGATGACTTCAAGGGCGCCGACCTTCGCGGGAAGGTCCTGGTGATGCTCAACAACGATCCCGACTGGGATCCGGCACTCTTCGCCGGAGCGATGAGGCTCTACTACGGGCGCTGGACGTACAAATACGAGAGCGCCGCCCGGCACGGCGCCGCGGGTGCGATCATCATCCACACGACGCCGTCGGCCGGCTATCCGTTCCCGGTGGTGCAGAACTCCAACACCGGGGCGCAGTTCTCGCTCCCGTCGAGCGGCAAGCCCGAGCTGCCGATCCAGGCGTGGGCCACCGAAGAATCGCTGCGCCGTCTCTTCGCATCGGCCGGCCACGACCTCGACACGCTGGTCGCGTCGGCGAAGAAGCGCGAGTTCAGGCCCGTTCCGTTAGGCCTGCGCACGTCGCTCCGTCTCGAGAACACGATCGCGAAGGTGAAGACCGCCAACGTCGCGGGACTGCTCCGCGGAAGCGACCCGCTGCTGTCGAAGGAAGTCGTGATCTACAGCGCGCATCACGACCATCTCGGCATCGGCCACGACGACGGCACCGGCGACACGATCTACAACGGCGCGCGCGACAACGCCTCCGGCGTCGCGCAGGCGCTCACGATCGCGCGCGCCTTCGCCGCGCTTCCCTCGCCGCCGAATCGCTCGGTCCTCTTCCTCTTCGTGGCCGCCGAGGAGCAGGGGCTCCTCGGGTCGGAGTACTTCGTCGCGCATCCGACGTTCCAGCCGGGCCGCATCGCCGCGAACATCAACTTCGACAGCGCGAACATCTGGGGCCGGACCTTCGACCTGACGCAGATCGGGCATGGCAAGTCGACGATCGACGAGGTCGCGCGCAAGTATGCGGCGATGCAGGGACGCGAGCTCGTCCCCGATCCGGCGCCCGAGAACGGGATGTACTACCGGTCGGACCAGTTCAACTTCGCGAAGATCGGCGTGCCGGCGCTCTACCTCAAGGGCGGGGTGAAGTTCCGCGAGCATCCGGGCGGCTGGGGCCGCGACACGGTCAAGACCTACACACAGTCGAGCTACCACCAGCCGACCGACGAGTTCGACGAAAGCTGGAACTTCGAAGGCATGGTCGAGGACTCGATCGTCGCCTTCCTCTCCGGGCTCGACATCGCGAGCTCGCCTGCGCTCCCGACCTGGAAGAAGGGCGACGAGTTCGAGGCCGCGCGCCTGCGCGCACTGAAGGACGCGTCGGCGCAGGACGCTGAAGGAGCGAAGCACTGACATGAGAATCGCGCACATCGCATCGGAATGCGCGCCGTTCGCGAAGACCGGCGGGCTCGGCGACGTCGTCGGCTCGCTGCCGATCGCGCAGGCCGAGCTCGGCCACGAGGTCAGCGTCTGGCTCCCGCTCTACCGCGACGTCTGGAAGGCGCTCGACAAGCTCGCCATCAAGCCGGAGATCGCGCTCGACCCGTTCAAGATCGACCTCGGGTTCAACCGGTACGAAGTGGGCGTGCTCCGTGTCTTCCTTCCCGGCTCCCTGGTGCCGCTCTACCTCGTCGGCTCCGATCCGCACTTCGACCGCCCCGAGATCTACTCGAAGGCGCACGACGGCAGCGACGACGGCGTCGTCCGCTACTCCATCTTCGTCCGCGCCGCGATGGAAGGAATGAAGCGCCTCTGGCAGGCGCCCGACGTGCTGCACGCGCACGACTGGCACACCGCGCTCGGCCCGATGGCGCTGCGGTGGGACAGCCCGAAGGACTGGGTCTTCAACCACACCGTCAGCGTGCTGACCATCCACAACGCCTCGTACCAGGGAATGTACGGCTCGGGAGCGTTCGTCCACCTCGGCCTTCCCGCCCACGCGTTCAAGTGGACCGAGTGGCATGGGGCGATGAACCTCCTCAAGGGGGGAATCGAATCGGCCGACGCGATCACCGCGGTCTCGCCTAACTTCGCCCGCGAGCTGATGACGCGGAGCGGGGGGTTCGGCCTCGACCCGATTCTCGGCCGCCGCTGGCAGAGCGTGATCGGCATCGTCAACGGCATCGACCCGAAGGTCTGGAATCCGAAAGTCGACGCGAAGATCCCCGCGCAGTACAGCGCGGAGGATCTGATCAAGAAGCGCGACAACAGGCGCGCGCTGCTCCAGCTCGCCGGGATGAACCCCGACGACCCGGGCTTCGTCGTCGGCGCCGTCGGGCGCCTCACCGAGCAGAAGGGCTACGACATGCTCTTCCCCGTGATGCACGACCTGGTGAACCAGGGCGTGCGCGTCATCATGCTCGGCTCGGGCGACAGCCGCCACGAGGATTCGCTTCACTACTTCTCGAACAGCGCGCCGGGACGCTTCTGGGGCTACGTCGGCTTCCAGGACAACCTCGCCCATCTCATCGAGGCGGGCACCGACTCGTTCGTCATGCCGTCGCGCTTCGAGCCGTGCGGGCTCAACCAGCTCTACTCCCTCGCATACGGAACGCCGCCGATCGTCAGAAAGGTGGGTGGCCTCGCCGACACCGTCACCGGCTACAACGGCTTCAACCGCTGGGAAGCGTCGGGCTTCACCTTCGACGAAGCGAGCCCGTTCGCGGTCCGCGACACGATCATGTGGGCGCGCCACTGCTACCACGACCCGATGCTCTGGACGCAGCTCGTCCGCAACGGAATGGGCCAGGACTGGTCGTGGCACCACTCCGCGCAGAGCTACATCGGCGTCTACGATCGGGTGCGCGCGTTCAGAGGGATCAAGTAGGGATTTCGAAATCCGAAATCCACCTCCCGCGCTTCCCCGGACTGCATATTCCTCTCGTCCCCTGTGATAATTCGACCCTCCCGGGCGAATCACTGTCTCGAAGGCGCCTCGAGATCGCAAATGCGACGCGGGCGAACCAGATTGATGACCGAGACGAATGATGAAGCAGGCTTTCTACGCCTCCTCGAGGAGCACAAGGGCATTCTCTACAAGGCAGCGAATGCGTACTGCCGCAACCCCGAGGATCGTCTCGATCTCGTTCAGGAGATGGTGATCCAGCTCTGGAAATCGTATCCGCGGTACGACGACCGGCTCCGGTTCTCCACCTGGATGTACAGAGTCGCGATGAACGTCGCGATCTCGTTTCTTCGAAGCACGACGCGCCGTGATCGCGACACGGTGTCGATCGACCACCCCGACATCATCGACTTCGCCGCGGCGGACCGTTCGATGTCGGGCGCGGGCGACGACTACTTCGTGCTGCAGCAACTGATCGGACAACTCGACGCGATGAGCAGGGCGCTGATCGTCCTCTACCTCGACGGGCACTCTCAGAACGAGATCGCCGAGATATTGGGGATCTCGCCCACGAACGCCGGAACCCGGATCGCACGCGTCAAACAGAAACTTCAACGATCCTTCGACGAACGGGCGAACCGCCCGGGAGAAACCAGATGAACATCGAAGACATGAAGGCCGCGTGGGCCGAGCACGACCGCAAGCTCGACAGCATGCTGCAGCTTAACCTCGCGACGCTCCGCGATATGCGCGTCAACACCGCGAGGTGGTCGCTTCGCCGACTCGCCTCGGGGGTAGTGATCGAGCTCGCGATCACCGTCCTTGCTCTCCTCCTGCTCGGCAATTTCATCAGCCTGCACCTCGACGAGCCACGCTTCTTCGTGCCCGCGCTCGTCGTCCACCTTTCGGCGATCGCGCTCGCGGGCTCCTGCGCTCTTCAAGTCGCGATGATCGGAAGCCTCGACTATGCGGGCCCCGTGGTGAGCGTGCAGAAGGAGCTCGGGAAGCTGCGCATCCTGCGGGTCCGGACGACGAAGTGGACGTTCATCCTTGCGTGCGTGCTATGGGCCCCGATCCTCGTCGTCGTCGCCCGAGGCGCGATCGGCGTCGATCTTTACATGATCGCGTCAGCGGTGAACCGGGCCGACGCCAACTTCTATGACTGGCTCGTCGCGAACGTCCTGTTCGGTGCGGCGGTGGCCATCGCCCTGCTTTGGATCTCGCGGCGATTCCCGGCCCGCTTCGCCAGCTCTCCCATCGTGAAGAGCTTCATGGACGACATCGCCGGCCGGAGCCTCACGGCCGCGGTGGAGTCGCTCGAGTCGATCACGACGTTCGAGCGCGGGACGGACGACGGCAGTTCGAAATGAACGAAGTTAAGTTGGGGTCACACTGGTAAATCAACATGACTCCCTCCACAGCTGCCGAAGCGGGCCAGGAACGGGAGTTAAGTTGAGTTTCCAGGTGTGACCCCAACTTGCTCTACGCTGCCAGATCGACTTCGTCGGCGCGATAGAGGAACTGGAAGAGCGGTGACGCCATGAGGGTCGTGATGACCGCCATCATCACCATCATCGTGAAGAGCATCGGCGTGATCAGCTTCTTCTCGAGGCCGATGTTGAGGATGATCAGCTCCATCAGCCCTCGCGCGTTCATCAGTGTCCCGACGATCGCCGAGTTCCGCCAGCTCTCGCCGCTCACCCTCGCCGCGAGCATGCATGCGAGCCCCTTGCCGCCGATCGCCGCGATCACGATGACCGCCGTCAGCAGCCAGAGTCCCGAGGTGTTGACGAGCCCGAGCTGCGTGTTCAGCCCCGAGTAGACGAAGAAGACCGGCAGCAGCAGCGAGGTCGTCACCATCTCGCTCTTCTCGATCACCACCTCGGCGAACTTCCCCTTCGGCATACACGCCCCGAGAATGAAGGCGCCGAACACGGCATAGATGCCGATGTAGTCGGTGAACCAGGCGCAGAGCATCAGCACCATCATCAAAAGCGTGAAGAGCCCGACACCCGGTTCCTCGGAGGCGTTCGTGTTGCGGAGGTGCATCCGCTCGAAGCCGCGCAGCCATCCGCGCCCGACCACGACCATGAAGGCGCCGTAGGCGATGCCGCCGCCGATCGCCATCATCGCGATCTGCGGATGCTGCTGGAAACTCGCAAGCACGAGCGCGAGAAGGCACCAGGCGATCGCGTCGTCGATCGATCCCGCCGCGAGCGTCACCACGCCGAGCCGCGTGTTCGTGATGTCCTTCTCGTAGAGGATTCGCGCGAGCATCGGAAACGCGGTGATCGACATCGACGCGCCCATGAAGAGCGCCGCGCCCCACGCCGACAGTCCCGGCTGGAAGAGCTCCGCGTCGTCGCGGAGCAGGAACGCCAGGATCGCTCCGAGCGCGAACGGAACGATGATCCCCGCACCCGAGATCAGCCCCGCGCTCTTCGCCCTCCCCTTGATGTGCTCGGGATTGAACTCGAGCCCGACGATGAACATGTAGAGGACGAGCCCGAGCTGCGCGAGGACGTAGAGGATCGACATCGACGGGTGCGTCATCGTCACGCCCCCCACCGTCGTCTTGATCGGAAAGAGCCAGTGCTGCACTTCCGGCGCGAGCCAGCCGAAGAGCGACGGGCCGAGCAACACGCCGGCAACCATTTCGCTGACGACCTGCGTCTGCCCGAAGAAACGCGTGCCGATCCAGCCGACCACCCGGCAGACGGCCAGAATCACGGTCAGCTGAAGAAATAGCCGGAGTACGAGATCGAAATTCGACATGTCGAGAAGCGTCCTGCGGACGAGCCTTTCAGGGAGCGGCGAATCGTAGCACGGGAGGCGGTGAGAGCGCCGCAGTCAGACCCGATCACGAGCCTCATGTGGCGCAGGCACTCCTGCCTGCGCGCCGCCGAAGGCGGCGGCGTGCAGTGGCACGGCGTGCGGGGCCTCCGGGAGATCATGCAAGCCTGCTCTTCGCCCGCGACGCTTCGCGCCGCGCGCAGACAGGAGTGTCTGCGCCACACGATCCCGCTCGTCGCTTCATCACCCGTCGCCCCTGGCCTGCCCTTCGCCTCTCGCCCCTCGCCCCTCGCCTGCCTCACACTCCCGCCTTCGGATACGGCAGTCCCTCCGGCGGCACGATCTTCCGGTCGGCGTGCTTCCGCATTGCCGCGTCGCAAACGGCGTATCCCCAGTTGATCAGCCGCTCCTGCAACTGCGCCGGCATCGCCGCGAGCCGCGTCTCCACCTCGGCGAGCTTCATCGTCGCCTCGTGCGGGCAGGCGATCGCATCGGTTAGGCGGAAGTGCGCGATGTCGGAGCGGATCCCCCAGTACGCGCCCTTTCGCTTTCCGCGGCGCAGCGATCCGACGACCTGCCGCTTCCGGAGGCATCGCACCTGGTTGTCGACGAGATCCATCACGCGGCGGCTCTGTCCGAACCATTCGTTGTGCGGGTCGGGCTCCGGACGCATCTGTCCCCCGGCATCGCTCACGAGGATCGTCCGGTAGCGCTTCCACGCGGTCTCGAGGCCGAGGTTGTCGTAGACGCCGCCGTCGCAGAGAACCACTTCGCGCGTGAACGGCTCGCGATGCAGGTCCTCGAAGCCGTCCCCCGGCGCGAGATCTTTCGGATCGATCGCGAGCCGCACGGGGCCGAGGAATGGAGGAAACGCCGACGACGCAGCGACGGCGAGAGCGATCGAGACTTTCGGATGCAGCACCTGGCCGACCCGGTAGTCGCGCATGTACGGCTTCATGAAGCGCCAGAGCGCACCGCTCTGCATGTTCGTCGCATTGATCACGAAGCGCGGGCGATCGGGAAGGTCCTGCAGCGTCGCCTTGCCGAAGAGATGTTTCCGGTAGCTCTTCTCGACCCGCTCCGAGATCGGTCCCGGCGTCAGAAGCCCGCGAACGACGGCGGGAGCGTCGATCGTCAGCGAGGCGAGGCTCCGGAGCGGGTCGACGACGACCTCCCGAAATTTCGCGGCGCGCCCTTCGGAATCGAGCTCGAGCCTGCTCCACGCGAGCCCGAGGACGGCTGCGGTGATCGACCCGCCCGACACGCTGGAGACGCGATCGAGCTTCGGCAGCCAACCCGCTTCATTGAGGCGCCAGAGTGCCCCGGCATGGAAGAGCATCGCGCGGTAGCCTCCGCCCGAGAGGCAGAGCGCGACGCCGTCGCGGACCGCGCTGCGCCTCGGCCCCGTGCGGATCGCTTCGACCGGAGAGAGAAGGTCGGGGCTCGCCTCGTCGCGCGGTGGGTGTTCGCCCGGCATCGCGTCATGGTACTCCGCCAGGAGTGGCCGGAGACGATTTCTGCTACTCTTTTGCCATCATGCAGGCGTCGTTGCAGGGCTTGCTCAAGTCGTTCAGGCTGTTCGACTTGCTGACCTTCCTTTCGCTCTGCAAGCAGACAGGCACGCTCGAGCTCGCTCGCGACGGCGCCGCGGCCACCGCGTTCTTCCGCAACAGTGACCTCATCTACGCGGCGAGCGATCAGGAGAAGCTGCGCGTCGGTGCGATCATGCGCGACCGCAAATTGATCGACGCCGCTCAGGCCGCGCGAATCGCCGGCGACCAGTCGCCCGACGAGCGCTTCGGCGCGTCGGCGGTGCGGCTCGGGATCGTGACCGACGACGAGGTGCGCGACATCCTCAAGGTCCAGGTCTCGGAGATCATCTACGACGCGCTGACCTGGAACGACGGAGAGTTCCGCTTCTTCGACGAGATGGAGCTGCCCGCGTGGGCCGTCACGATCTCGGTCGACCTGACGAACCTCGTGATGGAAGGCGCGCGACGGATCGACGAGTGGGAACAGTGCGTCCAGCTCCTCCCCGACGACCAGGTCGTCTTCCGGATCATCGACGACCAGGAGAGGCAGGAGCGGATCAGCCTCTCGCTCGACGAGTGGAAAGTGCTCTTCCGCTTCGACGGCCACAAGACGCTGCAGCAGATTCTCGAAGAGTCGGGCCAGGAGCCTCTCGAGCTCTATCGAGTCGTCTACGGTCTCCTCTCGAGCGAGCTGATCGAGGAGGCGCCGGGCGATCCGACCACACGGCGAACGCTCAGGCAGCATCTCGGCGCGCCGATCCCATCACCTGCAGGGCACACGGGCAAGATCCCCGCGGCCCTCGTCGAGATCAGCGAGGAGGCGTGGAAGGAAATCGAGGACGACACCCGCCTGCTCGTCTCCGGCGACGCGACGCTCTCGCTGCGCGACGTCAAGCGGATGGCAACGAGCACGCCGCGGCTGCGCGCGGTACCGCACGACGGCGAGGCGCAATTCTTCGTGCTCGAAGGCCCTTCGTATCTCATCGGCCGGTCATCGGACGCGACGATCCGCTTCACCGACACCGGTGTATCCGCACGCCACGCCGAGCTGACGCGCGACGGCGACAGCTACGTGATCGCGGACCTGAACAGCCGGAACGGAACCTTCGTCAACGAGTTGGCGGTCGAGCGCTGGCGCCTGCGCGACGGAGACGAGATCCGGCTGGGGAGAGTCGTGATGCAGTACCAGGTGCTATACAGCGTGGATTGAGCGGGAAGTGTCGATCGTGCGGGCAATCAAGCCCGGTTGATTCTCGGGAAGTTAGAAGTGTGAACGATGAATTGTGAATCCAGAAAAGATCCGCGCCCAATTTCTGGATTCACAATTCATCGTTCACAGTTCTAACTTCAGATTCTCCCCGCCGCGCTCCCCGCGACCTTCCCGCTCGCCCACGCCCACTGGAAGTTGAAGCCACCGATGCGACCGTCGACGTCGACGATCTCGCCGCAGAGGAAGAGCCCCGGGCGTAGCTTCGACTCCATCGTCCCCACCTCGACCTCGTCCAGCGGCACGCCTCCGGCGGTGACCTCCGCGAAGCCGAAGCCGCGATCGCCGGAGACGGGAAGCGGGAGCGAGGTGAGCGCGTGCGACACGCGCCTGCGGTCGTCGCGCTCGAGCTTTCCGAGCGTCGTGTCGGGAGCGACCGCGGCCCCCTCGCGGAGCAGCCCTTCTGCAAGGCGCTCGCTGACTCGCGTCCGGACGAGGTTGAGGAGCGTGCGGCGCGGACTCTCCTTCGCGGCCGCGACGATCCAGGCGTCGACGATCTCGAAGTCCTCGCCGGGAGCGAAGCTCGCGAAGAGCGAGGCCTCTCCAGCCAGGCGCGCCTCGATCCAGTGGCGGCTCATGTCGAGCACCGCGGGACCGCTGAGGCCGAAGTGCGTCAGCAGCATCGAGCCGCCGACCCGAACGAGCACCTTGCCGCGCGCGCCGCGGAGCGTGAGCTCGGTCTCGCAGCTGACGCCGGAGAGGGCGGTGAGCCAGTGGCCGCTCTCGAGCAGGAGCGGCACGAGCGCGGGAAAGGTCTCCCCCGCGGAGTGCCCTAACATCCTCGCCAGCTCGTAGCCGGCGCCGTCGCTGCCGCTCTTCGGAATGCTCCGCCCGCCGGAGGAGAGAATCACGCGTTTCGCGCGCACGAGCCCCGAGCCTGTCTCGAGCGCGAAGCCCCCCTCGTCCGGCTCGACCGAGTACACCCGCGACGCGGTGCGGAGCTCCACGCCGGCGCGTCGCGCCTCGCCCGTCAGCGCGTCGAGCACGGTCAGCGCCTTGTCGGTCACAGGGAAGAGCTTCCCCGTCTCCTCGCGCTTCAGCTCGACTCCCGCGTCGCGGAAGAAGGCGATCGCGTCGTGCACGCTGAAGGCGCGGAGCACCTTCGAGACGAGGTTGGGATTCGCGCCGTTGAAATCGGCCGCCGAGACCTTCTCGTGCGTGACGTTGCAGCGGCCGCCGCCCGAGATCAGGATCTTCGCGCCAAGCCTCGTGGCGCCGTCGAGCGCGACCGTCGTTGCGCCGCCGCGGGCCGCGAAGATCGCAGCCATCAGCCCGGCGGCGCCGGCGCCGACGACCGCAACGTCGACGCGCGGCGCGCTCGATTCCATGCCGGCCTCGCCGCTCACACTACTCTTCGAGACGGAATCCGACCTTCAGCTTCACCTGGTACTGCGCGACCTTGCCGTCCTTGATCCGCCCGCGCATCTCGGTGACCTCGAACCACTCGAGGTTCTTCAGCGTCTTGCCCGCGCGACGCACGCCCGCGTCCGCCGCCTTCGCGAACCCCTCGTCCGACGTCCCTACGATCTCCACCAGCTTGTAAATGTGATCCGACATGTGTCCTCCAAACGTTGATTTGTTCGGGACAGCATACATCGGAGGACGATTTCGGATTTCGGAGTGCGGATTGCGGACTTGCTTCGCTCCTTGAACCAGATTCGATTCTCGGCGAGGGGCGAGCCGTCGATTCCAAAGCAGCCGGTCGAGGTCCGCGCGAATCGTGAAGCTGGCGGAGCCAAATCCGAAATCCGCAATCCGAAATGCTTCTTTCGGTCGAGATCCGCCCTCACTCCCGCCCGATCATCTCACCTCGACGAGCAGCTCGCCGCGGCAGATCTCTCCGCGGAGCCAGAGGCAGGACGCATCGCTCGAGATTCGCGGAATGAAGCGCTCCCTGATCGGCTCGAAGTCGGCCGGGCACTTCACGTAAATGCGATAGAGCGCGCTGCGAACATCCCCGAGGCTCTTGACCTCACGCCCAGCGGCTGCTCCGTAAACGAGGCGGAGGTTCTCAACCGTCTCGTCGACCTGCGCGCGCACGTCGTCGGCGTGAAGGCTCGCGTGTCCGACGATGCTCGCCGTTCCCGACACGACGATCAGCTCCTCGCCGCCGAGCTCGACCCGGCTCGCCCGCGCGAACGACGGGCTCTTCGGCCCGTACTGCGGGGGATAGCGAAACGCGCTCACCTGGCGCGGATTCTCGAAGTAGGCGACCTCACGGCGCGACGCCAGAACGGTGACGGCGAAGCCTTCGCCTTCCGTTCCGACCGCGCTCGCCGCAGGAAGGTCACCGTCGAGCGTGAAACCATTCGCCTCGAACGCGGCGGCGCGCCCCGCGCAGAACGCCTGATATCGCTCGAGCCCGTCGTCGTGCACCAGCAGCCGCGGCACCTGGTTCCACATCCTGACGATGTTCGGGAATCCCGCTCGCCGGACGAACGGAATGAGCGTCTTGTACGCCTCGGCCGCGCGCGTGGCGATCGGACCAGAGTCGGCGATCGCCATCGCGCCGATCAGCAGATCGCCCGCCGACGACCAGACGACGGCTCCGTCGACTCCGCGCTCGATTGGAAGCTCCGTCCGCCAGACCTCGGCCCGCGCGCCGCCGAGCACCGGCATCGCGAGGCCGATCCGAAGCGGCGCCGACACCGATGCCGCCACCGCGCCGGAATGCACGACGGCGAGGACGTCGGACATGTCGTCCGGCACCCTGTCTGCATACTCGATGACCAGCTCTCGTACCCCTACCATGAGCGGCGCGAACGATACCTGATCGGCGTTCCGTTGTCAGCGACTTGAGACACATCGGCCCGGGTTCCGGGGGTAGAAGACCCTCGCCGGAAACCGTGCAACTCGTTCCTGCAGCCGGAGAACGGCGGCGGATCGCAATCAGCGCGGCAGGATGGCGGGCCAGTTGACGAGAAGCGAGGTAGGGATCGAATTCAGACCCTCGTTCTGCTTCGTGAGAATGAACCGCTTGCCGTCGCGTGAGACGGTGAATCCCTGGTTGCTGTCGGTCTTCATTAGTTGACGCGGCACGCCGGCTTCGATGTCTTCGCCGAGCTGAATCGGAAGCGCCACGACGAAGCCAGCCTGGTCAATGTAATAGAGCTCCCGCCCGTCTTCACGCCACCCCACCAGCCATTCCGCGCCGTTCGACGTTAGCTGCCATTTCTCCGAGCTGTCCTTCTCCGGAAATCGAACCGCGTACGCCTGGTAGGCGCCTGATTCGTTGGAGAGGTAGACGATCCACTTGCCGTCCGGCGAGAAGAATCCCCAGCCCTCGTCGTATTCGCTCCTGGCAACAGGGATTGGTTTCCGGTCGCCGGAGAGCGGCAGAATCCAGATATCAGTCTTCTGCTTGCCGCTGACGAGATTGAACAGGATGTACTGGCCGTCCCACGACCAGTCCTCCGGAGACGGGACATCGGAGGACTTGAACAACTCCTGTTCGGCCGTGCCTCCGCCTACCGACCGGGCGACGATCCGGCGATCCCCTTTCGCGATCGACGCGAAGGCGACCCGCTTCCCGTCGGGTGACCAGATCGGAGAGGTCTCCTCGGACGGAGCGAAGGTCAGCCTCGTCTTCACGTTGCGCTCGGGCTCGAGCGCCCAGATGTCGGCGCCGCCCGCCGCGGGATCCTGGATCGTGGCGACGATCTTCTTTCCGTCCGGTGAAAGGCGAATCCTGTCGAAGATCGCGGGATCGCCGAGCCTGGCGATCTCTTTTCCCTGGGCATCGAACTCGACGATTCGCAGCTCGTTCGACCCTCCGCCTTCGTAGACGACGGTGCCCTCGTCAGACACCGAGAAGTAAGTCAGCGCCCAGATGTCATTGCGCTGCCTGACGTTCTCGCCGATCGGAATCGCCTCGCCTCGAAGCTCGAGCTTCCCGAGATCGAATTTCTGCGCAAGGAGGAACCCGTCGCGAGCAAAGAGCAGGTGACCATTCGCAACCATCGCGCGCGTGAGCCCCTTGACGACCATCCGAGGTTCTACGTCGCCCGAGATCGAGGCCACGATCACGCCGGCGGCCTCTCCCGAGGCACCTTCGGCGCTGCCAGCGGAATAGAGGAAGCGCTCCCCGTCGGGAAGGAACGACGGCCAGCGGTGCGACAGCTCGCCCCTCGCAAGGTCGACCTTCGTGACCTCGACCGGGGCGCCACCGCTCGCCTTCACGCGGAAGAGCCCGGTTTGCGTGTCGGGCGCGTAGATGATGTCGTCGTTGCGCCCCCACGCGCCGCCGCGTGCGGTGGAAGCCGATGCGAGGGCAACCGCCGGCCCTCCCGCCGCCTCGATCTTCTTGAGCTTCCCCGTTGCAAAGAACCCAAGGTATCTGCTGTCGGGCGACCAGAAGGGAAATGCCGCGCCCTCGGTTCCGGCGAGCGGCTGCGCAAGAGCGCCGTCGAGCGAACGAACGAAAAGCGCGTCCGCGCCGGCCGGTCCCAGGGCGACGAATGCAAGGCGCCGCCCGTCGGGCGACACGACCGCTCCGTAAGAGTTCGGCGAGTACACGTACGGCTTTCCGTCCGCTGCGACGATCGCCGAACGGATCGCCTTCGCGTCGCTCGTCGCGCGGACACGCTTCATCAACTGGTATCCCGTCGCGGCGAGCGCGACGAGCAGCAACACCGCCGCCGTCCACGCGATGCGTTCCCGGCTCTTCCGTCCGACGCGGATGACGCTGGCGACTCCGGCCTGCGACCCCGCCTCGCTGATCCACTGCAGCTCCGTCGCGACGTCCTGGGCCGACTGCCAGCGATGCTCCGGATTCTTCTCCAGGCACTTCGTGACGACGTGGTCGAGCGCCGGAGGGGTCATCGGCGCGACCGCGGAGATCGGCTGCGGCTGCGAGGAGACGATCGCGGCGATCAGGCTCGTGCGCGACGTCCCCTCGAACGCGCGCTTTCCCGTCGCCATCTCGTAGAGCACGGCGCCGAGCGCGAAGATGTCGGTGCGCTGATCGGCCGTCTCGCCCTCGAGCTGCTCCGGCGCCATGTACTGAAACGTGCCGATGATCGTTCCTTCGCGGGTCAGCGGGCGGTCGCGATGCTCGGTCGCCATCGACTCCGTCCCGGAGACCACGGGAGAGAAGGCGCCGCCGCTCTTTGCGAGCCCGAAGTCGAGCAGCTTCGCTCCCGTCTTCGTGAGCATGATGTTGCCCGGCTTCAGGTCGCGATGAACGATCCCCGCCCGGTGCGCGGCATGCAGCGCGAGCGCGATTTCGCGTCCGTGACGGAGAACGTCCGGAAGCGAAAGCGGTCCACGCTTCACCCTGTCGGCGAGCGACTCCCCTTCGATGAGCTCCATGACGAGGTAGAGCACGCCCCCCTCGTCTCCGATGTCGTGCAGCTCGCAGATGTGCGGATGGTTCAGCGACGAGATCGCCTTCGCCTCGCGCTCGAACCGGCGGCGGATCTCTTCGTTCTCGACGAAGCCGGGCGGGAGCACCTTGATCGCGACGTCGCGATCGAGCCTCGTGTCGTGCGCGCGCCAGACTTCGCCCATGCCACCGGCGCCGATGGGCGACACGATCTCGTACGGGCCGAGCCGCGAGTGAGCTTCGATTGGCATGGAGCCCCGCGATTATGGCACACGCCCGCTCCGCTATCATTCCGGCGTGGCGATCGCGAACTTCCTCTTCGGCAGCGGCTGGTGGGTGCTCTGGCACCTTTTCTTTCTCGGATCGGCCGTGCCGATGTTCTTTGCGCTCCGCCGGCTCCGGGCGACAGAGCCGGAGGACGCGCCTCATGGTGGTGAGACACTCTTCAGGCTCCTCGTCGGAATCGCATTCGGCCTCATCGCCGGAACCGTCGTCGACGGCGGTCTGTTAGGCTGGGCTCTCGGAGAGATCCGGGGAGCGATGTGGGGGACGATCGTCGGCCTCGTCTTCTGCACCATCTGGACGCTCGTGCTGTTCGCCTTCGCGAAGAAGCTGCTCGTTCCCTCCGACGACCCCGCACAGACGACCACCCCGGCCGTCATCCTATTCGCCCTCTGGCATGCCGGCTTCGTCGCGGTCAATCTCATCGCGCTCGCGAAGATCCATGCGTGAAACCGGCAACTACGCGAAGCTGAAGGAAGAACCATTCATGCGCAACCCCCGCGTCGACTCGCTGATCTCCACTCTGACGATGCAGCCTCATCCCGAAGGGGGACGCTACGTCGAGATCCACCGCTCGGCCGATCTGGTGCGACGCGACGGCCGCGACCGGTCCGCAGGAACCGCGATCCACTTTCTTCTCGAGCGCGGCGAACGGAGCCGATGGCACGTTGTCGATGCCGACGAGATCTGGATCCACAACGAGGGCGACCCGCTCGAGTTGATCACGCTCGACCCGGCAACCAAAACAATCACCCACACCGTTCTCGCACCTCCCGACGCTCATGGAGCGCGACCGATGGCGGTCGTCCCGCGCGGCGTCTGGCAGGCCGCGCGCCCCCTCGGCGAATACACCCTCGTCGCCTGTACCGTCTCCCCCGGTTTCGAGTTCGCGGGGTTCGCTCTGTGCGCAGACCTCGACGGGACCTCCGCGATCGTCGCCGCGATGCCGGACGACCTGCGAGGTCTCTTGTAGGCAGCCCAAGGCCGAAGCTTCGCTTCGGCCAGGAAGAGCGAAAGCTTCGCTTTCGCACTCCACATGGCCTGCTCATCGCCTCTCGCCTCTCGCCAGCTTTGACCTCTGACCTTTGACCTCTGACCTGCCTTCCGGCCTCTGGCCCGCTCATCGCCTCTCGCCTCGTCGCCTCATCGCCTTGGTTCACCAAAAATTTGCCCCTCTCCCCGAACTCCCGCCCTCGTCTGGAGTATCGTCGCTGCGGCGCGCGCCACGGCTAGCGCCAATCACGATCGAACAGGAAGACACTGATGCGCCGACGCTCCATCGCCGCGCTCGCGGCACTCGTTCTCACCCTCGTCGCCCTCACGGCGTCGTCCGCCCCCGTCTCCCGCCCGGCGAAGATCATGGACGCCTCGGAGATCCGGCTCGCGCTCGGCAAGCTTCAGGTCGTCGGCAGCGCTCTCTACCTCGCCGCGCATCCCGACGACGAGAACACCGCGATGATCGCCTGGCTCTCGAAGGAGAAGCTCCTCCGCACCGGCTACCTCTCGCTCACCCGCGGCGACGGCGGCCAGAACCTGATCGGCAGAGAAAAAGGCGCGGCCCTCGGCGTCATCCGCACGCAGGAGCTCATCGCCGCGCGCGAGATCGACGGCGGCAACCAGTTCTTCACCCGCTCGATCGACTTCGGCTACACGAAGTCCCCCGAGGAGACGCTCCGGATCTGGGGCCACGACGAGACGCTTGCAGATGTCGTGTTCGTGATCCGCAAGTTCCGTCCCGACGTCATCATTACCCGCTTCCCGACGAATGGCGACGGCGGCCACGGCCAGCACACCGCGTCGGCGATCCTCGCGGTCGAGGCGTTCAAGGCGGCCGCCGATCCGGCGCGCTTTCCCGAACAGTTGAAGTACGTTCAACCGTGGCAGGCGAAGCGGATCTTCTGGAACGACTGGAGCCCGTCGCAGCCTGACGCGAAGGTCGACACCAGCAACATGGTGAAGATCGACCTCGGCAGCTACTCGCCCCTGCTCGGCCGCGCCTTCAGCGAGATCGCCGGCGCCGCGCGCAGCATGCACAAGAGCCAGGGCTTCGGCGCCCCCGAGCGCCGCGGCTCGATCGTGAACTACTTGTCGATGCTCGACGGCGTGCCCGCGACGAAGGATCCGCTCGAAGGCGTCGACACCTCCTGGAACCGCGTCGCAGGCGGTCCGGCATTTTCGAAAATCGTCGCGGAGGCTGAGGCGAGCTTCGACGAGAAGAATCCGCAGGCGATCGTTCCGATCCTCATCCGCGCGCTCGACGCCCTCGACAAGGTCGAGGATCGCTACTGGGCCGACGCCAAGCGCGCCGAGCTCCTCGAGATCATCCGCAGCGCGACGGGGCTCTGGGTCGAGGCGATCGCGTCGACCGCGACCGCGACCCCCGGCTCGAAGCTCACCGTCAAGGCAACGGTGATCAACCGTTCCACGCTGCCGATGAAGATCGTCTCGATCGAACCGGCGTGGGGTGCCGCGCGCAAGGATGCGGGGCAGGACGCTGCATTCAACGTTCCCGTGTCGAACGACCTCGAGATCGTCGTCCCCGCCGACGCGAAGCCGACGCAGCCTTACTGGCTCGAGCGCACGCCCGAAACCGGGCACTACCACGTCGCCGATCCGTCGATGATCGGCATGCCCGAAGCGGGAGCGCCCCTTCCGGTGACGTTCCGGATCGCGATCGCCGGCCGCGAGATCGAGATCGCGAGCCCCGCGCTCTACCGCTCGGTCGACCCGGTGCGCGGCGAGCTTTACCGCCCCTTCGCGATCGAGCCGAAGGCGACGGCCAACTTCCACGAGCCCGTTTACGTGTTCGCCGACGCATCCCCTCGGCAGGTCCGCATCGCCGTGCGCGGCGCCGAGGAGAATCTCTCGCTCAAGGTGAGGCTCAAGACGCCCGAAGGATGGAGCGTCTGGCCCGCGTCGCAGGACGTGACTCTTCGTCGCAAGGGCGACGAGAGCGTCGTCGCGTTCAAGGTGACCCCGCCGAAGGCGAAGTCGGACGCGCGCGTCTCGATCGAGCTCGAGAACGGCGCGCCGCTCGAGGCGATGCAGCGCGTCGCGATCGACTACGACCACATCCCGCCGCAGGTCTACCACCAGCCAGCCTCGACCCGCTTCGTTCGCGAAGACCTGAAGCGCATCGGCTCGAAGATCGGCTACATCGAAGGCTCGGGCGACGACGTTCCCGACGCCCTGCGCCAGTGCGGCTACGAAGTCGTGACGCTGAGCGACGACGACCTCGCGATCTCCGACTTCGCCGGCCTCGACGCGATCGTCACCGGCGTTCGCGCCTTCAACACGCGTCCCGCGCTCGGGCGCCAGATCGACCGGCTGCTCGCCTGGGTCGAGCAGGGGGGCACGTTCGTCGTCCAGTACAACACCGCCGACCGCTCCCTCCCCGACCGCATCGCGCCGAAGCCCCTCGAGATCTCGCGCGACCGCGTCACGGTCGAGGAGGCGCCGATGACGATGCTCCTCCCGGCGCATCCGCTGCTCAATACGCCTAACAAGATCGTCGCGAGCGACTTCGACGGCTGGGTCCAGGAGCGCGGCCTCTACTTCGCCGGCAAGCGCGATCCGGCGTTTGAGTCGATCTTCGCGTCGAACGACCCGGGGGAGGCGCCGCTCGACGGCTCCCTCGTCGCCCTGCGCCACGGCAAGGGGCTCTACGTCTACACCGGCCTCGCCTTCTTCCGCGAGCTTCCCGCGGGAGTGCCGGGAGCCTACAAGCTCTTCCTCAACCTCGTCGCGTCGCGGTCGAAGTAGGATCAGCCGATGGACGAGCCGCGCGACGGGCGTGACGAGAGAACGGGCGCCGACGAGCCGCCGCCGATCGGCGGAAGCTGGGGGCGTCTCTACGCCTTCGTGATGATCGCCCTCGGTCTCCTCATCGTCGCCTTCACGGCGATCACGAGGCATTTCGCGTGAGCGGTCTCGATTGGCTCGTCCTCGTCGGCTCGCAGTTCCTCGTCGTCGCCTACGGCGTCTGGAAAGGGCGCCGAGCCAACACGCTCGAGGGCTACATGCTCTCCGACCGAAGCATGAAGTGGCAGACCGTGCTCTTCTCGATCATGGCGACGCAGGCCAGCGCGATCACCTTCATCTCCACGCCCGGCCAGGCCTACGTCGACGGGATGCGCTTCGTGCAGTTCTACCTCGGCCTTCCAATCGGCATGATCGTCCTCTCGGTGACCGCGGTGCCGATCTACCACCGCCTCAAGGTCTACACGGCGTACGAGTATCTCGAAGGGCGCTTCGATCTCAAGACGCGCGCCCTCGCCGCGTCGCTCTTCCTCCTGCAGCGCGGCCTCTCCGCCGGCCTCACGATCTTCGCCCCCTCTCTCATCCTCTCGATCATCCTCGGGTGGGACCTCTACATCACGAACATCGTGATGGCCGCGCTCGTGATCATGTACGTCGCAACGGGAGGATCGAAAGCTCTCGAGAAGACGAACGTCCTCCAGCTAGGCGTCGCGATGGCGGGAATGATCACCGCGGTGATCGTGATCCTCGTCAAACTGCCGTCGAGCCTCTCGCTCTACGACGCGACGCTCGTCGCCGGCAAGCTCGGGAAGATGAACGCGATCGACTTCTCGTTCGACTGGAACAACCGCTACAACTTCTGGTCGGGGCTGATCGGCGGCATGTTCCTGCAGCTCTCGTATTTCGGAACCGACCAGTCGCAGGTGGGCCGCTACCTCACCGGCAAGTCTGTCGCACAGAGCCGTCTCGGCCTGATCTTCAACGGCCTCCTGAAGATCCCGATGCAGTTCTTCATCCTCTACGTCGGGATCATGGTCTTCGTCTTCTTCCAGTTCGCAGCGCCTCCCCTCTTCTTCAATCACGTCGAGGCGGACAAGATCGCGGCGAGCAGTCGCGCAGCCGAGTGGAACGCGCTCGAGGCGCGGCACGCCGAAGCGCACGCCGCACGGCGCGCGACCGTCGATGCGCTCGTCGCGGCGAGCGAACGGAATGACGCGGCAGCCGTCGAAACTGCAGCAGTGGCGCTCCGCGAAGCCGACGGAACGTTCCGCGCCGTCCGGAAGGACGCGGTCGCGCTCATGAAGGAAAACGATCCGGCCGCTGCGACGACCGACACGAACTACGTCTTCCTGACGTTCGTGATGCGCTACCTCCCCGCGGGACTCATCGGCCTCGTCATCTCCGCGGTCTTCTGCGCCGCGATGTCGTCGGTCGCGTCGGAGCTGAACGCGCTCTCGTCGACGACGGTGATCGACATCTACAAGCGTAGCGTCCGCCCCGACGAGTCGGATGGCCACTACGTGAAGGTCTCGAAGCTCGCGACCGTCTTCTGGGGCCTCTTCGCCCTCGCCTTCGCGATGGTCGCGCACCGTTTCGCGCCGTCGCTCATCGAGCTCGTCAACATCGTCGGCTCGCTCTTCTACGGCACGATCCTCGGGGTCTTCCTCGTCGCCTTCTACCTCAAGCACGTCCGCGGCACGGCCGTCTTTGCCGCCGCGATCGTCGCCGAATGCGCCGTGCTCCTCTGCGCCTTCGGCACCGGCATCGCATTCCTCTGGTACAACGTCGTCGGCTGCGGCGCGGTCATACTCACGGCGCTGGTGATTCAGGCCCTCACGCCGGACCGCGAACTGAGAACGCAGAATTGAGAGTTGAGAGATAGCCCGTCGCCTGGTGGCGACGGCCTCCGGCCGTCGCGCGGAGGCGGGACGCCTCCGCCACGAGGTGACGCCTCAAACGAAAACGCACCCCGAAGGGTGCGTTTCGTATTTCAGACGTCGGCAGCGCGGCCCGCGCCCCCGCCGTCTCCAAATTTTCAATTCTCAATTTTCAATTTTCAATTCGGCATCCCCGCCACCTACTTCTTCTTCGGCGCCTTGGCCGCCGCCTTCCACTCCTCGAGGAGCTTCTCGGACGCCGCCGTGTTGCCGTTCGCGGCCTTGCCGATCGCGATCGCTTTCTCGATCGTCGCGATCGCTTCCTTCGTCTTTCCGGCGTCGGCGAGCATCCGCGACTTGAGCGTCAGGTTCGCGAGGCTCTCCTTCGCGGCGATCGACTGGTCGATCCACTTCATCGCGTCGGCCTTCGCACCCTTCTCCCAGGCGTAGTTCGCCGCCTGGAACGCAGGGCGCCAGTCGTCCATCATCGACTTCGCCTGTGCCATCACCTGCGCCTGCACGTCGGTCTCGATCTTCAGCTCGAAGGAGAGCTTCTCCCACGCCATGACCAGCGTCGCCGAGCTATCGTCGACGGTCGCGAAGTAGAACGCGAGGCGCTCGGTCATCGCGTGTGCCTTCGGCGTGACCGTCACCTTGAGAACGTTCTTCGTCTCGTCGTAGTTGTAGTTCCCCTTCGGGTTCGCCTCGGAGTTGAAGATCACGGTCCAGTCGCCAGGCGTCGGGATCGTGTGAATGCTGTAGGAGCCGGCCTTCAGCTCCGAACCATTCACCTTCACGTCCTTGCTGACGGTGATGATCGTCGCCTCGTTCGCGCCGGTGCGCCAGACCTTGTCGTACGGCACGAGCTCGCCCCAGATCTTGCGATCCTTCACGCCGGGACGGGAGTAGACGACCGACACGTCGGTCACGCCGACGAGCTGGCCCACGGAAGCGTTGGGGCTGGGGCGCGGCAGGCTCAGCTGCGCGAACGCCGGGATCGACACCGCGAGCGCCAGTGCGGCGCCGACTGCAAATCTCTTCATGGTTCTCTCTCCTTGGATCTTCTGGGCTATTCAGTTCTGGAAAACGGGGCTATCTCACACTACCGGGCCCCGATCCGCAAGCACCGCCGAAACAATCGCAACAAGTTCGAAACAGGAGCGCAGTCGACGTCGTCCCGCCTCGGGAGCGCAGTCCGGCCCTCCTTCGTGCGACAATTCGGGCGCCGGATCGGGTCGAGAATGTCCGCGACCCGCCTCCGGTTTCCCTGTCACCGGCAGCCTTGTTGGGGAGTCGCCAAGCGGTAAGGCAGCGGCCTTTGGAGCCGCCATTCGGAGGTTCGAATCCTCCCTCCCCAGCCAGCCGGGCCGGCGCGGCCGGCAGCGTTGGCATAGCCTCCGCCACCAGCTCCTCAGTTGGCACGAGCTGCGCGAGGGCATCGCTGCCGGGAGAGTCGGCCTCCCTACCTCGCCAGCATCCGCCATCGCTCACGATCGAAATCCTCGTCGCGCCCGGCCGTTGACTTCCGTTCAGCCCCCGCCGACGCGAGTGCTGAGCGCCATCCCGGGGTTCGTTTCTCAATTCTTCATTCTGCATTCGACATTCTTCATTTCGGTTTCTGTGGGATCACGAAAACCGAAATGTCGAATGAAGAATGAGGAATGAAGAATATAGAAAGCGAATCTGCCCGATCCCGATCCCGGCCGTTCGCCCCCCTCCCTCCCGCGCTACACTTCTTCCCACACGACGCAGCACGAGCGAAAAACCCCGCGGCACGACTCCGTTCCCGGCCGTCGTCGCTTCGCTCTCCTGCCTACGGAGGTGCTCAATGAACGTCACTCGCCTCGTAACGTTGCTCCTCGTGCTCGCGCTCCCCGCAATTGCGCAGACCGACGAGACGGCCTCGCCCACACCCCCTCAATGCGTCGAGCGACAACTCGCGTGCGGCACGACCATCGAATCGCGCCTCCCAGGGGCCACCTGCAGGACCGAGTGCGGCGAAGACGCCGAGTTCTTCAGAGTGCAGGTCTTCGTGCAGACGACGCTCGTCACCGTCACCGCGAGCTCTCAAGCCTTTGACCCGCGGCTCGACATGCTCGACGCGTCGGGCGCGGTCGTCGCATCGAACGACAGCGTCGGCGGAACGACGACCGCGCAGCTCGCGCGCGTGCTCGATCCCGGTTCGTACTACTTCCGCGTCGTCGGTCAGCCCGCCGGCCTCACCGGCGACTACCGGATCACGCTCGCCTGCCTTCTCTCCGACCGAAAGAACTTCTGCTTCCCCGACGCCACGACCATTTGCCTCGGGGGACGCTTCTCGTTCAAGGTCGCCGCGCACGACCACCAGGGCGGCGCGCCGGTCGAAGCCGTCGCGCGAACGCAGAGCGAGCTCCACGGCTTCTTCAGCTTCCCGTCGCTCACCGGCAACCCCGACAACCCCGAGGTCTTCGTCAAATTGATCGACGGCCGCGCGGTGAACGGCAGGTGGTGGATCTTCTGGGGAGGCCTCACCGACCTCGACTACGAGCTCACCGTGCGCGACAGCTTCACGCGAAAAGAAATGACCGTCAGCGGACAGGGATCGGACACGGTGACGTTCCGGGAGCCGTGAGGGGACGAATTGAGTATTGAGAGATGGCGGGGGCGCGGATCGCGCTACCGAGGTCCGAAATGCGAAACGCACCCGTCGGGGTGCGTTTTTGTTTGATCGAAGGAAGTGGGGGGCCGCTTCTTCCTCATTCTTCATTCCTCATTCTTCATTCCTCATTCTTCATTCGACATTTCGGTTCTGGTTCCCGTACGGAAACCGAAATGAAGAATGTCGAATGCCGAATGAGGAATGAAGAAGTAAAGGCGTGGCGGAGGCGTCCCGCCTCCGCGCGACGGCCCATCTCTCAATTCTCAATTCTCAATTCCTCCCGACGCAACCCATCCCCTGTGCTACAACTCCCCCATGCTCGGCCGCACCGTCACGCTCTTCCGTCTCTTCGGCTTCGCGGTCCGCGCCGACGCGACCTGGATCTTCATCGTCGTCCTCGTCGCCTGGTCGCTCTCGGTGCGTGTCTTCCCGGCGATGCATCCGGGGCTCGACACCGAAACCTACCTCGCGATGGGCGTCGCCGGCACGGTCGCACTCTTCCTCTCGATCGTCCTTCACGAATTCGCGCACGCGATGGTCGCGCGCCGCTTCGGCATTCCGATCAAGGGGATCACCCTCTTCATCTTCGGCGGAGTCGCCGAGATGCACGAAGAGCCGAAGAGCCCGCGCACCGAGCTGCTGATGGCCGCCGCGGGTCCCGCCGCGAGCCTCGTGATCGCCGGCCTCTTCCTCGGCCTCGCCTACGGAGGCGTCTACGTAGGCTGGAGCGCGGAGGTCGTGTCGGTCTTCCAGTACCTCTGCTGGGTCAACGCCCTCCTCGTCGCGTTCAACCTCGTGCCGGCGTTTCCGATGGACGGCGGCCGCATTCTCCGCGCGCTCCTCTGGATGTGGCGAGGAGACTCGCGCTCGGCGACGAAGACCGCCTCCGACGCAGGCTCGATCTTCGGAATGCTGCTCATCGCGCTCGGCGTGATCACGCTCGTGTCCGGCAACTTCATCACCGGGCTCTGGTGGTTCCTCATCGGCATGTTCATCCGGAGCGTCGCACAGTCGACGTGGCAGCAGCAGCTGCTCAAGCAGTTCCTCGAAGGGGTCCCGATCAGCCGCTTCATGACGACCGAGCCGGTCACCGTGCAGCGCGCGATGCCGATCCGCGAGCTCGTCGACGACTACGTCTACCGCTACCACCACAAGATGTTCCCCGTGCTCGACGGCGAGCGCCTCGTCGGCAGCGTGACGACGCGCGCGATTCACGAGCTTCCGCGCGCGGAGTGGGACCAGCAGACGACCGGCACGATCACCGAGAGCTGCTCGGGAGAGAACACCGTGTCACCCGAGGCCGACGCCATGAAAGTGCTCGGCCGGATGTCGACGAGCGGCGTCTCGCGCCTCCTCGTCGTCGACGACGCCCGCCTCCTCGGCGTCATCACCCTCAAAGACCTCGCGAGCTTCCTATCCGTCCACATGGAGCTGGGCGACGACAGGAAAGAGTGAGTCGGGAAGTTGGGGTCACACGCAGTGGACTCGAATTGTGCGAGTTTGCCGCGCGGAGAATGTCATTCCGAGCGGCCCACTGCGCGCGCTGCAGCGCCTGAGGTAAGAAACTGAGTACGATGGTGACGGCGTGGCCTTGACGTGACCGTGATCGCTTTGGTGCTCAACGAG